>NZ_JSXI01000048.1 GCF_000803065.1 Sphingomonas sp. ERG5
CTTTAGTATAACTGCGCTACTCCAGGACTCTCAAATAGAGTCAGAGTTAAATACGCATGACAAGGCCCGCGCCAGCGCACGTATCAGCCCGGCGCTCTTGCCGCCTGAACCGAGGACGAACGACGCAACCGAAACCGCACCGGTGAAACGGGATTTTTTTACCGCGCGGGCGATGCTGCGGATTGGCCGGAAATCACGAAGCCATCGGTCGTCTTGGCGGCCTTCAGTCCGTAGATCGCCGCCAAAGTCTTCGCAAAATTCTCATTCTCGCCAATGTCGAAGACGCCGCTCAGGCGCGCGCGCGCGACATCGGCACCGTCACGCAGCACGATACGCCGATTGCTGTAGCGATTCATTTCCGCAATGGCCGCGGGCACCGGCGTCGCGTCGAACACCAATTCGCCTCGTCGCCATGCCGTGACATTATCGATCACCGGGCGATCGATGATCGGCGCCGCGCCAGCCCCGTTCAGCTTCAGGCGATCACCCGGCCGTAACGTCAGATGGGGTGCTCCGGCCGCCGCCGCGATCTTGCCGACGATGACCTTACCGGTCAGCAAGGTCACTTCGACACCGCTCGGGTCGCGGCGAACCGTGAACGATGTCCCGACGGCGCGCACATAATCGTCGCCCGCTTCCACATAAAAGGGCCGATCGGGATTATGCGCGACCTCGAACAACGCCTCACCGCGATCGAGAATGACTCGGCGATCGGCATCGGTATACTCCACCTCCAGCCGGGTGTCGGTGTTGAGGACCGCCCGGCTTTCGTCGCTCAGCCGGATCGAGCGCTGCTCGCCGACCGCCGTCATATAAACGGGCGACGCAGCGAAATGGCGCTGAACGCCGATGAACAGCAACAGGCAAACCGCAAGCGCGGCCGACCAGCCATAAGCCGGCGTCAATTTCGGCCACGACCAGCGCCGTGCGGGCGTGGCGCGCGCTCCGGCCCGATCGCCCGCAACCGCAACGCCGAAATCGCGCCACAGCGCCGATGCCTCGACAAAGGCGCTGCGATGACTTGGATGCTCGACCAGCCAACGTTCGAACCCTGGATCGCGTTGGCCGGACAAGCGGGGCCCGGCGGTCCGCACCACCCACAGCGCCGCCTCCGCCGCAACGGCGTCGCCGGACCGCGGCGCGATGTTACTACCGCTCACTGCTCGCCCATCCATCGCGTCAGAAAAACCATCCCTTTGGCGAGCCTCTTCTCGACTGCGCTTTTCGTGAGCCCATGATAGCGGGCTATTTCATCCACGCGCAGTCCTTCAAGCCTTTGCGCGCGCAGCATCTGGGCTGTCAAAGGGTCAAGCGCGTCGAACGCCCGTTTCAGCTGTTCGATGCGCTGCTTCGATCCCCAGGCTTCATCAGGCCGGGGCGCGTCATCAGCGACGTCGAAGTCGAGTTCGGTATCGACTACCGGCGAGCGGGTACGACGGCGGCCCGCATCGACCGCCAGATTATAGGCAGCACGCACGAGAAAGGCCTCGGGCTCGCGCACCGACTGGTCGGCGCTATATTGTTCAAGCCGCACATAGGCGTCCTGGACGAGATCCTCGATATCCTGATCCAGCACACCGCGTCGCCTCAATGCGAGGCCCACTCTGCGCAGTATTTTCTGCAGAGCTGCCATGCTACTCCAACACGACGTTACCCGCCCAGCGCGGCACCGTCGTCCCTAGTGCAGTTACATGACAAAATTGCTTCAGACCGGCGCTGATTACGCGATCGAGTGATCTTTCAAACGAGAGAAATTGACCCGACAGAATATCACGCCAGCGTGACGCCCACTTCAAGAAACAGAAGGTCTGGGCAAGAGGTGCGAAAATGATCATTGCACGCCTCGCCATAGTCCCGACGGTCATTTGACCTTCGGGCGGCGCCTGCTTCCAAGGGTAAATCATTATCGAGTTGAGGTTGATCGAGATCAGGGCAATCCAATTGATCACTGCTATTAAGGAAGTGCCCTAGGGCCTGAGGCAATTTTGATTCAGCGCTGGTTTTTGGAGGCCAGCGCGGAGAGATATGCCCAGGTGTGTCCATGGGTTAGAGCACGGTGAAATTTTAGCCTGCCCGATGGGCGACGTCGATCGCCCTATTACGGCGACAATTTGGCGCCCCCTAGATGATATGCCTACCCGAATACAACATGCTATTCTATGTAGCTGTCTTATAAGTACTTCATAAACCAATGCTCCGCGAGACTAATACTCCACCGATCATGACAATGTCGTACCGGACGAGCCACTATCAGCAGTCCGCCCGACTGTTTGTCATGACGATTGTCGCAACAACCGTTCTCATCGGGAAGGAGAGCGGAGAGCATCACGCTTCTCCCGGTTATTGTTAATTAACGGAGAGCGGGCCGCTCACTTGCGGGGCGGCCGTCTGGGCATTCGCCATATTGTCGTCATTCCTCCCGCCAGGCGCGGAGGCCCCGCAAGGCCGCAGCATGCATCGTGCCGCCGATCTCGACCACGCGCTGGCGCCATATCGGGTCAGCCGGATCATAAGCCGCCCGTAATCTCGCTCGTAGTATGGAGCGCAGACCGACATTCTCCGGTTCACGCCCCAAGCGCAGCCACCGGTCGATCATCACGGCTTCAAACGCGGCGAAGTTCGAGACGGTGCCGATCTCGATCGGCGCTCCAACAATGTCGATGTGCGGCGCCAATCGGCGCAGGCCAGGCAGCAACAGGCCTGACCAATCCGGTGTTTCACCCGAATCAAAGGCCTCATCTTCGCTCTGGAGGCCTTGATCAGTCCACCAGCCTGCCATCCGGCACCGCGCCGCCGAGCCCGGTGCATCGAGCGCAACGACCAGTGGCCGGCCATAGTCACCGAACCCGGTATGCCATTCCAGATACGCCATATTCCGGCAGGCGCTGAGTTCGGTATCGACGATGCGCTTGAACACATCGTGCGACGGCGACGGTCGAGCTCCGCCGAAGCCGATGCCATCCGGATGGCTATGCTGCCCGCCGGTAAACGCCGTCAGTGCCGCCCCTGCGCCCAGTTCGCTGCTGAGCGATTGGAACAGCGCCCCGACACGGCCCGACAAACCGTCGTCCCAGCGGCCTGGGCAAACGATATCGTGAATCCGCGCATAATCGGGGTTGCGCCGAAGCGCGGCATCGAAATCGACGAAATTGCGCGAGAGATCGACATTGTCGCCATCGACCCGATGGCCGTGCGAAACACCCCAAGGGTTAAGCGTATGGATCATCACCACATTGCAGTCATTGCCCAGGTCGCGGGGGTCGAGTGCGGCGGCAAAGGCGCGCTGCGCAGCGGATCCCGCCTGCCCTTCCGCGCCATGCACGCCCGAAATCGACAACAATGTGCCGGGCGCGCGCTCCGGCCCGATAACGGCCCAGTCGATCGTCAGTTCTTCACCGCGCACGCCCGTCCCGGGAATGATCGCACACCTCAGGCGGCCATCCAGTGCGGCCATCGCGGTACGGAATGCGCTGCGGGCCTCCTCATAGCTCTCGACGAACAACGGCATGATCTCAGCGCCGATCGCTGGAGGGCTCGACTGCCAGCAGCGGCACGGTGAACAGGAAGCTGGTCAGGTACAGGCCGGCCGCCAGAAAGCCGATCATATGCGCGCCATAACCGGCCAGCGTCGCACCGATCGCCGGGCCGATTGCCGATCCCAGCGCGAGCAGTGCCGCGCCCATACTGCTCCACCGGCCACTGCGATCGAGCCGCGCCAGCGCGCCCAGGATGAAGGGCAGGCCGAAGAACCAGGCGGTCTTCACAATCACCGCACCCGCCACATAGGCGGCCATGACCGGCAGCGCGAGCAGCAGCGCCGACGCGATCAGCCCGGCAAAGGCGAGCGCATTCGGACCGCGCTGACCGAAACGGCTTCCGGCGGTCATCGACAATATCGCTCCGGCGATCGCGCCGAGCACTGAAATCCCCAGCAGCACGCCGACCTGGCTGCGATCGAGACCGACCGCCAGCCCCATCCGCTCCTGGAACGACCATAAGGTGGTGTGACCGGCATAGAGGCACAGCAGCGCCAGCGCGCCACAGATCGCGGGAACATTGATCGTCCAGCCACTCTCCACCACCTTGCTCGCCAGTGCCGCCAGCGGCGGTGCGGGCGGGATCAGTCGCGTACAGATCAGGCCGATCACCGCGACCATTGCCAGCACTGCGACGATCCCCAGCAAGCCGAACGTCTGCGCGATCCAGCCCGACAAGGTCAGGAGGACGGCGGCATAGGTCAGGTTGACGAAGGTGGCGATCGCCCAGACCCGTTGCGGATCGGCGCGCCCGGCATAGGCGGCGAACACAGTCGATGCGGTGAAGCCCATCGCCAGGCCAAAGGCGGCGCGGATTGCAAGCAGCGGCACGAAGCCGCCTGCTCTGGCTGTCAGCAGGCTGGTGACGATCATTACCACCAGCCCGGTCGCGGCGAGCATCGGACGCTTCGCCCGGTGCAGGATGAGATAGAAGAGCAGCAGCCCGAGCGCATAAGCGCCATTCTCCGCCGCGAGCGCCAGGCTTGCCTGCGATGCAGTCAGATGAAGCTCGTCGATATACAGCCCAAGCATCACCGGGCTCAGCGTGGCGCTGGTCATTGCGCCGGTCCCGATGACGATCAGCGCGGCGAGGCTGGCCGGCGATTCCAGCAACCGCTCACCCGACATAAGTAATTGCCTGTGGCGCGGTGAAGGCGGCAAGGCCCGCCAGCCCGCCCTCGATCCCGAAGCCGGATTGCTTGCGCGGTTCAAACGGCGTGCCGAGCGCGAGACCCGGCCGGGCTGACGGCGTGACGATCACGTCCAGCGATCCGACCGACAGGCCGGCAGCGATCCGCTCGGCCGCGTCCCGGTCCGCCCCCCAGACGGTTGCGCCGAGACCATAAGGGCCATTATCGGCCAGCCTGATCGCTTCTTCCGCATCGTCATATTCCTGTACCGTCAGCAGCGGGCCGAATATCTCCTGCTGCACCAGCGCGCCATCCTGGGCCGGATCGAGCACCAGTTCCGGCGCAACATAGAAGCCGTCCGCCGACAGACCACCGGGTACCTCCGACAGCGACACGACCCGCCCGGTCTGGCGCGCAATCTCGCGGAAGCGCTGAACGACCTCATATTGGTTGCGGCTGGCGAGCGGCCCAAGCCGCGTCGCCGGATCGCGCGGATCACCGATCGGCCAGTCCGCCGCGGCGGCGCGTAAACCCTCGACCGCTGCGTCGAGGCCCCCTTTGGGCACCAGCAGCCGGGTGCGCGCCGCACACCATTGGCCGGTATTCCAGAAGGCAGCGGCAAAGACACCGGGCCAGATCTCGGGCTGATCGATCATGTCGGGCAGCACCAGCTGCGGCGACTTGCCGCCGCATTCCATCATCAGCGGCTTGAGCGAGCGCGATGCCGAGGCCTGAATGATCGCCTGGCCGGTGCGGGTCGAGCCGGTAAAGGCGATCATGTCGACACCGGGATGCGCCGCCAGCGCCGCACCGGTGGTGCGGCCGGCGCCTGGCACGACATTGAACACGCCGGGCGGCAGGCCCGCTTCGCTCGCCAGCTGCGCGAGCAGCACGGCGGAGCGCGGCGATAGTTCCGATGGCTTGAGCACCAGCGTATTGCCCGCCGCCAGGATCGGCGCGGCACGGATCAGCACATTGGCGGTGGGGAAATTCCACGGCGTGATCGCCCCGACCACGCCGCGCGGCCGCCGCACCGCGCCGTCGGCGCGATCCTCCAGTGCGGGGATCATGCCGGCATAATGACCGATCAGCAGCGGTCCCTGCGCAATCAGCGCCTTGGCGTCGGCCGTCGGGCGACCCACTTCGAGCGTCTCGAGCCAGGCAAGCTGCTCGACCTCCTCGGCAATGCGCGCGGCCCAGCCGAGCAGCAGCCCAGCACGATCGGCCGTGCCGATCCGCCCCCAGTCACCAAGAAAAGCCGCGCGCGCCGCGGCCACCGCTGCCTCGACCGCCTCGGCCCCGCCATCATCGAACCCGCCCAGAACCTCGCCAGTCGCCGGATTGACGCTGACGATCGGATCACTGCCGAACGCCCGGGTCTCGCCGTGAATCCAGGCATGGCCCAGCGTTTCCGGAAACGGTGCATCCCAGTCAGGCAAAGTCCGGACAGCGGCGGGGGAATTCATACGGGCATTCCAATCAGGTCTGCGGCCCTGTCGCCGATCATCATCGCGACGGCCTGGGTGTTTCCGCTGATGTGGCGGGGCATGACGGAGGCGTCGGCGACGAACAGCCCCGCAACGCCGCGAACCTTGAGCTGCGGGTCGACCACCGATGCGGCGTCCGATCCCATCCGGCAGGTGCCGACCGGGTGATAGATCGGCCCCGCCAGGCTGCGGATCTCGCGCTCGGCCGCGGCGTCGTCTCCGCTCAGATCGGGCCAGCCGATCCGCTCCACGACAAAGTCGCGAAACGCCGGCGCATCGACGATACGGCTACACAATTCGACCCCGCGCCGCAGCGTCGCCAGATCCTCGGGCGCGTCGAGCAGCTGCGGATAGATCAGCGGCGCGGCGGTCGGATCATTGCTCGCCAGATCGATCCGCCCCTTGCTGCGCGGATGATTGACGCTGGGAACCACGCTGACCATCGGGAACGGCGCCAGCTTGCGGTCGGCGCCGCGGCCGATATGGCCGAACACCGTCAGATGGATCTGGATATCCGGTGACTGCGCCCCGACCAGGGTTCGGGCAAAGCCGACCGCCTGTGCGGTCGGCGCGGCGGCAGGCCCCTTCCCCACCAGCCAGAGCAGCATCGCTCGCGCCATCCCCAGCAGACCGACTTGCTGGTTGATGGTCGGGACCGTCACCTTCAGGCCCATCCAGATGCCGGCATGCTCCATCAAATTGCGGCCAACTTCTGGCGCATCGACCACAACCGGAATGCCAAGCTCAACCAGCCGCGCCGCTGGCCCAATGCCTGACAGCATCAGCAATTGCGGCGTGTGGATCGCGCCGCCCGAGAGGATCACCCCTTTTCGCGCGCTGACCGTGCGGATCAGGCCGTCCTGCTCGAATTCAACACCAGTCGCCCGACCGCCCTCGAAGATTACGCGCCGCGCCCGTGCACCCTGCAGCATGACCGCAGCACAGTTGGCGATCGCCGGCTCCAGAAAGGCGGTGAAGCTATCGTGGCGGCGGCCTTTTCTCGCCGAACTCTGCACATAGCCAATGCCGTCCTGCCGCTCGCCATTGATGTCCGGATTGAACGGTAACCCCGCCTCACCCGCCGCCGCAATGAAGCGCGGCGTGAGTTCATGGACATAGGGCAACGGCGACACGTGCAGCGGCCCGGTCGCGCCGCGGACCTGGGACTCGGCATCCGTGCAGGTCTCGATCCGTCGGAAATAGGGCAGCACATCGCGATAACCCCAGCCATGCGCTCCAAGATCGCGCCACGCGTCGAAATCTTCCGGTGCACCGCGAACGAAGATCGTTCCGTTGATCCGCGTGCTGCCGCCGGGACCAAGCCCGCGCGGCCAATCCTCGGTCCGGTCGAGCCGGCTTGGGTCGGGCTGCGACACCAGCTTCCAGTCGTAAAAAGGATGGCCGTTGGTGTGGATCGTCGCGGCGGGAATCGCCTCGATCTTCAGCCGCCCCGCCCGCCCCGCTTCAAGCACCGCGATGCGGGTGCCCGGCACAGCAGCCAACCGCCCGGCAACGGCGCACCCGCTCGCGCCAGCACCAACCACCACATAGTCGAACGTCTCGTTACCGCCCTTGCTCATGCCGTTTTGCATCCCGCACCAAGCTTTAGGTCAACCATCTTGAGAAAGAAGCTCGCCCCGACTGGTAACAGCCGATCCTCAAAATCATAATCCGGGCTATGCAGCATTGGCGTATCGCCGGCGGTGCGGGTGCCGAGCAGGACATAGGCACCGGGCAAGCGTTCCAGCATATAAGCGAAATCCTCCGATCCGGTGACCGGCGGCATATCGCGAATCACCGAGTCCGCGCCGAGCATCTCGCCCAGGGCAGCGGCCGCGATCGCGGCTTCACCGGCATTGTTGACGGTCGGCGGGAACAAGATGTCGAACGTCACGTCGCAGGTCACGTCATGCGCCAGGTCGATACCCGCGCAACGCCGGCGCAGCTCCGCCTCCAGCGCCTGCATCGTGGGTGCGTCGAACGCGCGCGCGGTCCCGGTCAGTGTCACACCATCGGGCACGACGTTGAACGCGCCGCCGCCGTTGATCGAGGCAACGGTGATCACTGCCATGCCGCTGGCGACGATCTTACGCGCCGGTATCGCTTCGATCAGGGCGACAAGCCCTGCCGCCGCCGATACCGGGCTGGCGGTGAGGTGCGGCATCGCCGCATGACCGCCGCGCCCACGCACCTCGATCTGGAACCGCGCAGCCCCCGCACAGGCTGGACCGACATGGACCGCCGCCGTGCCGAGCGGCAAGGGCGGCGCATTGTGCAGCGCGAACACCGCGTTGCAGGGAAAGCGCTCGAACAGCCCCGCATCGATCATTGCTTGCGCGCCGCCCAGGCCTTCCTCGGCCGGCTGGAAGATCAGATTGACCGTTCCCGCAAAATCACGCCGCCCGGCCAGCACTTGCGCAGCGCCAAGTAGCATCGCTGTATGTCCGTCATGGCCGCAGGCATGCATCAGGCCGGGCCGAGTCGAGCGATAGGCCGCCCGTCCCTGTTCTTCGATCGGCAGCGCATCCATATCGGCACGCAGCCCAATAGCCGGCCCTGAGCGATCACCCTTGATCACCCCCACCACGCCGGTGCCACCTACCCCTATATGGGTTTCAATGCCCCAGGAGCGCAGCCGCTCGGCAACGAATGCAGCGGTTTCCACTTCCTCGAAACCAAGCTCGGGATGCTGATGGAAATGCCGCCGCCACGCCGTCATCTCGGCGACAAGCGGGGCGATCTCTCGATCCAGGGTCATGGCCGGGTTCATCATGGCTCCGACCTTAGGCCGAGACGCCGGCGAAACGCTTATGGTCGCAGCGGATGGATTATGCGGGCCGCACTATTTGTGTGGCAGCGTCGCGTGCAACCGATGGGCTCATCCCGAAATAAGCCTTATAGGCCAGCGAGAAATTGCTGAGATGGCCATAACCGCAACGCTCGGCGATCTCGCTGACCGACAGGGTCTCCTCGCCAAGCCAGGTGCGCGCGCTTTCCATTCTTTCCTTTTGCAGCGCCTGACCAATCGTCTCGCCATAATAAGCGCGGAACGCGGTGTTCAGACGAGTCCGGTTGGTGCCGACCGCGCGGGCCAGTTCTGCAACACCGAACGGCTGATCGAGATGCTCGGCGATGATCGCGCGAACCTGCTGCACCCGACGGACTTCGCGTTCGGTCAGGCCATGATCGTCGGAGCGCTTGAACTGGCCGATGAAAAAATCGAGCAGCAGACAGGTCAACTCATCGATCTTGGCGCGCTTGAATCGCTCCTGCGTCCAGGGCGACCGGCGCGCATTGAGGATATCCGCGGCACAAAGCGCCGCGGCACGTGGCAGCTGGTACCGCCGGAACAGGAGACGCTGCGACAGGAATTCGCTGGCCGCGCGAACCTCCTGCCCTTCATCCTCGAACCCGGCGATCCGGCCATTGCCGAGACGGGGGAAGAACAGTGTAACCGACCGCTCCTCCGTATCGCTGAGGATGATCTGGCGCTTGACCACCCCCGACGGCTGATGGGCAATGACCAGACATTCGCCTGCGATCTCGGACGTCGGCGCATCGTTGAACTGATATTCGCCGGCCCCGGTTAGCTGCACTTTGAACGTCAGACGATCGTCGCCGACCAGTTGCTCGTCGATCCGGCTGCGCGAACGGCCATCGATCACAACGCCGCTGATCTCGTCATCGCGGAGAAAGTGTTCGAAGCGTCCGCTCACATAGTGCGGGACCTCTCCATGTAATTCTGCGAGCGCCATTGATCTTGCCTCGGGTAAGCAGCGTGCCAGGCGTCAGCTTCGCATGGAAGCCGGCCCTTGCCAAATTGCCGCCGGCACGGTCGATTTTCTGCGCGCACCATAAGTCGCCCGCCCCCGCGCATAACAACATCCGATCAAAAGGCGTGGATGAGTGATCGGGTTGAAATACCCAAAAAGGCGACGCGACCCCCAATCAGGCGCGGCGTACAGGGCGAGGGACGCCCGGTTGGGACGGAGGGACATTATGCGACATCATCTTAGCACCACCGCCTGGACTGCGCTCGCGCTCGCGGCCATCGGCGGCGTGATCCCATTAGCATCGGCGCAAGCTCAAACAGAGCCTCAGCCCCAGGTTCAGCCCCAGCCACAGCAAGAAGAGGTAGCCCAGAACGACGACATCGTCGTTACCGCCCGCAAGCGCAACGAGCGCCTGCAGGACGCTCCGCTGTCGGTCTCCGCATTCTCCGCAGCAGATCTGCGCCAGGGCAATGCCCGCGATTTCAAAGATGTGCTGCGCAAGGTGCCCGGCGTGTCCTTCTCAGGCGCCGAGCTGGGCCAGAGTCGCTACAGCATTCGCGGCGTCAGCACGACCTCGCCCAGCCCGACCGTCGGTATCTATCTCGACGACATATCGCTGCTCGGCGTGACCAACGCGTTCAGCGGCGCGGCCGATCCAGTGTTCTTCGACTTCAGCCGGGTCGAGATCCTGAAAGGGCCGCAGGGCACCTTGTACGGCGGCAGCGCAATGGGCGGCGCGATCAAATATGTCAGCCATGCGCCGGAACTGGGCAAGACCACAGTCGATACCGCGGCGGGCATATCGACCACCGCGCACGGCGGCGTCTCCTATCAGGGCGAAGCAGTGCTCAACCTGCCGCTGTCCGACAAGCTCGCGCTGCGCACAGGTGTGCTCTATCGCAACAATGCCGGCTATATCGACAATGTCGCGAACGCGACTGCCGTCGATGTGCGGACCAGCACAACCGCGCCACCCGCGACGTTGACGCCGCTCGCGCGGCCCTCGCTCAGCACCCTGACCGACAAGGATCAGAATTCGGACCATGTGCTGGCGGTGAAAGCGGCGTTGCTGTGGCAACCCGATCCGTCGCTCGACATCACCCCGTCGCTGTTCCGCCAGGCCTATCGCCAGAAGAATACCGGCGCCTTCTGGACCAACCTTCCCGATTTGCAGAGTTCGTTCCGGCTGGCGCAGCCGACCAACGACGATCTCGGCGTCTATTCGCTGAACATGGTCAAGCGGCTGGGCGGCGTCGATCTCACATCGCTGACCGCCTATGTCGACCGGTCGGTCCGGTTCAACCGCGACTATTCCTTCTATATCGCGACGCTGGTTCCCGCGCTGTACGGCGTCAATTCGCCCAACGCGTCGAACAGCACGACCAAGACCTTCAGCCAGGAACTGCGTGCGGCATCGTCCAATCCCGCCGCGCGGCTGCGCTGGACCGCCGGCCTTTATTATTCGCATCAGCGTGACGAGCTCGACCAGACCGTCAACTCGATCGGAGTCGGCGCCTTGCTCGGGACCGGCACCGACACGGTCTATCACGGCAACACCGTCAGTAAGCTCACCCAATATGCGGCCTTTGCCGACCTTACCTTCGAGATAGTACCGGGTCTCGATGCCACCGCAGCGCTGCGGTATTTCCACCTCAAGCAGACGATCGACACACGCGGCAGCGGCGTGCTCAACGGCGGCGTCACGCACGGCGTGGCCGACACCAGTCAGAGCGGGGTCAATCCGAAGTTCGAACTCGCCTACCGCGCCAGCCGCGACGCGCTGATCTATGCCAGCGCGGCCAAGGGCTTCCGCCCCGGCGGCGGCAATCCGTTCGCCGTGGCGCCGGGCCAGTGCCAGGCCGATCTGGCCAATCTCGGCCTATCCTCGGTGCCGATCAGCTACCGGTCGGACTCGCTCTGGACGTATGAAGTCGGCAGCAAGAACCAATTCCTCGATCGCCGCCTGACACTGAACGCCGCAGCCTTTCGTACCGACTGGAAGAATATCCAGCAGAATGTCTTTCTGCCCGGCTGCGGCTTTTCGTTCAGCGGCAATGTCGGCGGGGCAAAGATCAAGGGCGCGGAACTGAGCAGCCAGTTCGTGGTGGACGGCCTGACGCTCGGCGTCGCGGCAAGTTATACCGATGCCAAGATCTCCAGAAGCGCGACCGGCGTCTCTGCCAAAGTGGGGCAGCCTGTGCTCGACACGCCGAAATGGATTGCGAACGCCAATATCGCCTATCACTTCCCGATTAGCGGCGATGTCACCGCGACGGCACGGGCCGATTATCAGTATCGTAGTTCCAGCCTGAGGATGTTCGAGGACAGCTTCGTCGTCACGACGCCCACCGGCCCGGTCCTGAGCAACAATTTCACGCAACGGCAACAGTCGTATGACGTGGTCAATCTGGGTGTGCTGATCGACACCGGATCCTGGCAGGTCAACCTGTTCGTCAACAACCTGCTCGATAAGGCCCCGCTGCTCGACCATAATGTTGTCAGCGGGATCGAGGCCGCCATCACGCTGCGGCCAAGGACGATCGGCCTGGGCGTGCGCCGGCAATTCTAGGGTGCGCGGCTGGAGGATCGCGAAGATGGCGGCGTTGCTCGCTCTTGCCGGCGGCGGCGCGGCCATCCTGCTCGGCATGGCCGGTATCGGTCCGGTCGCGACCGTCATTGCAACCTTCGAGTCGCCGTCGCTGCCCTTCGATGCCGCGCATGTTCCGCCCGAGCCCGATTATGCCCGGGCCGATGCATGGCTGGCCTATCCGGGGCGTGGCGGACTCGAACGCTCGACCATGCCGGGCGTGACGGCTGTCGATGAAGCGAGTGCGCCGGCCGATGTCTTCTTCATCCATCCGACCACCTATCAGCAAAGCGATGTCTGGAATGTCGCTTATGATAACCCGTCCGAGTTCGACCCCGCTGTCCTGCTCGGCCAGGCCAGCGCGTTCAACGGCTGCTGCCGCATCTTCGCACCGCATTACCGCCAGGCATCGTTGCGCGCGCTGGACAAAAGCCGCCCGGCAGTGGCGCTGGCCTATGCCGATGTCGCACGTGCCTTTCGCTATTTCATTGCGCACGAGAATAAGGGCCGCCCATTCCTGATCGCCGCGCACAGCCAAGGCGCGATGCACGCCGTCCGGCTGCTTCAGGCGGAGATTCTCGGCACGCCGCTGCAGGCGCGTCTGGTCGCCGCTTATGTTGTCGGTGCCTATGCGCCGGCGGACTTCGGCACGATCGGCCTGCCGGTCTGCGACGGGCCACGCCAAACCGGCTGCATTCTGTCCTGGAACACCAGCCAGACCGGGCGCACCGGTGCATTCCAACTGGTGCGCGACAAGACCTATTGGTGGCGCGGCAGCGAAAAGAGTAGCGGTCAGCCGCCGGCAATCTGCATCAATCCGCTGACCTGGCGCAGTGAAGGTGCGGCACCCGCCGACGCCAACCCCGACAGCCTGCCATTCCCCAAGCCGAGCGCCGACAAGACGAGCCGATCGCTGCCCGCCCTGACGCCGCATCTGACCGGCGCAGTGTGCGACGAGAGCCTGCTCAAGGTCGATATTCCCTGGTCTGCACCGAGGGGCTTTCACGACGCGCTGAGCCTTCTCTATGGCAGCTATCATCTTGGCGACTACGGCATCTTCTATGCCGCGATCAGGCGCAATGCTGCGGACCGCGTCGTCGCCTGGGAGGCGGCGCGCAGGAAGCCAAAGCGAGATTGAAGCGAGGACGGGAAAGCCCGGTCGCACGTCATTGCGCGGGGCTCTCCCGCTCGAACCAATACACTTCGTGCCTGCCTGGTATCATAACTTGTTGGTCGAACAGTTAGTAATTGAATTGCGCGTAATATCATGCATTATCGCGGTGCTCATAAGCCACTGGCGGAGCCCCGCCGGACAAGAAATCGGACGTCGAGTCTGATCGGCACAGAGCGGGAAAGGATCTTCCATGTTGAGGCAAACCAAAGCATCCTCCTGGTATCGACGCATTGTCGAGGCCGTTGCCCTCTTGGCTGCCGCCGCGGGACTTAGTCCGGCGGACGCCCAAGCGCTGCCGCTCACCAGCGCAGATAATTACGCCAAATATGCCAATGCAGGCCGATGGGTATGCCTGCCCGGACGCGATGATGTCTGTTCACGAGATTTGCAGGCCGTTCAGTTGTTCGCAAACGGTTCGTCGGCGCCTGTTCCCCCTCGGGCGCCGGCCACCACAAGCTCGGTCGATTGCTTCTATATCTACCCGACGGCCAGTGTGAATCTCATTCCGGGCAATCCCGATCCCTATAACACGGATACAAGCGCCATCGAGGCGGCAACGGCAGCTCAAGCCGCTTCGTTCAGCAGCGAATGCCGTGTGTTCGCACCGCAATATCGGCAGGCAACGATCGGTGCCTATGTGCTGCCGGAGTTTGTTCGGCAGATGTATATTCAGGTGGCGGCGTCCGATATTCTCGCTGCGTTTGACTATTATCTGGCGAATTATAATCAGGGCCGCAAAATAGTTCTGATCGGTCACTCGCAGGGTGGCGAAATGCTGATCAAGCTCATCCAGAGCCGGTTCGACACCTCGCCTGAACTGCGTGGAAAGCTCCTTTTGGGAATACTCGCCGGCATCCCGGTCAATGTACCGGTTGGGCAGAAGCTCGGCGGTACGTTCAACAATGTTCCGGTCTGCACTCTGCCCGGAGAAGTGGGCTGTTTCATCGCTTTCGGCACCTATGTCGAGGGATCAAACCCCGGAACGGATACGCGTATCCCGACTCCCGCCGGACAGGAGCGCGTGTGCGTCAATCCCGCCACGCTCGATGACCCAACACTTTCTCCCGACGCGCGCAGAAACGGACGCGCACTGCTGCAGGGGACACTCCTGATGCCGGCGGCGAACTCGTCGGGCTTTGTTCGCAACGATGCGCAGACCGCGTCCTTCACCCGCCTGAGCGGCGCGTACAGTGGCGCTTGCGCCACCGCGACCGATCCGCGCATGCGTTTCTTCTCGATCAGGGAGGAAATGGCGGCCACCGATCCCCGTCACGGCATCGTCAAACTCACGCCGAATGTGTTGGACCAGATTGGCCAAATACTGATTGGCGATGTCGGGCTGCATATCCTCGATATGCAGTTTCCGATGCAGGACATGGTCTCCCTGGTCGCGGCGCGACGCCCTTAGCACCGATTGTCACCAGACCCGGCTAGTTTCGCAGTTCTTCGGGCGGCACGTCTTCAGCGGCAAATTCATGGTCGTTGGGAAATGCCGCCCGGAGCGTCGGGCCGGTACTTTTGTATGAGGCAGGATACCCGCATGATCAAAAGCGTATCGGCATTCGCCACGTTAGCCGTGCTTGTCCTGTTCGGGTTGTTCTGGTGGTCCGGTTGTCGACCGCAGCCAAGCCAGGATGAAATCGTTGTGGTACCTGCCACGGCCAGCCCGGAGGCGTTGCTCACGCCTCCGTCGCCAGCGGCCGGGGCCGATGCCGCAACGCTCGCCCTAGTTGAAAAGCAGATCCTCGAGACCATCGGCGAGCCGGGGACAAGCCTTCGCGGTGTCCGCATCGTCGATCAGGAACGGCAGATCGCCTGCGGAGAGCGTACAATCCGGGGCTCCGCAGCCCTGCGCCGCTTTGTATGGCTGAAACAGGTTCGCCAGGTTGTCACCGATGATGGCGGTCAGGATTTCGCCATCCTGGTCCATGTCTGCAATCCACCGCCGTCGCCCCAGAACTGACCAAATACCGAGTCCGTCGTTGTGGCGGTCTTCCCGTGATCGCATAAACTGGCTGTACGGCCAGTAAATATGTTATTACAGCGTGTGTGTGATCCGCAGGAAAGCGGTCGCGCGGGCGCGTGACGGATCGCCACCAACGAGGGAGGGGCGTTCTCGATGCTGAAATTTTCGATCTTGAGCTCGGCTTTTGGCATGAGCGCAGCCTCGCAGGCGGCGCCTGTCATTGCGCAAACCACAACGCCGCTGACGCCGATCGGCCAGCGGCGGAACAGTCGACCGGTACGGGTCTGGACGACATCGTCGCGACTGCTGCGTCGAACCGGGATCCTGTCAGTGTTCGTGAACGAACCCCGCACCTGTGGCGTGACGCCGCGGCTCCGGCATTGATCGACCAGCCCGGTCCCGGCCCGACGGTCGCGGCCATATCGCACTTCCCGACACCCGCAGAGACGCCAGCACCATGACCCTTTTCCGTGCCCCGTTCATCTGGACGCCACAGCAGCCGATCGCCGAGAATTGGCTGCTCGCATCACGGGACCTGCCGGCACGGGATGATGGCAGGAATCGATGGTTCCTGTTCCGCGCCGAAGTGACGCTTGAGGCGCCGCCCGCCACGGCTCGCACCGACATCACGGTCGATGGCCGCTACATCCTGTATGTGAACGGCGAAGAGCAAGGGCGAGGTCCGGTGCGGTGCAGTCCGCTCGCGCAACGCTACGACACCCATGACATCGCCCCCGCGCTCCGTCCCGGGCGGAATGTCATGGCCGTGCTCGTTCACACTTACGGCGTCGACACCGCCTTTTACGAAGGTGTTCGCGGACTATGGCAGCCGGTGTTCGGTGACGGCGGGCTATGGGTCGAGGGGCCAGTCATCGACACGCGCCAGCCATGGCGCTGTACGCAGTCGACCGCCTGGATCCAGGATGTCGCGCAGGCCAACCATAGCCTGGGCTTCATCGAAGCACACGATGCCAATGAATTGCCCGCAGACTGGGCGGCATTGGGTTTTGACGATTCGGCCTGGGACATCGCGCGGCCCCTGCTAGCCGGCGGAGGCGGCCCGGAATCACTGTACCAAGGCATGACCGTGCGCCCCTTCCCTATCCTGTTACCAAGGGGAATTCCCCAGCTTCGCGAATTCCCGACGCACGCGCGGCGCATCCGCTGGATCAAGGGCCAGCGATCCCTGCCCGATCTGCCGTTGCACAAGCGGCTTTATGAGGAAGAGCTCGTGCCCGCGCCACTCGACGCCGCGCGCCGGGTCGACGATCTGCTGGGGGATGGCGAGGCATCGACCCTGATCCGCACCACGGACGGCATCGACACCGCGTTCACGCTCGATTTCGGCCGGATCTTCTCGGGCCATCCCTTTTTCGAGATCGAGGCAAAAGGGGGAGAAGTGATCGAAATCGCATGCGCCGAGCGACTGCCCGGCGAGTGGTTCGGCGAGGTTGCCGAAGACGCGCGGATCGAGCCCAGACCCTATATTGGTACCGACGCCCATCTCTGCCGCTATGTCGCCCGTGCAGGGCGGCAGCGCTTCCGACGTTTCGAGTGGTGCGCCGTCCGCTATATGCATGTGGTGGTGCGCAACGCGCCGTCCGGTGTCGCCATCCGCCGGCTGGGCGCGATCGAGACCCATTACCCGGTCGAGGAACGTGGCCGGTTCTCATGTTCGGATCCGATCCTGACCAAGCTATGGGCCGCCGGGGCCTATACGCTCAAGCAATGCATGCACGATGCCTGGGAGGATTGCCCGAGCCGCGAACAACGCCAATGGCTGGGCGATGTAACAGTCGAAAACCTTGCCGCGCACGCGGCATTCGGCAGCTCCGCATCGGCGCTGACCGCCAAATATCTGATGCAGGCGGCGGAGAGCCAGCGGCCCGACGGCCTGACTCAGATGTTCGCGCCCGGCGATCATGGTCACAATGCGCGCCTGATACCGGACTGGACGTTGCAATGGATCCTCTGCGCGGCGGATTACTGGCAGTTGACCGGTGACCTGGCGACGATGGAGCAGATCTGGCCGTCGATACGCAAGGCGCTCGGCTGGTTCGAACGGGTTGCCGGGCCGCACGGGCTGGTGGTCGACATGCCCTATTGGCATTTCATGGACTGGGCCGGGCTCGGCCGCGACCATCAGGCCCTGGCACTCAACGCACAACTGGCCGGTGCGTACCGCGCCGCCGCCACGATCAGCGGCGCGCTGGAGGACCCGCGGGTGGCCCGCATCTATCAGGCGCGCGCGCGCACCATCTCGGCCAGGCTGGATGCCGAGCATTGGGACCAGCAGCGCGGCGCGTGGGTCGATATGGTCGATCCACTCAGCGGTGCACAGATCAAACGGACATCGCAGCATGGCATCGCCGCGCTGGCCTTATGGGGTGAAGCAGTGCCCGAACGGATCGCGCGCGCGCTCGACTGGGCGACCGACCCGAACCGCGAAACGGTGACGCCGGCGCCGCCGGTCGTTCCCCATGGCACCCCGCTCGACGAGGAGCATGGCGTGGTCGTGGCCAACACCTTCTACAGCCATTTCGTCAACGAGGCGCTGGCCAGGCACGGCCGGGGCGGAACCGCGCTCGACAATATCAGGCGGCGGTTCGCACCGATGATCGAAGCCGGCTCATCCACTTTGTGGGAAGCGATCACGCCCTGGGCGAGCCTCTGCCACGGCTTTTCGGCATCACCGACGCACTTTCTTTCCCGGCACGTGCTGGGTGTCGCTCCCGCCGAGCCCGGCTTTGCCCGCGCGCGCGTGATGCCCAATCTGTTCGATCTCGATTTCGCCGATGGCGTGGTACCGGCAGGCGATGCGGGGATTTCGGTGGAACTGTGTCGCAAACCGGAGGGATTCGGCGCAGTGATCCGTGCGGGATCAATTCCCCTCGACGTGACGCCACCGCGCGGTTTCAGGCTGCAGTCGCTCCACGATCGCGACGGCGCTACCCATGCGCTCTTCGCCAAGTTGAACAAATGACGCGGAGATACGCAATGGACACCATAGCCGGTCAAGCCGAAGCAGCGGCGGCGCGTGCGCGCCGGCTGCCGCTCAAGCACAAGCTCGGCTTTGCCGTCGGCGGCCTGGTCGACGGCACGGCGCTGCACCCGCTCAACATCTTCCTGCTCTTCTATCTGACCAGCGTCGCGGGGATGGCGCCCGGCCTGGCTGGCGCAGCGATTGCGGCGGGCCTGGTCGTGGACGCGATTGCCGACCCGCTCATCGGCTCGGTGTCCGATCATTGCCGGTCGAGATTTGGCCGCAGGCTTCCTTTCATGCTCGGCGCGCTGCTGCCGATCGCCTTAAGTCTCACATTGCTCTTTTCGCTGCCGGTATCGCTCGGCGGCATCGGATTATTCGCCTGGGTGGCCGTCCTGTCGGTGGCGCTGCGCGTGTCCGTGTCGCTGTTCCTGCTGCCGGTGACCGCCCTCGGCGCCGAGCTCTCCGACGATTATCGCGAACGCTCCACGCTGATGACGCTGCGCTGGTTCTTCTTCATGTCGGGCGGTATCGCCGGACTCCTGCTCGGTTTCGGCGTGTTCTTCGCCGGGCCCGAAGGCCTGATGGCGCGCGGCCAGTATACGCCGTTCGCGATCTCGCTATCACTGATCGTCATCGGCGGCGGACTGGTGGCCTGCCGGACGGCGCTGGCGACCCGCGGGCGGGAACATCCGCCCATGGCCGGATCGCATTCCGCCTCAGCCTTTTCCAGAGAACTCGCCGAGTGCCTGCGCAATCCGTCATTCCGCATCGTGCTGGCAACCAACATATTGTTTTTCGTCGGTTTCGGGGTCAACAGCGTGCTCGGAATCCATGCCAATACGCTGTTCTGGAAGCTGACCGGCGGACAGACCCAGGCCGTCACCATGGCGCTGTTTTTCGGCCTGTTCCTCGGCGCGCCGCTGGGTGGCCTGCTGCTCGCGCGGCTGGAGAAGCGCACGGTCCTGGCGCTGGGCATTTCAATGCTGCTGGCGTGCCAGTCCGCCCCGGTACTGCTGCGCCTTGCCGGCCTTTTCCCGTTCGAAGGCAGTGCTCTCGCAACGGTGTTGACACTCTTCGCGCTGATGATGGGCATGTTCATGGGCGCGGCCGGAATTGCCATGAACGCAATGGGGCCGGACGTGGCCGACCAGCATGAAGTGCTGTTCGGCACCCGGCGCGAAGGCCTGTTCGCGGCGGGCAACGCCTTTGCCAACAAGGCTGCATCGGCGGGCGGTACGCTTGTTGCCGGCTTGCTGCTCGGTTTCATCGCGTTGCCGAAGGATGCCACCGGGCATCTCGCCGGGGGCGATGTGCCGGAGCGCAGCCTGCACTTGCTCGGCCTCGTTTATGGTCCCGGTGCCGCTCTGTTTTCACTGATGGCAGTGTTGACGATCCTGAAATACCGGATCGACCGGGAGGCCCATGCCCGGAACATCGCCGCGTTGAGCAGTCGGCGACTGGCCATGAAGGTCGGAGCATGACCATGAGCGGTGTGAGTCGCGGTCATCACCGGCCCCGATTTCCGCCCTTGTTTCGAATAAAAAACCACCTCTGATAAGCGGGATTTGGAACGCTGATTTTCCACTTGTTTTCAATGACAGCGGTGAGCTGACGCTGTTCTTGCCAAACCAGCGGGCACAAGGCGCAATATTGTCCAGTCATGTCAAAGAGCGTGGCGGAGCACCGGCTGGCATCCCAGTCCGCCGACGCGCTGACACGACCGGCGGCAGGATTGAATCGACGCAGCCCGCCTGCCGTCCGGTGATGACTGTCGATCCGTCCTAGGAACGAGCGCGGTCGCGCTCAGCGTTCACATGGCCGAACAATTCCATCAGATAGGCGACGCTCGCCTCGGTCTGGGCCTCTTCGCCCTGGACCAGTTCGGTGATGGCAAGCCCGCGAAACGCGGCCACGAACACGCGCATGGCCACCGCGAGATTAGCGGGAGGCTCGATGCCCAGTTCGGCATAATAGCCCTTGAGCCCGCTCAGGACGCGGTGCTCGATATTGCTTTCGGCCGCGCGCAGCTTCGCGCTGAGATCGGGGTCCGCGCGCGCCGCCAGAAGGATTTCGTCCACCGCGATCCCCGGCTCGCGCAGCATCCCCGAGAGAACATGCCGGGGCAACTCCTTCAGATAGGCCTCGGTCCCGATCCGCTTGCGAGTCTCCTCGATCAGCCGCCGCTCTTCGAGATGGACCGCGTCGCGCACAGCCACCATCAAATCCGCCTTACTGGCGAAATGGTAGGAAATGATGCCGCGACTGACACCAGCTTCTTTCGCCACCTCGGCGATTGTCACCGCGCTATAGCCCATTCGGTACAGGCACCCGATCGTGGCATCGAGAATCCGCCGTCTTGTATCGGCAGTCCGGTCTTCCTGCTTGCGGCGGACGGGTTTTGGGGCGGCGGAGGACGAGGAGGACATGTGCTTCGCTTGGAGCCTGATCATGAGGGGGCCGATAAGGGCACCCGGCACGTAAGCACACAGCCCGTCCGGATGCCAACAGTTAGACCAGGTGAGGCTGACGCTCATTCAGCGACAGCCGCCCTCGCCGCTCGTATGGCTGCGGCGATTGCTTGCTGGGCGCGAACCGTCGTCAGCACCTACCGGCCAACTATCCCCGCAGCAGCCTCGACGCATGACCGACATGCCCGTGTCGACCGCCTTTCCGGACAGACACGGCAAAGCCAGGCAAGGTCAGGGCAATCGCCACTTTCACGATGAGCCGCAACGATTCGCGTCCGACGACCGACGTGTTTGCACGCTGTTTCGCGCTGATATTTCGGCGTAATTTTTTCCATGCTGTTAAGTTGGATTTTCGACCAGAATTTTCTTCTTATTTTCAATAACTTGGAGGACAATATGCTGTTATTGAATAACAGCAAGGAACAGCAGGCATAACAGCATCGAACAGCACGCTGCTTTCATCGGAACAACAGCCCGGAACGTCCAATATTTTCCCAGTCATGCGAAAGAGCAGGACGGAAAGCCTGATGGCTTCCCATCCACCGCCATTGTCGCACGGCTCCTGTCGCTATTGAATCAGCGCCACCCGGCACGCCGCCTGCCACGGGATGCCGAGCTCGGGTCGAGATCACATCGGATCGAACCGCTCCGTTCGACAAGATCATTTCCGCCTTCATCCTCGCAAAGACGACGCCCCCACCTCTTCCCGCTGCGGGTCAAGGCTGCGGGTCAAGGCTGCGGCAGACCGGCCTGTGTCTCTGTCCGCGCTTTCAAATGGGCAATGCGCTGGTCGCCTTGATCTCCGACAGCGCGACGATCGAGTTGATCTCCTGGATCCCTGGCAGGTGCGACAAAGTGTCGAAGAAGAACCGCTCATAGGCTTCGATATCTCGAGCGACGATGCGCAGCATGAAGTCGACCGACCCCATCAGGACATAGCATTCAAGGACTTCGGGCAGGTCGCGGATGGCTTCGGAAAATTCGTCGAGATTGGCGCGACCGTGCGCGTTCAGCTTCACCTGGGCAAAGACCTGCGCGTTCAGACCGACCTTCCGGCGATCGACGAGGGCAACCCTGCGCGTGATGATTCCGTCGCGTTCAAGGCGCTCGACGCGGCGGTAGCACGGGGTGGCGGACAGCCCCACCTCCTCCGCCAGCGCCGCCATGGTCAGGCTCGCGTCGCGCTGGAGCGCAATCAGGATCTTGCGCTCATACGCATCCAAGACATCGGTCATTTTAACTCATATCCCATTTGAAATGAGTTTATATATCCCATATATCGCCCATAATCGCCAATATTAAGTGAGATCACCCACTAAATCCGTGGCAATTTTCTCCCGACAACAGGAGAATGAAAATGCCCCATCGCGTTGGCAGGGAGGCGGCGCTTCCAGAGCATATCGAGATGATCGAGGATCCGGTCAGCGGTCTTCGCGGTGCGATCGTGATTCACTCCACGCGCCTCGGCCCCGCGGCCGGGGGCTGCCGTCTGTGGCATTATTCGAACGACAATGCTCTTCTGAACGACGCGCTGAGGCTCGCCGAGGGGATGAGTTACAAGAACGCGATGGCCGGCTTGCCGCTCGGCGGTGGCAAGGCGGTGCTTCAGCGGCCCGCAGGCGATTTTGACCGCGCGGCGCTGTTCCAGGCATTTGGTCGCGCAGTCCAGCGGCTGGAAGGCACCTACATCACCGCGGAGGACGTCGGGTCGAGCGTTGCCGACATGACGGCCGCCAGCAGCGAAACAGCTTATGTGGCAGGCCTGGCGTCAATGGGTGACCGCCCGGGCGGCGATCCCTCCCCCTGGACAGCGCGCGGCGTCTTCGTCGCGATGCAAGCCGCTGTCCAACGGCGATCCGGCGGATCGCTTGATGGCGCGACTGTCGCCGTCCAAGGCTTGGGTTCCGTGGGAAATGCGCTCTGCAGCCTTCTCCATGAGGCCGGCGCACGTCTGATCGTTACCGACCCTCGCACCGAGGCGGTCAGGGCGGCCGAAGAGAAATGGAGCGCCAAGGCTGTGGCGCTTGACGACATTCTCGACGCGAAGGCCGATATATTCGCCCCTTGCGCACTGGGCGGCGTGCTCGATGGACACGCAATCGCGCGCTTGCGCGTGAAACTGGTATGCGGCGCGGCCAACAATCAGCTTGCCGACAGCGGAGCGGACGGCCTGCGCCTGACCCGGCGCCGCATTGACTATGCGCCCGATTTCGTCGTGAACGCCGGGGGAATCATCAACGTCGCCGCCGAATATCTGAACTGGACCGGAGCAGAAGTGCAGGATCGCGTCGCGGCCATCGCCGGCCGGCTGGTTGCGGTGCTGGACCAGGCCGATGCGCACCATATTCCACCAGCGGAAATGGCTCACCGGCTGGCAAAGGATGCGATCGCCATCGGCACCCCTGTGGATCGAGAAGCGATCCACGCATGATGCCGGCCGCCCAGCTCAATCCAGACAGATTGTCGGCGTTGAGGCAATGGACGGTCGTCGCGACCCCTGGACCACAACTCCTGTTGAAAGTGCTCGGCCTGTTTGCGCTTCAGGACGTTCTTCCGGTGAGCTTGCACGCCGAAGCCGATGACAATCAGTTGACGATCATCCTGGACGAGCAAAGGCTTGATCATCATCGCTCACTGCTGATCGCAGAGAAGATACGATCGATGATCGGTGTCGTCCGTGTGGATCTGGTCGACCATCCGGCACGCGCAATGGCCGATGAGACGGCGTGACGAAGTCGGCAATCGTGACAAACACGACTGCCGACTTCCTCACATATCGACGGAGCATGCTCCGTAATGCGTTCTGACGCCTAGCTTGCCGGCGCGTCCTTTTTCGCCCGCGGCTTGCGCGCAGGCTTCACCGCCGCTGGTTCGGGCGATGCCGCCTTCGCTGTGGGTTTGCGGCCCAGGCCGATCTTGTGCGCGAGTTGGCGACGCTGTTCGGCATAGCTGGCCGCAACCATGGGATAGGATTTCGGCAGGCCGAAGGCTTCCCTGTATCCATCGGGCGTATAGCCGTGCAGCGACAGATGCCGCTTGAGCATCCGGTACGGCTTCCCATCGATCAGGCTGATCAGATGGTCGGGCTTGATCGACGCGCGGATCGAGACGGCGGGCTGCGGCTTTTCATCCGGAGCCTCTGCGGCCGGCGCTTCCAGTTCCTGAAGCGCGCCGAACACCTTTTGGATGAGCGGGGCCAAATCGCCGATCGCGACGCTGTTGTTGTTCACATGCGCGGACACGATGTCGGCGGTCAGGGAAATCAAGGTTTCATTGTCTGTTGGCACTGGCTGCTCCTGATAATAGCCCCCTTTTAGCGCGATACTCCCGAATTTGCCAAGCAAGCCTGTCCCTCGCCCGGCCTGCCGCTTCTGAGCCTAACGGCCACGATCTGCAATGGCGTTCAGTTTCGACGCGCCATGCAACGGTCACCACACCGCATGGCGGCCGCAGCAAGGGTGGCGCGGCCGCACTCCAATTCCCCTTTGCTTGATCGGATTGCGCGCTGATAATTTTCTAAATATGACAATTTTATCTAATTAGGATTGCATTCTCTGCAACAACCTGATCTTATCATAATCGCTAAATGTTGAGCGCGCCAACGGCTTCCGGTGAGAAAGAGATGAAGTCGGGCGCATGCAACGAATTTTTTCCGATCTGCAAACAAAGGGGGGAATGCATGAAGTCCATTCGCTTGTTCTGGTACGCTAGCACCGCGCTTTCGATGACCTTGAGCCTGGCGCCGGCATCGGCGCAGACAGCAGATGCCGCGGATGGAGCATCGATCGCCGAGGCTGCGCCGAGCGACAACGCTGCATCGAACGACGATATCGTGGTGACGAGCTCGCGCATTCAGCGCTCCGGCTTCAACGCGCCGACACCGACCACTGTCATCGGCGAGGCCGAACTGCGTCAAGGCAATCGCCCGAGCGTTGCTCAGGTCCTGAACGACAGCCCCCAGTTCCGCGCCACATCGACCCCTGCGACGACGACCGGCAATACGACCAGCGGCACCTCGACCGCCGATCTGCGCGGGCTTGGCGCGGTGCGCACACTGACCTTGCTCAACGGGCACCGCTTCAACGGCGCCAGCGATCTCAACACTGTGCCGCAAAACCTGATCAAGCGCGTCGACGTGGTGACCGGCGGCGCATCGGCGGCCTGGGGTTCGGGCGCGGTCGCAGGCGTGGTCAACATCATCCTCGACGATGAGATGAAGGGCTGGCGTATGGGCGCGCAGACCGGCGTCTCCTCGCGCGGCGACACGGCGCGCTACGGCGCGGACATCGCCTGGGGCACGGAATTCGCGGGCGGCCGCGGTCATTTCATGATTTCGGCTGATTATATGCGCGAACAGGGCGCGTTCGGCCGCAAGAGCCGCCCCAATCTGGAATCAAGCGTGTTCCAGCGCGCCGACGGCCAGCTGGTCCTCGCCCGCGACGTCAACTACACCATCATCAATAATGGCGGATCAATCCTGCGGCTCAATGCCACGCCGTATAATCTCTCCTTCAATCCCGATGGCAGCGTCGGCCCCCTGCCGCTCGGCAGCGATACCTATGGTCAGTTCACGGTCGGCGGCAACGGCCAGAACATCTATGATTATGTTGCCGTGAGTTCCCCGTATCAGCGCAACAATGTCTATGCGCGCGCCACCTATGACATCACCGATTCGTTGAAGCTGTGGGTGGACGGCAGCTATAGCCGCATGTGGTCGAACTACACCTTCTTCCCGGAAACGCCGATCGTGGCGATCATGCCCGACAATGCGTTCCTGACCCAGACCGCGCGCAACCAGCTCGCCGCAGCCGGCGTGACCGGACCATTCGCGCTTGGCCGAATCATGGACGATGCCGGTCCCGACCGGATGCTCAACTTCAAATTCTCCCGCCGCAATCTCGAGGGCGCGTTCGGCCTCAAAGGATCGTTTGGCGATGGCTGGGGCTATGACGCCTATTACGATCATGGTGAGCTCAGGGCCGACCAGTCACTTTACAATCAGCGGATCACAGCCAAGTTCAACAATGCCGTCGACGCAGTGCTGGTGAACGGTAAGCCGGTGTGCCGCATCAACGCCGATGCCAGCACCGCCAATGACGACCCGAGCTGTGCGCCGATCAATCTCCTCGGCAACGGCAACATCTCGGCTGCCGGCGTCGCCTATGCCTTTGGCGGCACCCGGTCCATCGTGACGACCAAGCTCGATGCGGCGGGTGCCAGTATGCATGGCCAGCCATTTTCGACCTGGGCCGGCAAGGTCGATATCGCGTTCGGTGCCGATTTCCGCTGGGAGAAACTCACCACCAACCATATCGACCCCCTGTCATTGTCGAAGGCATTTACAACACTCAACTCCGCGCCGACCAATGGCGGCTTCAGCGTCAGGGAAGCATTCGGCGAGGTCAATGTGCCGCTGCTCGACATCGCGGACGCCATCCATCTCGAGGTCAACGGCGCCGCACGCTATTCGGACTATAGCACCAGTGGTGGTATCTGGTCGTGGAAGACCGGTGGCACCATGCGTATCGCCAACGACCTGTTGCTGCGCTCGGTCTATTCGCGCGACATCCGATCACCCAGCATCGTCGAATATTTCCTCGGCCGCGCGACCAACAAGGCCGATCTCTACGATCCGTTCAGGAAGGAAACCCAAGCCAGCGTATCGATCTACACCGGCGGCAATCCGAAGCTGACCCCGGAAATCTCCCATACGCTGACGCTTGGTGGCTCCTATTCGCCACATTATGTTCGTGGCCTGAGCTTTTCGGTCGATTATTACGACATCAAGATCGACAATGTGATCACCACGATCACGCCTACCGACACCCTCACGCAATGCCTGAAGGCGAACCCGAACGACCCCACCTGCGGCGGCGTGATCACCCGCAAGGCGAATGGCGAGCTGGAGTCTCTTTCCGCCACCTACCGCAATCTGATCTCATACGGCACGCGTGGCCTGGACATCGAAGCATCGTATCGGACGTCACTGGGTAGCGGCAAACTGGGCTTCCGGGTGCTTGCCAATCACATCTTCGATTTGACGATTCGTGACGGCGGCCAGCCGAGAGACGTCGCGGGTATCGTTGGTGGCGACACCGCCTTCTCCACGCCGAAATGGCGGCTGACCGGCTCGGTGACTTATGAAAATGGTGGCTTCGGTGCGGATTTGCGCGCCCGCTATGTCGGCGGCGGAATCTTCAGTGCCCAGGTTGGGCCAAATGACAAACCGATCCTGAACAACCAGATCAGCGCCCGGACCTATATCGACCTTGGGCTACAGTTCAAAACGGGGCCGTTCACGCTGTTCGGGAACATCAACAATCTGTTCGACGCCAATCCGCCCTATACGCCCTACAACAACCCGAACTACGACGTGATCGGGCGGTATTTCTCGGGTGGCGTCAAATTGAAGTTCTGATCGCTACGACCGCTCCCAAGCGGACTTCATGAGACGGCAATCGGGGCAGCGGTGCGATCCACCGCTGCCCCGACGCTTTTGTGAATGACGGGCCCGAGAGTCATCCCTGTCCTCGTTAAACCCGATCGCCGGACGACACGTTGGTTCAGAACCGCCCTGTTGCAAAAACAGGAAGGAACAGGGGGTAATGACAGGGGCCACTCCGATCGGAACCGGGACGACACTCGCCCGGTGCTTCGCGGCCATGCGAAAGAACAGGAAAAGAGCGCGAGACCGGCGTCTCATCCAGCCATCACATTGCGGTATCCCGCAGCTCGGTTGAATCGCCGTTGCGGCGGCACGAGCGCCGCAGCGAGATGGCGTTGACTGGCGCGGTTGCGCGCCAGGCAGCCCCCTTCTCCGTTCTTTTCGAGCCCTTCGACTGCCTGCCAAGGCAGGCACTCAGGTAGAACTCGGCCTATCGGGCCGAAGCCGAGAAATGCTGCGCAGCATTTGTGGCCTGTTTCTCGACTGCGCTCGAAACGAACGGAGAGCGTGAGCGATCCTCCTCACGGACGATGCTCCCGAGTTCGATCGGCCCCGGGGCATGATCGAGCATCACGACGAAAGGTCGCACCCGCCGACGACATGACTGAAAACCCGGAGCGGCAGCCGAAACGCTTCGGCTTGCCGCCCCGAGTTCACTCTCGACCTCAGAAATTCACCGACATCGTCAGCAGGCCAAAGGTCCAGGCGACGTACAACACGGTGAGCGTCGCGATCAGGATGAGGGCTGCCCAGAGCTTGCCGAACCAGCCGCGCTTTTCCGTTACGGCGAGCAGCAGGTTCCAGCCCGCCAGCAGGACGGCGCCGACGAACACGATCAGGCCGATGATCTGCAGCGACCACATCTGCACATCCGAGCGGGAGGTCATATTGTCGAGGTTCGAGATCCAGCTACTCGCCCAGACCCAGCCGCCAAGCACCGCCAGCACCAGCCCCGACCCAAGCCGCACGCTGCGATAAGCGAGCAGCGATCGGCGCTGCAGCGTGAGCGGCGCCTTGTACCGGCGGCGGATCAGTGCGGACACCGGCCAGTGCAGCAAGGTGAGCAGCAGGACGCCCATGCTCGCATAGAGCAACGGCAGCAGCCAGATAGAGGATTGCGAGGCGGGTGCCCGGTCATAGACCATGAACGGCGACATGCCGTCCATGCTCCAGCGCACCACCTTGCCATCGACGACCTTGGCGGCGAGCCGCTCATGTCCGCCGATATTGCGCCAGACGAACGGTGCGATCTCGACCCATTTCATCGGTTCGCGGTCCATGCCGCGGGCCGAGGGAACGATCAGCTCGCCCTTCGGCCCCACCGTGACCGATACCTGGCTCAGGAGCTTGAGCGACGCGAAAATTGTCGTTTCCGACCGGCGACTGTTGAGCCAGTTGCCAACCATCATCTTCGCGTGCTCGACCGCGGTCTTCGCATCGACGCTGCCGTCGGCCGGCGCGATGTTAGGGAAATAGCGATCGGCGAATCCTTCGAACAGCGCGCGGCGCACCGACCCGACAGACCGGTCCTTGCCCATGCTGTTGAACGATGCGTACACACCGACATTCTCGTTCATGAACAGATGAAGCGCTGTGTGAAAGGCCATCGTATCGCCGAGATGGCCGATCACCTGGCGGCCATTGATGTTGGTTTCGAAGAAGCCAAGCTCCATCCGGTTGAGCGGCGGCAGCAAGGTGAGCGGGCTATTGTGCATCAGGCGCGCGGTCTCGGGCTTCATCAGCCCGGCCCCCTGATTCAGATGCGCGACCATGAACCGGGCCATGTCGGTGCCGGATGACGACAGCGCGCCGGCCGGGACCGTCGCCAGAACTTCGAATTTCCGCGGCTCGCCCGAGGCCTCCATATAGCCGCTGGCCATCAGCGACTGGAATTGCTTCGGCAGCGGCTGACGAAAGGTCGAGTGCGCCATGCCAAGCGGCTTGAAGATGCGCTGCTCGACATAATCGTCATACGGCATCCCCGACACGCGCTGAACGATATAGCCGGCCAGGGCCGTGGCGTAGTTGGAATAGGACGGCGTCGTGCCGGGCACGAAGACGCGCCGGGGCAGCCCGTTCTTCACATAGTCGCCCAGCGGCATGAGATATTTCGGATCGTTGAACATGGTATATTTGCCATGTTCCTCGAACCCGGTGGTGTGCGTCATGATCTGACGCATGGTGACGGGCAGGCCGTCCTTCAGCGGAATCTTGAAGTCGAGATATTTGTTCACATCGGCGTCGAGATCGATCTTGCCCGCCTCGACCTGCTGCATGACGGCGGTCCAGGTGAACAGCTTCGACACCGAGCCCGGGCGGAACAGGGTGAGGTCGGGATCAACCGGTTTGCGCGTCGCGACATCGGCATAGCCGAAACCGCGCTTGGTCACGATCTGCCCGTCCTTGACCACGACGACCACGCCGCCGGCGACATCGCCCTTGGCGAGCGCGTAAGGAAGGAAGCCGTCGAGCCAGCTATCCAAATCCTGTTTCGTCAGCGCTCGTCCCCCCGGAGCGGCAAGGGGCTGCGATGGTGATGCCTGTTTCTGGGCCTGCTTTTGGGAAACGGCGGGGGTCGCGGGAGATGGCGCGAGTTGGGCCGCCACGCCGCCACCGATCAGCAGCAATGCCAGCGACGCGAACAATTTGATTGAGCGCATATCCAACGACCCTCCCTTTCGCTTTCGCAGCCGGGATTGCCGGGCCACATGCAAAGCACTATCTCTGATAATATTTCTAATTTTGAAACATTACGATCCTAATTAGAAAACTGTCAATGCAAATTGCCACGCCAGCAAAGCGGCCAAATTCCCGCAGCTGCGGGAGTTTCTGCGGGAGAATGGTTTTTTGAGGGTTCTGCGGGAGTCTGCGGGAAAAGCTGCGGGAGTTTTGATGGATCCGCACGGGAGTTTTACCGGCGTGCTGCGGGAGTGAAGGGAAATATCGCGGCTGGGGTCATGGTCGGCTCGATTCCGGTTCGCTTGATTCAAATCGTCCGTCGGACAGGCTTTACCCGGGACAGGGGCAACCCGACTGTGACGAGAGAGCAGATATGACGGCACCCGATAGCGGCTTGAATCGAGCGAACGCATCGCGGCCCCGCGCGAATAGCAAAACATCCTGGCCAGGATGGCGATCATCCCGGCCAGAAATGCCCGTCCCTATTCGCCGACGGCGCGCGTCACCACGCCACCCTTCATGACAAAGGCCATCGCCTCCAGCGCCTTGACGTCGCTGAGCGGATCGCCCTTCACCGCAACGATGTCGGCCGCCTTGCCCTTGGCGAGCGTGCCGATCTCATCCTGCAGGCCGATATGCGTCGCACCCCAGACGGTGGCGGACCGGATCACCTCGATCGGCGTCAGACCGGCCTTTACCATCAGCGCGAATTCGCGGGCATTCTCGCCATGAGGCGACACGGCGGAATCGGTTCCGAACGCGATCTTCACGCCGCCTTCATGGGCGCGGCGCAATGCGTCGATCATCAACGGTCCGACAATCCGTGCCTTGGCGCGAACATTTGCCGGCATCCAGTCGGCGGTTTCGGCCTGGCGCGCGACGGTGTCACCCGCCAGCAGAGTCGGCACGAGATAGCTGCCCTTCGCCTTGAACAGCCGGATCGATTCGGCGTCGAGATAGGTGCCGTGTTCGACCGAATCGACGCCGGCGCGAAGCGCGGCATTGACCCCATCGGTGCCGTGCGCGTGCGCCGCGACCTTGCGCCCGAGGTGATGCGCGGTCTCGACGATCGAGACCAGCTCGGCATCGCTCATCTGCTGCCCCAGCCCCGCCGCGGTGTTCGACATCACGCCGCCGGTCGAGGCGGTCTTGATGATGTCGGCCCCCTGCTGCACCGCGAGCCGCACGGCGCGCGCGCAATCATCGGCGCCCGAGCACAATGTCGGCGAGCGAAACAGGTCGAGGATTTCCTGCCGATAACCATGAATATCGCCGTGCCCGCCATGCGCCGCGACGCCGCCGGCCGCGATGATCCGCGGTCCCGTCACCTTGCCCGCCGCGATCGCGTCGCGCAGCGCGTTGATCGCCAGCGGATCGGCACCGAGATCGACGACGGTGGTGAAGCCGGCGCGGAGCGTCCGCTGCGCATGGACCAGGCCGTCAAAGGCCTGATCCGTGGCCGATTTGGTCACCGCGTCGAGCTGGTTGGTGGGCCCGGACTGGAACGTGAGATGCACATGGCTGTCGATGAAGCCGGGCATGACGAAGCTGTCGCGCAGGTCGATCACCTTGCCGTCACCGACAAAACCGTCGCGAATTTCGGTGACGCGGCCCCCGTCCACCACGATGGTCTTGTTGGTTTCGACCCGCCCGCTGGCCGGATCGGCGAGCAGCCGCCCGGCCTGGATATACGTCCTGGACGTTGCAGCTGGGCCCTGCGCCGCAAGCGGCTGAGCAGCCGTCGCGCACATCATCGCTGCAAAAATGGCCGTCTTCATCGGTACCCTCCCCTGTTTTCGTTGACTGTTCGCGCGCTCAGAGAGCCGTGCGGCCCCAGACATCCTCGCCGCACCAGGCATTGCCATGTTCATAGCGGATCGACGGGATGCGATCGGTCGCGAGGAAGATCGGGCCGTCGAGATCGACGATATCGCAGAGCTGGCCAAGCACAAAGGCCGGCCCCATCGCCAGGCTCGATCCGACCATATTGCCGACCATCACGCCCAGCCCGAGTTCGCGTGCACGCCGCGCGATCGCCAACCCTTCGGTGAGGCCTCCGCATTTATCGAGCTTGATATTGACCACGTTGAACCGGCCAACCAGTCCCTCGACATCGCCAAGGGTCAGCGCGCTTTCGTCCGCGGCGAGCGGAATCGGGCATTGATAGCCATCGAGATCGGCTTCGCGGCCACGCGCCAGAGGCTGTTCGAGCAACTGGACATTCGCCGCCACCAGCGCCGCGACCAGCGTGTCGAGATCCCCAATGGCAAAGCCCTGATTGGCGTCCACGCCGATCCAGCATTCGGGCCGTGCCGCACGCACCGCCTGGACCCGTGCGATATCGATATCGAGGTCGCCGGTGAGCTTGAGCTTCAGCGCAAGCGCCTGGGCATAGCTCCGAGCGCCCTCCGCCATGACCTCCGGATCATCGGCGCCGAGCGTGAAGGTGGTGCGCAAGGGACATGGCTGGGGTACGCCGGCGCTTTCCCAGACCGGCGTGCCGCTGCGCCGCGCCTCCAGTTCCCACAGCGCGCAATCGATCGCGTTGCGCGCCCCGCCGGCGGGCAGAAGCTGCAACAATTGTTCGCGCGTCACCCCCGCCTCGATCGCATCGCGCACGCCATCGATCGCGACGCGCATCGCCGCGACATCGTCGCCGAGATAATAGACCCCCGACGCCTCGCCGCGCCCGGCATGATCGCCATCGGAAATCGTCGCCACCACCACGGGCGTTTCAGTGAAAACATGTCCCGAGATGCGGAACGGCTTGGCCAGCGGCAGCGATTCAACCACATAATCAAGCGACAGTCTGGTACGCACAGTCATTATCGACACTCCTTCAGCAGAGCGCCCGGCAACGGGTGCCGAACTCTTTGTTCATTGGGCGATCGCGCCGGGCGCAAGCGCCGCCACGATCCGGGAAAGATATTTGTTGTAGTCGAAGGCCTGCCCTTCGGGCGTCCAGCCGAGCCGGACGATGACCGCATCGCGCGACGGGATCACCGCGACCATCTGGTAATTATGCCCCATCGCCATGAAGGTATCGAGCGGCAGGTCCTTGAACAGCCGCCGATGTTCCCCGGCATCGTCGCCGCGATTGAGCCAGAACTGGCCACTGTAAAAGGGCCGAGGCGCAGCGGCGGTCGGCGTGCGGACGAAATCGATCCATGCCTGTGACAGCAGCCGCTTTTTCCCCACCATGCCGCCATTCAGATAAAGCTGGCCGAACCGCGCCCAGTCGCGCGCGGTGCCATAGGCATAGGAGCTGCCGACCGGCACGCCGGATTCATCCGGCTCGATCAACGTGCTGGTCATGCCGACCGGTTCGAACAGGCGCTTGCGCGCGAACCGCGTCACCGCCTCAAGCGACCCGCCGGTCGCGGCGAAGACGATGCGCGACAGGATATTGGTCGTGCCCGACGAATAGCTCCACACCGATCCCGGCGCCTTGTCCTGCGGCAGCGACGCCGCCAGCGCGCCCATATCGGGTGCGGCGAACAGCATGTTGATCGAATCATTGCCGGGCTCGTAGCTCTCGACGAAGCGCAGGCCGCTCGACATGGCCAGCAATTGCCGCAAGGTGATTTTGCCGCGCGGGTCGCCCGCGCCCTGCCATTCCGGCACCGGGGCGGGCGCATCGAGCTTCAGCACGCCGTCATCGACCAGCAGGCCGATCAGCGTGCCGGCGATGCTCTTGCTTGCCGACCAGCCGAGCAGTTCGCTGTTGCGGTCGAAGCCCGGGGCATATTGTTCGGCGACGATCCGCCCGCCCTGCACCACGACGATCGCCCGTGTATCGGGGTATCCGTCCTTGTTCTGCTCGACAAAGGCCTGGTTAACCGCCTTGTCCAGCGCCGCCTTGTCGACCTTCGGCCCCGCCCCCTTTGGCTGGGCGTCGCCCAGCGGCCAGGGTTTCGAGGATTGCGACGCCAGCGGCGCAAGGCCGGCCGATTGACGCAGCAGCGTGTCACGCCCGGTCTTGCCGGTGAGCAAGGTGCAGCCCACCGCCGGCCGATACAGCGCCGTGCGCGTGACGGCACCCGGGGCCGATGCGGTGACGGTGCGGTCCTTGCGGTCGACCGCCAGGGTGACGGCCTTCGTGAAGGGCGCGAGCGCATGGACATCGTCGCGCAGCACGTCCGCCTCGGCCCGCCCGGTCACGAAGATGCCGGCACAGGCGATCTGCGCCGACACCGCCGTGCCGAGATCGGCGGGACCGGAAATCGCGGCGGGAACCGGGTCAGCAAAGGCCGGCGCCGAGAGCAGCAACGCCAGGCCCGCAAGGCCAGTCCCGGAAATGTGTCGGATCATGCGATATTCCTTCGTCGTGGTGTCGCGTCCGCCTGGACTCGAACTGGACTCAAAGACATCTGATTTCCCCATCCATGTCATCCCCGCGAAAGCGGAGATCCCGCTGCCTTCTTGCGGTGACAAGGGAAGAAGCGGGATTCCCGCTTTCGCGGGAATGACGGGAGAAGATGCTCTCAAAGCCTTACAGCTTCAGTCGCCGCAGCTATGGCGGAGAACTTCGCCCTTCCTCGCCCCGGTATGCTTGCCGCCCTCGATCGTGACCGCGCCATTGACGATCACGGTGTCGATCCCGGTGGGCAGCGCGGTCGGCTTTGCCCAGCTCGCGACGTCGTCAAGCTTGGCGAGATCGAAGATCACGATATCGGCATGCATCCCGTCGCGGATCAGGCCGCGATCGCTCAATCCCATGCGCTGCGCCGGCCAGCCGGTCATCTTGCGCACCGCATCCTCCAGCGACAGGATCGGGCGACGCTTCACATATTCGGCGATGACGCGCGGGAAAGTGCCATAGGCCCGCGGATGCGGCAGGCCGAGCGCGTCCATGCCGCCCAACTTCACCGATGCCGCCGCGTCGCTGCCGATGCTGGTCCAGGGCTGGCGCAACGCGGTCTCGATATCCTTTTCATTGATCATGAAATAGAGCGCGACGGCGCGGTTGGGCAGGCCGTCCAGCAGGACATCCCATGCCACATCGGCAGGGTCGCGCTTCAGCGCCGCGCCGATCTTCTCGAAGCTCTGGCCGTGATATTGCGCATATTTCGCGCTGAAGCCATTGGCGAGCACCACATTGCCCCATCCGCCCGAGGCTTGAACAAGGTTGGACCAGCCCGGCATCGACCCCGCGGCGAGGTCCTTCTTCATCCGTTCCCGTTCCTTGGGATCGCGGAGCCGCGCAATGCCCTTTTCGACACCATCGACCCAGACCCAGCTGGGCGCGGTAACTTCAAGGCCGGTGCCGCCCGCAGTGTAAGGATAGAGATCCGCCGCCACATCAACGCCGCGTGCGCGCGCGGCGTTGATCGCCGCGACCGCCTGCGGCATCAGCTTGCCCCATTCGGGCGCGTAGGCGGCCTTCAGGTGGAATATTTCGACCTTCACCCCACCCTTTTCGCCAATCTCGATCGCTTCCTGGATCGCCGGGACGAGCTTCGCGCTTTCGTCGCGCATATGCGTCGCATAGAAGCCGTTGCACTGCCCGGCGACCTTGGCGAGCGAGACCAGATCCGCGGTCGTCTGGAAGCTGCTGGGTGAATAGATCAAGGCGCTGGTGATCCCGAACACGCCGGCATGCATCGCGGTCCTGACCTCCCCTTGCATGGCCTCCATCTGCGCAGGTGTCGGCGCGCCCGCGGCATCGCCCATGATTTTCTCCCGCGCCTGGTGGGATGCGTAATAGGTGCCGAAATTGACCGAAATACCCTGGCTTTCGAGCTTCTTGAAATAGTTGGGGATATCCACGGCATCGACCGGCGTGCCGCCTTCGCCGGCGATAACAGTGGTCACACCCATGCGCAGCTTGTTCTCGGCATCGCCATTTTCGAGCAGCACGCCGCCCGACTGATCCATCATGTCGATAAAGCCAGGCGAGACATAACGGCCGGTGGCGTCGATCTCCCGCGTGCCGCGTCCGGAAATCTTGCCGACATGCACCACACGGCCATTCTTGACCGCGATGTCCGCGCTCACCCAGGGGTTGCCCGCACCGTCGAGCACGCGACCGCCACGGATCACGATATCATATTCCGGCGCTGGTTCCGGGGCCGGCGCGTTCGAGACAAGCAGCAGGCATGCGGCAGAGCCGAGAAGATAACGCTTCATTATTCCATCTCCATCACGACAGATTGAAAACTGGCCTCTTTACCGGGCCTTATCGTCAGATTTTGGCTTGCCGTCGGCACGCACCGTATCGACCACGTCGCGCACCGCGGCGATCACGACATCGGGGCGGTCGACCTGGATATAATGGGTCGCGTCGGGTACGCTCTGTTCGCGGCCACGCGTCGACAGGCGCGCCTGCTCCTGATGCATCGTTCGCCATTCCTGCTTGAAACGATCACCACCCTGGCGCGTCAGGCCCATCCCCTTCAACTGATCGGGCGTCATCGGCGCCATCGCGGTCAGCACGATCACGGGGCGGTTGCCGAAGCTGTGAACCTGGCGTGCCTGATCCAGCGTCCGGTCGAAGCCCTCGACTTCGGACAGCGCGCCCTTGATCGACGTGCCGATATAGGCGGCCGTCTTCGCCGTCGCTTCCTTGCGGTTCGCCGGCGCCTCGCCACCCGTCATCAAGAACCGCACGATACCGGTCCAGGAGAAGGCCGAGGCGACCTTCATCATGCCGAGATACTGTTTCGGATCGAGATTGGCGTGGGCCAGTTTCCCGAGCCGGACGACCTGATCGGGATGGGACGGATCGACCATCACCAGCCCGGCAACCTGATCGCCATAGGTGCCGACATAAGTCGTCGTGTACGGGCCGCCGATCGAATGTCCGACCAGCACCAGCGGATCGGATATGCCCGCGCCCTTCAGCGTCGCATGCAGGTCCTCGGCAACGGCGGCGGCGTCCTGCGGCGTGGACTTGGCATCGCTCCACATGATGCCGGCCCGGTCATAGGCGCATGCGCGGGTGAAACCGGCGATCTTGTCATGCACCAGGCTCCAGTCGAGCGATCCGCCCGTGCCCAGCCCGGCTTCGAAAATGACGGTCGGCGATCCGCTGCCGCGACAATCGATATGCATGCGTCGTCCGCCGATATCGACCAGCTTTCCCGGCGGCGGATAATGTCTCGTCGCATTCCACCGGCTCAACGCCTCATAGATCGCGCCCACCACGATCAGGAGGACCAGCAGGGCAAGGATGCCCAGTCCGATCCGTTTCAGCCAGCGCTTGACGCGCGAGCGTTTGGCGGGCCGGGGTACCGGATCGGCGATCGGTGTCATGATATTATCCCCTCAACGACGCCTTGGGACGCCTGTTTCTTTTCGGCTGGATGGCGGCGGATCAGTCGGAAGACGCCGATGGTGAGCAGCGGCACGACATAGATGGCCAGGAATATATAGGCGAGGGCGCGGTAGCCGCTCGAAATCAGCGCGACCAGGCCGAAGCGATCGGCGACGAACATGCACCCGACCAGCATCCCGGCGGCGATGATCCCTCGTGCCCGATGGCTCAGCGGCTTGTGCCAGCGCGCCCGCATGGCGGCGTCGATGCGCTCGTTGATCGCATGCACCGAGCCAGTCCCGCTTTCCAGCAAGGCCGCAAAGATCATCGCCTGGAACAACAGGTGGAACAGCGGCAGCTCAAGCTGCTGGAGCATGAAATCGGACGGCAGCGTCTCGTGCATGATCGCCGGATAGAAGGCGATCATGCAGATGAAGAAGAGGATCGCCGGCACCATTGCCAGCGGCCCGGCGATGATCCCCGATATCACCGCATCGCGCCGGCTGGTCATGTGGCGGACCACCGGCAGGATCACCACCGCGCCGATGACATTGTAGCTGGCATAGGTCAGTCCACCCAATGCCCAGCCATCACTTGGTGCCGGAATTTTGAAATTGGTTGCGATCAGGTCGCCGAAATCGCTCAGCGCCAGCACCATGAACAGCGCGTAGACGCCGTAGAGCAGGAACGAGACATATTTGAACAGCCGCTCGACCGACGCGTTGCCGAAGGTCGCGAACAGTGCGATCGACGCGGCCAGGAACAGGGTGCCGACGATCGGCGGCAGGCCGAACATGGCGCTGCCGATCGCGCCCGCAGCCGCACCGAATACCGCCAGAATGAGCGTGACGAACAGGACATAGCCGATCTCGAACGCGATCCAGCCGGGCCCGAGCAGCTTTTCGAAGAAGCTGCGATAATCGAATGTGCCCATCTTATGCGCGAATGCGAACGTCACCGCGCAGATGACGCTCCACAACATTGTGGCGAGCAGCATCGCGGCCAGCCCGCCCCAGGGCCCGCTCGGCAGGAAGAATTCGGCAAGCTCACGCCCGGTGGCATAGCCCCCGCCGATCACCACCGCCTTGAAGGCGAAGCCCGGCAACAGGAAGCGCTCGAACCAGGAGGGTCCAGCCTTCCCGGCCGTGGCATTCACCTGATTCATGCAAGACAGCCGTCGATCAGACGGGCGAACTGGTCGCCGCCGCGGATCGGATCGGCAACGGGAAGACCCAGCCTCCGGCTTTCCTCGGCCATCACCGCGATCGCCTCTTCTTCGCCGAGATGCGACGTGTTGAACGAAATGCCCGCGCAACGGATCGCCGGGTTGGTCCGGGCGCCGAGCCGCAGGTTGATGTCGATCGTTTCTTCCAGCGTTGGCAGGCCATAGGAAGCGGAGCCGAGCATCATCGTCCGGCCAGGTTGATGACAGACGATGAGGACGTCGGGCTGGCTGCCGTGAAGCAGGCCGAGCGAGACCGCGGCATAGGCCGGGTGGAACAGCGACCCCTGCCCTTCGATCACATCCCAATGGTCGGCCGCGGCATCCGGGCTGAGCAATTCGGCGGCGCCCGCCTCGAAATCGGAGACGACCGCGTCCATGGGAATGCCGCCGCCGGCGATCATGATCCCGGTCTGCCCCGAGGCACGGAAGTTCACGTCGAGCCCACGATCGGCAAAGGCGCGCGACACGGCCAGGGCGGTGTATTTCTTGCCTAGCGCGCAATCGGTGCCAACGGTCAGCAACCGCTTGCCGGTCCGCTTGCGGCCAGTCCCCACGGTCAGGCCAAGTGGCGGATGGCGGACATCAATGAGCTGCCGTCCAAGCCGTTCGGCCAGCGCGGCCAGTTCAGGCACTTCCGCCAGGCGGACATGCATGCCGCTAACAAGGTCCAGCCCAGCCTCGAGCGCCTCGACGAGAGCCGGGATCCAGCTTGCGGGGATCACCCCACCGCCATTGGCGACGCCGATCAGCATCGATCGCGCGCCCTGAGCATGGGCCTGGGCAGGCGTGAGTACCGGCAATCCGGTGCTCACGGTCGCCTGAGGCAAGGCATATTCGCCCGCGCATTTGTCGGGCGCCCAGTCGCGCAGGCCATAAGCAGTCTTCGCAAACCCGGCCTCGGTCGTGTCACCAAGGAACAACAGATAGGGCTGGGGCAAACGCAACGCGCTCGCGTCGGCATTAAAGGGCGTGTTGATACTCACCATTCATCCTTGCACATCAAAAAAGGAAGATCGGCAGCCACGCCGCGAGGCATGGCTGGCCGGGACTCGCCCGGCGGAACAAAGTCATTAAATTGGGTCGATCGAAGAACCGGGGCCGATCACTCCGTCACCGCCGATGCGGCGCGGGGCGGAACTGCCCTGCAGGCCCGATCTTATGGCCGGCGGTCAGCTGGCTGCATGACGCCTAAGACAATGATTGCATCCATCCGCCCCGCTTGCCATTGTTATCCTGATCAGGATCATATTTTCAATATAGGATAATTGCAATAGGATTATTGCGCAGATTGATCCCATCTGGAGATTTGTCAACGCGAGTGGCAACACACCCAAAGCAAATGGATTGCAGGAACGTTGCGGCCGATCGCCGGCACCTGCCGACACCCCAATAGCGTGTGGCAGCGAGACGCGAGGTTTGCGCGGGAACAAGCGGGAATTGGCGGCGCGCGGCGCCTATGCGGTACGCGGCCAATCATTGGCCGGCACAAAGTCGCGTCGATCGTGAGAAACTTCAGCTTTGGGGCTAATCTTCGCCATCGATCGGGTGAAGCGCCGATTTCAGGTCAGCCTGGTTGGCGGAGCATACGGAAAGAATACGGCAAGGGCCTTCGCCAACAGCCACATATCCATGCCCCATCGCGCCATCGAAATAAATCGAATCCCCGGTGTTGAGCAGCGACGGCGCGTAGAGATCGCAGTAGAATTCGCACTGCCCTTCAAGGACGAGAGCATATTCCTCACCAGGATGGCGCATCAGTTCGCCAAAATCCTCGATCGACCGCACCTTGATATCAATGATCATCGGATTGAGCGTTTTGTGAAGCAAGTCAGCGGACGGATAGACATAATTATACGTCGCGGTGCGAATCGAAGGCCCCTCGCCCGCCAGCGTGATGCTGCGGCGCCCCGTGGCCGCCCGGCGCACGGCAGGAGGCGCCGCCGCCGTTGAAAAGAGCCTGGTTATATCGATGTCGAGCCCGCGGCTGATGCGCAGCAACTTCTCATAGCTGAGCGACATCTTGCCGGTTTCAGCCTTGGAAAGCGTGGAAACGGGCATGCCGGTGCGTTGACTGACGTCAGCGAGCGTCAGGCCAAGTTCCTTGCGGATCTCGCGCAAGACCGCCCCCGGATTGTCCTCCGCGAACGCTCGTGAATCTTCGGCCGATGATTCACGAAGACTGCCAGGCCGCATTTCGGTCCTTTCACGCGATTTTCTCAATTAGCACATTTGGGTATCACTGTTATCGCACGGGAAAAACCCGGAAAAACATCCAAGTCGTGAAGAGTGACGCCTTACGCTCGTCAAGATCGCCCAATCAGGACAACAGTTGACAAATTGGAGAAATTTGAAAGGATCACTCAATCGGCGGGACGGATCGCGTCAATCCTCCATTCAAGCATCTTTGAAAGGGTCTTCATGAAACGGCTGCCTCTCTCCGTGAAAACCGCGCTGGCGCTTCTGATCGGCGCGCCTTTGCTCCTTTCCCCTGCCCTGGCTGCACCCAATGCGGCGGCAACGGCGGACGCCAAGGCGCGGTTGACGGCTGAATTCGCGCGCCTGGCCAAGCAGACCGATGGCACGGTGGGCGTCGCCGTCCAGCGCGTGGACGGAAATGCCCGGACAACACTGAACGGCGGCACGAATTTTCCCATGGCCAGCACTTTCAAGATCGCCGTGGCCGGGACGATCCTTGCCCGGATCGACAAGGGCGAGCTGACGCTCGACCAGATGATCGCGGTAGACCCTGCCGTTATCGTGGAGTCCGAGGGGATCGCCGAGCAGACGCCGCATCCCGGCGTATCGCTGTCGATTCATAATCTGCTCGAGCTCATGCTGACGCGCAGCGACAACACCGCGACCGACGTGCTGACAGCACTTGCGGGTAGCCCGGTGGCCGTGACGGCCTGGGTTCGCAAGCTTGGCGTGACCGGTCAGCAGATCGATGCCGATACCGCTCATATAATCTATCGCGCCTTTGATATTCCGCCGGGGTCGGGCACCTTTGCGCAACAGATCGAAGCCGCTTTCGCAGCAGATCCCGCGAAGCGCGATCGGGACGTCAACGGGAAGCCGAACAAATCCTTCAATGACGACCCGCGCGACAGTTCGACCCCGGAAGCGATGCTCGACCTGCTGCTGAAGATCCAGTCGGGCAAGGCGCTCAGCGCCACCAGCACCAAGGCGCTGCTCGACATCATGGAGCGCTGTCACACGGGGGAGGCGCGGCTCAAGGGGCGGCTGCCGCTCGGGACCGTGGTCGCGCACAAGACCGGCACGCTGATGAGCATTGCCAATGATGTGGGGCTGGTCACGCTGCCGGACGGGAGCAAGTTCGCCATCGCCGTCTTTGTCAAAGGAGATACCAAGGGCACCGCCGTACAGGAACGGGTGATCGCCGATATTGCGCGCGCGGCCTATGATTATTTCCAGCTGGTCGGCTGAGGTCATGATCCGGCGCCTCCCCATCCTGCTGACGGTGATCGTTGCGGTCGCCAGTCCGGCCGCGGCTCAATCCAGCCCTGTAGCGACACCCGCCCCGGCCATCGCCGCGGCGGCGCGCTCCATCGACGCCGCCGCGAGCGCCGAGCTCAAGGACAAGGCGATCCCGTCGATCGCCGTCGCGCTGGTCGACAGGACGGGGGTGATCTGGTCGGCGGCCTGGGGCAGTGCCGATGCGGCGGGCACCCGGCCAGCAACGCCCGCCACGATATATCGCGCGGGATCGGTGAGCAAATTGTTCACCGATGTCGCGGTGATGAAACTGGTCGAACAGGGCAAGCTCGATCTCGATGCGCCGGTGACGCGCTATTTGCCGGAATTCGCACCGCATAATCCCTTCGGCGTCGCGATCACGCTGCGGCAGTTGATGACTCATCGCAGTGGCCTGGTCCGCGAACCGCCGCGCGGGAGCTATTTCGATGCCACGCCCAAGGGGCAGGCCGATACCGTATCCAGCCTCAATGGCACGACGCTGGTCGCGGCCCCCGGGACAGTGACGAAATATTCCAATGCCGGCATCGCCGTGGTGGGCGAAGTGGTCGCGCGTGTGGCCGGCATGGCTTATGAAGACGCGGTCCGAAGCCTGGTGCTCGCACCGCTCGGCATGCAGGCGAGCAGTTTCGTGCGAGCCGACCTCAAGAGCCCGGTCGCCTATGCGCAAATGGCGTCGTTCGATGGCGGTCGATCGGCCGCCCCGGCACTCGATCTCGGGACGTCAGCCGCGGGCAATCTCTACACCAATGTCGGCGATCTTGGCGTGTTCGTCACGTCGATGCTGAACGCCGGCGCCTTGCCTGGCGGCAAAGGCGCCCTGCTTCGGGAAAACAGCCTGACGGAGATGTGGCGGGCGCAATATCCGGCCGAGCCCGGCGCGCGCAGCTTCGGCCTTGGCTTCGCGCTGGGGACGCTCGATGGCCAGCGCACCGTCGGACATGGCGGCGCGGTCTATGGCCATACCACCGATGTCCGCTTCATGCCCGATGCGGGAATCGGCGTGGTCGTTTTCAGCACGGTGGACGCCGGGCCGACGATGCAGCGCATCGGCACCTTCGCGTTGCGCAGCCTGCTTGCCGCACGCGATGGAAAGGCGCTCCCGCACTGGGTGCAGACCCAGCGGATAGCGGGCAGCGAAGCAACTGCGAAGTCCGGCCGTTTCGTGAACGGCGGCGACAGCGTCAATGTTCGGGTTTTCGACGGCGGACTGGTGCTCGACGGCCCGGAAGTGGCCGCCGAAGTGCGGCAGGCCGACGGGCATTATTATCTGGATGACGCGCAATATTTCAGCGATGCGGTGGCGTTCGCGGCGGACGCAAGCTGGGTCGAACTCGCCGGCAAGCGTTATGCGCGTGCGACCTGGTCGCGGCCGGCGAAGCCGGATGCCGAACTGGCGAGTCTGATCGGCGAATATGGCTGGGACCATAATATCCTGCGCATCTTCCAGCGCGACGGCAAACCCTATGCCCGGATCGAATGGGTCGACTGGCTGCCGCTGCAGCGCCGGGAAGCCGATCTTTATGCCTTTCCGGAGACGCACGGCCTTTATCCGCTTGAGTCGCTCCGGTTCGAACGGGCCCCCTCCGCCAAGGTGACCGCCGCGCTTCTCGGCGCGATCCGATTTCCTCGGCGCGACTTTGGCGCGGAAGCGGAAGCCGCAGTCCGATCGGTCATGAATACCGGCATGGACAGTTTGCGCGCCACCGCGCGGGCGGCCACGCCGCCGGTTGAAACCGGCACGTTCAAGACGTCGAACCTGGTGGCGCTCACCAGCATCGAACCGCGCATTCGCCTCGACGTGCGCTATGCCGCCACCAACAATTTCATGGGTCAGAAAATCTATGAGCAGGTCGGCGCGTTCATGCAGCGCCCGGCGGCCGAAGCGGTCGGACGGATCCACCGCGCGCTCGCCACGCAGGGCTTCGGCCTGATGATCCATGACGCCTATCGCCCCTGGTACGTCACCAAGATGTTCTGGGATGCGACGCCGCCGGCCAATCGGGTCTTCGTGGCGGATCCCACGCAGGGATCCCGCCACAATCGCGGCGCGGCGGTCGATCTCACCATGTTCGATCTCAAAACAGGTGCGCCGATGGTGACGACCGGCCGCTATGACGAATTCTCCAGCCGGTCCTATTCCAATTATGTCGGCGGGAGCGATGAGCAGAGATGGCTGCGCGAGGTGCTGCGCACCGCGATGGAGCGCAACGGGTTCACCGTCTATTCGCAGGAATGGTGGCATTTCGACCTGGTCGGCTGGCAGGATTATCCGATCGGCAATCGGACGTTCCAGGACCTTGCCGCGCCGCACTAAAGAGGGTTCGAGCTGAGGCGCTCCCCCTTCTTGCGGACGGTGCTTCGACAAGCTCCGCACGAACGAAGGAAGAGCGTTTCCGCCCAAACCGACTGCACTCCATGAGGGCATATCGACCAGCGCGCGAAGCCGGTCACATTTCGTCATCTCTTGAAACGCCGAGGTTATCCGGGCGCATCGCCCGACCGCTAGTCTGACTGCAATCCAACCAATGGAGAGCAACCGACATGGCAGCGCTGATCGAACGCAGAAGGCTTCTCCAGGCCGCGGGGCTTGCGGCGGCGCTGTTCCATGCCGATCGCGGCGCCATCTCGGCGCTGGGGCGGCAAGCATTGAAGGATCCGCGAGCGCCCTGGTACGATCTGGGGCTGTTCGGGGACGCAGTGATGAACAGTCAGCTCCTGCATGCTCTTGGCGGCACCTATTCGGGCAGCGCCGACATTGGCGAAGTGCTCGACACCGGCGTTCGGATCGACGGCGCCGACGCGTGGAGCTGGCCGCGCGAATGGCTGAAGACGGCCGAGCGCGTCGAGAAAATGGCCCAGGCGAGCGAACAGGAAGACCGGCGAGTGAGCGCGGGCAAAGCCTATTTGCGCGCCGCCACCTATTATCGCCAGGTGGTCATCCACCATCCGGAGCCCGCTGATCCAAGCAATCGCGACGCCGCCCAGCGGTCGTCCGGCGCATATCGGCAGGCGGTACGCCTATTGCGCTGGCCGGCACAGCCGATTCAGGTGCCGTATGAGCAGACGACCCTGCCCGGCTATTTTCTGCGCTCGCCGCGAGCGCGGGGCGATGCGCCGCTGATCATCCTGCAACAGGGTCGCGACGCCTGGCCGGAAGCGGGCAAGCATATTTGCGACGATGCGATCGAGCGCGGCTATCATGTCCTGTTCGTGCACTGCCCGGGCCAGGGCATGGCGCTGCGCGCGCAAGGCCTGCCGTTCCGCCACGACTGGGAACGCGTCGTCACCCCGATGATCGACTTTGCCGAGCGCATCGCGGGCGTGGACCGGAAGCGGATCGCGTTGCTCGGCTGGAGCATGGGCGGCGCGCTCACGCCTCGCGCTGCCGCATTCGAGCATCGCATCAAACTGCTCGTCGCCAATCCCGGCGTGCTCGACTGGGGGGCCGCGACCTTTCAGCAGCTGGAGCTCCATATTCCCGAATTGCTGCCGCTGCTGGACAGCGACCCCGCACGCTTCGACCGCGAGATATATGCACTGATGGAGCAGCAGCAGCTCATTCGCTGGTTCATGCGCGACGCCATGGCCAAACATGGCGTCCGATCGCCATCGGCTTTGCTGATCGAACTCAGGAGATATTCCAATGTCAGCTCGGTCGCCAAGATCAAGGCGCGCACCCTGGTGATGGACGGTAGCGGCGAAAACACCAGCGTCGGCCAGGCACGCCAGCTGTACGACGCGCTGCGCTGCCCCAAGACCTTCATGCTGTTCGACGCCGAGGATACCGGCCTGCTGCACTGCCAGGAAGGCGCGAGCGCGGTGAGCAACCATCGGTTGTTCGACTGGATCGACGACTATATCTGAGCGTCCGACCGCCCTAGCGTGGCTGGTAGCGAATGCTGGCCTGTCCATAGGCCTGCACCGGCATGAACAACCCCTCCCCGGTGACTTTCAGTGTCCCGTTCGTCACCGTCGACACCGTGGCGGCGAACACGAAATCGCCTTCGCGATGGCCGGCGATCGCCTTGCGTGCCGCAACCAGCACCTTTTCATAATCGCCGCCAAAGTCATGCGTCAGCGACGTACGGATTCTCTCCAGCACCACCGGATCCTCGAACAGCGAGAAAAGGAGGTTCACGGCGCGACTGTCGGTTTGTCCTGCGATCTTCAGGTCGCGAACCGCGACCCGCTGCGAGTTCGGCTCATTGAACGGCGTGGCCGACAGCCAGATCTCGCCGCTGGTGGCAGCGCGCAGACCGCCGCGTTGCTGGACCTTCGCCTGAATACCCACAGCCATGCGCTCGCCATCAGTGGCATAGATCGTCACCTTGCCGAATTCCGCATCGACGGGGCCAATACCGGTCAGCGTGATGCCTTTCTTCGCCAGCTTGCCAAGCGTACGCTCGACCACCGGCTCGAGCTGCACATAGTCCGCGAGAACCGGGATGAAGAAGCGCAACCCCTTCGCGCCAGGCCGGGGCGAAGGGGGCGGCAATGCGGTCGGCGTCGCAGGGGATGGACGATCGCCCACGAATGTTTCGGTCAGCGCTTCCGCCGCGAGCGTCATCTCGAGCTTGCGGCCAACGACGCGATATCCGTCGAAACCCAATTCGCGCGGCGTGACGCGCATCCACACCGGTGGCCGCTCGCGGTTGAGCAGGATCGACGCGAAGCCTTGTTTCCACAGGCCCTGGAGGCGGTCGCGCATGCGGAGCTTGGCGAGTTCCTTCGGCAAATCCTGCTCGAGCTTCGCGACGACCGACTTCAGCTTGGCGTCAGCCTTGCTGGTGAAGCGGATTCGCTGGCCGAGAAAGTCGATGCCGGGCGGATCGGTCCAGTCATAATCGATCTGGACCTTGGCGGCGGGAGACCAGGTGCGATCGACCGATAGTTTCGCTTGTGCCCGCACGATCGCGGCACCGGTCGCGGTCTTCTGCTTGATGATGCCGCCGACATTCTTCGCGCTGATCGCCGCCCGGATCGGCATGGTGATCTTCAGCACCTTGCCGCTGCCGCTCAGGCTGATGCGGCCGCGCGTCACTTGCCCGGCGATCCGGCAATGCAAGGTCGGCGTGACCTTCAGTTTCTTGCCGAAGACCTTCAGCCGCTGAGCCGGCACGCATTGCGGCACGAACTCGTCGATCCGCCACAAAATCTGCGGCGTTTGCCGGTTAAGGCCCGCTTCGAGATCGGCGAGATTGACCGTGATCGGAACGACGATCGTCGATGTCTGCTGCGGCAATGCCGCCGGCGACTGATTTTTCGGAGGCGCCGGATTACCCGTCGTCTTGTTGCAGGATGTCGATAGCAATGTGACGCCCAGCAGCAGCGCGGGTTTCCACAAAAGTCGATGCAGAAATCGGGACAGCGACGCGATCGCTCGATAACGGCCGGCACCGGGATTCCAAGTATCAATCATGGATAGGTCGTGATCCTGCCGCTCTGCCCACCTGAGCCTATCGCATTACCGGCCCGGCATCCATGCCGCCGTCGCTATTCGGTTCGACCATCCAGCGTGACGATCGATGAGCCGTTTTCGAGCGTGCGATGCACCGGGCATTTCGCCGCGACGTCGAGCAAACGCAGATGCTGTTCCTCAGTCAGCGCGTCGCCCCGGATCATCACGGTCTTGCGGAAGATATCGACGCTGCCCGATCGCCCTTCGACCGCACCCTTTTCATGCGTCACGTCCACCGCGACATGGTCCACCGGCCAGTGCCGCTGGCGTGCGAACCAGCGCACCGTCATCGCAGTACATTCGCCCAGCGCCGCGGCCAGCAGTTGATAGGGCGACGGGCCGAGATCGGCGCCGCCCATCGCTTCGGGTTCATCCCCGACCAGGGCATGGCCGCCGGTTTCGATCCGGACGGAGAATGGGCTGTCACCAGTCTCGGTGACATGGACGCTGACAAGATCGCTCATGAATTGCTCCGCTCGATAAACGCGGCAAAGCCGGCAACGAAGATTGTCAGCCTGGCGCGGATGGTTTCGTCCGTCAGTTGCCCTTCGGCATCGAACAGCCCGCCGGCGCGCGCGGCGAGCAAACGCCCTTCGAACCATGGCCGGGTGCCGAGCGTGCGCAGCACGCCCAGCCAGGCATCCTGCGCCAGGATCGTGCCAAAACCGCCGGGCGATGCGCCGATGATCGCGATCGGCTTTGCGCCGAACACTCGGGCGATATCGTCCGCCGGACGCGAGAGCCAGTCGATCGTGTTCTTGAACACGCCCGGAATGCCATTGTTATACTCGGGTGTCGCCAGCAACACGCCGTCGGCCCCAACGATCGCTTCCTTGAGCGCGACCACGGCGCGCGGCAGGCCGTCCGCGGCCTCCACATCGGCGTTATAGAGCGGGATGTCATTGATGGTATGGACGTCGAGCGTCGCTCCGTCCGGCATCACTTCCGCCGCTGCGCGCAACAAGCCGAGATTGAACGAGCGCCGCCGCAGGCTGCCGGCAATACCGATGATCCGCGTCATGATGCTGCTTCCCCCACAAGTTCGGTATTTATCATGACACCGTTCTTGATCGCCAGCGTCACCGGCGTTCGTTCGGCGACATCGGCAAGCTTCGCGCGCTGCGCGGCGTCGAGCGGCCCTTTCGGGTGGAGCCGGCGCTCAATCCGGTCGCCCTGATCGTTGCGGATGAGCGTCAGATCGACGTCGAGCCCTTCGAGCGGCCAGCCCTTGCGTTCGGCATACATCTTGAGCGTCGCGGCAGTGCAGGCGCCGAGCGCGGACAGCAGCAGGTCGAACGGCGCCGGGCCCGCACCCTGCCCGCCCAGCTTCACCGGTTCATCGGCGGTCAGCCGGTGGTGGCCGGCCTCGATCGCAACGGCATAAGGCGCAAGACCAATCGCGGCGCTGACCCGGCTCAAAGTATAATCGACGCCCGGAATCATCGCGCTGCCTCCGGCGATGCCACCGGCGGTGGCGGAAAATCGGGGAGCGGGATGAATTCCTGATCATCGGCGTCGGGCAGCTTCATCCGCCCGGCCCGCCAGTCGGCCGCCGCCTGGGCCAGCCGGTCCTGCGACGAAGAGACGAAGTTCCAGTACAGGAAGCGCTCGCCGATCGGTTCGCCGCCCAGCACCATCACGGTCGAATGCAAGGTGGCGCGCACTTTTGACGCACCCCGGCCCAGCACGAGCATCTTGCCCGCTTCGTAGACGGCCCCGTCAACCTCCACCGCGCCGGTCGCGACATACAGCGCGCGTTCGGCATGATCGGTCGGGATTTCGGCGGTCGCGCCGGGTTCCATTTCGAGATGCGCGTAGAACAGCGGCGAGTGCGTCCGCACCGCTGCGGACAATCCATAGGCACTGCCGGCGATGAGTTGGCCATGCACGCCCGCGTCGCTCCATTGCGGCAAGTCGTCGCCTTCGTGATGCGAGAAGGAAGGATCGGTTTCCTCATCCGCTTGCGGCAGCGCGACCCAGGCCTGGATGCCGTGGAGATGATCGCCCTCCGCCCGGGCCTTTTCGAACCGCTCGCTGTGCGTGATCCCCCGGCCGGCGGTCATCCAATTGACCTCTTGCGGGCGCACAGGCAGCACCGAACCGACGCTGTCGCGGTGCATGATCTCCCCGGAAAACAGATAGGTGATGGTCGAAAGGCCGATATGCGGGTGCGGGCGGACATCCAGCGAACGATCCACCCCGGGGCCAAGATCAAGGGGCCCCATATGGTCGAAAAACACAAATGGCCCGACCATTCGCCGCTTCGCGAAAGGCAGCACGCGGCCCACTTCCAGTCCGCCACCCAGGCTGCGGCGGCGTTGTTCGATCACCATCTCGATCATGACATTTCTCCTGCCGGCGCCTCTTGGCCGCCGATCATAACGGAACATGTGGAATTGGCAGCGTCGTAATCGAGGTGACGGCTCCGATCCCGACGGCGTGAATCCGGTCCCCCGAAAAGGGGAACCGGATTCGGAGGGTCAGGCCGCCATCTGGGCGAACCGGCCGCTGTTGAAGTCATCCACAGCCTGGTGGATCTCGGCTTCGCTGTTCATGACGAACGGGCCATGGCCGACGATCGGCTCGTCGATCGGTTCGCCGGTCAGCACCAGCAACATAGCATCGCCGTCGGCATGGATCGCGATATCGCTCCCCTCGCGCCCCAGCAGCAGCATTTCCGCCTCACCAACCGCCTGAGTGGCGTTGACCGTCACATGGCCGGTCAGCACGACCAGCATGGCGGTATGGCCTTCGGGCAAATCAAGCATGAGGTCCGCGTCGCGATTGAGCCGCACATCCCACAGATTGACTGGCGTAAAGGTTTTGGCCGGTCCCTTGCTGCCGCCGAACTCGCCGGCAATGATGCGGGCGGTGCCGGCGCCGTCGGGCAGATCGATGACCGGGATATCGGCGTTCACGATACCCTGATAGCCGCCGGGCGCCATCTTGTCCTTCGCGGGCAGATTGACCCAGAGTTGCACCATGCGGAATGGGCCGCCGGTCTTGGCAAAGGCCGGCGAATGATATTCCTCATGCAGGATGCCGCCGCCCGCCGTCATCCATTGCACATCGCCGGGACCGATGATGCCGCCATTGCCGGCGGAATCCTTATGCTCGACTTCACCGTCGTAAACGATGGTGACGGTTTCGAATCCACGATGCGGATGTTGCCCCACGCCACGCCGGTCGGTGGTCGGCTCGAAATAATGCGGCCCCGCATAATCGAGCAGCAGGAACGGGCTGATATGCGCGCCCAGGCCATTATAGGAAAAGAGCGAGCGAACCGGAAAACCGTCGCCTACCCAATGGCCGCGATTGTTGCCGTAACGGCCGAGAATCTTCTTGCTCATGGCGTTTCTCCGAAGCGGTCGGCGTTTGTCCAGATGGCCGATCGCGCTGTTGCAATGGAGATAGCCGCGCGACGACAACGTCGAAAGATTGTCAAAATCGACGCATCGTCCTATCAACAGGACGATGCAGGATTTGAACGACCTTTATTATTTCGTGCAGGTGGTCGATCATGGCGGCTTCGCGGCGGCGGGACGCGCGCTCAATATCCAGAAATCGAAGCTCAGCCGGCGCATCGCACTGCTGGAGGAACGGCTCGACGTGCGCTTGCTCAACCGATCCTCGCGCCGCTTCTCGGTGACCGAGATCGGCCGCGAATATTATGATCGCTGCGTCGCCGTATTGGTCGAGGCGGAAGCCGCCGAGCAAGTGATCGCCGCGGTGCGCGCCGAACCGCGCGGCGTGGTACGCATGAGTTGCCCCACCGCCCTGCTCTCCTTCCAGTTCGGCACCATCATTGCGCGGTTCCTGGCCGAGAATCCCGCGGTCGACATTCATCTGGAAAGCACCAATCGCCGGGTGGACCTGATCGCCGAAGGATTCGACATCGCCATTCGGGTGCGCTTCCCGCCGCTGGAGCCAAGCGATCTCATCATGCGGCGGCTCGACGAGAGCACCCAGTGCCTGGTCGCCAGCCCGGCATTGCTGCCGGACACGCTCCGTTCGCCGGCCGACCTCAATGATCTTCCCAGCCTCGATCTCGGGCCGGCGCACCGCGACCATCACTGGCAGCTCCATCATGCCGATGGCCGGACGGCGATGGTGCCGCACCGGCCCCGGCTCGTCACCGACGATATGGCCGCGCTGCGTGACGCGGCGGTTGCGGGCGTCGGCGTCGTCCAGCTTCCGACGTTGATGATATGGGAAGATGTCGAGGCCGGGCGGCTGATCCATGTTCTGCCGCAATGGCGTCCCCGCGCCGGCATCATCCATGCCGTATTTCCTTCGCGCCGCGGATTGCTGCCTTCAGTGCGAGCGCTGATCGAGTTCCTGGCGCAGGAGTGCGTCAGGCAGCGCCAGACCGCCGGGCGATCGCTGCAGAATCTCGATGCGGTGGCCGTCGATTGATCACCTCGGGCCCGAAGCCTTGCTCAGAGGTGGAGATGGCGGTGCAGCGCCGCACCGCGTGGCGACAGCTGGTAACCGACATTGAGGCTTTCCGTTAAGCCCAGCGCCTTGAGTTTACGCACATTCGCTTTGAAGGGTGCGGTATCCCGGCCGACCATTGAGGCCAGTTCAGCGGCACGGATGCCGGGATGGGCCGCGATCAGGTCCAACGTCCGTCGTGTCCAGGCCGAAGCGCGATCGAACCGCGCGAGCTTCGCCAGGATTTGCGCCAGGCTTTCCTCTCCGAGACGATCATCCTCACGCAAGGCGATGCGGGGATCATCGCCAGCCAGCTCGACTGCGATACGATAAAGATCACCAACGGGCCACGACGCCAGATCCGCATGCAAAGCAGCGAGGCCGTCATAGCCCGCCTGAATGGCGTCCCGTTCGGTGATGGCCTGCGCATCGATCATCGACACGTCATCGATGGCGAGAAGCCCCACGACCGTCGTCAATGTTCCGCCGGACTTCACGGTCGGCCGGCGCCAGCGCCGAAACACGAGCGTGATCCTTCCATCAGCGATACCGTCCAGAACCCGGCGCTTCAGAAGCATCCGCGCCCGCCCTTCCCGCTTAACCCGTGACCGTCAATTCAGCGCCTCAGGCGGGATGACCGGTACGATCAGCGGCGCGATCGGCACGCCTTCCTCGACCAGATCCTTGACTTCAGCGGCGGTCGACTGGCCATGGATCGGAGCGGCCGCTTCATCACCGACATGCATGGCGCGGGCGCGGTCGGCAAAGGCGCGGCCGACCCATTCGGAGCTTTCGAGCGCCTTGGCTTGCGCCGCGGCCAGCGCCTCGAACGCAGCCTTCATCACCTCGGGTGACGGAAGATTCCGGGTGGCGGGTTTGCTGTTGGCCTTGGCCGGGATGCTCGGCGCCATCACCGCCTTGATCACATCGGTCGCGCCGCAATAAGGGCAGGAAACCAGGCCGCGCTCGCGCTGTTCCTCGAACGCGGTGCTCGATCCGAACCAGGCCTCGAAAACATGGTCGCTGCCGCATTTCAGATCGAAGACGATCATCAGGCGATCGTCACGGCCGGGATCGAACGGCGATGCATCAATACCGGAATGCGGCTGCGCACATCCTCGACGCGCGCCGGATCGACCTCGGCAAAGCCGATCCCGGCATCCTCGCCCATGTCGAGCACGACCTCACCCCAGGGATCGATCACCAGCGAATGGCCGAAAGTCGCGCGGCCATCCTCATGCACGCCGGTCTGCGCCGCGGCGACGACATAGGCGCCCGCTTCGATCGCGCGGGCACGCAGCAGGATATGCCAGTGCGCCGCACCGGTCGGGCGGGTAAAGGCGGCGGGCACCGCGAGGAGAGTCGCACCGGCATTGCTGAGCGCACGATACAGATCGGCGAAGCGCAGATCATAGCAGATCGACAAGCCGAGATTGCCCGCAGGCGTCTCGACCACCGAACTGGTGTCGCCGGCACCATAGCTGGCGGATTCGCGCCAGCTCTCTCCGGTCGGAAGATCGACGTCGAACAAATGCAGCTTATCGTACCGCGCACGGATCGCGCCGCTATCGTCGATCACGAAACCGCGATTGGCGAGCTTTCCGTCGCCCCGCCGCAAGGCAAGCGAACCGAGATGGACCCAGATGCCATGTTGAGCAGCGGCGGCACGCACCGCGGCGAGCACGGGATCCAGCTCTTCGGTCGTGATATTGCCTGCCCCGCGTTCGCGATCACGGTCGATCAGGCCGGACATTTCGGGAGTGAAGAGCATGGTTGCCCCACCCGCTGCGGCCCGGGCGATGCCATCGATCAGAGTCGCCGCATTGACCGCGGGATCGATCCCGCTGGTCATCTGAAGCAAAGCGATCTTCATGCCGCGAGCAGCGCGTCCAGCTTGCCTTCGCGCTCCAGCGCGGCAAGTTCATCGGACCCGCCGACATGCCAGCCGTCGATGAAGATCTGCGGGACGGTGCTGCGCCCATTCGACCGGTCGAGCATCTCGGCACGCTTCGGACCACCCATGGTGATGTCGAATTCCTCGACCTGGGCGTCCTTGGCGGACAGGAGTTTCATCGCCCGCGAACAATACGGACAGAAGGCCTTGGTATAGATTTCGACTTTTGCCATGGCCCCGAAATGTGGTGTGGCCCGCCGCTTGTCAATCGTTCCGGGTGGCATCGAGCACCCGCGCCCAGCACAGGATGGTAACGCTGGCCGCCCCCGCCCGCAGCAGGATCCGCGAACAGCTGTCGCTGGTCGCGCCGCTGGTATGCACGTCATCGACGAGAATGACGGCCTTGCCGCGCAAGCTGTCCTTGCGTGCGGGATCGATCTGAAAAGCACGCGCGACCATCTTTTCGCGCTCGCGCGGCCCCAGCCCACGCATCGACGGCGTGGCGCGAATGCGCTGTAAAATGGTCAGGTCGGCTGGACGGCCGCTGGCGCGTGACAGCGCGGTCGCGATGAGTGCCGCCTGATTATAGCCGCGCGACCAGATCCGCCAGCGATGCAGCGGCACGGGCACGAACAGATCGGCCTGTGCCGGCATCAGCCGCGCCATCTGCCGCGCCACCGTTTCGGCATAGGCGGTACGGCCGCCATATTTGAGCTTGAGCACGACGGTCCGCGCGACATCGCCATAAGCAACGGCGGCGCGCACCCCGGCATGACGCGGCGGCGCCTGGTGGCACTCGGCGCAAAGCGCCCCCTCGCCCCGGTCATAGGCAAAGGGCGTGTTGCATCCCGCGCACCAGGGCGGCCCAAGGAAGCGCAGCGCGCTCCAGCACGTGACGCAGAAGCGATGATCCTCGATCGTCACCGCGCCACAGCCGGGGCAGCGTGGCGGCAACGCCAGGCCAGCGACGAACCGGAAGGGCGCAAATGGTGTCACGCCCCCTTGTCGCGGCCTGGCGTACGCGGCACAAGCCCGCCCGTGACGCCACCCGACATCTTCGATCGTAATCTCCGCCGCCTGCGCCGTGACCGCGCGGCGCCGGATTATGCCGCGCATGACTTTCTGCGCGCGGCAATGCTCGACGGGATTGCCGAGCGGCTTGAGTCGGTGACCCGGACTTTCTCCGAAGTGCTCGACCTCGGCTGTTTCGACGGGTCCTTCGTCGCGCCAGCAGGCGCACGGATCGTCAGAAGCGATCCGGGTGCGGTGTTTGCGAACCGGGCGCAAGGCGTTCAGGCCGATGAAGACCAGCCGAGCTTTCCCGACGCCTCGTTCGACCTGATCGTTGCTGCCGGGACACTGGACACGGTCAGCGACTTGCCCGGCGCACTGGCGCTGGCCCGCCGGGCGCTACGGCCTGACGGGCTGTTCATGGCGGCGTTCACGGGCGGCAACAGCCTGTCGACGCTTCGTGCGGTATTGCGCGATGCCGAGGGCGAACGGCCGGCGGCACGGATCCATCCCCAAGTCGATGTCCGCTCGGCAGGCGATTTGCTGATGCGCGCGGGCTTCGCCCTGCCCGTCGCCGATGTCGAGACGCTGACGGTGCGGTATCGCGACATCTGGAGCCTGTTCCGCGACCTGCGTGGGATGGCGGCGACCAACTTGCTGCCGGGCACCCCGCCGCTGCGCCGCGACACGCTCGCGCGTGCGGCGCAGGCGTTTGCCGCGCGGGGCGATGGCGATAGTCGAACCGGCGAGCGGTTCGATATCGTCTTCCTGACCGGCTGGGCGCCCGATGAGTCGCAACCCAAGCCGGCGCGACGCGGCAGCGGCGTTGCTTCGCTCGCGGAGGCGCTCAAGCGCCGCGATTAGAGTTTGATCCAGCAAGACGGCGCAGCTGGATCAAGCTCCAGCCGTCAAAGGCGCGCAGCGGCGACGATCTTTCCGCCCTGTCCCTGCTGGACCAGAATTGCGCTGCGATAATTGGCGTCGCCGCCAGCGGGGAGCTCCAGCGTCGTCGCGCCTCCCTTCCAGGTGCCGACCGCCGCGAGCGAGCGCACGATGTTACGATGCGCCAGAGTCCGCCCATTATTCTCGCCGGCGCGGATCGGCACGACCAGATCGCGCGGATCATAGCGCACCAGCCAGACCGTGGCGGGACCGCTCGACGGCCCCTTGCCGATCATGACCTTGCCCGCCGCGACCGTGATGACGGGACCGGTATTGCCTCGTGCATTGTCGCGGATCGCCGCCGCGAGGCGCTTCGGGTCGTTGCCGACCACCGCGCCACGCCCATTGATGATCACTTGCGGCGTGGCCACCTGCGGCCGCCCGGCGGCACGGGCATAATCCCATTGCCGTGCCGTATAGGCCGGCTTGGCGAACGTGTCCTTCCAGCCAAGCTGATCCCAATAAGTCACCGCGAAGTTGAGTGCGAGGATGTCGCGCCGATCCGCCAGCGCGTTGACATTGCTGTTGGCGGGCGGGCAGCTCGAACAACCCTGGCTTTCATAAAGCTCCACCACGGCCGGCGCCGCCGCGCTGGCGCCCGAGTCAGTCGCGGAATTTGGCGCGGGATTTGGCGCAGCGTTCAAGGCGATCGCACCGAGCGCGGCAATGGTAACCAGCACCCCGGCACTGATAACGCCGATCCTATGCTTGCCGACCAAGCGATTCATATCCTGTCTCCAATCCGCCGTTGCGCCTCACCGTCGCCGCCATCCGCGATGGCGGCGACGCATCCTTCCCGTTTCCCGTCGCGCGGAAAGCGCTCGGATCCATACCATAGACCGCTGCGAACGCCCGGCTGAAATGGCTGCGGCTCGCAAAGCCGATCGTCGCGGCGATCACCTTGATCGGCATGCCGGTCGACCCGAGCAGGTCGGCCGCCCGACGCAGCCGGGTACGAGTCACGAACGCCATCGGGCTCATGTCCAGCGCACCGGAAAATTCGCGTGCAAAGGCCGAGCGGCTCATCCCTGCCACGCCAGCCAGGCTGGCGACGCTGTGCGCCGATGCCGGCTTGTCGAGCACGGCGCCGATCGCCCTGCCCAGCCGGGGATCGCGCATGCTGCGCAGCAAATTCAGACTGTGGCCGGCATGAATGAAGTGGCGGCGTAGCAGAAGCAGCAGCGACATCTTCATCAATGCGGCAATGAGTGCCCGCGATCCCAGGTCGGGTGAATCGACCTCCTCGATCATGCGCGTATAGGCCAGACGGACAATCTCGAGATCGCCGAGATTCTCCACGATCGGCGCGGTGACCGCATCGAGCAGACCGAATGAGCCGGATATGTTCGCCGTAACCAGACCGCGCATGATACGCAGATCGCCAGCGGCCGCGACGGTATCCGCGGTGATGCTCTGGGTCATGCCGGGCGGGACCAGCACGACGCTGCCAGGGCCGCAGACGATCGCCGGCTGAACGCCGACCGTCAGATGCAGCGTGCCGGACAGAACATAATGCAGCGTGATCGCCGCGTTCGCTCCGGCGATCAGGTGGGCGTCGCGCCGCACGTCGCACATCGCCAGCATATCCACCGCCACATCGAGCGTGACGAGCAAGCGGTCGAGAACGGGGTCTGGCAGCACGACATCTCCAGGGTTATGCACCCTGTTCGCGAGCCGCGCGGTCCTGGTTACAAACTGCGCGCCGGGAGAATTCGGCGGCTTGCTAGCCGATCATCCCGTCACCGGACCCCTTGGCCAGGATCCGACCCATCGCATCGAACAGCGCGTCCATCGCCACGGGCTTGAACAGGACTTCATCGGCACCTTCGGCGAGGCAGCGTTCGCGCAGATCGATGGCGGTGTCGGCGGTGACCACGATGATCGGCAGCGTCGCCTTGGCGTCGCTTCGTCCGCGAATGTGCCGGATCGCGGTGATGCCATCCATGCCCGGCATGCGCAGGTCGACCAGGATGATCGCATAGTCATTCTCGTCAATCAGCTTCAGGCCGATTTCGGCGCTTTCAGCGCCGGTCATCGTCGCACCCGCGACGTCAAGCATGTCGCCCACGACGCGACGGTTCATCGGATCATCTTCGATGAAGAGGACGTTCATGGCAGCAAGGCCGTCAGGGTTTCGATGCGCGGCATGATCGTTTCCGTCTCTTTCACCCTATGCGGCACGCGACACAAGTGTGTCTGGCGCCGTGTCGTCCAAAGGATAAAGCAAGTCCGCCAATGCCGCTCCAGCAATCGGCTTGGCCACCATTACATCCATACCGGATGCAATCAAGCGATCACGTTGCTCATCGTCGGGCGCGGCCCACAGGATGGCGGTCCGCGCACCACCCGCGGCATCGGCGATCGTGCGCAACGCGCCATCGACATCACCGGTGGCCTTGATCGTGGTATCGTCGATCAGCACCTGATCGATACCGCCGTCCCGCAGCCGCTCCACCGCTTCTTCGACCGACCCGGCAAAGACCACCGCACCGGCGCGTGCCTCAAGCACCGCGCGCAACATGCTGCGCGTGATCGGGCTGCGATCGACGATCAGCAGAGCGCCCTTCTCACTCTCCGCGCTCGCCATCGCCTCGGGCGCAGCGGCAAGCACCAGCGGCAGTTCGAGCGTGAAGGACGATCCAGCGCCGGGCGCGCTCTCGACCCGAACGTCACCATCCATCGCACGCGCGAGATTGCGGCAAATCGCCAGGCCGAGGCCAGTGCCACCGAACTTGCGCGTCGTGCCGGCATCGACCTGGCGGAAGGATTCGAAGATGATGTCATATTTGTCGGCAGGGATACCGATGCCGGTATCGCTGACGGTGATCGTCAGCGTCGCGCCGACCGTTGCGACCCGCACCGTCACGCCGCCGGATTCGGTGAACTTCAACGCATTCGACAACAGGTTGAAGACGACCTGACGCAAGCGAGCGGCATCGCCCTGAATCCATCCGGGCGCGGCATCGAGATCGAGCGTGAAGCCGATGCCCCTGCCCCGGGCCTGCTCTTCCCACATTCGCGCCACATCACGCAGCGTCGCCTTCAAATCGAGCGGCACTGACTCGATCGTCATGTTGCCGGTCTCCATCTTGGCGACGTCGAGAATATCGTCGACCAGCGCGCGCATCGTCACGCCGGCGCTGTGCACCACACCGATCCGGTCGCGCGTGGTCTCGCTGAGGGTGCGGTCCACCAACATCACCTGAGTCATGCCGAGAATGCCGTTGAGCGGCGTGCGGATCTCATGGCTGGTGGTGGCGAGGAATTCGGTCTTCGCGGCCAGCGCCTTGCCCAGCGCGTTGTTGGTCGCGGCGAGATCGATATTGGCGGCGCGCACTTCATTGCGGCTGCGGCGCAAGGTAACGATGCCATAAGCGAGCATCGACAGGATGACGAGCGTGATCACCGCGATGCCGATGAAGATGAATTGCTGGGTCTGCGCCCTGGCCCGTTCGAATTCGATATTGCGCTGCAGTTCGTCGGCCTTGAGCTTGGCGATGCGCAGCTCCTGATTGGCATAGTCGAACCGAGCCGCCATCAGCGCCGTATTGGTCGATGTCGCCAGCTCGGTCGTCTGGTCGTCGAGCCGCTTCAGCGCCTCCAGGTGCGTCAATGCCGCGTCATTCATGCCCAGTTTGCGAAACACGTCATACGCGGTCTGATGGTTGGCGCGGAACGACAGGGTCGTCGTTGCCGGATCGATGCCCGCGAAGCTGCGCACGATCAGCTGCTGAGCCTGGGCAAGCCGGCCATGCTGCAGCGCCGCCTGCGCAGCGACGGCGGCGAACTGCGCATTGGCGGCGATGTCATTCGCACTCACCAGCTTCCAGCCTTCGCGGATCGTCGCGTCGGCCGCATCGAGCTTGTTCGCGACCAATTGCCCGCGCGCAATGTTGCGCATGATCTGCGCTTCCAGCCCGGGGCTGTTCATCGTCATGGCCAGGTCGAGCGCCTTGCGGAACTGCTCCTCGGCCTCGTCATAGCGCTGGAGTTCCTTGAACGCTTCGCCGCGGTTATTGTAGATCGACAGCTGCAGCTGCGGGTCGCCCTGATACACATCGAGCGCCTGGCCGTAATATTTCAGCGCGTTCTGATAATCCTTGGCCTCCTGATAGAGCGCCGCAATGCTGAGCAACGCGATCGCACGGCTGCGTGTCTCGCCGCTGTCGCGGAAGATATTGTGCGCCTGCTGATAATCGGCGAGCGCGGCCGACACTTCGGTCTTGGCCATATGCAGGCCGCCACGCGACAACAGCACATCGCCTTTCAGCTTGGTCGGCTTCTTTTCGGCGGCGAGCGCGGCAAGCGCACTGTTGATCAGGGGCCGTGCCTCGTCGATCTGATTCAGCCGCAGATGAGCCTCGCCCTGCAGCCAGCGCGCCGTGGCGATACCGACGCTTTTCTGCGATCCGGCAAGCTGGGCCGCGGCCTTTTCGGCTTCCTGTGCCTTGACGATGGTCTTGGCGGGATCAGCGAGCATCATTGCCTTGGCATCGGCAATCATCACGTCGAAGCGTGCGCCCGCGCTGGCCGCCGAGTCGCTGGCCGGCTGAGCGATCGCGTGCAATGGTGCGGCAACCCCGGCCAGGGCCAGAATGAGCAGCACATGCCGGAGCAGTGCGTGAAGGCGTGTCCCCGTCATGTCGTTACGGTTCTGATCCAGATAGCTTAAGGTCAGGCTAAAAAAGCGCCGATTTGGCGTTATCCGCTTTTCCAGAAGCTTGCCGGCCGCTTGAACATCGACGGCGCGCTATCCTCTTCGGGGCGAAGCTTGTCGTCGCGCAGGAACTGGCGGAAGGCATCGATCGAGATCGGGCGGCTGATCAGATACCCCTGCACCATGTCGCAGCCCATCACGGTCAACAGCGCCATTGCCGCCTGAGTCTCGACCCCTTCGGCGGTGACTTCCATCTCCAGCGCATGGGCGAGGTCGATGGTCGAACGGACGATCAACGGGTCGCGATTGCTGCTGGTCAGCTGCAGCACGAACATCTTGTCGATCTTCAGTTCGCGCGCGGGCAATTGCTTCAGATAGGCAAGCGACGACAGGCCCGCGCCATAATCATCGATCGCGATGGTGATGCCGACATCGGCGAAGGTCTGCAGATTGGCGATCGCGCTCTGCGGATCGCGAATGACCGAGGTCTCGGTAATCTCGAACCCGATCCGGGCGGCATTGTCGCACACCCTGGCGCACGCCTCCGCGACAAAAGCGCTATCGGCGAGCAACTGCCCGGAGATATTGATGAAGATGGTCAGGTCGTGCCCGTCGGCAGCCAATGTCCGCTGATCCTCGATCACCTTGTCGAGCGTCCAGAGCGTCAAAGGCCCAATCTCGCCGATTTCCTCGGCGAGCGGGATGAAGTCGCCAGGCAGGACAAGACCGCGGGTCGGATGCTGCCAGCGGACCAGCGCTTCGGCACTGGAAATTTCCTGGCGGCGGACATGAACCTTGGGCTGATATTGCAGGAACATCTCGCCATTGGCGATCGCGGCGCCCAGTTCGCGAGTCAGGGTGAGCCGGTCGAACGCTGGCGTGCCCATCGACAGGTCGCGGATCACGGTCACCTGCTCGTCATGCGCCTGATCGAGCGCGCTCTCGGTTTCTTCGGCCAGCCGCACATCCTCGGTCGCACCGATCGGCGCAGCCGCGGCGCCGAACAGCATGCGCACCTCATGCGGCTCGCCGTCGATATTGATCGGCGCGGCAAATATTTCGGTCAGCGTCGCGATCGCTCGCTCCAGATCGGTAATCGCGTCACCCTCGAAACCGAATTCGACCATCGACCGCCCGACCACCGACACGCGCGCGTTGCTCAGCACCGCAGCGATCTGACCACAAATGTCGAAGGCGAGCCGATCGGCGCGGCCGCGACCAAGATGACGGCGCAGCGCAGCGAAATTGGCAACTTCGCTCAGGCACAGAAATTGCCATGCCTTGGCCGGCCGCGGGCCGGGTCCGTCCGACCATTCGAGATTACCGACGATCGACATGCGCCGCGCGGCGCGAAACGCATCCATACCGCCATGCACGTCCGCACTTGGCTCGATTCGGGCGTTCTGAGCCACGATCAACGGCGTCGAAACACGCAGTTGCGCCCCGCTTCGCACGGCATGGGGACCTGGTCCCGAATCTCTGGAAACGCGCGCCATCATCCCGGGGGCTATCATGTGACGCTAAAGGAACTCTTAAACTGCCGCGCCGGATCCCTGCAAAGCCCGGAAATCCGATTGCTTTATCCTTAAAAAACCATTAATAATCACAAGCACTCAGCTGAGTGCAACAAGGGAGAAAGCATATGCTCAAGTTCATTCTTGCGCTGGTTTACGGCGAACTGATCCGCCCCTGGTAAGCCAGACAATCGGTCCGGCACCTGGCTAAACAGGCTGTTTTCAGAATAGCTTAGCCAAGGGTCGGATCGATGTTTTCGATTTCGGGTGCGTTGAATTTCCGCCCCGCCACGACTTGCAAGACAAGTCGGTGTTCCAGCTCGAGTCCCGATTCGGGACTTGCGTATTTTCCGCATCTCGAGCGCCATTCCGGCACCAATTTAATTGAGCGTATTATTTGGTAGACGCCGTTTTTCAGCGTCGAACCGCCTCAAACAGCCGTGCCATGAACGCCGCACCGCGCTCCAGTTGAGCGATTTCGAGATATTCGTCGGGCTGATGCGCCTGCTCGATCGAGCCCGGACCGCAGATCACGACCGAGAATCCCGCTTCCTGAAACTGCCCCGCCTCGGCCGCATAGGACACGACGCGCGCCGGACCATTATCGCCCGCCAGGCGCCGCGTGAGCAGTTCGGCGGCGCCACCAGGCTCGGGCGCGAAGGACGGCGTGGTCGATCGCCGTACCAGCTCCACCCCGGCCCCGGCGAAGCGCGCGCGCAGCAGCCCATCCTGCCGAGTGCATTCGGCGACGAACGGCGCGATGATGGCGTCGGGATCCTGACCCGGCGGGACGCGCAGATCGAAGATGAAAGTGCACTCGCGCGCCAGGATATTGACCGCGGTGCCGCCATTGATCTGGCCGATCGTCAGGGTCGCATGGCCCGGGCAATACAACGATGCGGGGTCGGCATGATGCTCCAGCGCCTGCGCGATTCCGGCAAGCTGGTTCATCAGGCCGACCGCGACCATGTTCGCCGAAATGCCGAGATGCGTCAGGCTCGAATGCGCCTCATGCCCGGTCACGGTTACGCGCCAGCTCGAAATACCCTTATGGCCGCTCACCACCTCCATATTGGTCGGCTCGCCCACCACCACCGCCGCCGGTGGCGGTAGCTCGGTCACCAGTTCGCGGATCATCGACGGCGCACCAAGGCACCCGATCTCCTCGTCATAGGAAAAGGCGAAGTGCACCGGCCGGGCATTGTCCGCCCGCGCGAAGTCAGGCGCCGTCGCCAGCGCCAGCGCGAGGAAGCCCTTCATGTCGCACGTGCCCCGCCCATGCAGGCGATCGCCGCGCCGGGTCAGCACGAACGGGTCGCTGCTCCAGGGCTGGCCATCGACCGGCACGACATCGGTATGCCCCGACAAGACAACACCACCCGGAACCGATGGTCCGAGCGTGGCGTAGAGATTGGCCTTGGTCCCTTCCGGATTTGCGACGCGGCGCGAGGCAACGCCCAGGCCATTCAGCATTGCCTCGACATATTCGATCAACGCCAGATTCGAATCGCGCGACGTGGTGTCGAAGGCAACCAGCCGGGCAAGATGCTCGGTAGCGGCGGCATTGATCTCGGCTGGCGTCATCACCCCTGCCTTAGCGACACTCCCGCCGGTCGCCTAGAACCGATCGGCCAACAGCGACGAGTCGCATCAGGATGGGCGCCCCATCGGATGCTGTTTCACGCTGTTTTTCCGCGGCATTTTTTTCCGATGCTGTTAAGTTGGATTTTCGGCGATAATTCACCGCATCTTTTCAAACAGTTATGATCAAAAATGCTGTTATGGAATAACAGCATGCGGAACAGCAATAACAGCATCGCGATTCCCGCTGTTCGCGCCGGAACAGCACGCGGCGCATGGTTCATTGATTTGTACAATTGAGAAAGAGCGGGCCGGAACGCAGGGTCGCGCTCCGTCCGACTCCATCTTCTCACGGCGTGGATCGGCGTTGAATCGCTCGCCCTGGAGCACCCTCGAGTTGGTGGGATCGCTTCCCGCCGTTCGCCCTGAGCCTGTCGAAGCCCACGCGTTACGCGTGCCCTTCGACAGGCTCAGGGCGAACGGGTGGTGGTGGATCAACCCAGCTTGAAACCAGCCTAAAGTCGTTTTCAGCTGAGCTGAAAACGACTTTAGGCTGGCACCGCCTCGCGCTTGTCCGCGACACTCCGACGGCTCGGCACGGGGTTGGAGAACTCCATCTCCGCGTCGACCGAGCCATATTTCAGCGTCAGAATATCGAGCGCATAATTCTGGTAGAGCTTCCAGGGTTTGCGATCGCCCTGCTTCGGAAATTTCTCCATCGCGCGCGTGACATAGCCGGAGCTGAAGTCGAGGAACGGCTCGGGCTGCATCGCCTCGGTCGAAATGCGCGGCGTCGCCTGGCGCAGGCCGCGCTTGGCCATGGTGTTGAGCAGACGGCAGACATAACCGCAGGTCAGGTCGGCCTTCAGCGTCCAGGACGCATTGGTATAGCCGAAGGACGAAGCAAGATTGGGCAGATCGCTATACATCATGCCTTTGTAATTATAGGTTTTCGACAGATCCACCGCCGTGCCGTCGACGCTGAACGCAACGTCGCTGAGCAATTGCAGCTCGAGACCGGTGGCGGTGACGATGACATCGGCGGGCAGTTCGTCACCTGATTCGAGCTTGATCCCCGATGGCGTGAACGCTTCGATCCGGTCAGTGACGACCGAGGATGTGCCCGCCTTCAGCGAGTCGAACAGGTCAGCGTCGGGCACGAGGCACAGCCGCTGGTCCCAGGGGTTGTAACGCGGCGTGAAATGCTTCGCGACGTCATAGTCGGGACCGAGATGATCGCGCACCATGCCGATGATCCGCTCCTTGACCTTTTCCGGCTTGCGTCGCGCCAAGCGGAAAAAGAACATGCCGAACAGCACATTCTTCCAGCGCGTGATGCCATAAGCGACCTTCGACGGCAGCTTGGACCGCAGCCAGTTGGCGATGCTGTCCTCCGACGGGCGTGACACCACATAGGTTGGCGAACGCTGCAGCATGGTGACATGCGCGGCGCGCTTGGCCATTTCCGGCACCAGGGTCACCGCCGTCGCACCGCTGCCGATCACCACGACCTTCTTGCCCGAATAATCGAGGTCCTGCGGCCAATGCTGCGGGTGGACGATGCTCCCGGTAAAGCTGTCGGCACCGGGGAAATCGGGCGTATGGCCCTTGGCGTAGTTGTAATAGCCGCTGCACATGAAAAGGAAATTGCACGTGATGGCGACGGGCCCGTCCGGCCCGGTGGACTCAACCGTCCAGCGCGCATTCTCGGTCGACCATGAGGCGGTGTTGACGTGATGATTGTAGCGGATGTGCCGGTCGATGCCGTTGTCGCGCGCGGTGTCGTTGACATATTTCAGGATCGATGGCCCGTCCGCGATCGCCTTCGCCTCGGTCCAGGGCCGGAAGGAATAGCCGAGCGTGTACATGTCCGAATCGGACCGGATGCCGGGATAGCGGAACAGGTCCCAGGTCCCGCCCAGTTGCGGGCGCCCTTCAAGAATCACATAGCTGCGGTCCGGGCTGAGCGTCTGCAAATGATAGCCCGCGCCGATACCCGAAATTCCGGCACCAACCACGATCACGTCGAAATGTTCTGTCGTCATATCGTCTCTCCGCAATACCCGATATTCGATTTTTCGGTTGCAGAAAAGGACTGAGTTGATGAATCGATAGGATCGCGCGCTAAAAACATCCGGCACCCCTGCCCCGTTTCAGGGTTCGGCAATACCGGATACCGCCTGAACCGCACCCCGGCGCTGAGACAGATAGCGCCCGGTCAGCGTCTTCCCGTTTGCCGCAAGATCGGCCGGAACGCCTTCGAACTGCACCGTACCGCCCTCCTGCCCGGCGCCCGGTCCCAGATCGATGACCCAGTCCGCGCGGGCAATCACGTCGAGATTATGTTCGATGACGATGACCGTGGAGCCGGCGTCGACCAGCCGGTCGAACAGCCCGATCAGCGTGTCCACATCGTTCATGTGCAGGCCCGTCGTGGGTTCGTCGAGCACATAGATATTGCCCTTCTTGCCCAATTCGGCGGCGAGCTTCAGCCGCTGGCGCTCGCCGCCCGACAAAGTGGACAGCGGCTGACCCAAGGTGAGATAGCCAAGCCCCACATCGTCGAGCCCCTGCAGTATCCTGGCGATGGCCGGCTCGGTGAAGAAGTCGACCGCATCCGCCACGCTCATTTCATAGACCTGGCTGATCGATTTGCCGCGCAACCGATACTCCAGCACCTCGGGCAGGAAGCGCTTGCCGTCGCAAGTCTCGCAAGTCGTGACCATGGGATCGAGATGGGCAAGGTCGGTGAAGATCACGCCCAACCCGTTGCAGTCCGGGCACGCGCCCTTGGAATTGGCCGAGAACAGTGCCGCATCGACCGAATTGGCCTTGGCGAACGCCTTGCGTACCGTGTCGAGCAGACCGGTATAGGTCGCGGTGTTGGAGCGCCGCGAGCCGCGCGCCAGATTCTGATCGATGATGATGATGCCAGGATAAGCCTGGTGCAGGCAGCCAAGGACAAGCGATGACTTGCCCGAACCGGCCACGCCCGAAACCGCCGTGAGCACGCCCTTGGGGATGGCGACCGAGACATCCTTGAGATTGTTGAGCCGGGCATGCGCGATCCGGAGGTCATCGCTGCGCTTGCGCACCTTGTCCTTGATCGGCTGATATTTGTGAATGTGGTTGCCGGTCAGCGTGCCCGAGGTCAAAAGCCCGGCGAAATCGCCTTCATAAACCAGTTCCCCCCCCTTGCTGCCGGCGAAGGGGCCCATGTCCACGACATGGTCGGCGATGGCGATCATGTCGGGCTTGTGCTCGACGATCAGCACCGTGTTACCCTTGTCGCGCAGCTGCTGCATCAATCCGGCGAGCCGCCCGACATCATGCGGATGCAGGCCGACCGAAGGCTCATCGAAAACATAGGTCATGTCGGTCAGCGACGAGCCGAGATGGCGCACCATCTTCACACGCTGGCTCTCCCCGCCCGACAGGCTCGAACTTTCCCGGTCGAGGCTGAGATAGCCCAGCCCGATCGTGACGAGATTGTCGAGCCGGGCGGCCAGCGCCGTCAGCATCGGCCCCACCTGCGGCGCGTCGATGGTGCGGACCAGCACGGCCAGATCGCTCACCTGCATGGCCGACAGCTCGGCGATATTGTGTCCGGCAATACGGCTTTCCAGCGCCGCGGCATTGAGCCGCGCGCCATCGCAGGAAGGGCAGATCTTGCGCGTGAAGACCCGGTCATATTCCGCCCGCACATGCGGTTGCAGCGTTTCCGGGTCCTTCGACCCGAGCGAGCGCTTGAGCTTGGGGATGACGCCCTCATAGGTCAGATTGACCTTGTTGACCTTGACCTTGCGGCCGTCATCGAGATCGAACAGCAGCGCGCGCTCCTCGGCCGAATACTCCCGGATCGGCTTGTCGATGTCGAACAGGCCGGCGCGGAAATAGATTGACGACCACCAGCCATCGACTTCGAAGCCCTTGCAGAGCAGCGCGCCCTGGCTCAGCGATCGGGACTCATCGACCACCGCGGTCATGTCCATGGCCGCAACCTGGCCGATCCCCTCGCACGCGGCGCACATGCCGCGTGGGTCGTTATAGGAATAAAGACCCGGCGAAGGCAGGCGCGGCTCAGCCATGCGCGAATACAGTACGCGCAGCATTTGCGCGGTGTCGGTGACCGTCGCCACGGTGGACCGCGAATTGCCGCCCAGCCGCTGCTGGTCGACGATGATCGCGGCGGAGATGTTTTCGAGCAGGTCGGCGTCCGGCTGACCGTAATGCGGCATGAATTGCTGCACAAAGGCCGGATAGGTCTCGTTGATCAGCCGCTGGCTTTCCGCCGCGATGGTGCTGAACACCAGCGAGGATTTGCCCGAACCCGACACCCCGGTGAACACCGTGATCCGGCGCTTGGGAATATCGAGCGAGACGTTCTTGAGATTATTCTCCCGCGCGCCGCGGATCCTGATCGAGCCGTACATCGCTTCCCCAGTTCAAATGGCCGAACGGTCCGCCAATGATTGGCGGGCGAGGCATCGCAGATACCTCGCCTCACCTGATGGAGCCAGATTTGAGTTGTGCCGGCGGGCGTCAGTCTTCCCGCGCCACCACCTGCTCCAGCTTGGCGAAGAAATCCTGCCAGCCATATTTGGCACCCTGATAGGCCTGTTCCTGGTCCGACCGGAATCCCGCCTGTTCCATGCGCAAATGGGTCCCCGTGCCGGTCGGGGTGAGCGTCCAGGTGACGACGCTCTCGAGACCATAGGCATCCCAGGTATAGGACAATGTCCTGTTCGGTTCGATTTCGAGAACTTTGCAACCGACCGAGCCCCAGTCGGCGGTGAGTTTAAAGTCCTGCCCCACGACCGGCTTGAAATCATTCTTCATCAGCCATTCCTCGATCAGGTGCGGCTGCGTCAGCGCGCGCCAGATGCGTTCGGCCGGAAATGCCACGTCGCGTTCGACGATGACGGAGCGCGTTTCGGTTGCAGTATTGGTCATTGATCCATCCTTTTCAGCAAGTCTTCGAGGTCGTCGAACCGGCTTTGCCAAAAGCCGGCCATTTCACTTGTCCAGTCGAGCAATGGGGTCAGGGCGCCGAGTTGCGCGCTGTAATGCGCATGGCGCCCCTCCTGGCGGTCACGTACCAGTCCGGCCTGTTTCAGCACGCCGAGATGCTTCGAGACGACCGGTTGCGAGACGCCGGCATGAGCCGTCAGCGCGCCGACCGTCTTCTCCCCTTCACGGCACAGCCGTTCGAAGATCGCCCGCCGGGTCGGATCGGCGAGCGTACGGAAAAGTATCTCATGAGCATCAGGCATTTTGAGATCCATACCCCACTGGCTATGGATCAACGTATAGCCAGCGAGCTATGCGTTAGTCAAGTGGCCATGTGTCGCGCTCAGAAATCCTTCGAATATTTGATGCTGACGTTCGATCCACCGAAGGAGCCAGCCTGTGACAGGACGCTGAGGCTCTTGGTCAGCGCGACCTGAAGCTGAGTCGCGGTGAAGCCGCGGGCATCAGTGATGATCTCGATATATATATCGTCGGAGATATATTTCCCCGCCGCCAGCGCCGTTCCGCGCCCGGTCGCCTCATCGGCGCCGAGGATGCGCAGCCGGTCGATTCCGGCCGCCGAGCGCAGCTTGCCGAGCGGGTTGAGCCCGCCGCCCGACCCGCGCAGCGAGTTGAGCGCGGCGGCGAGCTGGATCGCCTCGGTCGCCGACAAATTGGTGACCGAGCTACCGAACAACAGCCGGCTGAGCACTTCATCCTGCGGCAGCGATGGCGTCGAGCTGAACGCGATATGCGGCGCCTGTCCGCTGCCCGTAATGTTGATCGAGACAGTGATGCCGTTGGTCGTCGTGCTCGCGGTGATCGCGATCTGCGGATCGGCCAGCGGACCACCGGCAAAGGTGATGGTGCCGCTGTCGATATCGAACCGCTTGCCGGCGAAGGAATAGGTGCCGCGTACGACCTTGGCTTGCCCGCTGACCGTAGGCGCCGCAGAGGTGCCGCCGATGCGCAGATCCATGCGCCATTCCGACTCCAGTCCCATGCCGGAGACGAACAGGCGATTGTCGCCGCGGACGCGCAGGTCGAGCTTGAACAGGCCGACGGGCGCCGTGGTCGGGCGATCGGTCGGTCGGCGCACGAGATCGCTCTTGCGCCGTATGCCGGTCAGTTCGGGCACCTCCGCCTGCCCCTGAACGATCACTTCATAGCGTGCCTCGGGGATGATCAGCGTGCCGCGGATCAGGCCGCCATCGGCCTTGCTGCTGGTCAGCGTGATATCGCCAGTGGCGGTCGCGCCAAGCGCGTCACTTTTTGCGAGACGCGCATTGTTGAGCTTGGCGCGGATATCGATCGGGAATCCTTCATCAGCGGCGAAGCCGATCGCCCCTTGTGCGGAAACCGTCCCGTCGCCGGCCGTCGCCTGAAGCTGCGTGATGTCGAGCCGGGTGCTGGTGAAACGCCCGGCAATCTTCATGTTGGTCAGGCGCGTGCCATAGGTCTCGTTCTCATAGGTCAGTTTGTCGGCGCGGATTACACCGGTGAGGCTGGGCGACTGGGCGCGGCCGGAGAAATCGGCCGCGACCGCGATCGGGCCGGTCAATTGCTGGTCGGGCTGGGCGGCGAGCGAGAAGAGCACGCCGGCCGGGCCGTTATAGCGAATGCCGCCGCCGAGCGGCGCTTCGAGCAGGCGACTGGTCCAGGAGCCACTGCCCGGCGGCAAGGGGGTGAGCGTGGCGACAACATGCCCGACGGTCGCCGGGCCGCGCTTGATCAGTGCGCGGAAATCGCCGCCTTCGGGCACCAGCTTCCCGGCGAGGACGATATCGACCGGCTCAGACACCGCGGCGAGGCTCGACCGGGTGAAGTTCCTGATCGTCGCGCGGACATCCGCTTGGGGGAAGGAAGACGAGGTCGGCTGAGTGAAGTCGAGGCTGCCCGTCGCCGATCCGCCGAGGCCGAGATCGGGGATCAGCGCATTGATCACCGACAGATCCAGCGCATCGAGCCGCGACTGGATCGCCAGCCCCTTGCCATAAGTGCCGGCGATACGCGCCGAGCCCTTGTCGAAATCGAGCCGCATCGGCAGCAGATGATAACTGCCCTTTTCGATCTGGATGCGGGCCGGCGTACCGGTCTTGAAGCCGATGCCGTTGGCGCGGCCCTGTGCCGCGACGAGCCACAGAGTCGGGCTGAGCCGCGAATTGACCGCAATGTTGAAGGGCACGCCGTTCGATCCGGTCGCGACCGCGCGCGCGGTGCCACTACCGTCGCGATAATCGATCTTCGCGCGGGCCGAGGACAGCACGGTCGGACCGTAGCGCAGATCGGCAAGCTGCACATCGGCCACGATCTGCGGCTGATCGTACAGCACCACATTGGCAGCGACGATCGCGCGGCCGATGGTGAAGTCGGTAGTGCCCGGAATCGTCGCGGCATAGGCGCGCGCAGCAATATCGGCGCGCTGATATTTGCCTGTCGCGCCGAGATTGGCGGCGCCGGTGATGCCCGAACCGGCGAACTGCACGCGCCCGGCAAAGGGGCCGGCCGCGGTCTGCTGCAGCTTGCCGGTGATGTTCATGCCAGCAAAGCGCGCGGTGCGGATATCGATGCCGAGCGACGTGCCCGGACGCACCATGACATCAGCGGAGAACGGCCCGTAATCGGTGCCGCCGGTGGCGATGACGGCATAGGACGTACCGTTGCCACGGATGCGCGCCTCGAGATCGACCAGGCCGATCCCGACTCCGGGTCGCGGCGCGCGGAGCAATATCACCGGCTGCGTGACGGTCCCTGACACGCGCGCGGTCAGCGGACCATATTGCGTCGAATAGCCATCGGCATTGACCAGGATGCCGCCCGCCGGATCATAGCGGCCCGACCCGCCGGTGATGCGGAATTGCGGCGCGTTGAGCCGCACGTTGCGGAAGGTGACGATGCCGTTCGGATCATAGCCGATATCGGTCCGCATCACCGCATTCCCGCCAAGGAAGCTGCGTGCGCCTTCGTTGAAGATCTGCGAGGTACGCGCGACGATCCGCCCGGTGATGCCGAAGCCGCCGCCCGGTGCGGTGACCAGTTTCGCATTGGTCATCAGGTCGATGATGCCGATGCTTTCAAGGCGGTAATCATTGACTCGCCCGTTGATCGCGCCGGTGTAGCGCCCGGTCGAGACGTTGGCGGCGATGATCGCCGTGGCGTCGATCTTGCGCGATCGGATGCGCAGATTGTCCGACAGGATGTTCGCGCCCGAAATCGCCAGGTCGCCATTGACCGCGACATTGTCGAGCAAGCCGCCGGCCGCCGCGTTGAGCCCGGTGATGCGCCGTGCGCGGGCATTGACCGGCACGAGGATATGCCTGGCATCGACCCGAGCCACGCCATCGGCGATGAGGCTTTCGACGCGCATCTCGCCAAAACCGATCGAGGCGGCGCGGACCGCATAGGCGACGGTCGGCGTGGCGAAGGCGCCATCGAGCGTCACGTCCGCCGCGACATCGCGGCCATTGAGATTGGGCAGGATCGCGCCGGGCGTCAGCAGCCGCGCACTGAGCTTGAACTTGCCGAACCGGTTTTGCGCCAGATCGATCAGCCCGGCGCCCTGCACCGCGATCGCATTCGACGCCAGCGCCAGCTTGGTATCGACACGGCGTTCGTTTAGCGCGGCGTCGATCGCGACCGTGACAATTGGCGCGGTCAGGCGCGCCATGGGGTTATCGGGGGTCGGTACCGGCTTCACCTTGGTGCCGGGCTGCGCCGCAGCCTGCGCCGGGGAGCCCGCGACATACAGCGCGGGCTGCGCCGTGCCGCGAATCTTGAATGTACCGTCATTTGCCGCAAGCGAGAGATTGGCGAACGGCTGCCCACCCAGCGTCCCGATTGCCTTGCCGGTCCATGCTTTCCAGCTGCCCGCGCCGCTGAGCGTGAAATCGAGCGGTGCGGTCAGGCCAGCCATGCTGGCGACAAGGCCGCCGGCCGGCGCCTGGACCTTCGCATCGAGATCGAGCTTGTTCTGCGCCGGCACCGCGTCGAGCTTCAACGCAAGCCGGTCGCCGCCGGCAATCCCCTGCCCGGTCAGCGCCACCGCATTGGCTGTCACCTGTGCCCGCGCGTCGGCAATATGCGCGACGCCGTCGATGCTGACGATATGCGTTGCACCGCTGACCGCCTTGGCCAGCACCAGCCGATCGATCTTCAACCGGCCAATATCGATGTCGAGATCGGGCAGCAGCGGCGCATTGGGGTCGCCGGGCTTCAGTTCGGGGCTGCGTTGTACCGTCACCAGCCTGGTCGTTGCCGACCGCACATCGACATGATTGCCGGCAAAGGCAAAGGGCTGCCAGTCGACATCGATGCGTGGGCTGGTCAGGAATATGCCCTTGGGATCGCTGACCCGCACATCGGTCAGGATCATCGCGCCATAGATCGAGCCATCGATCCGGCCGACCTTGATATTGAGGCCCGACTCGGTGGTGTATCCGCCGAGGAAGTTGGCCACGAGCCGCCGCCCCGGGCTGGTGTTGAGACCGACTATGAGCAGCGCCAGCAGCAGGACCAGGCCGGCGACACCGATCGCAGTCCATTTGACGATCGACAGCCATAATGGGCGGCGTGCGACGGGTACGGCTTCAGCGGGCATGGTATCCTCGGCCATCAGAATGCCTGACCGATCGAGATATACAGCGCGACTTTGCCGTCGCCCGGTCGCGGGTTCAGCGGCGTGGCGACATCGACGCGCAGCGGCCCGAAATTGGTATAGAAACGCCCGCCGATGCCGGCGCCAAAGCGCAGGTCGGACCCCTTGGGCAACACGCTTTCATAGGCGTTGCCGCCGTCGATGAACGGCACGATGCCGAAATTGCCGAAGCGGTAGCGCGCCTCGAGCGAGAATTCGTTGAGGCTGCGCCCGCCGACCGGATCGCCATTGGGATCGAGCGGCCCGAGCCGTTGATAGCCATAGCCGCGCACCGAACCGCCGCCGCCGCCATAATAACGCCGCGATGGCGCGAGGTCGTCGCGCGCGATGCCCGGGATCGACCCGGCACGCAGCCGTCCAGCGAGCACGATGCTGTCGCTGACGTGCTGGTAGATGCTGCCTTCGATCAGCATCCGGGCATAGGGCCGGACACCGCCGCGCACCGATGTCTCCGGACTGAAGCTCAGCTTGAGGCGATAGCCTTTGGTCGGGTTGAGCAAATCGTTCGAGGTGTCGAACTGCGCCTGCCCCGGCAGCGCGAGGATGCCATAAGTCGCGCGGTGCTTTTCGCGACGCGAGAAATCATAGACGCTCTCATTGGTGCCGACCAGTTCGAAGCCATAGGCATAAGTGAATTTCTTCTGCCAGATCGGCGTCGAATCATAGCTGATCCGGCCCGACAGCGTGCCGGTAAAGGCGTTGAACGCGTCATAATTGGAGTGATTGGCCGATGCGGTGAGCGTCACGGTGCGGTCGCGCTTGCCGGCATTGGACCGGCGGAACGTGGCGCCAAGCCCCTGCTCCTGCGTACCGGCCACCACCGACAGGATCAGCGCACCTTCCGGCTTCCACATGTTGCGGTGAGTGAACGATCCTTCGAGGCGGAAGCCCTGGCCGGTCGAATAGCCCGCAGTGGCGCCGATCGAACGCGGCGGGCCGGCCGTCTGGCGGACGAGCAGATCGACCGCTTCGGTCCCGTCGGGGCCAGCCTTGCCGGTGCGCACCGGTTCGACCGACACGGTCGAGAACAGGCCCGTCGCGACCAGGGCATCGCGCAGATCGTCGACCTTGCGATTGTCGTACAGCTCACCGGCCTTGAAGCGCGCGAGCACGCCGACATGTTCGGCATCGAAGGCCAGCTTGCCCTCGGTCGAATAGCTGCCGAACGACGATCGCGGCCCGGCATCGACCGGCAGCGTATAGGCGCCGGTCCAGTTCGCATCGTCAAGCAGGATGTCGCGCTGACCCAGCGTGACGAACGGATAGCCCTGTTGCGGCAGCTTCAGGCTGAGATTGGCTTCCGCACCTTGCACCCGGTCGGCCTCGATCGGGTCACCGATGCGCAACGGCAATTCGCGGGTCAGCAAGTCCGGCGGCGTGACCGGCCCGGCTTCGATCGTGATCGATCCGAGTTTGTAGAGCTTGCCTGGCGTCGCGCTGATGATCGCCTTGACGTTGCCGCCGTTCGGGACGCTTTCGATCGTCGAGCTCGCGGTGCCGTCATAATAGCCGCGCGACTTCATCAGCCGTACGGCAAGCGCTTCATCCTCGCGCGCCCGCGCGGAGATCATCGTCGCATTGGCAGCCTTGCCGCCGCCTTCCTTCAGCGCGGACAGCGCATTGAACTGGCTGGTCAGCTCAAGCGGGTCGAGCCCGTTGACCTGGGTATCGTAGCGGATGACCACGGTCTTGTCGTCATTGGTATCCGCGACGTCGATCGGCGGAGTCGAATCGAACGTGCCGAGCGCGGGCAGCGGCCGCGCCAGCTCGGTTTCTTCCAGCGGCGGCGGTGACAATGTCCCCGGACCAGTCGGCGGCGGTGTCGATGACGTCTCGGCAGGGAGCGTCCGGTCGGCAGGGAGGGTCGGGGCCGAAGGAATGGCGGGCATCGCTTCGAGCGGCGCGTTGATGTCGTCGCTGAGTTGCGGCAGCGCCTTGTCGAAATCGGGTTCGCTGACGATCGGCGCGTCCGCATCGGGATCCACCGGCGCGGCGACGACCGGCGGAGTCAGCGACTGATCCGACGCCGAAACGACCGGCGGCGTCTGTTGCTGCGCCGCCAGCGCAACCGGTAGAACAAGCCAGGTGCTGGAAAATGCCAGAAAGTTCAAACCGATTTCCCCTTAGGGGAACCTTTCCGGCCAAACCCCCATCCCGTCTGCCAACGCCCGAGCATCAGTTTGGTTTCGCGTCAATTCAGCACTTGGTCGGGAACGCCCACCGCCCTTGCGGAAGCCGCACACTTAACCCGCTTTCACCCGGGCGCGATACGCATGGAGCAATGGCTCGGTATAGCCGCTGGGCTGACTCACACCGTCGAAAACCAGCGCGCGCGCCGCCTGATAGGCCAGGCTGGTCGCTTCATTACCCGACATCGGCCGATAGAGCCGGTCGTCCGCATTCTGCGCATCGACCTTTGCCGCCATGCGCGCGAACGCGGCGTCCACATCCGCTTCGGTCGCGACGCCGTGGAGCAGCCAATTGGCCATATGCTGCGAACTGATCCGCAGCGTCGCCCGGTCTTCCATCAAGCCGATATCATGGATGTCGGGCACTTTCGAACAGCCCACGCCCTGGTCGATCCAGCGCACGACATAACCGAGAATGCCTTGCGCATTATTGTCGAGTTCGGCGCGGATTTCCTCAGGCGTCCAGTTGCGCCCGCCCGCGACCGGCACGGTCAGCAGCGGCGCAAGGCCAGGAATCGCCTCACCGGCAATTTCCTTCTGCCGCGCGAAGACATCGACCTGATGATAGTGCATCGCATGCAGCGTGGCGGCGGTCGGGCTCGGCACCCAGGCGGTGTTCGCGCCTGAAAGTGGATGGCCGATCTTCTGCGCCATCATGTCGGCCATGCGGTCGGGCGCCGCCCACATGCCCTTGCCGATCTGTGCCTTGCCCGACAGGCCATGCGCCAGGCCGATGCGGACATTGCGGTCCTCATAGGCCTTGATCCAGTCGCTCGCCTTCATTTCGGCCTTGGGGATCATCGGCCCGGCGCGCATCGCGGTATGCATCTCGTCGCCGGTGCGGTCGAGAAAGCCGGTGTTGATGAACACGATGCGGTTTTTCACCGCTTCGATGCACGCGGCAAGATTGGCCGAGGTGCGGCGCTCCTCATCCATCACGCCGACCTTCAACGTGTGGCGTTCGATCGCCAGCAGATCCTCGACCGCGTCGAACAGCGCATTGGTCAGTGCCGCTTCTTCGGGGCCGTGCATCTTCGGCTTGACGATATAGACCGAGCCCGCGCGGCTGTTGCGATATTTGCCCAGCCCGCGCAGGTCGTACAGCGCGATCGTGCTGGTCATGATCGCATCCAGAATGCCCTCGGGCGCTTCGCTGCCATTGGCGAGCCGGATCGCGGGCGTGGTCATCAGATGACCGACATTGCGCACGAACAACAGGCTGCGGCCGGGCAATGTCAGCGTGCCGCCATCGGGCGCGGTATAGCTGCGGTCGTCCTCCAGCTTGCGCGTGATGGTGCGGTCGCCCTTGGTGAAGCTTTCCTCCAGGTCGCCACGCATCAGGCCGAGCCAGTTGCTATAGGCCAGCACCTTGTCATCGGCATCGACCGCCGCGACCGAATCCTCAAGATCGACGATCGAGGTCAGCGCGGATTCGAGGATCACATCGGCGATGCCCGCCGGATCTTCGCTGCCGATCGAATGGCTGCGATCGATGACGATTTCGATGTGCAGGCCGTTATGACGCAGCAGCAGCGCCGTCGGGCTGCCGGGATCGCCGCGATAACCGGCAAAGGCCGATGGGTCGCGCAGCGCAGGCGCCTGCCCCGTCAACAGGCCCCGCGCCATCAACACACCATTCGCGACGCTGAGCGAGGCGACCTCATCCCATTTGCCGCTCGCCAGCGGCACCGCTTCATCGAGAAAGGCCTTCGCGCGCTCGATCACCTGGGCACCGCGATCCGAGTCATAGCCGCCGGCGCGCGCGCTTCCAGGCAATGCGTCGGTACCGTAGAAAGCGTCGTACAGGCTGCCCCAGCGCGCATTGGCGGCATTCAGGACGAAGCGGGCATTGAGAATCGGCACCACCAATTGCGGCCCGGCCATGGTCGCGACTTCGGCATCGACATGAGTCGTGCCGATGGTGAATGGCGCGGGTTCGGGCACGAGATAGCCGATTTCACGCAGATAGGCCTCGTCGACCGGTTCTCCGGCGACATAGCGGGCATCGATCAGCGCCTGGAGCGACACGCGTTTGGCCAGCAGCGCAATATTCTCGGGCGTGAAGCGCGCGAAGATATCCGCCACGCCGCGCCACCAGTCGCTGGCGTGGATCTGCAACCCGAGCAACAGCCTCCCCTCAACGAACCGCACCAGTGGTTCGGCAACCGACAGACCGGCACGATCGAGCATCTTGGGCATGAGGCCTCCTTGGAGATTGCAACTGCCTGGGGAGGGCACGACCACTGCCGCTTAGGCCAGCCAAGGGCCGGGCATCAACCCCGTTCGGGACGGATTATGCCGGATCGATCTTTTCGGCCGAGGCCTCGACCCGATCGAGCAGCGTGCGGAACGTCTTGATCTCCGCCGCGGAGAAGCCGGCAAAGACCTGCTTCTCCAGCGCCAATGCCTTGGGCGTGACACTGTCGTACAAGGCCTTGCCCGCGATCGTCAGCGATAAGAGATGCGATCGCTGATCGTCGGGATTGGGCCGCCGCTGCACCAGGCCGCGATCGTACAAGGCGATCGCGGCGCGGCTCACCGTCACCTTGTCCATCCGCGTGGCGGAGCCGAGCGCCTGCTGCGTCATCCCCTCGCCTTCCGCGATGACGGCGATCAACCGCCATTCCGGGATCTTGAGCCCGAAAAGCGACTGATAGGCGGTGGCGATCGCCGACGACACGCGGTTCGAGGCGATCGACAGGCGATACGGGAGGAAATCGTCCAGATTGAGCGTCGGCATCCGCGCTTCCTAACCCAAGCTGTCCCGTTCGTCATGCCGGGCCGTCCCGGTATCCGCAAAGCCCTCGTTTTGACGCGCGCGGGGCACGGTGGACCCCGGAACAAGTCCAGGGCGTCACCATTGATATGGACGGCCCGATCAAACCCCGATATAGTATCATCTGTAACCACATTTCCCCTCACGGAGATACCGTCATGACTGCGACCGAGAACCCAATGGGCCTGAACGGCTTCGAGTTCGTCGAATTCACCAGCCCGAATCCGGAAGCGCTGGCCGACCTGTTCGTGAAGATGGGCTTCACTCATGTCGGCACGCACAAATCGAAGAATGTCCGCCGCTACGCGCAAGGCGACGTCAACTTCCTGCTCAACATGGACGAGGCCGGCCAGGTCGCCGGTTTCCGCAATGCGCACGGCCCCTCGGCCAATGCGATGGCGTTCCGCGTCGCCGACAGCGACCAGGCGCTGAAGCTGGCGATCGAGCGCGGCGCGAGCCCGGTCAAGGGTGAGCACGGCCCGGGCGAACTCGACATTCCGGCGATCGAAGGCATTGGCGGCGCGAACCTGTATCTGGTCGACCGGCACGGCGGCGAGACGATCTACGACACCGATTTCACGCCTGTCCCCGGCGCGGGCGTCGATGACCATGCGGTCGGCCTGCACACGCTCGACCATCTGACGCACAATCTGCAGCGTGGCCGGATGGATTATTGGGCCAATTATTACGAGACGATCTTCAATTTCCGCCAGATCCGCTATTTCGACATCGAAGGCCAGGCGACCGGCCTGTTCTCCAAAGCGATGACTGCGCCCGACGACAAGATCCGTATCCCGCTCAACGAAAGCCAGGACGAGCATTCGCAGATCGAGGAATTCATCAAGGACTATAAGGGCGAAGGCATTCAGCATCTCGCGCTGGCGACCGATGATATCTTCGGCACGGTCGACAAGCTGCGCGCCAACGGCATCAAGTTCCAGACCACGCCGCAGACCTATTTCGACCTGATCGACAAGCGCTTGCCCGGCCATAACCATGACGTCGAGGAAATGCGCAAGCGCGACATATTGATCGATGGTGCGCCGGAAACCGGCGGTGGATTGCTGCTGCAGATCTTCACCGAAAATATGGTCGGTCCGATCTTCTTCGAAATCATCCAGCGCAAGGGCAATGACGGCTTTGGCGAGGGCAATTTCAAGGCATTGTTCGAGTCGATCGAGCTCGATCAAATTCGTCGCGGCGTGGTGCCCGGCAAAGTAGACGCTTAAAACCCATCTCCCCCTGTGGGAGATGATGGCCCGAAGGGCCGGATGAGGGGGAGCGATGTGCGGAGCATCAGCGGCAATCCCCCTCACCCTCCCTCTCCCACAGGGGGAGAGGGTAAGAAGGAACGGCGATGACTGACTATCAAACCGGCTTCGGCAACCACTTCGCCACCGAAGCCTTGCCCGGCGCCCTCCCCATTGGCCGCAACTCACCGCAAAAACCTGCTTTCGGCCTGTACGCCGAGCAGCTCAGCGGCACGGCCTTTACCGCACCGCGCCACGAGAATCGCCGCTCCTGGCTTTATCGCCTGCGCCCGTCCGCCGCGCATCCTGCCTTTACGCGCTACACGGGCGCCAAACGCTTCGCGCCCGGCGTGAGCAAGGACCCGCTCGCGCCCAACCGGCTGCGCTGGGGACCGAGCGAGGTCGCCGATGCGGACTGGCTCGACAGCCTGACAACGATGATCGTCGCGGGCGAAGGTCCGGCGGCCCAGGCCGGTGTCGCGATGCATCTCTATGGCGCGTCGCGGGATATGGTCGACCGCGCCTTTGTCTCGGGCGACGGCGAATTGCTTATCCTGCCCGAACAGGGCGCGCTGACGCTGTTGACCGAAATGGGCCGCATTGATGTGAAGCCCGGCCAGGTCGCGTTGATCCCACGCGGCGTTCGCTTCCGCGTGACGCTGCCCGACGGCACGGCACGTGGTTATGTCGCGGAAAATCACGGACAACCTTTCCGCTTGCCCGATCTCGGCCCGATCGGGTCGAACGGCCTCGCCAATCCGCGCGATTTCGAAACGCCGGTCGCCTGGTTCGAGGATCGCGAGGGTGATTTCGAACTGGTGCAGAAATTCCTCGGTACGCTCTGGGCGACCCAGCTTGGCCGCTCGCCGCTCGACGTGGTCGCGTGGCACGGCAATTATGCGCCGTGCCGCTATGACCTGGCCCATTTCAATACGATCGGCAGCGTCAGTTTCGACCATCCCGATCCTTCGATCTTCACCGTGCTGACGTCACCCAGCGATGTCGCCGGCACCGCCAATGCCGATTTCGTCATCTTCCCGCCGCGCTGGATGGTGGCGGAAAACACGTTCCGCCCACCCTGGTTCCATCGCAACGTGATGAGCGAAGCGATGGGCCTGATCCACGGCGCCTATGACGCGAAAGCCGATGGCTTCGTCCCCGGCGCACTGTCGCTGCACAATCAGATGAGTGGCCATGGCCCCGATGTCGCAAGCTGGAAGGGGGCAAGCGAAGCCGAACTCAAGCCGCACAAGATCGACGGCACCATGGCCTTCATGATCGAAAGCCGTTGGGTCTTCCGCCCAACCGATTTCGCGCTGAAGACCAGTACGCTCGACGAGGATTATGATCAGGTGTGGACTGGCTTTCCCAAGGCACAGTTGCCCGCCCGGTAGGAACGCTGGATCAGGACCCGGCCCTCCATGCGCTTGGATGAAAGCGTTTTGAGTCGCGTCGCGCCGGGTTGATTCACCACCTGCCCGGAAGGAAGTGATTCCGTCAGCGCATCGTCATCCTGGCGCAAATGCCGATATCCTTCCCCGACACCATCTCCATATCGCGTTTCAAATTCCCCATTTACTTCGTACACGAAACATCTATTTCGCATACGAATGATTTGGCGAGCGCGAGCACGGACATCATGAGCAACGTCGCAAACAACAGGCGTGGGAGATTCATCTACCTCCTCAATGTCGCGCAACGCCGGGTTCAGGCTGCGGTTCAGGACGAGGGCGACGGGGCCACCGCGGCACGTGCCGGGCTGTTGATGGCATTGTCGCCCGACATGGGCACGCCAATGGCGCAGCTTGGACCGATCCTCGACCTTGGAGCGCCGGCACTTTCGGGCCTGATCGACCGGACTTCCCGCGCGGGCCTGATCGAGCGCTGTCCCGATCCGGCGGACGGGCGGGCATGGATCATCCTGCTGACGGCTGAAGGAGCCGCCGCACGGGCGGAGGCAATTCGCGGCGCACATGCGCTGAATGAGCGGCTTTGTAATGGCTTTGACGATGCGGAACTCGCGATCGTCGCTCGCTGGCTGGAAGCCGTGCGAGACAAATTCCCCAAGGAGAACGGCAAGTGACCGACCATATCCAGATCGAGAAATCCAACGGCGTGCTGACACTGGTGATGAACCGCCCGGACAAGAAGAATGCGCTGACCGACGCGATGTACAAGTCGCTCGCCGATGCGATCGAAAACGCGAATGATGATAGCGACGTTCGGGCGATTCTGCTTCGGAGCGAAGGCGATCTATTTACATCGGGCAATGATATCGGCGAGTTCGCCGCGGTTGCCGCCGGCGGCGGGGGCCTGCACAATGTGGCGCGCTTCATCCGGGCGATCGCGACAGCCGCCAAACCCCTGATCGCCGCCGTGCAAGGGCGCGCCGTCGGCATCGGGACGACGATGCTCCTGCATTGCGACCATGTCGTGCTGGCGGAAGATGCGCAACTGACGACACCGTTCGTAAGCCTGGCCCTGGTGCCCGAAGCGGCGTCGAGCCTGTTGCTGCCGCAGCGCATCGGCCATGTCCGGGCGTTCTCGATGTTCGCGCTTGGCGAGGCTGTCGGCGCTCATGACGCGGTCGCCTGGGGCCTTGCCAACAAGGTCGTGCCGAACGAAGAGTTGCAGGAAACCGCCCGGAATTTCGCCGAACGATTGGCCAGGCAACCGCTTGGCGCGCTGGTCGCGACCAAGAAGCTGATGCGCGCGACCGGCCCGATTACCGCGCATATGGACACGGAGAGCAAGCTGTTCGGCGAACGCCTCTCGACTGGTGAAGCGCGAGAAGCATTCACCGCCTTTGCCGAACGCCGCGCGCCCGACTTTTCCGGGTTCGCCTGAGCGTCCAATCACGCCGACCTGATCGACCCGGCAAATAATTTTTCACGCCCTGTCGAATCCACTCCCCCTCGCCCGTCTCCGCTATACGATCGCACTCACGCGATCGGGGAGATGAACGATGCAATATATGCTGCTGATTTATGAGGACGAGAGCGGGTATGGCGACCAAGCCGACACGCCCGAGATGATGGCGATTATCGACAAGCATATGGCGCTGGTCGGCGAACTCGGCGACCGGCAGATCGATGGCGCGGGATTGCAGCCAGTGATCACCGCGACGACGGTGCGTACAAGCGGCGGCAAGCAAATGGTCCATGACGGCCCCTTTGCCGAAACCAAGGAACAGCTGGGCGGCTATTATGTGATCGAAGCGCCCGATCTCGATGCCGCCCTGGCGATCGCGAAGAAGGTGCCGCTGCGTGCCGACGGTGCGATCGAAGTCCGGCCGCTGATCGTCCATTGACCGATATGCTGGACCGGGCCGCGCGCGCGCATAAGGGGCGGATCGTCGCCGCGCTCGCGGCCCGGTTCCGCGACCTCGACATGGCGGAGGAAGCTTTCGCCGAAGCCTGCGCGCGCGCCGTAACGGCATGGGCGGCGCAGCAACCGCGCGACCCGGCGGCGTGGCTCTACCGCGTCGCCGATCGCGTGGCGCTCGATATGCTCCGGCGTAGTGCGATCCGCGCTGGGGCTGCCCTGCCCCCACCCGAGCCCGAACCGACCGCGGAGGAACTGCTGATGGCCGATGCCACCCTGATTCCCGACGAACGGCTCAGGCTGATCTTCGTCTGTTGCCACCCGGCGATCCAGCCCGAGGCACGCGCCGCCCTGACGCTCAAGCTCGTATGTGGCCTGTCGACGCAGGAAATCGCCCGCGCCTTTCTCACCAGCGAAACCACGCTTGCGCAGCGCCTGGTGCGCGCGAAACGCAAGATCGCGGACACCGGAATCAGCTTCGAAGTGCCCGGCCCCGACGCATGGCCCGAGCGCCTCGACGCGGTGCTGAGCACGATCGAAATTGCCTATGCCAAGGCACATGAAGATGGCGGCGGCCATGGGCAGCACGCGGGCTATGCTGCGGAAATGCTGCAGGTGACGGCAACGCTGGTGACACTGCTTCCCCACGACCCGGACTTGCTCGCGCTGGCCGCGACGGTCCGCTTCGCTGAGGCCCGCCGTCCGGCCCGAGTGGATGCGGACGGCATGATGGTGCCGCTCGATCGTCAGGATCCGGCACGCTGGGATGCGCGGCTGATCGCCGAAGCGCGCCCGCTGCTCGCCGCCGCGCTGATGCGCGACGCGCGCAGTCCACGGGCGTTGACGGCGATGATCCACGCGGAATGGTGTGCACGCCCATCGCTCGGCGATCCGCCACCCTGGCCCGCAATCCTCACGCTCTACGACGCCCTGCTCGCGGTCCGCGACGATCCGGTCACGCGCCTCAACCGCAGCGTCGCCCTGGCCGAGGTACGCGGTCCGGCCGTGGCGCTGGACGAAATCGATGCGCTCGCCTGCCCGGGCCTTGCCGATTTCCTGCCCTATCACGCCGTCCGCGCAGCATTACTGGCGCGGTTGGGGCTGCGCGATGCTGCGCGGGACGCCTATGACGTCGCGCTGCGCCTCGGCCCCAACATGGCGGAACGACGCTGGCTGGGGGCACAGCGCGACGAGCTTTGAGGCGCCCTCCCGACGGGAGCTGGGCCGAAAGACGAAAAGGGGCGACTTCTTGCGAAGCCGCCCCACCCCGTCGCTCGAAAGCGCGTTAGAATTTGAAGTTCGCGCCGACGCGGAAATAACGCCCGATGATGCCGGCCTGCGACCAGGTCGCGTTATAATTGACCGCGGCATAATTTGCCGGATTGAGCGGCGGCTTTGCATCCAGAACATTGATCGCGTTCATGTAGAAGGAGAATTTGTCATTGACCTTGACCTGACCGACCAGGTCGAGATCGAAAAAGCCCTTGGTATGGCAGAAGTTCGCACCGGCTCCATAAAGCGAATCCGTGCAGGTGATTGCGGTCGGTCCGTTCTGATCGACGGCGACGCTCTTGTAGCCGCTGGTGTAATAGCCCGTACCGGTGATGGTGAACGCGCCCAATTGCAGGCTGTTCTGCCAGTTGGCCCGCCAGCGCGGCGTGCCCGATCCGGAAGAGATCGCATAGGGCGCCTGCGTCCCGACATAATGATCATAGCCCGCCGTCGCCGAGGGCTTGAAGTCGAAGGTGAGAATCTCGGTCCCTTCGAGCCGGCTGGTGAAACGATTATTCTCGCCGAATTTGAAATCGGCCTGGACCGACACGTCGATACCCGATGTCTTCAGCGCCGAGGCATTGGCATAGGGCGAATTGACGATCAGCACTTTGCGGATCGCATTGGGGAATTGCGGATCCGGGTCGTCAAGTGTGACCGAATAGCCGGCCGGAAGCGGCTGGCCATCATAATAATTGGCGAGCGCCGCACCCGATTCCGGCCCGCCGGAAATCACATCGGTCTTCTTGATGTTGTAATAGTCCGCTGTGAAGCTCAGCCAGTGCGTCGGCTGAAAGATCGCCCCGCCAGTGAAGCTGCGCGATTTTTCCGGCTTCAAACTGGGGTTCGACGCATTGTTGTAGCCGATCGAATAGGCCTGCACATATCCATTGCCGCCTGAGCAGGTCGGGTTGCCATCGGGATCGGTTCCCGTGCTGACACCGCCATGGGCGATGATGACCGAACAGGGCGGCGTCGCCGTGGTGTAGCCGATCACCGCGCCCTTCTGCGATTCCGCGAAGCTCGGTGCACGGAAACCCTTCGAGAAAGTGCCGCGCAACGCAAGCGACTTGAACGGCGTCACCTTCACGCCGACCTTGGGCGAGAAGCGTCCGAACCCGTCGGAATAATGATCGTACCGGCCCGATGCGTTGATCTCGAGTTGATCGAGCAACGGTGCGTTGATTTCGAAGAATGCCGCCGAGACCGTCCGCTTGCCCGAGGCGGAGACCGCGTTCAGGCCGAGGAAATCCAGGCTCGCATTGGCATTGGGATTGTCGAGTGTCTCCCGGCGGATCGCGCCGCCGACGCCAATCTGGAGTGGTCCACCCGGCAGATTGAACAGGTCCTTGGTCACCACGGCCTGCGCCATGTACATTTCCGACTTCGCCTTGCTGATCACATCAGGCGCAATCGAATTGCGTACCGCCTGGCTATTCTGCGACGGGTCGATGAAGTTATAGGTCCCGTTGTTGATTGCATCGGCAAGGCCGGAGATGCTCAGATAGCCTTTGTTCACGCCGGTCAGGTCGCTGCGCGCATAGGTTGCGTCGAACGAATAGGACCAGCCCTGGCCGAATTTACCGGAGATGCCGGCGGCCAGGCGGTAGACATTGTTGTCCGACTTGAATGTCGCCGGAATGTCGCCAAAGGCATATTGAATCTGCGCTGCTTCACGCTGCCCGGTCACCGGGTCGATGATGTTGGCATAGGGATCCTGCGGATTGATCGATCCGTTCGCCAACAGGGCCGGCAAAACGATATTGGTCGAATTGATCGGGTTCCGTTGCCGGATCATGGTGGGCGCGGAATTGGTCGAGAACACCGTGCTGTGGTAATAGGATCCAGTCACATAGGCTTGTGAATCGGCGCCAACCTGGATCGTCGCATGGCCGGTAAAGCCATAGCGAGTCTGTTCCGGTGCGATCGTTCCATAGGGTGCCTGATTCTGCTCGCAATAGGCGCCGCCATTGCCGCCATTTTCCAGCGTCGTCGGGTCGTTGCGCGCGATCGTACCGACCGCGCAGCCGGCCGGGTTGAGCACCTGGCTGAGCGTGTTGGGCAGCGCCACGCCAGAATAGGGATTGCCCGGGATCAACTGCGTCGCCGGCCGCACCACCGCGCTGATCGTCCCGACACGGGCTCCGAATGCGCCAAATGCGCCGACATTGTTGTTGAGGCCACCAATCGAGGTCAGGTCGGTGGTGTTGTAGGGAAATTTCCGGTCGGCGACGCCGATCAGAGCGTCATGTTCATACTCGCCATTGAGATAGACGTTGAAGCCCTGCTCCGAAAGATCGCCATAGCCGGCGGTCAGCGTAAGGCGCTGTTCGCCGCCATCGCCGCGTTGCGAAATCCCCCCCTCGACGGTGCCCTCGATGCCCTTGATCTCCTTGCGCGTGATGATGTTGACCACGCCGCCGATCGCATCGGCGCCGTAAGTCGACGATGCGCCATCCTTCAACACTTCGATCCTGTCGATCGTGCTCCTGGGGATCGAGTTCAGATCGACAAAGGAGCGCTGGCCGTCATCGGCAGCAGGGTAGTTGGTCGTCCGAATCCCATCGATCAGCACGAGGGTCGAATTGACCGACAGGCCACGCAGCGACACCCCCGCCGAGCCGCTTCCGAACCCGCCGGCAAACGCGGTCGGGATCGATCCGCTATTGTCGGCCGAAATGGACCGCACCGCATCCGCGATGTTGGTAATGCCGGCGCGCTGCAAATTCTCCGTCGATAAAATGGTTACCGGTGACGGCGTTTCGGTATCGGGACGGCGGAACAGCGAACCGGTGACGACGATATCCTGACTCTGATCGCCCTGGTCGGCGCTTTGCATCTGGGGATCGACGGGAGCCGCCGTCGCCGGAGCAGCAGGCTGATCCTGCGCCATCGCCGGCGACACAAGGAGGAGCACAGCGGGCGCCGCTGTTGCGAGCAGATGAGCCTTGCGGATGAAGACGCTTTTGGAAGCCATGGACACGATCCTTGCGTTACTCGTCTCCCCCGCGGCGGCCGATATGCCTGCCCCCTGATGCTGTAAATGCTGATTTGTTGCTGAAATATTTCTTTCTGTTTCCTGTGTCTCAAAAGTCACAAGTCACTGTTTCAATTATGAAATTTTTTTCATGTTCGAACTCGATCCAACGTACGGCGACAACGCGTCGTGGCCGAAACGCCCGAGGCATAAGACAGGCCGAAAAATCCGCCATGTTGAACAGGGCGGCCGCCATCCCCCTGATCGAGGGGCGCGGTGATCAGAAGGGGCGACCGAACCCCAAGCGCGGGTACGGCTTGCCGCTCCGTCGCCGGTTCGAGTCGATATCCTCAAATGCGCTGAACAAGACGCGGTGAGAAAGAGACGCGCGCGACGGCGCAGGTCAGCCCTTCATCTGCCGCTTGACCGATGCCATCGTCGCCTTGCCATAAGGTGGCTTGAGTCCGGCGAGTTTGGCCACATCGAGCTTGGCCTGTTTGTAGACGCTCTTGGCGTGGCTGAAGGTCTTGAAGCCGTCGCGCCCATGATAGGCGCCCATGCCCGACGGCCCGATGCCGCCGAACGGCAATTCCTCCATCGAGATATGGAAGATCACATCGTCGAGCGTCACGCCGCCGGCGATGGTCCGGTCGAGCACGCGGCGGCGCTCGTCGCCATCGCTGCCGAAATAATAAAGTCCGAGTGGCCGGTCGCGGCGGTTCACCTGGTCGATTGCATCGTCGATCCCGTCATAGCGGCGGATCGGCAACACCGGGCCGAAAATCTCCTCCTGCATCACCGCCATGTCGTCGGTCACGCCGGTGATGATGTGCAGCGGCATTTTCCGCGCGTTGGAGGTGCCGAAATCCTCGCCCGCCGGATTGACCGCCTCAACCGTCGCGCCCTTCGCACGCGCATCGTCGAGCAGATTGCCGAGCCGCTGAAAATGCCGGTCGTTGATGATCGCGGTATAATCCGGGTTGGCGAGCAATGTCGGATACATCGCGGTCGCGGCCGCCTTCAGCCCGTCGACCACGGCGGCTTCCTGATCCGGGGACACGAGCATGTAATCGGGCGCGAGGCAGATCTGCCCGGCATTGAGCATCTTGCCCAGCGCGACCCGCTCGGTCGTCTGTTTCAGGTCCGCCGACTTGCCGACAATCACCGGCGACTTGCCGCCAAGTTCGAGCGTCACCGGCACCAGATTGTCGGCGGCGGCATGGAGGATATGCTTGCCGATCGCGGTCGCACCAGTGAAGATCAGATGGTCGAACGGCAATTCGGCGAACGCCTTGCCGACGTCCGGCCCGCCCGACACGAAGGCCAGTTCCTCGGCGGCAAAATACTGGCCAACCACGTCTTCGAACAAGGCGGCGACGCGTGGGGTGAATTCGCTCGTCTTGACCATCGCGCGGTTGCCCGCGGCGAGCACCCCCGCAAGCGGCGACATGATCAGGTTCACGGGAAAATTCCACGGCGCGATGATGCCGATCACGCCCTTGGGCTGATATTCGATCCAGGCCTTCGCGCCGAGCAGGCCAAGCGGGAATTGCACCGGGCGCCGTTCGGGCCGTGCCCATTTGTCGAGCGACTTGATCGAATGATTGATCGGCGCAATCGACGAGGCGATGTCGGTGAGCATCGATTGTTCGCGGCTGCGATGTCCGAAATCCTCGCTCAGCGCATCGCAGAAGCGCTCGGCATTGTCGCCGATCATCGCCGCGGCGCGCTTCAGCCGGTCCTTGCGTGTCGCGATCGACACGGGAAGTTCCGCCATGAATGCCGCGCGCTGACCAGCCAGGATCGCCTTCAAATCGGACATCATTCTCTCCCCGGGGATCCTGTCCCTCGACCCACCGCCATCGGCGCGGCTGACTATGTATCAGTCTTTAAACGCAACCGATCAAGCCCATCACGGGTAATATGATGCTGTCCTTCCCGGCGCGCTCGATCCGCAAGGTCGCTTCGGGCACTGTCGCGCCGTCCTTCAGGTCGCCGCGCGTCGTGATGGTCATGTCGAGCACCGCCTTCACGCCATCGCCTTCATATTCGGTGACATCGGAAAAACCGAAGCCGCCCGCGTCTTGTTGCCCCCCACCCTGCTGTCCAGTGCGCGGCACATCGATCTGTCGGCCCTCGATCGACAGGCGCACCGATGCGGGATCGGCGCTGGCCATCGCGACCAGCGTGCGGGTCTGACCGACGCTCCACAGATAGGCGGCACATCCGCTCGCCGGCAGATCCTGCCGCGCAATGCCGCCGATCGGCAGCCCGTCGATCGACGCGGGTGGCGGCGGCGGCGGCGCGGCCGGCTTGGCCTTGTCGGCGGCGAGCAGCATCAGGAGAGCGATCGCGATCATGGCCGATAGCCTAGCAGGAACAGCCAGGCCGGGTAAGCGGCGATCGCAAGCAGTGCACCGAACGGCATGCGGTCATCGAGCTTTCCGCCCCGCCCGACAAGCCTGGCGGTCAGCGCGATGGCGAGGCCAGTCATGCTGGCCAGCAACAGCACCGCTGGCAGCATTTGCCACCCCAGCCACAGGCCGATCGCACCAAGCAGCTTCGGATCGCCTCCGCCCAGCCCCTCACGGCCGCGCAAGCGCTTATAGGATGCGCCGATCAGCCATAGCGATCCGAAGCCGGCTACTCCGCCGATCAGCCGATCGATCAGCGATGGATCGACCCCAAGCAAAGCGGTGACCAGACCAGCGAGCGCCAGTGTGATCGTCAGCCGGTCGGGTAACCAGAATTCGGTGACATCGAGCGCCGCCAACGCCAGCAGCAGCCAGCCGAACACCGCGCCGGCCAAGGCGGCAGGCCCCGGCACCGCCAGTCCGGCGATCACACCGATAGCGAACGCGGTCAGCTCGATCTGCCAGTGGCGCGGATCGATCGGCGCGGCGCAGTGCCGGCACGTGCCGCGCGCGATTGCCGCGCTGATCAACGGAATCAGGTCGCGCGGGCCGAGCGCCGCATCGCAACTATCGCAATGCGATCGCCCCGCCATCACCGACCGGCCCTGCGGCCAGCGGATCACCAGCGTTGCGATGAAGCTGCCGAGCACGGCGCCGAGCACACCTAGCGCGAGCGGCCAAAGCCAAGACTCAGCCATTGGCCTTCTTGCGGATCAGAGAGCGATAGACGCCGAAAATGTTGATCGCGAACAAGGCGATGCTCGACGCGACGAACAGCACGAACGTCCACCCGATCACGCGGCGCCCGGAATCGAGCGACACCCTCAGCGCCGCAACGATGCCGCTGCCCGAAATCGACCATTTTAGCGCCGTGATGAGCGTGTCTTCCATGGCGTGGCGATAGGCTCTGCTACTCTCGCCGTCACCCTGAACTTGCCTGGCGTAGTTTCTTGGGAACACCGAAAAAAGAACAACTTCTTCCCCGGCGAAGGCTGGGGCCCCAGTCGTGGTGCCGGATGTAACAACCGGCAACGGCCATTTCTCCTGTTCCTCAACTGGACCCCGGCCTTCGCCGGGGAAGCGCCTCCGGTGCAGCATGACGGGGCTTGTCGCGACCAGCACACCCAAACATCCGCCGCGCATTTGTAAACCGCTCCGCCCACGCCTAGATCGCCTGCAACATCGCCAATATCCGGAGCATCATCCATGTCCGCCGATCCGATCGTCATCCTGTCCTATGCGCGCACCCCGATGGGCAGCTTCCAGGGCGCGCTTTCCGGCGCGACGGCGACTGAACTGGGCGCGGCGGCGGTCGGCGGCGCGGTCGAGCGCGCCGGCCTGTCGGGCGAGGCGATCGAGCGGATCTATATGGGCTGCGTGCTGCCGGCGGGGCTCGGCCAGGCGCCGGCGCGTCAGGCGGCGCTGAAAGCCGGCCTGCCCAATCATATCGAGGCGACGACAGTCAACAAGATGTGCGGCAGCGGCATGATGGCGACGATGCTTGCCGCCGATGCGCTGGCCGCCGGCTCCGCCGACCTGATCGTGGCGGGCGGGATGGAGAGCATGACCAACGCCCCCTATCTGTCGCTGCGCCACCGTGGCGGCGCGCGCATCGGCCATGACCGGCTGATGGACCATATGTATCTCGACGGCCTTGAGGATGCCTATGAGCCCGGCAAGCTGATGGGCAATTTCGCCGAGGAAACCGCGGCGGAATATCAGTTCACGCGCGCGCAGCAGGATGACTTTGCGATTGCCTCGCTCGAACGCGCGCAAAAGGCGCAGCGCTCGGGCGGCTTCGATCGCGAGATCGTTCCGGTCGAGGTCGCGGGCCGCAAGGGCAGCGTGACCGTCACGCTCGACGAGCAACCCGAAAAGGGCGATCCGTCGAAGATCCCCACCCTGCGTCCCGCTTTCTCGAAGGATGGCACGATCACCGCCGCCAATGCCTCGTCGATCTCCGACGGCGCGGCCGCGCTGGTGCTGACCCGCGCCAGCGTCGCGGAACGGCTCGGTCTTGACCCGATCGCCCGGATCGTCGCTCAGGCGGCGCACGCCCATGCCCCGTCGCAATTCACCACCGCACCGGTCTTCGCGATGCGCAAAGCGCTTGAGAAGGCCGGCTGGTCGGCCGATCAGGTCGATCTGTTCGAAGTGAACGAAGCGTTTGCGGTGGTGGCAATGATCGCGATGCGCGACCTCGGCCTGCCGCACGACAAGCTCAATATCAACGGCGGCGCCTGTGCACTCGGCCACCCGATCGGTGCGAGCGGCGCGCGCATTCTCGCGACCTTGTTGTCGGCACTGCAGAGCTCAGGCCAGACGCGCGGCATGGCGTCGCTGTGCATCGGCGGCGGCGAAGCGACCGCGCTCGCGGTGGAGTTGATGAACTAGGCTGGATCGGCCGGCCGCGTCGATGGCCTGGCCGAATGGCCGGTCAGGCCGAACGGCGCCAGATATGTTCGACCGTCTTTGCCAGAAGAGCGGGAAGAACCACTGCCACGGCGAACACGAGCCAGTGCGGCGCACCGATATGATCAGCTGCGGGCACGCTGATCACGATCGCGGCAAACCCGATCAGGCACCAGGCCAAGATCGCCAGCAATGCCTTTGCCTTGTTACTCATGGCACCATCCTACCGGATTCAACCGACTGCTACCGGCGCGGTATAGCATATCTCGCCGGCCCGTTCATCCGCGAAGAACAAGCCGCTGATCCGGGACGAACCGGTCCCAATCCTCTAGCTCGGCTTCCGTCCGCTGACCCCCGTTGCGCAGCCGAAGAAATAGCGATGAAAACCGACCTCGAGATGCGCGGCGCGCAGCATCTCGGCAAAGGCGCGGGAGTCGCCGAAATTGGTGCTGTAGGTACCGATCTTCGCGAAATCCTGCGCGCCGCGCAGCAGGAAACGCTCCATCAGCGGCAGCACCGTCTTCAAGTGAAAACGATAAAGCGGCCGCAGCCACCAGCCCTTCGGGTCGGATGCTTCGATCAACGAGAAGCTGCCGCCGGGCTTGAGCACGCGCGCGATGAGGCGCGCAAGCCGGGTCAACTGGTCGGCGTTGAATGTCTTCAACCCGAACGTCGCGACGACGAAATCGGCACTCGCATCCGGCAAGTTGCTCGCGAAGACATCATCCTCGATGAACGCGATACGGTGCGCGCGATGCTGGTGAAGACGATCGATCGCCCGCCGATGCATGCCCGACGATATATCCACCGCGGTGATCTGATCGATCCACGGAAAGCGCTTGAGCAAATGCGGCCAGACCTCGCCGGTGCCCGCCATCAGGTCATACCCCGCCGGGCCCGCCGGTTCGGGCAGCATTGCAACGCATTGCCGCCGCCACCGCTCGGTAAAGCCGAACGAACACAGCCAGCTGAACATGATGTAGCGATCGGAACAACGGTCGAATACGCCCTTCACATAGTCCGGGGCGTAGATATCATCGCTCATAGGTCAGGGATGCACTGCGTTCGCATCCAATGCCAGCGTGTAATATTGGCTGAAGCTCGCATCGCTGTAATCAGCGAACGGACCGCATTCGACAAAGCCGGCGCGTTGATACAGCGCGCGTGCTGGCGCGAATGCGGCGTTGTTGCCCGTTTCGAGGCTCAGCCGCCGATATCCCCGCGCCCGCCCCTCGGCGATCAGATGATCGAGCATTGCGCCCGCCACGCCGCGCCGCAAATGCGCCGGCGCGGTGCGCATCGATTTCAGTTCGCCATGGTCGGCATCGAGCCGCTTGAGCGCGCCCATACCGAGCAAGGCGTCATCGTCCCATGCCGTCCACAGCGTCACCGCCGGATTCTTCAGACCCGCGAGATCGAGCGCGAAGACGCTGCCCGGCGGCGAATTCTCGAATGCCGAGCCGAGATGGAATTCGACCAGCGCGATGACATCGGGGTGAGTCAGATCATCCGTGACGATACGCATCGCGGCGTCAGTTCAGCGATTCGCCGGGGTCGACGCCCCAGAGCTGGTTCGCTTCGACATAGCCGCCCCGGCCGCGCACATCGAAATAGCACCAGCCGCGCGCGCATTTGCTCAGTCGCCCGACTACGCCCGGCGCCGCGCGCCACATGATCTTGCCGCCGAAGCGCGGCGAATCGCGCAATTCGGCGATCGTGCCCATGATCAGGCCAGTGCGCGCCTCGCTGATCAGCGTGCCCATCATCCATCCTTGCGTGCCCGATGGATCCTCGATCTTGAGCCAGGCGCCGCGTTCGTACACATCGATCACCTTCACCGGCAGATCGGCGCGCTGATACAGCCAGCTCGCGGGATAGGTCCGCGCCGGGCCGGTACGCATGCGCGCCTTGCCTGCCGAGATCGACGCGAAATAAGGCGGCTTCTTCTGGATCAATCCGGCCAAAGCCGGCGCCAGGCCCGACACCGTCAGTCCGATCGCCGCCATGGCGAGCATGATTCTCGCACTGTTACGCATAACTCTTCCCTGTCCCCCACTTCACGAATCATTTACTCCGTTCGCAAGAGGCGGTTCAACCACCGTTGACGTAGGCCAAGGGCTTCGCCAAGCCGGAATCATGCCCGAAATGAGACGCCCATCCGCCAAAGTGTCGAAACCCCGGGTGGTCGTGACCCGTGAACTGTCCGACACGATCATGGATCGGATGGAGCAATTGTTCGACACGGTGAACAATCGCGGCGACGCGCCGATGACGCGCGAGCAGCTTGCCGCCGCGATGGCCGATTGCGACGTCCTCGTCCCGACCGTAACCGATGAGATCGATGCCGAGCTGATTGCCGGCGCGGGCGAGCGGTTGAAGCTGATCGCCAATTTCGGCGCCGGCGTGAACCATATCGACCTGAAAGCGGCGCGCGCGCGCGACATCATCGTCACCAACACGCCGGGCGTGCTGACAGAAGATACCGCCGACATGACCATGGCGCTGATCCTGTCGGTGCCGCGCCGGCTGGCCGAGGGTGAGAAACTTGTCCGCTCCGGGCAATGGAAAGGCTGGAGCCCGGGCGGGATGCTTGGTCACCGCATCGGCGGCAAGGCCCTGGGTATTATCGGCATGGGCCGCATCGGCCAGGCGGTCGCCGCGCGCGCGCGCGCCTTCGGCCTGTCGATCCATTATCACAACCGTCATCGCCTGCCTGCGGTGCTCGAGGCGCAGCTTGCCGCGACCTGGCATGAGAATCTCGATGATATGTTGTCGGCGATCGACATCCTGACGATCCATACCCCGCGCAACCCGGCAAGCGAAAACCTGCTCGACGCGCGGCGCATCGGCCTGCTGCGCTCGCACGTCTATCTGATCAACGCGGCGCGCGGCGGGATCGTCGACGAGGCCGCTCTGGTCGATGCACTTGAGAGCGGCCGCCTGGCCGGCGCCGGGCTCGACGTATGGGCGCATGAACCCGAGATCGACCCGCGCCTGCTCGCACTGCCCAATGTCGTGATGCTGCCCCACATGGGATCTGCCACCTATGAGGGGCGCCTTGCGACGGGCGAGAAGGTCATCGCCAATATCCGTATGTGGGCCGACGGACACCGCCCGCCCGATCAGGTGCTGGAAGGTTGGGCCTGACCGCACATCCCGACAGCATTCGGCTGCCGGGCCCGGCGATCGCTAGTTAACAACCCAGATCACGCGATTGGTTTCGAAGGAATCCGAGGGTTTTCCATCCTGCCCGATCGCCGGATGATATCGCCCGCGCCACGTAACCGACTGGCACGTCAGCTTATCGAGCTCCGCGTTCTTGCTGCTTGAAAGAATCCGGCAATTGGCGACCCGGCCATTGGCCTGCACGGTATAGCCGACAAGCACTGTGCCCTCGGGGTTGCCGCTGGGATAAATGCCTGACGGCCAGAAATCGGCACGACTTCCTATGGCCTCGGCCTTCTTGGCCAGGCTCGCCTGCTTTTTGGGATCGACACCCCATGAGGCCAGCAGATCATCTTCGCAGACGCGAAGTGCGGCCATTGCCTTGACCATACCCGTCGGCGCAACGCGAATGGCAGCGCCTTTTCCCAGCGTAACCGCGATTTCATTCGTGGATTCCAATCCAGCGAGAGCCTGGCTCCTGACCTCTACTGTTGTGATCTGCCCGATATCCTTGACCGGCTTATACGTATTGTAGCTGGCCTTGGCCGGAACGCCGGATGGCATCAGCGTCACCCGGGCATCGCCATAGCTCGTTTTCCCGACGCTCACCGGTCGTATGAGAACAAGCTGAGTGAAACTGCCCAGGCGCGTGGGTCGTATGCCGAGCCTGATCTTCGCATCACCGGCGCCGAACTCCCGCGAGAGCAGGCAGAGGTTGTTGGCATATTCGATGTTCCATTTACCAGATGGAGCAAGCGCAGCCTCCGTAGCCGGTGGGCTCAGCGGCGCCGCCAACGCAAGTATCATCGCAACTATTTTCATTTCACCCCCCGGCCCCGGTTCGCCGAAACCATCCCATGCCGCCCGCGAGATCGCAATGGGGTGATGCGATGGATCGCCGATCAAACATATCAGGACCGTATCAGCCAACCTGTCGGAGCTGAATGGGCGGGTGCATTGCGGTCCAGTGCTGCGACAAATGTGGTCGTGCCGATCGACCATCGAGCGCAAAGATACGTGCGCGACCACGGCCATCGGCCTTGGCGAGATACAGCGCCGAGTCCGCTTCGGAAAAACGCAGCGCCGGGTCATGGACCGTCATATCGTCGATCAGCGTGGCGCCGGCCGACGCGCTCACCGCGACCGGCTCGCCGTGGCAAAGCACCGGCCGGCGTAACGCCGCCAGAACCTGTTCCAGACGGTGATTGAGTTCGTCGCGCTCATGGATACCGCGCAGCAGCACGGCGAACTCGTCGCCCCCGATGCGCGCGACCATTTCCGCATCGACAAACAACTGCTTCAGCCGCGCCGCGACCTGGCGCAGGCAATCGTCACCGGCGGAATGCCCCAGCCGGTCGTTGATCAGCTTGAAGTCGTCGAGATCGATCAACACCAGTGCCGACACGCCACGGGCGCGCAACAGCGCATCGGGCAGATCATAGAAGTTGGTCTGGAACATGCCGCGATTGGCAAGCCCAGTCAGTGGATCGCGCTCGGCCAGACGGCGCAGGCGTTCGGTCCGCGCGCGGTCTTCGGTGATGTCCTGCTTGGCGCCGTAGAGCCGCCGTGCCCTTCCCTTCTCGCACTCGACATCGGCGGTCAGGCGCATCCAGCGCTCGACGCCCGAGACGGTCTGGATACGGGCATCGAGCGCGAAGCCGCGCCCGGTCGCGATCGCCTCGGCCCGCAGCGCCTCCATCTCGCGCCGCGACTCCTCATGGTAAAGGTCAACGATGGCTGCGCGGTCGGGCGCGATCAGCGGCGACAGGCCGAACAGCTGATAGACACCGCTGGTCCAGATCAACGCCGAAGTATCGAGGTCGCATTCCCATGCCCCCAGCGTGACCAACGACGTCGCGCGATCATAGAGGCGATTGAGTCGGGCAATCGATGGCACGGCCCGTGCCGCGTCCGCCATCGATCGAACCGAATCATGCCTCATCAACGCGCTCCCTGCCGGCTCGCAACAAGCGGCCCGGCAAACGATCTACGCGGCAAGAGTTAAGGACGAATTAGAGTGTGAAGCCAGCGAAGGACCTGAGCCCGGAAGCATCAGCCGAAGCGACAAGGCTGTCGGAAATGAGCGGCTGTGCGGCCCGGTTCGGCAACACCGTATGTTTTGACACTCGAAATGCCAAAACATACGTCGCCGACCTGCTCAGTCCGACCGCCTCACACTCAATCTCCGGTCAGAATCCGGTCGACCAGCTGCTTCACCGTCGGCACGAAGCCGTTCGAATAGAAGGGATCCTTCTTGAAGTTATAAGCACCATGCCCGGCGAACATCAGATTCTGTTCGATCGGCCCGCCATGCGCGATGTCCTGCAGCGTCTTCTGAATGCAGAAGGAGCGCGGATCGGCGAGACGCCCGGTCGAGTTGGTTTCGGTATCCGACCAGGACGAGAAAGCGCATTGGCTGAGGCAGCCCATGCAATCAGCCTGGTCCTTGCGGATCACGCCCTTTTCCTCCGGCGAGACGAAGACCAGGGTATTGTCCGGGGTTTTCAGGGCATCGGTGAAACCCTCACCGAACCATTGCCGCGCGCGCAGCAGGTCGTTGCGCGTGACCCAGAAATTCCGGCCCTTCACTCCGACGTCGAGCTGGAAGGTGTGATCGCCCGCTTCCTGCGTCGAAAAGGCGATCTGGCGCTCCGAACGCGCTTCCAGGCTACGCAGGAACGGGTTCCTGACCGCGCTGGAATAAAAGCCGGTGGGCGAGAAGCGATGCAGCAGCACTTCGCCTTCCTCGATATCCATCAGCTTGGCTTTCCAGCCATCGGGGATCGGGCTTTCCCGCGTCAGCAGCGGCCGGGTGCCGAACTGAAAGGCGATGCTGCCGAGTTCCGGATTGTCGATCCAGTTCGACCAGTCGCGCAGAAACCAGACGCCGCCCGCCATGACGATCGGCACATCATCGGAAATGCCGCCTTCGCGCATCACTTCGCGCAATTCCTTGACGCGTGGATAGGGATCTTGCGGCTTGAGCGGATCCTCGGCGTTGGACAGGCCGTTATGGCCGCCGGCCAGCCAGGGATCTTCATAAACCACCGCCGCAAGCCATTCCGATGCCTTGGAATAAGCACGCTTCCACAACGCGCGGAACGCCCGGCCCGAACTGATGATCGGCAAATAGCTGACTTCGTACGATGCGGCGATCTCGCTCAGCTTGTACGGCATGCCCGCACCGCAGGTGACGCCCGCGACCATGCCGCGCGTGCGGTCGAGCACGCCGTGCAGGATGCGCTGCGCACCGCCCATTTCCCACAGCACGTTGATGTTGATCGCGCCTTTGCCGCCGGCAATGTCGAACGCGCGCTTGACCTGCTGCACCGCGCCCTCGATCGCGAATTCGATCAATTCTTCATGGCGTTCACGCCGGGTCAGCGCCGTGTAGATTTGCGGGATGATCTTGCCATCGGGGTCGTAACTGTCGGCATTGACGGCCGAAACCGTACCGATACCGCCGGCCGCGGCCCAGGCACCGGCCGAGGCATGGTTGGTCGCGGCCACGCCCTTGCCACCCTCCACGATCGGCCAGACTTCCTGGCCGTTATAGATGATGGGCTTCAGACCTTTGAACAAGACGACCTCCAGATTAACATACGCTCGATATAGCCAAAGGATGCCCGTTAGCGAGCAAATTGCGACTCAACTCAGGGCCCCGGGACGTCCCATTGCGGCCTCATAAAGGCCGGCATAGCGTCCGATCATCATGCCTTCGTCATATTCCGCGACCGCCTTTTTGCGGTTCTCCGCGCCCAGCATGGCCCGCGCTTTCGGGTCGCGGGCCAGCGCCTCGATCGAATCGCGCAGCCGCACTTCGCTGGTGTAATCGACGATATAAGGCTCGTTCGGCGTGGACACCATGCTACGAATATCGCCGATATGCGGCGCGGCGATCGGCAGGCCCGCGGCCATCCCTTCGATCACCGCGATGGGAAATTGCTCGCTGCGCGACGATAAAGCGAGGATGTCGAACAGTCCGATATAGCGATGCGGCTCGGGCAGGAATCCCGGCATCACCAGCCGGTCGGCAATCCCCATCAGTTCCGCCGCGTCGACGATAGCCTCGCGCTCCGGTCCTTCGCCGACAATGACCAGCCGGATGCGCGATGAACACCCGCCGACCGCCCGTACCAGAGCGGGCAGATCCTTGACCTCACGCAAGCCCGCGAGCGTGCCGACCACGATTTCGCCCGGCTTGCGCTTCAGGCCAGGGATCGAATTGGCCACCGGCTTGCCGGCATAGGTACCGGTGGAAATGCCATTGACGATGCGATGCACGCGCCCGACCGGCTGTTTCCACACATCCAGCGCGATGCGGTGCAGCGTCTGCGACGGCACCACCATGGCGTGAGCGGCGGGCAGCGCGACGCGCCGGTACAGATTGCGTTCGATCTTCAGCCCGGTCGCTTCGTCCGAATTGAAGCCATCCTCATGATGAACCAGTGGCGGCATGCCCTTGGCGAAGACCCGGCGCGCCATCACGCCGTCGATCGCGCCCCAATTATAGGTCAGCACCAGGTCGAAGCGGCGCATGAAGCGCGCAATCGCCTCGAACCGCGCGACCGATGGCCGCCCGGTCAGCGGCGGCGGGTTCTGCGCGATTTCATAGTTGATCCCCCTGGCGATCGCATCGCGCGCACCAAGCTGATCGGGCATGCCGGATACGATGGTGTGCCGCGCGCGGTCGCCCCAGACATTCATCAGCCGGACCGCACGCGCCTCCTTGCCGCCCAGATTAAAGGTCGAATGAAGGTGAAGAATGTTGACCGGCTGCGCCATGCGCCGCGAACTAGCGCGGAAATCTGCCCGCGTCATGTGCTTCTCCTGCGCGCCTTCCCTTACGACAAGATCATCGGCGTCGGACAGCGGCCCGGCAGGGCCGGACCGTCAGACGGCGTAAACTTGCCCCACCGGCGGGAACTCGGTGATGCCGGCTTGTGCGGTGCGATCGAGATACGTCGACAGGACGATATAGCTGCGGGTGCTCTTCACGCCCGGCGTTGCGTAAAGCTGCGCGAGTAGCGCTTCCAGCGCGCGGGTTGAGGCGCAGCGTACCTTGAGCAACATGCAGGTGTCGCCGGCGACGGAGTGTATCTCCTCCACCTCCGGCAGGTCGGCCACTGTCATGAGTTCCTGAGTCCCGCCCCAACCCGCGCTGTCGACATGGACAAAGGCGAGAAGCGGCTTGCCGATGGCCGGTCCGTCGAGCAACGCCGCCGTGCGACGCAGACAGCCTGACGCACGCAGCTTCTTGACCCGGTCGTGAACGGCGGGCGCCGACAGGGCGACCATCTGGCCAAGCTCCGCGTAACTGATGTCCGCATTCGATGCGAGCGCGCCTAATATTTTTCGGTCAAATGCATCGATTGAGCGCCCAGCTGGCTGGGGCCGCCGAACATGATCTGTTTTTTCCACGCTCGACATATTCAGCCCTTTCCTGAATCTCATTCGTGCTTTTCTATATAACGCCTAATGAGATTTAGGACAAACCCATGTTGATGCGCAAGATTCTGCCGCTCGCCGGATCGATCGCGGTGATCGGCGCCAACTCGCTGGTGCTGAGCCCGATCGCGGGCGCGGTCGCCCTCTCCTTTCCCGGCATCGACGCGGCCGGCGTGATGACGGCAGCCGCGATCTACGGACTTGCCACCGCCATAAGCGCCTTGGTGCTGGCCCCCGGCATCGACAGGATCGGCCAGCGAGCGGCGCTGCGCCGCTCGCTGCTCGTCATGATGGCGGCGCTCGCTTTGTCCGCCGCCGCGCCCAACCTACCGGTGCTTTGCCTGGCCCAGGCGCTCGCCGGTCTCGCTGCGGGCTGCGCGCTGCCGGCCATCTATGTGCTGTCCGCCCATGTCGCAGAGAAAGGGCGCGAGAGCGAGACGCTCGGCCTGGTCCTCACGGGATGGACCGTCAGCCTGGTCGCGGGCGTGAGCCTGTCGGCCCTTATCGCCGATTTCGCCCATTGGCGCTTGGTGTTCGCAGCACTTGCCCTCGCGGCGGGCTGGCTTGCCGTCGCGGTCCACCGCAGCCGGGAACTGGCGGTCCCGACCCCCGCCACGCGTCCGAGCTCGCCGCTGACCGCGCTTCGCGTCCGCGGCATTGCCCCTGCGCTGCTGACGGTCGCTGCCTATATGGCGGCCTTTTACGGCCTGTACGCCTATCTCGGTTCGCATCTCACTGGAGCCTTGCAGCTCTCAACGGCAGCGGCCGGCCTGGCGCCCATGGCCTATGGTCTCGGCTTCGGCATCGCCACCTTCGCCGACCGCCTGCTCGATCGCCATGGGGCGACCGCCGCCGCACCGGTCACGTTTCTGGGCCTCGGTCTCGTCTATGTCGCCCTGGCCGCCACTTCGGCGCATGCGGCGATACTCATCGCCCTTTGCTTTGCCTGGGGCGCCGCCAATCATATCGGCCTCAACCTGATTGTCGCGCGGTTGACGGCGCTCGACCCTACCCAGCCCGGCGCGATCATGGGCCTCTACAGCACGGTCACCTATCTGGCCGCCTCTGCCGGCGTATTCTTCTACCGGCCACTCTTTGAGCGGTTCGGCCTCGCCGGCTGCGCGGTCGCGTCGGCCGGCTGCATCGTGCCCGCGCTGGCGACAGCGCTGATCCAGCGCCGCCGGAGGCCCGTGTCGGGAACCGAGGGGCGAAAATTCATTCGATTCCGTCTCAAGAATGGAGGTTGATGCCATGAAACTATTCTTTGCACCCGGGTTCAGCAGCCTTGCTGATCATATTGCGCTGCTGGAGGCCGGGCTCCCGTTCGAGATTGCGGAAGTCGATCCCGAGTCCAAGCGGCTGGTCGACGGGAGTTCCTATCTCGACATCAATCCGAATGGACTCGTGCCGGCGCTGATGTTCGACGATGGTCGGGTGCTGACCGAAAATGTCGCGATCCTCGCTTGGGTGGCCGACCGCGCCCCGCAACTTGCGCCGCCAGGGGATTTCGGGCGCTATCGGCTGCTGGAGACGCTGAGCTTCATCGCCAGCGAGATCCACAAAAGATTCCCGATCTATTTGTCGCTTCCCGAAGATACGCAAGGGCCGATCGCCGGCGACATCGTGCGATGGTTCGACTGTGTCGCGCCCCGTCTCACGCGCGGCTATCTCTTCGGTGAAACGTTCAGCGTGGCGGACGCCTATCTGTTCGTCATGGCGCGCGGCGCACTCTATCTGGAATTTCCCCTGGACGAGCGGCTTCGCGACTATGTGGCACGAATCGAAGCACGCCCCGCTGTACAAGCGGCGCTGACTCGGGAGGCCACGCTCTCCGGCTCCCGGCTGGAAGACGGAGTCGAGAAATGAATCGGGCCGATTTCTACGACGCCGAGTTGCGGCGCCATAATGAGCGCTTCCGCGCCGCCCTTGAGATCGGGATGCGGGACCGCGTGCTCGATATCGGCTGCGGTGCGGGGCAATCCGCTCGGGAAGCTGCCGGCGCTGCCATTGAGGGGAGTGTGCTCGGCGTGGACGTGTCGGAAGACATGCTCCGCATCGCGCGCGACCGCAGCGCGGAAGCAGGGTTACGGAACGTCTCGTTCGAGCTGGGCGATGCACAGGTCCACGCGTTTGAGCCTGCGCATTTCGACCTGTGCATCAGCCGCTTCGGCACGATGTTCTTTGCCGACCCGGTCGCCGCCTTCACCAATATCGGCCGGGCGCTGCGCCCTGGAGGGCGTCTCGTGCTGATGGTGTGGCAGCGCCGCGATCGCAATGAATGGGCCGTCGCCATTCACGATGCGCTGGATCCGGGAGGCATGCCACCGACAGGCGCGACCAGCGCATTCTCGCTCGGCGATCGCGCGGACACGACGCGTATTCTGACGGCGGCCGGTTTTGCTTCGATCGACTTTGCCGAAGTGCGTGAGCCGGTCTTCTACGGTCCGGACGTCGACGCGGCGCAGGAAGCCATGATCGAGATTTTCCTTATAAAGGACAGGCTTGCGGACATGGGCGCGTCACCTGATGCGGCGCTCCGGAGAGTAAGCACCTTGCTGGAAGCGCACCTGACCGCGGACGGTGTGCTCTTCGACTCGCGCGCCTGGATCGTGACCGCGCGCCGGACGATCGAGCCGTCAGGGCCATGTTGATTTGGCGGCATGTTGGCGAGACGGTCAGCCAGGGCGGGACCGTTTCTGTTCGTTCAGGATGATCCGCACGCTCGGCCGGCGGTCGCATCGCCGACCGATTTTAGAACCCATCGCTCAAAGCGGCGGCAAACGCCGTTTCACGGTGGTCGCCTTGACGATGGAGGTCCTGGTCTCGGCAAAGTCGACGATGCGATCGAGGATCGCATCAAGTTGCTCGATCGACCGGAGATAGACGCGGGCGATGTAGCAATCGTCGCCCGTCACCTTGTAGCATTCGATGAATTCCGGAATTTTCTCGATCAGGCGCTGCGTCGCGGGGAGCTTGCCCGGGAACGGTTTGATCCTGACGATCGCCTGGAGCGTGTACCCCAGCGCATAAGGGTCGATATCGACCGTGTAGGCGCTGATCACGCCGCGGTCCTCCAACCGGTGCAGCCGCTCCGACACGCTCGGTGAGGACAGATCGACGCGTTGCGCCAGGTCCTTGAGCGAGATGCGCGCATTGGCCGCGAGCAGTTCCACGATCTTCCGGTCCACATCGTCCAGCATCGACCACCTCTTAGGCAAAAACTCAATTTCAAGTCATTATCTTAGGTAAAAATCATAATATGCCTTTCTGAA
>NZ_JSXI01000005.1 GCF_000803065.1 Sphingomonas sp. ERG5
CCGAATCCCCCTATTTATCTTTAAAAAGCATGATAAATACGCTTGTAGAAAGGTAGCTAAAAGACGATCCTAAAAGCAAAGCAAAACTCACAGTTTCTGCCACAACTTGATCATCTATTCCCATAAAATTCTTCAACTGCGTTTGAAATGAAGACGGAAATGCCGCACATAATACCAAAATACAAAGAACTAGCGACATAAAAAAAATGAGAATTGATATGTTGCGAGCAATTCTCAGAGAACCAACGCTAAATTTTTTGGAATTCTTCATCTAACAGCCTATTCTTATCGGAGCGAAAGTGTAGTTGAAAGCCTTTCCGCCCCCGACCAATAGGCCCGCGCCGTCACCTACTTTCCCTCCCGCTACGGTGCCTCCAAGCGATGATCCTAGAGGATCTGATCCCGAGACATTAGCGCCGACAGCCTCTCCATCACCGTAACTTAGCTCCGCCTCCACTTCTGCTGCACTTCAAAGTTGACAACGCACATCAGCTAGCTTCGATTTTCGCAAATCTATTTGCTGCGATCATGCTGATAATGATCAAGGCCGCTGAGCCTATTATAATCC
>NZ_JSXI01000049.1 GCF_000803065.1 Sphingomonas sp. ERG5
GGGCGGGCCTGGGCACGAGCCACCCGATCCGGCGCGTGTTGGGCTTGCGGTTCCGCCGATGGTGCAGCGAGATCCGCGTCGAGCTTGATCAGGCGATCCTGCAGTGCCCTGGCCCAGCGCTCGAGCCGGGCGACCCGATCGAAGAGCAAGGCGATGCCGATGCCTGCAGCGACGAGCGCGATAAACAACAATGCGGTCACGCGATGCCCTCGAACGTCATGTCGCACAGCCTTGCATAAAGGTCTCGATCTGTCTCGCAGCGATTCATGTCGTTGCGATCGGCACCGCAACGGCTAGGATGACGCCCCTGAAGCAAAGCGAGATTTGTCATGATCGTCTATGGTTCGACCATCTCCCCCTTTGTCCGCAAGCTGATGGCCTTCGCCGCCGAAAAGGGGCTGGTACTGGAGCTGAAGAATGCCGGCCTGGGCCGTGGCGGACCCGAATTCGAGGAAGCGAGTCCGTTCGGCAAGATGCCGGGTTTTCGCGATCCCGGCGCCGATCAGGGCCGTGATTTCTGCATTTCGGATTCGACCGCGATCATCACCTATCTCGACGCCAAATATCCCGACCCGAACCTGATCCCGATCGATCCAATCGCGCGAGCGCGGACGATCTGGTATGAGGAATTCGCCGATACGATGGTCTGCGCGATGGGCGGCAAGCTGTTCTTCAATCGCTTTGTCGCTCCCAAAGTGCTGAAGATCGCCGGCGACGAAACCGTCGCGGTGGCCGCCGAAACGACCGAATTGCCGCCGCTGCTCGACTATCTCGAACGCGTCGTGCCGGTGTCGGGTTTTCTGGTCGAGGACCGGATCACGCTGGCCGACATCGCAGTGTGTTCGCCGTTCGTGAATCTGGATCATATCAGCGTCGCCATCGATCCGGCACGCTGGCCGCGAACCACCGCCTATGTTGCCGCGATCCTGGCGCGGCCGAGCTTTGCGCCGATCATCGCCCGGGAAAAGGTGATGGTCGCGGCGTTGGCGTGATCACGCTACCGGGCTTGGTGGTATGATCCTCGCGTCTTCGCTATAGGTCAGCCATGCGGTTCGATTTCGTCAAATGCCATGGGTCGGGAAATGATTTCCCGCTGATTGACGCGCGCGCGCTGGATCTCGACGATTCGGTCTGGGCCGGCGTGGCGCGGGCGCTCGCCGACCGGCGCGGGCCGGTGGGTGGCGATGGGCTGTTGTTGCTGACCGATGGCGACAAGCTGCATGATTTCGGCATGCGCATGTTCAATTCCGACGGCAGCGAGGCGGAGACCTGCCTTAACGGACTGCGCTGCGTGGCGCGGGCCGGCTTCGAAGCGCTGGCGGTCGATCGCGCCGAAGTACGATTGAAGACATCCAGCGCGCATGCCGAACGGGATGCGGACCTTGCGACAGGCGTGGTGACGATCCGGGAAACGGCGGGACCGGCCGAGCTGGACGTGACGCATTGGCCTTTGCGGGGCGCAGGGCATCAGATCGTGCAGCAATCGATCGGGAACCTGCCCTCGGCGCGATTATTCACTGCGGTCGCGATGCCCAATCCGCATCTGGTGAGTTTCGTCGACGCGATCGACGAAGCGGAGCTCGTCGCGGTCGGTACGGTGTGCGAGGCGGCGCCGGACTGGCTGCCCAACCGCGCCAATGTTTCCTTCGTCGAATTGCGCGGCATGGACCTTTTCGTGCGGACGTTCGAACGAGGTGTCGGGCTGACCGACAGTTGCGGCAGCGCAATGGCGGCATCGGTGTTTGCTGCGTGCCTGACCGGGCGCGTTGAATTCGGCGTGGAGTTGAGCGTGTTCAACCGGGGCGGTCTGGTGCGCGCGCAGGCGGAGAGCGACGGGATGGTAAGGCTGTCCGGCAACGCGACCTATGACTGGTCGGGGTCGGCTGACGTCGATGTCGACCGAGGAATTGCTGGTGACGTAACTGTCGATCGGCATTTCAACAACGAAATCGCGGCCTGGGCGGCGGTGGTCGATGGGATTGCCTGAGGCACCGGACTGAAATCGTGGACGTTTCGGCGCGATCTTACGACATCGGATGCGTAACGATTTGACAGAGACGCAACAAAGGGCGTCCATGGCAGTTGGGGTCAACGAACCACGTCGGAGAACATTATGTCGCGTTTCACGATCGTCGCCGCGCTCTGCGCCACCAGCCTGATGGCGTTTACCGTGCCTGTCAGTGCGCAAACGCGGCAGGAAGAACAACGTTTCCAGCAAGCGCAGCAGCGATTGCAGGATGAGCTTCGCGCATTCCAGCAGGAATATGACCGCTACCAGCAGGCGCGCAACCGCGGCGGCGGGCGTCCCGGCCCTTACAATGGTGGTCCCGGCTATGGTGGTCCTGGTTATGGCGGCCCCGGAGGCTACAACAACGCGCCGGGCGGCCCAGGCTATTACAATGATGACCGGGTCGAAAGCGGATATGAGCCATCGCGTTATTACCGGGAAGGCAATTACCAGGAACGCGTACTGAGCTCGGACGATCGAGTTTATCGCGGCCAGGACGGCCGTTATTATTGCAAGCGCAATGACGGCACGACCGGCCTCATCGTCGGGGCGATCGGCGGCGGTGTGCTTGGCAACGTGATCGATGGCGGGCATTCGCGCGGAGTCGGCACGATCCTCGGCGCGATCGTCGGCGGTGTGGCCGGCAAATCGATCGACCAGAGCGGTCAGCAGGTCAAGTGCCGCTGAGTGAATATGGGCGCCGTGCCATCGGTGCGGCGCCCGCTCTCACGCAGCATCACATGATAACCAAATAGGCGAAAATGATCGAGAAAATACACCATTCAGGTGGTGACGCCTGAGCCCGGCGAGGCTTATGGTGCGAATGGTCGGTTGCCGCTAGAAGCCGCATCATGGTTCCACGCGAATTGATCGATAGCGCCGATGTTCCGGACGGCGGAATGCTCAAGCTGTTCCGGCGCGGCGGCGACTGGTCGATCATGCTTGGCGGGAATGAGCTGATGAGCAGCCGGGTGCGCGGCTCGGAAGAGGCGCTCGCCACGCTGGCGCTTGCACGGGTAGGGCGTGCCGATGCCGGGGTGCTGATCGGTGGCCTGGGAATGGGGTTCACTTTGCGCGCCGCATTGGCGGTGCTTGGCGCAGCCGCGGAAGTGACAGTCGTCGAGCTGGTGCCGGCGGTAATCGACTGGGCGCGGGGGCCAATGGCGGCCTTGCATGGCGGGACTCTGGACGATCCACGGGTTGTCGTGATCGAGGGGGATGTCGGATCGCAGATCCGGGCGCGGGACGGAGCCTATGACGCGATCCTGCTCGATGTCGATAACGGGCCGGACGGACTGACCCGCAGCGGCAATAACGGTCTTTATTCGGCGCGCGGACTTGCCGCGGCACGGACGGCGTTGCGGCCGGGGGGCGTGCTGGCGATATGGTCGGCAGGGACCGATGCATCCTTTGCGCGGCGCTTGCGTGACAGCTTCACCGTGGAGGAAGTGGTGGTGCGGTCGGGCACGGGGGGGAAGGGTGCACGGCATATCATCTGGCTGGCGGTGCGGAACTAGCGCGCACCGCCGATCATGGCCGGGGCGATTTGGCGCATCGGCCATTATGATGTTGCAATGCGGCATGTTTCAGGAGTGTCGAGATGTCGATCATCCTCATTCGGGCACCTGTTGCCCGATCGCGACATGTCATTTTTGACAAGAAGCAACTACCGGCGGGCAAGCGAACATGTCCGTCAAATGCGAATCAGCGTTCACAGCCGTAACAGTCCGTCGTTGGCAGCAGCAGCAGGCGACTACCAACCATGCTCGGCAGAATATTTGTCACCGGCGAAGCCCTGGTGCCTGATCTTCGTCCGGGGCGATGAGTCGCACCCTTCTTTCGGGCGAACCGCCGGTCGTAGAGCTTGAGCAGAGGCGCACTTCCAGCAGGCTTCTCCAGATTATGACAGCTCCGAAATCAGACGTCGGTCGGCCTGTCGGTGACATAGAGGTGGCGGCGAGATGGCGGCCGAAAATGGCGAATTTGCGCCGTTTCGAGGAACGAAACAGCGTGCTCCGCCATATGCCGTCAACGCTGGGAAAAGGGCGGTAACCCTGCCGAATGCTTGTGCCGTGAGATCGGCTCCGGCCTCGTTCGTCCAGATTCGACGCCAATGCCGACCACAATCGGAGCTGCATCGATGTCCCATGATCTTAATAGAAATGCAGGAAATCACCTGCTTTATGTTGCGTTAGGGCAACAGCGTGCAAAATTTGTGCGCTTGCGTGGAAACCAACCTTTGGGTAGGGAGTTTGCGCTGTCCGAGTGACAACGACGAAAGGGGATTTTTATGCGGAAGCTTGCCATCGCTATGGCGCTTGCCTCCACTGCTCTCGCCACACCAGCCCTCGCACGCGATAACTCGTGGTACGTAGGCGTCGAAGGTGGCGCGATGATCGTGGAAGACATCAACTACGATATCGGCGCCAAGGCGGACGCATCGACGGTTGATTCGAAATACGGCTATGACGTCGATGGCGTCATTGGCTATGACTTCGGCGCCTTCCGCGTTGAAGCTGAAGTCGGCTACAAGAGTGCGAACGTTGACTCCTATCGTTCGTCAGTGACCACGCCGGCGTTCCTGCCGAATGGTTCGATCTCGAACGTCGCTGCGGGCACGTTCGATTACGCTGGCGGCAAGACTTCGGCGCTCAGCTTCATGGTCAACGGTTTGCTCGACTTCGGTGACGATGACGGCATTCAGGGCTTTGTCGGCGGTGGTGTCGGCGTCGCTCGCGTCAAGGCCAGCTATGCGCTGAACACGCGTGGCGCCTTCTTGGATGATTCCGACACGGTCTTCGCGTGGCAGGGCCTTGCTGGTATCCGCGCTCCGATCACCAGCCATATCGATGCGACGCTGAAGTATCGCTTCTTCAACGCGCGGAATGTCGGTCTGGTCGATATCACTGGCCGTGCCTTTGAAGGTACGTTCCGGACGCACAGCATCCTGGGTGGTCTGACCTACAACTTTGGCGAACCGCCGGCGCCTCCGC
>NZ_JSXI01000050.1:0-2500 GCF_000803065.1 Sphingomonas sp. ERG5
CTCCGGCCCCGTCATCAAGGTCACCTGGGTCATGCTGTGCAGCTATCAGCGCTCATAAGCTCTCCTTACGAGTGCAGCTTCAAGCCCGGCCGCCGATCAGACAAGGCGGTCCCCACCGGAGGGGTACTGTTTTCCGCGCTCGCCGCGAGTGCGGCCCGTGCAGTGAGGAATGATCGCGGCGCGGATCGACGCGAAACGCAAAAAAGCCCGCCAAACCGTGAGGTTTGCGGGCGTTTGTCCGTTGGTTGCGGGGACAGGATTTGAACCTGTGACCTTCAGGTTATGAGCCTGACGAGCTACCGGGCTGCTCCACCCCGCGCCAAGGTTCTTCTCCCGCGCAAGCGGGGGAAAAGACATGTGAATGGGTTCCGTATCAGAATTCGTTTCGCGCTGCTCACCGGCTACAATGCCTGGCGACGACCTACTCTTCCATCGCTTAAGCGATAGTACCATCGGCGCAGTCAGGTTTCACGGCCGAGTTCGGGATGGGATCGGGTGGGGCACTGACGCTATAGCCACCAAGCAATGAAGCCGGTGAGCGGCGAAAAACGGTTCTTAAATCGATGCACACTTTAGCCTGGAATTCAGGTGTAGTTGTATTAGGCGTAAGCTCTTAATCATCCAACAATCTCGGACAGAAGCTGGTGTTACCCAGAGTTGTCGTTGATGGTGGGACTCTCAAGCGCAAATAGAGCAATTAGTATCGGTTAGCTCCATGCGTTACCGCACTTCTACATCCGATCTATCAACGTCGTGGTCTCCGACGGCTCTATGAAATCTTATCTCGAGGGAGGCTTCCCGCTTAGATGCTTTCAGCGGTTATCCCGTCCATACATAGCTACCCTGCTGCGCTTCTGGCGAAACGACAGGTACACCAGAGGTATGTTCAACCCGGTCCTCTCGTACTAGGGTCAACTCCTCTCAAATTTCGACGCCCACGGCAGATAGGGACCAAACTGTCTCGCGACGTTCTGAACCCAGCTCACGTACCACTTTAATTGGCGAACAGCCAAACCCTTGGGACCTGCTCCAGCCCCAGGATGTGATGAGCCGACATCGAGGTGCCAAACAACCCCGTCGATATGAGCTCTTGGGGGTTATCAGCCTGTTATCCCCGGCGTACCTTTTATCCGTTGAGCGATGGCCCTTCCACGAGGGACCACCGGATCACTATGACCGACTTTCGTCTCTGCTCGACTTGTCAGTCTCGCAGTCAGGCTGGCTTATGCCATTGCACTCTAACAGACGGTTTCCAACCGTCCTGAGCCAACCTTCGCGCGCCTCCGTTACTCTTTAGGAGGCGACCGCCCCAGTCAAACTACCCGCCACAGAGGGTCCCTGATCCAGTTTCATGGATCGAGGTTAGACATCAGAAAACAACAGGGTGGTATTTCACCTATGGCTCCACGTCAGCTGGCGCCAACGCTTCAAAGCCTCCCACCTATGCTACACAGTTCTTTCCTAATGCCACTCTGAAGCTGCAGTAAAGGTGCACGGGGTCTTTCCGTCTAACCGCGGGTACTCCGCATCTTCACGGAGAATTCAATTTCGCTGAGCATGTCCTGGAGACAGTGGGGAAGTCGTTACGCCATTCGTGCAGGTCGGAACTTACCCGACAAGGAATTTCGCTACCTTAGGACCGTTATAGTTACGGCCGCCGTTTACCTGGGCTTCATTTCGGAGCTTGCACCCCTCCACTTAACCTTCAGGCACCGGGCAGGCGTCAGGCCCTATACGTCGTCTTGAAGCCGACTTAGCAGAGCCCTGTGTTTTTGCTAAACAGTCGCTACCCCCTGGCCTGTGCCCCCTCATAACGGTTGCCCGCTGTGAGGGCCTCCTTCTTCCGAAGGTACGGAGGCAATTTGCCGAGTTCCTTCAGGACACTTCACTCAAGCGCCTTGGTATACTCTACCTGACCACCTGTGTCGGTTTCGGGTACGGTCTATACGGTGGGGCTATTTCCTGGAACCTCTTCGAAGCCAGACCAATCCAATAAGGCCTGACAACACACGAGATCCGTCACACACCACCAGGTCACGGAATATTAACCGTGTTCCCATCGACTACCCCCTTCGGGCTCGTCTTAGGGGCCGACTCACCCTGCGCGGATTAGCCTTGCGCAGGAACCCTTGGTCTTTCGGCGAGAGGGCATCTCACCCTCTTTATCGCTACTCATGTCTGCATTCGCACTTCCGATACCTCCACGACCCATTACCAGATCGCTTCACCGGCTTACGGAACGCTCCGCTACCGCTCATCTTACGATGAACCCTAAGCTTCGGTGCGTGTCTTGAGCCCCGTTACATCTTCGCCGCAAAACCTCTTATTTAGACCAGTGAGCTGTTACGCTTTCTTTAAAGGATGGCTGCTTCTAAGCCAACCTCCTGGTTGTTTTGGAAGTTTCACATGCTTTCCCACTTAGACACGACTTGGGGACCTTAGCTGTAGGTCAGGGCTGTTTCCCTTTTGACGACGGACCTTAGCACCCGCCGTCTGTCTC
>NZ_JSXI01000050.1:7500-46198 GCF_000803065.1 Sphingomonas sp. ERG5
ATTCTCGTGGCGACCGGGGCGCTGGTCTATGGCGCCTGGCTGATGCTCTTCGCGCGCGGCGTCATCCGCGAACTGATCGCCGTGGTGCGCAAGCAGCCACTCGAATCGGCCGCGGCCTGAATTCGGTCACACCTAGGCGGATTGAATATAGCTGCGCATCGCTTCGGCATCGGCTTCGATCCGGTCGATGCGATACTTGACCAGATCACCGATCGACACCACGCCGACCACCCGGCCGCCCTCGATCACCGGCAAATGGCGAATCCGCCGCCGCGTCATCAGCGATAGAGCGCCAATCACCGCGTCGGAGAGTCCGACGGTGATCGCGGGGGACGTCATCACATCACCGACCTTGGCGTCGAGCGCCGCGGCGCCATGCGCCTCGAGCCCGTGAATCACGTCGCGTTCGGAAAAGATGCCGACGACATTGGTGCCGTCCATCACCGGCACCGCGCCGATTCGCCGCTGCGCCAGCAAGGCAACCGCTTCACGCACGCTTTGATGCGCCGTCACCGATACGACTTCACGGCCTTTGCCGCCCAGGATCGCCGCGATCGTCATGGTTCGTCTCCTCTTTGCCAGCCCGTATTTCCCGAGTCTTCGAGGCTGTTGAGGATTCCACCTTTGCAAGGCAAAGCGCAAGCATGACCAAGCCCACCGGCCTCGATGATCCCGATTATGCCGCTTTCGCCTGGCGGCGGTTCCGCCGCATCCTCGGCGGGATGGGGCTTGCCACGGCGATGGTCATCGCGGTCGCGATCGTCGGGCTCGACCATATCTATGGTCCGTTGTCGTGGATCGCGATCCTGGCGACGATCGGCGGAGTCGGCGGATCGGTCATGCTCGCCGCCGCGCTGATGGGGCTGGCGTTCCTCAGCTCGGGCACCGGCCATGACGAAGCAGTCCAGGATATCGACCGGGATTGAGGCCTACTCCCCGGCTTCCAGCTTCAACGTGAAGTCGAGCGCCGCCTCGCCATTGGCGGGAACGGTGACACGCCAGGCCTTTTGCCCCTTGCGCTCGATCATCTTCGCGCTCGTGCTCGCCAGCTTGTAGGGGATGACCAGTTCGAAGGTTTCCGGCGTCGATCGCGCATTGGTCACGCTGATTCGATAGGGTTTGCGCCGCTCGGACGGACGCCGGGCGACGATCTTGTACCGCACGTCGCTGCTCTCGCCCGTGCCGAACTCGACCTCCTCGCCGATCGCGCGGTCGGCCAGGTCACTCTCCCCGACCAGCAGCGATTCGCCGCGTGCCTGTTCGAACACCGCGACGCCCCCCGCCGGAAGCGGCAAGCCCAGCCCCTTGGCTTCGAGATTTTCGGTCCGCAGGATCCGCGTGGCGGCTTGGCTTTCGGGGCCATCCCGGTCCGCATCATAATCGAACGCCTCGAACCTGCCGGTATAGATACGGTCGAACCGTATCTTCTTACGGTCGATCATCGCCACTTGCTTGCGGCTCATCGCCGCAACCGTGACGGGTTCGGGAATACGGTAAAGTTTGAGGTCGCCCAGTTCTTCCTGCTTGGCCTGCATCACGGTGACTGAGACCGGACTATTCTGTATCATTGCGCTGCGCCGTCGCGCCGTGACGATGACATCCCCGGCACTCGATCCGAGCTCCACCATCATCGCGGGTGGCGGCGGCGGGGCAGCGATCCCCCAGCGCGGATGCGTGCTGGTGATATCCATCGGCCAGCATTGCAGATGCAGCGCCGGCTCGAGCCCCTTGGGCAACGCCGCATTCTCTTCCTTGTTCGGCGCGCCCGCCACCGCATTGGTGTTCGCCTCGGCAAAGCCCTGGCTGCCGCCATTCACCACGGTCAGCCAGGCGAACAGGTCAAGCGTGTCGCCGTCATCGGCGACTCGCGCGATATAATGCGCCGACCAGTCGAAACCCTGCGCCAGATAGGAGAGTTGCACCGTCGCCGTCGCGGCGCCGGTCGTTTCGGTGGCGATCGACAGGGTCGGCTTGGCGGCGAGATCCTCCGGCACGCCGGCATAGGACAGCCCCTCGGGCAAGCCCGAACAGCCCAGCGCCTCGACTCCTTCCGCCGTGGTCAGGACAACCCCGCCGCCCGGCCCGGACTGGATCACCGCCTCGCCGGTGGTCGTCTTGCCGGTGGCGCGGTTGGTGCGATGGATCGTGACGCGGCGCTTGAGATAGGCATCGACCAATGTCGCCGGCCCGAGCAGCCGCGCATCGCGATTCTTCTCGTCCACCCGGCGCGGCAGGCCCGTGACGATCGCGGTCTCGGGCATCATGCCCTCGGACACGCCGGCGAAACGGATCGTCGAGCGACCGGCGGGCAGCGCGATGGTGCGGGTTTCGGTGATCAGCGCATAACCGCCTGGCCAATTGCCATCCGCCGCGCCGTCCCGCCGGCCCGGATCGCGATACAGCGTGACGGAGATCGCATCGATCTTCTCCGACTGGACGATGGTCTGCGCCGCAACCGGCGACGCGGCGATCAGGAGAACCGGCGCCATCGCCAGCGCGGCGGGCACGAGCAGCGAGGCGATCCCCCGCACCGTCAACCGCGCGGGTCGAAGGTCAGGTCGAGCGACGCCGTCCCATTGGCCGGCACATTCACCCGCCAGACCTTGCGTCCCTTGCGCTCCACCAACGGGCCGCTCGACGAACCGATCCGGGTCGGCAAGGCGAGCTCGAACGTCTCGGGCGTCGATCGCGCATTGGTGACTCGCACCGCGAAGGGCGCCCGCTCTTTCGTCATCGGCCCGAGCATAGCGGTATAATGAATGTCGTTGCTCTCCCCGACATCGAATTCGACCTCATCGCCGATCGCGCGATCGGCCAGGCTGCTTTCGCCCACCAGCAGCGATGCATCATGGACCGATTCGAACACCGCCACCTTGCCCGCCGGCAAGGGCAGGCCAAGGCCTTTGGTATCGCGATTCTCGGTGCGCAGCACCAGCGCGGCCGGCCTGGGCGGCATTCGGCCCGACGAGACGTAATTCCAATCGCCAGTATAGATACGGTCGAAACGCACGCCCTTGCGATCGATCATCGCCACTTGCTTGCGGCTCAATGCCGCGACGGTGACGGGTTCGGGAATGCGGTACAGCTTGAGATCGCCCAGTTCCTCCTGCCGCGCCATCATCACCGGCGCGGGACTTGGCATTGACACCATCATCATCGGCGGCGCCATCATCATCCGCTCCTGGCGCGATTCCGTGACGACCAGCCCGTCGGCCATCTCCAGCATTTCCGGCGGTGGCGCCCGATCGATATCCCATTTGGGATGCGTGCTGGTGATGTCCATCGGCCAGCATTTCAACTGCAGCTCGGGCGACGGCCCCTTGGGCAGCCGCGCGGCCGCCTCGCGGTGCAAGCCGCCTGCGACTGCCTGAGTGTTCGCATCGGCAAAGCCCTGGCTGCCACCGTTGGCGACGGTCAGCCAGGCGAACAGGTCGAGCGTCTTTCCGTCATCGCCGATCCGCGCGACATAATTGGCCGACCAGTCGAACCCCTGCGCCAGATAGGAGAGCTGCACCGTCGCCGTCGTCGCCACGCGATTGTCGGTCGTGACCGACAGGGTCGGCTTGGCGGCCAGGTCGCCGGGCACACCGGGATAGGACAGCGCTTCGGGCAACCCCGAACAGGACAGCGCCTCGGCGCCGGCGGCGGTGGTGATCACCACGCCACCGCCCGGCCCCGACTGAATCACCGCGTCCTCGGTCGTCGTCTTGCCGGTCGCGCGGCTGGTGCGGCGGATCGTCACGCGGCGCTTCAGATAGGCATCGACCAGCCCGGCCGGCGACAACAATCGCGCATCGCGATTCTTCTCATTCACGCCCCGGGGCATTCCGCTGACGATCGCGCTTTCCGGCAGCATCCCTTCCGCCACACCGGCGAAGCGGATGACCAGGCGCCCGGCGGGCAAGCGGATCGTCCGCGTCTCGGTGATCAGCGCATAGCCGCCCGGCCATCCCGGACCGATCGCCCGATCGCCCCGACCGGGCTCGCGGTACAGCGTCACGGAGATCGCATCGATCTTCTCCGAATCGACGACCATCCGAGCAGCAGAGGGCGTCCGCGCAGCGGGGGGCGTCTGCGCCACCACCGGCGTCGCAGTCAGAAGAAACGCGGAGAAGACGACGATGCGGCGCATCGGATCAATAGCGCGTGTCGAACACCACGGTCACCGACGCCTTGCCGTTACCCGGAACCGGCACTTTCCATTCCATCCGGTCGGCCGAGACGCGCTCGCCGGTGATGCTCTGGTCGATGACGCGGACATCGCCCCACAGGCCGTTCTGCGCAAGATCGATCGTCACCGCATCGGGCCGGGCATTGGAGAAGTCATAACGCATCGCGGTACGCCAGCGCGTCGACGACAGCCGCTTGCGCTCGACCGTCACCGCGGCTCCCTTCACGTCAAAGGCTTCGCCAGTGCGGATCGACATTTGCGACCCCATCGGCGCCGCCGCGACACGGCTCTCGCCGATGAACTGCGGGTCGCCGCGCTTGTCGCGCATATAAACGCGAATCGTGCCCGCCGGCAGCTGATCGCCAAGCCCGCCGGTGCGCGAAGTCGAGAATTTGAGCACCGTCGCGGCGCTGCGCGGTTCGGCCTGGGTTTCGAGCCAGCCATTGGTCCATTCATAGGTCTTGCGCGCCGCGACGCCCTTCACGTCGAGAAAGCTGACCTGCTTCTGCTGCGCATTGGCGATCGTCGTGCGCTCGCCCAATGGATAGAGATAATAGTCGCCAAGCTTTTCGCGCGGCCCGGTCTCGGTCCCCGCCACCTCCAGCGTCGCATCGCCGAGCTGCGAGAAACCGCCCTGGCCGCGATTGGGGTTGCCCGCGACCAGCAGCACATCGGCATTGCGATAGGTCGTGCCGGTGCTGTTGGTCAGGGTGACCCAGCCCTGCACGTCGATCGCGCCCTTCGCTTCGTCGAACAGCATGACATAGTCGCTGGTCCAGCCAAGCCCGGGCGTCAGATAGGTCAGCGTCGCCGGCACCCGGCCCGCCTTGGCCACTTGCAACGTCACCGACAAAGTCGGGCGGGCGCGCAGATTCTCCGGCACCTTGTCGAAGATCACCCGCACCGGCAGCCCGTCGTCGCGCAGCACTTCGATCCGGCTGCCGATCTGCAGCACGATGCCGCCATTCGCCGCAAGCACCCGCGCCTGTTCGCGCGTCTCGGCGCCGGTCGCCGGATTGGTCCGTACGATCGTGACGACAGATCCGACCGCCTTTTCCATCAGCTTGTCGGGCGAGAGCAGGTCGAAATCGAAATTCTGCTCGACGATGCCGATACCCGGTCCGCCAAGCGTCACTGTCTCGGAGCGGATCTGCGCCGAGACATCGGGGAAATCCTGCCGCGTGCGGCCGGCGTCGAGATCGAGCTGCCGGACATCCTGCACCAGCGACTGGCCGTTCTGATAAATAGTGACCGAGACATCGCCCTGCGCATTGCCGGCCAGCGGATTGGCGGATTGCGGGGCGGCGGTCTGCGCCTGCGCCGGAACCTGGGCGATCAGGGGTATCGCCAACGCCGCCGTGCCGATCCAGTACCGCATTTTCACTCTCCCCGGTCGCATAGTGCCATCATGCTAGACGGCAATGATGACAGGTCAACGCCAAGTGTTGGACTGGAAAAGGAAAAGGCCGGCCCGGCGAGTGCCGGGCCGGCCTTTGCCGGTAGTCTGGGTCAGCCGATCATTCGGCGGCGGGTGACTCATCGGTCGCCGCCGCGCGGGTGCGGCGCGCCCGGGGTTTCTTCTCGGCCACCGGCTCGGCGTCGGGCACGATCGCCGAAATGCCAAGCGACGGGGGCAAGCGATCCGCTTCGAACATCGGCGGCGCTTCCTGGACGACGGCTGGAGCGGCATCGCGACGCGGACGACCGCGACGGCGTGGCTCTTCCTGAACCGGCGCCGCTTCGGGCTGCGGCGCGGCGTCCTGACGTGGCGCCTCTTCCTGCTGCTGGCGCGGGGCGCGCTCCGGACGCGGGGCGCGCGGTTCACGGCGCGCCGGTGCGGCGTCCTGCTCGTCCTGCGCATAGGGCGCGCGGTTCACGCGCTCATTGCCGTTGCGGTCGCCGCGATCATTGTTCGCGTTGCGGTCATTACGGTCGTTGCGCTCATAGCGATCGTTGCGGTCGCCGGACTGACGCTGCGGCCGATCGCCATATTGACGGTCGCCACCCTGGCGATCGCCATTGGAACGGTCGTTGTTGGTGCGGTCGTTGTTGGGACGGTCGTCGCCACGATCATCGCGGACATAGCGGTCGGCGCGGTCATTATCGCCACCGTTTCCGCCATTATTGCCGTTGCCGCGCGCGGGACGGCGATCCTCGTCATACTGGCCGTTGCCGTTCTGACCGCCATTGCCCTGATAATTCTGGTTCTGGCCACCCTGGTTGCGATCCGGGCGCTGCTGCTGTTCGACGCGGGCGATCGGCTCGCCATCCTCGTCATATTCCTGCTCGTCCTCCTCGAAGGCCGCGCCGCCATTCTGGCGGCGATTGTCCTCGAAGCGCGACCGCGTCTCGGCGAGCACACGGAAATAATGGTCCGCGAACTGCAGATAATATTCGGTGTTGACGCGGTCGCCCTGCATCTGTGCGTCGCGCGCCAGCGTCTTGTATTTCTCGAGCAACTGGCTCGCATTGCCGCGCGCCCGGTTGTCGATACGGTTGCCGTTATCCGGCCGACCCGAGTTACCTTGCGGGCGCTGCTGCTGCCCGCCACGACCGCGACGGCGGCCGGCCTGACGATTATTATTAATCAACTGCTCTTGTCCTGTCCTTCGAAACCAACCCGGTCGTGCTCCGCAACAATGTGGATGCAATGCCCCTCGGCCCGTGCTCGCCGACCTTCGGCGAGACAAGCCTGCCACGACCGCCGGACTGCAGCGGTGCGATGACGAAGGAGGCGGGCAACAGCCCGTTTTCAACCAGTTATGGTGAAAGCGCGTGCCCCTGCCCGTTCAATAGCGGCTGGCGCGCCAATCTCCAAGCAGAAATATGTGACTTCCGGTTGACAGCTTCAAGTCGCGATCAGCGCGCGGGGGTGGCCGGCAAGGTCCCGGCGCAGCGTGACGGCGAAACCCTGCCCCTCGAGCAGCGCGGTAACCGGCCCGGCCTGGGTCGCGCCGATCTCGAGGATCGCAGCGCCGCCAGGGGCCAGCAACGCGGGCAGTTGCGGGGCAATGATGCGGTAATCGTCCAGCCCGTCCGCGCCGGCGAACAGCGCGCTGCCCGGCTCATGGTCGCGCACTTCGGCGGGCAGCGTTTCGCCGGTGCCGATATAAGGCGGGTTGGCGAGGATCAGGTCGAACGCGCCGGACACGCCTTCGGCCCAGTTGCCGGCGCGGAATAGTGCACGATCCGCAACGCCCAGCGCTTGCGCATTCGCCCGGGCATAACCCAGTGCCTGGTCAGACGCATCGATGCCCAGCCCCTGCGCCTCAGGCCATTGGTCAAGCGCCGCGAGCAGCAAGGTTCCAGGGCCGGTGCCAAGGTCGAGGATGCGCAGCGGCGCAAGATCGTCGCGAAAATACGCGACCGCCGCCTCGATCAGCGTCTCGCTATCGGCCCGCGGCACCAGCGCGCCGGGCCCCACCAGCAGGTCGATCGTCCAGAATGCACGCGCGCCGGTGATATAGGCGATCGGCTCATGCCTGAGGCGGCGCGCGACCAGTGCGGCGAAGCTTGCCGGGACGGGATCGTCGAGATGGCCGAGCAGCAACCGCTCGCGCGTGATGCCAAGGGCATGAGCCATCAGCAATTCGGCATCGAGCCGCGCGGTTTCGGAGAAAGCCAGCGCAACGGTCGCTTCGGCAAGCGCCATCCTCACCCCCCTCCCGTTTGCGGGAAGGGAGGCGGACTCAGGCCGCATCCAGCGTCGCCAGCCGTTCGGCCTCGTCCTCGGCGATCAGCGCGCTGACCAGCTCATCCATCTCGCCTTCGAGAATCTCGGGCAAGCGATGCAGGGTCAGGTTGATGCGGTGATCGGTCACGCGCCCCTGCGGGAAATTATAGGTGCGGATGCGTTCCGATCGATCGCCCGACCCGACCATCGACTTGCGCGCGCCGGCGCGCTCATTGTGCAACCGCTCGCGTTCCGCCTCATAAAGCCGGGTGCGCAGCACCTTCAACGCCTTGGCCTTGTTCTTGTGCTGCGACTTCTCGTCCTGCTGGATCACCACCAGCCCGGTCGGGATGTGCACGATGCGCACCGCGGAATCGGTCGTGTTGACCGATTGCCCACCCGGCCCCGACGAGCGGTAGACGTCGATGCGCAAATCCTTGTCGTCGATCTTGACGTCGACCTCTTCCGCCTCGGGCAGCACCGCGACCGTCGCGGCGGAGGTGTGGATACGCCCCTGCGCTTCGGTCGCGGGCACGCGCTGCACGCGGTGCACGCCGCTCTCGAACTTCAGCCGCGCGAACACGCCCTTGCCCTCGACCGACGCGATCGCTTCGCGAAAGCCGCCGGATTCGGAACTGGACGCGGAGATCAGTTCGACCCGCCAGCCCTGGCGCTCGGCATAGCGCTGATACATGCGGAACAGGTCGCCGGCGAACAAGGCTGCCTCGTCGCCACCGGTCCCGGCGCGGATTTCGAGCATCGCCGCGCGCTCATCGGCGGCGTCGCGCGGCAGCAGCGACAAGGCCAGCGCGCGCTCGGCGGCAGGCAGCGTCTCGCGGATCGCCTCGATTTCCTCGCGCGCCATCTGCTTGATCTCGGGATCGCTGTCATTCTCCATGCCGGCGAGCACGTCGAGTTCGGCGCGCAGCCGCCGCACTTCGCCCGCCGCCCGCGCGACGGGTTCGAGCTCGGCATATTCCTTCGACACCGCGACGAAGCGATCGGACGGCAACTCGCCGGTCGCCATCTGCGCCTGCAATTCATCGCGCCGCGCCTCGATCTGCGCGATCCGTGCTGCGGAGATGCCGGTCATTCCTGGAATGGGCCTTTGACCACTGCGCCGTCATGATCCCAGGTCGTCATTTCCGTCGCATCGGGAAAATCGTCACCCATCAGCTGCGACCACATGATCCGCGGCAGCCTTGCCAGCGGCACGGTCTTTTGTTCGCCGGTTTTCAGGCGTTTTACGTTGACCTCGCCTTTTGCCAGCTCATCATCTCCGAAGATGATGGCATAGTCCGCACCTTGAGCGTCGGCCTTTGCGAGGCGGCGTTTCATGTTGCCGCGAAAAGCCATGTCGACCTTCATCCGTTCGCGGCGCAAATCCGCCACCACGCCGACGGCGCGCGCTTCCGCTGCGGCACCGATCGGGATGACCGTGGCAAACACCGTCTCGGCCGCAGGTTCCTCCAGCAGCATCGCCAACCGCTCGATCCCTGCCGCCCAGCCGATCCCCGGCGTCTCCGGCCCACCCAGCGACCCGATCAAGCCGTCATAGCGCCCACCGGCCAGCACCGTTCCCTGCGCACCGAGCCGGTCGGTGACGAATTCGAACGCGGTGTGGCGATAATAATCCAGCCCCCGCACCAGCCGCGAATTGCGCGTCCAGGCGACACCCGCTGCGTCCAGCCCCTTGGCCACGCTCTCGAAGAACGCACCCGCTTCGCTGGTCAGATAGGCATCGATATCGGGCGCGGCGTCGGCGATCGGGCGGTCCTTCGGATCCTTGCTGTCGAGGATGCGTAACGGATTGCGGTTTAGCCGGTCCTTGCTGTCCTGCGACAGATCGCCTTCGTGCTGCTCAAAATGGGTAACCAGCGCCCCGCGCCACGCGTCGCGCGTCTCCGCGTCGCCCAGCGTGTTGAGCTGCAGCGTCACGCCATCGGCGATGCCCAGTTCGTGCAGCAACTGATCGGCCAGGACCAGCAGCTCGATATCCGCCGCCGCTTCGGGCGCGCCGATGATCTCGGCGTCGATCTGATGGAACTGACGGTAACGCCCCTTTTGCGGGCGTTCGTAACGAAACACCGGCCCATGCGCGACGAGCTTCAGCGGCGCATATTGCTGCCAGCCCTCGGTCAGATAGGCGCGCGCGATGCCGGCGGTGAATTCGGGCCGCAATGTGAGCGAATCCCCGCCGCGATCCTCGAAGCTGTACATTTCCTTCGACACGACATCGGTCGTTTCGCCAAGCGAACGCGCGAACACCGCGGTCGATTCGAAGATCGGCACCTCGACGCGCTGGAAGCAATAAAGCCGCCGCACCCGCTCGAACGTGTCGACGACATGCGCGAAGCGGCGCTGCTCGTCACCAAAGATGTCCTGCGTGCCGCGAATGCGTTTGGGGGTTTCGATACGTGCCATTTGCGGCTGCTCTCTATGCGAGGGGAAGGACAAGCGCTAGACCTTCGACATGGCGCTGAAAAACCTGGATCTCGGCAACAAGATCGCGCCGCCGCGCTTTCTGACATTCGTGCTGGTCTTCGCGGTGGGACTGATCGTGCTGATCCCAATCCCCGCTTTGGGCGAGGGACTCGGCACGATGGCGGCGTTCGACATCGCCACCGCCCTTTTCCTTGCGCTGGTCGCGCCTTTGCTCCGCAGCGAAGCGAAGGACATGCGCCGCCATGCCAAGGCCAACGACGCCAACCGCGCGCTGCTGCTCGGCATTACCGGCACGGTGACGACGGTGATCCTCGTCGCGGTGGCGAGCGAGATCATGGGCGGCAAGAGCAGCCACCTCGGCATCGCGCTGATCGTCGTCACGCTGGTCCTCGCCTGGCTCTTCTCCAATACCATCTACGCGCTGCATTATGCGCATCTCTTTTATCTCGATAACGGCAAGGGCAAGGACAATGGCGGGGTCGATATCCCCAATTGTACCGAGCCCGATTATTGGGATTTCGTCTATTTCAGCTTCACGCTCGGCATGACGTTCCAGACCTCGGACGTCCAGATCACCGCGCCCCGCATCCGTCGCGTGGTGATCGGGCATTGCCTCGCCGCCTTCATATTCAACATCGGCGTGCTCGCCTTCACCATCAACGTGCTGGGCAGCTGAGACATCTCGTGCCGTTCGCACGACCGGCGCAAACGGCGCTTGGGCGGCTGAAGGACTGGACGCCCGTTGTGGTGCGGGCTTAAGCCACGCATATCCTCCCCTTTGCCGAAAGGCTCGCTTCCCGATGATCCGTCCGCTTCTCACCGCCACCTTGCTCGCCTCCGCCGCGACGCCCGCGCTCGCCGAGAATTCGAAGCCGCAGCCGGTGCCCTATATCGACACCATCCCGGCGGCGCGCGACATCGCCTATCCCGGCACGATCACGCTTAATGTCGATGCGACCGACACGCGGCGCGGCATCTTCACCGTGAAGGAAGTGATCCCGGTCAGCCAGGCCGGGCCGATGGTGCTGCTCTATCCGAAATGGCTGCCCGGCGCGCACAGCCCGCGCGGCGAGATCGAAAAGCTCGCCGGCCTGACCATCACCGCCAATGGCAAGCCGGTGCCGTGGAAGCGCGACCCGGTCGACGTCTTCGCGTTCCATATCGATGTGCCAAAGGGCGCGAAGACGCTCGACATCGACCTGAAATTCCTCTCGGCGACCAAGAGCGACCAGGGCCGCATCGTCATGACGCCGCGGATGCTCAGCCTGCAGTTCAACTCGATGAGCCTCTATCCGGCGGGCTATTTCACTCGCCAGATCCCGGTCAGGGCGACGGTGCGCTATCCCGATGGTTGGACCGCCGCGTCCGCCTTGCCGGCCAAGGCGGTCGGATCGACCTACACCTATGAAAAGACCAATTACGAAGTGCTGGTCGACTCCCCCGCGCTGGCCGGACGCTATTACCGGAAATGGGCGCTCAGCCCGCGAGTCAATCTGAACGTCGTCGCCGACACGCCCGACGAACTGGCCGCCACGCCCGAACAGATCGATGCGCATAAAAAGCTGGTCGAGCAGGCGGTGAAGAATTTCGGCGCGCAGCATTACGACACGTATGAATTCCTGCTCTCGATTACCGACGAGCTGGGCGGAATCGGGCTCGAACATCACCGCAGTTCCGAAAACGGGGTGAAGCCGGGCTATTTCACCAAATGGAAGGACGGCCCGGGGTCGCGCAACCTGTTGCCGCACGAATTCACTCATAGCTGGGACGGCAAGTTCCGGCGCGGCGCGGATCTGTGGACGCCCGATTTCCGCACCCCGATGCGCGGCAGCCTGTTGTGGGTCTATGAGGGGCAGACGCAATTCTGGGGCTATGTGCTCCAGGCGCGCTCGGGCATCGTATCGAAACAGGATACGCTCGACATGTATGCCTCGATCCTCGCCACGCTCGACAATCGTCCGGCACGCGAATGGCGGCCGCTCATCGACACCACCAACGATCCGGCGATGTCGCAGCGCAAGCCCAAGGGCTGGACCAGCTATCAGCGCTCGGAGGATTATTACAATGAAGGCCTGCTGGTCTGGATGGAGGTCGATTCGATCCTGCGCAAGCAATCCGGCGGCACCAAATCGATCGATGATTTCGCGCATGCCTTTTTCGGCATCAACGACGGCGACTGGGGTCAGGTGACCTACACTTTCGACGATGTCGTCGCGACGCTGAACGCGATCCAGCCTTATGACTGGAACGGCTTCCTCAGCACGCGGATCAACGAAACCGGCGCGCCCGCGCCGCTCGGCGGGTTCGTCGCCAATGGCTATAAGCTCGTCTATAGCGAGGAGCCGACGCTGGCGTTCAAGAACAGCGAAACGACCGGCAAGAAGGTCGACCTGACCTATTCGCTCGGCCTGGTGCTCGACAAGGATGGAGAGATCACCGCGGTCGGCTGGGGCAGCCCGGCCTATCAGACCGAGCTCGACATCGGCACCAAGGTCATCGCGGTGAACGACCTCGCCTATAGCGACAGCGTCATCAAGGCGGCGATCGTCACGGCGAAGACGGCAAAGGACCCGATCCGCCTGCTGGTCAAAAATGGTGAGCGGATCAGCACCATCGCCATCGACTATCATGGCGGCCCGCGCTATCCGCGCCTGGAAAAAATCGGCTCCGGAGAGGGTGGGCTCGATCGGCTTTTATCGCCCCGCTGACGCGGGGATGCGCGGTGCCGGCCCGCTCCCCCTCCCGGCCACCCATTCAGGATAGTCTGTGGGTGGCCGGGAGGGGGAGTGTTGGTCTAGCAGCAGGTGTAGGATGCCGCCCGGCATCCTACAGATTATGCCGGGGGCATAATCGACCCGCTGCTAGACCAACACTGGCCGGCGCCGCACTCTGAACGAAGTGAAGGATCTTAAAATGCGTATCGACATGATTCCGGTCGGCGACGATCCGCCGAACAGCCTCAACGTCATCATTGAGGTGCCGGTCGGCGGCGAACCCGTGAAATATGAATTCGACAAGAAATCGGGCGCGCTGTTCGTCGACCGCATTCTGCACACGCCGATGCGCTATCCGGCCAATTACGGCTTCGTGCCGCATACCCTGTCGCCCGATGGCGACCCGCTCGACGCGCTGGTCATCGCGCGCTCGCCCTTCATTCCGGGCAGCGTCGTGCGCGTCCGGCCGATCGGCGTGCTCAAGCTGGAAGACGAAGCCGGCGGCGATGAAAAGCTGATCACCGTGCCGGTCGACACCACTTTCCCCTATTACACCGATGTCGGTGAACGCGGCGACCTGCCCTCGATCGTGCTCGCGCAGATCGAGCATTTCTTCACTCACTACAAGGATCTCGAACCGCAGAAATGGGTCCGGATCGGCAGCTGGGGCGATGCCGAGGAAGCCAAGCGAATCGTGGTCGAGGCGATCGAAGCCGCCAGGGTCGCCAAGGCGGCGGAACCGGCTTGAACACGCGGACAGCCTGGCGGTGGTGCGCGGCGGCCGGTGTGGTCGCGTTCTTCTGCTCCTGGCTGTTCGGTCAAATCCCCGGCCTGGTCGCATGCGGCCCGGCCGGGGATCTGGGCGCGATCATCGCGTTCGAATTCGTGCGCACCCCGGCCGAAGTGGCACTGCTGTTCGGCAGCGATCCATGCCGCTCGGCGCTGATCGCGGCGCAAAAGACCGGCCTGCTGCTCGACGCATTCGGCTTCATCCCGGCCTATACCGCATTCCTGATTCTCGGTGCGCTGGCGGCGGGCGGGCGCGGCAGCAGACGCATGCTCATCATCGCGATGCTGGTCATCGCCGGCCTCAGCGACGAGATCGAAGGCGTCCTGATGTACGCGATCCTGCGCGATCTGCCCGGCACCCAGTCGCTGGTCGATCTGTTGTGGTGGGCGGTGCATATCAAATTCGCGCTGCTGGCGCTCGGCACGGCGGGCATCGGCGTGGCACTGATCGCCGGCCGCAAATGGCTCGCTACTGTCTTCGGCCTGATCCTGCTCGGCGGCGGACTCTACGCGCTTTACGGCCTGACCCTCTTCCCCGCCGGCGGCATGATGATCGGCTTCACCCTCGCCTGGGTCGCACTGCTCGTCGCCGCGCTTCAGCGCAGCTGGATCAAACTCTAGCCCGAATTTAGCGCCAGATGACTTTCGGTCATTCTTCTCCGTCATACCCGCGAAAGCGGGTATCCCGCTGCCTTGCCCCGCACTGAGAAGCGGGATTCCCGCTTTCGCGGGAATGACCGGGCGGTTCAGTCAAATGTCATCCCGGTCTGGTCACGCCCTTTTTTGATCGGGGCTTTTTGGGCGGCGCGCGCAATCCCGCCGCCACCGCCAGCTCGCCCCACTCCCTGAGCACATCGGCGTCGTCATAGACATCGTCGGGCGCGCGGCGGTAGTTCATCGATTTCGGCTGGCCGTTCATCTCGACGGTGAAGCGCGCGCAGCCCGCCGCGTCCCAGGCCGCGTCGCTCTCCGCATCCGCCTTGAACCACAGCGCATCCCGGCCGACGATCGCGAACACCGTGCCGTCGAGATACAGCGTCGCGCCGCTCATCATGCGCCGCATCGTCACCGTACCGATCGGCGCCATCGCCTCGGTGACCCAGTCAACCAGCCCGGTATCGACCGCCATCCCGTCCTCCTCTCAATGCCCCGAGGTCAGCTTGAGCCCGGCAATGCACAGCACCACACCCAGGATCAGCAACAGCCGCGGCAGCGTCGCCGGTTCGCCGAACCAGGCGATCCCGACCAGCACCGTGCCGAGCGCACCGATACCGCCCCAGACGGCATAGGCCGTGCCCATCGGAATGGTCCGCGACGCGACTTCGAGCAGCCCCATCGACAAGGTGACCGAGACGAGAAAACCGGCGGTCCAGGGAAGATTGCGGAAGCCGTCGACATAGCGCAGGCAGGTGGTGAAGCCGATCTCGAAACAGCCGCCGATGATCAGCAGGACCCAGGCCATCAGTTCCTCCCGGCCAGCCGGACGAGCGCGTCGCCCGAGACACGCTGCGTGGTCCATTCGTCCATCGCCTCGGCGCCCATTGCACGGTAGAAATCGATCGCGCGGACATTCCAGTCGAGCACCGCCCATTCGAATCGCGCGCAGCCACGGTCGACCGCCAGCCCGGCGAGATGGACCAGCAACGCCTTGCCCGCGCCCGATCCGCGTGCCGATGGCGTGACATAAAGATCCTCGAGCCAGATCCCGCGCACCCCGGTCCAGGTCGAGAAATTATGGAAGAACACCGCCATGCCGACCGGCACGCCGTCCTGCTCGGCAATCACCGCTTCGGCTGCCGGCGGCGTACCGAACAACGCGTCGTGCAAATGCGGTTCGGTCGCGGTCACCGCATCGGGCTCGCGCTCGAATTCGGCGAGTTCGCGCACGAACCCCAGGATCGTGGCGATATCGGCGGGAACGGCGGGACGGGTCGTGATGCTCATAGAGCGGCCTCCACATTTGAGATGGGCACGGGACGGCGGCGTGCCGCGATCACGCAGCCAATGATGATCGATGCGGCGCCGGCCAGCGTGAAGAGCGAGACGCTTTCCCCAAAGACCAGCCAGCCGAGCAGCGCCGCCCACAGGAACGAGGTATATTCGGTCGGCGCGAGATAGCTCGCCTCGCCGCGCGCATAGGCCCAACTGAGCAGCAGCAGCGAACCGACCGCGAGCAGCGCCGCGCCGACGATCGCAGGGGCATGGCCGATTGCCGGCACCACCGCCAGCCAGGGTGCCGCCAGCGCCAGGATCGCCGCGACGATCGCGCTTTGGAAAAAGGCGATCTCGATCGGCCCGGCCAGTTGCGCCTGTTGCCGCATCAGGATGATATTATAGGCATAGCATATCGCCGAGATCAGGATCGAAACCGTGCCGAGCAAGGCCTGATGCCCAAGCTCGGCGCGCGCCTGCCCGGCCAGGATGATGCCGACACCCGCGATCGCCAGCAGCGAGGCGATGATCGCGGTCCGCCCGACATGCTCCTTGAGCAGCACCGCGGCCAGGAACAACGCGATCAGTGGCGCGATAAAGGCGAGCGCCACCGCCTGCGCCATCGGCACGCGCGCCAGCCCCCAGAAGAACGTCACCGCCATGACCGCCGAGACGCTGCCGCGAATCAGGTGGACGCGCATCACCGCCTTCGCCGGCCAGGCGGTGCGCGTCGCAAGGAACAGCACGCCGCTGATCGCGACTCCGGCCAGGCTGCGCCACAGCAAGGTGTTGTAGGCGCCGATCGCAAGCGTCAGCCCCTTCATCAACGCGTCCATGCACGAGAACAGGGCGATGCCCAGTGTCGCGATGGCGAAGGCGGTGGTGCTCGGCTTCATGCCGAATGCGATAGCGGCGCGGAATCGTCACGTCACCACAACGAATGCCGATCGGCCGGACCACTTGGCGATTCAATCACCGGTCCACTTGTGACGGCGTGGCGGCGGACGGGATGCTGTTCGGCATGCAGGCGCGCTGTTTCTCATCGTTGGACATGCTGAACATCCGGGCCCCCTGTTCCGGCGCCGACCACCCCTGTTACGCCGCTGTTCCACCCCTGTTCCGGACAACAGGGGTCATGCGAACGGGAAGATGACCCGCCCGTCGACTGAGCCTTGGAGTGATTTCGAGTTGAGTTGATCCACTCTCTTCCGTTCGCCCTGAGCTTGTCGAAGGGCCGTTCTTCCCTCTCTGGCCTGGGTGAAGAAAGACGGTGCTTCGACAAGCTCAGCACGAACGGGGGAAGGTGATTCCAACCAGGCCGATGAGACTCTAGCGCAGCGTCATCTTGTCGTTGCTGATCTGCACATTTTTCAGACGGCGCAGATAGGTATGGCCGAGCAGCGACATGTCGCTTCCCTCCAGCACCACGGCGCGGACATCGGTCGCGCGCTTGCCGTCGAGCACGATGTCGGCGATCCGCACTTCCTGCCCGCGCACATCGCCCGCCGCGCCCCGGCCCACGACCTGGAACAGCGACGGATCGAAAGTGATATGCGCGCGCTTCGCATCCGCCACCGTCAGCGCGACGATGTCGGCGCCGGTATCGACCACGAAGCGGATCGGCTCGTCATTGACATCGGCGATCGCCACAAAGGCCCCGCTTGGGCTGCGGTCGAGCACAGTCTCGACCGGCACGTCACGCGCCGGCTGCACGACCGGCGCGACCGCGACCTTGGGTTTTGCGGTCGGGATGGCCAGGCCGATGGCGATGCCCGTCACCGCCATCAGGGCAAGCGCGATCTTCATGTGCCCCCTCTAGCGATCAGGCGTTAGGCCGGGGCTAAGAGCGATGGCAAATAATGTCCTAATGGCGGACGTAAGCGCTTCCCCGGCAAAGGCCGGGGTCCAGTCGGGAAACAGGCGGTAATTGCCGCGGCGTTTCGTAACTTTAGGCATTCCATCTGGACCCCGGCCTTCGCCGGGGAGGCAGCATTCACATGGTATCCAATGCCCTCACGCCGCCGCGCGCGCCTCGTCCGCCGCGTCGATCTCCGCCGCCTTGGCCTCGACCAGCTTGACGATATGTTCGAGCATGTCGGCGCTCGACACGGTGTGGTCCGTGACGCCAGACAGATAGACCATATGCTTGCCGTTGCCGCCGCCGGTCAGGCCGATATCGGTCTCGCGCGCTTCGCCCGGGCCATTGACGACGCAGCCGAGCACGCTGAGCGACATTGGGGTGCGGATATGCTGCAGCCGCTCCTCCAGCGCCTGGACGGTGCGGATCACGTCGAAGCCCTGGCGCGCGCAGCTTGGGCAGGAAACGACGCGGACGCCGCGGTTGCGGATGCCGAGCGATTTGAGGATCTCGAACCCGACGCGGACTTCCTCCTCCGGTTCGGCCGAGAGCGAGACGCGGATCGTGTCGCCAATGCCGTACCAGAGCAGGCTGCCCATGCCGATCGCGCTCTTCACCGTGCCGCCGACGAACCCGCCCGCTTCGGTGATGCCGAGATGCAGCGGGCAATCGACCACTTCGGCAAGCTGCTGATAGGCGGCGACCGCGAGAAACAGGTCGGATGCCTTCACCGCGACCTTGAATTCATGGAAATCATGGTCCTGCAACAGCTTGATATGGTCGAGCGCGGATTCGACCAGCGCCTCGGGGCAGGGCTCGCCGTATTTTTCGAGCAGATCCTTTTCCAGGCTGCCCGCGTTGACGCCGATACGGATCGCGCAGCCATTGGCCTTGGCCGCATTGACCACTTCGCGCACCCGGTCCGACGAGCCGATATTGCCGGGATTGATGCGCAGGCACGCCGCACCCGCATCGGCGGCTTCCAGCGCGCGCTTATAATGAAAATGGATATCGGCGACGATCGGCACGCGGCTGGCGCGGACGATCTGCTTCAGCGCGGTCGTGCTCTCCACATCGGGGCAGGAGACGCGGATGATGTCGACCCCGGCATCCTCGCACCGGCGGATCTGCGCGATCGTCGCCTTGGCGTCGGAGGTCAGTGTGTTGGTCATCGTCTGCACCGTGACCGGCGCATCGCCGCCGACGGGGACGTTGCCGACCATGATCTGGCGGCTCTGGCGGCGTGTGATGTCGCGCCACGGACGAAGGGACATTGGAGAATCCTCAGGTTTCGCCGCGTATATAGCGCGGGCAAGGCCGTTGCGGAACCCAGGGACTCAATGTGCCGGGTCGATTCAGATTGCTGTCCCGCAGCGTCATACCCGTGCTCCGGCGCGGTTGCCGCGCGCCGGGTAGAGCCCGTTCTACGGATCAAGTGAATCGATCGATTGTGACTCGAAAGGAACCCGCCTCTCTCCGCCCCCCTCCTCTCCGCCCGGATATTTCCCGTTATTCCCGCAAGGACCCCGAAAAACTCCCGTGCGGATCCATCAAAACTCCCGCAGCTTTTCCCGCAGATTCCCGCAGAACGCTCAAAAAAGCATTTTCCCGCAGCATCTCCCGCAGCTGCGGGAATTTCGACCGGTCGCGGCAGGCCCGAAACAGCCGCGGCGCGCGGTCATGATCGCGCCGATTCAATCGCGCCGGCCGAAGCGTTAGCACCATCCTCGGACGGCGCCTCAACCGTCCCGCTCTTTCACATGACCGGCACATCATTCACGCGACCGTTCCAGCAGAACGGCGATCCCAACCAGGAGACTGATCGCGCCTGGACCCTATTGTTTCCAGAACGCGCCGAGCCGCACCCAGGCATTTTCGCGCAGGTTCATATAGGCGACATTGTAATCGACATTATGGAAGTTGCCGAACGGGATCATCAGGTCGGTATAGGGTTTGCCCGGCGGCGAGATGTACAGTGCGCCGTCGCGCATCCGGCCCGAGACCAGCCCGGGGACCGGAGCGGCCGGGCCGGCGCCCGTGCCGTAGAGCCAGCTGCCCTTGTTCATCGCCATGGGCGCCATCGCATCGCCGGTGCTCCAGCTATATGGATTGATCCCGGCATAAGGCCTGATCTTCGTCTCGGGCGTGTACTTCGACTGCCGCCCGATATTGACCCGCTGCAGCGACGCGTTGCGCCCTTGCGCATAGGTCGACCAGGTGACGACGCAGCCGGTGTCATAGGCCTGGGTACAGGCGCGCACATCGTGCAGCCGGCGGAACCAGTCCTGCTCGATCCAGGTGCCGATCAAATAAGCCGCGATCATCCGCCGCGCGACCGGCTTGCCGTCGATCTCGCGTTCGATCAGCAACCGGCCGAGCCGCGATCCCTGGCTGTGCCCGGCGATGATGAACGGCCGGCCCTTGTTGTGATTGGCGAGGAAGTAGCGAAAGGCGCGCGCGACATCGCCATAAGCGAGCTCGGTCGCCGCTTCGCTGTTGGCCGACCATTTGATGTACCCGCCCAGCGTCATCTGGCGATAGCGCGGCGCATAGATCGCACAGCAGCCGTTGAACACGCTCGCCTGCGCCCGGATCGTCGTCTCCTCGATCTTGCGATTGAGCGCGGCGTCACGAACATCGGCGTTCCACTGCGTGCGGCTCATCAGCACGGTCGGGTAGATGAAGAAGACATCGGCGGAGGCTTCACGCTGGTCGATTCCGGTCACGCCGCGCGGCGTGACATCCGCGTCGTCGCGCGTCGTCGGCAGCGCGGCCCAGTTGCGGCCCTGCGCATAATCGGGCGCGGGCGGCGCCTTGCGCGGGTCGAAGGCAAAGGGCGGCGGCTGATTGTTGCGCGCGATCTTCAGCGCCTGGCCGATCTGCGGCACCGCCGGCGTCGCCGCCGCCGCGGTGAGCAAGGCCCCCAATCCGATCCAGCCGCCGATCCGCATCGTCCATCCTAACCTTTTGGTGATTGGAGCGCCGCTATAGCAGAATGACGGACTCTTACGAAGCTGGACCATTTGACACAAAACAGTCGCCATTACGGTCTTGATTGGCTGCGCATCGCCGCGTTCGGCCTGCTGATCCTGTATCATATCGGCATGGTCTTCGCGCCGTGGGACTGGGTGGTGAAGTCGGCCCATAGCTATCCCGAACTGGTCGCGCCGATGGCCGCGCTGACCCCGTGGCGCCTGCCTTTGCTGTTCGCGGTGTCGGGCTATGCCTCGCGCAAATTGTTCGAGAAATCGCCTTCGATTCAGGGCTTTGTACGCTCGCGCAGCGCGCGACTGCTGATCCCCTGGGCGTTTGCGATGATTGTCATCGTACCGCCCGAAATGTGGGTGCGGGTGCTGGAAAAGGGCTATCCGTCCGGCCTGCTGCACTTCTGGGCCAATGACTATTGGCGCATCGGCACCTTTTACGGCCGCAGCTTCCCGAGCGTCGAGCATCTGTGGTTCGTCGAATATCTCTGGGCCTATACCATGGTGCTCGCGGCACTCCTCGCCTGGCCGGGCGGGGCGGCGCGACTGCAGCGCGGCGTCGACTGGCTGGCGCGCGGCGGTCGGATCCTGTGGGCGCCACTTGGCCTGCTCGTCGCGGCGAAGCTGGCGCTGCTGTTCGTCGTGCCCGAACAGCAGGGCCTGTTCACAGACTGGGCAGGCCATGCGCTGTATGTGCCGGTCTTCCTGTTCGGTTTCGCGCTTGGCGGATCGCGGCTGCTCTGGCCGTCGATCGCCCGGCATTGGCGGATGGCGGGGCTCTGCGCACTACTCAGCGGGGCGCTCGTCATCACCTTCGAACTGACTTACCAGGGGGACCATATCCCGCCGCATCTGCAAATGGCGCTCGACCGGTCGGCGCGGATCGTCATGGCGTGGAGCATGATCATCATGCTGCTGCACGTCGCCGACACCTGGTGGAACCGCGATCACCGCTGGCGCGCGACGCTGGGGGAGGCGGTCTTCCCCTTCTACATCATTCATCACCCGGTGATCGTGGTGACGGCATGGTTCACGCTGCCGCTCGGCCTTGGGCCCTGGAGCGAGTTCACCCTGTTGTTCGCCGCGACCGCGACGGCGTGCCTCGCCTTTTACCTGATCGGGCGCGAGATCAACTGGCTGCGGCCGCTGATCGGCCTGCGCGCCCGGCCCCGCCTCAGGCCTGCAGCGCGGCCCGAAAGCGTCGGCTCCCCCGCACTGTGACGCCATTCGCCAGGTCGATCGTGAAGTCGCCGCTGCGGTCGGTCTCGACCCGGCGGATCGCGGCACGGCGCACGATGCGGCTGCGATGGATGCGCACGAAGCCGTCGCCCAGCTCCGCCTCGACCGTGGCCAGCGTCGCACGGTGGAGCAGCGTACGCGTGCCCCAGCCGATCTCGACATAGTTTCCCGCCGCGACGACCTGATCGATTTCGACCGCCGGCACCTGATGCGTGACCGCGCCGTCCGCCACCGCGAGGAAGGTCGCGCCCGGCTCCTGTCGCGACGGCGGCGCGGTGCCGGCATTGGCGAGCAGCCATTGCGCGATCGCCGCCATGCCGGCCCATTGCAGATAGGTGCCGACATCCTTGCGATACTCGTAGAGCAGCGGGTTCTTGAGCGGCCCGAAGAAGTGATAGGCCTGTCCTTCGAACGCATAGAAGATCTTGCGCAGCACGATCATCACACCGATGTGCCAGGCCGACACGGGCACCGTCGCCACGACCAGGATCAGCGCGACCTGAACCCAGGCGAAGCGCGGCGGACGGACCTTCGCGATCAGGTACCAGATCGGCGGTGCCAGGCTGAGCCAGGCAATGATGCTCGAGACTTCCCACACCCAGACATGGGTCCGGGTAACCGCGACGCCGGCGGAGGCGAAGTCGCTCATCATCGATTCGGCATTCGCGACCGTGATCGCAGCCAGGATCACCGCGAACCCAGCGCCAAGCAGCAAGGCGAGCCGCCGCTGCGTGCCGCTCGTCCCGCCATCCCCGCCGCTGGTCCCGCTGCCCGTCACGCTCGTCCCCCGCCCGCCGCCACCGGCCCCTCGTCGATACCGGGCGAGCGCGCTGCTCGCTAGCCAGCCGCCTCTTACTTGCTAAAGGGATCGCGATGGAACGGCATTTCGGACTTGACTGGCTTCGGATCGGCGCTTTCGGGCTGTTGATCTTCTACCATATCGGCATGGTCTTCGTGCCATGGGACTTCCATGTGAAGACCGCGCACCCGCTGGAGTGGGTGGCGATCCCGATGCTCGCGACCAACAGCTGGCGCTTGCTGCTGCTGTTCGTGGTATCGGGCTATGCCAGCCGCGCATTGTTGATGAAGAACGGGCTGACGAAGAGCGGCGGCGCCGGCGCCTTTGCCGGATCGCGCAGCAAAAGGCTGCTGATCCCGCTGCTGTTCGGCGTGATCTTCGTCATCCCGCTGCAGCCCTGGGTCGAGGTGACGACCAAGTTCGGCTATACCGGCAGCTTCTGGAGCTTCTGGCTCCACGACTATTTCCGCTTCGGCACCTTTGCCGGCATCATCCTGCCGACCTGGCAGCATCTGTGGTTCGTGGTCTATCTATGGGTCTATACCATGGCGCTGGCGATCGGCACCGCGCTGTTTCGCCGGCTGCCGCTGCAGGCGATCTTCGACCGCGCGTTCGGCGGCGTCACCGTCTGGCTGATCCCGGTGGCATGGCTGGTGCTCGTCGCGGCCTGGCTGTTCCCCGGCGCACGAGAGACCCATGCCCTGTTCGACGACTGGGTCGCCCATGCGCAATATGTCCCCGGCTTCCTTTTTGGCTTCGCGCTGGCCGGATCGCGGCCCGCCTTTGCCGCGATCGGGCGCTGGTGGCGGCCCGCGGCGGTGGTGGCGGTGACCAGCTATGCCGTCGTCGCGACGATCGAATGGCACTGGCCGGGCAGCGCTATGCCCTGGCCCTATGGCCAGGCCTTTTCCTGGGCGCGCGCGGTGCAGGGCTGGAGCACGATCGTCGCGCTGATCGGCTTTGCCGACACGCACTGGAACCGCGACCACCCGTGGCGCGCGATGCTCACCGAGGCCGTGTTCCCCTTCTATATCATCCACCAGACGGTGATCGTCGGGGTCGAATTCCTGCTGCTGCCTTACGGCCTGCCGGCGAGTGCCGAGTTCGCCATCCTGGTCGCGACCACGGTCGCCGGATGCTGGGCCTTCTATCTGATCGGGCGCGAAGTCGGATGGCTGCGGCCATTGATCGGGCTACGGGCAAGGGTGGCGCGGCCCGTTTCATCTGATACCAGACCCGCGATCGTCTGACCCTTCGACTGGAGTTCCATTCATGCCCGATCCCGTTTCCGACCAGAACTGGACGCTGATGATCCATGGCGGGGCGGGCATGATGACCCGCGACCGCCTGACCCCCGATCAGGATGCCGGCATTCGCGCCGGCCTTGCCCAGGCGCTCGACGCCGGGTCGACGGTGCTGAGCGGCGGGGGATCGGCGCTCGACGCGGTGGCGGCCGCGGTGCGCGTGCTGGAGGATGACCCGCATTTCAACGCCGGACGCGGCGCGGCGCTGAGCTTCGACGGCGTGGCGGAGCTCGACGCGGCGATCATGGATGGCCGCGACCGGCGCGCGGGCGCGGTGGCCGGTATCACCGCGACGCGCCACCCGGTCGATCTGGCACAGGCCGTGATGGCCGATGGCCGCCATGTGCTGCTGTCGGGTGCCGGCGCGGACAGCTTCTCGATCGATGCAGGCCTCGAACAGGCTGGCCAGGACTGGTTCGCCTTGCCCGAACGCCGGCGGCAGCTCGATGAGCTCAAGTCGCGCGGCGGCGACGCGTTCGACGTCGACATGAAGTACGGCACGGTCGGTGCGGTCGCTCGCGACAGGAATGGCCATGTCGCGGCGGCAACCTCGACCGGCGGGGTGACCGGCAAACGCTGGGGGCGAGTCGGCGATTCGCCGCTGATCGGCGCCGGCACCTATGCCGATGACCGCGCTTGTGCGGTATCGGCCACCGGCGCCGGCGAGTTCTTCATCCGAGCGGGCGTCGCGCACGAAATCTGCGCCCGGGTCCGCCTGAGCGGCGCGGGCGTGCAAGGCGCGGCCGATGCCGTGCTCGCTGATGTCCGTGCCCTGGGCGGCACGGGGGGCGTGATCGTTGCCGCGCCGGGCGGCGACCTGGCGTGGAGTTTCAACACCGCGGGCATGAACCGCGCGCGCGCGACATCCGATGGCGCACGATCGATCGCGATCTACGCCGACGAGTGATCCTCCCCACTCTTGTCCGGGCAAAGGAGAGGAGTAGAGCAAAGCGCATGAGTCGCATCATCCCCGCCCTGCTCGCTGTGTTCGCCGCCACCATTGCCGCGCCGGTTTCCGCTTATTGGGAATATGGCCATCAAACGGTTGCCGCGATCGCCTATCGCAATGCCAGGCCGGAGACGCGCACGGCGATCGACCGCATCCTGCGCCACGCGCCGCTGCTCGAGACGCCGACCTGCCCGGCCAGGACGATCGCGCAAGCCAGCGTCTGGGCCGACTGTATCAAGTCGCTGGGGCCGCGCTTCAGCTACACCGCCAACTGGCATTATCAGAACGTCAATGTGTGCAAGCCGTTCGATCTGAAATCCGCCTGCCGCGACGGCAATTGCGTATCGGCGCAAATCGATCGCGACATGAAGCTGCTCAAGGACAAGACCCTGCCGATGCGGGAGCGTGTGCAGGCGCTTGCCTTCCTGATCCATTTCATGGGTGACCTGCACCAGCCGCTCCATGCCGGTGACCGCGACGATCTCGGCGGCAACCGGGTGAGCGCAGCCTATGGCGCCTATGCGCCTGAGCGGCTCAATCTCCATTCGATCTGGGACGGCTATCTCGCCGAGCGCGCCATCTCGACCCCACCCTCGCTGGTGCGGCGCTATTTGCCCGAGGAGAAGGCCGCGATCCAGGCTGGCACGACCGAGGACTGGAGCCGCGAGAGCTGGCAGGTCGCGCACGATGCGACCTACGCGACCGCGATGGGCGGCGATGCCTGCGGCCCGGTGCCTGCGCGCGCGCGGCTCGATCAGGCGACGATCCAGAAGCTGGTGCCCGCCGCCCGGCTCGAGGTCGAACGCGGCGGCCTGCGCCTCGCCCGGCTGCTCGACGAAGCGCTGGGCTAGCGCTTCTCTGCCACAAAGGCGGCAACCGCGTCGATCACCGCGGGCGCGATCGGCAGCGCGGGATCGCCATAAGTCGCCAGATTGGCGGCACGATCGTCGGTTGCGACCGACTTCAGCACATGGTTGACGCCGGGCAGCAGGACCAGCCTGGCGGCAGGCGCGGCGGCGGCGAGCGCCTGCGCGTCGTAAACCCCGATCTGGATGTCACGCTCACCCTGCACGATCAGAATCGGCAGCCGCACCGATGCCGCGAGCTTTGCCGGATCATGAGCGAACAGATCGATCATGAAGGGCTGGACCGCCGTCGGGAACAGCTGGCCGAGTGGCGGTGGCAGTGTCGCAGGATCAACCGGCCTGCCGGCCTCAAGCGAATCGATCATGCCCAGTGCCGCGGTGAGGATCGGGGCGTTGGCGGGGTTGGCCTTGAACTGTTCGCGCAGCACCATGCCAAGCGGCCGGCCGGGCGCCGACACCAGGATGATACCGCACAACCCGGTCGGATCCTGCGCCGCGGCAAGCGCGATCAGGCCGCCTTCGCTATGGCCGAGCAGCCAGACACAAGGCCGACCGGACCGCGCCGCGACAAGCCCGGCCCAGGCATGCGCATCGGCGGCATAATCGGCGATCGTCACGGCCGATGGATCGGCCATCGCCGCCTTGCTGCCGAACAGTCCGCGCTTGTCGGCGCGCAGCGTCGCGATCCCACGCGCAGCAAGCGCAGCGGCCAGCAGACGATAGGACGCAGCCTTCACGCCAAGCGGATTGTCGCCGTCGCGATCGGTCGGGCCGGAGCCCGGAATGATCACGATCGCCGGCCCCTTGCCGCCGGGATCGACCAGCGTTCCCGCGATCGCACCTTGCGGACCGGGCACGGTCAGCTCGGTCGTCGATGGAACCGATGCGGCCGCCAGAGCAGCCGTTGCCGCGATCAGTGCGCTTGTCATACCGGTCATCGCCCACCCCAGCGCCAGTGCCAGCCACCATCGGTCTTCCGCGAAGAGATCACGATCATTGCCGCGGTCAGAGCGATTCCAACGAGAATGCGCGGCGCCAGGCCAGGGAGGAACCGGACCGTCATGATCATCGCGGCGACATAGCTGAGCATCACGACCCAGCCTTGCCAGGTGACGGGCGTAGCGCCGACGCCGAACAATTTGGGCGCGAACCAATATCCTTCGCGGACCCGGTAGGCGCGCTTGACCGATTCGACATTCATCACGCTTCTCCTTCGCTCGATTTGGGTGGGCGCCCGCGCCTGGCCGGCACCGGTGCTTCCAGTTTCACTCCCCGTCTGGCCAGCGCTTCGCGCAGCAGGCATTCGACCTCCGCATTGACGCTGCGCAAGTCGCTCGCCGCCGCCCGCTCGATCGCCGCGTGGAGCGCGGGGTCGAGGCGGAGCGGGAACGCCTTTTTGGGGAGGCCGGTCATGCCACGCGCCTATTGATACAGGCTGCCCGTGTTCACCACCGGCTGCGTATCGCGCTCACCGCACAGCACGACCATCAGGTTCGAGACCATCGCTGCGCGGCGTTCGTCGTCGAGGTGAACGACATTCTTCTCGCTGAGCATCTCCAGCGCCATCTCGACCATGCCGACCGCGCCCTCCACCAACGTCTTGCGCGCCGCGACCACCGCCTGCGCCTGTTGCCGGCGCAACATCGCACCCGCGATTTCCGACGCATAAGCGAGATGGGTGAAGCCGCATTCGTCGACCGTGATCCCGGCAACGACGAGGCGCGCGATCAGCTCCTGGCGCAGCTCAACCGCGACCTGGTCGTGATTGCCGCGCAGCGTGACTTCCTGATGCTCGAAATCGTCATAGGGGTAGCGTGCGCCGATGGTCCGCACCGCGGCCTCGATCTGGACGATCACGAACGCCTTGTAATCATCGATGTCGAACAGCGCCTGCGCGGTGTCGGTCACGCGCCACACCACTTGCGCGGCGATCTCGATCGGGTTGCCGCGCTGGTCGTTCACCTTCAGCCGTTCGGAGATCATGTTGTTGGCGCGCAGCGACACCTTGTTGCGCCCCAGCCAGGGCATCAGCCAGCGCAGGCCGGTGTTGCGGTCGGTGCCCTTGTACGCGCCGAACAGGGTGATCGCCGTCGCCTGGTTGGGCTGCTGCATGTAGAAGCCGCACAGGATGAAGACGAAGGCGATGATCGACGCGGACAGGATCGCGCCGCCCAGTGCGGGATTGTGCTGCATCATCGTCGTGCTGAACACGCCGGTCGCGATCATGACGAGCATGATGATGAGCATCACATAACCGCTGGACGTGACCGCGGGCCGTTCACGCGACAGCGTGAGTGCAGTGCTGGCCGTACCCGAATCCGACATTGGAACCTCCCGTTAATATGATATTATATTTATATCGCATATCGGGTGACTGCAAGCGGAATCGAACCGGACGCGAAAGCGCCGCCGAATCCTGCGACCCGACGGCGTTTCGATAGAGTATCGAGCGGCGAGCCGCCCGGGGTCAGTTGAGGACGATGGTCACCGCGCGGCGATTCTGCGCCCAGCTCGCCTCGTCCGATCCCAGCGCGATCGGGCGTTCCTTGCCATAGCTGATGGTCGAGATGCGCGCCGGATTCACGCCGCGCCCCGCGAGGTAATTCTTCGCGGCATTGGCGCGGCGATCGCCGAGCGCGAGGTTATATTCGCGCGTGCCGCGTTCATCGGCATGGCCCTCAAGGCTGACCGGAACGTTCGGCCATTTGGCGAGCCAGGCCGCCTGGCTGTCGAGAATTTCACGCGCGCGCGCGTCGATGTCGTAGCGGTCGAGCGCGAAATTGACGGTATTGCTGGTGACCGACCGCTCGAAATCGGCGCGCGATCCGGGCTGCACATTGTCGCCCTGAACCGGCGGCGGGCCCTGATCGACGCCGGGCGCCGGCGGCAGCACCTCCGGGCGCTTCTTGCTGCAGGCAGCGGTGGCGAGCAATGCCGTCGCAATGAGGATCGTGGTCGTCAGTCTGGCCATCTGGTTTCTCCTTCGGTCAGTGGTCTTGGTAAAATTGGCCCCGACAAGGTTCAGGGGCGTAACGTTCTTACGGCCGTAACGGTCCCCAGCCCGGATCGGACCCATCGAGCGGGGTCGGCACGCGGCGTTCGTTGACGCCGGTCAGGTCGACCGACCAGAGATCGGCCTTGCCCGCGCCGCCGCGCCCCTGGCGATAGAACATCAGCACGCGGCCATTGGGCGACCAGCTTGGCCCTTCGTCCTGCCAGTCATCGGTCAGCAGCTTCTCGCCGCTGCCCGAGGGGCTCATGATGCCGATGCGGAAATTGCCGGCGATCTTGGTGAAGGCGATCAGGTCGCCGCGCGGGCTCCACACCGGCGTGGCATAACGCCCGCTGCCGAACGAGATGCGCTGCTGGTTCGAACCGTCCGCGTTCATGACGTAGATCTGCTGCGCGCCCGAACGGTCGCTTTCGAACACGATGCGCCGGCCGTCGGGCGAGAAGCTCGCGCCGGTGTCGATCCCCGGCGCATCGGTCAGCCGCTGCGGCGATCCGCCCGACGTCGCCACCTTGTAGAGGTCGGTATTGCCGGCGACCGCCATCGAGAAGACGACATGACGGCCATCGGGCGACACGCGCGGCGAGAAAGTCAGGCTGGGGTTGTTGACCAGCAGGCGCTGCTTGCCCGTCCCGATATCATAGACATAGATCGCCGGGCGATCGTTGAGATAGCTCATATAGACGATGGTCTGCTGGTTCGGCGCGAAGCGCGGCGTCAGCACGATCGACTGGCCATTGGTCAGGAAACGGTGATTCGCGCCATCCTGGTCCATGATCGACAGGCGCTTGATGCGCTTGCCCTTGGGCCCGGTTTCCGAGACGTAGATCACCCGGCTGTCGAAATAGGGGCCTTCGCCGGTCAGCTTCGCATAGACCATGTCGGCGCATTTATGCCCCGCGCGGCGCCAGTCGCTGGGCGGCACGACAAAACCCTGCCGCACGAGTTCGTTGCGCGAGAAGACATCGTAGAGATAGCAGCCGACAGTAAGCGTTCCATCGTCATTGGCGCGGATGAAGCCCTGCACCAGTGCCGAGGCACTCGCGCCGCCCCAATAATCGAATGCCGGCGCGGTCACCTCGGAAAATGCGACGCTCTTCAGCCCGTTCGAGGCGATCGGCTTGAACAACCCGCTGTTGCGCAGGTCGTTGGTGATGATCCCGGCGAGCTGGCGGCCCAGTTCGTCAGTGCGGCCGGCCGGTGTATCGACTGCGGCGGATGTCGGCATGACCGGGATGGCGATGCCGAGCGGTGCGGAAATGCCGCCGACGACATCGACCGTCAGCACATCGTCCGCGGGCGGTTTCTGACCCGCCGCCTGAACGGCAGGCGGTGACGCGTTTTGAGGCGCTGCAGCCTGTTGGGCCAGCGCGCCGCCACTTCCCACAACCATGGGCAGCGCGAGCATCAGAGCAAAATAAGGCTTCATATCCGCACTCTCATTAGGGCAACCGGTAAGTCAGCTTAAACACCTTCCAGCCGCGTGGCACATCATACAGCTCGTCGGGCAATCCGCGCAAAGGCGCGCATCCCATGAATGTGGCGATCGCGTTGCGCTTCACCGCGTCGACATAGCGCTCATTTTCGTCATCCACTCCACGAGGCGGATCGAGAATGTCGGGGCGTTGCGCGAGCGATCCGTCGCGATTGATGTGCAGCAACACCGTCACCACGATTCGTGACGCACCCGGCCCCGGATTGACCTGACGATTGGCGCAGGGCTGAACCTGCCGCTGGATCGCCGAGCCGATATTGGCCGCTGCCTGGGCATTCATCGTCGCGCCCGGCGGCGTGACGGTCTTCGACGTGGACGGCGACGCGGACAGCCCCTTGAGCGTTTCGGCGGACAAAGCGAATCCGCCCGGGTTGCGCCGCGTGGCGTTGGGTCTGGTGCCGGTCGCCTTGACCGGGCTCGGCGGCTTGACCGCCGCAGTGCTGGTCCTGGCCGGCGGCGTCTTGGCCTTGTCCGGCTTCGGGTCAGGCTTGGCCACCGGCTCCTTCTTGGGTGGCGGGGGCGCTTTGGGCGCCGGCTTCGGCGCCGGTGCAGGCTCGGGCGGCTTGGCCGGCGGTGTCGGCGCGGGTTCGGCCTCCGCCGCCGTTTCGGGCGGCGCGGCTTCCTCGGGCGGCCCCTCTTCCGGTGCGCGCGACTGGGCCGGCGGCTCAGTCGCCGGCGGCGCCTGGGACTGCAGCGCGACTGCGTCGACCAATGAGATATCGATCGCCTTCACCTTGGGCGGCGGATCGGCGGGCCATAGCCAGCTGAGCGACAGCGCGCCGAACAGCACGACATGCCCCAGGGCGGCGACGCCCAGGCCGATCTTTTCGGTCCGTTCCATCAGGCCGTGCGTCCGGTCACTTCGAATCGTCACCCACCGTCACCAGCGCGACGCGATTGAGCCCCGCCCGGTTGAGTTCGCCCATCACGCGCATGATGCGGCCATAGTTCAGGCTCTTGTCGGCACGCAGGAAGACCTGCGGCGGCTGATTCTTCTCCGCCTTGCGCGCGATCTGCTGCAGCACGTCGGGGAGAAGCGCGTCGCTCACCTCATCATCGTCGATGAACAGCTTGCCCTTGTCGTCGAGCGAGAGCTGTACCGGCTTCTGATCCTGCTCGAGCGGCTTGGCGCGGCTGTCGGGCAGATTCACCGGCACGCCCGCCGTCAGCAGCGGCGCGGTGACCATGAAAATGATCAGCAGCACCAGCATCACATCGACCAGAGGCGTGACGTTGATGTCCGCCATGGGCGCACGCCGGCCACGGCCGCGCTGCGAGGGGAGGTTGATCGACATCGCCTATTTCCGCATCTCGACCTCGAGCTGCCGGCTCAGGGTCGCGTGGAAGCCATCGGCGAAGCGGTTGAGCCGCGCCTCGATGCGGTTGATGCCATGGCTGAAGCGATTGTAGGCGATCACCGCGGGGATTGCCGCGAACAGGCCGATCGCGGTCGCGAACAGCGCCTCGGCAATGCCCGGCGCGACCACCGCGAGCGAGGTGCTCTGCTGCTGCGCGATGCCGGTGAAGCTGCGCATGATGCCCCATACCGTGCCGAACAGGCCAACAAAGGGCGCGACCGCACCGACGGTTGCGAGGATATTGAGCCGATCGGACAATTTATCGATCTCGTTCGCCACCGCGGCGCCCATCGCGGTTGCCAGCCGTTCGCGCGTGCCGCCACGATCGACCGAACCGCTGGCGGTCGAGCGCCGCCACTCGGCCACGCCGCTCGAGAACACCTTGGCGATCGGCAGGTCGCTTTCGCCCTCGATGCGGTGGAAGGCGTCGATATCCTCGGCCTTCCAGAAATCGCGTTCGAAGCGTTCGACCTTCTTGCGCGTATTCCCGAGCTTCATCGCGAAGCTGACGATGATGGTCCAGGTCCAGACGCTCGCGGCAAGCAAGCCAAGCATGACGAATTTGACCACGAAATCGGCCTGCAGAAACAGGGCGACGGGCGACATGGTCGCGGCGTCGGTATTTAAGAGTACGCTCATTATTTTCCTTCGTCCCCCTGCTCAACTCTGGGCCAGACCAGACGTTCGAACGCCTCGATCCATTGTTTCGGTTGCCGGCGCGGCCGCCCCGATGCCCCCACCAGCGCCGCCGTCACCTCTGCTGTGGTCAGTATCTCGGCACCGCACATGACTCGTTGCTGAATATCCACCGAGGCTGCGCGCACCTGAATCAGCCTTGAGACAACCACCAGCGCATCGTCGAGTTTCGCTGGCGCCCGGTAACGAATGGCGAGCGCGGTGATGGCATAGGCCCCGTCGCCCGCGTCATGCGCGCCGCGTTGATCGATCCCCGCGAGCCGCAGCATGTCCGACCGGGCGCGTTCCATGAAGCGCAGATAATTGGCGTGATAGACGACGCCCGACAGATCGGTGTCCTCGAAATAGACGCGGATCGGGAAGCGGTGTTCAACGCCGTCGAAACGCCCGCTCACGGGCAAATCGGCAACGGGCCGATCGGGCGGCTGGTCGGGATCATGCTCGGCCATCGACCCGGTCGTAGCGAAGAGGAGTCGGGGAAGGAACCCCGTTTGGCCTATCTAACGCTCTTCTCGCCCCCTCTTGTGCATGCTGGCGTGCATACTGGTGCGCGCGCCGGAACCGGAAGAGCGGGGCAATCGGGCGGGTGTCGATCGGGTCCGCCGGAAGAGCCGATACCCAGCCGGCATGTTCCCGCAGCTGCGGGACTTGCTGCGGGACAATGGTTTTTTTGGGCTTTCTGCGGGACTCTGCGGGAAATCCTGCGGGAATTCTGCGTGGGCGGCACGGGAATTTTGCCGGAGGCGTGCGCGAATATCGGGAACTGACTCACCATTGACGGGCCGGGTCGAAAAGATCGCTCCTAGGGAAGCTGGAAGATCGCCGGATCGACCTCGATCCGTGGCGACGGACGCGGGCTGGCGCTGGAGGCGATGGCGATGATCGGACCGGAAAGCGGGCGCTGCGTCCGCCACGCGTCATAGGCGCGGTAGAAATCGGTGAAGCTGCGATCGAGCTCGGGCAGGCGCGCCGCGGCAAAGACAGCGAAGTTTTCGGGCGATACCGTCGTCGCCTCGGCCAGCAGGCGCTGCGCCATCGCACAGAGCGCGGGCTTGGCCGGCGCCAGGGCGTAATAATTATAGAGCCGGGTCATCGCATCGTCATAGGCACCGCGCCATGCCGGCCCATCGCTGGCGCGATATTCCGCCGCCAGCGACCGTTCCGCTTGCGCCAGGGTCGTTTTCTGACCGCTGAGCAAGGCATTATAGCCGGAAATGATCGCGCCTTCCTCCGGACCGCGACAGGCCAGCGCGGCGAAATTCAGTCCGGCGCGCAAATGCCAGATGCTCGCGGCGGGCGAGAGACCCTGATTGGGCGTCGGATAGCTGCCATCGCTCTGCACCGCGGGAATCAGCATGCCGGGATGGGCCCCGGCGGGCATTGCGATGCGGGCCGGTGGCGGCGGCACGATCACCGGCGGCGGTGGCGGCGCCACCGCGACCTGCCGGCTCGCACAGCCCGACATCGCGATGAGCGCGAGCGACAGCGGCAGGATGCGTGGCAGGCATGACATACAGGCTCTCCATTGCCCCCCGGCGGGACAAATATCGCCCGAAGACGGTTAAGATCGCGTTAGGGCATCGGGGGATCGGACGGATGCCTGGCGGCCGAGACGCTGCGCGAGGCCATTGCGCTGGTGGCGCTACGGCAATGCTGTTTCGACAATGGGAAAGAGCCCGCCGGGATACGTCCGGCAAAGGAAGGCATGCCCAATTCAGCGCGATGATTGAATCACGGCGGGCAACGGGGCTGAGCGGTGATCTGTCACACCGGAATATATCATATGCTTTCCGCCGCCGCCTCGGCGACGCTCGCATAATTCGCCGTGTGTATCAGAAACTTAAGATGAAATAGTCGACTTCAGGCGCTGGCGCGCGCGAAGCGCCCGGCTTCACCGATCGCCATGCACCGTTTCGCCGCGTGCGCACATGCCGACGAATTTCGCGATGCGGGCGGTGCGGGTTTCGGGCTTTTTCGCCTCATGGATGCGGTACAGAATGGCGTAGCGATTCGCGCCGGTCAGCGTATCAAAAAAGGCCCGCGCCCCGGGTTCGGCATCAAGCGCGACAGCCAGATCGTCGGGGACAGTGATCGTGCTTTGCGGCGCATAGGCGGCGGCCCAGCGGCCATCCGCCTGGGCCGCTTCGATCTCCCTCAGTCCCGCGGGCGCGACCCGCCCGGCGGCGATCAGCTCGGTCGCGCGGATACGGTTCTTCTCCGACCATTTGCTCCGCGGCTTGCGCGGGGTGAAGCGGATCAGCCACCAGTCGGCGTCGAACGGGTTGAGCTGACCATCGATCCAGCCATGAATCAGCGCGCCGTCGATCGCCTCCGCCTTGCTGACCGAAGGCACGCCCGCGCTCGCCTTGGCGAATTTGAGCCACACGCCCTTGCAGTCGCGCGGCTGCGCGCCGAGCCATGCCTCCCATGCCGCCGCATCGGCGAAAGGAAGGATCGGCAGGCCGGCGCGCCCAGTTTCCATTCAGACGGTCTCCATTCAGGCCGCCCGCTTCTCCAGCGCGTGCCCTGCTTCGGCCATCAGCGTCGCGATGATTTCGGCAACCGGCTCTTCCTTCGTCACCATGCCGACTGACTGGCCGGCCATCATCGAGCCATGTTCGACATCGCCGTCGATTACCGCACGGCGCAGCGCGCCGGCCCAATAATGTTCGATCTGCAACTGCGCCTCGCCCATCGCGACCGCGCCCTCGTCAAGCAATTGCGCGACTTCGCGCTGCTTGGCGGTGAACAGCTCGCTCGAGGCGTTCTTCAGCGCGCGCACCGGGATCACCGGCAGGCGCGGATCGATCTGCACGCTGGCGACCGCGTCGCGCGCCGACGCACGGATAAAGGCTTTCTTGAAATTGGCGTGTGCGATGCTTTCGGTCGCGCAGACGAAGCGCGTGCCGAGCTGCACGCCCGCCGCGCCCATGTCGAGATAGGCGGCGATCGCTTCGCCCCGGCCGATCCCGCCGGCGACGAACACCGGGACCTGCGCGGCGACCTCGGGGAGGATTTCCTGCGCCAGCACGCTGGTCGAGACCGGACCGATATGCCCGCCCGCTTCCATGCCCTCAACCACCAGCGCGTCGACGCCGGAGCGGATCAGCTTCTTCGCCAGGCTGAGCGCGGGGGCGAAACAGATCAACTTCGCGCCATTCTGCTTGATCGCGTCGATGCTGCCGGTCGGCGGCAGACCGCCCGCGAGCACCACATGGCTGACGCCGTGTTTGTTGCAGACCTCGATCAGGTCGAACAGGCCGGGATGCATGGTGATCAGGTTCACGCCGAACGGCTTGTCGGTCAGTGTTTTCGTGCCGGCGATCTCGGCATCGAGCAGTTCGGGAGTCATCGCGCCGCACGCGATCAGCCCGAAGCCGCCCGCGTTGGACATCGCCGAGACGAGGTGGCGCTCGCTGACCCAGGACATGGCGCCGCACAGGATCGCGACCTCGCTTCCGAGGAAAGCCGCGCCCCGCGCCATACGCCGCTGCAGGCGCTCGGCGCCGATCGATGATGTCATGTTCATGGCGGGGGCTTAGGGTCCGTCGTCAATTATCGCAACTCGCACCGACGATCGCGCCTGACGCAGGACGGACCGCCTTGTGCCGTTTGGCGGCTGGATCGGCGGCATTGAATCAGCGGCGTCACCGCCATGGGCCAGCGCCGTCATTTTCCCGCAGCTGCGGGAGATGCTGCGGGAGTTTTTGGGGAAAATGCTTTTTGAGGGTTCTGCGGGAGTCTGCGGGAAAAGCTGCGGGAGTTTTGATGGATCCGCACGGGAGTTTTTCTGCTGTGCTGCGGGAGTGACGGGAAATGACTGAGTGGCAGCGACTGGGCGGCAGTGAGTGGGGGCGATCATCTGTTTCATTCCGGTCCGCTCGATTCAATTTTTCGGCCGCACGGGCTTTCATCCGTGACGCGCACTCTGCGCGACGGATCGAGAGATGACGACACCAGACGAGCTTTGTGAATCGGGCCGGCATGCCGCCAGCCATGGTTATGGTCGTTCGTGGCGTGACGTCCGGCTGGTGGAAAGCAGACACTCGAACGCACGTTGCGATCTGCATTGAGAACGTTCACAACGACATCTCGCCACTGCCAGCACTGGATGACCATGCCGATCAGCGCCGCCGCCACTTCGACCGCCGCCTCCTCGACCGACACCATGGCACCAGCGAAGACTCACTATGTCATTCTCGACGGTTTGCGCGGTGTCGCGTCGCTTCTGGTGGTCGTCTTCCATTTGTTCGAAGCCTATGCCGACAATGATCCGCAGCAGCAGATCATCAATCACGGTTACCTGGCGGTCGATTTCTTCTTCCTGCTGTCGGGCTTCGTGATTGCCTATGCCTATGACGATCGCTGGGGCGGCATGGGACAATGGGAATTTTACAAGCGGCGACTGGTCCGGCTCCAGCCGATGGTGGTGTTGGGCAGCGTGATCGGCGCGGCGCTGTTCGTCTTTCAGGGCTGGACCATTTTCCCGAAGGTTGCGGGCAGTTCCACCTGGCAGGTCATCCTCGTCATGCTGATCGGCTGCACGATGATCCCGCTGCCCAAATCGGCGGACATTCGCGGCTGGAATGAAACCTATCCGCTCAACGGCCCGGCATGGTCGCTGTTCTACGAATATTGCGCCAATATGCTGTACGCGGCCGGGCTGCGACGGCTGTCCAATCGCGGCCTTGGCGTGCTGGTTGCGCTGTCCGCCGTTGCGCTCATCCTGCTCCTGGTCATGGGCAAGCGGGGTGACCTGATCGGCGGCTGGTCGCTTGACGCCGACGGCCTGACGATGGGCGTGACGCGGGTAATGTTCCCGTTCTTTGCCGGCATCCTGCTGATGCGGCTGGGCAAGCGCATCCGCCTGCCCGGGGCGTTCTGGCTGTGCAGCCTGTTGCTGATCGCCGCGCTGTCCCTGCCCCGTTTCGGGGGCACCGAGCGGCTCTGGGTCAATGGGCTGTACGAGGCCGGCTGCGTGACCCTGCTGTTCCCGCTGATCGTCGCGATCGGCGCCGGCGAGCAGCGGATCGATGGGCCGTCGATCCGGGTCGCGCGGTTCTTCGGCGACCTGTCCTATCCGCTCTACATCACGCATTACCCGCTAATGTATATTTACATTGGCTGGGTGGTCGACCGAAAGGTCCCGCCCGCGCAGGGGGCATTGGCTGGACTGGGCGTGCTGATCCTTGCCGTGGCGGTGGCATATGCGTCGCTCAAGCTCTTCGATGAACCGGTCAGGCGCTGGCTCGCCTCGCGGTTTTTGGGGAGGCGGGCCTAGGTTGCGGTGTTGGTTATTGGGTGGGGTGGGGCGGTCTAATTAGTATTGTGTCCCCGAATTAACACGCGACTGCTGTGGATGGCCGTCATTCGCTTTCATCGAAAAAGGGCAGCTCCAAGCCGTGATCGCGCATGACTTGCGCATAAAACTCGACCCGCGATTGCAAGTCGTCAGCTAGCTCCTTCAAATCGTGCCAATGATCTGACTCAGGCTCAGCATCGGCAAGTGCTGCGGGGTATTTCGGGGACACAATACTAAACTCTCTGCTTCGGCCCACGTTTCCGCACGCCCAGCGCCCGGCCAGACGCTGCCTCCTGCTGCTCGATCCAGTCCGGCCCGCCGAGCGGTCGGCCGGTGCGCAGCCGGGCCTCGATCGCGGCGTCGGCGTCAGTGGCGGCGTCCGACGCCTCCAGCCCTTGCGCCAGCATCGCGCGCCAATTGCGGACATGCCCGCCAAGCGCCGCGACATCGGTCAGTGCATCGCCGGCCACACGCCGCCCCGCTTCGTGCGACCGCGCGCTTGACCAGCGCCAGTCCGACGCGCGCGGCACAAGGCCCGCCGCGACGGGATTATTCTCGACGTAGCGCATCGCCGCCATCAGGTGCGCGTCGTCCATCGGATAGCTGGCGAAGCGCCCCTGAAAGAGATAACCGCGCCACCCTTCGCGATGATTGATCCGCCCGGTATAGCGCCGGTGGGCCTCGCCGAGCGTCGCGCGCAAGCCGTCGGGCGTGGCCGGGATCAGGATCAGGTGGATATGATTGTCCATCAGGCACCAGGCGAGGCAGCGCGTCGCATTGGCGATACAGGCGGCGGCGATCAGATCGAGATACGCTTGGCGATCCGCATCGGAGAAGAAGATCGGGAGCCGTCGATTGCCGCGCTGCGTGATATGGTGTGCAACGTCCGGGATCACGATGCGAGCGAGTCGAGCCATGACCTGATGCTACCATCGTTCGGTGGCGCGGTCTAATTAGTATTGTGTCCCCGAATTAGAATGTCGGGTTTTGGTGGAGGCTGTGTGAAAACGGCCTAATATGCTATGATTCTGGCGTTGCAGGAGGCGCCGAAGTGGGACGTTTCATTGAGGGCTGTGACCGCCGGCAGAAGCTGCTTTTGCCGGATTGCGTTGGT
>NZ_JSXI01000051.1 GCF_000803065.1 Sphingomonas sp. ERG5
CTCCTGGGGTAGCAGCAGCGGTTCCGACTGGGGCGGCAGCGATGGTGGCGGCTTTTCCGGCGGCGGCGGGTCGTTCGGCGGCGGCGGCGCATCGGGGGACTGGTGATGGCGCGACTGAAGAAATTGAGCGAGGCCGATCACGCGCTCGTGACGGCGGCGGTGGCCCGGGCCGAACAGGGAACTGACGGGGAAATCGTCACGATCGTCACGGAACGATCCGATCTCTACCGCGATGTCGCATTGCATTATGCGATGGCGGCGATGCTGTTGCTGGTGGCGATCGTCGCGCTCAACCCGGCGGCGATCGAATCGAAGATCGCCTGGTGGTCGAACGGCTGGACCAGTGAGCCCGATCTGCGCAGCCTGTTCTTTGCGCTGCTGATCGGCGAGGCCTTGCTGTTCCTTGTCGTGCGCTATGCGCTTGCCTGGACGCCGCTCCGGCTGGCGCTGACGCCCAAAGCGACGCGTTCGCGGCGGGTGCGCCGGCGGGCGGTGCAATATTTCAAGGTCGGGGCGGAACGCCGGACCGAGGCACGGGTCGGTATCCTGCTCTATCTGTCGCTCGACGAACGCATCGCCGAAATCGTCGCCGATGAAGCGATCCACAAGGTCGTGCCGCCCGAGCGCTGGGGCGATGCGATGGCCGCGCTGGTCGATAAGGTGCGGGTCGGCGAGCCCGGCCAGGGCATGGCGGCGGCGGTTGCGGCGATCGGCACGATCGTCGCCGAGCATTTTCCGAAGACCGAAGGCGACCGTAATGAACTGCCGGACAGGTTGATCGAATTATGAGCGATGAACCCGTCGAGACGGCCTGGGAAGGCCGTTTCATCGCCGTGAAGAAGCGCGGCAAATGGGAATATGTCTCGCGCACGCGCGACATCCAGGCGGCGGTGATCCTGGCGATCGACGACGGCCACGTCATCCTGGTCGAACAATTTCGCGTGCCGCTTGGCCGGCTCTGCCTCGAATTGCCGGCGGGGCTGGTCGGTGACGAGGACGAAGGCGAGAGCATCGAGACCTCCGCCGCGCGCGAGCTTGAGGAGGAGACGGGCTATCGTCCCGCCCATGTCGAATCGCTTGGCCAGTTCCAGTCCTCGCCCGGGCTGGTCAGCGAAGGCTTCACCCTGGTGCGCGCGACCGGGCTTGAGCGCGTCAGCGATGGCGGCGGTACGACGGACGAGAATATCGTCGTCCACCGCGTCGCGCTGAGCGATCTTCCGGATTTCGTCGCCGCCCGGCGTGCCGAGGGCATGGCGATCGATGTGAAGATGTTGCTGCTGCTGAGTCCGTCGCTGCTCGGCTAGAGAAAGCGGCCCCTTTGCTGGGAGGGGCGAGGCCTCAGGCGCTGTGGAGGCGCTCGAAGCTGAGTCGGTCCCAATAGCCGCGCTGGTGCGCGATCTTGCCGTCGATCACATGGAAGAAGCCGCAGCCGCGAAAACCCTTCGGGTCGCGCCATTCGAGGATCGCCCATTCGCCATCCTCGAACAGATTCTCCGGGATGCATTCCATCGTCGCCGCGGCGAATTCGGCCTCGAACATCGCGTGAATCGCTTCCGCGCCTTCGACCGGTGCGTTGGCGACCTGATGATTGATCGCCGTTTCGCTATACAGGGCGGTCAGGGCAGCCGCGTCGGCATTGTTGAACGCCGCGATCCATTTGCGGACGACCGATTTGGGCGTCATCGGAAATTGTCGGCGTAAGCCTGAAGCTTCAGCTTGCGCTCCGGTGCGGCAATGACCTGGAAACCCAGGCCTTCGCGTGTCGCATAGGCAGTGGCCGCCTCGAGCGATGGGAAGTTTAACCGAAGTTGATCGCGCGTATCGCCCGAGCCGGCCCAGCCGGTCAGCGGATCAGGATGCTTGGCCTCGGCGGGCTCGAATTCGAGCACCCAGCCCTCGGTCCGGGCACGGCCCGACTGCATGGCGTTCTTGGGGCGCTGAAAGATGCGGGCGGTGGGCATGATCATTCTCTTGGCAGATCTTGGGGCAAGTCTTGGCGAACCTCTATCGCGGTTGGGCGCGCCGCGCATCCGCATTTTTCGTGCGGGTGGTCGCAATCGCCCCGGCCGGATCGTCCGGCCAGGGGTGGCGCGGATAGCGGCCGCGCATTTCCTTGGCCACCGCCGACCAGCTTCCCGCCCAGAAACCGGGCAAATCGCGGGTGGTCTGGATCGGGCGGCCGGCGGGCGAGGTGAGGCTCAGCACCAGCGCCACCTGGCCATCGCCGACCATCGGGTGAGTCGCCAGGCCGAACAATGCCTGGGGCCGCAGGTCGACGCGCGGGCCGCCCTCGGCGGCATAGTCGATCGGGTGGCTGCTGCCGGCCGGGCTGTCGAAATGTGTCGGGGCAAGCCGGTCGATGGTGCGCATCGCGTCCCAGCCGATCAGAGTGCGCAACGCCTCGGTCAGCGCGCCTGCCTCGATCGCGTCGAGCCGGCGCTTCTTCTCCAGCAGCGGTGCGAGCCATTCATCGGCCCGCGCAAGCAGCGAAGCATCGTCGAGCGCGAGGTCGGCGCCGCCATGCGCCGCGGCGAAATCGGTACGGTGGCGGAGCGACAGTGCGACATCGCTCCACGGCAACTGCGCAAGCCCATGGTCGCTGACACCCTTGAGCAGCGCCGCGCTGATCTCCGCCGGGTCGGCCGCGCTGTCCGGGCCGCCCGACAGCCGGATCGCGCCGAGCCGCCGCTCGCGGATTGCCTGAATGCCGCCGGTCGCCGCATCGAACGTCACGGTGCGGCGCGTTTCGACGCGGTCGCCGAACAGCGCTTCGACCGTCGCCAGGTCGATCGGCGCGGCGGAGAGAATACGCGCGCCCGCCGCCATGCCCTGCGTCTCGGCAACCGCGAGCCAGTCGTTGCGCGCAAGCGCGGTGGCGCCGTCGAGCTTGAAGCCGCGCCCGCCGACTGAGGCCCAGGTTTCGCCCGATGCGTCGCGGCGGCGTGCGACCCGGTCGGGAAAGGCCAGGGCGATGCACAGGCCCACATCTTCCGCCGCGCCCGGTCGGGACGGGGTCAGGCCGCTCCAGCGTTTGGCCAGCTTGCGCCCAGCTTCCGCCCTCGAGCCCCGCTCGCCCCGCCAGCGCCGCAACCGCGATTCGAGATCGACATCGGTTCCGCCCAGCCCGCGCTCGCCGAGCAGAACGGCGATCTGCGCTGCCGTCTCGGCCAACCCAAGCTCGCCTGCGCGCACCAGCATATGACCAAGGCGCGGCGGCAGCGGTAGTTTCGCGATTGCCTTGCCATGCGCGGTCGGGCGGCCATCCGCATCGATTGCTGTCAGCGCCGCCAGTCGCGATCGCGCTTCCGCGACCGCTGCTTCGGGCGGTGGATCGAGCCAGCACAGGGCGCGCGGATCGGCCACGCCCCACAAGGCGCAATCGAGCGTCAGTGCCGACAGATCGGCTTCCAGTATCTCGGGCGGATCGAAACGCGGCAGGCCGGCGGTCGCGGCTTCCTCCCACAAGCGATAGGCGACGCCCGGACCCTGCCGCGCGGCACGGCCGGCACGCTGCGTGACCGCCGCCTGGCTGGCGCGCTCGGTGACCAGTCGAGTCATCCCTGCCGCACGGTCGTAGCGTGGGCGGCGGGCGAGCCCGGAATCGATCACCACGCTTATGCCGTCAAGCGTCAGGCTGGTTTCGGCAATCGATGTCGCCAGCACGACCTTGCGCAGTTCGTCACGGTCGGGGGCGATCGTCGCACGCTGCGCTTGCGGGTCGAGACTGCCATGCAGGCGGTGCAGGATGATCCCGTTGCCAAGTCCCTCAATCCGCTCAGCGGTGCGCTCAATCTCGGCAACGCCGGGCAGGAAAGCGAGAATGCCGCCTTGCTGCTCGCGCAGCGCGGTGCGAATCGCGGCGGCGACCGAGTCCTCGATCCGCGCTTCGGCGGCACGGCCGATATGATATACGGTCAGCGGATAGCTGCGGCCGGCGCTTTCGATGACGGGCGCATCCCCCATCAGTGCCGAGAAACGCGCGCCGTCGAGCGTCGCCGACATCGCCACCAGCCGCAAATCGGGGCGCAGGCCGGCTTGCGCATCGAGCGCGAGCGCCAGGCCGAAATCACTGTCGAGGCTGCGCTCATGCACTTCGTCGAACAGCACCGCCGATACGCCGGTCAGTTCGGGATCGGCCTGGATGCGATTGACGAAGATGCCTTCGGTCACGACCGTAACGCGCGTTGCGGCGCTGCGCTTGCTGTCCATCCGCGTCGCATAGCCGAAGGTCCGGCCGACCGATTCGCCGGCCAGGGCCGCCATGCGCTCGCCCGCCGCGCGCGCGGCGAGGCGGCGCGGGGAGAGGAGCAGGATTTCGCCGCTGCACCAGGGCTGGTCGAGCAGGGCGGGGGCGACCGCCGTCGTCTTGCCCGCGCCGGGCGGCGCGACAAGCACGGCGTTCGACGCCTCGCGCAACACGGCAAGCAAGTCGGGCAGAACGGCGTGGATCGGCAGCATGGTCATCGTGCGTCCCGTCTCGCACGGCGGTGCGGTTCGGGAACAGGGCAGAGTCTCACGCGACCGGGCGCGCGGCGGTCAGAAGAAGACGCTGGCGTTGAACGATACATAGCGCGTGTCGCCGCCCGGCGGTGCATTGGGCGCGTCCTTGAAAAAGCGACCCTTGTCGAGCAACGCGCCGCTCGCTTCGAGCTGCAGCCGCTTGGGGATCGCCCACCAGCGCACCCGGCCTTCGACCTGGCGTCCGGCATAACGGCCCGACCGGCCGGTCGAATCGCGCACGCCCGAGGTCGCGAAGGCGTCGGTGCGCGCCGCGAGCCACAATTCGCGATAGCTGATCATCGTGTCGAAGCGCTTGCTTGGCGCCGCCTCCAGCCGAATGGCCGGCGAACTGATATTGGCGCGCCCGATCAGGCTATAAATGCCCGAGGGCCCATAATCGCCGCGCCGCGACCCGAACAGGGGGTCGAACCGCGTAAAGCGTCCGCCGCGCTCGTCGCCGCTCGCATATTCATATTCGAACGACAGGCGCGGCCGCCACGTGGCGTTGAAGGTGTAGCCGATCTCGCCATGCGTCGACCAGGCGGATACCGGCAGCATCGCCGCGGCTGGTGTGAGATCGGCACGGATCGTGCCGCCCTGATGGAATATTTCGGCTTCCGCATCCCATGTGCCGCGTGCCGGCGCCTTGAACAGGCGTGCGCTGAGCGTGGTGAGGTGCCGGTTGCGCGTCGGTTCGCCCGGACGATCGCGTTCATCGAAACGAAGATAGGCAGCATCGACGTCGAACGGACCCAGCGCCCGTCTGCGCGTTGCGCTCACACCCCAGAAGCGCAGGTCGAAACTTTCCCGGTCGATCTGGACCTGATTGCCGCGCAGTGCCGCGCCGCCCAGGGGCAACCGCACTTGTGGCAGGGTGTAGAAGATCATCGCGGAGAAGCGCTTTGCCGGGGCAAGGTCGATGCGCAGCCCGGTAAAGCCATTGCTGGTGTTGCGATAATCATCGTCCGCGACGAGCCGGCGCGACCCGATATCCATGACGAACCGGCCCGCCTGTGCTTTCGCGCCGAGCGTGCCGCCAAGATCGGCCCTCACATAGGCCTGGACCAGCTCGAGCGCATTGACTTCTCCCGTGCCGACCGGGCTGCGCGGGGAAATCGAATAAGCGCGGCTGTCGCGGAGCTCGGCGCCGAAGTCGACCGGGCCGGCATCATATGCGGCGGTGATGATGGTACGGAACGTGACCAATGTGTCGTCGCGTTCGAAACCGGCGCGCGCCTGGTTGTCGATGATCTCGACCCGGGCGCGGCTATTGGCCGAAAGCGTGAATGAACCCGGGGCCGGCGCGGTGGTTTGCCCCTGTGCCGGACAGACCACCGTGAGCAGCGTGCCCCCGCCCAATGCGCAGATCGAGTGCCGGTAGCGCGGCAGGCCTAAAAGGCCCGTGCGACGGCGAACTCGACCGCTTCGACCATCGCGTCCTTGGCCTGGCCGGCCGCAAAGCCGCCCAGTGCGTCGATCGCGCGTTGCCCATAATGCCGGGCCCGAGCGAGCGTGTCGTCGACCGCGTGGCTCGACCGAATCAGCGACACGGCGTGTGCGAAATCGTCATCACTCGCGCGGTGCCCCTCGATTGCCGCTTTCCAGAATACCCGATCCTCGGCCGATCCGCGGGCATAAGCGAGAATCACAGGCAGCGTGGCCTTGCCTTCGCGAAAATCGTCGCCGGCGTCCTTGCCCATCGTGCCCGCGTCGGAAACATAGTCGATCGCGTCATCGACCAGCTGGAATGCGATGCCGAGATTGCGGCCATAGGCGTCGAGCGCCGCCTCTTCGGCTTCGGGCCGCTCGGCCACCACCGCGGCGATCCGGCACGCGGCGGCGAACAAGGCGGCGGTCTTCGCGCCGATGATGTCGAGATAGCGTTCCTCGCCGATGTCGATGCGGCGAGCGGCGGTCAGCTGATTGACCTCGCCCTCCGCGATCACCGCGCTGGCGTTGGACAGAATCTTCAGCACTTTGAGACTGCCGTCCTCGACCATCAGTTCGAACGAGCGACTGAACAGGAAATCACCGACCAGCACGCTCGCCGGATTGCCCCAGATCAGATTGGCGGTGCGTTTGCCGCGCCGCAGGTCCGACCCGTCGACGACATCGTCATGCAGCAGGGTGGCGGTGTGGATGAATTCGACCGCCGCGGCGAGCCGGTGATGGCGGTTGCCCGTATACCCAAGCAATCTGGCGCTCGCCAATGTCAGCATCGGCCGCATGCGTTTGCCGCCGCCTGCGATCAGATGTCCGGCAAGCTCGGGGATCAACGGGATCTGCGATTGCATACGGTCGAGGATGACCGCGTTGACCAGATTGAGGTCACCCGCCACCAGCTGAACCATCGGTTCCAGCGAGGGGGGGGCGGCGCGCGCGTCGAGGCGGTGGATGGTGGCGCTCATGTTAAGGTGCGATGTGGCGGCGTGGGACAGCAAAGGCAAGTCTTTCAGGGTTGCGCATGTGCGTTCACATCAGCAAAGGGGGCTGGATCGCGCAGGGAATTGTCATAGATGACGGACGATACGCTACGGGGATACCGCCAGAGCATCGACAATATCGATGCCGCTCTCGTGTTTCTGCTCGCCGAGCGCTTCAAAGTGACTCAGGCGGTTGGTCGCCACAAGGCGGTCGCCGGCTTGCCGGCTGCCGATCCGGGGCGGGAGGAAGCGCAGATTTCGCGCCTTCGCGGACTGGCCAGGGATGCGAATCTCGATCCCGAATTCAGCGAAAAATTTCTGCGTTTCATCATCGACGAAGTGATTCGTCATCATGAGCGACTTCAGGGTGGGGAGTAGGCGTTATGTTGCAAAACGAGTTTTTTCCCGAATCGGCCATGCCGGACCGCTGGCTGAGGGGCGACCTGAGCGAAGCGGAGACGATCAGGCGGCTGATTGCGGTTGGTGATTCGCTTGTCCGGGTCTGCGATGCGGTCGATCAATCGGTGGCGGGGAATTATATTGCGATGGCGCTCGACATCCTGCGCGCCGATGCCGACCTGAAAGCGGAGATGGGCAGGATTTCATAATCTTGCCGGGCCATTCCCGATATTTGCCATTCGACGCTGCCATCTTCCCGTAATGCACGATTCGTTGCTCTGATCCAAAATGGAGCTACAATGATGACATGCCGCCTGGGGGGATTGATCAACTAACCGAAGCGCAACGGGCATGCCTCCGTCTTGTCTTGACGCGTCGCAACTCCAAGGAGATTGCGCAGGTCCTCAATATCTCCCCGCACTCGGTCGACAAGCGGATCGAGCGCGCGGTTGCCGCCCTGGGCGCCGCCTCGCGTTTCGATGCGGCGCGTCGGCTCGCCGATCATGAGGGTGGGCAGACATACGAGCCAATCGCACATGAACCAATCGACGTTGCGTCGCCGGCCGTCCAGGCCCCACCCCGCCACTCGACCGCACCGTCCGGGTATGGTCGTCGCCTCTTCGGGTTTGCGCCCGTCGGGCGGATCAACGGGGATGCGCGAAATGATCTGACGAAGCTCCAGCGTGCCGGAATCATCCTTGCCCTGATGGTCGGGATAGCGGTGGCGACAGGCGCTTTGCTCAATATCGCTGCGACGCTCACGGACAAGCTCCGTGAAAATCGCATCGATCTTTCGCGCTGACGATATGCCGCAACGTGCGGCTGGGGAGGCGCAATGCTCAAGGAACGCCGTCAGGCAAATGATATCGTGACGCGGGATTTTCTGCAGGCCGAGGCAGCGACGGATCTGGCCGCCCTGCAGGCCGCTCAATGCATGACCACCATGCTGCAGGCTCGTCAGAACGCCAACCTGCCTTTCGGCACTGGCCTTGAGGCAGTCCGCCTGGTCGCCGAAGGGGCCAACGCACTGGTCAAGGCGCGTCAGGCGTTCGTCGAGGCGCATCGAGTGCTTGCCGAGGTGCGTCACGAGATCGGCATCACCGGTTATGGCGATATTTCGGAATGCCCGCCGACCGACAGTCCGAAGGGTGCGATCGAAGAACCGCTTCGTCTCGTCGCGGTCGCTTGAACCAGCGGCCCTTGACGATACCATGAGGGGAATGGTCCGGTTGGCACATGGATAGAGTCTATATCTTTCTCGGGCTTCAACTGCTCGTATCGGGCTATGCGCTGCTTCGCGGCGGCGCACCCGAGCGGGTTACCGCCATCGCGCTGACCCTGGCGGTGCTTCTCGGTATGCTGCTCCAGGCGAGCGTTCCCACCCGATTCTATCATGTCGATCTGGGAGTGATGGCAATCGACGTCGCGTTGTTCGGCGTCCTGGTCGCCCTTGCGCTTTATGCCGATCGCTGGTGGACTTTGTGGGTCGCGGCAATGCAGGGTCTGGGGGCGGGCGCACATATCATCAAGGCGATCGATTCGGACACCATCCGCGTCGTTTATGCGATCCTCGCGGCGGTCTGGAGCTATCCGATCATTCTGCTGCTGCTGATCGGTACGTTCCGTCACCAGCGGCGGATGGCGCGGGGGGGAGATCTCGACTGGTCGGCACAAGCCGTGACCGACCATCACCGTCAGCTTGCTGGCGATCATCAAATTTAAGGGGAACCGTCATGTCGTTGCAGCCCAAGGAAGCGAAAGGGTTCGGGCCCTATGCTCGCACCTCGGCGCGAATGGCGAAGAAACCGCCGATCGCCGCGCTGGTCGATGACGACGAGGAGGACGACGAGCTGCCGGCCGACGACGAATTGCTGATTCGCGCCAAGTCGCTCTATTCGGCACGCCGCCGCCGCGCCAAGGCCTTCGCCGCGCATGCGATCGTCTTTCACGAACCTCCCTGGGACATGCTGCTCGATTTGTATATCGCGCGCCGGGAACGACGGATGGTGTCGGCGACGAGCGCTTGCATCGCCGCCGATGTCCCGACCACCAGCGGCTTGCGCTGGATCTCGACGCTCCGGCAGCGCGGGCTGGTCGATCTGTCGGCCGATCCCACCGATGGGCGCCGCACGATCGTGCGCATGTCGGACGCCGCGATGGAGACGATGGAAGGGTATCTGGAGTCGATCTGATCCGGATGAAGGGGTCTGCATCCCATCGGTCAGTGTAGCGCCCAACGAAAAGGGGCCCGGATCGCTCCGGGCCCCTTTCCTGTATCGGCCATCCTTGCGGATGTGATGCTTAGTCGCGATCGCCGGTCAGGAAGGCCGGTGCGAACTCGGGCGCCGGGCCGTCATCATTGCCGCCCGAACGCTCGGGCCGCGGGCCACGGTCACCGCCGCCATCGCGGCGCGGACCACGATCGCCGCCGTCACGACGCGGGCCACGGTCGCCACGGCCGCCGCCATCACCACGACCTTCACCTCGGGGGCCACGGCCGCCATCGCCATCGCGACGCGGGCCGCGCGGACCACGATCGCCACGGTCGCCGCCTTCACGCGGTTCGCGTGCCGGACGCGTGTCTTCCAGCTCGGCGCCGGTTTCCTGGTCGACGACGCGCATCGACAGGCGAACCTTGCCGCGCGGATCGATCTCGAGGACCTTGACCTTGACTTCCTGGCCTTCGCTCAGAACGTCGGCGACCTTCTCGACGCGCTCGTTCTTGATTTCGGAGACATGGACGAGACCGTCCTTGCCGCCCATGAAGTTCACGAACGCACCGAAATCGACCAGGTTGACGACCTTGCCGTCATAGACCTTGCCCACTTCGGCCTCTTCGACCAGGCCACGAATCCACTTGATCGCGGCTTCGATCTGCGCGGTGTCGGACGACGAAACCTTGATCACGCCCTCATCGTCGATGTCGACCTTGGCGCCGGTGGTGGCGACGATCTCGCGGATCACCTTGCCCCCGGTGCCGATCACGTCACGGATCTTCGACTTGTCGATCGTGATCGTCTCGATGCGCGGCGCGTGCGCCGACAGTTCTTCACGCGTGTGGTCAAGCGCCTTGGCCATTTCGCCGAGGATGTGCGCGCGGCCTTCCTTGGCCTGGGCCAAAGCCTTGCGCATGATCTCTTCGGTGATGCCGGCGATCTTGATGTCCATCTGCATCGTGGTGATGCCTTCGGACGTGCCCGCGACCTTGAAATCCATGTCGCCGAGGTGATCCTCGTCGCCCAGAATGTCGCTGATCACGGCGAAGTCCTTGCCCTCCAGGATCAGGCCCATTGCGATGCCCGAAACCGGCCGCTTCAACGGCACGCCGGCATCCATCATCGACAGCGAACCGCCGCACACCGTCGCCATCGAGGACGAGCCGTTCGACTCGGTGATGTCCGACAGAACGCGGATCGTGTAGGGGAATTCTTCCTTGGTCGGCAGCACCGGGTGCAGCGCGCGCCAGGCGAGCTTGCCATGACCGACTTCACGACGACCAGGGGCGCCGAAGCGGCCCACTTCACCGACCGAATAGGGCGGGAAGTTATAGTGCAGCATGAAGTTTTCGTAAGACAGGCCGGTCAGCCCGTCGATCATCTGCTCGCTTTCCTTGGTGCCCAGGGTGGTGGTGCAGATCGCCTGCGTCTCACCCCGGGTGAACAGCGCCGAACCATGGGTGCGGGGCAGGAAATGCACCATCGCTTCGATCGGACGGATCTGCGTGGTGGTGCGGCCGTCGATGCGCTTGCCGTCCTTGAGGATGGCGCCGCGAACGATTTCCGCTTCCAGCTTCTTCATCAGCTTGCCGGCGGCCATCTGATCCTGCGGGGCGGCGTCGGCGAAGGCGGTCTTGCCCTTGGCGCGCGCTTCGTTGAGCAGGTTCGAACGCTTGGACTTGTCGGTCACCTTGTAGGCGGCGGCGATGTCCTTGCCGATCAGCTTCTTCAGCTTGTCCTTGGCGGCCGAGAGATCAGCCTGAGCGGCCATTTCCCACGGATCCTTGGCGGCCTGCTCGGCCAGATCGATGATCAGGTTGGCGGCTTCGCGGCATGCCTTGTGCGCGAACTGCACCGCGCCGAGCATGACTTCTTCCGACAGCTCCTTGGCTTCGGATTCGACCATCATCACGGCATCGCCGGTGGCGGCGACGACCAGGTCGAGATCGCCCGACTTGGTCAATTCGGTGGTCGGGTTGAGGATGTACTCGCCATCGACATAACCGACGCGCGCCGCGCCGATCGGGCCCATGAACGGCACGCCGGAGATGGTCAGCGCCGCCGATGCCGCGACCATCGCGAGGATGTCGGGCTCGTTCTCGCCGTCATAGCTGAGAACCTGGCAGATCACGTTGATCTCGTTGTAGAAGCCTTCCGGGAACAGCGGGCGGATCGGGCGATCGATCAGGCGGCTGGTCAGCGTTTCCTTTTCGGTCGCGCCGCGCTCACGCTTGAAGAAGCCGCCGGGGATGCGGCCCGAAGCCGAGAATTTTTCCTGGTAATGGACGGTGAGCGGGAAGAAATCCTGCCCTTCCTTGACCGACTTGGCGGCGGTGACGGCGCACAGCACGACGGTTTCGCCGAGCGTCGCGATGACCGCGCCATCGGCCTGGCGGGCAACGCGGCCCGTTTCCAGCGTGAGGGTCTTGCCGCCCCACTGGGTGCTTACAGTTTTCGTATCGAACATTTTATTTCCTTCACTCCGCACGCCCAATGCATGCGGGGCCTATCTGCGAGCCGATAATGGCCCGGCTTGTCCCTTCCACTGGCCGTTCATTCGGCGGGAAGGGGGTTCGGGGAAACCGGCCGAATTGCCGGTTGCCGAATAGCGAAACGGCCCCCTTTCGGGGGCCGTCCGGGTTACTTGCGAAGCCCGAGCTTCGCGATGAGATCGGTATAGCGCTGGCCGTCCTTGTGGCGGAGATAGTCGAGCAAGCTGCGGCGCTTGTTGACCATCATCAGCAGACCACGGCGCGAATGATTGTCCTTTTTGTGGCCCTTGAAGTGCTCGGTCAGGTTGCGGATGCGCTCGGTGAGGATCGCGACCTGGACTTCGGGGCTGCCGGTATCGCCTTCGATACGGCCATGTTCCTTGACGAGCGCGTCCTTGCGCTCTGCGGTGATCGTCATGCATTTTCCTTCGACATCGTCATAGATTGAAGCCTCGCACGACCAGGACCGACTGGTCCCGAACCTCGACCAGAGCGACCGGAACATCGTCCAGCATCGCGAAGTGGAGGCCATCGTCTCTGGCAATCCCGGTCAGAACACGCCCCTGGCGGAGCGCCCCTGCCTGATCGGGGGTGAGGGATAGAGCCGGGATGTCGTCCAGCCCCGCCCTCAACGGCAGGAGTATCTGTTCAAGCCCGCGCGCAATAGCGAGTTCGGCCAATTTGTCCAGCGATATCGAGTCGGTGAGGGCGAACGGCCCGGCCTTGATCCGGCGCAGCATGGTGACATGCCCGACCGTGCCGAGCGCCAGCGCGATGTCGCGTGCAAGGCTGCGGATATAGGTGCCCTTGGAGACATGCGCGGTGAGAGTGATTTCGCTTAGCGTCTCCCCCGAATGGAGTTCCGGGGAGGAATTGAGCGAATGGATCGTTACCGCCCGGCTCGCCAGCACCACGTCTTCGCCGGCCCGCGCCAGGTCATAGGCGCGTTCGCCATCGATCTTCAGTGCGGAATAGGCCGGCGGCACCTGCTCGATCGGCCCGGTGAAGCGTGGCAGCACGGCTTCGACCGCATGCAGCGTCGGCCGTATCGGCGAGGAAGCGATCTCCACACCTTCGGCATCGAGCGTGTCGGTCTGCACGCCGAATCCGATCGTGAAGTCATAGATCTTGTCGCTGTCGAGCATCCGCCCGGCAAGTTTGGTCGCTTCACCCACCGCGATCGGCAACACGCCCGAGGCAAGCGGATCGAGCGTGCCGCCATGCCCGACTTTGAACTTGCCATACTCACCAGTGCGCAGCGCACGCTTCACCGCCGAGACGGCTTGAGTCGAGCCCAGCCCGACCGGCTTGTCGAGAATGATCCAGCCATGCATTTCGTTCAGCCGGCGATCTGTGTCAGCGCCGCAGTGAAGTGTTTGCGGCACATCGCGACATAACGATCATTGCCGCCAATCTCGGTCTGTGCGCCTTCGGCGATCGCGCGGCCATCGGAATCGACGCGCAGATTCATCGTCGCCTTGCGCCCGCATTCGCAAACCGATTTGATCTCGATCAGCGAATCGGCAATCGCGAGCAGCCGCGCCGACCCTTCGAACAGCCGCCCCTGAAAATCGGTGCGCAGGCCATAAGCCAGCACCGGAACGCCGTGCACATCGGCAAGCTGGGCGAGCTGATCGACTTGCGCGGCGGTCAGAAACTGCGCCTCATCGACCAGTACGCAGGCGGGCAGCGCTTCGCCCGTGCGGTGGACGATGGCGACCAGGTCGGTGTCGCGCTCGAAGGCGATCGCGTCCGCGCCCAGTCCGATGCGCGACGTGACGGTGCCGGCGTCGAACCGGTCGTCGATCGCCGCGGTGAACAGGATCGTGCGCATGCCGCGTTCGCGATAATTGAAATCCGCCTGCAACAGGGTGGTCGATTTCCCCGCATTCATCGAGGCGTAGTAGAAATAGAGCTTGGCCATGCCGCGCTTGTCCCACGCAGGGCCGCTGCGATCAATCGCCAGGCACGAAGATCATCAACACATCATCGCCATCCTCGCCGGCGACCAGCCCCTGTTCGACGAATCCGGCACGCGCATAGGCGCGGCGCGCACGGAAATTGGCCGTATCGGGATCGATCGCGACACATGGCGCGCCATCGGCGAGCAATCGCTCCGCCAATTGCCGCAAAAATGCCGAACCATGCCCGCCGCCGATCATGTCGGGCACGCCGATGAACGCATCGATCGCGACCGTCTCTGCGGGCATCGCCTGAAAATGCGGCTGTGGCCAGCGATGCACTTCATAATGCTGGGCATAGCCGAACGGGCGGCCATCATGGCTGACGATCCACATCGTCATGCCGGGCTCGTCGAGATCCTCGCGCAGCAGAGCTTCCTGCTCCTCGGGATCGCCCCACCAGCGCACGACCTCGGGCGTTTCGAGCCATGACCGAAGCATGGTCAGGTCCGCCGCCGTGGCGGGACGGAAGGCATATGGACCGCGGAGCATCATGCGAGAGTTTCGATGGGCACGGGAGAATTGGCGCCGGCATGCCTGCCGACCTGCCGGTCGAAAGTGGCAAAGGCGGTTGCGCCCAGCGCCGAGGCGATATGCATCATATCGGCCAGGTCCGCGCCTTGGGCGAAGCGATCGATCGCCCAGCGCACACCGGTCGGACTCACCGATACCGTGGGCAAATCGATGATTTCACCAAGGGATTCCGCGATTACTTCGCGCGGCCAGCGATAGAAGGAACGCAACACCCATTCGACTTCGAGCAGGACGGTCGCGGAAATACTGCAGTCGCGGCTCAGCAAGTCCCGTGCGATCACCAGCTGCGCCTTGTCATCCTCGACCATCAAGCGGATGAGGACGTTGGTATCAAGCGCGACGGTCAGATTTCGTCTTTCGACTTTGCCGCGAACATCGCATCGACCGCGGCGTTCATCTCCTCGATCGTTGCCGGTGGCCCCATATAAGGCGGCCTGATCTCTCGGATGCGCGCTAATATCTCGTCGGTCGTCCGACCGCTCTTCTGCTGCACCGGCCGCAGGAAAACGCCATTGCCCGAGCGGATCACTTCGAGCCGCTGCCCGGGAACGAAGCCCAGCGCGTCGCGGACATCCTTCGGGATGACCACCTGGCCTTTTTCCGACAACGTCGTCTGCGCGTTCATGTCGGTAAGATGCGTCTTACCCGGATGCGTGTCAATCGTCGTCGGACGCCTCAAGGTCGCGCGCCACATGCGGCGTGCGCAGCAGCTGATCGATATGGCTGCCTTCGTCGAAGCTCTCATCGGCGAGGAACTTCAGCTTGGCGGCATATTTCATCTTCACTCGCGCGGCCGCCTCGCGCTGCAGATAGGCGGTGTTGGTGCGCAGTGCCTTGAGCACCGCTTCCTCGTCCTTGCCGAGCAGCGGCTTCACGAACACCGTCGCATGGCGCAGGTCGGGCGACATACGCACTTCGGTCACCGTGACGAGATGCTTGGCCAGCGTCTCATCATGCACATCGCCGCGGGCAAGGATGTCCGACAGCGTATGGCGCATCTGTTCGCCCACGCGCAGGACGCGGACGGAGCGGGCTTCGGGAGTTTCGGCTGACTTCATATCATTCCTATCCCCTCTCCCCCGCACGGGGGAGAGGGTGATGGGTTACAGCGTCCGTTCGCGCAGCTCGACCTCGAAGGTTTCGAGATAGTCGCCCGGCTTGATGTCGACGAAGTTCTGCGTGAACGTCACGCCGCACTCCAGACCCGCACGGACTTCGGCCACATCGTCCTTGAAGCGACGCAAGGATGCGATTTCGCCCTGGTAGATGATGACATCCTCGCGTGTGATGCGCGCCTTGAGCGCCTTGCGGATGATGCCTTCGGTGACGAGCAGACCCGCCGCCTTGCCGTGTTTGCCGGCCGAGAAAACCTCGCGGATTTCGGCGCGGCCGACGACCGTTTCGAATGCCTCGGGGCCAAGCTCGCCCGCCATGCCCGAGCGGATTTCGTCGATCAGGTCGTAGATCACGTCATAATATTTGAGCGCGACCTTCTGGCGTTCGGCGATCTCGCGCGCCTTGGCATTGGCGCGGACATTGAAGCCGATGATCGGCGCGCCGCTGGCACCGGCCAGGGTGACGTCGCTCTCGGTGATGCCGCCAACGCCCGAATGCAGCACGCGGGCCTTGATGTCGTCGGTCGAGATCTTGTTGATCGATGCGACGATCGCCTCGACCGACCCCTGCGTGTCGGCCTTGACCACCAGCGGATATTCGATCGCCTGCTTGTCCTTGAGCGCGGAGAACATGCTCTCCAGGCTGGCCGGGGCGGACGTGGTGCGCTTGTTGGTGATCACGCTCTGGCGATATTCCGCGACCTCACGGGCGCGTGCCTCATTCTCGACCACCGATAGCGGATCGCCGGCGCGCGGCACGCCGGACAGGCCGAGCACCTCGACCGGCATCGACGGACCGGCTTCCTTGATCTGCTGACCCTTGTCGTTGGTCATCGCGCGGACCTTGCCGCTCTCGGCGCCGACGACGAAGATGTCGCCGACCTTGAGCGTGCCGCGATTGACCAGGATGGTCGCGACCGGGCCCCGGCCCTTGTCGAGCTTCGCCTCGATCACGGTGCCTTCGGCGGCGCGATCGGGGTTGGCCTTCAATTCGAGCAGTTCGGCCTGAAGCTGGATCTTTTCGACCAGTTCATCGAGACCCGTCTTCTGCAAGGCGGAGACTTCGACGTCCTGCACGTCGCCGGACATTTCCTCGACGATCACTTCATACTGAAGCAACGCCTCGCGCACCTTTTGCGGATTGGCATCGGGCTTGTCGATCTTGTTGATCGCGACGATCATCGGCACGCCGGCCGCCTTGGTGTGGTTGATCGCTTCGATCGTCTGCGGCTTCAGCCCGTCATCTGCGGCGACGACCAGCACGACGATATCCGTCACATTGGCGCCACGCGCACGCATTTCGGTGAAGGCCTCATGGCCAGGCGTGTCGAGGAACGTGACCTTCGACTTGTCCTTCAGCGTGACCTGATAGGCGCCGATATGCTGAGTGATGCCACCGGCCTCGCCCTTGACCACATCGGTACCGCGCAGCGCATCGAGCAGCGAGGTCTTGCCGTGATCGACATGGCCCATGATCGTCACCACCGGCGGCCGCGGCTGCAACGTGTCTTCGGCATCGGCGTCGGTCTCGATCGCAAGATCGATGTCCGAATCGCTGACGCGCGTGATGTTGTGGCCGAATTCGGTCACCAGCAGCTCGGCGGTGTCCTGGTCGATCGTCGCGTTGATCGTGACGGGCATGCCCATCTTGAACAATGCCTTGACCAGGTCCGCGCCCTTTTCCGCCATGCGGTTGGCGAGTTCCTGCACCGTGATCGCTTCGGGAACGACGACGTCGCGGATCTGCTTGGCCTGCGCTTCGCGCGGGCCGCCCAGGCGACGATGTTCCTTCTCGCGAGCGCGCTTGAGCGCGGCGAGGCTGCGGGCACGTGCGCCGTCACCATCGCCAAGCGCGCGGTTGACGGTCAGCTTGCCGGCGGTGCGGCGATCGTCGCCCTTGCGGTCGCGCAAGGCAGCACGCGGCACGGTCTCACCGGCACGCTTGATGCCGGCGCCGGCGGCGGGTGCCGGGGCTGCAGCACTGGTGCTGGCGGTCGTCGCGGCTGGCGCGGGGGCTGCC
>NZ_JSXI01000052.1 GCF_000803065.1 Sphingomonas sp. ERG5
GTAGGTTTGTGGTCGGGGAGGCGGCGGAGAAAGATATGTTACATCCAGGTGTAACATATCTTCGCCGCTCGTCTCTTCCGTGCGGTCCCAGTGGCCCTGTCGCCGCTGGTGATTCAACCATGACACAGGATCGGCCATGCCGTCGTTTGCCGGATTCATGCCGGCGCGCTCTTTCTTAGTGTCGAAAACTCATTGCTACAGGGCATCAGCCGCTGTCTGCGAAGCGGTCCGTTGCCTTGATCAGTTCGTGGAGAATTCCCGGCTCGTTGAATGCGTGGCCGGCCCCTTCGACGATATGCAAATCCGAACCCGGCCAGCGCTTGTGCAATTCCCATGCGCAACGCGCGGGGCAGGGCATGTCATAGCGGCCGTGGACGATAACCCCGGGGATGTCGGCCAGCCGGTCGGCATCGCGCAACAGCTGGCCGGATTCGAACCAGCAACCATGCGAGAAATAATGGTTCTCCACCCGCGCGAAGGCGATCGCGAAATGATCCGCACCATGGGTAACGGTCAGTGTGGGATCGGGCAGCAGCGTGACCGTTTCACCTTCCCAAAGGCTCCATGCCTTTGCCGCTTCCAGCTGGGCCGCTGGATCGTTCCCGGTCAGGATGCGGTTATAGGCAGCGATCAAGTCACCGCGCTCGCCAACGGGGATCGGCGCGAGGAAGCGTTCCCATTTGTCGGGGAACATTTCCGACACGCCGAACTTGTAATACCATTCGATCACCTCGGGTTCGCCGGTGAAAATGCCGCGCAGGACCAGCTCACTCGTCCGCTCAGGATGCGTTTCGGCATAGGCAAGGGCGAGGGTCGACCCCCAACTGCCACCGAAGACGAGCCAGCGTTCGACGCCGGCAAGTTCGCGCAGGCGTTCGATGTCCGCCACGAGATGCCATGTCGTGTTCGCATGAAGTTCGGCGTGCGGAGTCGAGCGACCACAACCGCGCTGATCGAAGAGCAGCACGTCATAGCGGGTGGGATCGAAGAGCTGGCGATGAACGGGTGACGATCCGCCGCCCGGCCCGCCGTGCAGAAACACCGCCGGTTTTGCGCCAGGGGTGCCGACCCGTTCATAATAGAGCTGGTGCCCGTCCCTGACATCCAGCATTCCCGATTCATAGGGCTCGATGGCCGGATAGAATGTGCGCAAATCGCTCATGACAACTCCCTGAATCTGGCGCGCGACGCATGTTTTCGTCCCCGGGATTCCGACCTGTCCGGCACCTGCATCGCCCTATGTTTCTTCGCGGCTTCACGACATGAATGCCGGCGATGTGCAAATGAAAAATCCTGCCGCCGAGGGTGAAGGAGTCCAGTGCCGGGAGAATTGCCCAATCTTGACTGGCTTCGGTTTTTGCCTCGACGACCGCGACCGAAAGTTTCGCGCTTGCCGTGGCGGAACTCAATGTCATGACGGCGCCGTCAGCCAGGACATGATCTGACGAAGAGCATCCCCGAGATCGTCCAAGCTTCCATGCCCGGTCAGGCTGGCGCGTATTCTTGATGCCGTGACCAGAATCTTGCCAGATCGAGAATGCCCGATCGCTTGGCGACGATCGTCGGCACCAGCGCCTGGCCCGCTACATTGACCGCGGTGCGCCCCATATCGAGGATCGGATCGATCGCCAGCAACAACCCGGCGCCCTCCAGCGGCAGGCCCAGCGTCGATAATGTCAGGGTCAGCATCACGGTCGCGCCGGTCAGGCCGGCGGTGGCGGCGGATCCGATAACCGACACGAATATGATCAAGGCATAGTCCGACAAATGCAGCGGAAGCCCGAAGAATTGCGCCACGAAGATTGCCGACAAGGCAGGATAGATCGCCGCGCATCCATCCATCTTGGTGGTGGCGCCCAGCGGTACGGCAAAGGCGGCATAGCTACGCGGGACGCCAAGTCGGTGCTCTGTCACTTCTTCCGTCACGGGGAGCGTGCCGACAGACGATCGCGATACAAAGCCGAGCTGGATCGCCGGCCATGCGGCGGCAAAGAAGCGCAGCGGGCTGAGGCCGTTGGCGACAAGCAGCAGCGGATACACCACAAACAGGACCAGGCCGAGCCCGATATAGACTGCGGCGGCGAATGATCCGAGCGCAGCCAGGGCATCCCAGCCGTAACGGATCACCGCGTCGCCGATCAGCGCCGCCGTGCCGATCGGCGTCAGCGCGATCACCCAGCGCAGCAAATGACGGAAAACCGCCAGTGCCGATGCGTTGAACGCCAGGAACGCTTCGCCCTTGGCTCCAATCCGTACCGCCGCCGCGCCAATCGCGATCGCCGCGACAATGATCTGCAGGACGTTGAACGAAAGCATGGTCTTTGCCACCCCCGTGTCGATCACGGTCGATGCCTGCAGACCAAGCAGATTTGCCGGCACGAGCCCTTTCAGGAAATCGAGCCATGAACCGGTGCTCGACGGCGGCTGGGCGGCCGAAGGATCAATGCTCGTATGGAGGCCAGGCTGGATGATCAGCCCCAATGCAATCCCGATCAGCACCGTGATGAACGCGGTCAGCGCGAACCAGATGAGCGTTCGCACCACCAGCCTGGCGGCATTCTCCAGGTCGCGCAGCGCCGCGATCGACGCGATGATCGCGGTAAAGACCAGCGGCGCGACCAACGCCTTGAGCAACTGGACAAAGATCTGTCCGACAGTGTGCAGCGTTTCGCCGAGCGCATGGCCGGCGGCAGCATCGCCGAGCGCACGACCGGCAATGCCCAGCGCCAGACCGATTGCCATGCCAAGCAGGACCTGAAGCCCGAACGACGACCGCGACGAGCGCGCTGTGGATGATGAATCGTCGGCCATGCTGCTTCTCCGATGCCCAATCCCATGCGCGAGCGCCGAGATTGAGAGGCAGGCATCCATTTATGCGAGCAGCGGCTGGTCAGGCCACATAGTCGCCCTACCTGCGCTCGAAGCTTTTCTATCATCTCCTACTGGAATGATGGGATATAGCCGCAGGTGGAGAACATGATGTTGCTGAAGCTTGGATGAGTAGTACGCCGCGCCCCGTGATCGGCGTTCTGTGTTGCAACGAGGTCGTCGATCGCCCGGTGCAGGTCGTTGCGACGCGCTTCGTTGCACCCTTGTCGCGTTTTTCCGACGCGACGGTGTTGCTGGTGCCGGCGGTGACCGACGCCGCCTCGATCCTCGGCCTGACTGCGCTGCTCGATGGATTGCTGCTGACAGGATCGCGTTCGCACGTCGCGCCTGATCGATATGGCGGCGCGCCGCTATCCCCGGGGCAGCAGGTCGACCCCCAGCGCGATGAGGTCGCGCTCGCGCTTGCCGGGCGCATGATCGAGATCGGCAAGCCGGTCTTCGGCATCTGTCGCGGCCTGCAGGAGATCAATGTGCTGTTTGGAGGCACATTGTCGACCGAGGCATGTCACGGGCGACATCATCGCGGGTCCTGGGGTGGCTGCCTCGATGAGATGTTCGGGCACTGCCATGATGTCGAACTGAGCGATGCAGGCGTGCTGGCACGGGCGACGGGACGCCGGCGGCTGCTGGTCAATTCTGTGCACGAACAGGGCATCGACCGGCTCGGCGCAGGTTTGTCGATCGAAGCGGTGGCGGCGGATGATGGCCTGGTCGAGGCGGTCTGGGCCAGACCGTGCGGCGGCGATGTACTGGCGGTCCAATGGCATCCGGAATGGGATGTCGGCAGCTCCGCGGAAAGCCGCGCCTTCTTTGCACTGGTCGGCACCTCGCTTCGCGCGTCGGCGGCCATCGCAAGACAATAATCAACGAAAAAGGGACCTCCGAATGAAGAAGATCGTCGCCGTGCTGCTCGCCGGCATGTCCGCCCTGCCGACTCTCGCTTCCGCGCAACAAGCCCCGGCGGATCAGGGGGTGCCCGACAGCATCCTGTCGCCGGACGCATCTGGCGATATCGTCGTGACCGGATCGCGTGTCGGGGAGCGCACCGTGACGACATCGTCAGTGCCGATCGACCTGTTGCGCGGCGATGATCTGCGCGCCTCCGGTTATCAGGAAACGACCGAGATATTGCGCCAGCTTGCCCCGTCTTTCGCCTTCGCGACGCCCACCACGCCGGATGGGAACACGCATATTCACTCGGCGTCGCTGCGTGGCCTGTCACCTGATGAGACGCTGGTCCTGGTCAATGGCAAGCGTCTGCACACCGCCGCATGGGTCAATACCGGCGGCACGATCGGGAAGGGCGCGGTACCGACTGATCTCAATCAAATCCCGGCCGACGGGATCGGGCGGATCGAGATCCTGCGCGACGGCGCATCCGCGCAATATGGATCGGATGCGATCGCGGGGGTGATCAACATCCTGCTGCGTACGGACACGAAGTTCCACGCAACCGCCAGCGCGGGGTCGACCTATGACGGTGGTGGCGACACCTATGCTTTTTCGCTCGGTGGCGGCGTGAAGCTGGGCGATGACGGCTTCGTCAATGTCACCGGCTATTACCGCGACCACAAGGGAGCCAATCGCGCACTGCCCGACATGCGCCAATTTTATTTCGGTATCTCGCCGACCGGCACGGCACAGCCTTTGTCGGCGCGCTACGGGGCAGGGGTCGGGTTGAACGCGCCGGGTGGCGTTGCCGGTACGCGGCTGGATCCGCGCGAAGCAACCGTCGACCGCAACGTGTGGCGCTTTTCCGACGAAGGCGATCTCAAGGATGGATCGGTCATCGTCAATCTTGAAAAGCCGCTAGGCGGCGGCGTCGAGCTTTACGGCTTTGGCGGCTACCGTCTCAGCAAGGCGCATTCCAACGCATCATTTCGTCGAGCCGGCCAGGATGAGAATGTCCGCGCGATTTATCCCGACGGCTTCCTGCCTTTCGTCAACACGGAAAGCACCGATTATTCGGCGGCACTTGGCCTGCGTGGCGATGTCGGCGGGTGGAAATGGGATCTGTCGAGTGTTTATGGCGGCAACAGCATCGAATATCGCACCGAAAACACGCTCAATGCCACGCTGGGTGCGGCAAGCCCGACGCGTTTCTACAACGGCAAATATTCCAACTCGCAATGGACCACCGATCTGACCTTCTCGCGTGGGTTCGAAGCTGGTTTGGCCGCGCCGATCAACGTTGCGATTGGCGCGGAATACCGGCGTGATGGGTACAAGATCGGTGCGGGCGAAGCGGCAAGCTATGCCTATGGGACCACGCGCGTGCTCGATGGACCCGGCACGGGCGCGATCCCGACGATTGGATCGCAGGGCTTCGCCGGCATCCAGCCGTCCGATGTCGTCAACGTCGACCGCCGCGCGATCGGGGCCTTCGCGGAAATCGGCACGGAACTCGTCAAAGGCTGGCAAGTCGATCTCGCTGGACGCTATGAGGATTACAGCGATTTCGGCGATACCTGGAACGGCCAGGCATCCACGCGGATCGCCTTGCCTGCCGGCTTCGCCTTACGTGGCTCGATCGGTACCGGTTTTCACGCACCTGCATTGGCGCAGCAATATTTCAGCTCGACCAGCAGTCGCACGATCGTCAACAACACGACCGGTTTTCCGGAATTCGTGCTGGTGCGCACCGCGCCGGTCGGCTCGGCCTTGGCGCAGGCGCTTGGTGCGCAATCGCTACGCCCGGAGAAATCGACCAATTTTGGCGGCGGCCTGACCTTCGCGGCCGGACGCCTGACTGCGTCGGTCGATTATTATCATATCGACATTGACGATCGCATTGTCCTCTCCTCGAATTATGTCGACGCCTCGGGCAGCCGGCGCCTGCGCGACTATCTGGCGGGCATCGGCATTCCCGGCGTGACCAGTGTGCGCTATTTCAGCAATGCGATCGACACGCGGACACAGGGCGTGGATGTGACGGTCGCTTACGCCACGCCGCTCGGCAATTGGGCGGACCTCAAGCTGAGTGCAGCGTATAATCATAACGAGACACACGTGCGACGCATCTCATCGACGCCGTCGCAGATCACTGGACTTGGTATCACCACGCCGCTGTTCGATGTGGTCGAGCGGACGCGGGTCGAGCATGGGCAGCCGCGTGACAAAGTGGCGCTCGGTGCCAATCTGAAGCTTGGTGCAATCACTTTCGACGCGCGTACGACGCGCTACGGCACGGTCGAACAAGTCGCGCTGACCAACCAGAGTCCCGCCAATGTCGCGCTGATCGCGCAAGGGAATGTGCCGTTCCGCACGTTGCCCACTCAGTCGGGCACTGTCGGCAATCTCGATGTGATCCAGAAGTTGGAGCCGAAATGGGTGACCGATTTCAGTTTCACCGGGCAGATCAACCGCAATCTTGCAGTGACTGTCGGCGCCAACAATCTGTTCAACGTCTATCCGACCGAGAACATTCGCTCCACGCCGGCGCTGACGGGCGCGGACACCTTCGGGGTGTTTCCCTATAGCGAGTTCTCGCCGTTCGGGTTTAGCGGCGCCTTTTATTATGTGCGCGCCGGGGTGTCGTTCTGATGGGTGGGTTGCTCAACCGCCGCGAATGGCTGGCGATGAGTGCGGCGGCGACGGTCGCTACCGCACTTCCCGCCAGGGGCAGGCCGGCGACGGCACGGCTGTCGCTTAACGAGAATGAGTACGGCCCGTCACCTCGTGTCGCACCGGCGATCGCCCGCGCGACGCCGGGCATCGAACGCTATGTCGATCAAAACGAAGTCGATGCGCTGACTCGGCGGATCGCTGCGCTGGAAGGTGTCGCGTCCGGGCAGATCGTGATCGGCGAAGTGCTGGAACCGCTAGGCCTGTACCTTGCGCGACAGCGGCCGGGCGGCGGTGGGATTGTCTTCTCGGCGCCTGGTTATACCGCATTGGTGGATGCCGCTGCACCGCTCGGCGGACGGGCCGTCCCTGTGCCGCTCAACGCCGATCTGGAAAACGATCTGCCAGCGCTGGCACGAGCGGTGGATGCGCAAACACTCGCTGTATCGCTGGTCAATCCGCATAATCCGTCGGGCACGGTGGGCGATGCCGCGGCATTGCATCAGTTCATCGCCGAAACCGCGAAGCGAACGCTCGTCGTCGTCGATGAAGCGTATCTGGAGTATGATGATCTTGCCGGCCGCAGTGCGATCCGTCACGTTCGTAGCGGCGCCAATGTGCTGGTGTTCAGAACGCTCGCCAAGATTTATGGCTTGGCGGGCCTGTCGATCGGCTACGCCGTCGCGCCGCATGCTTTGGCAAAGGGACTGCGGCAATCCGGTATCGGGGCGCCGCATTCACTTAACCGGCTCGCGCTCGCCGCCGCTGGCGCTGCGCTCGCTGATCAGGCGCATGTCGGTTCGGTGCGAAGCAGCGTCGCCGCCGAGCGCCAACGGCTGACGGCGGTACTCAACCAGTCGGGTTTACGACACAGTGAGTCACGCGCGAACTTCGTCTTTTTCTCCACGCCTGAGGCAGCAGGCTTCCGCGCGGCTTTTGTGGCTGCGGGAATTCAGGTCGCGCGTCCGTTTCCACCGCTCGATGACTGGATTCGCATCAGCATCGGTCGTCCGGTCGACAATGATCGGGTCATCGCCGTGCTCCGCGGACTGACGAAGGATGCGCGATGAGATCCTGCAGGAAAAGGAATCCTTCGGGCTTTCGCCCGCCTAGCTCCAGTCGAGCACGACCTTCCCGGACAGCCCTTTGCGCATCAGGTCGAATCCCGCATTGAAGTCACCAACCGGAAGGCGGTGCGTGATCAGCGGCTGCAGATCGAGCCCGTTGCGGATCAATCCGAACATCTTGCGCCAGGTTTCGAACATCTCGCGTCCGTAAACGCCGCGTATCGTTACGGCCTTGAGGATGATGTCCGCCCACGCGATTTGCATATCGCGGCTCGGTAAGCCGAGCATGGCGATATTTCCGCCCATCGCCACGCAGGCCACGGCCTGGCGGATCGCGCTCTCGACGCCGGACATTTCCAGGACGACGCCAAAGCCGTCGGGCACACCCTGCTCATGCATGACATCGCGCAGGTCCTCGCGGCTGACATTGACCGGCCGAACATCGGCAAGCCGCGTTGCCAGTTCGAGCCGATAGTCATTGACGTCGGTCAGAACCACGGATCGCGCACCCGCCCGGCGTGCGACCGCGGCGGCCATGATCCCGATGGGTCCGGCACCGGTGACGAGGACATCTTCGCCGAGCAGGTCGAATTGCTGTGCTGTATGCACGGCATTGCCGAAGGGGTCGAGAATTGCGCCGACGTCCAAGGATACATCCTCTGGCAACGGCACGACATTGAACGCTGGAAGGCAGAGATATTCGGCAAAGGCGCCCTGCCGGTTCACACCAATGCCTTGAGTGCCGGGGTCGAGATGGAACTTGCCCGCGCGCGAAGCGGCGCAATTGATGTCGATGATATGACCCTCGCCGGAAACACGCTGGCCGATCCGCAAATCGCGCGTGACCGCTGCGCCGACTTCGACGATCTCGCCGGAGAATTCATGTCCAAAGATCATCGGAACCGGCACGGTGCGCGCTGCCCATTCGTCCCAGGCGTGAATATGGACATCCGTGCCGCAGATCGCGGTCCTGGCGATCTTGATCAGGACATCGTCAGGGCCGGGCTGCGGTATCGGCGCGCGCGTTTCCCACACTCCCTCCCTTGCCTCCAGTTTGGCCAGGCCTTTCATGGTCTTCACGGTGGTTTCAGGGCGGGTGAGAACAGCGGTGTTCATTGAATGATCTCCAGCGTGCGGCCAGCCTGAGCAAAGGCATTGATTGCGTGATCGATCTGATCATCGGCGAAATGAGCTGACATCTGCGTGCGGATGCGCGCGAGGCCGTGCGGTACGACCGGGAAGGAAAAGCTCGTGACGTAAATGCCCAGCGACAGCAGTTCGTCTGCCATATGTTTGGCCTTGTGCGCATCGAACAGCATGACCGGTACGATCGGATGCTCGCCGGGCAGCAATTCGAATCCCAGCGCCTGGAGGCCGGCACGGAACCGGGACGTGTTTCGTTCCAATCTTTGGCGCAGTGCATCCCCGTCGGGGCCGCGCGCTATGTCGATCGCCGCGAGTGCGGCGCCGCAGATTGCCGGTGCCAGGGCATTCGAAAACAGATATGGCCGTGCCCGCTGCCGCAACAGGTCGATGACGGAGCGCCGCGCCGCGACAAATCCGCCCATCGACCCGCTCAATGCCTTGCCGAAAGTACCGGTCAGAATATCGATCCGCCCTTCGACGCCGCGATAGGCCAAGCTGCCTCGTCCGCCCGGACCGAGGAGTCCGGTTGCGTGACAATCATCGACCAGCGTGAGCGCTCCATGCCGATCGGCCAGATCGGCGATCGCACCCAGATTGGCGATCGTCCCATCCATGGAAAAGACGCCATCCGTGACGATCAATATGGTGCGAGCGCCTTCAGTCCTTGCCTGCGCCAGCACACGATCGAGATCCGCCATGTCGTTGTTCGAAAAGCGGTACCGCCGTGCCTTGGACAGCCGGATACCGTCAATCAGCGACGCGTGGTTGAGACTGTCGGAAACGATCGCGTCTTCCGCACCCAGCAACGGTTCGAATACCGCGCCATTGGCATCGAAAGCGGCGGCGAACAGGATCGAATCCTCAAAGCCGAGATATTCTGCCGCCGCTGCTTCCAGCGTCTTATGAATCTCCTGCGTTCCGCAGATAAACCGGACCGATGCCAGGCCGGCACCCCAGCGATTGGCCGCTGCCACCGACGCCGCAATTACCCGTGGGTCGGCGGCAAGCCCGAGATAATTGTTGGCGCAAAGATTGAGCACATCATGGCTCCGCACCGAGACCATCGCTTGCTGCGGTCCCGCCAGCACGCGCTCCGATTTCAGCAGTCCATCGGCTTCAATGTTTCGCAGCGTATCGTTGATGCGGTCGTAAAACGGCAAATCCATGCTGAGCTCCTTCGAACGCAGCATAAATGCAGTATAATGGACATCGAGTCCAGTATATAAGAATTCTATCCGATCACGACAAGCAATGCTCGGGCTGGGTCTGTCCCTAGGTTAATGATTTCATGTGGTATATCTGCGGGATAGCGGGCTGTAGCGCCGTGCCCGACGATTTGCTCGGCACCATCGAGGGTTACATGCAATTCGCCGTCCAGCACCGTGAGGTGCTCACGAGTGCCATGGGCATGCGCTGCCGACGTCAGCTTGCCGCCGGCGGCAAATCTGATTTCATACCATTCGAGGCTGTCTGCCCTGTCCGCGGGGCTCAGGATTCGCAGTACGCAAGAGCCGTCTTCGGTCCTTATTTCCGGCGTGAACGAAGGCGATGCCACCTCGATATGAGGCCGCCGCTCCGGTCGCGCTCCACCGATCAGTTCCGAGACGTCGATCTTCAACGCTTGCGCCAAGGCCCAGACGGTCGCCACCGTGGGATTTGTCTGCCCGCGTTCGATCTGTGACAGCATCGAACGCGAAACGCCTGACGCATGGGAAAGGACGTCAAGGGTCATGCCAGCCTTCTTGCGATGCTGCTGGACGGCCGGACCAATTTGCGGAGAACCAAAATCTGCCATTGCCGATACGTCACCGTCAAATGTGACAAGGTCAAGTAGCCGTGACACTGCCTGGAACATATGCCGAATTTTATGCGGCCCATGCGACGAAGGCGGCTTGGGATTTCAGGAGTGCCGTATTGTCCGTCCACGACCGGAATCGGACCGTTAGCGAGATCAAGTTTAACGGCTGGGTTGCCAGTCGATATGACGAGACAGCATCGGCAGATGCAATTGACGCCCGCTCGGCACCCACCGCCTGCCATCTATCGTGGCGATGCCGGGGGTGCCTTGGAATGGCCAGTCAATGACAAATCCGCCTGGCGGACGGGCGTTACCCGACAAATCGACCAGCAACGCGCCGTCTTTGTCGCGAGCAGCAAAATTCACGACGCCATAGGGCGTGCGCAGCCCGCTTATCGCCGCACCGTCTTCGCCCAACCAAGCGGCATTCAGGCCGCCACCGAGCATGATCGCTTCGTCATCAGGGCGGACATAGGCGAACAGATCGAGCGCGGCGCGAATGAAATCCGAGGCGACCCATGCATGCGGCATGTCGCCGATGAAGCGGATCTCACGCGAATTGCGTTCAACGACTTCGGCCCAGCCGTTCCATGCGGCCGGGCGGCGGTCGGCCATATAGGCGGTGAGCAGATTGTTGGCGCGCTCGCGCTGGCCGAGGCGAACCAGTGCCGAGACGTTGCGCAATTCATAAGGTGTGTAATCGGTCCAGGTGGCGACAGCGGTGCCGCGGGCCATGACGCGATCATATTGCCTGGCGAACGTATTCGCGAGCAACCGGGGATCGAACCTGGCACCTTCGCCGGCGGGGTCGAGTGCGATGGTCGTGGAGGTGGCGTCGAAATCGCCAAGGCTTACCGCGCCGGGGATGAAATCGATGCCGAAGCGTTTCGCGGAAGCGGTGATTCCGGTGTGGATGTCGGCGGCAAACTCGTCGCGCTGGGCGGCGATCGTCGCGCGCTCCGGCTTATCGAGCACCGAGGCGGCATAGGCAGCATCCTTATAGCCGGTGAGCGCCCAGAAATCATCCCACAGGCTGTATTGCGCTTCCGCCGAATAGCCTTCGTGGCTGATCGACGGTGGCATCAGACCGTAGAGATGGCGGCGCTCAGGCGTTTGGTTCGCGGCGTTTCGCTCCGACTGGCGCTGCCCCTCCATGTAGCGGCGCGCGGCATCCAGACCGGGCCAATCGCGTGTCAGCGCGGCACGGTCGCCAGTGTAGCGATAAAGCTGCGTAACGAGATGAATATACTCGCCCTGACTGTCGTTCTCCGGCACCGGATCGGGGCCCCGCGCATCGACGCAGCACGGCACCTTCCCATTGGCGAACAGCTTCGTGCCATACCAGTCTGCGAAGGCGCGTACCGGGCCGGGCTGACCGAGCCGGAGCAGGGTATCGCCCATCATCGCGCCGTCGCGGATCCAACTCCGGTCGTACGAGCGCGTACCGGGTTTGAGCGCTGGTCCTTCGCGGCTCATCAGGACATGAGCAAGCGCGGTCTTCAGCGTGTCGGCGACGGCCTGCTTGGCGCGCGGCGCGGTGATCGTCACCGCGCCCAGCATGCGCTGCCAATAGGCGGCGGTCGCCTGCTCGGCTGCGTCGAATGCGATGCGATCGACAGGCGCTTCGTCACCGATCGCCATCAGCACCTCCAGCACGGCACCCGGGGCGAGGGTCGCTTCCCAGTCGAGTGTGGCCGAAGCGAGCCGGTTGGGATCATCCACTTCGGTCACGCCGCCATCGTTCGGGCCGCCATCGTTCGGGATGAGCGCTCCCTGATCGAATACGCGGGCGGCCACGCTGGTCGGTATTGTGAGTGGGAACAGGGTCCGGATGATCGTGGGATCGCCGTCGAGCACTGGCGGTGACGTCACGGAAAGGTGCCCGAAGTGCCATGCGATACGCGAGATCGGACTGACGCCGCCCTGCTGGCCGAGGAATTGCGCTGACGGGTTGACCTGGAATGGGCGCACACCGAGCGCGAGCCGGAGCGTGCGCGGGCGGGCGCTGGTGTTGGTCAATTGCCAGCGCGCCAACAGGCGTGGTGTGGACTGGTCGGCGACAAGCGTCGTCTCTAGTGTCCAGCCCTTACCGGGCCACCGCACCTGCGGGATCGGCAGATAGCCGTCGCGCAGCGATTGCTCCGGCGTCACATCTGCCCAGGAAAAGCGCTGGCCGTCGACGATGACGAACGGTTCGATCGAGAAACCTCCCTTGGCGACCTCGATCGCGCCATCCTCCCCGATCAGACCGGATACTGCACCGCCATCGCTGGCGACGAGCGTCCAATAGGATTGCTCGGTAAAGCCCCGTGGATAGCTGCCGCGCGGGGCATTCCTGGCGAGTGCGGCGATCATCGCGTTGGGCGTGGCGCCCCAGGCCAGCGGCATCACCACGATGCTCACCAACTCCGGCCGGCCATCAGCGGTGAGGCGTAGGTAGCGCGTTTCGAGATTTGGCAGGGCAATCGGATCCTCGCCGCCGTCACCCGTTGTGACGGTGCGAAGCGTGCGCCAAAGGCGGCCGTCATCCGAGGCATCGAGCGTATAGCGTGCGGCAAATCGCGCTCCCCAGCGCAACGCCAACCCACCAATCTCGCGTGGGCCGCCGAAATCGATGGTCAGCGGGCGGACGAGAGTGCGCCGCGCGTCCAGCGCGCGTGCATCGCTGGCGCGCGGCGGTAGAAGCGGGGTAGGCGGGGGCAGGGCGATGAAGATCGGCTCGTCGATCTCGAGATACCCTCCGCCACCATCGCGGCCGCGGACGACGACGATCTCCATCGCGGCGGTCCGGCGCAGCGTTTTGTCTTTTGCCGGACCCCATGCGAATTCGATGTCGCGGGCGCGAATCTCGATCGTCTGCCACGTCCTCGACGGATGGAAATTCCGTCGCTGCGTCCACCAGACGTTCTTGCCGTCCGCATCGCTGAACTTGATCTGGAGGTCGTTGACCCCGCCAACGCCGCGCACCTTTATCCGGATCACGAAGTTGGCTGGCCACTCACGCACCAGGTCGCGTCGGGCCACAGCATAGCCGGACACGCTGGCGAAATCATAGTCGAGGTGAAAGCCGTCTTCGCGCGCCGCAGCCCGCGAAGTTACGCCGTCTGACGCGAACGCAGTCCATGCCTGCGCCTGTGCCGCCAGCGTGGCAGCGACGACCAGCGCAAGCATTAACTTAGCCAGCCGCCGGCAAATCCAGCGCGTTGCAGCCCGCGGCGAATATGCGGATTTCGTCGCATCGTCCGCCAAATCAGCCCTGAGCGGTGGTTCTCGATTCCGCCGACGATTGGTCCCTGGTCAATGCCGAGATAGTCGCCATCGACCCAGCCGACTCCCGGCACGACCTTGCCATGGTGCAACGGCGCGGTTGGATCGGTCAGCGTCGGATTGAAGGAATCGAGGAAGCCGTATTTGCGATAGATTCCGTGCCCGTAGCGTTGATGCATCGCCGTGATGGTCGGGATGACGATCTCCGGTGCAAAGGCAATCGAGCCGAGGGCGGCGGTGGGCGCAATCGTGCCGTCGTCGCGGTCGCCAGGGCCGCGCGCGGAATAAGAGAAGAATTCGCGCTGGCGTCCATCGATCGAGAGAGTGAAATCACCGGGCCCGTCGCATGCGGTGAGCCCCCAGCACTCGGCGCCATAGCCGCGCCAACCACTTTTGTTCTCGATTGCATAGGCGCGCTGCGCATAGGTGGCGCGGCGGCTATTCTCGAAATAGTCGATGCCCTTTCCAGCGATATAGCGATCACGAATGTTACGGAAATCGATCCATAAGTGGCTGTATTGGTGACCGAATAGCGGCGGAAATTGGAGATGTGACTGACCGCTCCGCGTGATCCAGCTCCGCTCGAAGCGTGCGGACCAAGCTTGCCACGTACCTTCGGGCAAAGCGTGCGTCGGCGAGCCGAGCGCTAGAATATAGAGCAGCATGCCTTCGTTATAGATATCCCAGTCCGAGCGGATGAAGCCGGTTTCCGGATGCCAGCCCATCGACAGGAACGGCGCATTCCGTACGGCCCAGGGCCAGTCGACCGCGCGGTAGATTTGCTCGGCAAGATCGCGGATTTTGCGCTCGTCGGGATGATCGCCATCGTACCAGCTTTGCGCGAACAGTACGCCGGCAACCAGCCAGGCGGTATCCACCGTCGAGAGTTCGGTGCGACCGAAACGGCGGCCGGTCTTGGCGTCGAGGAAATGATAGAAGAAGCCCTTATGGCCGCTCGTGCCATTGGCCTCGGGGCCTTGCGGCGCTTCCGCGAAGAAGCGCAGCGTCGCCAGCGTGCGGTCGCGTGCCGCGGCGCGACTGATCCAGCCGTTGTGCACGCCGACGGGATAGGTGGTGAGCCCGAAGCCGACCGCGGCGATCGACGCGAAGGAAGGCGTCGGCCAGCGATCCGGCACCAATCCTGTCGCCGGATCCGCCGTCTCCCAGAAGAACCGGAAACTCCGGTGCTGGATATCGCCGATCAATCGCTCGCTGGTGAAGCGAGCGGCCTTTCGGGCCATGGCGATGCCGGGGATAGCGATACCGGCGGCGGCAAGGCTGGCTGTGCAGAGAAACTGGCGTCGATCGATCACGTCATCCTCGAATGCAAAAAATGCCGGAGCGACGCGCGCCGCTCCGGCAGGGGAGGAAGGTCAGAAGCGATAACCGACGCGGAACTGGATGCGCCGTGGCAGGGTCAGCAGGTCGCGCCCGATACGCGGAGGGTCGAGCGGGTCGACGATCGCACCGGTGGCCGGGTTGATCTGGTTGTTGAAATAGTCATCGAAGCCCGCGAAATTCTTGTTGTTGAAGGCGTTGAGCAGATCGACCGCGACTTCGGCCTGGCCGCCCAGGATATGGACCGTGTTCTTCAGCGTGAGGTTGACTTCGCAGAAGGCGAACACGCCGCCGATGCAGTTCTTTTCCGGATAGGACCCACCGAACTTATTCTGCCCCGATGTCGCACCATTGGTGCCATCGGTGGTGCGGAACGCCTGGCCGCTGCCAAAGGTGCTGAGCGTCGAGAACTGAAAACCAAGCGGCAGATCGACGATGCCTGACAGGACGAGGCGATGCCGCTCGTCCCCATTGCGCGGCCGCCAGCCATATAGATCCGGTGTGGGTGCATCGAGACTGAACAGGTCGCCGCCATTCTGCTCACCCTTTGAAAGCGTATAGGCGACGTTGACGCCCCAGCCGGTACGCTCGCTATAAGGTTTATCGATCGTCACGAAGAGCGCCTTGTAGCGCGTATCGAGCCCGTCAAAGCCGATCAGCGCATTGGCATAGCCGAATGGCGCGAGCGGAGATGTATCGCAGCATGGGCCGTTGCCGCCGTTGCGGCGTGTCGCGAACAGATTGGTATATCCGTTGCGGCCGCGCTGATACGATCCGGTGACCGACACCTGGACCGGACCGACTTTCTGGCGCACGCCAAGGCTGAACTGATCGTTGACCGGTGGGCGCGTGTTGTTCTTAACCGCGAACAATTCCGGCAGGCCGCTGGTCGAGCTGTTGCGGAGCGCAAGCAGACCGTCGCGCGTCCGGTATCGTGGATCCCATATTACCGTGGCTAGGCCGTCGCGTGGCTGCCCGTCGCGCGAGAAGCGAAATATGCCGATCGGATTGATGGTACGCGACCGCTCGTCGATCGTGTTGTTGAAATTGTTGCGGTCATAATAGCGCCCGAATCCACCGAAGATGACGGTCCGTTCGTCATCGTTGACGTCGAACGAGAAACCCACCCGCGGAGCAAAGGCACCGGCAAAGGGTTTACGGTTCTTGCCCGTGCTGATGTAATTTTCAGGATCGAAATAGGCGGTCTTTGGCAGCGCACGGAGCGCCGCCGCGGCATTGGTGTTGGTGACGAATTGGTTGCTGTTGCCGTTCGTCTCATAGTCCCAGCGCAGCCCGAGATTGAGCTGCAGCTTGTCGGTCACATCCCAATCGTCCTGCACGTAGAAGCCGAGCTGCGTGTTCGATCCGCGTACGATGCCATTGCCTAGCCCAAGTCGTGCTTCCGCCGGAAAGCTGAAATCGGTGTTGTTGCGCGGATCAATACGGAAGACATAGCTGGGCTGAACATAGGATAGGTTTGCGAACTCGATATCGGTCACTTCGACGCGCGCACCAACCTTGATCACGTGCTTGTCGAGTCCGGTATAGGTGAAGTCGTCGCGCAACGTGTAGCTCTGCTGCTGTTCGCGCCGTGTGGCTTCCCGGCCGCCAAACAGAATCACCGAGTCGTAGTTATAACTGGGGCTGTTCGGGTTGAGCGAGGTCGGGTTGGACAGGTAGTTAAGGTAGTTGACGTTCACTTCGTTGATGAAGCTATCGCCCCGGTAAGTCCATTTGGCGAGATAGGTGTCGACGACGTTGATCCGGTTCTCGGCAAATTCATATGACAAATTGCCACCGAAGCCCTGGATGTCGGTTTCTTTGCGGCGGCTGTACGACAGATCGAACACCTGACGTTCGTCGGGTGTAAAGGTCAGCTTGCCGAAATAGAAATCGCCGCGGAACGGACTGACGAAATTGCCTTCGAATTCGCTCAACCGGCGACCCGAGGCCGCTTCGAATGCAGCGACGTTGGTGGCCGATCCGCTGGAATCGACGATGAACGCGCGGTCCTGATCATTGCCTTCATAAGTGGCGAAGAAGAACAGTTTGTCCTTGATGATCGGGCCGCCGAACGAGATGCCATATTGCTTGCGTTTGAAATCCGGTTTGACGCGGTTGTTGCGGCGATCGAGGAAGCTTGTTTCGGTGAGGCCGCGACCGGTGTATTGGCCGAACACTTCGCCATGGAATTCATTGGTACCGGATTTGGTGATCGCGGTGATGATCGCGGACCCGGCCTGTTCGTACTCCGCCTTGTAATTCTGCGTAAGCACGCGGAATTCCTGCACCGCCAGCTGCCCGAACGGATTGCCACGACTGTTCTGCTGCCCGGCGATTCCGCCCTCGCGCAGCTGGTTCTTCAGACTGACGCCATCGATGAAGACGTTGACCTGGCTGGTGGTTGCGGCGCCGGACTGGATTCCCTTGTCGGTTTCGCTGTCATTGTAGCGCACGCCTGGCGCCAGCGCCGCGAAGCTAAGAAAGTTGCGGTCGGTCTGCGGCAGAATGCGCATCTGTTGCTGGGACACGTTGGCCGCGACTTCGCTGGTCTTGGTTTCGATAAGATGGCTGGCGGTCACGACGATATCTTCGTTGCCTTCGGCTATCGACTTCTCGGTCGTCGCGGCAGCGCCCAGGACCAGATTGAGCGTCAGCGCCTGGCCGATCGAGACGACAACCTCCTGGCTGGTAGTGCGGCCATCGGCGGTGGTGGCCGTGACCGTGTATTGCGCAGGGCGCAAGCCATTGAGCGTGAAATTGCCCGCGGCATCCGTTTGCCCACGCAACGTCTGGTTGGTGCCGGCGTTCACCGCAGTGACGCTGGCACCGCCGACACCCGTACCGCTCGCGTCGCGCACTTGGCCACGCGCCGAAGCGGTGGTGGTTTGAGCCGCGGCGGGCGTGATCGCGATGGCACCGGATGCCAGCATGGTGGCACCGGCAAGTGCGAGCTTGAAGTTCCAGGTCATATGCTGTGCTCCCCTGTTGAACGCCCCTCTCCGAGGCTTGGATGGTTGGTGCTTTCCCGCACGACGAGCGTCGGCGTGACCGGCTCGACTGTGCGGTTGGTGGTGCCGCTGACGATGTCGGCGAGCCGGGCGACGGCGCGCGCACCGAACGCGGCGGTGTCGATCCGCATCGTGGTGAGCGATGGCGAGATGAGATGGGCGAGCGGCACATCGTCGAACCCGGCGACGGCGACCTGGTCGGGCACCGCGATGCCGGCCCGTTTCAACATCATCAGCGCGCCGATCGCCATCATATCGTTTGCGGCGAAGATTGCATCGACTTGGCGCAGATCCTTCAGCAGCTCTGCGGCTGCGGTGGTGCCGGCTTCCTGGCTGAAATCACCCGGCATCGTCCGGACTGCGACCCCGGCGCGTGCTGCGGCAATCTCGACGCCGCGGCGTCGCTCCAGCGCGTCGAAATTGTCGTCGGGTCCGCCAATGTACGCGATCCGCCGGCGCCCGATCGCCACCAGATGCTCGATCATCGCTATGGCGCCGGCCTGATTGTCAACGCGCAGTCCGGCATGATTGCCGTCATCGGGGCCGCAATTGACCAGCAGGGTGGGCAGGCCGGCGGGCAGATGGCCCACCAGTTCGCCTTGCGGAATATGTGGCGCCATCAGTACGATGCCGTCGACGCGGCCATGCATTGTGCGCAACACATCAATCCCGCGCCCGGGGCGGTCATGCATCACGGTGAGCAGCAATTGCAGATCGCGCGACGATGCCTCGCGGTCGATCCCGCGCAACAGCTCGGAATAGAATTCGCCGTGTAGATCGGGCAACACCACGCCGATCGCGCCCGAGCGTGCGAGGCTGAGATTGCGCGCGCCCGCATGTGGGACATAGCCTAGCCGCGCCGCCACATCCTCGACGTGCTGTTTCAGCGCGGGACGCACATTGGAATGGCCGTTGAGCACGCGTGATACCGTCGCCACGGACACGGCGGCCTCGCGGGCGACATCACGGATCGTGGCATGCATGCTCGTTCTTCACCCTCTCAGCGAGTCCGGCCTGGTCCATCGCCGGATCATTTTTCTTGATGTAACCGGTTACAGGAACCTACAAACGCATTCAACAGATTGTTGCGCAATGTCACGACGATCGCCGACTGGGAGAGATTCGATGGACGAACGGCGCATTTCAAGGCGCGCGATCCTGTTCGGGGCGGGAGCCGCGGCGGCCTGGGCGACATCGCCAGCGCGCGCGCTGCTCGCGTATATCGGCCCGGCCCCATTGCCACGAGCGGTCGAGTCGCTCGTCGCACTGTTGACGCTGGAAGAGAAGGCCGGACAGCTCACGCTTATGGCCGCCGCCTGGGCCGGCGGCGCAGCGACCACGCTCAATCCGGCTGCCGCGACCGCCAGTTTTGACGGACAGTTGGAGGAAGTGCGTCGCGGTCGGTTGACAGGCGTGTTCAACGGGAACGGCGTGGCGATGGCGAAGCGGATGCAAACCGTCGCGATGCGCGAAACACGACAGGCGATTCCGTTGCTGTTCGCCGCAGATATCATCCATGGCTTCCGCACCGTTTTCCCGATGCCGTTGGCCGAGGCGAGCAGTTTCGACCTCGACCTGGCTCGTCGCACTGCACGTGCGGCTGGTGCCGAGGCCGCTGCGTCGGGGATCGACTGGACCTTCGCGCCGGTGGTCGACATTGCGCGCGACCAGCGCTGGGGTCGCGGCATCGAAGGTGCGGGCGAGGATGTGTTGCTCGGCCGCCTTATGGCCGACGCGCGGGTCTGTGGCTTCCAGGGTGCGCGCGGGCTGGCCGCGCCTGATGCGGTGGCCGCCTGCGCCAAGCATTTCGCGGCTTATGGAGCGGGCGAAGCGGGGCTCGATTACAACAGCGTCGACATATCCGAACGCACGCTGCGCGAAATCTATTTCCCGCCATTCCAGGCTGCGCTGGCGGCGGGTGCGCCGACGGTGATGGCCTCGTTCAACGAGATTGCCGGCGTGCCCGCCACTGCCAATGATTGGTTGCTGACGCAAATACTGCACGATGAATGGAAATTCGGCGGGCTGGTCGTGTCTGATTATACCGGCGACGAGGAATTGATCGCGCACGGCTTCGCTGCCGATGCACGCGAAGCGACGCGGCTGGCCTTCCTCGCCGGCGTCGACATGAGCATGCAGTCGGGCTTCTATATCAAGCATCTGCCCGATCTGGTCGCGGCCGGCGAGGTGCCGATGGCGCGACTCGATCAGGCGGTGCGGCGTGTGCTCGCACTGAAGGTGGCGCTGGGCCTGTTTGACGATCCGTTCAGGCGCATCGATGCGCGGCGTGAAAAGACACAGGTGCGCACCAAGGTGACGTTGGCGCTGGCGCGTGAGGCCGGCGCCAGGTCGATCGTCATGCTCAAGAATGACGGCGATCTGCTACCACTACCTCGGTCCGGCAAGCGCATCGCGCTGATCGGTCCGTTCGCGCAAGGGAAGCACGATCTGATCGGCCCATGGAATGTCTATGGCACCGATGCCGAGGCGGTGGACCTGCTCACCGGCGTGCGCGAGGCGGTGAAGGACGCCGCGCTGATCACTTCGGTGGAGGGCTCGGGCATTGACGCGCCGTTGCCGGGCGGGATCGAGGCGGCCGTCGCGGCGGCGCGCGGGGCGGATGTCGTCGTGCTGGCGATCGGTGAGAGCCAGCGCATGTCAGGTGAAGCGCAAAGCCGGAGCAACATCGTCGTGCCGACGGCGCAGCAGGCACTGGTCGCGGCGGTCATCGCCACCGGCAGGCCGGTTGTGGTTTTACTGTCCACCGGACGTGGCCTCGCTTTGTCGGGAGCCGTGCTCGACGCACCGGCGATCCTGGTGACGTGGTTCCTGGGATCGGAAGCCGGCCGCGCGATCGCAGATGTGCTGTTCGGAATTGAGGCGCCCTCGGCGCGGCTGCCGGTCAGCTTCCCACACGCCACCGGGCAGCAGCCCTATCATTATGCGCACAAGAGCACCGGGCGACCCAACGGCCCGACGCCACTCGTCGAATATAAGACGCACTATCGCGAATTCGCCAACGATGCCTTGTTCCCTTTCGGGCATGGACTCACCTACGGCAAGATCGGCTATACGGCGCTCGATCTGGGCGACGGGAAGCTCGCCAAGGACGGCGCGCTGACCGTGTCCGCGACGGTGACCAATAGCGGCGACCATGCAGCGGAAGAAGTCGTGCAACTCTATGTGCAGGATGTGACCGCCAGCATTACCCGTCCGGTCCGCGAGCTGAAAGCTTTCCGCCGGGTGGCGCTCAAGCCCGGCGAGTTCAAGGTCGTGACGTTCATGTTGCGCCGCGCGGACCTGCTGTTCATCGGACGCGATCTGCAGCCGACGGTCGAACCGGGTCGCTTCCGTTTATGGATCGCTCCATCGGCGCAGGCCGAAGGGGTGGCGGGCGAGTTTACGTTAACCTGATATCGCGTAACGTATGACGACCCCGCGGGTGCGCCAGCATCGCCAGCATCGACACCATGATCAGCGCCGCCGGGCCGCCAAGCATCAGCCAGCGGATCGTGGTGGCGACGACCGGCACCTGCGCGGTGCCGGCAACAAATCCACTCGCGCCATATGCAGCGCCGATTGCCAGGCCGGTGAGCGCCAGCGCGATCTTCTGCACGAAGGCGAACGCGCCGAACGCCAATGCCTCGACGCGCACATCGCCCTGCGCTTCGCCCCAATCGACCGTGTCGGGCAACAACGCCCAGGCGGCAAGGTTGAACCCGGCAAAGGCGATGCTGATCGTCACCATCAATGCGAGTGCGACCATCGCGGTCTCTTTCGATTGCCCGGCGAGGGTGGCCAAGCCGATCAGCCCGAGCAACGCCGCTATGAGCCAGGTAATACGCGCGCCGGTTCGGGTGGCGAGCAGGGTCCAGAGCGGGAGGACGAGCGTACTTGCCACGCTCATCGCCGCCAGCACCTGCGGTCCGCCGGCGGGGTAGCTCATCACATATCGGAAATAATAGGGTACCGACTGGCCGAGCAGCGCCGCCGCCGCGCCGCCTGCCGCCGCGGCGATGTTGAGCGTGACGAAGGCACGATTGCGCAGCAATGCGGCGCCTTGTTGGCCGAGCGATGATGGAATGATGGGCGCGATGCGGCGATGCGGCTCCGGGACTTTCAGTGCGACGATCAGCATTAGTGGTATGGCGATCATGGCGACCACCATCGCCGCGGTGGGATAGCCATACGCCGCTGCCAAGGCCGGCATACCCAGCGCGATCAATGCTGCGGCCGCCGCGCCGAACATCATTCGCAGCCCTGCCAGTAATGTCCTCACCGCCGGTTCCGCGCTGAGCTGCGTGGTCCAGGCAGAATAGGGAATGTTGGTGAAGGCGTAGAATGTACGGAACAGCATCTGCGCGAGAAGCACCCAGATCGCGGCCTGGGTCGGCAGCGCGAACATCGCCATGAACGCAAGGCCCAGTGGCACCGAGCCCCAGGCGACGAGCCGTCGATACGACACGCGCGCGCGCTCCGCGACCGCGCCGGCGACGAGATCCGCTACGCCGTCCCACACTGTGCCAACCATGAACACCAGGCCGGCGGTGACCGGAGGCAGCGCGAGCACATCGATATAGAAGAACAGCAAATACAGACTGATGCTTTGCCAATAGAGATTGAACGCGAAGTCGCCCGAGGCGAACAAGACCAGCGATGCGTTCGCTTCTCCCCGCGGCAACACGGACCTCAACGACCCATTTCCTCGATCAGAACCACCATCGGTGTTGCGCCTTGTGGGGATGGCCCTGTGTTGGCAAGCGTTAGTTCGAGTGATTTGGGTGGTGCCCCGGAGAGAGTGAAACATCCGGCCTATGGCTTAGGAAACCGTCGGGCTGTCAGATTGTTGAAGTGGTTCCGCCCTGAAAGCCCAAAACAGCAGGTCTCGAGATTTTGGTTTGTTCGATTAGCCGGGTCTGGAGAACGTTGGTCGCAGATCGTTACACAATCTCCACTTGTCGGATAAAAGGACTGGCCGGTAGTTCGGGGGAGCCGTCACGCTCCCCCGTGCTTCGCTATCGCGTCGCGTATTTCTTCGCCCGCAGTCGTGCCTGGCCGGCTGCCGGCGGGACGATGCCGACGGCTTCGGGCGAGAAGCCGCCGCCGCCCGCGCCGAAGAACAGGAAACTGAAGTCGAACCCGTCCCGCGTTTGGGCGATACCGTGGCAGCCCTGGCACCCGCCCATCGAATTGAGCGATCCCCCATTGAAATGATAATCGATGACGTTGACCTGGTTGCGGACGTTGCCGAGCGTTGCGTTGGGCAAGCTGCCATTGATCGGCGGGAAGCCGCGGAACAGCTGGATGCCCGGCTGGCTGCTCTCGACGACGATGTTGGCGAGGTAGAAGTCCTTGGTCGTCTCATCGTTGGTCGGAATCGCCTGAACGCCGGCGAGCCGGTAATATTGCCAGACGAAGTTCCTGCCGAAGCCCGGAATGCCGCGCATCGCCGTCAGCGCCTGCTGATTGACCGTCGACACTTCGGGCACCGGCGGCACCGGCTGGGTGACGGGAATGGTGACGAGCCCGCCGACCACCTTGGCGCCAAGGAAGTTGGCGGCGGCGCCCAGCGGCAGTTTCACCGTGCCGCCGCCATAGGGCTTGGCGGTGGGCTGGCTGGTCGAGAAGCCGATATTCGGATTGTTCACCGTCCGCCCGCTCGGCGGAAAGGTGGTGGTGGGCGGCGTGGTGTAGGCGACCTTATTGTATGACGGCACATAATAAACGCCGGTTGGCTGGCCGGTCGCCTCATTATTGAGATCGTCGACCTGTTCGAACGTGGCGAAGATGAACGCCGGATAATTGGGTGTCTTGTGGATGAGATGGAGCGCGATCAGCGCATAGGTCTCGGTCGTTGGAACCAGTTTAGTGTCCGTGCCGCGATAGGTGAGCACCGTCGCGGTGTGATAGCGATACCACTGGCTCTGCGGGATCGACGAGAGCGGCCGCCATGCGGCCTTCACTTCGACCGTGCCGGTGGGAAGCGTGATTGCGGGTGTGAAATGGAATATCGGGAATTTAGGCATCAGCGACTTGTAATTGGCCGCAACCCAGTTGGATTCGATCTGATTGGCGCGTGCCTCGAACAATATCTGCGGGTCGGTGGCTGGGTTCCGAGCCGCTGGATTAGCTGGACTTGCCGGATAGAAAAGGCTGTTCTGGCCGATCTGGTTGGCCTCATCGAGATTATTGTAAGGCAGCGGGCGTCCACCGGGCAAGGTGATGGAGCTGCATATCTGAGGGTTCGATGATCCCTGCTTGGTGGTGACATAAGTGGGCGGTGCGCCCCAGGGCTGAGGCGGGGCGGGCACGGCATTGCCCTTGGAAACGGCACATGGCAGCAACTCGGTGCGGTGCTGATATGTTTCCCAGACCAGCGGGCCGGCGGTGCTCGTGCCCGAGCTCGCAAAGTTGCCGCCGGGAACGCCGCGGCTGCCGGACGCCGCGGGCGATACCGCCGAAATGAATGAAAGCCATGCGAAGGTGGCGAGATCCCCGTGACCCACTGTGTTGTTGGGGGTGCGGTAGATATCGGCCGGGATCAATGGCTGGGTGTTGAGCATGTCGGACGTGCTGAGCGTCCGGCCGGGCGTTATGGAGGGGCCGAAGGGCGGCGGGGATGGCGCCGTACTGCCTTGGCTGAATGTCGCGACTGCGGCGAACGCGGTGAGCGCGCTTCCGAGCAGTAGGAAAGACACGATCTTCATGGGCGGCCTCCTGTTATAAGATCTCGATAAATCTCTTTCCACGACTACGCATACTAAGGATTGCGTAAAGTAAATCTGCGCAGGGAATCGCAATATGGATTCCACGCTACTATAGAAAAACAGCGATCTAATTGTGAGTTATTTTAGCTTCATTTCGGTGGTATTCCGTCCACCGCTGCAATCCATCGTCCGTCAGGCAGGCACCAGGCGTCGATGTGATGCATTCCCTTGCCGTTCCAGCCCGACCCTGCTGGGCCGAGAACCGGGTTTTCGGAGCATTCGCGCTCGGCATAAGTGTCGCCCGTCAGCTCAGTGATCGCGAAGGCGCGCACACCGCTGCCGTAGCGCGGACCGCAATCCTGGGCGAAACGGATCGGCCGGCCGTCGGGCAGAACGACACGGCCACCGGGCCGTGCGCGGCTTTTGTCGTTGACGATTAGCGGACTGGCGGAATGCTCGGTCCATGGGCCGTGGAGCGCATCGGCCGAGAAGAGCGCGAGCGCATCATGGCTGGACGGCGTGGGGCAAGCGAACATCCACCACCGCTGCTCGAAACGGAACGGCGTGGGGTCGGCGAGCGCGCCCGTGACCAGATCGGCGACATGGATCCAGCGAGTGGGAAAAGGATCGGCGCGATAGAGGCGGACGGCGCCCGCGCCGAGCGTCTCGGGAGTCATGAAGACCACGCCTTCATGGATGAAGACATGCGGATAGGAGAGATGGAAGCGTTCGTGCAGCACGACGCCGCGATAGGTCCAGGCACGCGCGTCGGGGCTGCTCGCCCAACCGATCTCGCCGAGCCCATTTTCGCGATTGAGTATTTCGAAGAATAAATGCCATTCGCCGCCATGGGGCAGCAGGAACGGATCGGCGACGAACGCAGCGGGTACATCGGTGACCAGCTCACGCGTCATGATCGGACCGGCGAGGCCCGGGATCGGCGCGAGGTGGAGCGGATCGGGGCCGGCATAAAGGCCGATCGACCAGGGATCCGGAGGTAGCGGAATCATGCCAGCCGACCAATCTCGCGCAAGCCCGTGCACCAGCGCGTTTTATAGAGCTCTGCCCCACGCAGAAAGTCGAGCTCGGCGAGTCCGAGTGCGCAGGCTTCGCGCAAGGCTGCGTGGATCATCAGCGTTCCGGGGGAGAAAGGCGCGAAGGCGGACTCGAAGCCAGCATTCCAATAGCCCAGGCTGTCCGCGCCGCGCATACACAGGTTCAGGCCGACGATCCGATCCTTCACTCGGAGCGCGAAAATGAGCGCGCTGCCGTTATCGAGCAGGTCCGGGAGCACTTGCCGGACGAAGGCGGCCGCGGCGCCGTCCCGGGCGAACAGGCTGCGCTCGCCGAAACGGTCACGGTGGAAGCCAAGGAAAAGCGCAGCGACGTCGGGGGTGCCAGGGGCTAACCGGGCTACGGCGAGACCGCTGCGTGCTGCGCGGCGCTCGAATTGCGCAAGGTCGTGGCGAAAGCGGGGAGAGCGCGAGGCGAGCCATGCCTCGTATCCCGCCGATAGATCGGCGAAGGGGCAGGGGAACTTCTTCTCGACGAGCGCGGTCATGCGCTCCGCGCGGATGCAGTCGGCATCGGGGCGGACGCAGCCAAGCTCGATCGCCGGAAAGTGGCGGCGGGCGAACCGCATCAGCGCGCGCGCCGCCGCCAGGTCGCCCAAAGCGACGATCGCGTCATTATAGTCGCTGAGCAATGTGGTGAAGCACGCGGTCTTGCGTGCGGCGTCCCAGGCAAGCGGCAGCACGCCCACGAGCCGGCCGTCGCGCGAGGCGGTGACCAGCGCCGGGGAAAGATCGGAAGCTGTGTCGAGCGCCGCGCGATACCAGCAGGGTCCGCCAAAGGCGCGGTTGGCGCTTGAATGTTCGAGCAGCGCGCGCCACTCCGGTGCTATCGCTTCGATCGCCGCATGCTCGGTGACCAGTCCACAGGAGATTCCGCCGGTGACGATCTCAAGGTCCGCCGCGACCTCCATTGCGTCCGGGTGGATCAAGGTAGCAAGTCCCGCCACTGGCGGTTGCGGTGCGCCGACGGTAGCGTTCCAGACGACACGTTGTGCCGAGGGCAGCGTCTCGATCATGCCGCGTAGGTCATCGTCGCGCAGCAGCGCCATCGCCGCACCGCCATTCAGCGTGTAGCGGGTCGGGGCGGTCGCGCGGAAGGTCTCCGGGGCAACATATGATTGTATCAGCAGGTCGAGCTGGCTGGTGCCGGTCGCCGCGCGGCACATCAGATGCGCAGGCGGGCCACCATGGAGCCGCGCGCCAATCTCCACCAGCGCTGGCCCCTCGGCGTCGACGATCACTTCGCAATGGCCAGCGCCGTGTTGAATTCCGAGTGCCTCGAGCACATCCACGGCAAAGCCAAAGAGCGTTTCGGCAAGCGGGCCCTTGGCGGGCAGGAGTTGCTTGGTCGCAAGCAGTCCGACGCTCGCGAAGGCAGGCGGCGGCTTGCCATAGGCCCATAATGCCGCGAGCCGGTGGCGCCCGTCGAGGCTGACGGTGTCGATCACATACTCGCGCCCGATCAGGAATTGCTGGGCGAGTACGGTGGCGTTGGCCGAGCCGAGCCGGTCGATGACGCCGTGGATCGCAGCGAAAGCCTGCGCCGCCTCGTCGCGGGTCGTGCATAGCCGTACGCCTTCCGACCCCTTGGCGCGCCGTGGCTTGAGGATCGCCGGCCAGCCGCCGTCAGTGTCGATCCAGGCGAGGATCGCGTCGAGACTGTCCGCTGCGATCTGGCGCGGCGTGCGGATGCCGTACGCCGCAGCCGTCTCGATCATGTGCAGCTTGTCGCGCCGCGCCACGCTCAAGCCCGTGCCGTTGCCGGAGAGCCCGAGCGCCCCGGCGAGCCGATCCGCAAGCTCGACGCCGCGTTCCGAGCCCGCGATTACCTGGTCCACGCCGAGATCGCGCAGCATAGCGACGATGGTCTCCGGGTCCTCGGACCAGGGTAATAGCCGGGCAAAGCTCGCGGGATCGAACGACACCGCCTCGCTGTCCGGGATGTCGAGCGTGCTTCCCACCATCACCGCGGCGACGCCGTGCTCGGCGAACGCGGGTGCGAGCATCGTGCCGGCATCGTACGGATCGACAATCGCAACGGTGTGGACGGTCACGTGATTCAGTGCCGCTTGCCTACGGCGCAACGCCACACATGCTTGATTGGCCGGCCCTCGCCGTCGAGGCTGGTGGCGGGCTCAAGCAGGATCGGCTCCCATTCGGCGAGCAGCGTTTCGCAATTCTCGCGTGTCAGGAAATGCATCGTCTGCCCACCGGCAAGGACATAGGAACGCGGACCCAACTGGCGCTCGGGCGGCTGGAAGGCGACACGCAGGTCGCGATCCTCGGTCGAATTGGCGTGGAAGGCGAACAAGCCGCCGGGACGCAGGCAACGATCGACCTCGGCGATCACGCGGCGCAACTCAGCATCGGCGAAGCTGTGGAGCACGAGGTTGCTGATCACGGCGTCGAAGCTGTGATCGGCATAGGGCAAATGCGCGCCGATATCGCCCTGGCGGAAGCCGACCGCGAGCGCTGCTTCTGTCGCCATCCGCAGCGCCTCGTCTATCGCGACCTGAGAATAATCGATGCCCTCGACCGCGAACCCGCGCCGTGCCAGCGCAAGCGCGTCATAACCGGTGCCGCAGCCGAGATCGAGCACCTGATGACACCCGCGCTCGGCGAGCAGCGGCAGAAAAGGGTCGAGCCACTGGCGCGACTGGTCGGGCTCGCCGACGGCCAGGATCGCGCGGAATTTCGCATCCCACACGCTGGCGGGCGCATAATGCTCGTCTTGCATCATCTCGGAAGTACTTTCCTTTCAGCTGGACGAGGACAAGACTAGAATTGTCGCGCGAACCGGCTAGGCTTCGGCGACACTGGCATTCATGGAATGGATGATGACGGAACTCAAGGCCGCGGTTCGGTTCGTCATCCTGCATGCCACGCGAACAGGCAGCAATTACCTGTGCACCGTGCTTGATTCGCACCCCGACATTCTTTGCCATCATGAAATATTCAATCCGCACGTGGTCGGCGTGGCGCGGCATCTTCAGGAGAGCGATTTCCGGCTCGGCACGATTGAAGAGCGAGAGCGCGACCCGGACGCGTTCCTTGACCGCGTGTGGAGAACCGACCTCGGCCATGCCGCTGTGGGGTTCAAGCTGTGCCTGTGGCAGCATGAGGCCGCCTGGCGGGCGGTGCTCGCTGACGTGTCGGTACGCAAGATCCTGCTCAAGCGGCGAAATCGGGTGAAAGCATTCGTCTCGCTGCTGCTTGCGCGGCAGACCGGCGAATGGGTGGTGTATGATGATCGCGGCGCGCCGGCACCCCGCCCCAAAGTAGAGGTGGATCGCGACGAACTGTTCGAGAACATCGCGCTGCACACGCGCTTCTACCACGAAACCGAGCAGGCGCTTGCCGAGACCGGGCAGGGCCATATTCTGCTGCGGTATGAGGATCTGTTCACGCCGGGCGGCATTGATCCCGCGCTGGCGCTGCTGGGCGTCGAGGGTGCACCCGCGCTTCCGCAGGGGCGGACCTGGAAGCTGACGCCCGGTTCGCTGCGTGAGACGGTGGCGAATTTCGACGACCTCAGCCGGGCGCTGCAGGGTAGTGATCTGGAGGCTGAACTTCACGCGGCCGGCCGCTGAGTGAATCCAGGTGGCGGATGAAATGCCCCGCATCGGTCTCGGGAAGGAAGCGGTGTGCCGCGTCGCGCGACTGTTCCGACAAGCGACGATAGGCCCGCGCATCGGTCAGCAGCGTCTCCAGCGCCACGTGCCAGGCTTCGATCGGCTGGGGTTCGGAGCGATCGAGCGGCGTCACGGGCAGGACATGATCGACGCCGAGCTTGGCTTCCGGCTGACCACCGAGATTGCCGGCAAGGACGGGAATGCCGCGCAGCATCGCGTCGATCGCCACATAGCCCAAGGTCTCCGGCACAAGTGAGGGCGCCAGCAGCACGCGGACCCGGGTGAGCAGCGTGCCAATATCATCGACGGGGTCGAGCAGCATGACATTGGGCAACTGCGCCAGCGTGTCGAGCACGGCCGGGTCCCCGCCCCAGGTCGGCACTGCGGCGAAGGGAATATCGGGGAAGCGCTCGGCGAGCGCGAGGAAGATCGGCAGCCCCTTGGCGAGGCACGGATTGATCATCGCAACGAACCCGTCCCCGGGCGGTTCGATTGACGCGAGCGGGGCATGGCCGAACACCGGGAAGCGCAGCAGCGTGGAGTCGATTCCGCCATGGTCGCGCAAATAGGTGCGGCTGTATTCGCTGACCGCCACCACGCTGCGGACCTGACGCAGCCGTTCATGCTGTACCTGATCGAGCCGGTCGGCCTCGGGGCCGAACGGCAAGTGGAAGTGAGTATGGACCAGCGCGATCACTCGCTCGGACGCATGGCGCAGTGCGATGTCGAGAAACAGTGCCGGACGATCATCGGAGGCGAGGATCCAGTCGGGGTCGAAATCGCGGATCAGCGCTTCGATCCGCGCAGCGGCGGCGGGTGCCGCGAAGTCGAGCGGAAGGATGTGGATGCCCTGATGGTGATAGCTGCCATCATCCCCGATCGAGACGCCGCGCGCGGCGAGTCCCTGTGCGCCGAATTCATGCGCAAGCAGCCGGCGCTCGCCGGGGCTGCGCGACACCACGCGGCATTCGAATCCACGCCGGGCCAGTTCCGCGAGCAGAAGCCGGTTGGCCTTGTTGCCGCCGCCGAACGACGGCAGGTAGACTGCGTCCTGAAGCAGAAGAATGCGCGCGCTCATCGATTATATAGGCGCTGCGTCGCGATCCGCGGTCAAGACTTGTTTTGACTTTCCGTCCCGGGAGATGGACTGGTTATTCACGGTGGCTTATTACTTATCGACCAGCGGGGGGAAGTACGGGTGCTCGATATTATCTGCGGATTATTGGGGAATCGTGAAAAAGCGGATCCCGGGACGGCGATGGGGCGTGCGCGAGATCTTACGGTAGCCTGGTTGCGCTGGCATTATTTCGGCGAGATCGTGGAGGATATAGATCCCTCCCGCATTCTGGCACGTGCACGAGCGAACGGAAGTCGTTATTGTCTGGTTCAGGGCTATGGGCATATCGTCGCCGAGCATGCGGGCCCGGACGGTGGCAAGGCGCGGGGCTTTTTTGATGCGCTTGAGGCGTGGGTCGACGCCCATGACTTCGTCTTCGCGGGCATTCCCGGTCGTTGCCTGCTTGTCGATCTTGCCGCCTGGTCGCAAGCGGGTGAGCCGATGGTTTCGGCACCGGTGCCGTTCGGTCCCGCGCTTGAGGGGCATCTGATCGATCTGGGAAGCGATCTGGCCACCGTTGCGCCGTTCCAGGCGTTTCTCGACGAGATGTGCGACAAGGCGGCGCGCGGCGTCTTCGTGCTCAACTATGAATCCTATGACGATGTTGCCACGCCGCCGCCCGGGTTCGCGGCGCCCGTCTCGACGCTTTATTGTGTCGCCGCAGGATTGAAGCCCAACCGCATCCTCGAGACTCACGGGATCGGCGCGGACAGCCGGGTGGTGTTCTTCGATTACAGCGCCGACGCGCTGGACTTCCGGCGCCGGCTCGACGCCGAGTGGGACGGACATGACTATCCGCGTTACCTGCGCACGTTGTTCGAGCGGCGCGACCGCACGCATTATTATCTCTGGCCGGGCGCAACGCCCGACAACATGGATTGGGCCGAACTCGATCGCCTCTGGGCGGCAGAACTGGTGCGTTGGGGCGGAGCGGAAAAATTCGCGGCGCATTGGCGGCGCTTCCAGACGATCGAGCGCGACTATCTGGCGTGCAATATCCTTGAGCCTGATGTGCTGCTCGCACGCATCAAGGATGAGCCTGGTAGTGCGATCTGGTGGAGCAACGCCTTTTGCACCATCTATAGCGCGGCGCACCACAGCCTGGACGAGAAGCGGCGAATCTATGACGACTGGATCGCGCGGCTCGCCGACCGGGCGCCCGGGATCTTTCTCTACGGATCGGATCATAGCAACAGCAGCGTCAACGCGATCACCGCGGGTGATTATCGCGAGCGCTATTTCGCGCAGGGCGGCGACCCGCTGAACGCGCGTGCCTTTCACCGACAGGCGATCCGATTCTAGAGCGTTTTCGATCCGGGGCGATCGACAGACGCCATCGGCCTCTTGGCTCTGTTAACCCCTGTTATTCCCTGTTTTTAGCATTGTATTTTTCGTCCCTGTTATGTAGAAGCCGGAAGCCGGAAGCCGGAAGCCGGAAGCCGGAAGCCGGAAGCCGGAAGCCGGAAGCCGGAAGCCGGAAGCCGGAAGCCGGAAGCCGGAAGCCGGAAGCCGGAAGCCGGAAGCCGGAAGCCGGAAGCCGGAAGCCGGAAGCCGGAAGCCGGAAGCCGGAAGCCGGAAGCCGGAAGCCGGAAGCCGGAAGCCGGATTATGCGCCTGTTTTCAGCAAGATGGATGGATCCGCCCCTGTTATGAAAACAGGGCGGAACAGGGGCAATAACAGGGGCCGTTTCGATCGAAACAGGGGCGGTGCGCCCGACGCTTCGCGGCCATGTGAAAGAGCGGGATAGGAGCGCCTGGCTGGCGTCTCGTCCGACCGTCACGATGCGCCGCTGCGCGGTTCTATTGAATCGCCTTTGACTGGATCAGCCCAGCACGAAATGCTCTGGTAAAGCGTGAGTTGATATGGCTGTCGTCCCTTCCCGCCGGCAGGCGGAAAGGGACGCGATGGATCAGCTCATTTCGTCGCCGGGGTCGGCTTTGCCGCCGGCCGGTTCGCCGTCGACGTGGCGACGTTGGGGAACACATGGCTCACGCCGGTTCCCACATTGGCGAAGTTGCCATGGCAGCTGAAGCAGTTCGCCGCCGTCGCTTCCGGGTCGCTGTTCTGCGGCGACACCTGCTGGAACGTCTCCATCGTGGTGTTCGCCAGGTATAACGAGCCGAACTGCTTGCTCCCGCTCGCTGGAGGAATCACGCCATTGGTCCACAGGCTGCCGACCTGGAAATAATTGGCGTAGATCGCACTCTGTCCGCCCAGCGCCGTGAGCTGGCTGCTGAGCGTCTGCTTGAGCGACAACAGCATCGTGTTGTTGCGCACCACCGGATCGGTCAGCGACGGCGTTGCCGGTTGCTGGTTACCCCATGGATTGTAGCGCACCACATTGGTGGCGACGAGCGCGGGGCTGGTCGAATTGATCGCGGTATTGAAGTCGCTTGACGTTGCGGTCTCGGCGACCGTCGTTGGCGGTGCCGAAGCGCCGGACTGGCCGTTATAGAAGATGGACGGCGTGGAACTGCTGGTCGCAAAGGGAATGGTGTTGAGGCAGGTGCCGGTCTTGCACGTGTTGGTCTTCGGGTCGAAGCTCGCGTTGATGTAAGAATAGCTATTGTCGGGCGCGTTGAAATCCGTCTCGAAGGTCGCCCAGATCATTTCCGGATGGCCTGCGACGGTGCCGGTCACATGGATGCCGACCATCGCCAAAGTGCGGGTCGCCATCGTCTTGCCGTCCCAGATCAGCGCCAGATTGCCCTTCTTGTCCTTGATCTCCTTAAAGGCGGGAACCTGGCCCTGGATGGTGGTCAACCCAGCCGCCTGTTCCGTGGTCAGATAAGCCGTATCGACCCAGGAGCTCTTTACCTCAAGCGCGAGCTGGTTGACGTCCGGATAGGTGGTGCCGGCCGCGGTCTGGATCTGCTGGCCCTGGGGCAGCGTGGTCGGGAAGTCGCCCGCGCTGGCGCCGCTCTGATAATAGGAAACATTGGCCTGGTTGGCCTGCAGTCCGGCGAACACGTCGTTTACCTGGATCGCATAATAGGCGACCGGATAGGTTGCGAAACCCGCCTTGCCCGGGACCGGGACTGACTTGCCATCGAGCACGAGCACGCCGCCGCCGGCCTGGCCGGTCGAATCATTGCTCTTGTTGTTAGGGTTGCCGAGCGCGGCGGCGAGCTGCGCGGGCGTGTGCGTCCGCAGCACCACCGGCTTGTTGACGCGGGCCCGGAAGCTGATTGTCACTGGTTTCCCGGACTTGAGTGCGTTGACCGTGCCGCCGGGATTGCGGACGAGCGCAAACTTGCCCGTCTCGACGGATTCGACGGCCGTGTAAAATGTCGGCGAGAACATGTTCATGGTCCCGGTGGCATCCGGGCTGGTCAGCCACAGGAACATCTGCGACGACCATTTGTAGAAAGAACAGTCGTCGGTCGATTTGAAGATCGTGCTGTTCGGCGCGGCGAAGCCCGCCGCTCCGCCCGCAGCTTTCCAGCCATTGAATTCAGCCTGAGTCAGCGCGCACAGCGGGGCTGGGCCGTCCAGAACGGCAAGCTTTGGTTTTTCTGAACATCCCGCTCCGACGAGCGTCAGCGACGCTCCAAGGATGATTTTCCATGATCTGCTTATCATATATCGCTCCCCATAATAAAAATGCTGTCTCTTAGGGTAATCG
>NZ_JSXI01000053.1 GCF_000803065.1 Sphingomonas sp. ERG5
CGCTCGTGATCGACCACCATACGCACCGCGCGCTCGCGCACTTCCGGCGCAAACTTGTTCGTCGTCTTGCTCATACAGGCTCCACCTTCTCAGGAGTTGGAGCCTCCGGCAAACCCGGCGCGGTTCACTCCGAGGCATTCTTCGAAGAACTTCTATCCGCAGATGACCAGGCCTCTGAAGCCCAGATAGCGAAAAAAATTCAGAAGCTCGACAACGGCATCGAGGCGCAGATGCGCGTCCTCGAAATCCGGGCGGATGATTGGAGCAAAGTGTTCAAGGCGCTTGCACTGAAAAAGGTGCTTTCGACGAAGGAAGCCGGAATCCTCCAGATCGCGATGCAAATGCCTTCCAAAATTCCCACCGAGAAACAGAGTATCATCCTGATCGAGGTACTTGATAAGGCGCGGCTTGAGGGAGTTGCCCTCAGCTGAGCCGTTTAGCTGGGGGATGGCGCGCCTTGAATAACTGACTTTGGACGCGAAGCAGACCTCTCTACATCCCAATTCCAAGGCCCAGATTCCGACCTCGGCCAATAACGTCCGCCAGGCTCTGCCCAACGCTGCGCCCCGGCATCTCTGGCAAGCCGAGTTGGGCTTTACGATTGCGCAGAAGCGACTCCACCTGAGGGTCGCGCTCAAGACTCTTCGCCATGCCCAGCATGCGATTGCCAACGGCATTTGCGCGGTTATCTTCGTGATCGCGTAGCAGCATCCGGCGCTGGCGATCGAGCGCTTGCCAGCGCTGGACGAACGTGTCGGCGCGAAGCTGTGGATCGGCGCGAAGTTCGGCCTCAAGCTGCATGGCGCGGACCGTGGCTGCTGTTCGCCCCTCGGCGGCTTCGCGGGTCAGCCGCGGATCATTGGCCAGTGCCGTCTCAAGATCCAGCGCCCCGTGCGGCCTGATCGCGTTCAGCCCCGCGCGACTATTGGACAGTTGCTGTCGCTGATCAGCCGTGAACGGCTCTCCGACCGAGCGCGCAAACTGCATGGCGCGGACAATCCGTGTATGGCGCGTTACGGCGTCCGGCAGCGCTGGCAAGGGTTCAAATGCTGACGCCTTTGATGGCCGCGCAAGTTCCGAAGTGCTGGTGCTAAGCCCGACCCTAGCGAACGGATCGCGCGCGGGTTCAGGCATAGCCTTCTCCAGCGCCGGTGCGGGTAGGACGATCTGACGGCGATCGGCGAAGTCGCGGGTGTAGTCGGACGCCATGTCCTTGGCACGCTCGCGAGACAGCGTCCGCACCAGCTTGCCGTCGTCGGCAAAGTCATCGCGGCCATAGTGAAGGTCGACACTCTCCCGGTGCCGCGACAGCGCGACATAGGCTGCATGGCGATCGAGACCGGGCGTTGCGAGCACGTGGACGCGATCAACCGTCACCCCCTGCGCTTTGTGCACGGTCGCGGCATAGCCGTGATCAATCGCGGCATAGTCCCTGTGATCGAACGCGACTGCGCGACCATCGTCGAGCCTCACCGCTATGCGCGTTGGCGTGATGCTTTCGATGTGCCCCAGCGAACCATTCTTGACGCCGAGGCCACGCTCGTTGCGCCCGAACATCACCCGTTCGCCCGTCGCGAACCGGCGTTCGCCCTTTTCTGCCTGCCACGTAACGTCGGGACCGAGCGCTCCCGCCTCGCGCAGCCGCTGCCGTGCGGCCAGGTTGAGCGCCGCGACCTCGTCGTTCGTGTGGGTCAGGATGATCCGGCTGGAGGTGGGCTCAGCCTGCCGCTGGCGGTCCCAGCGATCGACAAGTTCGTTGCGCGCATCCTCCCGCGTAGCGGCTGGGTGGATGGCGCCATGATCGCGATACGCGGTGATCGCTTCTGCGGTGCGTTCGGTTGCCAGATGCCGTGTCGACTGGCGCTGCCAATCCTCGTTTTGACGACGGATGTCAGTGATTTCCACGCTGCCATGACGCTCGGCGATCGAGCGGAATGCCGCGCCGGCTTCGATGGCCTGGAGCTGTTCGGGATCGCCGACCAGCACAACCTTGGCGCCGCGCTTCTCGGCCTCGGCAATCACACGCTCCATCTGCCGCGTCCCAATCATCCCGGCTTCGTCGATGACCAAGACATGACGATTGGTCAGCAGCTCCCTGCCCTGCGACCATTGATGCTCGAGGCTGGCGATCGTGCGCGACTGAATGCCGGAGCCGCCTTCCAGGTTTTCCGCGGCGATGCCGGATAGCGCCGCACCCTGGACCTGATAGCCGGCGCTCTCCCACGCATCGCGCGCAACGCCGAGCATTACCGATTTGCCGGTACCGGCATAGCCGACAACGACCCCCACACCTTGTGCCTTGGTGACATGCTCGAAGGCGCTACGCTGCTCCGGCGACAGCACCAGTTCGCGCATCGCGGCGCGGACGAGCGCGAGCTTGCGATGCTGATCGGCCACGCCGTGGCGCCGGTGCGCTTCCAGCCCGGCAGTAGCCCGTTCAAGCCGTCGCTCGGTCTCGATCATCTCGCGGCTGGTAAACCGGTCCTCGCCGCGCCCATCCTTGCCAAGCGCCACCAGCTCCGGCGAAGCGCGGACCGCGCCCATTGCCTGATCGAACTGCTCCTTGCCGTCGCTGTGCCGGTGGATGAACCGCGCGAGATCGCGCGTCGTGAACGTCGCGTGGCTGTGGCTGATCGCATCGAGCACGATGCCGGGACTGGCGATGATCTTATCGCCATTCGTGCGGGCGATTTCGAGATGCTCCGAATGCCGCTCGGACTCCAGATCCTGCGCTGCCATGCGTGACGCCGCCGGGCCGATCTTGTGCTGCGGCTCCAGCTCGATACCCTGTGCCGCAAGTGAGCGGTGATCGATCCGCGCGTCGATATCCAGTTCGGCCAACCGCTGGTTGACGTGCTCGCTCCAGCGCTCGCGCCATTTCTCCAGAAGGTCAGTGCGGTTCCAGTCGCGGTTTTTCTTGCCGAACCCGTCCTCATCCGCATCGCGCATCGTCAGCATCACATGCGCGTGCGGCTTCGCCACGCCGTCGGCGCCGACATCCCAATGCACATTGAGATCGGCAATCATCCCGCGATCGACCAACTCCCGCTTAACGAAGTCGCGGGCAAGCGCCACGCCCTGTTCCTTGGTCATCTCTCGCGGGATGGCGAACTCGATCTCGCGGGCAAGCTGCGCGTCAATCCGCTTCTCGGCCGCCTCGACCGCGTTCCACAGCTTTTCGCGGTCGGAGAGATGCTCGGGCGCGCCGTCCGGCAGCACCACCTCCGAGTGGACGACGCCGGCCTTGTTCGAGAAGTCATGGGCGCGATCGAGCCGCTCATCATGCAGGCGCGAGGCCGAACGGTAGGCAGCGGAAGCAACGGCGCTCGACCCGTTGGCGCGGGAGATGACCTTGGCCGAGAAATGGTAGATCGCCATGACGGCAATCCACTTACACTTCAAAGCGCACGTCGGCACGACGTATAAGCGCGCCCTCGAAAGATTTCATCAATCTCGGGACGGGAAAGTCTCAAGAGATTTCAGGGCATTGAGCCTGATCGAGCAAGCCGATAACTGGTCCGTCCAACCCATGCAATGGAAGGACTAGCTGTGCGCAAACCACGCGATTTCGATGCCGAGCTGAAGGCGCTTGGCGACAAGGCCAGACAGCTGAAGGAACGTAAGGTCCATCAGCTTGGCGAGTTGGTGATTGCGTGTGGCGCCGACACGTTGCCGATCGAGCAACTGGCCGGGCTTTTGCTCGCCGGCATCGAAAGCAAGGATACTTCGGCGAGGGAGGCTTGGCGCAAACGCGGCGGCGCGTTCTTTCGACGCGCAGGCGATGACACTTCGCACGGCGCTCACCAAGACACGGTTGGTACTACTAAGAATGACGGTGGCTCGTCATCGTCTGGAAGTCGCGCGCGCGAGAACTGACACGCGAGACTGGGTCATGAAACGCCGCGAACGCACGCGCCAGCTGATCGAACTTGGAGGTCTGGTCGCGAAGTCTGGTCTGGTCGAATTGACCCATGACGATCGCGCAGTGATGCTCGGTATATTGGTAGAGGCCGCCGCAATATTGTGCAGCGAAGATCGCGAGCGTCGACTTGTCTTGTGGCGCCGTCGTGGCGCGCGTGCGTTCGAAGATGTAGGAATCACGTAATCGGTTCGAACAAGACTTTCGCGCGCAGTTGGCTATGTACGCATTTTCGTAGCAAGGACGCTGCGTCATCCCTCCCCAGAATTGAGAAGCGATCAGGATCCCGACATGATTGACGAAACAACACTCAACCCGGTTGAGCTTGCGACCGAACTGACGATTGCCTGGCTCGGCAACCAGAACAACCGCGTGGCAGCCGACGATGTGCCGGCGTTCCTGCGCACGATGCATGCAACGCTGACCGAACTTTCAACGAGCGCGCCGCAAGCACCGGCCGACGCCGATGAGATTGCCGAAGATTATGTGCCGGCAGTCACGGTGCGCAAGTCACTGGCGTCGAAGGATCACATCCTTTCGCTGATCGACGGCAAGCCGTACAAGACGCTCAAGCGCCACCTCTCAGGGCACGGTCTGACGCCTGAGCAATACCGCCAGCGCTATAATCTCAAGGCCGATTATCCGATGGTGTCGGAGAGCTATTCACAGGCGCGTCGCGCGATGGCGCACAGGATCGGCCTTGGCCAGAAAGGCCGTGCCGCCCGCGCGACGGCGTTGGCCACCGCAGCGCCCGCTCCGGCCAAGCGCGCGCCGCGCAAAACCAAGACTGCCTGAAAAACCGCGAGCGCCGCGCGATCAGTCGCGCGGCGCGAGCCGCTTTTCGCACGCCTCTTTCACCAGTGTCTGCAGCAGCTCGATCCGCTCGGCGAGCCACTCCAGTTCTACGGGCGTGATCTTGTAGTGCGGCGAGTAGCGCGCGTTCACATAGGCCTGCTGCAGCAGTTCAAAGCAGCGCCGTCCGAACTTCGTGTCGCGTGGCCAGACCTGGATCAGATCGAGCACCAGCGGCTCGGCCTGGCTGCGCAGGAAGTTCAGCTTGTGCGACTTCGGGCTGTAGAGAGTCAGCGTCAGCAGCACGCAGTGATATAAGCGTTCAGCCGCTTGATGTAGGTCGAACGCCGCGTCCTTGAGATACCCTTGCTCGATGTCGAATTTGGCGATGTGAAATCGCTTCGTTGCCGACGGAAACCATTCGTCAAAATACTTCTGCGCCTCGGCTCGCACAGCCTCTTCTGACAATGGCTGAGGCGTCGCGAACGGATAATCTCCGGCCTCGTACAGCGCGATGCCTTGCTCGATCGCGTCGATGAAGAACGGACGGCCATGAATCAGATGGTCGTTCACCTCGGACAAGCTGTGCACGATGAAGGTGACCGGCGCACTGATCCGCTTGGAGATCGTCACCTCGCGCAGGAGATGGTCGTCGGCCTTGGCCCAATATTCGATCGGGTCGGTCAGCCGCTCATCGCTGACCACGACGAGAATATCATAGTCGGAATAATAGCCGCCGACCGGATCCTCGACCCAGTCGCCGCGTGCGTAGGAGCCGTAAAGGATGACCTTGAGGATGCGGCCCCGCTTCTTCCATTTCTGGGTGGCAAGCGCGGTCGCATCCTCGAATTCCGCAAACAGGATCTGCACGACGCGTTCGAGGTCGCGTCGCTTCCTGTCGGGGAGATGATCGAGATCGGTTCGCATTGCGGCTCATCCTAACGGCACGATCGCGGTTCGGACAGCCTCGCTGGCAAGGCGGCGAGACTGTCCGAACCTCAACAATGCCTCCTCTCCTTGATCCATCGGAACAGCCGCCGCCAGATCGCCCCACGCGCCCGGCCACCCCGCGCATCGACAATGTGCCTCAGGCTTTTGGCGAAATGCCGCTCTACCTGTCTGACGCTGAGCCCGGTTCGCTCGGCGATTTCCGGATAGGCCAGGTTATCGAACCGGATCGCGAGGAAGATTTCGCGCTGTAACTTTGGCATCCGACGTAGCGCCCGTTCCAGCCGCGCAATAGTCTCGGCGTCGCTCAACTCTTCGCGCATCACACCCCCTCCTGTGCGAAAGCGAGCAGGTAATCGGCCGCTTTGCTGGCAGCACTCGCCGCACGGAAGATCGCTTTCTCATCCTCACGCAACACGGCCAGCCAGCTACCGATATAGTCAGCATGCCGCACAGTCGGCGCGATCGACAGCGATGCGCAGGCAAAGGCGCTCGCCATTTCCGCGACAAGTTCCTCGCGCGCATAGTCGCCGCTGCCGAACCCGCCACGCTGATCCCGATCCAATCGGCTGCGATGCCCGGTCCAATGGCCAAGTTCGTGCAGCGCGGTGCGATACCAGTTGATCGGCTCATGAAACGCGGCCTGCGGCGGCACCACAACAAAATCTGCGCCCGGCGAATAATAGGCTTCCGCGTCACCGACCCGAAAGTCAGCGCCGCTTGCGTCAATCAGTGCCTGGACCTGCGGCAGGATATCCGCCGCCGCCGGAACATCGGGCGCTCCGGTCAGCATCTCAGGCAATCCCTCGCACTGATCGACATTGAACACCGTGAAGCGCTTGAGGAACGCGATCTGCCGCGCATCGCGATCCTCGTCCCGTGCACGCGCCTCCTCGCCCTTCGGCGTGAAGCGATCGGCATAGCAAACGGTCGTTCCTCGTTCGCCCTTGCAGACATTGCCGCCCGCCGCCTGCGCCTGCCGATAGGTCAGCCAACGCTGCGACTGATAACCACCCTCGATCACCGCCGCCCACAGGATCAGCACGTTGATCCCGGAATAGCGCCGCCCGGTCCCGGCATTATGCGGCATGGTGCAGCCGCACGCGGCACCGTCCCAAGGCTGCACCCAGGGCAGCCGCCCTGCCTCCAGCTCGGCGATTACCCGCGATGTCACCTCGGCATAAAGGCTCTGCCGGTCATTTTCGGTCTCGTTCATCATCCTTACTCCCAACCACCGCAGCCGGCGCCGGAATGGCGGGTGGGCGGCAGGAGCGGACCGACAGTCCCGCCGATGAAGGCGGGCCGCACCCGAGGGGCCCTCATCGCGCAGCGATGGGGAGGGTCCCGTTGGGCCGAAACGAAGAGCAGGACTCCGGCGCAGCCGGAGTTGCGGCACGCCGCGGCGGGACTAAGGGCAAGCGACGCCCACCCGCCAGATCGATGCCGGAGGCACCACGCCATCGCGCGTGCGCGATGTCCGCTTGCCGGCACGAAGCGCCGGCCTGATTGATCCCCTGATCAATCCCGCGTCATGCGATCGTCATCCGGATGGACCGAGACGCATGATGTGCGACTCGGCGACGCGGCAGCGGCGTAGAGCGCGGTCACGCCGAAAGCGTGAGACGCCCTGGGATTTCGACTACAAAATCGCTCACCTACGCCAGCGCATCTTTTTGGGCGCTACAAGGACCTCTCTGGTGCAACTCGGCTCCGGTCCTCTTGCACCGTCCTCTACCATGCCAATCCTGTCCGCGGGGAGCCAAAGCAACGCAGACAGGACCAGATCATGACCGATACTCCCGACCGCATCCTTCGCCTCAAGACCGTGCTCGCGCTGACCGGCCTCAGCCGATCGACACTCTACCGCAAGATCCAAGTCGGCACGTTTCCCAAACAGCTCAAGCTCAGCGAGCGTTACGCTGGGTGGCGCGAATCGGCGGTCAACGCCTGGCTGCGCAATCCGATGTTCTACAGCGTTGATGATTAGACGATTTTCCTGCCGAAAGGCGGCAGCCAAAGCTCAAGTTCGTCTCAGGAATTCCATCATCACCCCACCAAAGCCCGGCATAATGTGGGACCGGAATGTGGGACAAGAGTTGGCCGATCCAGCGAAGTCGCTGTAAATCGGCCAAATTTTTTACTTGAATGGTGGAGCCGTGGGGGATCGAACCCCAGACCTCTGCAATGCCATCGCAGCGCTCTCCCAGCTGAGCTACGGCCCCATCCGTTCAGGCCCTTGGGCCCTGGGAACGTCGCCCCTAAACGGGCGACGCTTTGTTGGCAAGCGGGTGAATCACCCCAGCCTGGAACAATTTCACATCAATTCCATGCCGGCCCGGAAAATTCCGGGCCGGCAGGTCGGATCAATGCTCGTCTTCGTCCACTGGCGTCTCGACGCCGAGATCGTCATCGCCGCCCAGATCGACTTCGTCGTCGGGCGAGGGCTCTTCATCTTCACCGGTGTCCAGATCCTCGTCGTCACCGGCGAGGTCGTCATCCTTCTTGATGAGTTCGGGCTTCGGTGCGTCGAACGGCAGCGGCTGCTTCGACTTCAGAATCGGTTCCGGATTCCAGGTCGAACCGCATTCGATGCAAGTGACCGGATCTTCGTTGCCGAGATCGTAGAAACGGGTGGCGCATTTCGGACACGATCGCTTCGTGCCCCATTCCGGCTTGATCATGTGCCGACTAGACCTTTCAAGACTATCTGGGATTTGAGGTTCCTCTTGCGAGGGTAGCCTGCAAAGTGGGGCGCGCCTTGCCATAGCGCAAGCGCACTGTCAAAGCGCCGACCCAATGTCGCATGCAAGCCCCCGCCCGCTCGAAATCGCTCACACCGGCCCATTGACCGGCCATCTCACCGTACCCGGCGACAAATCGATCAGCCATCGCGCGCTGATGTTGTCCGCGCTCGCGATTGGTGAAAGCCGCATCGAGGGCTTGCTGGAAGGTGAGGATGTGCTCGCCACTGCCGCGGCGATGCGTGCGATGGGCGCCGATATCGTGCGCGACGACGACGGCGTGTGGGCCGTCCATGGCGTCGGCGTCGGCGGCTTGCTGCAACCCGAACAGGCGCTCGACATGGGCAATTCGGGTACCTCGACCCGGTTGTTGATGGGCCTGGTCGCGAGTCACGGCATCACCGCGACCTTCACGGGCGACGCCTCGCTTTCCGCGCGACCGATGGCGCGCGTGATCGATCCGCTGTCGACGATGGGTGCCGAGATCACCGCGAGTCCCGGCGGGCGCCTGCCGCTGATGGTGCGCGGCATGAACCCGGCGGTGCCGATCAACTACACGCTGCCGGTCGCGTCGGCGCAGGTGAAGTCGGCGATCCTGCTTGCCGGACTCAACACGCCGGGCATCACCCGTGTGATCGAGCCGGTCGCGACGCGCGACCATAGCGAGCGCATGCTGGCCGGATTCGGCGCTGAGCTGACGGTCGAGGAATCAGCCGAGGGCCGGGTCATCTCGCTGGTCGGCGAGGCCGAACTGAAGCCGCAGCACATCATCGTACCCGGCGACCCCTCCTCCGCCGCCTTTTGGGTGGTGGCCGCGTCGATCGTGCCGGGATCGGACGTGGTGGTCGCCAATGTCGGGCTCAACCCGACCCGCGCCGGCATCTTCACCGCGCTCAGGCTGATGGGCGCCGATATAACCGAGGAAAATGCCCGCATCGTCGGTGGCGAGCCGGTCGCCGACCTGCACGTCCGTCACGCCGCGCTGCACGCGATTGAGGTGCCCGCCGATCTCGCGCCAAGCATGATCGACGAATATCCCGTGCTGTTCGTGGCCGCGGCCTGTGCCACCGGGCGCACCGTGGCGCGCGGCGCGCATGAGCTGCGCGTCAAGGAATCGGATCGCATCACCGCGATGGCCACGGCGCTTAGCGCGATCGGCGTGGAGACCGAGGAGTTTGAGGACGGCCTGGCGATCCAGGGCAGCGGCGGTGCCCTGCTCCCCGGTGGCGGACAGATCGCGTCACTACTCGATCACCGCATCGCGATGAGCATGACGGTGGCCGGCCTGGTTTCGACGCACAGCGTGACGATCGATGATGTCTCGCCAGTCGCAACAAGCTATCCTATGTTCTTCCAGACGCTTGATGAATTGAGAGAGCAGGCGCTGTGACCGGACCATTGGTAATTGCCGTCGACGGGCCCGCCGCATCGGGCAAGGGCACGATCGCGCGCGCGCTGGCGAAGCATTACCGCCTGCCCTATCTGGACACCGGCCTGCTCTACCGCGCGGTCGGCGAAAATGTCCGCCGCCTCGAGCTCGACCCCGAAAAGGAAGCCGATGCGGTCGCCGCGTGCGATTTCGACGATCATCTGCTTGAAGATGAGGTGCTGCGTTCGGACGAGGTCGGCAAGCTCGCCTCGATCGTCTCCGCCCACCCGCTGGTGCGCGCCGCGCTGCTGCACCGCCAGCGGCGATTCACCCGCCAGCCCGAGGGCGCCGTGCTTGACGGACGCGACATCGGCACCGTCATCGCGCCCGATGCCAGTGCCAAGCTGTTCGTCCGCGCCACACCGACGATCCGCGCCCGGCGACGTCATGCCGAACTGCGCGAGCGCGGATCCTCGGTCAGCATCGATCGGGTCCTGGCCGATATCCGTGCCCGCGACCTGCGCGATTCGATGCGCGCCGCCGCGCCGATGGTGCCGGCCAATGACGCCGCACTGCTCGACACCAGCTTCCTGTCGATCGAAGCGGCGATCAAGCGCGCGATCGAACTGGTCGACCGCCAGGTCCAACTAAAAGCGGAAAACGCCGCGCATAGTTGAGCTGGGAGTAATGAAGATCATTTCCCGATCTTGGGAAAGAACCTTCTTTTACCGTCCGGATCGGATCGATCTCCCCGGTTCAATTTCTTGACGCTGGCTCGACTCGCTCATTACTTTCCCGGCGGCAGGATCGTCCTGCTTGCTTGGGGAGTATATGGCCAAGATCATGTTCATCCGGCATGCCGAGAAGCCCGTTACGGGCATCGCCGGCGTCGAACTCAGCGGTGCGGCCGACAAGGAGGATCTGATCGTCCTTGGCTGGCAGCGAGCGGGCGCGCTGGTCCGCTTCTTCGCGCCGCATGACACCGCCAGTCTTGCGCCGGGCATCGCGACCCCGGCCACGCTCTTCGCCGCCTCTGCGGCAAGCCCCGATTCCAGCCTGCGCCCGGAACATACCGTGCTGCCGCTGTCACAGGTGCTGGGCATCACGACCGACACGACCATCGCCAAGAAGGACAAGAAGGCACTGGCCGCCGCTGCGGTCGCCGCCGCGGCGAAGGGTCCAGTGCTGGTCGCCTGGCAGCATCAGGACATTCCGGACCTTGTTGACAAGGTGGCTGGATCGAAGGTCGCACCAAAACCCTGGCCCGGCGATCGCTTCGATATGGTCTGGGTGCTCGACCAGGCGCCCGGTGCCACGGCCTGGACCTTTTCGCAGGTTCCGCAGCTGCTTCTCGCCGGGGACAGCGCCCAGCCGATCACCTAGGGCGCCTCACCTCGTGCTCCCTCGCGCGATCTTGCCTTTCTACCCCTATGGCGCTATGTGCGCGTCCGTCCGGCGAGCGGGTGCTCTCGGAGGAAGGCGCGGAGCCATGCTCTCGCGCCCTTTTCGCATTTCAACGCGTCTAGATCCTCCTGTGCCCGCCCGAACGGATGCCGCGCCGGTATTCGGCCGTCGCGGCGTTTTGGCCAAGACCGCCGGAGACAACCGGCTGGCCGGAAACTGAACTTAGGACGTACATATTTTATGGCCACTCAGGCACATCCAACCCGCGACGATTTCGCCGCCATGCTCGAAGAAACGCTCGGCGCAGCCGACAGCTTCGAAGGCCGCGTCGTCAAGGGCACCGTTACCGGAATTGAAAACGACCTCGCCGTCATCGACGTCGGCCTGAAGTCGGAAGGCCGCGTGCCGCTGCGCGAATTCGCAGCGCCGGGCCAGAAGGCCGATCTGAAGATCGGTGACGAAGTCGAAGTCTATGTCGACCGCGTCGAGAACGTCCATGGCGAAGCGATGCTGTCGCGCGACCGCGCACGCCGCGAAGCCGCCTGGGACAAGCTGGAAACCGAATTCGCCAAGACCGCCCGCGTCGAAGGCACGATCTTCGGCCGCGTGAAGGGTGGCTTCACCGTCGACCTGAACGGCGCCGTGGCGTTCCTGCCCGGCTCGCAGGTCGATATCCGCCCGGTCCGCGACGTGACCCCGCTGATGGACATCCCGCAGCCGTTCCAGATCCTGAAAATGGACCGCAAGCGCGGCAACATCGTCGTGTCGCGCCGCGCGATCCTCGAAGAGACTCGCGCAGAGCAGCGTTCGGGCCTGATCCTTTCGCTCGCGGAAGGCCAGATCATAGACGGCGTGGTCAAGAACATCACCGATTACGGTGCGTTCGTTGATCTCGGCGGCATCGACGGCCTGCTGCACGTCACCGACCTCAGCTACAAGCGCGTCGGTCATCCGAGCGAAGTGCTGAACATCGGCGACACCGTGAAGGTGCAGATCATCCGCATCAACAAGGACACGCAGCGCATCAGCCTCGGCATGAAGCAGCTCGAGAGCGATCCGTGGGAAGGCGCGATGGTCAAGTACCCCGTCGGCGCCAAGCTGTCGGGCCGCGTGACCAACATCACCGAATATGGCGCATTCGTCGAACTGGAAGCGGGCATCGAAGGCCTGGTTCACGTGTCGGAAATGAGCTGGACCAAGAAGAACGTCCATCCGGGCAAGATCGTTTCGACTTCGCAGGAAGTCGATGTCATCGTGCTCGAGGTCGATCCCGAGAAGCGCCGTATCTCGCTCGGTCTCAAGCAGGCCCAGGCCAATCCGTGGGAAGCCTTTGCCGAGGCGCACCCGATCGGTTCGACCGTCGAAGGCGAAGTCAAGAACGCGACCGAATTCGGCCTGTTCATTGGCCTCGACAACGATGTCGACGGCATGGTTCACATGTCGGACATCGCCTGGGGCGTGTCGGGTGAGGACGCCCTCAACCTGCACCGCAAGGGCGAGACGGTTCAGGCCGTCGTGCTCGACATCGACGCCGAGAAGGAGCGCATCTCGCTCGGCATGAAGCAGCTTGAGCGCGGCGCACCCGCGGTCGGCGCGACCGGCGGTGCTGCCGCTGCAAGCGGCGGCGGTTCGGGCGGCCTCAACAAGAACGCGATCGTCACCGTCACCGTGCTCGAAGTCCGCGATGCGGGCCTCGAAGTTCAGGTCGGCGACGATGGCGCGACCGGCTTCATCAAGCGCACCGATCTCGGCCGCGACCGCGACGAGCAGCGTCCGGAGCGTTTCCAGGTCGCGCAGAAGTTCGACGCAATGGTCACCGGCTTCGATCGTTCGAAGAAGCCGACCTTCTCGATCAAGGCGATGCAGATCTCCGAAGAGAAGCAGGCTGTGGCACAGTATGGCTCGTCCGACTCGGGCGCGTCGCTGGGCGACATTCTCGGTGCGGCGCTCAAGGCGCAGAGCAACGAGAACAAGAAGTAAGAAATCGGCGGGCGGGAGCGCGATTTTCGCCTCCCGCCCTACCCGTTTTGAGGCTTTGGTGTCGTATCCGACCTATCGGTATGACACAGATCAGTATATCGTTTCGCAGACGTCCCTTTGGGATGATTGATCCGGGTCTGTCTCTGCACTGTCTGTCGCAGTGCGGTCCGCGATCGAGAGGGGAATGAACACGCCATGATTCGATCCGAGCTTGTTGAAATGCTGGCCCAGGATAATCCCGATCTCGCGCTGCGCGACATCGAGGCGATCGTCAGCACATTCTTCGATGAGATTTCGCGCCGCCTGGCCGCCGATGGCCGGGTCGAACTGCGCGGTTTCGGCGCTTTCTCCACCCGCGCTCGCGACGCCCGCACCGGCCGCAACCCGCGCACCGGCGAAACCGTCGATGTGGACGCCAAGCGCGTGCCCTATTTCAAGCCCGGCAAGGAAATGCGCGCACGCCTCAACGTCTGAGGCCCCGAACGTTTGAGGCGTTGACCATCGCCGATTGACGCGCCACGTAAGCGAGCGTGCGGACGTGGCGAAATCGGTAGACGCAGGAGACTTAAAATCTCCCTCTTCGGAGTGCGGGTTCGAGTCCCGCCGTCCGCACCATTAAGTTATTGAAATAGCGCTATATTTTTTTGGCCCGCGAGCAAAAGAGCCGACTAAGCCATTGTTTTAGATCGCGAATTTGTGGTCAAATTATTTTCTTGCTCAACCTGCGGTGCAAACCTCGCCGCACCTCGCTGGACAGCCATTGAGGCGGATGATGATGATATTGGCGCGGACGAGGTCGTGGCGGCGATGCTCGCGCATCTTTTCTAACGCCAGCTGAAAGCCGATATGGGGGCCTTGATCGCCGCGCGGACGGCTAACCGGCACAGCATCGCCCAACTCCATCTCGCTAGCCGCGCCGGGCCCGGCGACATCCCCCGGATAGCCGCCGGCATGATCGGCATCCACGCCGCCCGGCTGCAATCCCCCATCGTCTCGATGGCGACCCGGATCGATGGCGTCGATGCCCACTGCCTCGCCCAGCATCTTCACCGGTCGCCGGACCTGATCAAGTTGCGCTGCATGCGCGGCACCCTCCACATCGCGCCGCTCGAGCTCGCGCCCACTCTCCACGCCGCCACCCGCGCCGCCCGCCTCGCTGTGTGCGGCAGTCTCGCCAAGCCCTTCGCAGTCGAGCCGAAGGCGGAACAGGCCCTCATCGAGGCCATCCTCGACAGCCTCGCCGGCCGGGCGTTGACGTCCGACCAGATCGTTGCGGAGATCGGGATGCGCGCCTCGCGCAAAACCGGCCTGACGAACCCGACCCCCTATCTTCGCACGCTCATCAAAACCTTGTGGGAGCGCGGCGATCTCTGCATCCGCAACCTTGCTTCCGACTGGAAGCGGGAGGGCCGCGTCTACGCCCTGCTCCGCGACGTTTATCCCAGCCTCGACCTTCACGGCCTCGACCCTGCCGAGGCGACAGCCGCGCTGCTCGCTACTTATTTCCGCCGATACGGCCCCGCCTCAATCGCCGACGCCACCTGGTGGTCGGGGATCGGTGAAACCCGGGTCCGCCAGTTCATCGCCGGCAACGCGCGCGACCTGGTCGAGGTCGCGGTCGAAGGCGTCGCCGCCGCCTGCTATCTTTTCACCGAAGATCGCGACGCGCTCGTGGATCACCGTCCCGAACCTCATGTCGAATTTCTCGCCTATGAGGACAATCTCCTGAAGGGCTACAAGATATCACGCGCCCGGTTCGTCGCCGCCGCCGATTACCCTCAGGTCTTCAACCTGATCGGCGAAGCCCGCGCGACGATCCTTGCCGATGGCCGCGTCGCCGGCATCTGGCAGTTCAACAAACGAACCGGCCGTATCGGTTGCGTTCTCTTTGGCGACCTCGACAAAGGCACCTCGGCACTGATCGATTCACGCCGCCGCCGCCTTGAGGGACTGCTGACGAACCACGCCTCTCTGCCTATGTTTGAAGATCGCCCTGACATATTCTCGGTCGGGGCTTCGGCACATGCCAATCAAGGCGCTGTTCGCCGATCGCGATAGCCAGACCGCCGCGCCCTATCATGAGCGGCGCAGGGAGGAGCCCGGCGATTCGATCGAGTTGGTGCCGCCGGTCGAGTTCCTTTTGCGCGGTCGCTGACAAGGCACACACGATCAATGTTCAAATCAGATGATGTGAGAAGACTGTAAGACTGACCATCATCGCAATCCAATGCCGAACTTTCCGCAAGGTTGGTTAAAGATACAAACACCGGGACACCGATCCAGGCACCTCTTCACACCAGCATTTGTATAAGCGCCAATACATATATGCCGACGAGACATATGGTTGAATCCCTCCATGTTGGTTGGAATTAACCAAAGCAGGAGGTTGATCGAATCTGATACTTGCGAGATACTCGCGAATCAAACAGCCGATACAGGTCGCTCCAATCGTAAGCGCAGTCGTTGCGCTCTTGTGTTTCTTCGGGAGCAGGCCGGTGGTGCATTTGATCAATCTTACCAATCACCCGCGAGAATTCGCGTGATGGCACCGCTGAACGTTCGTTTGCTCGGCGGGTTCGCGCTGGAGCGCGATGGTGCCGTCGTCGCGCTGCCGCCGACACCCAAATCGCGTTTGCTCCTCGCCTATCTGATCCTCAACCGCGATCGCCTGATCCATCGCGAGATAGTCTGCGCCACCTTATGGCCTGACGAGTCCGAAGCCGTTGCGCGCAAAGCGTTGCGCACCGCGCTTTGGCGCATCCGCAGCGCGCTGGAGGGCGAGGGCGGCGAGGGTGGTCATGTCTACTCCGACGCGTATCAGCTCGGATTCCGTGGGGATTGGCCAGTCTGGATCGACCTGTGGGCATTCGAAGACACAATCGCAATGACCGACGCCAAGGCCGACGACGCACTCCAGGCCGCCGATGGTGTAGCGATGACGATCGCCGCGCAGCTCTATCGCGGCGATTGCGCCGCCGGGCTTCACGACGAATGGCTGGCGGTCGAACAGGAACGGCTGCACAACGCCTATCTGACGCTGGTCGAGCGCGTGGCCGACTTTCATGCGCGGCGGCAGAGCTGGTTGCTGGCGATCAGTTGGGCGGAGCGCGCGCTCGTGCTCGACCCGTTGCGCGAACATCTCCACCGCGCGATCATGGCATGCCATTTATCGATGGGCGACCGGCCATCGGCTCTCCGCCAATATGCGCGCTGCGAACGCGCTCTGCGCGATGAGCTCGGCATCACCCCGATGGCGGAAACGGTCGCGCTGCGCGAAGCGTTGACCGAACCGTGCGGCGGCGAACGGCGCAACGCACAACCCAAAGTTCATCTCAAGCGGACGGCCAAACGAGTCGATGCAAGCATCGCCGACGCGCTGGCCATCGTCCGCCGCACCAATGCGCGATCCGAAGAACCGCGCGCGACCGCCTCCTCTCCCCTGGCCTGAAATTCACGTTCCTGCGGCGTTTTCGAGCCGCCGCACACGCGCGCGCAGCACCCATGAGACGCAAATGAGACGCGTACTGGGCATATGCGAGACGCGGGTCGAACTCCGGCGTCACGGATGCGGGGTGGTTACGAAACGAGGCCGAGGCGCGACTCGATTACATCTCCTGCCAAGCGCTGATCTTGGCGCGGGATGGAGTCGAAAATGCCGACCACGCTGATCGATGATTTCGGTAGCTTGGCTCCTTGGCAGGCACTGACTCCGGCGAACACCCCGTCGCTGGACATCGCTATTGCACTCGACGCTCCCGGCCCGGCGTTGCCGGCTGGCGGGAAGAGTTTGCGCGCAGACATCGCCGCGACCGCGACGGGACATCGCATCGAACGCGTCATTCCTGCCACTAATCTCAACACCTTCTCCGAACTGCGTTTCTGGATACGCGGCAGTCAGCCGACGTCCGAGGCATCGGCGGCGCCGTTTCGCCTTGAGTTCAGGCTTGGTTCGGCGGCGTTGCCGATCAACGCACCTGGCAATGACTGGCATCGCCGACTGCCCATCGCACCAGCCGCGCGCTGGTCGCTGGTGCGGCTGGCGCTTGACGACCTGCCGCCGGCCGTACGCGGTGCGGCGACACGGATCGCGCTGTTCGTGTTGCCCGGCGATGGCGCGGTGTCGATCTGGCTCGACGATCTCCGTGCCGCCGCGCCACAGATGGTGGCTGACGCCGATGCAGCTCTGGTCGGCGCAATCGACGGAGGTCTGTTGATCGGCGGCACGCCGGTTCCCGCCGTGATCGATGTCCCCGGCATGGTCCTTCCAGCAACGCCCTACACCCGCATCGTCAATTATAGCGCGACCCCCGCCGACATGCTTGGTGGACAGCCGCAACGACACGGCGACTATACCGTCACCGGCCACCGCATCTACCCCGAGGCCGAAGCCTGGCATCTGCATTATCGCATCGAATTCGCGAGCGACGACGCCGACGCGCAATCGGCGATGCTCGACTTCACACTGGCACGGCTCGGGATACGCGCGACGCTCGATATCGGCGGCCTCGCGCACCGGATCGAACGCATCCGCGAGACCGAGCGCCGCGACAAGCAAGCGGTCGGCCCATTGCTCCGTTACCGGCTCACGACATCGCTCGAACGCGGCAATGCAATCCAGGTGCGCCCGGTCGGTGAAATGCGGCTGAGCACCGAACTCAACGAGGAGGCGGCATGACCGACCAGCGCTGGATGCTGCGCAACATCGCGCGGCGACCGATCGAGCTTCATGGTGGTGCGGCAGTGACCATTGTCCCTGCCGACAGCACGATCGAGGTTGCGGTAATCGATGAACGTCATGCGGCGCTGATCGATCGCGGGCTGATGACCGTACATCCGGCGCCCGCAACATCGATCGCCACGCCCGCCCCCGCGCCGCGAAAGGGCAAGGGACCGGTCAACAAGACGCCAGTCAAAAAGCCGCCGGTTAAACAGCAACCGGCCGGCAAGACACCGACCAAGACGAGCCGCCGCAAGGGAGAAGGCGCATGACCTATAATATCGGCCTGAACGTCGTCGAGGTTGACGGCACCGGCGCACCGGCAATTCCCGGTGCCGCGACATCGGTTGCGGCGTTCAACATCCTGACCAAACGCGGTCCCGCACAAAAAGCGGTGCGGATCGGGTCGTTCGCGGAATTCGAGCAGCAGTTCGGCAGCCATTTCGCTCAGGGGCTCGGCTCCTATCTGGTGAAGGGGTTCTTCGACAACGACGGCGCCACCGCCTACGTCAACCGAGTCGTCGCGACCGGCGGCGGGGCATCGACACCAGCGCGACGCACGCTGCTCGACACAGGCCCCGTCAACACGCTGACGCTGGAGGCCGGCGCGCGCGGCGTTGCCGATCCGGGATCCTGGGGGCTGGGCATTTACGTCAAGACTACCCGGCGGTCGCTGGTTTCCGGCCTTCGCCTTAATGAGACAGCGGCGGCGACTGTCGTCACCGCGGGTGCGCTTCCGGCCGCAACCGACATGGTCGCCGCGGCCTTTCCCAGCCTGATCGTTACTGTCGACAACGCACCGGGGGCGACCACCGTCACCTTCAACGCGGCCCAATTCGCCAATCCGGCAGCGGCGACGCGAGCGGAAATCCTCGCGGCGATCAACGCGGGAACCAACGACTTCGACGCCTCGTTCGACGGAGGCAATCAGCTGCGGCTGACCTCGACCGGCAATATCGCGATGACCAATGGCGGCTTCACGCGGCTCGCGGTCGCCGCCAACGCGACACTGGGGTTCGCGGCCCCCGTCAATGCCGACGCGACGATTGCGGCGCTCGGCACGAACGGTGCGACGCTGCAGTCGGTGTCTGGCCTCAACGTCGGCGATGCGATCCAGTTCGACGATGGCACGGCGCCTCCGCCCGAGCGCGCCAAGGTGATGACGATTAATCCGGTGACCCGCGCGATCACCTGGGCGCCGGCGGTAACCCCGGCCAATTACACCGTGACCGCGCTCCGCATCGCAACGCTTGAGTTCGATCTGGAGGTCTATTTGGGCGGGACCGATCCCGGTCAGAATCTGAAGGAAACCTGGCCCGGCTTGTCGATGGAAGGCGATGTCGACAATTACGCCATCACCAGGCTCAACCACCCGACCAAGGGCTCCGGCTTTGTCCGCGCCATCGACGAGCACAGCGCAACGCCGATCGGCAATGACCGTCCGGCGAATATGCCCGCCGCTCTGGCGCTCAACACCGGCGGTGTCGATGGCGTCGCGACCTCGAACGACTTCATCGGCGATCAGTCCACCCGCACCGGCTTTTATGCGTTCGATCCGTTGGACGTCCAATTGCTGACCTGCGAGCGCACCGATCCGGCCATCGCCGAAGCCGGCATCAGCTATTGCGAGGCGCGCGACGACTGCATGTATGTCGGCGCGGTGCCCGACGGGTCGATCGAGGGCGGCACCGCCCTGGCTTATGGTCAGGCGTTGCAGGGCACAAAGCGCTACGGCGCGCTCTATGGTCCCTGGATCACCGTCGCCGACACGCTTCCGGGCGCCCCGCCAACCAAGAGCATTCCGCCCGTCGGTCACGTCATGGGCGTCTATGCGCGGATCGAACGGACGCGCGGCATCTGGAAAGCGCCAGCCGGCGACGAGGCACGGCTGCGTAATGCGCTCGACGTCTCCTATCGCCTGTCCGACAATGAGCATTCCCAGTTGGTCCGCGAAGGATCGATCAACGGCATCCGCGCGCTGCCACGGGCCGGTATCGTCGTCGATGCCTCGCGCACGCTCAGCAGCGATCCGCGTTGGTATTATGTCAACGTCCGTCTGCTGTTCAATTACGTCAAATCGAGCCTGCGCGCCGGGCTGCGCTGGGTGCGGCAGGAGCCGAACCGCGACACGCTGTGGAATCTCGTCACCTATGGCAGCATCCGGCCCTTCCTGATGCGCCTGTGGCGCCAGGGGGCGTTCGGCACCGGCACGCCCGCGCATGTCTTCACGGTCATTTGCGACGCGACCAACAACCCGCCGAGCCAGGTGCAACTCGGCTTCCTCAACGTCGAAATCTATTTCTACCCGTCAGTCCCGGCCGAAACGATCGTCGTCAAGGTCGGCCAACAGCCGAGCGGTGAGACGTCCTCCGACGCCTGACCCCTCGATCACTGATCCAATCGCAGCAAAGGAGTAGCGCCATGCCGCAGGTCGGCGAAATCTGGGAAGGCTATAAGGCGACCGAGTTCGTCATCATGATCGACGGGACGGAAAGTCCTGGTGTGACCAAGGTGACGGGACTCAATGAAGGGATGTACGACACCGTCGAACAGCCCGACGGTGGCGGCTTCCGCATCCACAAGATCTCCTCGACCAAGGTCAAGTTCGACACCTTGGTGATCGAACGCCGCGTCGATGGCAGCCCGGAAGACCAGCGCTGGCAGGATTGGTGGCGCGACACTTATTACCTGAGCGAAAACCGCAGCCAGGGGTCGCGCGTTCGCAAAAGCGGGCAGATCATCAAGCGCGACAATGGCGTGCCCGTACTCGCCTTCATGTTCTTCGACGGGTGGATCAAGTCGTCGAAGTTCAGCGACCTCGAGGCAGGGTCCGACGGCTTTCTCACCCAGACGATCGAGATCGAGCACGAGGGGCTCGAACGCATTCCTGCCGCCTGAGCGGCTCCCTCTTCCGGAGAGCAACGATGACGATGACCATGTCGCGCGAGATGGAGTTCAACTTGCCGATCGGCTATATGAACGGCGACGGCGCACTGCGCCGTGCCGGCATGCTGCGCAAGATGACCGGCCGCGAGGAGGCGATCCTTGCCGATCGCGCCAACCAGCATAATGGCGGCAAGCTGGTGACCGAATTGCTCCACAGCTGCGTGACGCAATTCGAGGGCGAGCAGAAGCTGAGCAAACAGGACATCGCCAACTGGTATTCGGCCGATCGCAATTATGTGCTGATCCGCCTGCGCAGCTTCACCTTCGGCCCCGAACTGCCCGCCACCTACACCTGTTCGCAGTGCGGCGAAAAGCAGGATGTGGTCGAGAATCTCGACGACCTGCCGGTGCGCGTCCTCGGTGACGACGAGACGCTCGAGGACATCACGGTCGAGCTTGTCGATGGCTATTGGGACAAGGACATCTGCCACACGACCGTAACGCTGACCCTGCCGCGCGGCACTGACGAGGCGGCGGTCGCCCCGGTCCTTCGCAAGAACGCCTCAATGGGCAAGAACGCCTTGCTTGCGCGTTGCCTGAAAAAGGTCGGCGACATGCCGCAGCATCGCGTCGATGCGCTCGGGCCACGGCTGTTTTCGGAGCTGACGCTGACCGACCGGCGGCTGATCGACCGCGCGCTCAACAAGGCGGCGCCGGGCGTCGACCTGATGCGCGACCGTGAATGCTATGCCTGTGGTGCGGACATCAAGGCCAACCTCGACATGACGCATTTCCTGGCCCCGGAATGAGCACCGACGCGCTCCGGCGGGAAGTCTTCTTTCTCGCCTACCACCTGCATTGGTCCTGGTCCGAGATCATGGACATGGACACCAAGGAACGCCGCACCTTCGTCAATCTGCTCAGCGAGCAAATCGAGCGCGAGAACGCCCAGGTCAAAGCGGCGAGAAAGGGATAAATCAATGCCGCTGGTGCTGTTCCCCGAGCTGACCTTCCAGCTGTGGCGCACCGGAATGGCATTGGCGCCCTGGAGCCGGCTGGTCGGGATTGAGCAGACGCTGCTGCGGCGCGTCGAAAGCGCCTATCTGACCGCATGGTTCGGGCCGAACGTGCCCGAAAAACAACTGAACCTGCACATCGCCATCCGCAATATCGCCGCGTTGCGCGACCAATACCAGCTCGCGAAACGCAGCCGGCCCGACCCCATCTCCGGGATCAGCCTCCTTGGCCCCTTGTCCGGAATCGCCGGTGCACTCTTGGGCGCCGCGATGTCGCCGACCGGGCTGATCCTGATCGTCACTGAGCTGACCAAGGTCGGATCGTCGATCGCGCCGATCTGGAACATCGTCACCGTCATTGGCGCGATCATTCTGTTCCTGCCGCTGACCGGCCTCATCGCCGGGGTGGTGGTCGGCATCGGACTTCCTTTTGGCCTGTTCGCGGCGCTGGGCCTGGGCATCGCGGGCGATGCAACGACGCGATCGGTGATCACGCTGCTCGGCGATCTCGGCCTGATGATCGACGCGATGGGCCGCTTCTGGGACCAGTTGTCGGGACCGCGCGATCAGGTGAAGAACCCATTGCTGCGCCACATCCTCGAAACGCTCGACCGCTTCGCGGGGCTGTTCATTCAGGTGATCGGGTTCGTGGCCTTTCTATTCGACCGGCTGCTACCGCTGGTGCCGGGGCTGCTTGCCCAGTTTCGCGCGATGTCCGCGCTGGTCGACACGGTGATGGCCGCACTCACCGAAGTGCTGAAAGGCGTGGTCGATACGTTGTTCGCGCCGTTCGATCAGAAGCCGGGCATCTCCGACATTCTGGACGGCATCATCGACCGCCTGCTCAAACTGCCCGACAAAATCATCGAACGGGTCAGAGCCGCCATCAAGGAAGCAAAGGCGAAAATCAGCCCGGTGGTCGGCGGCGTCAGCAAGCAGGTCAAGGATTATGGCGAAGGCTTCGTCACGCGGCTCAAGGATGCATTCTCCAAGACAGTGCTGTCGCTGCTGATCGATCGGATCAAGGCGCTGGTCGACATGCTGCCGGCGTGGAAAAAAGCCTATCAGGAGATCCCCAAGCCGGCCGACGACGACGATGGTCCGCTGCGCGACAAGGCAACCGGAGTCGGGAAATGGCTTGGCGCAAAGGCGCTCAATCTGGGCGATGTGCGCAGCGCGGCGGCGGACTTGCTCGGCTCGATCGACAGGCTGACATTCCCTGACCTGCCCGACCTGAAGGTCCCGGACCTTCCGGCCATGCCCAAGATGCCCGACCTTGATGCGATCGAGAAGGCGCACCCCCGCCCCGAACTGCCCGACTTCGGCGCGCTGGCCTCCGATCTTTTCGACCAGGCCAGCGAGGTTTATTCGGGCATGAAGTTGCCGCCGGAATTCTCGGCGCGTCCGCCCAGCGCATTCGCCGGCGCACGCAAGGCGCTCGAAAGCTCGGCGGCAATGCCGGTGCTCACGCTCGACAATTCGACGCTGCGCGATGCGATCTACCTCGCCGTTGGTCGGGTGTTGCCGCCGGCGCTGCGGGGTTATGCGCCGCAGGCTCGGGCGCTGTTCGATACGCTCGACGAGAAATTGTATGGCGCGGGCGCGCAAACGCCCGAACAGAAGGACGCACTCGCCGACCAATTGCTGCCGGTGCAGGATCTTGGTGACACTGGCCTGTTGTTCCCCAAGGTCGGCAAGCTGAGCTTCGTCGGCACGGATGCCGAAACACCCGACCTGCGCGCATTCCGCGACATCGTCGTCGCGGCGTTCGAAAAGCAGCCCTATCTCGCGCGAGCGGCCTGAGGGGGGGCGGTGCCGATCATCATCCTCTGGGCCGAAGCCATGGCGCCTCATGCGAGCGATGTCTTGCGCTGGCTGCAGAACATGGACCGTTCGACATTCCTGCTCGATCGCTGGCTCGAAAAGCGCGTGCCCGCCGCCCAGCGCATGGAAGAGGCGACGGCAGCCTTCCCCATCTTCAACTATTACAACACGGCGCTGACCGCGCGGGTCGCCGATATGCAGTTCGGCTCACTCCTGACGGTCCCGGTCGATAGCATCGGCACGCATGTCGAGCGCGCGCTCGACGAATGGAATCTGCCGCGAGACATCTCGCAGCAGGCACGTTCGGCGGGACTCCCCGGTGAAGTTTTCCGCGTTGTCGAGGGAATGGTGGACGGCGTGCTCGGCTCGCTCGATCGCTTCATGACACCCAATGCCCAGATGTTCGAGCCAAAGGGGCACACCGCATCGGACATTATCGGCATGGCGGCGCTGGTATGGCGCACCATCGGCGCCAATCGGACCGGCATCTACAGCGCAGCGGCGCGGCTGGCCCAGGGTCTTGGAGCACCCGCCAACGACAATGGCGGCACCATGCGCTCAGCCGGTGACGGCAAGCCAGCCGGCGAACCGGGGCTGCCGCTCGCTTTCCAGATCGACGAACTGTCGCGTTATGTCGTCGCCGGGCTGCTGGTCATTCCGGCCGTGTCGCGCCTGCTCGGCATCATCGGCAAGGACGCCCTGACGCTGGCCAAATACAAGGCCCTGGCGAAATTCGAAGAGTGGGAGACGAAGGCCTGGGCCTATCGCAAGGCGTTGCTGGGCAGCTTCCTGAACGGCATGTCGGCGATCACCGAAACCTCGCTGCAACTTCTGCTTCAGATCGGCGGAGGGATCACCGGCATCATCGACGCCTTCGTCGCGATCGGCGTCGAATATTTGCGCGGGCTGACCGCGGGCGTCGTCAGCTTGGCCGACCAGATACGCTCCTTCTGGAGCGGCGTTATCGCACTGATCAATCAGGTGGCCGGCTTCGTCGCATCGATTGCGGCGGTCGATATCGGTGAAGTCATCCACAACGCGCTGGTGACGATCCAGGAAGTCATCGCCTGGTTTGCCGACGAATTCTACGACAAGGATCATCGCCCGGCCGCCTATACCGCGCCCGCGCAATTCGCGGTGACGATCGGCGAGCTCGTCCTCAACGAAGGCCCCGGCGCCGAGGCCAACAATCAGATCAATATTGCCGCCGCCCGGCTCGGCTTCGCCGTTCACCACGCGATGGGGACCTGGGCGATCTTGTACAAGGGCGCGCTGTTCAAAGCCAAGGACATCCATATCGACAATGTCGTGACCGGGCTCGAGATGCTGGCCAAGGCGCTGGCGCTGCCGCGCGACCCGGGGCGTGCGCAACCCGTGCTCAAGGTCGACCTCAGCACTGCCCCGGATTTGGTCGCCGCGGTCGTGCGGCCGCTGCGGATCGGCTTGATCGACGCGGTCGGCAAGGTCGGTACGGCGGCCGATGGCGCGGTCGGCGATGTCTTCGGATCGGCGCAAAAGCGCCTGAACGAGACTGCCGACGCGTTCCACAAAGAGGCACAGGACTCGGCCGCGTTCGGGCCGAAAGGACTGGTGATGCGCATGGTCGGCGACACCGACGCGCTGCTCAAGAGCCTGTTCGGCACCCAGTCGCCCGAAGCCCGCAAGACCGGACTCGAAGCCGTCGCGCTCGCCTTCTCGGCATGGATGCAGGGCGGTTTCGACACGATCGCAAACATGGCGAGCGGGTACATCCGCTTCATGCTCGACGAGTGGACCGAGCAGATCGCAAAGAACGAAGATCTGCCGCTGCAGGTCATGCCGACGTCGCCCAAGAAACTGCTCCAGCGCGCCGAACTGGGCCGGGTCCATCTGCCACGCCTGCGGATCGTCGCTTCGGGCAACCCGATCGACCGCGAGCTTGCGGAGCGAGTCGCCGCCGCGTTCCGCGACGAAGTGGAGGCCGCCTATCGAACCGGTGCCGAGCGGCTGAGCCGCCTGGCGGCGGCAGCATAGGGGGCGCGGCATGGATCCGGATGATTTCGTCGCCGCCGCGATCGGTGCGCTGCTCACCCAGCTTCGCAGCGCGCGGCGCGCACTTGAGGACGTGCAGCGCAGCACCTCGCGCTATGGCGGTTTCGAATTCTCCAAGGCGTTCGCGTCGGGTGAGCGGTTTGGCGCGCCGCCATTGTTCGACGGAGCGCTGATGGTCCATGTCGTCAACATCAACGACCTGGCGCCGGGCAACAGCTTTGGCGGCTTCATCGAAGCGATGCTCGGCGGGGTCGGCAATTTCTTCGGCAATCTGATCGGCGGCGTGGTCGGCGGCACGCTGAGCGGTCTGGCGCTCCCCAAGATGATCGAACGGCTGGACCGGATCGTCCCCAAGATCGGGGAAATCATCGACAAACTCGGCATCGGCAAGGACAAGGCAAAGCCTGACGACGCCAAATCGGCCCCCGAGGCGCAGGCCAAGACGGGGGAAAGCCTGCTGGCGACGTTCGAGGGCATTCGCGATCTCGTCAAGGACGTGACCGCCTTGTTCGAGGTCGGGGCGGGCAAGGGCACCGATGGCGCCGCCGATGCCGCGCGTACGTCGCAAAAACCGCTGACTGAAACCGGCGAGCGCTGGATGGCCATCCTCAATGGCGTGAATATTTTCCTCGAGCGGACGAACCGGCTGGTCGAGGGCCTGATACTGCTCATCCCGATGGCCGTCGGCGCAATCGCCTTTCTGATCGCCAATCTCGCCGAAATCCGGCGCGCATTGCTCGAAACGATCCAGTTCCTGCTCCGCAACGCGCTGGTGCTGCGCGGCGTGCTGCTGACCATCGTCTTCGAAACCGTCGCATCGGCCGCCCGGCTCGCCGCGAACATTGTCGGCATTATCGGCGACACGATCCTGTCGGTGCTGACCGCGATCTTCGCCATCATCAAGAAGCTGCTCGAAGCGGCGTTCGATGCGCTCGAAGCCTTGGCAAGCGCGCTGAAGGAGGTGGTGGAAAAGCTCCTCACCTGGCTGGTCGACGGGTTGTTCAACGTGTTGCGCGCGATCGGCGACCTGACCGTGTTCCGGACCGTCGATCATCTGGTCAAGGTGCTGCCCGCCTTGTTGTCGGCGATCTACATGCTGAAGGCGAGCAAGGCGCTGCCCGCCGATGTGCAGGGAATGCTGACCGCTGCGCACGACGCTGCCTTCAATCCCGCGCCGGCCGCGGCCGCTCAGCCCGGTACCGGTGGGCCAGTGGTCAATCAGGGGCCTGCAACCACCGCCCAGATCATCGGCAAATTTCCGGATTTCGGTACCGACTTCAAGGCGCTGGGCGCGACGCTGGGCAGCGCGGTGGACGCAACGGGCGCCGATGTCGTCAACGACGTCAAAGTGTCGATCGGCAGCATCACCACCACCCTAGGCGGCGTGTCGGGCCGTTTCGACAAGGCGGCGCGCGACGAGGCCACATTCTCCTCGGGCGTGCTGACCAAATATGGCGCCCAGATTACCGCCAATGCCGGCGACCTGACCAAGGCGATCACGACGCCGGTCGCGGCCGACACTGCCCCCACCGGCTTCGAACTGATCGCGAAAAGCTATGAGCAGTGGCTCACCGGCGGCGGCATGAAATCGGTGCTCGACGAAGCGTCCAAGCATTTTACCGATGCCCCCAAACAGGGCGACGGCGCGCCAACCGGCGCGTTGCGCCTGCTGCGCGGCCAGTTCGACCGGCCGCGCGCCTCGATCGAGATCGACGAAGTCGAGATCGTCATCCAGCCCGGCGAGGCACCGATGAAATTCGAAAAATCACCGCCCTCGGAATGGGGCCCTGGCGATTTCCCGACGCACAGCGACGAAAATATCTGGCTCGCCGTGCGCCGCCACGAACGTGAACTCGAGGATCGGGGCATCCGCCCCGCCGAGCTCGACGCGATGCTTGTTTAGGAACCTGATATGGAACGCGGCCTGCTCGCCAACATCTTCGCCATCCCGCCGCTGATCTTCCGCTTTCAGTGGAACCCCGACCTGCTGCAGGAGCGCAAGCGCTATAAATACGAGCAGTCGAACAGCTTTGGGCGCTGGGGTTTCGACCAGACCAGCGCGGGATCGGCCGGCTCGCTGCTCGATATCGGCAAGGGCCTGTGGGAGGATCTGAAGGAGATCGGCCCGCTGCTCACCGCCACCCGTCCCTTCGAAGCCAAGGAAGGCGAGCCGCGCGAGTATCAGATCGAATTTCAGCTCGACGCAACGACGCCGGGGCCAATGGACACTGACGACCATTTCGGCGGCAGCATCGAGCCCGATCTCGCGGTGCTGCGGTCGTTCATGTACCCGGGCTGGGACGATGTCGACGTCATCGGCTGGGTGGCCAAGGGCATTGGCGGCGGGGGCTGGGAACCGCCGTGCTGGAACCGGCCACCAACCTGTACCTTCATTTACGGCTCGCTGAGCTTCGACTGCGTCATGCAGGATCTCGACATAAAGATCACCGCGTTCAAGGAAGACCTGTCGCCACAGCGTGCCGAAATCACCGTGCGCCTGCTGGAACAGACGCATTCGACGACGCCGATCACCGATTTCCTGACTCGCACCGCCGGCGCCGCGCGCGCGCTGGGACGCGAGGGAATCGGTGAAGACATCTACGCCGCATCGCCGATCAAGCCGCTCGTGGATCTTTTCCTGTGAGGATATGCCATGCCCGTTGACATCCGCTCGCGCTATTGGGTGCAGCCCGCTTACACCGCGCCCACCGAGAACGGCCCGACCCCGACTCTGCCGGTCCGCCCCAACGCGGTCATCGCGGAACAGGACACGGTCGCGCACCGGCTGAGCGGGATCGAAAATGTCGAATATCTCGCCTGGCGCTATTATGGGCGCAGCGCCGTGTGGTGGCGCATCTGCGACGGCAATCCGCTCGCCTTTCCGCTCGATTACCGCCCCGGCGCCACGATCCGCGTCGCATCGCCTGGGTCGATCAATCGCGTCGTCCGGACACGGAAGTTCTGACGATGCCCTCAGACACAACAGCAACCGTCAAGGTAAAGGTCGAGACGATGGATCTCGGTCCGCAGGTGGTGCGGGTCGATGTCGAGGATGTCGATCGCGGCGCCGACAAGGCGACCTTTCTGCTCGACGATCCGGGATCGACGACTAGCGACGTCCTGCGTCCGGGGGCCACGGTCAGGATCGAGCTCGGCTGGGAAACCGAATATGCGCTGGCTTTTGTCGGGCGCATCGCATCGACGCGCAGCCTGGCGGGCGCCGGGCCGCAAGGGCGCATCGAGGTGACCTGCAAGGATCAGTCCTATCTCTTCGACACCCGCCCGCCGCTCGGCGAGCGCAAATATACCGGCACGGTCACCGACATCGTCACCCGCATCGCCAAGCGCGTCAACATGCCGATCGGCAAGATCGACGTCGCGACCGGCAAGACCTGGACCGAGACCGAGGCCTGTCAGCAGCGCGACCGCACCGACTGGGAGTTCCTGCAGGACCTGGCGGAAGAATCGCGCGCGCGCGCGTTCGTCGAAGTCAACGCCGATCCCGGAGACAAGGAAGCGGTCAAGCTGGCCGGAGGCGAGCCGAAACTCTATTTCATGTCGGAGGACGCGCTGATCGCGCAGGAGCCGATGGGGACGCTGCTCTATTGCCGCGGCATGGGCAAGCTGCTCCAGTTCGAGTATAAGAGTGTCGGCTCCGGCGCCTCTCCCGCCGCCTCGGCGACGGTCGCCAATCCCGATACGGGCGCACCGGAAACGGGCGCTACGCCGCCGGCGCCGCCCGAGCCGCAACCCGCCCCGTCCGCCGGACGTACCGATCAGGTCACCGATGTTCTCGGTGCCGCGCGGGCCAACGACCATGCGCAGGGAATGCAGGTCGCCAGCGACGCCGCGACACAACCCGCGGCGCTGCGCGCGACCAAGGAGCCGACCGGCGGCCCGTCGGACCCCGCCGCCCGCGATCGCCGCATCAAGCAGGACAAGACGCGCATCCTGGGTTACACCGGTACGGGTACGGCGATCGGCACGGTGTTCCTGCGCGCGAAGGGGCCGGTCAAGATCGACGGGCTCGCCAGCTGGGCCTCGGGGCGCTGGTACGTCCGCCGCGTCAACCACATCTTCGAACGTACCGCGCTCGACAAAAAAATCTCGGTCAGCTTCCGCTCGAAGTTCGAGGCAACGCGATGACCACGCGCCCCTCCGACATGATGCGCCACGCCGACAAATATTACGGCAAGTATAGCGGTACGGTCAGCGACAATAGCGACGCCGACCAGCGCGGCGCCGTGATGGTGACGGTGCCGGCGATCTTCGGTGCGGAAGCGAGCGTCCGCGCCCGGCCGTGCCTTCCCTTCGGTCATTTCTTCATTCCCGATATCGGGACGCCGGTCTGGGTCGAATTCGAGGGCGGCGACACCAATTATCCGATCTGGGTCGGGGTGTGGTGGGCCAAAGACAAGACGCCCGAGGAAGCCCGCAAATCCCCGCCGACCCACCGCGTGATCCAGACCAAATCCGGCCACACCATCGAATTGTCGGACGAGGAGGGTGCCGAAAAGCTCGTCGTGCGCAACGGCAAGAATGCCTTTCTGGCGCTCCAGCCCGACGGGAGCGTGGTCGTTTCGAACAAGTCCGGCGCGAACCTCTTCCTCAACGCGGACGGCAAGGAAACAACCCTGATGAGCGAGCAGGGTCATTTGCTCACGATGACCAAGGACGCGCTGGTGCTGGTCAATGACGGCGGCACCGTCGTCGAATTGAAGGGCACGACGGCGACGATCCTCGCCAAGACGATCTCGCTGGGCGGGACCACTGTCGCGGTGGGTGCCGGCGCCACCGACCCGACCATCATGGGCAATGCCTTCTCCATCCTGTGGAATCTGCTCGCGGCGCATGTCCACCCGACCGCGATGGGGCCATCGGGTCCGGCCACACCCCCGATTCTGCCGCTGCAACCCGGCATTCATCTGACCAGCGCGGCGGTGGTCAAATGAGCCGCTGCGCCTTCCCCGATCTGCCGACACTGGCGTTGCCGATGCCGGCACTGCCCGGCCTGCCCGCGTTGCCGCCATTGCCCGCACTGCCGTCGCTCCCGGCGCTCCCTGACCTGCCTGCGCTGCCGACATTGCCGATGCCCGCCCTGCCGTCGATCGCGTTGCCCGGCCTGCCGTCGCTCCCGCCGCTGCCCGAACTGCCCGCGCTCCCCTCCCTGCCGGAGCTGCCGGGCCTGCCGACGCTTCCGACATTGCCAATGCCCGCCCTGCCATCGGTGGCGCTGCCGGGTCTGCCATCGCTGCCGCCGCTTCCCGCCCTGCCCGCGCTCCCCGCGCTGCCACCCTGTCCGCTGGATTGAGGAGAAGAGACCATGCCCCTCGATAAATCCGCCCTCGCCACCGCGCTCGAGGCCGCCTTCCAGGCGGGAATGGACGACCCTGACTGGACGCTTGCACAGTCGGCCGGCGCCATGGCTGACGCGATCGACCTCTATGTCCGCGACGGCGAGATCGCCGGTGTCGAAAGCGACGTGACCGACACTGGCGGCAATCCGATCGGCCACGCCGTGCAGGGCGCCGCGGTGAAGCTGTCATGAGCCAGTCGAGCATCGCCGCGGTACGTGGCCCAGCCTATCCCTTCGCCATTGACCCCGAAACCGGCGGTGTCGCCTGGTCGAACGGCAAGCGTAAACTCGCCGACAATGTCCGGCTCATCCTCACCACCCGCACCGGCGAACGACCGATGGCGCGGGACTTCGGGACGCCGATCCATTCACTGGTCCATGAGCCCAATGAAGGCGGACTCGCGCGGCTGATCGCGCGTCATGTCCGCGAGGGGCTGATGCAGCTCGAACCGCGCATCATCGTCTCCGACATCACCTTTCACCAGGATAACGGGGAGCTGACTCTGGAGCTGACCTATCAGCTCGCGGACGATGCGCGCACCGAAATCATGCTCGTGCAGCTGGGGTGAAGCGATGACAACGAACCTGGCACCGCAGATCGACTATACCGACAAGGATTTCGAAGCGCTGCGCGGCGCCATGCTCGAATTCGCCAAGCTCCGCCTCCCCGAATGGACTGACCGGAGCACGGCCGATTTCGGCATGCTGATGGTCGATCTGTTCGCGTTCATGGGCGATGTGGTGCTGTATTATCAGGACCGGATCGCCAATGAATCCTTCCTGCAACTGGCGACCGAACGGCGCAGCATCGTCGAGCATCTTCGCCTGATCGGCTATGAACTCGGCGTGCCCGCAGCGGCCGTCGCCGAGATCGATCTCGATTTCGATCCCGGGCTCATGACAGCCATCGTACCAACCGGGGCACGGTTTCGCGCGGCGGGTATCGCGGTGCCGCAACTCTTCGAATATCCCGGCCCCGACCTGACGATCACTTTCGCGTCCAACCAGGTCGAGCCACTCGCCGACGGTCGACTACGCTATCGCGGCCTGCCGCTGGTTCAGGGTGAATCGCTCGCGATGCGCGTCATCGGCGGGTCGACCGGCGAACCCAATCAGGGTTTCGCGCTGCCGCCCGGTGCGGTGCTCGCGGACACGCTGGCGGTCGAAGTCGATGAAGGTGCCGGCTGGGTGCGGTGGGATCGACGTGAGAGCTTGCTCTACGACATCGGCCCCGACGGTCGCGTGCGCCTGTCCGACCCCGACGCGCGTCATTATTACGTCCGCTTCGACGAAACGGGCAATGCGGAACTTCGCTTCGGCGATGGCCGCTTCGGGCGGAGACCGCCGCGCGGTGCCAACAACATCCGCGCGGCCTGGCGGGAGGGCGGCGGCGCGGCGGGCAATGTCGCGGCAGGCACAATCCGCGAAATCGTCACGCCGATCACCAACCTTGCCGCTGTCGCCAACCCCAACCCGGCAGCCGGCGGTTCGGACAGCGAAACGACCGAGGACGCCGTGCGGTTCGGTCCTGCCGCCTTCCGCTCGCGCGACCGTGCGGTGACAGCGGCCGATTACGAGGCGATGGCGCACCTCGCGGGCGGCGTCGCCAAGGCGCGCGCACGGGCCCGCAGCTGGAACGTCATTGACCTGTTCGTCGCGCCCGCCGGCCCTGAATTACGCCCGCTGCCGGAACCGCTGCGGCGGCGGCTGATCTCCTTCTTCGAGGATCGCCGCATGGCCGGCGCGTTCGTGCGCGTGCTCGACGCGCGTCCGGTGCTCATCGATGTGACGGTCGAGATCGGCTATGACGAGCGCCGCCGCGCCGACGAGGTGCGTCTGGCCGTCGAAGCCGCGCTTGGGGGGCTTCTTGCCTATACCAATGTCGAGTTCGGCAAGCCGGTCTATCTGTCGGCGATCCATGATGTAATCAGCGAAGTCGCTGGCGTCCGTATCGCCAATGTCACCCGCTTCAAACGCCGCGACGCCAGCGACGGTGGAGTCGCGGCGGCACTCGCTTCGCTTAACCTCCCGCCGGTCGATCAACTTCCGCTCGCGCTGCGGGCAGCATTGCGTGCCGATGTCGAGGCTGACGGACGCATCGAGCTCGCCGACGACGAAATTGCGGTGCTGGGCGAGAGGACGCTGATCCTTTCGGTGGCGCCGCAATGAGGCTGGAAAGCTTCTCGGCGTCGCCCGACATTGTCGGCGGGCGCATCTGGCTGAGCTGGGACTATGCGCTCGACGCGCTCGAAACGCCCGCCGATGCTCCTGCCGTGCTCTTGCGGCGCAAGCGGCGTGATTTCGACTTTCCACCGCTTGTCCCCGGTGATGCCTATCTCGTCTATGACGGTGCGGCATTCCCGCCGCCGCCGGTACCGGGCGCCTTGCAGGTGATTGACCTGCCGCCTGAGGACACGATCGAGGACGGCTGGCGGGTTCAGACCGACTCAATCTCGGTCGCGACTCTCGTCGGCCCGCGCGCGACCGAGATCCAGCGACGCAAGCGCTCGATCTTCTACGATGCTGGCGGTGCACCGGTGCGCGTCCGCGAGACGTTGCTCGATGCCGGTGCGCTGACCCCGGGCGATTCCTATTATTACGAACTTGATGACGGCTCGGCCCCCGACGCCGAGGCCATCGCCCGCTATCGCCGTATCGCCGCGCCGGGTGGAACATACGGGCTCAACCTGACGATGCATGGGATGCTGCCCGAAAATCTGAAGACACACGACAGCCGCACATTGGCGCCCGCGTTCGCTTTCTCGGGCATTCCAGAAGCCAGCTCAACGGGTGGGCAGTTGCGGCGCTTCATCGACATGTTCGGCATGGGCGCCGATGCGCTGCGCAGCTCGGCCGAACGGCTGGGCGCACTGCGCGATCCGCAGAACGTCGCGGCCGGCTTGCTTGCACCGCTTGGCGACATGATCGGCTGGGAAACCGCGAGCACGATCCCCATCGCCCGACAGCGGAACGAGCTGCAGACCGCGCCGCGTCTGTTTGACGTGGTCGGTACGGTGCCCGCACTCGCCGCGCTCGTCACGCATCAGACCGGCTGGCGCGCGCAGGTCGCCGAGTTCGCGCAGAGCGTCATGCGCGCCAACACCACCCCGCGTCGCAACCTTTATCTCCGACGGCTGGACGGCAGCGTGTGGCGCGGAGCCGACGACGCAGCCCCCATGTTCGCCTTCCCCGTCGGCCAGGTCAATGGCTCGGGCGGTTTCCCCGCTCAGCTTGTCTCGGGCGCGGTCGAGCCGTTCGCGTTGCGCGCCGGGCTCGAATTGACGATCATCGTCGATGACGACGTTCCGGCGCGGGTCCGCTTTGGCCCCGATGATTTCGTCGATATCGGTGCCGCGAGCGCTGCCGAGGTCGCTGCGGTCATCGCGGCGGCATTTGACACGATCGACGCGCGCGCCGTCGCCGGAGCGATCGAACTCGTCACCGTTGCGACGGGCCCGCTGGCCGCGCTCGAGATCGCGCCTGCAGACACCAGCCTGCTCGCGTTGAATGACGCACCCGACGGCCCGGTCAGCGCCTTTGCCGACCCGCAAGGTCGGCTGCGGATCGTCTATGAACAACGGGTCGCGCAGGGTGAAGGGATGACCGCTGCGGGCGAAACCCGGCCACGCGTCGATCGCGCGATCACCATCAAAAGCTTTGCCTATGGCAGCTGGCGCGGAGAGGTTGCGCTGCCCGACTGGACCGGCGCGGCATCGTCACCGGGTTCGGCGTTGCTTGGTGACGGTCGCATCGCGATTGCCTGGATCGATGCTGACCGTCCTACGGGCAGCCGTCTGCGCATGGCGGCGGGAGCGGCGGCAGCAGCAACGCCCGCGAGCATCGCCGGCCGCAAGACGGGGCCATTTTCACTGATCGGCGGATCGCACATCACCTTTACCGGCGCATTTGGCAGCCAGGTCTTCACCGTTCAGCCCGCCGATTATGTCGCGCTGGCCGCCGCGACCGCGATAGAAGTCACCGCGGCGATCAACACCCAATGCCCGGCCCTCAACGCCACCATCGCCGCCGGCGGGGGCATACGCATCGCAACCGTAGCGACGGGTGACAGCGCACGGCTGGCCATCGACCTGACCGCATCGACCGCTGCGCGCGCGCTCAGCCTTGCCGACCGTCAGCTGTCCGGGCGCGGCGCCTGGTCAGCTGCCATCGACTGGCCGGGACCGCTCGACGGCCCCGCGACCGCGCGTGACGTCATCGATCCCGCCCTTTGTGCCGATCCGTTGGGGGGCGCGCGGCTGTTCTGGAGCGAGCATATGGATGCGCGCTGGCAAGTGCGGCAAGCGCACTGGAGCGACCGTCTGACTCTGGTCACGGCGCAGGGTGTGTCGCAACAAACCGGCGGCGCGCCCTGGGTCAGCTGGCATATGGCCGACGGATTGCCGAGCAACGTGGTGCGCGCGGTCGCCGCCGACGCGCGTGGAGCCCTGTGGTTCGCCACCGATGCGGGCGTCGCCGAGCGCCGCGCCGATGGCGTCTGGACAGTTTTCAACACCGGAAGCGGCCTGGGATCGAACGACATCCGTGACGTAACGCTGCTGCTTGATGGATCGCTATGGGCGGCGACCCCAGCCGGGATTTCGCGCCGTACCGCAGCCGGTGTGATCAGCGTCATTGCCGCAGCGCCGGGCAGCCTGATCGGCAACGATGTACAGGCGGTCGCCGGCGATGCGGCGGGCAACGCCTGGGCCGCGACGCTGGCCGGAGTCAGTCGCCTCGACCCGCTGGGCCGCTGGCGCAGCTGGACGGTGACCGATGGCCTGCCCGCCGGTGTACCGCGCCGGATCGCGACCGGCGCGGCGGGCCGCGTCGCCCTAGCGGCTTCCGATGGTGTCGCGATCTTCGCTGATGACGCCTGGCGGACCTTCACGACCAATGATGGGCTGCTGTCGGACGACGCGCGCAGCGTCGCCTGGAGCTCCGACGGCACGCTCTATGCGGTGACCGCCGCGGGACTGGAGCGCTGGGACGGCAATCGCTGGCGGGCGCGGACCCTGGCCGACGGCCTGCCCGCCGCCGACCTCCGGTCGATCGCCGCATTACCCGACGGCCGCCTCGCGATCGGTACTGCGAACGGACTCGTCGTTGGCGCGCCGGATGCGCCCGCTGGCGACTGGAGCGTCGCTACCTTGGCCGACGGCATTGCCGGGCCAGTTATTGCCGGAGTCCATGGTGGCTGGTCCGCCCCCGTCACGCTCGCACAAAATGGCGGCGGAGACCGCGAAGCGCGTGCGTTCGTCGGCGCGGGAGGGCGGACCTGGCTGTTCTGGTCGCGGCGCGAGGCAGTCGCCGGGGCCGAGCGCGAAAGCTGGACATTGCGCTTGCGGCGCTACGACCCCGCCACCGCCGCCTGGAACGCGGAAAGCGCCATGACCGCCCCTCCCCCGAACGGTGCGGCGGACCGGCAGCCTGCGCCGCTACCCTCGGGCGCAGGCTGCACCCTGTTCTTCACATCCGATCGCAGCGGCGGCGCGGCCATTTGGCGCGTCGACGTCAGCGGCGCGGGCGTGGCCGGGGCGCCCGCACCGGTGGCTGCCGATGCCGCCGAGTTGACCCGCCCCGTCGCAGTCGCCGTTCCAGCAGGCCCGACCTGGCTGATCCACCGCTCGGATGCCCCACTGGCGCTCGCTCAGGTCGCGGTCGTGCCGGAACCGGGCACGGCGCCGCGCCGCAGCGAACGTGTCCCCGAAGTGCGCGCGCTGACCCTGAACGCCGGCGCCCGCACGCCGGTGCTCGCGCATGCCGCGCGTAATCTCGGGCGGCGGCGCTGGGGCGATTACTTTGCCTATACGCCCGAATATCCGGATGTGATCGACGCCGACGCACCGACCCAGACCCACGTGTACACGCGCCGCACGATCGGCCTCTACCTGCGCCAATCGCCGATCGGCGCGGCGATCACGACCGAAGCGATCGCGCGACTGCGCCAGTTGCTGAGGCGCCATCTGCCGATCAATCTCAGACTCGTCCTCGTCGTCGCACCCGATCCGCTGGTCGAATATCTCTATACGGCTGACGCCGACATCGAGGAAAAATGGAGCGACGACATTCCGTTCGTCGAAACGCTCGGCGGACTGTCCGACAGTTCCACCGTGACGATTCCGGGTCTCGGCATTCTGATCGCCAACGACCTCGACAGCCGCGCATTCGCGGCAACCATTCTCGCGACGCTCAAGCGGCGCACCTGGTTTCCGGATCTCATCTGATGCCGGGCCTCATCCAATGGAGGTGTCGATGACCCTTACCGAAACCGCAGGTGGCGCGATCAAGGGGCGCTACCGCGACGTGCTGCGCGATCCCGATGGTCGATTGATCCACGACTTCGGTTGGCGCGACAACGCCATCGTGCTCGATTGCCGACGAATGCTGGCGAGCTTCATGGCGGGCAAATCGGCACTTGGCATCCAGGGGCTGTGGCTGGGATCGGGGCTTCCTGCCTGGGATGTCGGTGGACCGCCGCCGGCTGGGCCGGGGCAAGTCAAACCGGTCGACCCCGCCCCGTTCCTGGTGCCGCTCGCCGACCTTCAGATCGACTTTCTCGACGGCGGGCTGGTGACGGCGATGCCGACCAACCGTCTGCAGATCGTTGCATCGGTTGGGCCCGGCAAGCCGCCCTGGCCCGACGGCGCGCATGTCGCCGTCAGCCTGCGCGAATTCGGATTGGTCGGCCAGATCGCCGGTGCGCCGGCACTGATCAACTATGTGACGCATCCCGTCATCAACAAAGACCCGACGAGCACGCTGGAGCGCACGCTCTGGCTGGTATTCTAGTCACTGAGGAGGACGACCCATGGCCGTAATCACGCCCGACACGTTCGATCCGCTCAAGCGCTTTGTCAGCGTTCGGCTGCAACAGGGCGTCCCGCTCGTCGATGCCGACTGGAACGAGGGCCAGGATGCCCAGCGCTTCACCTCACGCTCGTACCGCCGCTGGTATGTCGGCGACGGCGTGCCCTATGGCAGCGATGCCTTCCGCATTCAGGCGCTGGCCGCACCGGCGGCGAATGACTTCCTGATCGGGCGGGGCGTCGCTGCCGCTCCCGGCGGCACGCCGCCACTCACTATCGGCTTGCATCATACCGGGCGCTGCCTGGTCGATGGGCTGGAAGCAATCATCGACGGCGACGTCGCCTTTCGCGCCCAGGAACTGCACGTTGCCAACCTCGGTGCCGCCGCCGCCGCGATCCGCCTCAACACGAAGACGATTCCCGAGCTGCCAGTCCTTAACGGAACGCTGCTCATCTATCTCGATGTCTGGGAACGGCTGGCACGACCCGATGAATTTCCAGCCCTGGTATTCGTCGATATCGGCACCGAGAGCTGTGCGCGCATCCGCCGCGAATGGGTCGTACGTGCACGCGCCGCAGCGACCGTGCCGCAAGCGGGAGATCCCGATTTCGAGGCGGGGCACGGTTATTTCCAGCTTGCCATGCTGACCCGCGTCGCCGCCGACCCGATCATTTTCCCGAGCCAGATCACCGATCGCCGCGAGCAGCGCCTGCTGACCCCGCCGGCAACCCTGATCGAGGATATGCTGGGTCTTGCGCCCGACAGCTATCGTCGGGGCGAGGGGCGCCCGGCGATCCCGCTGCGCGCGGCGGTCAACGCATTGTTGCGCGGTCAGTTGCCGGCCTCGGTCGATCAGGCCATCGCACCCGACCCGGCGAACGATCTTGCAACGCGCGCTTTCGCCCGCGTCAATGACACGACGGTGATGCTGTGGGAATCGAACCGCGTCGCGGCGATCCCGCAGATCTTCGCGGCGAGCTGGGCGATCGGCGATCCGGCCTCGGCTGGAACCAACCCGCCGATCCAGGTGACGAGCGGTGCGGTTGCCGCGAACCTTCCGTCGTTGACACTGCTCCCGACCAGTCCGGCCCCGGCACTGTTCATGACCTATCAGCGCAACAACAACATCTTCTTCCGCCGCGCCGCGGGGGTCGCGGGCCTGCCGGCCGCCGCCGAGACGCCAGTCGCGCAACAGGTCGACCCCGAAGCGCACTCGGTCGCGGTCCGCGCCGGTCAGATCGTCACGGTGTTCTGGATCGTCAACGGCGCGGGCGTCAATGACTTCATCCGTTATCGCCGCCGCCAGTATAATGCCGCCTGGGACGAGGGCACGGCAACGTGGCTCGACACCGAAACGACCAATTTGTCGACGCTGCAGGTCGCGCTGCCGTCGACCACGCCCGGCGTCTTCCATGCGACGGCGGATGCGGCCGGGCGCGTCTGGGTCGCATTCGAAGCGGTCGCAGCCTCGGCGATTGGCGTCGCACGGCTCACCCCGGCGTCGGGCGCGATCGAGACCTGGACCAATACCACGCTCGCTTCGCCTGGCGTGAGCGCGGACACTCAGCCTTTTGTGCTGATCGACGGCGCCCAGCACGTCCAGCTGTTCTGGCGCGCGGATGCGGGCATTTTCATGGCCACTTGCGATGTGGTCGCCAACACATGGTCCGCCGCCACCGCCGTCCCGATCGCAGGGGCCGGTCCCGCGGGCAGCAACTCGCGCCCGGTCGCGGTGCGCGAGGATGATGGCGGCATCTGGCTGCTGTGGAGCCATCTCGACAATGGCCAGACCAACATCTGGGCGGCGCGGCGCGATCCGCTGACCGGGGGCTGGGGTCTCGCGCGGCAGATCACGGCGTCGGCCGGCAATAACGACTTTGCCTATGCGACGATCGAGAGCGGCGCGATCACATTGTTCTTCCGCTCCAACCGCAGCGGCGATTTCAACCTTTTCACCAAGCAGATTGTCACAACCATCTGAACGGAGGCGAGCATGCCCAATCCCACCATCACGCCCTGGGCCCCTGGCGGGTCCTTCACGGTCACCGGCTCGACCTTCGCCGCGGCCGATATCGCCCTGACCGACATCGCGAACGCCCCCGCATCGCTGACGTTGACTCTCCCTGCCAACGCGACGCTCGTCGCGCTGCGCGATCCGGCGAGCTGGACGGCGGCGGCGACGACGCTCCTCAACCCCGGCGCCTGGGTCGCCGGACCGATCCTGGTGGACGGCCAATGGACGGTCACGATCATGCCCAGCGGGGCGGCGACCGACCCGGTGACGGTGCAGATCGAGGACCAGGATGGGTCGAACCCGAACGGCACGCTGCGCCTGATCGCCCGCGCGCTCACCGGCAATGCCATATTCGAACCGGCCGGCGGCACGCTGTCGATCGATCGGGTGCTTGCCGATCCGTCGATCACGAACCCGCAAGTCACCAGCGGCCTGCCCGTCGAGGAGCTGGCCAATGTTTCGCTCGGCGCGACTGTTTCCCGCACCGAGTCGAAGAACGGTGCGGCGGTGCTGACCGCGCCACCGCCGATCGTCAGTGTCTGGACTCCGGAGCCCGCCAATCCGGCGGCGGTGAGCAATTTCAGCTCCCCCGGCACGACCGCGACATTCAAGGCGCCCGCCGCCTATACGCCGCTCAACCTGTCGTTCCGCATCACCGGCGCCTATAATATCGATGGCGGCGGGCTCGGCTCGGCCAGCAATCCGCGCAATTCGGCGGCGCTGCCAGTGGCGGTCCAGACCGTGACGCATGGCATGCTGCTCGTGCTTGATCGATCGGGCAGCATGGACGCGAGTTTCGGCGGCGGCCAGTCGCGCTGGACCGCGGCGACGCGCGCCGCGCATGCCTGGCTCGACCTGTTCCGCGCCTTTCGCCCCGCCGGCGCACACAAAGCTGGCATTCTGACCTTCGAACATGATGGCTGCGGCTGGAAAGCAGCGGCGGCGGTCGGCGATATCACGTTACGCAACCCCGAAAATGCCGCCACCGCCGCATCGATGAGTCCACTCACACCCTTTGGCGATGTCGCGGAACTCGTGCTCGGCACGCCGCAGACCTGTACCCCAATCGGCGACGCACTCGTCGCCGGCTTCGAGGCGATCGATGCCGGATTGAACGCGGGAAGCGAAACCAAACGCGCGAGCGTCCTGCTGCTGACCGACGGTTATGAAAATTCCGGCAAAGTCACCATCGCCGCCTCGATCGGCGAGGCCGCGCAAACATTCGCGCAAAAGCGGCTTGGCCTTGGCGCGAACGACCTGATCGGCGACCGGTTGTTCACGCTCGCGGTCGGGCAACAGGTCGACGCCGATCGGCTGAACCAGCTCGGCACCGGCTTCTACCAGATGGCCAGCGAGTATAAACAGATGCTGCCGGCCTTTGCCGAAATGCTCGGCAAGGTGCTCGACGCACAGCCGGTGATGCCGGTCGGCGGGATCGCCGATCCCGACGCGCCGCCGAACGCGCTCTATTTTCCGATGTCGGCGGGCGAACAGAAAATCGCCTTTCTCGTCCCTTGGTCGTCGCAGAACGACACGATCGCCATCGCCTGGCGCGCGCAAGGGTCGGCGGCGGCCTTTACCGCAGTCAATCCCGCCGGCGCCGGTGTCAAATCCTACCGGCGCAAGGGACACGGGGTCATCGTCGCGGATATTCCGGCGGTCACCGGTGGCACCGGCGCGACCCAATGGCGGATGCAGCATTTCAGCGGCAACGCCCCCCAGCCGATGACCAACGATTCGGTATTGTGCATGGCCGACCTGATGCTGAAGGCCGAGGTCGCGTTCGACCGGCGGCAATATTTCATTGGCGATCCGATCACCCTGTCGTGCGGACTGGTCCATGGCGGCGCACCTGTGTCGGGCAGTTCGGTCCTGCTTGACGTCGCGCGGCCCGGCGAAGGGCTTGGCACCTTCCTCGCCACGCACGCCGGCCGATACAAGGCGGTGCTGCGCGATCTGCCGTCCGACATTTCGAAAAGCCCCGACCAGTATAAGGGCAAGGCGCTGATGCACGCGGTGGTGCTGCGATTGATGCAGCTCGATCACTTGCCCGACGTCACCCCGCCCGCACCCGGGCTGGCCGAAGGCGCGCCGGGCCAGTACGCCGCCACTTTCGCCGACACGGCCAAGGAAGGAACCTACACCTTCCGCTGGCGCGTCGACGGGACGCTGCCCGACGGCTCGCGCTTCACCCGCGTCCTCGTGCGCTCGACCTGGGTCGGTGTCCGTCCCGATCCGTCACTGCTCGGCACGATCTGGCAAACGGTGCCCGGCGGCTGGACGATGACCTTCACGCCGAAGACCGCCTCGGGCGAGTTGCTCGGGCCGTTCCGCGCCGACACGATCGACATGACTGTCGCGCACGGCAGCTTCGACGGCGACCTGGTTGATCACCTCGACGGTTCGTACAGCCGCAAGGTGCTGAGCCAGAATGATCGCCAGCCCGTGGTGTCGATCGACATATATGGCACGCCGATGAACCCCACCGGGCCAGGCCTCGACGACCCGAACGGTTTTGCCGGGCTGAGCTGCTGGCTGATCTGGTGCGCCGCCTGGCGCTGCCTGATCCGCCGCATCCTGGCGCTATTTGGTATAAAGCCCTGACGATGTCACAATAAGCATCTGATATAAAACGGATTATGCAAGATTTTCACTGAAGAGGCGGTGGAAAAGATATGATACATACCGGTGTAACATATCTCCCGCCGCCCCTTCCCCAAATCCTGTCGTTAGCGACGATTCAACTATGGCGCAGCATGCGGCATGCAGCCCTTGCCGGCTTGATACCGGCACGCTCTTTCTTATTGTCGGAAAACAGCATTGCCGTGGTCGCCAGCGCAAAACGCTCGCGCATGACCTGAACTCCCCGCGCAGACGTCTCTTAGCTGTGCCGGCTCATCTGCCCGGCATACCAGCGGATATAGCGATCGACATTCTGTTCCTTGAGCGGCGAATAGGGTCCGGGTTCGAAGCCGGGTGCGGTGACGCCTCGCCATTGCCGGCGGCAGATTTCCCAGTCCTCCATCATCACCTGGTGATGGAATGCCGCGACTCGGTCCGCATCATAATCGCGCCCCTCCTCGGCCATTTCATCGACCAGCCAATAGCCGCGCACGATCGTCCGCGTCGGCGAGACCGGCGTGATGCGTACCGTATGGGCGTAATCGGCATTGGCGTGGCACCAGAAATTGATGTTGGTGTTGGCGCGCGCCGTGCCCATGTCCGGGTCGTTGAACCCACCCATCAGCACCGTGCACACCGCCTGTCCGTCGGGGCTTTCCGTGATCATGCCCCGGCGCACCGGCGTGCGGTTGGCGCGGAACCAGTCGGCGGCGGAGTCGGATGAGGTGTTGACCCGGCTGATATCGAGGCCGGCCTTTTCCCAGCGCGTCGAACAGTCGACGAGACGCTCGGCAATCTCGGCCCGCAACGCCGGATTGTCATTCTCGGTGTCATATTGCACCGAAACATATTCGGAATGGTTGGCCGTGCAATGATAGCATTCGCGGTTGTTCTCGACGACCAGCTTCCAGTTCAGGTCGAGCGTGTAATCGCGCATCACCGCGATCTTCGCGCGGCCCATCCCCTGTGACGACAGGACCGGCGAGAGATGGTCGCGCAGCGCATCGATCGGCGCGGGATTTTCAGCGAGATTGACGAAGACGAGGCCGTCGAACTCGGCGACCTGGACGGGCTTCAGCCTATGCGCCGCCTTGTCGAACTCGGCGCCCATCGTCGGCGCGGCAATCAACCTCCCGTCCAGCGCATAGGTCCAGCTATGATAGGGGCATGTCAGGCGCGCCGCCCTGCCCTGTTCGCTGGTGCAGATGATCGACCCGCGATGGCGGCAGATATTGAGGTGACCGTGCAACTCACCATCGCCGTCGCGCACGATGACCACCGGCGCGTTGCCGACGTCCAATGTCAGATAGGCGCCGGCCCCGGCCAGTTCGATCGAATGACCGGCGAAGAACCAGTTGCGGCGAAAGATCCGCGCCTGTTCCTCGGCATAGACCGCCTCGCTGAGATAGGATTCGCGTGGTAGCCCGTATCCGGGACGATACTCGGCGAGCAATTGAACAGTCATTGTCGTTCTTCCGGATCAGGCCAGGGCGACCATGCCGATTGCGGATCGCGGCCGAGTGAAATGCAGTGCCGACAGCGCCACGCCGAGGGCGCAGAAAAGCGCGGTGCAATAGGCAGTCGCTTCGAAAAAGCGCAGCCAGTCGAACTGGATCGCCGAAAAATTCTTGAGCAACAACAGCCCCACCGTCCCGGCATATCCGCATGAATCGGCGAGATAGATCAGGAAGCCGGCGGTGCCGACCTCGCGGGTGACGGCGATGATCCGATCGAACAGCATCGCATTGAATGGGGTATAGGCCATGTAGAGACCGGCGCCGGCGAGGATCATCCAGCTCGCCGGGCCGAGCCAGCCGCATTGATATGCCAGGGTCGAGCCGCCGATCAGCAGTGCACCGGCCACGATCGCTCCGTGCACGAAAAGCAGCGCGCGGCGATTGTCGCGCACGCCCATCAATGCGCCGAGCGTGACAAGTGAGAACAACGCGACCGGCACCTCGCTCGCGGTGAACATCGTCGCCACATTGCTGTAGCCAAGCGCGTGCCAGATCTCCGCCGCGAAATTGTCGCGGAAATCGCGAAACGCGGTGAGCAGGACATAGGCGATGACCAGCGGGATGATCGCCGCGGCGTGCTTGCGCAGAAAGGCCGCGCGCTGGATCCGGTTCATCGGCGCGCGGGGCGTCCGCTCGGCGCGATCGGCCTCATCGGGCGGAGGCAGCATGGACAGGCCGATCACCGCAACCAGCAGCAGCGGAAAGAACAAGGCGCCAGCGATCGCGGGCATCCAATAATCGGTCACGCCCAGACTAAGCAGCCAGCTGCCGACCGATTTCACGACACCGGAAGAGAGGATGAAACTGGAGCACAGGATCGCGCCGAGCATTTCGGAGGTCCGCCGTCCCTCTACATAACTGTAGACCAGCCCCCAGATCAGCCCGAGTGGCAGACCGTTGAGGAACATCGCAGCGACGTTCCACGGCGCAGGCAGGATCGCGAACAGCACCAATGCGATCCAGGACAGCGCGATCAGGCCGATAATCGCTATGCCGCGATGGGCTTGCCCCATTTCAGAGATCAGCTTGACGCCGATGATCTTCGACAGGGCATAACCCATTACCTGGGCGATGATCAGCGCGATCTTGTAATCGAGGATGAAATGCCAGCTCGAGACATGCTCGAAGGTTGCCGCAGCGAACGGTTTGCGGAACGCATACATCGCGAAATAGGCGGAAAAGGATGCCGTGCCGGCAAACAGGCAGAAAAACACGGAGTGAGCACGCTCGAGGCGGCCGGCGAGCGTCATCGGGCAACCCCCTTTTCGACACCGGGCAAGGGGACGGGGCTCAATGGACGCAAGGTTTCGACGATCGCCATGACCTCGCGGACCAGCGCCGTACGACGTCTATCGGTGAGACAGACGACATAGCCCGAAAGCCTGAAGCCGACCTCCGCACCCTCCACCGGGAGATAGACGATGCGCGGGTCGGGCGGTGCCTCGCATGAGAAGAAGAAACCGACCCCCACGCCCAGCGCCACCGCCTCGCGGATCGCCTCGCGGGTGTGCATCTCGATGGTGGCGACCGGCTCGATTTCCGCCCCTGCGATCAGCGACTGGGAAATCGCCCGGGTTCGCGAGGTTTCCTCGCGGATCAGCAGCGTCTCGCCGTGCAGCGCTGCGATGGGGAAACATGCCGAACCGGCCAATTCATGCCCGGCGGGCAAAGCGATGACGATGCGATCGGCATAGAGCGGCTCATAGGCGAACAGCGTGTCGCCCGGCGGATCGGAGGCGATCGCGACATCGGCCTCGGCCTGCCGCAATTGCTCAATCACTTCGCGCGCATTGCCGATGCGGACGCGGATCTGGACCTTCGGATGCAGCCGGTGAAATGCCGCGACCAGTTGCGCCGCATAGGGCGGCGAGTCGGAAGCGATGCGCAGCGTCGCGCCGTCGAGCCCGACCGCGCCATCCAGCATTTCGCTGATATCCGCACTCGCCGAGAAGAGTTTCTGGCTGAGCCGGAACAATTGCTTGCCCGTCTCCGACAGTTTGAGCGGCGATTTCCGGCTTTCGAACAGAGTAACGCCATGGCGTTCCTCAAGTGCCTTCAGCTGCTGCGAAAGGGTTGGCTGCGACACGTTCAGGCGGCGTGCGGCGCGGCTGACGCTCGCCTCGACCGCGATCGCGTGAAATGCTCTCAGATGCTGGAAATTCACCGACACCCCGGTTCCGAACGAGATCGCTTTAGTCGCCATGGATGTCCGTTTGATGACGTTTGCGATGCCGCGCCAATTGGACCTTTCTATGGGGGGCATAGACGCAATGACTTTGAAGCCGCCGCGACATCCGACCATTGGGCTGCCGCAGGACGGCGGCACGACGCTCCCGTCCCCGAATTTCCTGGGGAGCAGACAACATGCATCGGACCACCAGACAGAGCCTCGCCACGGGCGCGGCCCTGATCGTATTGGCGCTGGCGAGTGCCGCGCACGCGGAGGACAAGCCCGCCGACACGGCGGCGGAATCAGCCGCCGAGGCCCCTGCTGATGACATCGTCGTGACCGCGGCCTCGGTTGCGCGCGGCAACAGCATCGTCAGTGCGGACCGGCTGCGTACGCAGGGCTCGACGCTCAATATCGTCAACGCCATCGCCGATGTGCCGGGCGTGTCGATCCGCGGCTCGGACGCCTATAACTCCGATCCCTGGAGCTATGGCATCAACATTCGCGGGTTCGACGTGAACCTGCGTTCGTCGAAGATCGGCCAGACGATCGACGACATGCCCGCGTACAACGCCTCCTATTATCTCGGCGGCGCACCGGCGCAGAAATATCTGCTCAACGAACTGGTCGGCGAAATCCGCGTCGATCAGGGGACAGCAGGCGTCGGCTCCGCCTCCGCTTCGGCGCTGGGCGGCACGATCGCCTATTATACCCGCGCGCCGTCGGAAGAGATGGGCGGACTGATCTCGGTCGGGATCGGTGACTATAATCTCCGCCGCTATGCCGGTTATGTCGAGACCGGCCGGATCCTCGATGGCACCACGCGCGCCTATATCGGTGGTTCGCGCCTGACGTCGTGCCGCTGGGCCTATGGCTGCGCCGACCAAAGCGGTGCCGATGAATGGCATGGCGAGGCCAAGTTCGTCAGCGAGATCGGCAAATTCTCGATCACTGGCCGCGTTTCATACGACAAGGCGGTCGACGATCCCCTGATCGAGGCATCGCGCAGCTTTCTCGACTCGACCAACGCGCCCGACGGCTCGTCGCCGGTCTGGCTGGGTATCCCCGCAGGCGTCAACGAGAATTGGGCCCATGCCTGGTCAGCACACCGTGAGAATGTGTTCGGCTATCTGAAGTTGAAATATCAGGCGAGCGACAGCATCAGCATCGAAGTCTCGCCTTATTATCATTGGCAAAAGGGCCAGGGCGACTGGGTTCCGCCATATCAGCAGATCGCCCTCGACCCCAATGGCGTCCGCACCATTGCCGGCGGGACCGCACCGGGTGCGTCGCGCAAGAAATCCTATTTCGACTATATCGATGCCTCGGGGCGCCAGCGCCCGGTCATCAAGGGCCTGGACTATACCGACATCGACGGGACCAGGGTGTTGTCGTCCTATTGCTACGATGCGGGCGGCGCGGTGAAGGCGTCATGCGCCCCGGCGCAGACCTATCGCACCAGCCTTTATGGTCATGACCGGTTCGGCTTCACGTCGAAAGTGTCGGCGGAATTCGGCGGCAACCGCATCGAGGGCGGCGTGTGGTACGAACGACTCAATCGCGACTTCGGCCGGCAATGGCATCAAGTGATCGATGCCCGGCGCGGTGCCGCCTATTATAACGATCCGCAGTTGATCGACTTCCAGCAGCATTTCCAGACCAACCAGTGGAAACTCTATCTCGAGGACACGCTGACGCTCGGCAAGCTGACGCTGACCGGGGGCGTGCAGAAATACCTCATCGATATTCGCGGCCAGACCGAGGGCTGGGACGCGTTCGGCAAGCCAGTGGCTCCGCTTGGAACCAAGCTCAACGCCGACTCCAACCTGCTGTTCAGCCTTGGTGCGGTGTATCATGTCGACGATGCGCTACAGGCATTCGCCGGCTTCTCGCAAAATTATGGCGCGGTGGGCGACTGGGCGCTCGAAAAGACCCAGACCGACACCTCGAAACTCAAATCATCGGTCGCCAATGATTATGAGGCCGGCTTGCGCTACAGCAACCGTCGGGTCACCGCCCAGATCACCGGCTATTATATCGATTACCGTCATGCGATCACTTTCTACTCCGCCGACTTCATCGCCGGCGGGCCATCGGGATCGAGCGGCGGGATCAATTATACCGCTGGCACGTCGGGCGCCTATGCCAATACCGGCAAGGGCATCGCATCGCGCGGCGTCGAGGCCAGCCTCGCCTATCGTGTGACGCCCGCATTCGACGTCAACGCGGCCTTCACCTGGAACCGCTCGACCTATCAACAGGCGTTTCTGGGGGGCACCGCCAATGCCGGCACCGACGTGATCGTGGCCAAGGACAACAAGGTGCCGGGCGCGCCCACTACCCTGGTATCGCTTGGCGCCAATTACCACGCCGGTGACTTCCGCGCCGGCATCCGGGCCAAATATACCGGCAAGACACCGGGCGACGCGGTCAACACACCGGCGCTTTACCTGCCGGCCTATACCCTCGTCGACGCCTCGCTCGGTTACCGGTTCAAGCTCGATGACAAGCGCTACCTCGACGCACAGCTCAACGTCACCAATCTGTTCGAGGAGAAATATATCGGCGGAATGCTGGACGAGTTCACCAGACTCTACACGCGTGGCGCACCGCGCACCGTTTCCGCCACCTTGAGCGTGGGTTTCTAACGACTATTGCGCCGGCCGCGCAGGGGGATGCGCGGCCGGCCGCTTTCCTGAGGACAATATCTTGTCAGAGACTATATTCGACGTCGCGATCGTGGGCGCGGGCATCATTGGCCTGGCGCATGCGCTTGCCGCCGCCCGGCTCGGCAAGCGCGTGGTGGTCATTGATCGCGATGCGCAGGCCAATGGCGCATCGATCCGCAATTTCGGTTTCGTGACGGTGACCGGACAGGAACGCGGTCTCACCTGGCGTCGCGCGCGGCGCACCCGCGACATCTGGGCCGAGGTCGCAGCCCAGGCCGGGATCGCGATCGAACAACGCGGACTGATGCTGGTCGCCCAGCGGCCCGAGGCGCTGAACGTGATCCAGGCCTTTGCCGAGACCGAGATGGCGGAGGGCTGCATGGTCCTGTCCGCTGCCGACATGCAGGCACGCTTTCCCCTGCAGGGAACGAGGAACGTGGCGGGGGCATTGTGGAGCCCGCATGACCTGCGCGTCGAATCGCGTACTGCCATCCCCCGTCTGTCCAAATGGCTGGAGGAACGCTGGGGCGTGACCTTCGTACGGCTGACGGCTGTGCGCGAGATCGCCGCACCCGCGATCGTCACCAACAACGGCACGTTTCACGCCGAATTGATCGTGGTCTGCCCGGGTGACGATTTCACGGGCCTTTATGCCGATCGTATCGCCGCGCGCGGCTTGATGCGCTGCCGACTACAGATGCTGCGACTGGCCGATCCGGGGGTGCGCATGCCCGGGGCGCTGATGTCCGACCTCAGCATGGTGCGCTATCTCGGCTATGCCGCGCTCCCCGAGGCGGAGCCGCTGAAAGCGCTGCTCGAAACCCAACAACCGGACCATCTCGCCAACGGCATCCATCTGATCGTCGTGCAGAGTGCGGACGGCTCGCTGGTGGCGGGCGACAGCCACCATTATGCCGCGACTCCCGGCCCATTCGCGTCCGAGGCTGTGGATCGCCTGATCCTCGATGAATATGCGGCGCTGCTCGGCCAGGCGCCGCCAGTGCTGGAGCGCTGGACCGGTACTTATGCCTCGGGCCCCGACCAGAGTTTCGTCGATGCTCCGGAGCCTGCGGTGCGGTTGGTGATGGTCACGAGCGGATCGGGTGCCTCGACCGGTTTCGCGATCGCCGAAGAGGTTGTCGGCAAGTTCTACGACGTCAGCCTGGGAGTGGCGGCATGAGCGATGCGATCAGGGCGGTGGTGTTCGACTGGGCCGGAACGATGGTCGATTTCGGCTGTTGCGCGCCGGTCCGTGCGCTTCAGTCAGTGCTTGCCGAAGCCGGCATCCAGGCGAGCGAAGCCGACATCCGGCGCGACATGGGCATGGCCAAGCGAGCGCATATCGCCCGTCTGCTCGCCATGCCGGAACAGGCAGCGCAGTGGCGGGCGATCCATGGCCGGGCATCCGGCCAGGCCGATATCGACCGGCTCCATGACGCGGTCGAACCGCTGATGATCGCCGCCGCCGCCGAATGCGCCGAGCTCATTCCTGGTGCGGCCGCGACCGTCGAGGCGCTACGCGCGCGCGGTATCCGCATCGGGTCGAACACCGGCTATACCCGCGCGATGATGGCGGCGATCCTCCCACGCGCCGCCGCTCAGGGTTATGCGCCCGACGCCCTGGTTTGCGCCGGGGAAACCGCCGAAGGACGGCCATCGCCGCTGATGCTCTGGCGCGCGCTGGTCGAGCTTGGCGTCTGGCCGGCGGCGGCATGCGTCAAGGTCGACGATGCGCCGGTCGGGATCGCCGAAGGCCGTAACGCGGGCGTATGGACGGTGGGCGTTGCCGCATCCGGCAATGGCGTCGGATTGACCTCCGATCAATTGATGACGCTCACTCCCTCCGAGCGCGGCCGCCGGATCGCCGCGTCGGCAGCCTTGCTCAGGGAAGCTGGCGCCCATGTCGTCATCGACAGCGTTGCCGACCTCTTGCCGGTCCTGGACGAGATCGAGGCCCTCCGCCGAACCGGGAGCCAACCGACGAACTGCGTCAGCCGGAGCGACTGATTTCGTCGGTCGGCGGCCAGTCACCCGCCAGCTCGATCTCGGCCTCCGCAAGGAGCGCCAGCAACTCGAGCAGCAGATGCTTCGTTTATTCGAAATGACGCATATCGTGCCGAAGCGTGTTGTCGGCATCGAGGCAGCTCAGGTGGATAGACATGACCCGCGCACGGCGGAAACCGGAAGAGCGAGGCAATTTCTTCGCGGACAAGATCACTCACCTTCGACACCGCTTCGCCAATTCCTACCGATCGCCCCTTCTCTGCGCCGTGCGCGGATGGCAGGATGGGGTGATGAAACTCTCTTGCCCCCTTCATCAATCCACGCACCCGCGATGATGCGCTGCGCCATCCCGGTGATGATCGCCGCAGCGCTGGCGCTTGGCGGGTGCAATCGCCGCAGCGACGCCGGCCCGGTGATCGTCAGCGCGATCGGAGAGCCGCCACGGCTAAACGACCCGTCGCGCGGCGGCCAGGAACTGCCGAGCCGCCTGCTGCTCGATTCGACGGCGCAAGGGCTGGTGCGCTTCGACGCCGCCGGCCAGATCGAACCCGGCATCGCCGAGCGCTGGATCGTGATCGACGATGGGATGAGCTATATCTTCCGCCTGCGTGATGCGGAATGGAGCGATGGGCGCCAGGTCACTGCCGAGGAAGTGGCCACGGTACTGAGCCGCCAGATCGCGCGCGGATCGCACAATCCGCTGCTGCCATTTCTCAGCGCGATCGACGAAGTGGTCGAGATGACACCCGAGGTGATCGAAGTACGGCTGAAGCGTCCGCGCCCCGATTTGCTCAAATTGTTCGCCCAGCCCGAGTTGGCGGTGTTCCGCACCCGCCCACCCGGCGGCAGCGGCCCGTTTCGGATCGCCACGACGGGCAAGCGCGATGCCATGCTGCATCCGGCCTTCGATCCTGCGCGATCACCGGACGACGACGTTGCCGAACCCGGCCCGGCGGCGAACGTGCGCTTGATCGGCGAACGTGCAGCGCGCGCCGTGCTGCGTTTCGCGGCGCGGGATTCGGACCTGGTCAGCGGCGGCACCTTTGTCGACTGGCCGCTGCTCGCTCATGTCGATGTCGCGCCCGCGAACCGCCGGCTCGATCCGGCGGCAGGCCTGTTCGGGCTGGTCGTGGTCAATCGCACCGGATTCCTCGGCGAGGCACGCAACCGAATCGCCATCGCCGGTGCGATCGACCGAGCCGCGTTGCTGGCGGCCTTCACGACCGACTGGGTTCCGGCCACGCAGCTCTTGCCCGAACAGCTCGATTCGGCCGCGCCGCCCACCATTCCCGGCTGGACAGCCTTGCCGGCCGCGGATCGCTTCAGCGAAGCACGCGCACGCGCGTCGGAATGGCGTGCCGCCAATCCCGGGCCGCTGCAACTGCGCATCGCAATGCCCGCGGGGCCTGGCGCGACCATTTTCTATGCCCTGATCGGCGCCAATCTGCGCAGCATCGGGATCGACACGGTACGGGTCTCGCTCAACGCCGATGCCGATCTGCGGCTGATCGATGCGGTTGCGCCTTATGATAGTGCGCGTTGGTATTTGGGGACGGCATGCGCACCTTGCGGCGAGGACGCTCGGACTGCGATAGAAGCAGCGCGCGAGGCACCCGATGCCGTATCGCGTGCGCGCCACCTGGCCGAAGCCGATACCGCCTTGGCGGCCGATGGCGGTTTCATCCCGATCGCCCGTCCCTTGCGCTGGTCGCTCGTCGCGCTCAGGCTGCGGCAATGGCAAGGGAACTCGCGTGCCTGGCACCCGTTGAATCATCTACGTAGCGACACCAATTGAGGTGACATGGCCAACACGACCCGACTGCACGCCGATGCCGCCGCCAAGATCGCCGGCATGATTCCGATCGGGCGCGACGTCGCCGCGGTGCGTCAGCGCATCGAGGCGATGGAGCATTTGCTCGAAGGGCTGATCACCATTCCCGGTATCAATCGCAAGATCGGTCTCGACGTCATCCTCGACGTGATCCCGGTGGGCGGCGACGTGATCGGATCGGTGATGGGTGCGTGGATGGTGTGGGAAGCACGCAATCTCGGCATGTCGAAGACTCAGATGGCGCGCATGTTCGGCAATGTCGGGGTCGACTTTCTGCTGGGGCTGATCCCGGTCGTCGGCATCATCCCAGACTTCTTCTTCCGCTCCAACACCCGCAACCTGAAGATCATCAAGCGCCATCTCGACCGTCATCATCCCTCGACGGCAATCATCAACAATTAAGGTCTCGCCCCAAGTCCGAACCCGGCACCGTTACCGGCTGCCGCGCCAGATCTTGAGCCGCGCCTTGCCGGACAACCCGCCGCTGCCCGCCTTGCAGCGTTCATAACGGAAGCCCTTGTCGAGGCAGAGCCAGACCTCATCGAGCCAGCCGCGCTTGCCGGTCACCCGGATCGCGCTGGCGGGCAGACCCGGATTGGCCGCCGCGAGCGCCGAGGCGAAGCGCGACACGGTCAGCGGGCGTCGCGACAGGCGATCCATATCTGGATAGCGCAAGCCACCGAACAGCTTGGTCGAGCGCTCGAAATAGGCCGCCGGTGTCGTGCCCATGCAGGTCCCGTGCTTGGCCCATTCATGCTGGATCAGTTGCGCCGAGGGCGTCGAGCATAATGTGCTGCGGATCACGGCGGGCGGCACGATGGGCGTCGCGGTGCAATATTGCGGCCAGGTCTTACCCATGCCGTCGGGCCACAGGCCGTGCAGCGTGAAACCGAAGCGATTACCCGAGCCGCACTGGAACCGCGCCGACGGTTCGCGGCCATTATCGCGGCAATATTGCGGGGCCCAGGTGATCGCGAGCGTATAGCTGCCGATCGGCAGCACGCGTTGCGGCTCGCTGGCCGAGGGCAGGTCCGGGCGTGGATCGGGCACCATGCCCGGCAGGGCGCATTTATAGGCCTGCGCCTGCGCTGCCATTGGCATGCCGATGAGGGCGCAACCGATCAGCAATGTCCCGACACGCGGCATCATGCGACGCTTCCTTCGCCGAACCAGTTTTTTGTATCCGGGCGGAACAGGAACCATATCGACACCGCCTGAAGCAGGTTGCCAGCGACCCCGAGAATGCCGCCAAGGCCAGGCCGATAGGTGCCCGCCGACAACCCGGCGGCCATGAAGCCGACCGCAGCCACCACCAATATGGTCGCGATCCATTTTGCGACTGCGGCGCCCCGGCGCGCGATGAAATACCAGAGAAGCAAAATGATGCCGAACCCGATCACGGTGGCCAGCGGCACGACCCAGCCGATGATCTGCGCGGCCTCCGGAGGGGCCTGCGCGGTCTGCGTGGCCATGAGCGCCTCGGTCTTGGACCAGGACAGCACGGTATTGATCACGCCGAGGGCCAATGCCCCCAGATAGAGGCGCTCGAAAGTCACGATCGATGCCGGCCGGTCCATGCCCGTTCCCCCTTTATTCTCAAATCGCAGATTTAGCCCGATCGCGCGCGCGCGCAACCTGATTTGCGGGCATTGCCCCCGCAACCGTTACAGGGCGGCAAAATCCAGACCGATATCGGCCGCCGGCGCCGACTGAGTCAGGCGCCCCACACTGACATAGGTCACGCCCGTCTCGGCAATGGCGCGAATCGTGTCGAGCGTCACGCCGCCCGACGCCTCGGTCGGCACACGTCCGCCAACCAGAGTGACCGCGCCGCGCAGCATCGGCGGCGCCATATTGTCGAGCAGCAGATGAGTCGCCCCCGCCGCCAGCGCCGGCTCGATCTGGTCGGTCGAATCGACCTCGACGATGATCCGCTCGATCCCCGCCGCCTTCGCCCGCCGCACCGCTTCGCCGACGCCGCCGGCGACCGCGACATGATTGTCCTTGATCATCGCCGCATCCCACAGGCCCATGCGGTGATTGGTCGCGCCACCCATGCGCGTGGCATATTTCTCCAGCACGCGCAGGCCCGGGATGGTCTTCCGCGTATCGAGCAGGATCGCGCCAGTGCCAAGGATCTTGTCGACATAGGCGCGCGTCATCGTCGCGATGCCCGACAGATGCTGGACGGTATTGAGCGCCGACCGCTCGGCGGTAAGCATCGCTCGGCCATTGCCCTCGAGCCGCATCAGGTCGGTGCCGGCAACGACCTTCTGCCCCTCCTCCACCAACAGCTCGATCTTTACGTCATGATCGAGCGCGCGGAAAAAAGCCTGGGCGATCGGCAAGCCGGCGACGGTGATGGCATCGCGGCTATCCATCACACCGGTGAAACGCGCATCGGCCGGGATCACCGCCGCAGACGTAATGTCGCCGATACCGCCCAGGTCTTCGGCAAGGGTCGCGGCGACGAACGCGGCAAGGTCGAAACCGTCAAGCGTGAAGGTCAATGGAGTCTCCGGAACATCTGGCGGCGATTCATGGCCATGTTGCACGGGCCGGTTCGGTTTGAAACAGCGTAGCGATCAATCTGCCGATCCGATTTTCACCGACAGGTCGCCGGCCTTGAGTTCGCCATGGCGGAAATGCCAACCTTACACACCATCCGGTGCGTTGAGCGTCGATTGTCGCGATCCTAGGTCGATTCTCCATTCTCGGCCAAGGAAAGCCTCACATGAAGATCATCGCCTTTGACCGTTTCAGGCCCGGCGTCACCATGGAGACCGTGCAACCCTATCTGCGCGATGAAGTCTCCAATGTGTGGCGGCTGTGGAAGGCGGGAATCGTCCGCGAAAACTACGCGCGCGCCGACGAGCCAGGCGTCGTGATCGTCTTCGAATGCGATTCGGTGGACACGGCGAAACGCTATGTCGCCGACTTCCCCCTGTCGCGTGCGGGGTTACTGGAATGGGACTATATTCCGCTCGACGCGCCTTGGCCGCTTGAAAATCTGTACGATGCGGCCATCGATGTGGCCGAGCCTTTCGACCGGACCATCGGCGCAGGAGAATAGTCACATGAAGCAGTTCAACGGGCTCGCCATTCCGATGTCGCTGGGGGACCTGCTCGACCCGACACAGCTCGCGCTGATCATCTACGACGTGCAGGTCGGTATTTGCAGCCAGATCAGCGGCGGGGGTCAGGTCGTTGCGGCTTGCACGAAAGTACTGGAGGCAGCGCGCGCAGCGGGGGTGCGCACCATCTTCACCCGGCATCTGTCGCTGCCCAAAGCGCTGATGGGATCGACTGCCTATCGCACCGCGATGGCCTGGCAGCGAACCGACGATCCAGCGGCAGTGAAACCCTGGTTCCTGCGCGGCACGCCGGGGTTCGAGATCATGTCCGAATTGGCCCCGAACGAGAATGAGGCGGTGTTCGACAAGATCACCATGTCGGCGTTCGAGGGCACGCCGCTCCACATCACGTTGCGCGATTGCGGGGTGAAGGCAGTTGCTTTCTGTGGCATCGCTATGGAAATCGGCATCGATCCGTCGTTGCGCCACGCCGCCGACCTGGGGTTCGTGCCGATCCTGATCGAGGATGCGTGCGGCCATGGCAATGCGGAGGCAGCGGCGAGATCGGTCGCGGCACTGCGCTTCAACGGCGATACCGTCATCACCGATGTCGCCGCTTTCGTGGCCGGCCTGGGCTGAGCCGCCACCTGCGGGATGAAAGGTGTCTTGCCCGGCGTTGCCGATAATGCGCGCACCCCTTAGGCTGAACGCATAAGAAAATCGTTCAGGAGGAACCCAGATGCGCCGCACCTTTGCCCTGTTGCTTGCCGCCGCTACCCTGCCCATGCTGCCGCTTGCAACGCCGGTCGTCGCGGCGGCGCCGCAAGAGACGGCTGAAAGCGTTTTTGCCGCCCTGTCGGCACGTTATGTTCAGGGCATCGCGCAATTCTCCCCGGTTTATGGCACCACACTTGGCGACCACCGCTTCGACGACCGCATCGGCGATGTCTCGGCGACGGCGCGCGCGCGGCGCATCGCGCACGATAACGCGCTGCTCGCCGAACTCGGCAAGATCGATCGCGCGCAGCTGAGCCGCGAGAATCAGGTCGATGCGGCGTTGCTCGACAATGCGCTGCGCTACGATCTGTGGGACCTCCAGACACTGCAAAGCTGGAAGTGGGATGCGCAGGTCTACAACGACATTGCCGGCACCGCGCTGTACGGCCTGGCTGCGCGCGATTTCGCACCCTGGCCGCAGCGACTCAAGGCGGCGACCGCACGGATGGAGGCAATGCCCGCCTTCCTCGCCCAGGCACGTGCGCAGCTGGTGCCCGCCCGTGTCCCGCAGGTCTTCGCCACCACCGTCGCGAAACAGAATAGCGGCGTGGTCGATATCGCCGAGTCGATGCTCGCACCGCATGCCGGAGAGCTGGCGCCGGACGATCGCAAGCGCTTCGACGCCGCGATCGTCACGCTCAAGTCCGCGGTCGCGGAGCATCAGAAATGGCTCGACACCATATTGGTGCCGCAGGCGAAGGGCGAGTTCCGGCTCGGCGCTGCGCTGTACGATCAGAAGGTGAAATTCGCGCTGGTGTCCACCCTGACGCGACAGGAAATCAAGGCGCGAGCACTCAAGGCGAAGAGCGATACGCGTGCCGAGATGTACGCGCTGTCACGGCAGGTCCTGGCCGGTCTGCTCGGCGGCAACAATTTGTCCGACAAGCCCAGTGCGGAACAGCAGCAGCGTGCGATCGAGGCGGCGCTGGCGCGCAGCTACAATCAGCGGCCCGACCGGACCGGCCTGATGGACAAGGCCAAGGCGACGCTGGCCCAGGCAACCGACTTCGTGCGCGCCAAGGCGCTGGTGACAGTCCCGGACACGCCGGTGAAAATCATCACCATGCCCAAATTCCAGCAAGGCGTTGCGGTGGCCTATTGCGACAGCCCCGGCGCGCTCGAGCAACAGCTCGACACCTTCTACGCCATCTCGCCGATCCCGGACGACTGGACCGATGTTCAGGCGACCTCGTTCCTGAGCGAATATAACAATTATATGATTCAGGACCTGAGCATCCACGAAGCGATGCCGGGCCATTATCTGCAGATCGCGCACGCCAACCAGAACAAGTCGGTGCTGCGCGCGGTGCTGTCGTCGGGGCCGTTCGTCGAAGGCTGGGCGGTCTATGCCGAGGGCATGATGGCCGATGCGAACTATATGGACGGCGATCCGCTGTTCAAACTGACCGTGCTCAAGATGCGGCTGCGCTCGATCACCAATTCATTGCTCGATATCGGCATCCAGACCGAAGGCATGACGCGCGATCAGGCGATGGAGTTGATGACCAAGGGCGCGTTCCAGCAAGAGCGCGAAGCGGCGGGCAAATGGACTCGCGCAAGCCTGGGATCGGCACAGTTGCTGAGCTATTTCACCGGTTATAGCGAGCATATGGCGATGCGCGAGGAAGCGAAGAAGCGGCTCGGCGCGAAGTTCGACCTCAAAACCTATAATGATGCGGTGTTGGCGCACGGATCGCCGCCGGCGCGGTTCGTGCGGCAGCTGATGTTCGACTTGCCGATCGGGTGAGCGGGTCCCGGCCCCGCCAGGGCGCGCAGCGACCCGTCGCTAGTCCGGAACGCGCGTAAGCTGCGTGTAGCTGATCCGCCAGCGATCGCCCCGCTTCACCCAGAAATGGACGATGCGCAGCCGGCGATCGTGGCGGCTGCCATCCTGAGTCCAGTTCAGCCGGAAAACCCCGCCGGTCAGGGCCGTGTCGCCATACACTTTATAGACCGGCTGTTCGACCACATATGGATCGAGTCTGAAGCCCGGCACGGCGAAATCGGCAAGATAGGAGTCCTTGCTCTGGACGCTCGCGTCCGAATTCACGAGCATGTAATCGTCGGTCACGATTGCCGCGAGCGCCGCGATATCGCTGCCGATCGTCGCGCGATTATAGGCGTCGAGCGCACGGGAGAGATCGGCGGGAAGCTGATGCGATTCCGGTGCAGCAGTTGATGTTGCGGCGGACAGGGCGGCCGAAGCGCGCATCGGCAGGGCGATCGCCATCGCTGCGGCGACGACGGCGATGCCGATCGACAAGGGCCGACCGTGAGTCCGTAATCGCATCTTTTCCTCCCTGAGCACTGCCCGGCAATTCTACGCCCGGGCCGCGCCATCGTCGATATCGCTGCGGCTCAGCGTCGTTCGGCGTCAGCTTCGCGACCCGCCCAGGCTCAGCGCCACCGCTTCGGCAATCTTGATCCCGTCGACCGCGGCGGAAAGGATGCCGCCGGCATAGCCCGCCCCCTCGCCCGCCGGGAAAAGTCCGGCGGTGTTGAGGCTCTGCAAATCCTCGCCACGAGTGAAGCGCACCGGCGACGAGGTGCGCGTCTCCACCCCGGTCATCACGACATCCGGATGATCGTAGCCGCGAATTTGCCGGCCAAACACCGGCAGCGCCTCGCGCATCGCGGTGACCGCGAACTCGGGCAAGCACTCTGCCAGATCGGTCATATGCACGCCGGGTCGATAGGATGGGATCACGCTGCCCAGGGCCTCGGACGGTCGCCCGGCCAGGAAGTCGCCAAGCCTCTGCGCCGGCGCCTTGTAGCTCGATCCGCCCGCGACATAGGCAAGCGATTCCCAATGCCGCTGCAACGCGATCCCGGCGAGCGGATCACCGGGATAGTCACGCGCCGGGTCGATCGCGACGACCAGCCCGGAATTGGCGTTGCGCTCGTTGCGCGAATATTGGCTCATGCCGTTCGTCGCGACGCGCCCCTCTTCCGATGTCGCCGCGACCACCGTGCCGCCCGGGCACATGCAGAAACTGTAGACCGTACGGCCATTCTTGCAATGGTGCGACAGGCTGTAATCGGCCGCGCCCAAGATCGGGTGGCCCGCATCGGCGCCGAACCGCGCGGTGTCGATCCAGGATTGCGGATGCTCGATCCGCACCCCGATCGAAAAGGGCTTGGCCTCGACATAAACCCCCGCCGCTTGCAGCATGGTGAAAGTATCGCGCGCGCTATGACCGATCGCGAGCACGACGCGCTCCGCCGCCAGATACTCGCCATTGTGCAAATGCAGTCCGCATATTCTGCGGTCGCCCTGCGCATCGGTGGCGATGTCGAGCCCGTCGACACGGTGTTCGAAGCGATATTCGCCGCCCAGCGCTTCGATCGTCTCGCGCATGCTCTCGACCATCGTCACCAGGCGAAAGGTGCCGATATGCGGATGTGCTTCGGTGAGGATCTCCTCGGGCGCGCCAGCCTTGACGAATTCGGTCAGAACCTTGCGGTCGAGATGACGCGGATCCTTGATCCGGCTGTAGAGCTTGCCGTCGGAAAACGTCCCCGCGCCGCCTTCGCCGAACTGCACGTTGGATTCGGGGTTGAGCACACTGCGCCGCCAGAGGCCCCAAGTGTCCTTGGTGCGTTCGCGCACCACTTTGCCGCGATCGAGGATGATCGGATTATACCCCATCTGGGCGAGAATCAGCCCGGCGAACAGGCCGCACGGACCGGCGCCGATCACCACTGGCCGCGCCGCACCACCTTCGGGCGCCTTGGCGACGAAGCGATAGCTGGTGTCGGGTGTGCGCTGGACATTGCGGTCCTTGCGGAAGCGGGCGAGCACGCCCGCTTCATCCTTCACGTTCACATCGACCGAATAGACCAGCATGATGTTGGTCTTGTCGCGCGCATCATGCGCACGGCGCGCAACGACATGGCGGACCAGCTCACGCGGCGTGATCCGCAGCCGCTTGCAGATCGCGGCAGGCAACGCTTCATCGGGATGATGGAGCGGCAGCGTCAGTTCGGTGAGGCGTAACATGACGGCGGCTTTAGCGGGTGGCGACGCGGCATGCCAATCGCCGGATGCGAGAATGATCCGCTAGGCGTGCCGGAAGCCAAGCAGCACATTGCCCTCGGTCGACAGATAGTTGCGGCCGTAGTCGAACCGCGGCGCATCGGCGAAGAGCAGCCAGTAATATTTCATCTGCTCCGACCACCAATAGCCCGGACAATGATCCGCCTGCACCTTGGTCGTCACATCCGCCATGTCCGCATAGCCATAGCGCGCCTTGTTCCAGCGCTTCATCGCCAGATAATGATCGCGCCCGATCAACCGCCATTCCGGGCGGTGATCGAGCAGCCAATGGTTGAACGCGGCATCGGCCAGTTCGGGACGAAGCGCATTGGTAACGATGGTCGGCTTGCCACTCACATAATCATACCCCTCCGGCAGGATGCCGAACCGGTCCTGCACCGACACCCAGGCCCGGGTATAGGCGGCCCCCGTCTTCCCCGCCCCACCCTGGGCGAGCAAGCCGCCATAAAAGGACGACAGTTCGTCCTGATCGCTGCTCAGCACTGCGCCGGTTTCGAAATCGACATCGGCAAACCACAGCGGGCCGCCCGAACGGACTTGCTGATGCTGCAGGATCGCGGCGGTGCAGACTTTGTACATTGCCTGGCAATCGCGGTCGCCGAACAGCTGCCACGCATCCCACAGATATTCGTAATAGCTGTCCGACGGCGGGCCAACCGTCGCGCGGCGGCTGAGCCACGCGCCGGTGGTCGCATCGATCTTGTCGGCGAGCAGCCCGATCTCCGAGCGCCGCTCATACATCGCGACCAGCGCACGCTTCGCGGCGTCGAAATATTTCGCATCGCCGGTCAGCCGGCTGAGCGTGCCAAGCTCGGCGATATGCGTGCCGGTCTCGGCCGGATTCGTCACCGCATCGCGCACCGCGCCGGTCTTCAGATTGACATAGCGGTACGGCATACCGGTTGGCGTCGCGAAGGCCGGCAGCAACCGGTCGGCCAGATCGCGCGCCTTCGCCAGCAACACCGGATCGCCACAGGCATGATGCGCGGAGAGCAATCCACCGACGAGCCGGATCTCGGTTTCGAACACCGACACTTCACCATCGACATCGAAATCGAGGCTGGTCTTCACCCAATCCAGCGCGGCGGCGAACTCGTCATCGAGCTCCATCACCCATAAAGTGTCCATTGCCTCGATCAGGCTCAGTCCGAGATGCTGCGTCTTGAGCGGGAAACTCTTGCTGCCGCCGGTGATCGGCTTGAAATCATCCTTGCCCCAGGCACGCTCGCGATACTGACCGAAGGCCCATTTCATCTCGGCGCGAACATCCTGGCCGAGCGCGCGCCAGTCGACTGCGAGAGAACGGGCGGCGGCGAGTGCGGGGGTGGAGGTGATGGCTGCTGCGCCCGCACCCTGCAGCAGGAACCGGCGCGAGATGGGGTGTTCGTTCGTCATGCCGTTCTGCCCATACAGCCCCCATCCAGGTCGGGTTGGCGCTGATCAAATGGCGAATGTGAAATTGGCGCACAAGAATGAGCGTCAACCGTTGGTTGGAGCGGGCGCAGCAACTGGGTTCTGAAGCATGTACGGACATTTCGTGATGGAGAATAATTGCTCATTGGACAAAGGAGGTTCAAGAATTTGGAGCTCCTCTCCAGTTATCGATTCCCAAGAGAATGTTAGTATCTCGATACGATTGGATTTTTTTTGATTCTCGAACTGGCGAATTATACGAATATCGATATTCGCGCTGCGCAAAGCACGAATTACCTTTTGCAAATCGTCCGCCGATACATCTCCTGAACAGGATATGGCATTGGTGGGAACGCGCCCCTGCTTAGCAGTGGGTCGCTCAATATAATCTATACCCGCCTGAGATAACGCGGTGCGGACCGTACTTCCGTCAGTTGGCTTTGCATAATAATAGATCTTCGCTGTTGTCCCACGTTTTGCAGCATGGAAAATACCGTTGTCTCCAGATGGTATTTTTGGCTTGGCCGACCCGGAAACGGATCGAGCATCAATCTCCTTTGATGGCAGAATAGAGGGGCTGGCATCCTTTTCGCTAATTGCCCCAGGCTGAATGATTGCAGCGGTGGATGGTAGTATGATATTAGCCCAGCGGGACGGCCAACCGAACATTAAAGCACTTAAAGTAAAAGCCATAACCACAATACTGAACAGGCTTACACTCCAGGTTATCAATTGAGCCTGGCGGGAAAGTTGATTACTTGATCCGGCCGCGACGCTGACGATAAGAAGCAGCACCATCATAAGAATGAACGCGAACAGGACCAAAAATAGAGCCTGTAGATTAACGTCAGGCAGAAAAAAACGTGCTAGTGCCGCCGCAGCTCCCACTCCCGCAAGGCCCAACGCGAATCGTAACACAGGAACGCGGCGAATAGCTTCGCGCAATACCCGCACAGCCGCATGTTCCATTGATGCCATTCCCCAAAACCCCCGCATGCGACGCCCCCCGGGATCGTCGGCACAACATATTGTAGCGGGAGCCATTTATAAATGAAGCGCATTTTACCGTGCTAAGCTGAGTCGGGCTCAGATCACCTCAAGCACTTTCCTCAAAGGTCGCCAGGGCATCCCATCATCGGCCAGCGTGTCGTTCAGTCATATAGCGCCTTGGCGATACGCCGATCACCTTGCGAAACATCGTCACGAAACTGGGGATGCTTTCATAACCGAGATCATTTGCCACCTGCTGGATCGAAGCGCCTCCGGCCAGCCATTTTACGGCAAGCATGACACCGAGCTGTTGGCGCCAGCGGCTGAAACTCATTCCCGTCTCGCGGATGATCAGTCGTGCCAGCGTACGCTCGCTCAACCCCGCGCGCCGCGCCCAGACGTCCATCGTGTCCCGGTCCGCCGGCGTGTCGATCATCAGTTCGACGATCCTGCGAAGGCGGTGATCGAATGGCATCGGCAAGTGGAGATCCTCGACCCGGGCTGACGCGATTTCGTCGAGAAGCACCGTCACCAAGCGCGACTCCGCACCGCCCTCGACATACAGCGCGGGCAGGCTGGCCGAGCGGATCAGGAGCTCACGCAGCAGCGGCGTCACCGAGACCGCGCAGCAAACCTCAGGCAAACGCGAATTCAGGTCCGGTTCGACAAAGGCGTTATAGCCTTCCAGGATACCAGTCACCGTGACGGCATGCAGCGCCCCACCGGGAATCCAGACGGCGCTGCGCGGCGGTACGATCCACAGCCCGCCCTCGACTTCGCAACTGAGCGCACCTCGCTGCACCAGCAGGAACTGGCCCTTTCTGTGGCGATGGAAATCGATTTCGATCTTGCCGACTTCCGCCATCACCAGTCCAACCGTCACGATCGGGCGACGCACGCCGTCCGGATCGAGCCGTTCGGAGTTGGCGGGGGAGACGTGCAAAATTGGCATGATGCGCTTCAGTCTCGCGGCGCTTTGGCGGAAATGAATAACATTCTGTCCGACCTTCGGAATGACGCCACGAACGGATGCCTCTATCGTTGTTGCGAAACTCAGTCGAGGCCGTTTGGGTGGCCAAGGCGCTTGAGGAATTTTCTTTGACCTATGATGTCGTGATTGCCGGAGCCGGCCCTGTCGGCTTGTTTCTCGCCTGTGAGCTGCGCCTCGCAGGCCTTTCGGTTTTGGTACTGGAGCAGGTCGAGGACCCGCGCTCTCCGTTAAAGCGGCTTCCGTTCGGCATGCGCGGCCTTTCGGCGCCCACCATCGAAGCCTTTTATCGTCGCGGCTTGCTGAACGAAGTCGCCGATCCGGACCGTGCAAAAGACGATGCAAGGAGCAGCAACGCCGCGGCTCCCGCGCATTGGCAACAACAACCGCGCCGCCCGGGTGGCCATTTCGCCGGCATCCAGTTCTACGATGAGAATATCGACACCGCGAAATGGCACCATCGCCTGTCTGGGCCAGCCGGCACCAGCATGGCGGTCGAGATGGAGCATCTCGAATCCACCCTTGCCACGCGCGCGGTCGCGATGGGGGTCGAGATCCGGCGCGATCGCGGCGTCGACGACTTCGACCAGTCGGACGAAGACGTGACTCTTCGGGCCGGCGATGAAACGTTCCGCGGACGCTGGCTCGTCGGTTGCGATGGTGGCCGCAGCACAATTCGCAAAGCCGGCGGCTTTGAATTCGTCGGCACCGATCCCGAGTTCACCGGCTATTCCGCCGAGATCGAGCTGGCCGATCCGGACATGCTCCGCCCGGGCCGCCACTACACGCCAACGGGCATGTATACCTATGCCCGTCCCGGAACGATCGCGATGGTCGAGTTTGACGGGGGCGCGTTTCACCGCACGCGGTCGATCACGCAGGACCATGTTCAGGCGGTGTTGCGCCGTGTCTCCGGCACTGACCTTATCGTGACGGCGCTCCGGCTCGCCACCACCTGGACCGACCGCGCCTTCCAGGCGACCGCGTATCGCAAGGGGCGGGTGCTGCTCGCCGGCGACGCGGCGCACATCCATTCCCCCTTGGGCGGCCAGGGGCTCAACCTCGGGCTCGGCGACGCGATGAATCTCGGCTGGAAGCTGGCTTCCACAATCCGTGGCGATGCGCCGGCCGGTCTGCTCGACAGCTATTTGAGCGAACGGCATCCGGTGGGCGCGCAAATTCTCGACTGGTCGCGCGCGCAGGTCGCGCTCATGCGCCCAAGCCGGAGTTCGCGCGCGCTCGAAGCCATTATCCGCGATCTCATCGACACGCGCGACGGCGCGACATATTTCGCCGAACGCATATGGGGTGTTTCGCTCCGCTATGATCTTGGCGGCGGCCACTCCCTGGTGGGCCGCAGCGCGCCCGATTTCGAGCTGGCCGACGGGACGAAGCTCGGCGCCCTCCTCGCGACGGGCAAGGGGCTATTGCTGGATTTCGACGATCGCGCGCCGCTTGGAGCGCTTGCAACGCGCTGGAATGGTCGAATTCAATATGTTGCAAGTGACGCCAGGGACCGGCTGGGTGTAAGCTCAATGCTTGTGCGCCCTGATGGCGTCGTTGCATGGGTGGCCGAGGCCGCGCCCGACCTCGAGGAAGTGGCCCAGGCCATAGCGCGATGGTTCGGCACTCCGGTGCGTTAATGACATGACCGTGGCGCGGCCAACTCAGGATGCCGGGTACGGGATGGCGGGCCGTCATTGCCGCGACATATTAAGGCGTGGACGACTCCGATCGCGACTTTTATGAATGAGCCACCTGTAGCGTAAAGGGAAACCGATGCAGATCGACAAAGACGCAGAGACCGCGCAGACTTCCACTGTGTGCAAGGAAGAATGGCTACAGCCGGAGATCGTGTCCGTTACCCCCATTACGGAAGCGCGCGGCCTTGGCGGAGCCGGGATCGATTTCGCCTCCGAACAAAGCTGATATTTCTACACGCCAATACCGGTTCGGCGGTCTCAATCTCTCATCGGGGACACCCCTGACGGGATTGAGAGGTCTAGATGCTGCGCATGCCGCCGATGCCCGGACTGACGTCCGGCTCGAGATCCACGAACGGCCGCCGCCCTTTCCCGAGCAGATCGTCTACGAATGGGGCGGTCGCTATGCGCTTCGGCTCGGCCGGATCGGGCAGGACTGGTCGTTCGGCTCGCGGTTCGATGGAACGATATTGGTCGCGCCGGACGGACGATCGATCAGTCTGGTTTCCGCAACAAATCCTCTTGGCCCAGGCATGGCCGACATCGTGTCGCGCCGGGTACTGCCGCGCGTGGCGACGCTATTCGGGGGGACGGCGCTTCACGGCGCATCGCTGAGCAAAGGCGATGCCGGGCTCTTGCTGCTCGGATCCTCCGGCGCAGGCAAGTCAACCACCACCGCCGCGCTCGCGGCCGCCGGCTGGCATATTCTCAGCGACGATATCTCAATTGTGCGGAACGACGGTGCGCCGCAGCTCGAACCCTGCACAACGGGCGTCTGCGTCTGGCCTGACTCGCTCGCGGCACTGGGACTGGATCTGTGGGCCTGCACGAGCATGGCAGGCTATGACGGCAAGATGCGCTACGATCCGGAGCTAGCCCACAGGATTTCCCCGGCACGGTTCAGCGCCTGCATCCTGCTGCAAAGATCGCCCAACGCCACAGCAATACGTGTGGAGCGCCTCAGCCAGGCGGAGGCGCTGATATCGGCCATTCGCCAGCTTGTCGTGTTCAACCCCGCCGGACCACATGAGGATCGGGCGCTTCAGGTGAGCCGGCTCAACGCCATCATGTCGAAAACACCCGCTTTCCGTCTGGTTTATCCCGCGGGCTATGCCGTTCTTCCGGCGATCGCCGACCAGCTGAGCGAAGTCCTGCACCAGGGTTAGATGATTTTAGGTGACCTTCCGTCATCCCCGCGAAAGCGGGGCTGACGGGGGGAGTGCACTTACAGTCACCCACTCCCAACAGGCACACCCCGCAAGACCGAGCCGTCAGTCCTGCTCGACTACAATCAGCTTATGCTCGCGCATATCCACCATCCACGCCTCGATTTGTGCAGCGCACAGCTCCGGCGTCACCTCGTAGCGATCCAGCACCAGCGCGCACAGGCCGGATACCGTGTTCGGCGTGTCGAGCAGATCCCAGATCCCCGCCGCCGTCCGATTGAGTTCGAGAAAATTGCCGCTCGCGACATCCATGATCATCGCGCCGTCATCGAGTGGCGCGGTGATCAGATCCGGTGTGCGGCGAACCCGTATCTCACTCATCGACCGGCCTTCGCATCGTGTTACGACCGAAGCTTAAAGGCATTTTCGAGCCAGATGTCCACCGCAACGCAAGCCCAGATGCCGGTCAGAAACGGATTGGGAGCAGGGCCGGCAAGACCGGAATTCCGCCATGCGCGGTGTCCGGCGAAGAGCTGGCCGACAACGGCGCCATCGACCCATCCCATTCGGGCCGCAAGCAGCTCCGTCGCTGGCCGCTGGTCGAAATACTGTGCCGTCGCATCGATGATCGGGGCGGCAAATCCCGCCTTGTCGCGCCGCGTCCTGATCGGCTCGGGCAAGGTGTTCCGCATCGCCTCGCGCAACAGGTGTTTGCGCTGGCCATCCCGCAACAACATCCCGCCGGAAGCGCCCATGAAAAACCGCACCAGACGAAGATCGTGAAACGGGTGACGCAGCTCCACGCCGTGGCGCGCAACACAGGCAAGGACCGGATCGAAGACAAGTTCCCGATGCGCCGGCGCCAGCGCCGCGGACCGCCGCTTCTGGGCGAAACCGGGCAGATCATCTCCGTGCGATTCCGCACGCCAGCGCTCTGCCAAGCCGACCTGCCCGGCCCATTCCGTCCGTATCCAGGGCGGCAGGGGCGTAGCGGGATCGACAAAGGGCCAAACGGCTCTACGCCGCCGTCGCTCGCTGACGATCGGACCAATGCCCTGGGCCAGGACGCGACGGGCATTGCCGACAAAGGACCGGTCCAGCCCATGCGGAAATCCTTCTCGCAACAGGCTGCCGACTTGCCCGGACAGGAACAGGTCGGGCCAATGCGCATGGGAGCCGTTCATCCAGTCATCGCCGCCCTCCCCGGTCAACAGGACGCGCTCGCCCAGTTGTTGCATCAACCGGCAGGCCGATAGAGTCGGGCCGAGCGAATTTGGCCGCACGGGAAAAAGAAGCGTGTCGGCGCACCAGCTACGGCTCGCGTCGATATCATGGGCGGAGTCTGCGACAATCCTGGCCGAAATCCCGAGATGCCGTTCGACCAGCGCGCTCCAGCGCGTCTCGTCATGCGGTTCGCCGGGATAGCGGGCGCTGATCGCACCAGGCGGCCGATCAATCCGTCCGGCTCGATGCAGCTCGGTCGCCCGACACATGATGGCCGATGAATCCAGCCCGCCGGACAAATGCGCCGCGACCGGTACGTCGCTCCGCAGGCAGGCGATCAGCGCCTGATCGAACAATATGTTGAAGCGCTCGACATGCTCATGCTCGGAAAGGCGCGACAGATCCTCATAGACATCATCGTACCAACGCCATGTCCGCACATGGCCACGCTCGAAAGACAGCGCGCCGCCGGGCGCGAGGCGGAATATGCCCTGCCACGGCGTTTCGGTCCGGCTGACGAAGCGGGCGGAGAGTATCTCCCCCAACAATCCCTGATTGAGCGCGAGAGCATGGCTCAGTCCGACCGTCAGGCCTCGCGGCTCGGTGGCAAAGGCGAAACTGGATCCGTTGAGCGTCCACAGCAGCGGCCTCCACCCCGTCGCCGATCGCGCGCATAGCAAACGCCGTTCCTGCTCCTGCCAGATCGCCAGGGCAAAATCGCCGACCAGTTCCTGCAGGAAGCGCTCGCCGAGCCGACCGAACAAGGCCAGCGCGATATGCGCGTCGGGGGCCGATCGCAGCGTGTTCCCATTGTCGCCGAGAAGACCCAGCAATTGCTCGCGATTGTCGAAACGTCCATCGAAGCAGATCGTGGCGTCGACCGCTTGCCCCGCCATTTGGTGATGAATGCTGTATCGCGACGCACCGGCCAGGCCTGCCGGCCCGTCATGCCAGAGCTGCGCATGGTCGTCGCCGGGTATCGGCAACGTGGCGGCCATCTCGTGCAGGAGCGAGGACTCGACATCGCAGCCGTCGCCGCGGATGACGCCCGCTATCGCTCCCATCGCGCTCACGCCCTCCGTTGAAACAGGACCATCATCCGGCGCTACCGCGAAAAATTCAAACCGGCACCTTCAATCGGGTCAGTCTCCGGTCACCCTCACCGGCCCGAGATCGCCCATCCCCACTGTCCCGCTCGCCATGGCGAGCATCGCGTCGAGGCTCTTCTTGGCCTGCAGCCTGAGCCCTTCCTCGATTTCGACGCGCGGCTCCAGGTCGCGCAACGCGAGGTAGAGCTTCTCCAGCGTATTGAGCGCCATGTACGGGCAGATATTGCAGTTGCAGTTGCCGTCCGCGCCGGGCGCGCCGATGAAGTTCTTGAGCGGCTCGGCCTTTTCCATCTGGTGGATGATGTGCGGCTCGGTCGCGACGATCAGCGTGTCGCCCTCCATGTCGCGGGCATAGGCCAGGATGCCGCTGGTCGACCCGACATAATCGGCATGGTCGAGAATATAGGGCGGGCATTCGGGATGCGCGGCGACCGGCGCGCCGGGGTGTTGCCCCTGCAGCTTGAGCAGCTCGGTTTCGCTGAATGCCTCATGCACAATGCACACGCCCGGCCAGAGCAGCATCTCTCGCCCGGTCTTGCGCGCGAGATAGCCGCCGAGATTCTTGTCCGGGCCGAAGATGATCTTCTGGTCGAGCGGAATCTGGCTGAGGATCTTCTCCGCCGAGGAGCTGGTGACGATCACATCGCTCAGCGCCTTCACCTCGGTCGAGCAGTTGATATAGGTCAGCGCGATGTGATCGGGATGCGCCTCGCGAAAGGCCTTGAACTGATCCGGCGGGCAACTGTCCTCCAGGCTGCACCCGGCATTCATGTCGGGCAGCACGACGATCTTGTCGGGGCTGAGGATCTTCGCCGTCTCGGCCATGAAGCGCACGCCGCAAAAGGCAATGACATCGGCATCGGTCGCCGCGGCCTTTTTCGACAAATCGAGACTGTCGCCGACGAAATCGGCAAGGTCCTGAATCTCCGGCTTCTGGTAATAATGCGCCAGGATGACGGCATTGCGCTCCTTGCGCAGCCGGTCGATCTCCGCACGGAGATCGAGTCCGGTCAGGCTCCCGCCAATGCCACCCCGGCCGTTCGATACGCGTGCGTCCAATGTCGTGCTCCCGCCAATACAGCGCCCACATGGCCCCGCTGGCCCCGCCGATCAACCCGTGCCAATCAACTCGTAAGCGCAGCGGTCAGCGCAAGCATCGGTGGCGTGAAGGCCAGCGGACGGATCAGCGCGGTCGCAATGGTGATCGTGCCGAAGCCCCAGAGATAGGCCGGGTGTACCCTGCCGCGCGTCACGAGATCATAGATCATGCCGACGCTCGCATAGACCAGTTGCACCGCCCAGATCGTCCAGATGATCCAGGTGCCGAGCAGCGGCAGCGGTAGCAAGCGGCCGACGCCGGGCGCCATCAGGTAGATCGCCCCGCACAGCATCAGCCGGCGATGCCAGTCGGTGCGCTTGCGCAGGCGGATCGCGGCGAAGGTCAGGCCGGCAAAAACCAGCACATTCGTCCAGTCCATGACCAGGAAGACATTGATTTCGAAGAAAGGTGGGATGCGGTGGAATATCGCCGCCAGCGTGTTGACCGACAGCCCGACCAGCACCATCCAGCACACCAGGCCCGCGCCGATCCAGCCGAGGCGGCGATGCAGCCCGGTCGCGCCACGATAGACCAGCACATTCTGCGTCACGTACAGCGCCAGCCACGCCATGAACGTGACGCCATGGACGTGAACCCACCAGGGCGCGCCGAGGCTCGAGCGTCCCATGAGGAATTGCAGGCCGAACCCAGCGACGATCGTCGCGGCGATCGCCAGCGCCATTGCCAGGAAGAAGGTGCGATCGCGGCTTGCCGCCCCGAGCTGCGTATCCGCTATCGTCGCCATGGCTTCCCCCCACGAGAATGTCCGGCGAGTCTATCCCAAGGCATGACAGCGTCAACCTGCGATCACTGGCCGACGATCAGCGGCGGTTGCCGAGCACCTCTTCGAGCGAGCGCGATCGATCCATCTGCTCGCTCGGCCCACGGCGTTCGAAGGGAAAGCTGACCACGACACGCACATCGCCAAGGCCCGTCGCTGCCAGCGGACCAGTGGCGATGTCGGCCAGCACACGGCGGGCATTTTCGCGTGCAACCGCCAGATGTTCGGGCTTCACACCTTCCTTCTGCGCGGCGCTTTTGGCATTGAGCGTCGCCCTGCGGACCAGCTGATCGGCGGCATCGCGAGTAACGAACAGGCCGCGTGTGCGATTGGCGGTCTGTGCCGCCCAGTCGATATTCGGTGCCGCGGGCACGACATCGGGCGCTTGAATGGTCAAGGTGCGGCGCGCCGGATCCCAGTCATAGGCATCGGCCGATACTCGCGACATATCGACGAAATAATCGACCGAGAACGGCGCCTTGATCACCTTGTCGGAGGTCAGCATGCCGAAGCCGCGCGTGTCGGAGGCCGACGCCTGCACCGTGCCGGACAGCGCACCGACCTTGATCGCGCTGGCGCCGAAGAATTTGGCGCTGACGATCCTGGTGATCGCCGTGCCATCATCCTCGCGGCTGATGGCATAGCGTTCGGTATATCTGTCCCACGCCATCCAGCCGCCGACCAGTGCGGCGATGATCGCCAGAGCGGCGAGAACGACCTGTGCGATGCGTTTGTTGTCCATCGCTCAGCCTCCGAGGATCGACCATATATCGCCGCGCTCGATCACCAGGCCCCGGTCGCGCAGGTCGATCAGATGGGCAAGCACCGACCGTTCGGCAGCGGGGAACAGGCGCGGGTCGATCCCGACATACATCTTCTCGACCATGGCGGGGATCGCGCGCGCTTCGTCACGCAGCAAGCGCAATATCTGCCCTTCGCGCTGCTTGCGGTGCCCCATCATGCCGCGCACCAGCCGTTGCGGGTTCATCACCGGGTCGCCATGCGCGGGGTAGTAGATGCGGTCGTCGCGCTGCATCAGCTTGTCGAGGCTGCGCATATAATCGGCCATGTTGCCATCCGGTGGCGAGACGATGCTGGTCGACCAGCCCATCACATGATCGCCGGTGAACAGCGCCTTTGTCTCGGGCAAGGCGAAGCAGAGATGGTTGGACGTATGCCCGGGCGTCGCCAGCGCGGTCAGCGTCCAGCCCCGCCCCACCACTGACTCGCCCTCGGTCAGCACGCGGTCGGGCGCATAATCATGGTCGAATGATGCATCGGCGCGCGGACCGCTATCGTCGAAAGCAAGCGGCGCGCAGCCGATGATCGGCGCACCGGTCGCGACCTTGAGCGGACGCGAGCCGGGGCTGTGGTCACGGTGCGTATGGGTGATGACGATCGCTGTAACCGGGCGCCCGGCGATCGCGGCAATCAACGCGTCGATATGCTCCGGCGTATCCGGGCCCGGATCGATCACGGCAAGGTCGGTCGTGCCCACCAGATGCACTTGCGTGCCAGTGTTGGTGAAGGGCGACGGATTGGGCGCAAGCAGTCGGGAAACGAGCGGTTCGAGCGTTTCAGCCACGCCGGTCGGTTGCTCGGTCATGCGGATCAGATGGCCGCTGGTGTCGCCAAACGCAAGAGCGCCGGCCCCTGCCATGCAGTGACCGGCGCACGTTCCCTCCCCGATTTGTCGCTATGCGTCAGTCAACCCTGGCAAGATTGGCTTCCATGTCGCGGATCGAATCATCGATCGATTCGAGCGCATCGTCGCGCGCCTCGCCGGTCAGATCGATATTGCGCGCCATGTCGGCGCGTGCGCTGCGCAACCCGCTCAGCGCCGATCGATAGGCCTTGCGCTCGATTTCCCGGCTGCTCACCGCATTGTTCGCGGCCAGCGCCGCGCCCTTGGCGGCCGTCTCCGCACCTTCGCGTGCGACGCGGTCGATGCGATTGCGGCAGATGACGATCCTGTGTTTGCCGCCATCCTGTTTGTTGATGACCATTGCCCCGCGATCGCCACCCTCGCCGCAGTTGATCGAGGAAACCCCGGGAATGTTTTGCAGCGCCGCCATCCCGTCAAACTCTTCGGTGTGAACCTTGCCGTCCCTGTCGCGCATGACGATTCGCACGCGCTGAGTCTTCTTGCCGTTGTCGTTGATCGTCGTGGTCGTCACCTGGCGGCTCCGGTCGCCGGTCCATTCGGGAGCGGCAGGCGGCACCGGTGGTTCGGGTGCTTCGACCTGCGCAAGCGTCGCCGGTGCAGGAACGGGGGCGGGATCCGGAGCGGGCGCCGGTGCAGGAGCCGGCGGGACGGGCGCCACTGGCGCCACCGGCGACGGAATATCGAGGCGCGCCAGATCAACCCCGGTCGCGGTCTGGACATTGCTGCGGATCGCGGCAGCCGCCTTGGTACCCGAGGCGGTGAACCCCAGGCCGGCAACGGTCAGCATCGCAACCGCAGCGGCACCACCGATCAGGCGCGAGCGTGATGTCTTGTTGGTGGTCAGCATCCTTAATCTCCCTTTCAGATCGTTGATGGTGTGGAGGTGGCAAGCAGCGGACACAGCCCCGCCATGCGCGGATTTGACGATCGCGCAGGCATAGGTGTGGCGCGCGATCGGGCTCAGCCCGGCGAGGACGCCCGCGTCATTGGCGATTTCCTGATCGGCACGGAACGCGCGGAACGCGCGCCAGGCGATGGGGTTGAACCAGTGCAGCGCAAGGATGAACAGCGCGACCCAATTGGCGATCAGGTCGCCGCGGGCATGGTGGCCAAGCTCGTGCGCCAAGGCGAGATCGCGTTCCTCACGGTCATAGCGCTCGACGAAATCGCGCGGGAAGGCGACATATTTGCGCACGATGCCAAAGGCGAGTGGGCCGCTGGCGGCATCGGTCTCGATCAGGTGAATGCCGCCATCGATCTGGGCGCCACGGACCTGGCGATCCAGGATGCGGCGGCAGAAACGAAGGTGCGAGATCGCATGCCACGCCAGGAACGACACCGCGCCCACCGCCCATAACGCGAGCAGTACCAGGCCAATCGATGGATAATAGGAGGCGGTGGCGGCGGGGGTGGTAAGGCTAGGGCCGGCAGTCGCGGCGGCGGCGCCACCGAGCGGCTCGATCACATAGATGGTGATCGTCTCGCTCGCGCGCGCCACCGGCGTGACCGCGATCTCACGCCAGGATTCGGGAATGGGCGGCAATAACAGGCGCAACACCGGCAGCGCCCATAGCGCATAGGTGACATCCGGCCCGAAGGCGCGGCGCACCGGTGCACGCAGCACAAGGACTCCGATCATCAGGATGGTCGAGGCGATCAGCGCTTCCAGCGCCCAGCCGGCGAACAGGGTGGCGCTCATGCCTTCAGCCCCTTCAGCAACGCCTCGATCTCGGCAATATCGCTCGCGCTGAGCTCGTCGCGCTCGGCGAGATGCGCGACCAATGGGGTCAGCTTGCCGCCGAACAGCCGGTCCATCAGCTTGCGCGATTCACCCGCGACATAGTCGCCGCGTACAACCAGCGGACGGTAAAGATAGCGGCGGCCATCTTCTTCATGCGCAATGATATTTTTGGCGAGCAGCCGGCCAAGCAACGTCTTGACCGTATTGGCGGACCAGTCGCGCCCGGCCGGGATGCGTTCGGACACGTCCTGCGCGGTCAGGGGCGACTCATCCCACAGGACTTCCATGACAGCATGTTCCGCGTCGCTTATCCGTTCGGCCATGTCGAATCGCTCCCGTACTGACTACGCTTGTAATCTTCTTGATTACGTCTGTAGTCAATAGGCTGAACACTGGGTGAATGTCGAGGCACCGACACCCTCTCCGACCGTTTCGAGCGGAAGGGGCTTGATACGAATCATCCACCACCCGAAGCTATCGGAAAATCAGGAGAGCCCGCGCATGACTCACTTCACCACCATCGCCTCCGGTCTGCGCTTTCCCGAGGGGCCGGTCGCGATGCCGGACGGTAGCGTCATCCTGGTCGAAATCGCGAATGGGCGGATCACGCGAGTCAGGCCCGACGGATCGACCGAGACGGTGGCCGAGCCGGGCGGCGGCCCGAACGGGTTGGCGATCGGGCCGGACGGCAAGCTTTATTGCTGCAACAATGGCGGCTTCAACTGGCACGAGAATAGCGGCATTCTCGCACCACACGGCCAGGCGGACGATTATTCCGGCGGGCGGATCGAACGCATCGACATCGCCACCGGCACGGTCGAGATCCTCTACAAGGACGGCGATTTCGGCTGTCGCCTGCGCGGCCCCAATGACATCGTGTTCGACGCCCATGGCGGTTTCTGGTTCACCGACCATGGCAAGAGCCGCGCGCGCGAGCGCGACATCACCGGCATCTTCTATGCCCGCGCCGATGGCAGCCTGCTCGAGGAAGTGATCTTCCCGAGCGAGAACCCGAACGGCATCGGCCTGTCACCCGACGGCGCATCGCTTTACGCGGCGGAGACCTACACCTGCCGCCTGATGAAATTCAACGTGACCGGTCCCGGCAAAATCGACCTTGCCGCTGGGCTCGGTGGCCCGGGCATCCCGCTCTATCGCCCCGCCGGCTATAAATTCTTCGATTCACTCGGGGTCGAGGCCAATGGCAATATCTGCGTCGCGACCATCGGCGAATGCGGGATCAGCGTGATATCGCCGACCGGCGAGCTGGTCGAATTCGTGCCGACCCCGGACATCTTCACGACCAATATCTGCTGGGGCGGCCCTGATCTGCGCACGGCCTATATCACTTTGTCGGGCACCGGCCGGCTGGTGAGCATGGAATGGCCGCGCCCCGGTCTCAAGCTCGCGCATGGCGCGGATTGATGCGCATCATCGGCAATCATGTCTCGCCCTACGCACGCAAGGTACTGGTCGCGCTGGCGATCAAGCGGATCGACTTCGAGATCGATCCGATCATCCCCTTTTTCGGCACGGATGATTTTACCCGGTTGAGCCCGCTGCGCCGCATTCCGGTGCTGATCGATGGCGATGTGACCCTGTGCGATTCGAGCGTGATCTGCGAATATCTCGACGAAGCCTATCCCGCCCCGCCGCTGATGCCGGTCGCGCCGGCTGACCGCGCACGCGCGCGCTGGCTGGAGGAATATGCCGATACCCGGCTTGGCGATGTGATCATCTGGCGGCTCTTCCAGGAACGGGTGATCAAGCCAGGCGTGTGGCGCGTGCCGGCGGATGAAGCGGTGATCACCACCGCAATCGATCATGATCTGCCCGGCATCATGGACTGGCTGGAGGGCGAAGCGCCAGCGGCGGCCTTCATGTTCGGCCCGGCGCCGATGACGGTGGATGTCACCTTCGCTTGCTTCTTCCGCAATGCCGCGCTGGCCGGCTGGTCGCCCGATCCGGAGCGTTGGCCCCGCGCGGCCGGTTGGATCGCGCGGAGCCAGGCGATCCCGGAATTCGCCGCGACCCTCCCGATCGAGCAATTGTTCATGACCACCAGGCGCGCCGAGCGGCATCAGGTGCTGCGTGACGCCGGGCTGTCGATCACCGCAGAGACGGTCGGCGGCGATGCGCCGCGCAAGGGTGTGATGCCGATCTGACCTCCGCCAGTCGCGGCTTTACGATTGCGTTTTGTGCAACCAGCGTTGCGCCGCGGGTGCGATTGACCCGAACCGGCGCGCCCGCCTATTGCGCGAGCCAGAAAAACCTGTGGAGGGCCCTGCGATGAAGAAGCTGTATTCCGATGCTGCGGGAGCGCTTGACGGCCTATTGTTCGACGGCATGACGATCTGCGCGGGCGGGTTCGGCCTGTGCGGCATTCCGGAACGGCTGATCGATGCGATCCAGGCCGCAGGCACCAAGGACCTGACCATCGCCAGCAACAATGCCGGGATCGACGGCGAAGGCCTGGGCAAGCTGCTGCGCAGCCGCCAGGTCAAGAAGATGATCTCCTCCTATGTTGGTGAGAACAAGGAGTTCGAGCGGCAATATCTGAGCGGCGAGCTCGAGGTCGAATTCTGTCCGCAGGGCACGCTTGCCGAACGCTGCCGCGCCGGTGGCGCCGGCATCCCCGGCTTCTATACCAAGACCGGCGTCGGGACCTTGGTCGCCGAAGGCAAGGAAGTGAAGAATTTCGACGGCGAGGGCTATATCCTCGAACGCGGCATCCGCGCCGACCTGTCGATCATCAAGGGCTGGAAAGCGGACGAAAGCGGCAATCTGATCTTCCGCAAGACCGCACGCAATTTCAACGCGCCCATGGCCACCGCAGGCAAGATCTGCGTCGCCGAGGTCGAGGAAGTGGTGCCGGTCGGCAGCCTTGATCCCGACACGATCCATTTGCCCGGCATCTATGTGAAGCGGCTGATCGTCGGCGCGCCCTACGACAAGAAGATCGAGTTCCGCACGGTGCGCGAGCGGGCCGACGCATGATCCTGTTTCACCCCACCTGTTCGCTTCGAGCGAAGTCGACAAGCCAGTTCCAGGGACCGGTTTCTCGACTTCGCTCGACACGAACGGTGGTGGCGGTGGCGGCCACACTCGCGCTTGCGGGCTGCACGACGGCGCAAATGCCGGTGTCGACAACGATCGCCGCTCCGGCGCAAACCGTCCCACCGGGCATGCAATATCTCTATGGCTCGGGCGAAGGTGCGGCGATCAGCGCGCAGGCCTGGCGCGCGCTGGTCAATTATGTCGGATGGCAAGCCAACGACAAGTCCGGCGAGTCCGCGGTGCTTGCGCCCGACGCGACGCTTGCCGTGCCGAGGTGGATGTCGTGCGGCACCAAACCCAGGGCGGCGGTGTTCGACGTCGACGAGACCGTCCTGCTCAATCTCGGCTTCGAATATAACGACGCCGTCCACCCCGCGCCCTATGACGAGGCGCGCTGGCAGGCATGGGAAAGGACCGGCCTTACTCAGGTCGCGGCGGTTCCCGGTGCGGTCGAGGCACTGAACGACCTGCGCAAGATGGGTGTGACGGTGGTCTTCAACACCAACCGCTCAGTCGGCAACGCCGCGCAGACCGCGGCCGCGATCATCGGCGCAGGGCTCGGCCCGGCGGTGCATGGCGAGACATTGTTCCTCGCCGGCGACGATGCGACCGGCAACAAGAAGGACAGCCGCCGCGCGATGATCGCTGCGAAATATTGCGTCGTCGCGATGGGCGGCGACCAGCTCGGCGATTTCAGCGATCTGTTCAATGCCGGCCTCCCCCCCGCCGCACGCCGCGCCGCCGTCACGACTGGTGCGATCTCGGCCAAATGGGGCGTCGGCTGGTTCGTGCTGCCCAACCCGGTTTACGGCAGCGCGCTGAAGGGCGGCGTCGACGACATATTCCCGCAGGATAAGCGCTGGACGCCCCCTGCCGCTCCGGAGGCAAAATGACCGGCAAGCCAGTTCCGATCGATCTCGTTCCCTATACCGACCTGCTCGAAGGATCGCGTGAATTCCTGCGCGTCTGGGCAAGCGATGGCGGGCCGGTGACCTGCTTCATCAACCCGGTGCCGATCGGCGCCGACCCCGCCGCGTTCGGCATCGCGCTGGTCGATTGCGTGCGTCACGGCGCGATCACCTATGCCCGCGCCACCGGCATCAGCGAAGCCGAGGCACTCGATCGTATCTGGCTCGGCCTCGATGCCGAGCGTGCCAATCCCACCGATATCGCGACCCCTATACCGGGCGCAAAAGAGGAGCTGAACTAATGGCCTGGACCCGCGACGATATGGCTGCGCGCGCGGCGCGCGAGCTGCAGGACGGCTATTACGTCAATCTCGGCATCGGCATTCCGACCCTGGTCGCGAACCATATTCCGGAGGGTGTCGAGGTGACGCTGCAGTCGGAAAACGGCATGCTCGGCATTGGCCCCTTCCCGCTCGCCGGTGAAGAGGATGCCGACCTGATCAATGCCGGCAAACAGACGATCAGCGAGCTGCCGCAATCGGCCTATTTCAGCTCGTCGGACAGCTTCGCGATGATCCGCGGCGGGCATATCGACCTGACCGTGCTCGGCGCGATGGAAGTCGCCGAGAATGGCGACATCGCCAACTGGATGATCCCGGGCAAGATGATCAAGGGCATGGGCGGCGCGATGGATCTGGTTGCCGGCGTCAAGAAGATCATCGTCGTGATGGAGCATAACTCCAAGGCCGGCGACCCCAAGTTCATCCCGAGCTGCACCCTGCCGCTGACCGGCAAGAATGTCGTCGACATGATCATCACCGACCTGGCGGTGTTCCAGCGCCCCGATCATTCCAGCCCGTTCAAGTTGATCGAGATCGCCCCCGGCGTGACGGCGGACGAAATCGCGGCGAAGACCACCGCCACTTATATCAGCTGAAAGGCGCGCCGTGCAGCTGACCCTGATCACCGCGAACCGCAATTACTCAAGCTGGTCGCTGCGCCCCTGGGTGCTGATGAAAGCCCTGGGTATCGCGTTCGAGGATCGCATCGAGCCGTTCGCGGCGACCGACAATCATGACGCGTTCCGTACTTTCTCGCCGTCAGGACAGGTGCCGGCGCTGATCGACGGCGATCGAACGATCTGGGATTCGCTGGCGATCACAATGTATCTCGCCGAGCGCTTCGGCGGCGTATGGCCGGCGGATGAAGCGGCGCGCGCCTGGGCGATGTGCGCGGCGGCGGAAATGCATGGTGGGTTCGGCGCGCTGCGCAACGATTGCACGATGAATGTCGGCGTCCGCGTCACCCCCAAAGCGGCATCGCCCGCACTGGCACGACAGATCGCCCGGCTTGCCGAGCTGTGGGCGGAAGGAATTGAGCGGTTCGGCGGCCCGTGGCTGGCGGGTCCGGCCTTCACTGCGGTCGACGCCTTTTACGCGCCGGTCGCGTTTCGCGTGCGCACCTATAGCCTGGACGTCGGCGCGGCCGGCCAGACCTGGGTCGAGCACATGCTCGCCCATCCGGCGATGCGGCAATGGGAAGCCGAAGCGCTGGCCGAGCCATGGCGCGAGGCGGACCATGAGGCCGAACTCGCCGCCGCCGGCATCATCACGGCGGACTACAGGATCGTCTGATGCGCGTTCTGCTGACCGGATCGAGCGGCTGGCTCGGACGCTTCCTCGCCCCCCGGTTGCGCGTTGCGGGACATGAGGTCACCGGTCTCGACGTCGCACCGGGTGTCGATACCGATGTGATCGGCACCGTCGCCGATCGCGCGCTGGTCGATCGCGTCTTCGCCGAACGCCGGATCGAGGCGGTGATTCATAGCGGCGCACTGCACAAGCCCGACATCGTCCGTTATCCCCGCCAGGCGTTCATCGATGTGAACGTCACCGGCACGCTCAACCTGCTCGAAGCCGCGGTCGCCGCCAAGGCAAGCCGCTTTATCTTCACCTCGACCACCTCACTGATGATCTCGACCGCGATCCGCGAAGGGCATGGCGATACGGCGGTGTGGATCGACGAGAGCCTCGCCCCGCTGGAGCCGCGCAACATCTATGGCGTGACCAAGCTTGCCGCCGAGCAGATCTGCCGCCTGGTCCATGCCGAGCACGGCCTGCCGGTGCTGATCCTGCGCACCAGTCGTTTCTTCCCCGAGGATGACGACACGCACGACAGCCTCTCGGGCGAGAACATGAAGGCCAATGAGTTGCTCCACCGCCGACTGACGGTCGAAGACGCCGCCGAAGCGCATCTCGTGGCGCTCGACCGTGCCCCTGAGCTTGGCTTCGGCACTTTCATCCTCTCCGCACCGACGCCGTTTGCGCCCGGCGACGTCGCCGCGCTGAAGGCGGACGCCCCCGCCGTGATCGCCCGCTATTTTCCCGATGCGCCCGCCCTGTATGCCGCGAGCGGCTGGACGCTGCCGCACTCGATCGACCGCGTCTATGACGCCGGACATGCCGAGCGCGTGCTCGGCTTTCGCTGCCGCACCGGCTTCACCGAGATGCTCGCGGCGCTCCGCCATGGCGATGATCTGCCGGTGGCGCATGATGCCGCCTATCTCTCGCCGAAGGAATCCTGCGCGCAATAAAGCGCAAGCCAAGCATTGCCTTCGCGCAGTTTCCGACTAGATCGCCCTGATGGCCAGCCGTCCGCTCACTTTGTACGAGAAGATCTGGGCCGCTCACGTCGTCGAGCGGCGCGATGACGGCACCTGCCTGATCTATATCGACCGTCATCTCGTCCATGAAGTGACCAGCCCACAGGCGTTCGAGGGACTGCGCGTCTCGGGCCGCACGGTGCGGCGGCCCGACCTGACGCTGGCGGTGCCCGATCACAATCTGCCGACCACGCCGCGGGTCGATGCGCACGGCCATAGGCTGCCGATCGCCGATCTGGAAAGCGCGCAACAGCTTGACGCCTTGCGCCGCAATACGGCCGAGTTCGGCATCGCCTATATCGACGCGATCGCACCCCAACAGGGTATCGTCCATGTCGTCGGCCCCGAACAGGGCTTCACCCTGCCCGGCACGACATTGGTGTGCGGCGACAGCCATACCTCGGCGCATGGCGCGATGGGCGCGCTGGCCTTCGGCATCGGCACGAGCGAAGTCGAGCATGTCCTCGCCACTCAGACGCTGTTGCTGACTCCGTCGAAGACGATGGAAGTGCGCGTCGATGGTACGCTCGGTTACGGCGTATCGGCCAAGGACGTGATCCTGTCGATCATCGGCAAGATCGGCGCGGCGGGCGGCACCGGCCATGTCATCGAATATACCGGCGAGGTCATCCGCAACCTGTCGGTCGAAGGCCGACTGACCATCGCCAACATGTCGATCGAGGGTGGCGCGCGCGCCGGCCTGGTCGCGCCCGACGACACGACTTTCGCTTATCTCAAGGGCCGCCCGATGACGCCCAGGGGCGAGGATTGGGCGCGTGCGGTCGCCTGGTGGCGCAGCCTGCCAAGCGATCCCGCCGCCGTCTATGACGCGTCGGTGCGGCTCGACGCGACCGATATCGCACCCGCGCTGACCTGGGGCACCAGTCCCGAGGACGTCGTGCCGATCACCGGCCATGTCCCCGACCCCGACAGCTTCGCCGACCCGGCCAAGCGCGAGGCGGCGCGCAAATCACTTGCCTATATGGGCCTGACGCCGGGCACCGCGATGCAGGACATATCGGTCGGCCATGTCTTTATCGGCAGCTGCACCAACAGCCGGATCGAGGATCTGCGCGCCGCCGCCGCGGTCGCCAATGGCCGCAGCGTCGCCGACGGCGTGCGCGCGCTGGTCGTGCCCGGATCCGGGCTGGTCAAGCGCCAGGCCGAAGCCGAGGGACTCGACCGCATCTTCACCGATGCCGGGTTCGAATGGCGCGAACCGGGCTGCTCGATGTGCCTGGCGATGAACCCCGACAAAGTGCCGCCGGGTGAACGATGTGCTTCCACTTCCAACAGAAATTTCGTAGGACGGCAGGGACCGGGGGCCCGAACGCACCTGGTTTCACCGGCAATGGCGGCGGCCGCCGCCGTCACCGGTCGACTGAGTGACGTCCGGGACCTGATGGGGGACACGAAATGAAGCGCGCACTGGTATTGCTGGTCCTTGGCACCGTCTTGAGCGGGATCGCCGCTTATGCCGCCACCGCACGCCCCGCCAGCGAGTCCGCCCGCCCGGGCAAGTAAGCGAGACAAGCCCCTCCCCGCACGCTAGAGGGCGCGATACAAGGGGAGGAATCATCATGAAGACCGCTTTGTTCGCCGCCGCAGCCGCGCTCGCATTGATGGGCCAGGCCGCGCCTCCGGCACCCGCCGCCCCTGCGCCGATCAAGCTGTGGCGGCTCGATTGCGGCACCGTCGCCGCCAATGATCTCAATGCGTTTTCCGACACCCAGGCCTATCCGGGCAAGAGCAAGCTCCTGGTCGGCAGCTGTTATCTCATCAAGCATGGCGCGACCTATCTGCTGTGGGACGCCGGCCTGCCCGCGGCGATGAAGGGCAAGGCGCTCGACCGCAAGATCGCGATGGACGCCACCGTCACCAAGACGATCCCCGAACAGCTCGCCGAACTCGGCCTGAAGCCCGAAGACATCACGATGCTCGGCATCAGCCATTATCATTTCGACCATATCGGCCAGGCAGCGAGCTTTCCCGGCGCGACGCTGTTCATCGGCAAGGGCGATTTCGACGCGGTGAAAGCGGGTGCGCCGGGCGTGAATCCCGTGCCGCTCGCGCCTTGGGCAAAGGGCACGAGCAAGGCCGAGCCGATCAGTGGCGATCGCGACATCTTCCACGACGGCAGCGTGACGATGATCGATACGCCGGGTCATACACCCGGGCATCACTCGCTGCTGGTACGGCTGAAGAGCCGCACCTTCCTGCTGACCGGCGATGTCGCGCATTTCCAGGAAAATTACGACAGCAACGGCGTGCCCGCCTTCAATACCGACCGCGCCGAGACGCTTGCCTCGCTCGACCGGTTCAAGGCGCTGGCGAAAAATCTGAAGGCGACCGTGATCATCCAGCACGAGGCAGCGGATGTCGCCAAGCTGCCCGCATTCCCCAAGGCCGCCGAATAATGGACCCCGTCACACAAGTCTCCGGCCGCGCCTATCCTTGGGGTGCGAAGAATATCGACACCGATGTGATCATCCCGGCGCACTGGCTGAAGACGGTGACGCGCACTGGCCTCGGCAAAGGCGCGTTCGAGACGGTGCGCGCGCAGGAAGGCAATATCTTCGACGATCCGCGCTATGCCGGTGCGCCGATCCTGGTCGCGGGCGATAATTTCGGCTGCGGGTCGAGCCGCGAGCATGCCGCCTGGGCGCTTGCCGATATGGGCATCGCCGCAGTGATCGCGCCGAGCTTCTCCGACATCTTTTCAGGCAATGCGTTCAAGAACGGAATCGTGCCCGTCGTGCTGCCGCAGGAAGCGATCGACCGGCTGGTCGATGTCGCGAAAACCGATATCGTCACCGTCGACCTGGAGACGATGACCGTCACCACGCCGTTTCAGGACCGCTTCCCCTTTCATCTCGACGCGTTCCGCCGGCAATGCCTGATGGAAGGGCTGGACGAGATCGGCCTGACACTGGCAAGAGATACCGCGATTTCGAAATACGAAGCCGGTGTAGCCGAACATCGGCCGTGGATGAGCGGAGAACGGACACATGCGGGCACTATTGTCGAAAGCACCGGGCGGACCTGAAACACTAACCATTGATGAGCTGCCCGATCCGGTAGCCGGCAAGGGGCAAGTGGTCGTCGCGGTCAAGGCGTGCTCGATCAACTATCCCGACGTCCTGATCATCGAGGACAAATATCAGTTCAAGCCGCCGCGCCCCTTCGCACCGGGCAGCGAAATCTCCGGCGTGATCGAAAGCGTCGGCGAAGGTGTGACCGAATGGGCGATCGGCGACCGCGTGATCGCGACCACTGGCTCGGGTGGCCTGGTCGAAAAGATCGCGCTGCCCACCACCAGCCTGTTCCGCCTGCCCAAGGGACGCAGCTTCGCCGAAGGCGCCTCGCTGTTGCTGACCTATGGCACGACGATCCACGCGCTGCTCGATCGCGGACATCTTGGTGAGGGGCAGACGCTGCTCGTGCTCGGTGCCGCCGGTGGCGTCGGCCTGGCGGCAATCGAACTGGGCAAGGCATTTGGTGCCCGGGTCGTCGCGGCGGTCTCGTCGGAAGAGAAAGCGGCGGCCGCGAAGGAGGCGGGCGCCGATGTAACCCTGGTCTATCCCCGCGCGCCGTTCGACAAGGATCAGTCCAAGGCGCTGGCCGACCAGTTCAAGGCAGCGCTCGGCGCAGGGGGCGCGGATGTGATCTATGATCCGGTCGGCGGCGATTATGCCGAACCGGCGCTGCGCTCGATCGCGTGGGAGGGCCGCTATCTCGTCGTCGGCTTCCCCGCCGGCATCCCGCGACTGCCGCTCAACCTGACACTGCTCAAGAGCTGCGATGTGTGCGGCGTGTTCTGGGGCGCCTTCGCGGCGCGCGATCCCAAGGCCAACACCGCGCATATCGAACGGCTGTTCCGCTTGTGGAAAGACGGCAAGATCGCGCCGCGCGTGACCGAGACCTTCGCGTTCGAAGACGGCGGCAAGGCGATCGCCAAGATGGCCGCGCGCGGCGCGATCGGCAAGCTGGTGGTGACGGTCGCGGAGTGAGGGTCAAGTTGGGTGAGCGAAGACTCCTCCGCTGAAGAGGAGAGGGCTTAAGCAGGCAGCGCTGCATCACCCCCTTCCCTTCGCTCGCCCCCTTCCCTATCTCGCGGGGTGAAACTGCTACCGGCCCAAAGGAATGAGGCACATGACCACCTTCGACGACCGCGAACGCGCGTTCGAGACTCAATATGCGCGCGACGAAGAGATGCAGTTCCGCATCACCGCGCGGCGTAACCGTCTGCTTGGTCATTGGGCCGCAGCGCAAATGAAGCTGACCACGGAAGAGGCCGACGCCTATGCCAAGGCGGTCGTGCAGGCCGATTTCGAGGAAGCCGGCGACGAGGACGTGATCCGCAAGCTGGTCAGCGACCTGACCGCCGCGAATATCGAAATCGACGAAGGCGTCGTGCGTCGCGCGATCGAAGAGCATACGATCGAAGCCCGCCGTCAGCTGATGCAGTCGGAATAACCACATGGCGATGGCGGCAACCGAGATCGAGGCGCTGATCGTCGCCGGCATTCCCGGCGCGACGGTCGAGATCACCGATCTGGCCGGCGACGGCGATCATTATGCCGCGCGCGTCGTCGCGGAGAGCTTTCGAGGCGTTTCCCGGGTCGAGCGCACCCGCCTCGTCTATGCGGCGCTCGGGGGGCGCATGGGGGCCGAACTCCATGCGCTCCAGCTGACCACCGCCCTGCCCGACGCCGGGCCGGAACAAGGATGATGACGATGACTGACGATTCCCAGACCCGTATCGCCGATCTGGTCGGCAAGAGTGACGTGCTGCTGTTCATGAAGGGCAGCCCGCTTTTCCCGCAATGCGGTTTTTCCAGCCGTGCGATCGCGATCCTGCAGCATCTGAACGTACAGTTCGACAGCGTCGACGTGCTTCAGGACCAGGGTATTCGCCAAGGCATCAAGGCCTTTTCCGACTGGCCGACCATTCCGCAGCTTTATGTGAAGGGCGAATTCGTCGGCGGATCGGACATCATGATGGAAATGTACGAATCCGGCGAACTCGAGCAGCTGCTCGAGGAGCAGGGCGTCGCGCGCGCGCAATAAGCGCCCGGGCTGATGTCTGGGCTTGAGGCTGGAACATCACCACCGTTCGCCCTGAGCCTGTCGAAGGGCATGCGCAACACCTGGGCTTCGGCAGGCTCAGCCCGAACAGAGGCTGGGGTGTCTGGCCCCGGTGATGCTCTGATGGAATTGGAAAGCCGGGTGCGGGCGGGCCCGGCGAGATCGGAGGGAAGCTCGGGCCCGCCCAGCTGAAGCGTGAAACGCTCGGCGTACTTCAGACTATGCAGTGGCCGTGCCAGCTTTGCTCACCCGCGCAAAACCGGGCGAGACGATGGTTAACACCCCATCCCGCCCGATCCGCAGTGTAAGCAATTCCGACAGATCAGCGCCCGATCGTGGCGACGACCTCATAGAGTCCGGGATGTGCCGTGCCGAGCGCGGTATTGCACGCCAGATAGCCGCCCGCCCGCAGCCGCGCCATCACCGCCGCCTGTGCCGCCGCGTCACGGCTCTGCGCGTAATTCACCACCCGATCGCCTTCCAGCCCACGATGGATGCTCGCGGAAATCCAGCCATCCACGTCGCTGACCGCCGCCGCACTTTCCCGCAGCAACGCGATGAGCGCTTGCTGGTTTTCCGGCCGGCAAGTGAAGAGGTTGATCTGGGTCAGCACCCCGCTGCCGCTTTCGATGATCGTCATATGCTTCTCCGTCACTGGCCCATGGGGCGCACCCCGACAGGCCGGGCGCGATGATCGCGTCCCTTCCTGTCGCGGGTTCCACCCCAACGGATATGGGGTGGATACGGAGCGCTCCCGGAGCGGGAGCAGTGGCCGGGCTTACCGATACCGGCCTGCTTCTTTTCGACCGCGATGGAATAGCAAATGCCCGCATCTGCGTCTAGGAAACGGCGCATGACGAATTCCCGTACCGGCGGCCGCATCCTGGTCGATCAGCTCATCGCACAGGGTTGCGATCGTATTTTCACCGTTCCCGGCGAGAGCTTCCTCGCGGTGCTCGATGCGCTGCACGACTCGCCCGAGATCGATGTGGTGGTGTGCCGCCAGGAAGGCGGCGTCGGCTTCATGGCCTGCGCCGACGGCGCGATGACCAATCGGCCGGGGATCGCATTCGTCACGCGCGGCCCCGGCGCGACCAATGCGTCGATCGGCGTCCATGTCGCGATGCAGGATTCGCAGCCGATGATCCTGTTTATCGGCGACGTCGATCGCGGCACCAAGGACCGCGAGGCATTCCAGGAGATCGATTTCCAGGCGATGTTCTCGCCGATCGCCAAATGGGCGGCAAAGATCGACGATGCCGCGCGCATCCCGGAATATGTCGCGCGCGCCTATGCGACGGCGATGAACGGCCGGCCAGGGCCTGTGGTGCTGGCGCTGCCCGAGGATATGCTGCTCGACATGGTCGAGGCGATGGATCGGCCGAAGGTCGAAACGTCTTCACTCGGCCTCGACCCGCACAAGGCGGCCAGGCTTGCCGAGCTATTGCAATCGGCCAGGGCGCCGGTCGCGATTGTCGGTGGCGCCGGGTGGGACAAGGCGACCGGTGCCGCCTTTGACAGTTTCGCGACCGCCTGGGGCATTCCGGTGGTCAGTGCGTTTCGGCGCCAGGATGCGATGCCGAACGAGTCCGAAGCCTGGGCCGGCAATCTCGGCTATGGCCCCAATCCCAGGCTGGTCGCCCGGGTCAAGGCGGCGGATGTCCTGCTTGTCGTCGGCGCGCGGTTGGGAGAGGCAACCACCGATGGCTATACGCTGATCACCCCGGACCATCCGGGTCAGACGCTGATTCACGTCCATCCCGACCCGGAGGAACTGAACCGCTCCTATCGCGCCGACGTCGCGATCTGCAGCGGCATGGTCGACTTCGCCAACCTTCTTGCCAATCTCGCTTCGCCGCCGCAGCCGCGAACCGACGCCACCGAAGCGCATGCCGACTATCTCGCCTGGTCGACCCCCGCCCCACGCGACATCAGGATGGATCTCGGCCCGTGCGTCGCCACGATGCGCGAGAAGCTTCCCGCCGACACGATCATCTGCAATGGCGCGGGCAATTATTCGGGCTGGTGGCACCGCTATTGGCGTTATGCGGGACAGCCCAGCCAACTGGCGCCGACCGCCGGCGCGATGGGTTATGGCGTCCCCGCGGCGACCGCCGCCGCACTGCGCCATCCCGACCGCATGGTCGTCGCACTGGCCGGTGACGGCTGCTTCCTGATGAACGGGCAGGAACTCGCCACCGCCGTGGCGCATGGCGCGAACATGCTGGTGCTGGTGATCGACAACAGCACCTATGGCACGATCCGCATGCATCAGGAGCGCGAATACCCCGGGCGGATTTCCGCGACACGGCTGCAAAACCCGGATTTCGCGGCACTCGGCCGGGCCTATGGCTGCTGGGCCGAGACGATCGAGGAAACCGCCCAATTCGCGCCTGCGCTCGACCGGGCGATGGCGCAGAGCGGCGTGCGTCTGCTGCATATCAAGACCGATATCGAAGTGATCACCGCCGGCACCACGATCTCGGCATTGCGGAAATAGTTGGGCAGAGACCCCCGTTGGATTACCTCTTCTTCCCCGGCGCAGGCCGGGGTCCAGTTGGGAGGCAGGAGTAAAGGGGCGTCTCACGCTATCGCATGTGCTCCTCGACTGGACCCCGGCCTGCGCCGGGGAAGCAATTGGGAAGGTGCATGTCTGACGGACATGATCATCCGCAGGCCTGACGGCAGAATGCGAGATACGAAAAGGCCGCCCGGTTACCCGGAGCGGCCCTTCTTTTTCAAGCAATCGTAACGATCAGATATCGTCGCCGAGCGCGCCCTTGACCTTGCCGGCGACCTGCTGCGCCTTGCCTTTCAGCTCCTGCGCGGCGCCTTCGGCCTGAGTCTCGGGGTCGCTGCTATGCTGCTTGGCCTTGCCAATGGCTTCATTCACATTGCCTTTGATCTTGTCGATGAGCTCGCCCATGATAATCTCCTGAAATCAGACCGTTGTCGTCGGGGGGTCGGCGGTTTCGGGTCGTGGAGAGAACGGATGAGCGTTGGGGCGGTTCCCGAAACATTGCTTGGTTTCGGTGCAATCGCCCGATGATTGATCGAGATCAATCATCGGCGTTTCCGGCGCGCCTGTGGTTCGACCGGTTCAGGGCGGCGCTGCCCAAAGGCAGCATGATCCTCGACCTTGGATGCGGCGGCGGCGAGCCCATCGCGCGCTATCTGATCGATCAGGGGTTTCATGTCACGGGTCTCGACAAGGATCCGGCGATGATCGACCTCGCCCGGACTCGCTTCCCGCGCGAGACATGGATCCACGGTGATATGCGAACCATTGCCATCGGCACGCAGTTCGAGGGCGTGATCGCCTGGAACAGTCTGACGCGCCTCTCTCGCGCGGATCAGGCGCGCATGGCGGAGCGGGCTGCGCGATGGCTGAAGCCGGGCGGGCGGCTATTGTTCAATGTCGAAGCCGACAAGGACAGCGCGGCATCCGACTATCGCAGCGGATCGCCATATCATGCCGAACTCGGCCCCGCCGACTATAGCGCGGCGATCGCCGGGGAGGGCCTGATCGAAATGGCGCATGTCGCCAGGGATCCGGCCTGTAACGACGCCGGCATCTGGCTCGCACGCAAGCCCTGACCACGCGTCGCGGTAACAATTCACGCCAGCCGACCCAATACCGGCGGACGGGATCATTCTCTAGGCGCTGGTTTCGATGTCGGTCCTGAAGCGAACGCCGACCGTGCGCCCATGGGCGTCCCCCCAGTCGTACAGCGCTTGAAGCGTGGTCGCCAGGTTGCGCCCGTGGTCCGTCAGCGCATAGCGCGCCTTTTCGTCAGCGCCGGTCTCGATCATGACGAAGCCGATTTCGACCAGATCGGCCAGCCGCTGCGTCAGCATCTTGTCGGACAGCGACGGGATCATCCGCCGCAGGTCGGAATAGCGCATCGACTGTTCCTTGATCCGCGCCAGGATGACCGTCTTCCATTTGCCGCCCAGCGCGTCGAGCGCGAACTCGACCGGACAACCGTAAAGCCTGCCTCGTTGCGTCATCCGCACTTGATAGCGGCTGCCCGGTCCCGGCGGAAAGGGAAATTCCGCCGCGAACGCATGACGCCATCCGCGCCGGCGGAACATCGCCGCGCCGGGCGTGGCGAAACCGGAGGGCGCCCTGTCAGCCCGTCACGCCCTTCAGGAAAGCGAGAACGGCGGCCCAATTCGCGTCGGCCCCTTTCGGATTCTTCGCGGCGATCAGGGTCGACGAACCGTGCACGCCGCCCGCCTTGGGCTGGTAAAAGACCTTTCCGACCGCCGGCACGGCATCGAAGATCGGCTTGGCGCGCGCGACCTCTTCCGCATCCCCGGCCGAGGTGACGAAGACCGGCACGGTCAGCTTCGCCGCCGCGGTGCTGACCAGGGTCTTGTCGTCGAAATATTCGCCCGGCGAGAAGGACAACACCGCCTTGACCACGGGATTGGCGGCAGCGACCGGGAAGACCAGCGACGAGGAATAGCTGCTGCCCCAGATGATCACCGGCAATTTCTGCGTCTTCGCCCAGTCGACCGCTGCCTGCAGGTCGCGCTCCGCGGCGAGATAGCCCGGATCCTTGCCGACCAGCAACGCGGTCTCATTCTCGCCGAACAGCCCGCCGCCCGATCGTTGATCGATCGCCAGCGCGTCATAGCCCGCGGCGTTCAGGCGCGGCGCGATCGTCGCATATTCGCCCTTGCCCGACCCGGCCTGATGAAACAGCAGGATCAGCGCCTTGGGCTGCGCTGTCTTGTACAGCCGCGAAAAGACCGTGACGCCGTCATCCGCCTTGATCGTCACCGGCGAGGCCTGGGATGCTCCCTGCGCAGCGTTACCGCCCGTGGGTTGCACATTGCACGCCGCCAGCGTCATCGCCGCAATCACCATCATCCGCCGCATCGTCGCTCTCCATCCCATCGATAAAAAGGGGTGCCGGGCTTTTGGCCCGGCACCCCCAGTTACGCAATCGCGTTCGACCGCAGTGCGGCGGCGTTCAGCCGCAGCACGGCAGACCGCAACACACGCCGAGCGCGCAGCACGCCGCCGTGACCGCGCCCGGCGCCGCGGCGAATGCCGCGCTCGCCGATCCGGCAAAAAGGACGATGGCGATTTTGGTGAAACGAATCATGAGATGTCTCCAGATAAAATGATGTGAATTTTGGATCGTCTCATACGGTTCGCGGTTGTGGCGGCTCTGGCGCCATGATGCGCGCGACCAGACGGGTCGATGGAGCGCCAAAGGCAGCAAGGGCTGTCCCTTCTCGCGCATTCACATTGAGCGGTTTAGGCAGGATCGCGGGCAACAGGATTGGCAAGCACCGGCCAGCATCATGTCAGGGCATCGCGCGGGCCCTTGCGGGCAATCGCACGAGCCCACGCTGGAATCATCGGCGCCGCTGCCGCGCTCACCGCCCTGACACTCAGCGCGTTGAGCAATAATATCAGCAACAGGGTGAAAGCGCGCGCCATCGAAATCCTTCTCATCGGATGCTCAGGCTCTTCGTCACAGCATCCCGCCCGGTTACAAATCAGCCTGACAGTGAACCCATAAACCCGGAATGGCCGGGATTGGTGGAGGCTGTGTGAAAACGGCCTAATATGCTATGATTCTGGCGTTGCAGGAGGCGCCGAAGTGGGACGTTTCATTGAGGGCTGTGACCGCCGGCAGAAGCTGCTTTTGCCGGATTGCGTTGGT
>NZ_JSXI01000054.1 GCF_000803065.1 Sphingomonas sp. ERG5
GCCGAACAGCTTGAGGTCGTCGGTCAGCCGATAGGTCGTGTGCACCGCGAGACCGGCGATCAGGATATAACCAAGCACCAGCTGCACGATCACCGCGGCGATCGCGCCCTTGATCCGATCGGACAGTCTCGATTGATCAGCCGTCACGCGCGATCCTCGATCAGAATGCGGTGCCGGTATAACGCCGAAACACCCGATCCGTCGCATCGTCGATCACCGGTCGGGACGGCATTTTTCCGCAGCTCCGCGCAGATAAAGATGGGCGCCCCTGTTATGTTGGATCGCGGGCGTGGAATTGTAACCGTATCTCAGTGCGATACACCCACTCTCCGCTGTTCCGGAACAGCGGTGGACAACAGGGGTCGCCGTCACCGGAACAGCGGGTGGGTGTCGCCCGAACAGGGGCGGGAGTCGCCGGAACAGGGGTCGCAATCAGGAGCGATCGATTCAACCGATGCCGGAATTCTGGTTGTGAAGCGATCGAATCAGCCATGACCGGGGCAATGACATGACCGAAGAAGTGATAGAATCGACGGAAGATCGCATGGGTGATGAGGCAGTGCCCGCCGGGCGGCGGCCCGGTCGCGGGGCGACGGGCGGGCGCGGATTTGCGTGAAATACATCCATTCCGGATGTGGCGTCGATCCCCGGTAGCGTGGGATCGATTTGACCTTATGGTAGCAGGATGACCGAATTCGATCGAATTCGGACGGGGGTAAAGATGCAGCGTAAACACGGGCTTTTGGCGGGCGCGGCGTGCCTTGCGATCATCGGCGGCACAGCCGTGGCACTGGGGCAGGATGCAACGACCTATAGCTATGACGAGCTTGGCCGGCTGACCGGCAGCATGATCACCGGCGGGACCAATAATGGCAAGCGGACCGGGACATGCTTCGACCGGGCGGGGAACCGGATGCGCTATGATGTCGCAACGGCGACGCCGGGGGCGTGCCCGACGCCCGGGCCTGTGCCGACTCCGGTGCCGACGCCGACGCCAACACCAGCGCCCACCCCGACACCAACACCGCGGCCCGTCTCGCCGCCGGACTTCGAAATATCGGCCACGGCAGCTGCCGTTGAAGGGGACTATCTTGTTTACCGAGTCTACAAGGTGGGTTCGCCGGCTGCGACCTTTACTGTCGATTATGCCACGGCGAACGGCACCGCCACCGCCGGATCGGACTATACAACGACCAGCGGGACACTGAGTTTTGGGCCAGCGGATACGGTCAAGATCATCTCCGTCCCCACCATCGACGACACGGCCATCGAAAACCCCGAAACAATGGTGATCAATTTATCCAATGCATCAGGCGGGGCCACGATCCGCGTCGCTCAGGGAGCTGGTGTGATCTACGATAATGATATCAACAATCAACCCCCAGTCGCCGTGAATGATACTGGTGGTCTGACAAAGTGTAGTGCGGCATATTTCGATGTACTGGTAAATGACTATGACCCAGACGGAAATACGCCACTTTCGATTATCAGCGCCTCGGTCAGCAGTGAGTTCGGCTTCGCCAGTGTGGACGATAATAAAATCTACTTCATATCGCTTGCTGTCCCGGGGCCTGCTGTTGTGACCTACACTATCCGGGATTCGCTCGGCGGAACAGCTTCAGCGACATTGACCCTTGGCATTGGCGGAAGATGCGAGCCGGGATGATCGATATGCGACTGGCATTTGTCGGCGCCCAGGCGGCGACAGAATTATCGGCATCGAGCTCACATAAATGGACCCAGATAGTGGAAAGAGTTTTGACCGCGAGAGACATGAGGGCGATGCGCATCGAGCCATCGATAGTATGGGGAGCTGTCCGGCGCGCCGTCAGAAGCTTGACGCGCTGTTATCAAAATATCTCAGCCCGCCATCTCAGCAGAATCTGGTTACCTGGAGCTCTGTTTCTGAGCGCTGTTGCGACCCTGTCCATAGTCTCACCGGCCAATGCCCAGTACGAACCGCCAAAGCAAACCACTCTCGGCCCGACTGGAGTAGATCTTTCCAGCCCGAGGCATAAATTCACTTATAAGGTTGTCGATCTCTCCATCGGCCCGTTCACACTCGAACGCACATATATGGGGGGCGGCGCCATCAGTGGAAGTAATTATTTCGGACCGAACTGGACACACAATTATTCAGCATTCGTTGCCGAGGGTGACGTAGGCCGAGGCAATACCGACAAGACATATGTCGTTATTGGTAACTCAACTGTCCATTTCACGAAGGCCTATTACTCTTCTACCGACCAATACATGAATACTAACCCGGACTCATTCGGAACAACTCTTGAGATTGTCGGGGGAGCATTTGTCTACAAGGACAAACAGGGCAATGTGTATACCTTCAATGCAGCGGTGAAGGCATTCACGCCACCGATCAACGGACTGCGCAACCAGCGCGTTGCTAGGATCGATTATGCTGACGGCCATACATTAAATTATACTTATAATTCTGCCGGCAAGCTGACGCAGATCGCGAGTAATCGGGGCTATTCACTGGTGTTCGAATATGGAACCCAGGGATTTGTTACAAAGGCCTGTGGCTATAATCGAGCAATTACCTATACCTCGGCGACAACTACCTGTGCGGGAGCCGCACTGGTGACAAGCTATACATATCCCCCGGGCACTCCCCAGTCCCCAAATGTCATAGGTGTGACTGATGTCATGGGCCAGGCATGGGGTTATGATTACCAATATGCCAATATGTCCTGCGTCAGGCAGGTCAATTCTTCGAATTGCCTTATTACCAATAGCTATCCCGAGGGAGGAATACAGCAAACCATGGCGGATGGCGCCGTGTGGAATTACACATATGATATTCCAGTCAAGGTCCCATATGACGATCCCTATGCGCACCAGCCAGGGCAGCCTCCCCTCTATAGCTCCGGGAGTTATACCGGCCCGGAAGGCCTAACCGGCGTTGCTGTTTTCGGCGCCGGGCTGCTGAATTATTATTCGGAGAGTTTCACGACAAATCCGCTCGATCCCTGGGCGGAGGTCAGTAGAACCATCCTCACGGGCTGGGACGGGGTCGAGTTGGCGTCGATTACTCATCCGGAAGGCAATCGGATCGGCTACAGCCGGGACGGTCGGGGCAACGTGGTTTCGGAAACTTGGACGCCAAAACCGGGTTCGGGCCTTCCCCCCGTTTCCAGTTCGAGCGCTTTTCCAGATTCCGCTTTACTGGCTGCGGACTGCACGTCGGTCGTGCGCAAGATCTGCAACAAGCCGATTTCGAAGAAGGACTATAACGGCAACCAGACCGACTTCACCTATGATCCGGCACATGGCGGGGTGTTGACCGAGACAGCGCCGGCCGATGCCAGTGGCGTGCGCGCGGTCAAGCGCACCGCCTATGTCCAGCGCTATGCATGGATCAAGAATTCCGGCGGAACCTATTCGCAGGCGGCGCCGGCGATCTGGCTGATATCGACCGAGAAGATGTGCCGGACCTCGGCCACGGTTTCGGGGAGTTGTGCCGCAGGCGCGTCGGACGAGGTGACGACCAGCTATGATTATGGGCCGGATTCCGGGCCTAATACCTTGTTGCTGCGTGGCAAGGTGGTGACCGCGGACGGGGTCAGCCTGCGCAGCTGCTATGGCTATGACGCACAGGGCAACCAGATCAGCGAGACCAGCCCACGCGCCGGCCTGACGGTGTGCCCGTGAGCGGCGCGGTGCGGATGCGCTTGCTGGCGCTGGCCGGCATCACCGGAGCGGTGCTTGCGACCATCGGGACCGGCACGCCCGCTGCGGCACAGAGTGCGGCCTCGGACTTTACCTTCGCCAAGCGCTATGACGCGGCGCGCCGGGTGACCGGAACGATCGCGCCCGACCCGGACGGGACGGGACCAACCAAATATGCCGCCGTGCGCAACACCTATGATGCGGGCGGACGGCTGATCAAGGTCGAGAAGGGCGAGCTTGCCGCGTGGCAGGCGGAAGATGTTGCGCCGAAAAACTGGGCCAATTTCACGACATTCAACATCTTCCAGACGGTCGACACGTCCTATGACGTGATGAATCGCAAAATCAGGGAGACGCTGTCATCGGGCGGCACGCCCTATAGCGTTACGCAATACAGCTATGATCTGGCGGGCCGGCTTATCTGCACAGCCGTCAGGATGAACCCGGCGGTCTATGCTAGCCTGCCGGCGGACGCCTGCACGCTGGGCACGGCGGGCGTGAACGGCAATGACCGGATCACCAAGAACAGCTACGACGGCTTCAGCCAGTTGCTGAAAGTGCAAAAGGCCTATGCCTCGCCGCTGCAGCAGGATTATGCGACCTATCGCTATAGCCCGAACGGCAAGCGGACCATCGTCATCGACGCCAATGGCAACCAGGCAATGATGACCTATGACGGGCTCGATCGGCAGGCTCGCTGGCACTTCCCCGACAAGGTGCTGGGCGGGGCGGTGAGCATGACCGATTATGAGGAATATGGGTATGATGCGAACGCCAACCGGACGTCGCTGAGGAAGCGCGACGGGCAGGTCATCGGCTATAGCTATGACGCGCTCAACCGGGTGAAGGTGAAGGACATTCCCGGCGGCACGGCGGCGGATGTCTATTATGGCTATGATCTGCGCGGGCTGCAGACCTATGCACGGTTCGGATCGGCCACCGGCGAGGGACTGACCCAGAGCTATGACGGGTTCGGGCGGCTGGCGTCGAGTACGACCAACCAGGGCGGGACGGCGCGGACGCTTGCCTATCAATATAACGCCAATGGCGGCCGGACGCGGGTGACGCATCCCGATGCGACTTACTTCACCTATGATTATGACGGGCTCGACCGGGCGACGATCGTCAAGGAGAACGGGACCACGACGGTCGCGACGATCGCTTATGACAATCAGGGCCGGCGCTCGGGGACCAACCGGAGCGGAGTGGCGACGGCCTATGGCTATGATCCGGTCTCGCGGCTGACCAGCATCGCCGACGATCTGACCGGCACGGCGGCCGATGTGACCGCGACGTTCGGCTACTCACCGATCAGCCAGATGATCAGCCGGACGCGCAGCAACGGCGCCTATGAGTTCAACGGCTATGCCGCCGTCAGCCGCAGCTATGCGGTCAATGGGCTCAACCAATATACGACCGGCGGCCCGGCGACGTTCGGCTATGATGCCAATGGCAATCTGACCTCGGACGGGACCAATGCGTTCGCCTATGATGTCGAGAACCGGCTGGTGACGCGAACCGGGCCGACCTCGACCGCGGCGCTCAGCTGGGATCCGATGGGGCGGCTGTACAAGGTATCGGGCGCGACCAGCTCGCCGACAGCGAGCACGGACACACGCTTCCTGTACGATGGCAATGAGTTGGTCGCGGAGTATAACGCAGCAGGCACATTGCTGAAGCGCTATGTCCATGGCCCGGCCGAGGACGATCCGCTGCTCTGGTATGAGGGCGCGACGCTTGCCGACCGGCGCTCGCTGCAGAGCGATTATCAGGGCTCGATCGTGTCGGTGGCCAATAGCGCAGGCACGGTGATCGCGATCAATGCCTATGACGAATATGGCATCCCGAATGGCTATGACGGGGTGGGGACGGCCAATATCGGGCGGTTCCAATATACCGGACAGGCGTGGCTGCCCGAGCTTGGCATGTATCACTACAAGGCGCGCATCTACTCGCCGAGCCTCGGGCGGTTCCTCCAGACCGATCCCATCGGCTATGACGAGCAGGTCAACCTCTATGCCTATGTCGGAAACGATCCGGTGAATAAGGCAGACCCGACTGGGCTTTGCGAGACTCAAACAGGGTCGAATATTTGCTGGAACATTAAAACGACATTAGTGAAATCAGAGAGGATTGCGACTGTTGACGCCCAGGGAAAGTCAAACGTCGCTGAGCTTAACAATAGAATTAAATCATACTCATCTGACGCGATGAAATTAACGGAAAAGTCTGGATATACTCGCGAACATGCCGTTACGGCATCTTTAGATAAAAAAGCGAATCAATATGTAGTCAGTCTTTTTCAAGGACCTAAAGCAAGCGCATTTAGCGCGGGAACTGTGAATATAGTTCCTTCAGAAAGGACAATCCTTTTTATTGCTCACACTCACACTGGGCTAGGCATTTTGCCGGGTTCGAGTAGCCCGTTCAGTGATATAAGAGCGTGGTGGCAGGGCAGGAAGGTGGTCGATAGCGGACCAAGCCCTGGCGATATCTCGAGTAGCTCTGAATGGAGGAAGTCAAATCCGAACGCTATATTTATGGTGTTCTATCAAAATCTTAATGATGAATCGAACACTTGGCACTCGAGAGGCTTCTGATGACAAAAGTTTCTGTTTTGAAGCTTGCATTTAACGCATTCTTCGCCGTAGCAAACTTTATAGCTCTTATGCATATATTTTTTGTTACTACAGCTGTATGGCGTGGTGAGTTTTCGGTATACAATTATTGGCTAGAGTATGTTGTTATTAGCTTATGTGTTTTAATAATTG
>NZ_JSXI01000055.1 GCF_000803065.1 Sphingomonas sp. ERG5
TATTCTTATCAGAACTTTTTTCTCTTTCCTGTTAATTATTTTAACATTTGTTATAATACTTGGTGTATTTTTATTATATAAAACGATAATGTTCGATTCATACGCAATAGCAAATGGTGCCGAATCGAGTTTATTTGGTGTATTTTTTGTATTTATATTGTTAGTATCTCTAACTATTATTTTACCGATATTTCTTATGAAGAAAATTACATCATATTTGCGTAGAAAAATCAGTTAATAAGCAACCATAGCTGTGAATAATTTATTGAATTACGGTGAGAGGTTACTTAACCCCTAAATTCCCTAGCCTCCGTGAATGGCTCGCCTCGTCGTCCTCGCGCATCACGTGACGCAACGCGGCAACGGGCGTCAGACGACCTTCTTCGAGGATGGTGATTATGCGCTGTATCTCGACCTGTTCGCCGAGGCGGCGACGCGAGCGAAGGTCGAGGAGTGGGGCTATTGCCTGATGCCCAATCACATTCATGCGATCGTCGTCCCCGACGATGAAGACGGATTGCGCCGCACCTTTGGCGAACTACATCGTCGCTATACCGGCTTCATCAACGCGCGGGCACGGCGCACCGGGCATTTGTGGCAGGGACGATTCGGGTCGGTGGCGATGGATGATGCCCATCTCGCTTATGCATTGCGCTACGTCAGCCTCAATCCGGTTCGGGCACGGTTGGTCGAGCGAGCGAAGGGCTGGCGCTGGTCAAGCGTTGCGGCGCATCTCGCTGGGAAGGATGACGCGCTGGTCAAGGTCGCCCCGGCACTGGAGCGGATCAGTGACTTCGCTGCCTTTCTGGACGACGAGATCGACGAGGCGACGGCTTATGCCGCCCTGCGCCGCGCGGAGACGATCGGGAGGCCGATTGGCGATACCGAGTGGATCACCGCCCTGGAAACGCGCACCGGCCGGACGCTGGCACCCGCTAAACGTGGGCCGGTTCCGAAGAGTTTAGGGGTTAAGTAAACTGTCACCGTAATTCCCTGGAAGGCGCAAGAGGCACGGCCTCCGATGAAAGAGCGATCGCCTGGTTAAAACGTGCCACAGAAGAGGGACATGTATTTTCTGAACGCAAGCTCATTTCTATTGAGGCCGCACAATCCAGATCCTTGATTGAAAGAATATTATTAATTCCCAGAATTTTGGTACTCGCAACAAAAGCTTTCAAAGTGGGGTTTAGGGATGTTTATTCTGACAAGCTTTCCTGAAATCAGGCGGTCAAATGCTTAAGATTTTTCCATTTCTAATGGTCTTTTTGGCATGCGGATGCGCAAATTTTGGCAAAAATGGGCAGAAAATCAATTTCATTTGCAATATTAGCTACAATAATACGATTTCCTTTAGTGAATTGAATGTGCAGATATATCCCGACACCCATGGGGACTATGCAAGAATCGATGCTTGCCCCGACCATACACTGGCTGTCGACTTCTCGAGCAGTGGCCTATACGGTGGACATCATGAAACCTTGTTGAGGCAAATGCGGTTCAATGCCAACCAGGGAGGGTTGCCGATTAAAATGTCAGTAGCAGGAACTTATCTTGGATCTGATGGAGAGAGCAGGCCAGCAACCTTGGTTATAAAGAAAATCACTGGATATAACCTGCCTAAAGAGACTCCATAGAATATAATTGCACAGCTTCCAATTTCCTGGATGAGAAGTTCAAAAAATGAGCAAGAAACTTTTGACATTGTTAGCTCTTTTAACCTCATCCATTTTACTATTAATATTTAATAATAACAACTTACAGATAAAAGCCACACAAAGCACTGACAAAGCCATGCGCGCGGCTGAAATCAGAGCCCTTCAAGGATCCAAGGAAAGCTCAAGATTATTATTGTCACATTACGAAGAATGCTGGGCACGTAATATAAATTTGCGGAACTCTACGGAAGCATTGTGCATGAAAAGTTCAAGTTATTGGGCAAAAATCGACGCCGAAAATGGCAGCACGTACGGAATGTCAATTTTATCAAATAGCTTAATGTCGTCCGGAAATTGCTCGGACATATTGAGATCAATTCATTGGGCACAAAAACTTTCAGATAAAGGAAGTCCATATCATTTGATATCTGCCCGTGAAAGACTGCGTGAAGTTTGTCATATTGAATACACGCCGCAATAGCGGGATAGTTTAATTATATTAATGGCTTACCCAACCCCAAGTTCACACATCTTCCGCGAATGCGCCCTCGCCTCGTCGCCCCCGGTCTCGCGCACCACGTGACGCAGCGGGACAATGGACATCAGCCTCCCCCGTGACTGGATTGCCCGGCCGGAATATCACAGGCTTTCCCGGAGATGATCTCGACCGGGACGGCCTAATTGGCCGGCGGATCACGCTCGATCGAGCCATCGGCTTTTCCGGGCTCGAAAAAGGTGATGCCCATCGCGCCGGGGCGCTCGATCGCGACGAGATACAGCCTGCCCGACTTCAGCGGTTCCGCCGCGACGATCTGCGTGAAGCCCGCGGGCAATGCGCCATAAGCGAAGCGCGTATGGCAGTGTTTCGAATCCGATGAATCGACCGCCCAGACGCTATCCTTCGGCGCGCTGGCGGGCGCGACCCGGATCTCGTTCACGCAGGGCGGGTTGGTCGCGGGCACGGAAAACACCACCTGCCCGCGCTCCGCCGTCACGGCGACCGGCAATTCCTGCTGGCAGGCGACCAGCAGCGGGATCAGCAGCACGGGGGCCGCGACCAGCGCGGCAATGCGTAAACCAGTCATATGATCATTGCCCAAAAATACCGGTTCCGCGCAACTTGGTGCGAAGCTGTTGAATCAAGGCCGCATTCTGCTTCGCGGGAGTCAAGGCCATCTGCTGGGCATAATCGCCGACAATGGCCGCCTGGCCCTCGATCATTTCCTGATCATAGGACAGCTTACGCGAGCGATAATCGTACATCTTCCCGGCATCATTGCCGCTGTCGCGAAATTCCCTGGCATAGCGTTTGCCGAAGACCGCGAAGCCAAGCCGGGCATATTGCACCACATGAGTATATTCATGGAGCAGCATCTCGACGCCTTCGGGGCTGGCCGACAAGTCCCGGCCGCCAAGTTTCTGATAGACGCTCGGCTTCATATAGATCGTGTTGCCGATGGTGATTGCCGGATTGCCGTTGATGAACGCCGCCGCCGCCAGGGGCTGATCGCCCGGGCCGAGAACGATGCGCACATCGCCTGGGGAAACGGGCTGAGTGCCGAACGCCTGCACGATCAGGGCGACCTCCCCCGGCGTCAGCGCGCGCGAGAAGGGGCCGCGAAACGAATCCGCGACGATGTTCGCCGCGCCGTGCGGCATGCGACCAAGGACCGCGGTCACATATTCGATGCTTTCGGCAAGGCTTCGCAGCCGGGCCCGGATCTCGCGGCGCACTTCGCGCTGCACCGCGACGATCGCCCGATCGAGCGCCTGAAGAACAGCGCGCCTGAGCATGCGACGGACAGGGTCGAACGGATCGGGGAAGCTACTCGCCATAATGACTCCCGGCTCGGTCCCCAAATGTAGCGCAATGAATTGTCCGGGGAAAGCGCGGTGGCGCAAATGCCGCGCGCGCATGATCATCACATGGCGGCATATGTCGTGCCGATCATCAAGATTGTCGTGGCACGGGTTCAGCGAATGACCGCAAAAAAAAGGCCGGGGATTGCTCCCCGGCCTCTCTTTTACGTTGGTCGGTGCTTGGCAGGGGCTCGGGCGAGTCCTGACCGAGCTTTCGCTCAATCAGGCCGCCCTTCGGCTCAGAAGTCCATGCCGCCCATGCCGCCCATGCCGCCGCCGCCCATGGGCATGGCGGGCTTGTCTTCCGGCAGCTCGGACACGGCGGCTTCCGTCGTGATGAGCAGGCCGGAGACCGAGGCCGCGTCCTGCAGCGCGGTGCGAACGACCTTGGTCGGGTCGATCACGCCGGCTTCGACGAGGTTCTCGTACACGTCGGTCTGAGCGTTGAAGCCCAGGTTCGGGTCATTGCCCTCAAGCAGCTTGCCCGAGATCACCGCACCGTCATGACCGGCATTCTGCGCGATCTGGCGGACCGGCGCGTAGAGCGCCTTGCGGACGATATCGATGCCGCGGGTCTGGTCGTCGTTCGCACCCTTAAGGCCTTCAAGCGCCTTGGTTGCATACAGGAGAGCCGTACCACCACCGGGGACGATGCCTTCTTCGACCGCTGCGCGGGTTGCATGGAGAGCGTCGTCGACGCGGTCCTTGCGCTCCTTGACTTCGACTTCGGTCGAACCGCCGACCTTGATCACGGCAACGCCGCCGGCGAGCTTGGCAAGGCGCTCCTGGAGCTTTTCCTTGTCATAGTCGCTGGTGGTGTTCTCGATCTGCTGACGGATCGCATCGGTGCGGCCCTTGATCGATTCATGGTCGCCAGCACCATCAACGATGGTGGTGTTGTCCTTGTCGATCGTGACGCGCTTGGCGGTGCCGAGCATGCCGACGGTCACCGACTCGAGCTTGATGCCGAGGTCTTCCGAGATCATCTCGCCCTTGGTCAGGATCGCGATGTCCTCAAGCATCGCCTTGCGGCGATCGCCGAAGCCAGGCGCCTTGACCGCAGCGACCTTCAGGCCACCGCGCAGCTTGTTGACGACGAGCGTGGCCAAAGCCTCACCCTCAATGTCCTCAGCGATGATCAGCAGCGGGCGACCCGACTGAACGACGGCTTCCAGGATCGGGAGCATCGCCTGCAGGTTCGACAGCTTCTTCTCATGGATCAGGATGTACGGATCGTTCAGTTCGACCGACATCTTTTCCGGGTTGGTGATGAAGTAAGGCGACAGATAGCCGCGGTCGAACTGCATGCCTTCGACGACATCGAGTTCGAATTCGAGGCCCTTGGCTTCCTCGACGGTGATCACGCCTTCCTTGCCGACGCGCTCCATCGCTTCAGCGATCTTCTCGCCGACGACGGTGTCGCCATTGGCCGAGATGATGCCGACCTGAGCGATTTCCTTGGTGCCCGAGACGGGCTTGGAACGGGCCTTGATGTCCTTGACGACTTCGATGACCGCAAGGTCGATGCCGCGCTTCAGGTCCATCGGGTTCATGCCGGCCGCAACCGACTTCATGCCCTCACGAACGATCGCCTGAGCGAGAACGGTCGCGGTGGTGGTGCCGTCGCCGGCCACGTCGTTGGTCTTCGAGGCCACTTCGCGCAACATCTGCGCACCCATGTTCTCGAACTTGTCCTTGAGCTCGATTTCCTTGGCGACGGTGACGCCGTCCTTGGTGATGCGCGGTGCGCCATACGACTTGTCGATGACCACGTTGCGGCCCTTCGGCCCAAGCGTGACCTTCACCGCATCGGCGAGAATGTCGACGCCGCGCAGAATGCGTTCGCGCGCGTCACGCGAAAATTTTACGTCCTTGGCTGCCATGTTGAGGCTACCCTTTCAGAAGATTGAGAATGGAAGAAATTCAGAGAAATCGTGGCGTTCAGCCAACGATCCCGAGCCCGTTGGCGTCAGCCAACAATCCCAAGAATGTCCGACTCTTTCATGATCAGCAGGTCTTCACCGTCGACCTTGACTTCGGTGCCCGACCATTTGCCGAACAGGATCTTGTCGCCGGCCTTGACGTCGAGCGGGGTGATCTTGCCGTCATCGGCGCGGGTGCCGGTGCCGACGGAGACGACTTCGCCTTCCTGCGGCTTTTCCTTGGCGGTTTCCGGGATGATGATCCCGCCTGCCGTCTTCTCTTCCGCTTCTACCCGGCGGACGAGGACGCGGTCGTGCAATGGACGAAAACTCATGCGCGATAGCCCTTCTAGTGGTGATGATCTGAATCATTGTTAGCACTCTCACGAGTCGAGTGCCAGCACGGCGCATATGTGGAGCCATGGCGCGATCGTCAACCACCCCTGCGACGAAAAGCCCGATCGACAGGGAGAGCACCGTTCAATAGCGTCGTTCGCGCGGTTCAGCCCGGGAGACGGCCATGATGTCGATCTATCTTATTGCATCAGCCATGGCCGCGACAAGTCCCGCTACACCGGCCGATACGGCACCCGGCGCAGCGATCGAGGCAAGGGCCGAAGCGCTTCCCATCTATAATTTCGATAGCTTTTGCCGGAAACTTGCCGGCGGCGACTTTGAAAAAGATGTGAAATGCGGCGAGCAGGAAGGCGCCGCCTATGCGAAGCTCGAGGAAATATGGGCGTCCGTCCCGGAGGCGCGCAAGATCGAATGTCACAATGTCGCTTATGATCCCGACACCGGCGCAGGCTCTTATGCCCTTCATCTGCGCTGCATAGAAAAGGGAAAATAGCGGCCATATCACGCCGCTGTCGATCCGGCCGGATCGACAGCGGCGGCATCGCCCCATATCGTCGCATCGGGATAGAGCGTCCGGGAGATTGGCCATGTTATCGTATCTTCTTGCATCAGCCATGGCCGTGGCAAACCCCGCCGCACCGGCCGATGCAGCCACCATCGCAGCGATCGAGGCGACCTGTTTCGACTATATCGATGGCCAGCTGGAGGGAGCGCCCGACCGGGTCGCGCGGTCGCTCCACCCCGACCTCGCCAAGCGCGCCGTGATTGGCGACACGCCTTATGAACGGCTGGGCCTGCGCCGCATGACCAAGGAAGAGCTGATCAGCCTGACCAGGAACGGTGCGCTCAGGACGCCGCGTGAGCAATGGGACCGCTCATGCCGCGTGCTCGACGTCACCGACAGCGCGGCGTCGGTGCGCCTGGAAACGCCCTGGTTCGTGGACTATTTCCATATGGGTCGGTTCGACGGCAAGTGGATCATCGTCAACGCGCTCTGGTACAGCAAGCCGAAGACCTAGCGTGCAGGACTAGTTCGGCAGCAACCCCAGCCGCCCCCGCGCCGACCAGCGCCACAGCAGCAGCGCCGACACCGCGAGCAGGCCGGCGCCAAGCCCGAGCCAGATCCCGACGCCTTGCAGGTTGAAGGTGAAGCCAAGCAGGATCGCGGTGCCGAAACCGATCACCCAATAGCCGAACGCGGCGATCAGCATCGGGATGCGGGTGTCCTGTATGCCGCGCAAGATGCCCGCCGCGACCGCCTGCGCGCCGTCGACCAGCTGGAACAGCGCGGCGACGGCAAGATAGTGAAGCGCCAGCCCGACAACGACCGCGTTCGCGGGTGCATCCGCATCGATATAGGCGCTGATGAACAGCCGCGGCAGCGTCCAGATCGACGTTGCCGTCACCGTCATGAAGCCGATCCCGACGATCAACGCGACCCGGCCGGCGCGCGAAATCCACACATGGTCGCGCGCGCCATACGCCATGCCGACACGGATCGTCGCCGCCTGCGCGACGCCGAACGGCACCTGGAAAGCGACCGCGGCGATATTGAGCGCGATCGCGTGCGCCGCGACTTCGGCCACCCCGATCAGGCCCATCAGGATCGCCGCGCCGCCGAACAGCGCGCCCTCGAACGTCCAGGTCAGTGCGATCGGCACGCCAAGCCGGACGATCTCGAAGAAGCGCGACCATTCGGTACGCCACCAGCGCCCGAACAGCCGATAGCGGCGCAGTGCGCGATCGCTGACCAGGATCACCATATAGGCCAGCATCATCACGGTCATGGTCACGACCGTGGCGATCCCCGACCCTTCCAGGCCAAGTGCGGGAAAACCGGCATTGCCGAACACCAGGCACCAATTGCCCAGGATCGCGGTCAGCAGCGCAAGGCCAGTGACCAGAAACGCCCAGCCGGGCCGGCCCAACGCGGCCGCGGTGGTGCGCATGACGGCGGCGGCGATGCCCGGGACCAGCGCGAACAGCGTGATATCGAGGAACGCGCCCGCGCGCCGCGCAACGGCGGGGTCCTGCCCGGCGGCAAGCAGCAATGTCTCGCCATGCGCCAGCACGAGCAGGAACGGCAATGCGCCGAGGATCGCCAGCCACAGCGCCATGCGGAACGACCGCCTTATTTCACGAACGGCATGCGCCCGCCGGCCGAGCTCGGCGGCGATGATCGGTGCAGCGGCACTGGTCAGACCGATCAATGCGAACATGGTGACATTGAACATGAACACGCCGAGCGTCGCGGCGGCGAACTCGACCGTGCCGAGCCGCGCGACGAAAATCACATCGACCCCGGCGACGCCCATCTGCAGCAGGTTCGCGCCGACCAGCGGCCCGGCGAGCCACAGCAATGCGCGCAGTTCCTCTCCCATGGTCCTGGGTGCGCGCCCGGCAAGCGGCGGATTGATCGCGGTCATCGTCACGCCGACGCCCCTACCGGGCAATCGCCGCCCCGTCACGCCATCACGTCACGCCACCACGTCACGCCACCACATCATGGGACAGCTTATGGTACGGCGCGTATTGCTGAAACCGTACACGCCGGGCTAGATGGCCCGTGATGGCGGATAAAACGCGCCGGCAACGGAGACTGCAGACGTGAAATTGGTTCGAGGCGCCTGGAAGATCCTGGTCGGCATCAAGGACGCGCTGGTGCTTGCCGCCATGCTGCTGTTCTTCGGCCTGTTGTTCGCGGCGCTCGCCGCAAAGCCAAGCCCGGCAACAATCGGCAACGGCGCGCTGGTGCTCGACTTGAGCGGCACGATCGTGGAGCAGCCGGCCGAAGCCGATCCATTCTCCGCATTTGCCGGCGGCAGTGCGCCGGTCGGCGAATTCCGCCTGCGCGATGTGGTGCGCGCGCTCGACAAGGCGAAGGACGATGACCGGGTCAAGGTCGTCGTGCTCGACCTCGACCGCTTTGCCGGCGGCTATCCCGCGGCGGTGAACGAGGTCGCCGACGCGATCCGCCGGGTGCGCGACAGCAAGAAGCCAGTGCTGGCCTATGCCACCGGCTATACCGATTCCGGCTATCGCCTCGCCGCCAATGCCAGCGAAATCTGGATGAACCCGATGGGCGGCACGCTGTTCACCGGTCCCGGCGGCAGCCAGCTTTATTACAAGGGACTGATCGACCGGCTCGGCATCAACGCGCACATCTATCGCGTCGGCAAGTACAAGTCGTTCGTCGAACCCTATACGCGCAGCGACCAGTCGCCCGAGGCGAAACAGGCTTCGCAGGCGCTGTCCGGCGTCATTTTCGACCAGTGGAAACAGGCGATCGCCAAGGCCCGGCCCAAGGCGAAGTTCGATCCGCTGCTGATGACGCCGGACGCGGTGGTCACGGGAGCACAGGGCGATATCGCCAAGTCGAACCTGGATTCCGGCATCGTCGACAAGCTCGCCGAGCGGATCGATTTCGACAAGCGCGTGGGTGAACTCGCCGGCACCAACAGCAGCAAGCCCGCGGGCAATTTCAACACGATCAAATACGCCGCCTATCTCGCCGCCAATCCGCTGCCGACCTCCGGCGACGCGATCGGCGTGCTGACCGTCGCGGGCGAGATCGTCGACGGCAAGGCCGACCCCGGCACCGCCGGCGGCGACACCATCGCCAAGGCGGTGCTCGACGGCCTCGCCAAGAAGAAGCTCAAGGCGCTGGTCGTGCGGATCGATTCGCCGGGCGGCTCCGCCCTCGCATCGGAAAAGATCCGCCGCGCGATTCTCGAAGCCAAGGCGCAGAAGCTGCCGGTGGTGGTGTCGATGGGCGCGGTCGCGGCCAGCGGCGGCTATTGGGTGGCGACGGCGGGCGATACGATCTTCGCCGAACCGACCACGATCACCGGTTCGATCGGCATTTTCGGGATCATCCCGACCTTCGAGAACACGCTGGCCAAGATCGGCGTGACCTCGGACGGGGTCCGCACCACGCCGATGTCCGGCCAGCCCGACGTCATCGGCGGCACCACCCCGGAAGTCGACCGCGTGCTACAGGCCGGGATCGAGCATGGCTATCGCCAGTTCCTGACCCGCGTCGCGAGCGCGCGCAAGATGACCGTCGAGCGGGTCGACGAAATCGCCCAGGGCCGCGTCTGGGACGGCGGCACCGCCCATCAGCTTGGGCTGGTCGACCGGTTCGGCACGCTCAAGGACGCGATCGACGAAGCCGCGAAGCGCGCCAAGCTCGACCCGGCCAAGGTCCATGCGGTGTATCTCGAAAAAGAACCCGGCTGGCTGGCGACGCTTGCCGCGCAATGGGGCGGCAGCAGCGATGATGAAGAGGAAGCGGGCGGCGATGTGTTCGCGCGCATCAGCGGCGATCGCCAGGCGGTCTTTGCCCGCGCGGTCGGCGACATGCGGCGGCTGACCAAGTCATCGTCGATCCAGGCGCGCTGCCTGGAATGCGTCGGCATGGGCCCCGCCCTGCCGACCCGCGACGATCTGCGCCTGATGGACCTCCTGCTCGCGCGGTTCACCAAGTGATCGCGATCAGAGCCGCACGGCCGGAAGACGCCGCCGCCATCGCCGCGATCTATGCCCCGCATGTGCTGACCGGCACCGCGTCGTTCGAGATCGACGCCCCCGATACGCGCGCGATGCGCGGCCGCATGGCGGCGTCGGACGGGCTTTATCCCTGGATCGTCGCGACCAATGGCGACGATGAAGGCGGCGTCATCGCTTATGCCTTCGCGGCGCGCTTTCGCGATCGCCCGGCTTATCGCTACGTCGTCGAAACCTCGATCTATGTCGCCGGCACCGTCCAGCGCCAGGGTGCGGGGCGGCTGCTCTACGAAGCGCTGATCGACACGCTGCGCGCGCAGGGCTTCACCCAGGCGATCGGCGTGATCACCCTGCCCAATGAAGGGTCGATCAGCATGCACGAGGCGGTCGGCTTCCGCCGCGCCGGCGTGTACCGCGAAGTCGGCTACAAGAATGGCCAATGGATCGATGTCGGCTTCTGGCAGTGCGAGTTGAATGATTCGGCCCGTCCGCCGGTCGAACCCAAGCCGTTCAGCGATGTGGGCGTGGTGCGAATCTGATACGGGCGTACCGGTGACGGATGGGCGGCGTCACCAGCCGAGCGCGGCGCGATATTCCTGCGCTTCCGCGGGCGGCATCCGATCGAGCAGGACGCGCGTGGTGTAATGGCCCTCCATGCGGCTACCCTTGCGATACTGCCAATCGATGATGTCGCCCTCGTCGATCCTGACGCGCTGCCCGAGCGTATAGCCCGGCGCCTCCGGGGTATTGCCGAGTTCACCGACGATGCCCTGCGCGTCGCGCTTCACGACCGACGCCCAGACATATTCGACCGCCGGCCCGGGCAGCAGGTCGTATTTGAGCGAGAACATCGTCTCGTCCCGCGCGGGTTTGGCCTGGTGCCGCCAGAATTCGGACAAGGTCCGCCGCCCCTCGCGCTTTGCCGCTTCCATCGCCGGATCGTCCGGCGCTACTTTGACGACTTCGTCCTTCGCGTCCTGGGCCCCTGCCTGTTGCGCTTCGGCCTGCCGGACCGGATCGGAACAACCGGCGACCAAGGCCAACCCCAGCATCATCGCAAACATATTCGCCATATCGGCCCCCGGATTACGTCTCACGCCCTCATGGTGTGGCAATGAGCCAAGCGACACAATAGTTCAGCGCCGCGCACGATAGGCTGGCAGCGCAAGGTGAAAGTGGATCGCCGCCGCACGCAGCGCGAACCCGGCCAGCGCGGCGATCGTCGCGGCAATCGCGACCGGCGTGCCGAGCAGGACCAGGCCGATATAGAGCGTCGAGGCCAGCGCCGCCGCGGTCACATAAAGCTCGGGCCGCATCAGGATCGACGGCTCGCCCGCCAGCACGTCGCGAATGATGCCGCCGACACAGGCCGTGACGACCCCCATCAGCATCGCCGGGACCGGGGGCACGCCATAGCCAAGCGCCTTGGCCGCGCCGAACACGGCATAGGCGGCGAGCCCGACCGCATCGAACCAGTCGAGCGCCGCCCCCTTCCACCAGCGTTCGGGCGTCGCCCAGATGACGAACGCGACCGTCAGGCACGCCGCGGCGTACCGGCTGTCCTGCATCCAGAAAACCGGTGCACCGATCAGCAGGTCGCGCACCGTGCCGCCGCCGACACCCGTGATCAGTGCGAAGAACGTCAGCGTGACCATTGTCTGCCCGCGCTTCGCCGCCGCGAGTGCGCCGGAGGCGGCGAACACGGCAAGGCCGGCGATATCGAACCAGGGGGCGAATTCGGGCAGGACATGCGTTGCGACGGGGAGCATCGGCAGTCCTTAGCGAAGTTGGCGGCTTTCGCGAAGATGGGGACCTTCCAACCCCACCGTCATGCCGATTTGTTCGGGGACATCGCCTTCAGGCTCATGTTTTCTTCTTCCCCGGCGAAGGCCCGGGCCCAGTTGGGAGGCATTGGTAAACAGGTGCCGCGCACCCCATAAACGCCCCCGCGCCTGGGCCCCGGCCTTCGCCGGGGAAGCAGGAGAAGGTTACGTGTCTAGAGCACCATCGATTTGGGTGGAATCGTCCCCCGTTCGGGCTGAGCCTGTCGAAGCCCATGCGCTGCGCGTGCCCTTCGACAGGCTCAGGGCGAACGGGGAGTGGGTCAACCCAGCTCGAAACCGCTCTAGAGAAGCGACAGCTCAATTCCGGGAATCGACCAGGCCGCGAGAATAACCGCTTTCGGATTTCCGGCTGGCTGGCCCCCGGGGCATGAGCCCGGGGCGATGGCGATCATGCGGGGGCGATCATGCGGGGGCGATCATGCGGGGGCGATCATGCGGGAAGGCAGCGCAACGGATGCCGAACCGAAACCCCCAAACGCAAATAGGGGCCGGCATCGCTGCCGACCCCCTGTCGCCGGACTTCGATCCGCTTGGCCTTCCCGAAAGAATGCCCGCGCCTTCTGGTTTCGGCGGCACGCTCCCCCTGCGCCGCGAACGGCGGCAGGCTTTGCGGTTCGGTCACCGGGGTCGGGCGCGATGATCTTGCGATCTTCAGCAATCCCGACCTCGGCGGCCAGCTCAAGTCAGGGCCGAAGCCCTGTCTCTCGCCTCGGCCACTCTCTTCCCGGATCCGTCTCGCCTGTCCCGAAGGACCAGCGCGCGCTCTTCCGGCTTCCTGCAGCCAACGCCCTTCTCATCGCGGGGATATCGAAGGACGCCTGGAATGCCTGCCTCGTCTCCTTTCGACCGCCACCGCTTTCACGGTCTTGCTCGATCGGCTCGGGGGACCTGCATCCCGCCGACATCGCCAATGGTTTCCTTGCGGCACCTGTTCGCTCTCTCGGCATAAGCTCCTGATGTTTCTGCGATTTCTCGCTTCCGCATCCCTTGCTTACAGTCATGATGCTGTCATCAAATCCGAGTCGCACCAACAGGAAAACGACGTGCCGTGCCTGTGGATAACGTGGATAACGTGGATCGATTTGCGATGGGCGGCGGCACATGAACGGATCGTTGTTTTGGGTTCATGCAACCGCTGTTAGAAACGGAGCGTTACGGACCCGGTATTGATCCAGATAAAGGGAAAAATCATATGCGCAGTTTCATCATGGCACTGACCGCCGCCTCGCTCGTCATCCCCGCAACGATGGCGGTGCCCACCGGCCAGGCGGAAGCACGCAAGCGGAATAACGAATATCGCGAATGGCGTGGCCGTGACGGCCGCACCTATTGCCGCAAGCCCAACGGCACCACCGGCCTGATCGTCGGCGGCGTCGCCGGCGCATTGCTCGGCCGCACCATCGATACGCGCGGCGACCGTACGGTCGGCACGCTGGGCGGCGCGGTCGCCGGTGGCCTGCTCGGCCGCGAAATCGATCGTGGCACCTCAAAGCGCCGTTGCCGCTAAGCTTTTGCGGCACCACTTAAGGGGCGCGGCGTGATGCCGCGCCCCTTTTGGTATCTGCAAAGGATCTCACGACATGACGACGCGCAGCGGATCGGCCCGGTATGAGGGCTTCGGCAAGGACGGCAAGGGCCATGTCTCGACTCAATCGGGGGTGCTTTCGGACACGCCCTATGCCTTCAACACGCGTTTCGGCGACGAACCCGGCACCAATCCGGAAGAGCTGATCGCCGCCGCCCATGCGAGCTGCTTCACCATGGCGCTGAGCTTCGCGCTCGCCCGTGCCGGCTTCAGCGACGGCACGATCGAGACCAGCGCGAAAGTGACGCTCGACAAGGATGGCGACGGCTTTTCGATCACAAAATCGGAACTCGACCTGAAGGCGACCATCGCCGGAATCGACGCGGAACAGTTCGCCGCGATCGCCGCCGATGCCAAGGCGAATTGCCCGGTGTCGAAAGTGCTCAACGCGGAAATCTCGTTGACGCACAGCCTGAACAGCTGAATCTTCCCGTCGTACCGCTGTCGGAACGATGAACGGGACGTAGTTTCCCGTTCACGCAACCCGATAGCGGGCCGGGGCGTTCTACCCGCACTGTTCATGACGAAGGAAACGCATCATGCGTATCGCACTTCTTGCCGCCCTCGCGGCGATCGCCCTGCCCGCCGCCGTTCCGGCTGCCGCGCAGAATAATCCCCGCCAGGCCAATCGCGAATATCGCGAGGATGTCCGCGACGCGCAGCGCGACTATCGCCGCGACAGGCGCGATGCCGATTCACGCCGCGACGTTCGCGACGCGCGCCGCGACTATCGCGATGATGTGCGCGACGCGCGCCAGGACCGCAACCGCTCGGTTCGCGATTGGCGCCAGTACCGCAATTATGATTACAACCGCTACGAACGCGGCCAGCGCACGTATTATGCCGACCAATATTATCGCGACGGTCGCTATTATCAGCCGCGCCGGCTGAGCCGCAACGACCGCATCTATCGCGGCAGCAATGGTCGTTATTATTGCCGCCGCAATGACGGCACCACCGGCCTGATCATCGGCGGCATCGCCGGTGGCCTGCTTGGCAATTCGATCACCAATGGCGGGTCGAAGACGATCGGCACGCTGCTCGGCGGCGGCGCGGGCGCGCTGCTCGGCCAGTCGATCGATCGTGGCCAGGTCAGCTGCCGCTAAACGGCGGAATATCGGAAACGACGAGAGGCCCGGTGAGCGATCACCGGGCCTTTTTCGTATCAATCAGTGGGGAAGGCTCAGAGCAGGCCGCCGCCGACGAACAGGCGGATCGCGCAAATGATCACCAGGATGATGTTCAGATTGCGCCCCGTCTTGCTCGACGACAGCGCGCCGAGCGCGATGCCGACGATCCCGATCGGGATGATCACCCAGTTGAGCCAGCCGAGAAACGGAATGAATCCGACCAGCGCAAGCAGGAGGACGAGGAGACCCACCAGGATCGAGAAGATATTGAGCATGGACCGAACATGGCGACAGCCCATTCGCCGCGCAAGTGGGGATCGATCCCGCCATTCCGGCGCCGCCGCCGCCGCCGCACAAGCGTCACCAACGCAATCTTAACCCATTTCCGGGCATGCTTGTCGCCTGTGCGGGGGTGTTCAATGGTTCGCAGTCGGTATCTTGGAGCAATGGCTCTTGTCCTGCCCGTGGCGCTTGCCGCCTGCGGGCCACGTGAAGGCGATCGCAATCTCGATTCGCTCGATCAGGAGCTGATCGACGGCAATGCCGCGGGCAACACCCGCGATCCGGCCCTCACCAGCGCATTGCAGGACCAGATCATGGTCGACCCGGCGTTGACGCAGCAGGCCAATAATGACGCCGTG
>NZ_JSXI01000056.1 GCF_000803065.1 Sphingomonas sp. ERG5
CCATCACCCCCGCCGCCGCTCGATCCGCTATCGCTGCCCGACTGGCTGCGCATGGTGTGAAAGCCCGACCAGCTCGACCCGACCAGCACGGTCGTCCCGAACAGCGCGACCGCGAGATCGGTTTCCTGCGGCAAGGGCGCGCGGCGCAGGCGATCCGCCCCGTCACGGGCGCGCCTGAGGGCTGCGGAGCCGCCGCGCGTCAGCCGGTCGATGGTCACCCAACGAATGACGGTGAAGACCAAAGTGATCACCAGCAGGATCGACAGGTAGCCGACCGGCTTGTCGCGTAGCGTACCCACTTCCCATTTGGTGGCGCCAAAGACGAGCAACATCAGATAGGGCAAAGTCTGCCAGAAGCGCATCTGCAGCATGGTCGTCTTGTCCATCAGCAACCCGCGGTCGATCAATGCGCGTTCGACCGGCCCGGCATTCCTGCCGATCGTTATGGCAAGAGTGGGCCAGTGGAGTGGTGTGGGCAGCGCGAGCACCGCGCGTTCGAGCGCATTCTGTCCGCTGGGGAAGCCGGCGATCGCGAAGCCGTGCCTGTCGGGCACGTTGAGCAGCCCCTTGTTCAGCAGCCGGGTGACGACGGTATCGGCGAGGCGCAGCTTGCCGCCGGCAAGCAGGGCAAGCTGATCGGGATCGTCAAGTATGACATCGCGTCCTTCGGGCTTCAGCCAGCGCGGGATGATCCGCCCGGCGGCGGCGACCAGGAACAACAGGATGACGTAGAGAAGCAGGAATTCGTGTCCGGGCAGGTCGAAAGGTCCGAGCGACATCACGTCTTCTCCTTCAGGTCAGGGACAGCCACAAGATCGAAAGCGTAAGCAGGGCAAGCGCGCCGGTGGCGATGAGCGTCGGACGGCGCGGCAGGATGAAGGCCTCGGCTGGATCGACCCGGCGCATCTGCGGGTCGCGAAAGAAGCGGCGCCGCGCATCGGGCCAGATATCAGCCGGCGGCGTCTGGCCGAACCAGCGTTCATAGGCGGCGAGCGTCGCGGCATATTGGTCGAAGAAGCGGTGCTGCTCATTCGCGCCGCCGGCGGCCGGGCCGTGATGCAGCGGTCGCCCGATGACGGTGGGGCAGAAGCGCTCCCAATAGTCGCGCGTGTAGGTGAGGTGCAGATGCCAGGCCTGATCGACGGCATCGGACGGGGTGACTTCGTGGCCCGCGACGGTCGCGAGAAAGACGAAGCGACGATATTCTTCGACCACCTGCCGGGTGAAATCGGCGCGCCAGCCATTCTCACGCGCAAGGCGATACTCGAAGGGGAGCGAGGCGGTTTCAGGGCCGATGATATAATGGGAGAGCTTCGACCAGACTGGGTGGTCAAGAACCGCAACGGGCAGACACGTAGTCTCGCTCATCTGATACCCTACTAAATCAATATGATTGATTTGTCAATCAACGGGTGACGTTGATCGGCTTGGGCAACCCTTGAAATGGGGGGCAAGTCTATCGCGTCCGCTCCGTTATTTCGGCGCCACAGCCGCCCGAAACCCTGGGTCCGCGAACAATTTGGCGACAAGCGTGTTGGACAGCGAGCTATGCGTTCGGAACGCGGCGGGAATGGCGATCGCGCCGATAAAAGAGGATGTCCAGTCGACCTCCGCCCTGATCGGTTCTTCGAAGATGGTTTGGCCGTCCCGGGTAACCCGAAACGTCGCAGCCGAGACGCCGGTGCCCTGCTTGAATCCCTCGCTCGCCCTGTTCTCGGTCAGCACCGCCGAAACGATCGTCGGCGATGTGGGATCATAGCGTCCGGCGGCACGCAGCTCGGTGATCAGCACTTCGCGCAGATACAGCGAGAAGCGTCCGGACGGAGGGCTCATCGTTGATCCGCGAATGACGATGCTGCGGTCGAACGACGCGTCTGCTGGACTGGAGACGACCGGGCCGACCGCCAGCGGGATCATCTCGAAGCCATTCGCCGCCTTCATTGCCGCGATACTCGGCTGCGCCTCGGTCATCTTGTCGTGCACGCATCCGCCAAGCAGCGTGAATGACGCCAGCAGGGTCAGACGCGAGAGCGCGATCGACCGGTTCATCACTGCCCGGCCGGCGCGGCCGTCGGCGTCATCTTGCCGGCAAGGCAGTTGACGCCGTGGGCCATCACCTGGTTGATGATCATCTTGATGCCGACATCGGTATTCTTCACCGGTATGCCGATCGACGGATCCTCTTTCTTGCCCATCGTCATGATGAACGCATGTTCGATATCACAGGCGATTGGAGCAACCCCTGGTCCCTGCAGCAATTCGAAATGGACCTGATAGCGGTCGGCGATCTGCAGCGCGGCAAGACCGAAGGTCAGACCGGTCTTGAAGCCCTTGCCTGCCGCGCCCTTTTCCGTGACGTTATTGAAGACGATCGTCAGCAGCGATTTACTGGGCACTGGCTGCTCGGCCAGTTCGGCAAAGACATGACGCTCGGTGATCGCCGTCGCCGCGAGTGGTTTCACCACTTTGGTCGCCTTGGCATTGGCGACGCCATCGGTCTGGAATTCGAGCAGGAACTGGGTCGGCTTTGGATCGGTCACCGTAACGACCTGTTCGGGTTTCAGATCGCCGAGCCGGTTGTCGACATAATATTTCGCCGCCATCGCCGGGCCGGTGCCGAACGATATAATGACCGCAAACACCGTGACAAAGCGTGCGCGCAGTCGTGCGGCGCGGCTGATCGGCCCAGAGTGCATGTGAATCCCCCGTGATGCCGCCCCCTGCGGCGCCTTATTGCTATTACAGGATTCTCGGAGCGCCAAATGGAAATAGCCTGAAAGGAAACGGGATAGTGCGGTGGCCGCTTCGCGATCGACAGACAAAGGGTTGCGCCTCCGCCTTGCGTCTCCCAATAACCGCCGATGACCAAGCCTCCCGTCGCCGAACGGCGCCAGCACAGCTTCACCACGCACGGCGTCACGATTGAAGACCCTTATGCCTGGCTCAAGGATCCGGGCTATCCCGATGTCGCCGACAAGGATGTGCTCGCCTATCTCGAGGCGGAAAACGCCTATTTCGAGAGCGTGATGGCACCGCACAAGGCGCTGACTGACCGGCTCTATGAGGAGATGAAGGGCCGCATCAAGGAAGACGATGCGTCGGTGCCGCAAAAGGACGGCGACTGGCTTTACTGGACCGCGTTCGAGACCGGTGGCCAGTATCGCAAATGGTGGCGCAAGCCCGTGGCGGGCGGCGACGACGTGCTGATCCTCGACGAGCCGGCGCTGGCCGAGGGCAAGGAGTATTTCCGCCTCGGCGCTTTCTCGGTCAGCGAGGATGGGCGGTATCTCGCTTATGCGATCGACGATAACGGCTCGGAGCGATTCGAGGTACGGGTCAAGGACCTGGCCAGCGGCGAGCATTTGCCCGACGTCATTCCCGGCATGTTGTCGGAAATCGTCTGGACGACCGACTCGACCGGCTTCCTCTACGGCCTCGCCAACGAACAATGGCGCACCGACAATGCTCGCTATCACCGACTCGGTACCCCGATTGCCGAGGATGTGGAGTTGTTCAAGGAAGCCGATGAAGGCTTTCGCGTTGGCGTGTCGGAAACCAGTTCGCGCAAATGGATCGTCATCGCCAGCGGCGACCATGTCACGAGCGAAATCTATCTTCTACCCGCCAACGAACCGCTCGCGACGCCGATCTTGGTATCGCCGCGCAAGGTCGGGCGCGAATATGATGTCGACGAACATGACGGCACCCTGTTCATCCACACCAACGATACCGATCCGAACTTTCGCCTGTGCACCGCGAATATCGCGGCACCCGGTGAGTGGGCCGAGCTGATCGGCCCGTCGCGGCATTTCTATATGACCGGCGTCGAGTGTTTCCGCGACTTCTTCATCGTCGACGGGCGCGAGGATGGGCTCGATCAGATCGAGATCCATGCGTACGAGGGTGGCCTGCCCAAGCGGATCGCTTTCCCCGAGGCGAGCTATGATGCGGGGCTTGGCAACAATCCCGAATATGACATGCAGGTGCTGCGCGTCGGCTATGAATCGATGGTCACGCCGGGCACCGAATATGATTATGACGTGGCGACCGGCACCCTGACCACGCTCAAGGTGCAGGAAATCCCCAGCGGCTATGATGCATCGAAATACGGCACCGAGCGGCTCAAGATCGTCGCGCGTGACGGTACCGAGGTGCCGGTGTCGATCGTCTATCCGAAGGACTTTCCGCGCGACGGGTCGGCACCGCTCTTCCTCTATGCCTATGGCGCGTACGGCTATGCCATCCCGCCGGGCTTCTCGACTGGGCGACTTTCCTTGCTCGATCGCGGCTTTGCGTATGCCATCGCGCATATCCGCGGCGGCGACGATCTCGGGCAGCAATGGTATCTCGACGGCAAGCTCGAGAAGCGCGCCAACACCTTCAACGACTTTGTCGACGTCGCGAAGGGACTGATCGCGGATGGCTGGACCAGCGCGGGCAAGATCGCCATCGCCGGGCGCTCGGCCGGCGGCGAGCTGATGGGCGCGGTGGTCAACAGCGATCCCGGGCTATGGGGTGCGGTGATCGCCGATGTGCCGTTCGTCGACGTACTCAACACCATGCTCGATGCCGATCTGCCGCTGACGCCGGGCGAATGGCCCGAATGGGGCAACCCGATCGAGGACAAGGCGGCGTTCGACCTGATCCGCGGCTATTCGCCCTATGACCAGGTGACGGCGCAGGATTACCCGCCGATGTTCATCTCGGGCGGCCTCAACGATCCGCGCGTAACCTATTGGGAACCGGCGAAATGGGCGGCCAAGCTACGCGAGCTGAAGACCGACGACAATATCCTGTTGCTCAAGACCAATATGGGCGCTGGCCATGGCGGCAAGTCGGGCCGGTTCGAAAGCCTGCGCGAAGCAGCCGAGGAGCATGCGTTCGTGCTATGGCAGCTTGGCGTGGAAGAGTGATCCCAGCCCGTTCGGCATGAGCCTGTCGAACGGCCGTTCTTTCTCCTTCATCCGTCGAAAGTGGAAAGCGGGGCTTCGACAAGCTCAGCCCTAACGGTTTAGGAAGCTGGCATGGTCTTCACTCTCACCATCACCGCGACTCCCGACGACATCGATGAGCTCGGCCATGTCAACAATGCGGTATGGGTGAAGTGGATCCAGGACATTGCCGTCGCGCATTGGACCGCGGTCGCGACGGTGGCGCAGCAAGCGGCCTATATCTGGGTCGTGACCCGGCACGAGATCGACTATCGCGGCAATGTGGGTGCGGGCGAGACGGTGACCGGCGAGACCTGGGTGCCGGACGCGCCGAAGGGCGCGCGCTTCGACCGCCATGTCCGCTTCACAGGCACCGATGGCAAGGTGAAGGTCGAGGCGGTATCGACCTGGGCGCTGATCGATCGCATGACCGGACGGTTGCTGCGCGTGCGGCCCGAACTGGCCGCGCCGTTCCTGGCCTGATTAGCCCGAATTGCGCAACGCGGTCGCGATCGCGTTGATCGACAGCAGGATGCCCTCGCCGATGCGCTCGTCGGTCTCGCCCGCACGGCGGCGCTTGATCAGTTCGATCTGCAGCAGGTTGAGCGGCTCGATATAGGGCAAGCGCAGCCGGATCGATTCATCGAGTGCGGGGTGTTTGGCAAGCAAGCGTGACTGACCGGTGATCTCCAGCAGCCCGTCACGCGCCTTGTCCCAGCCTGATCGGATCGCCCCGAACACGGGTTCGCGCAGCGCTTCGTCCTCGACCAGGGCGGCATAGCGTTCGGCGATGCGCATGTCCGACTTGGCCAGCACCATCTCCATATTGGCGAGGCTCGCGGCAAAGAACGGCCAGCCCTCGGCCATGTCCGCCAGCAATGCCCTGTCGGGAAAGGCGGTGATGGCATGGCCGACACCGTACCAGCCGGGCAGCATGACGCGTGCCTGCGCCCAGCTGAACACCCAGGGAATCGCGCGCAGATCCTCGATCGCATCGGACTGTTTGCGGCTTGCCGGACGGCTGCCGATCTTCAGGCCGGAGATCTCGGCGATCGGCGTCATCTGGCGAAAGAAGGTACGGAACCCCTCGGTGCCATAAACCAGGTTGCGATACGCCTTGAACGCGGTGCCTGAGATCGTGTCCATCGCCGCGCCGAACCGTGCGGTGTCGGCTGGAGACAGTTGGTCGGGTTCCAGGCTGGCGAGCAGCGTCGCCGACGCCATCGCTTCGAGATTGGTCGCGGCGCTTTCGCGCGTACCATATTTGCCCGCGATCACCTCGCCCTGCTCGGTGATGCGGATGCGGCCCTGTACCGTGCCGGGCGGTTGTGCGCGGATCGCGGCGAAGGATGATCCGCCGCCGCGCCCGACCGCGCCGCCGCGGCCATGGAACAGCTGCATTGCCACGCCGGCCTGCTCGAATACCGGCTTCAATGCGGTCGAGGCCTTGCTCAGGCTCCAGGTCGAGGTGAGATAGCCGCCATCCTTGTTCGAATCGGAATAGCCGATCATCACTTCCTGATGGCCACGGGCGCGTGCGATGATGGCGATCTCGGGCAGGCCGAGCCAGTCGGTCATGATCGCGGGCGCCGCCTCCAGATCGCCGATCGTCTCGAATAGCGGCACTGCCATGATCGCGGCGGTGGGCGTTGCGCCCGATCGGTAGAGCCCGAATTCCTTCAGCAGCAGGTTGATCTCGAGCAGGTCGGACACTGACTGCGCCATCGAAACGATATAATTGGTGATACAGCCCGGGCCATATTTGCCATGCGCCTCGGCGGCGGCGCGGACGATGGCCAGTTCGCCGGTCGTTTCCTCCGAATATTCGGCAAAGCTGCTGGTCAACGGTCGCGCATTGGACAGTTCGGCGCGCAGCAGCTTGACCCGCGCCGCCTCGTCGAGCGCAAGATAGTCCGGCTCGACGCCGGCGACCTTGAGCAATTCGGCGACGACGCGTTCATGCACTGCGCTGTTCTGGCGCAGATCGAGCGTGGCGAGGTGGAAGCCGAAGGTCTCGACCGCGCGGATCAGCCGGCCGAGCGCGCCGCCCGACGACAGCGCGCCGCCGCCGTCCGCCGCCAGGCCGTGCGCAATCGCAACGAGATCCGCGCGGAACGCCTTGGGATCGGGATAGGCCTCGCCCTTGAGCAGCGACGGGCGCGGGGCGGGCTTGCCGGTCAGCGTGAGATGTGTCGCGGTGAGCCGCGCGTAGATGCCCGATAGCGCGCGGCGATACGGCTCGTCGGCGCGGCTTTGGGCGCTGTCGCCGCTCGCATCGGCCAGCCGGCGCACTTCGGCATCGGTATCGGCGATGTCGGTCGAGATCGACAATTCCGCGCCCAGAGCGTTCACTGCATCGAGATAATGGCCAAGCACCGCCTCGCTCGCCTTGGCCAGCGCGGTGCGCAGGCTGTCGGCGGTGACGAAGGGATTGCCATCGCGGTCGCCGCCGATCCAGCTGCCGGGGCGCAGGAAGCTCGGTGTGCGCTCACCCAGGGCCCGGTCCCATTTCTGGTAGAGCGCCGGCAACGTGGGGAGGAAGACGTTGCGCAGATAGCTTAGCGCGGTCTCGACCTCGTCGGTAACGTAAAGCCGCTCCCGGCGCAGCACCCGGGTCTGCCACAACAGAGCGATCTGGCGCAGGATCGCTTCGTCGACCTGGTCGCCCTCGATCGTTGCGTCGATCCCGCGATCCTTCAGCGCCATCAATTCGGCGATGCGATTGCGATGGTCGATCATGCTCTTGCGCCGTACTTCGGTCGGGTGCGCCGTGAGCACGGGGACGACCAGCGCACGCTCGAGCAGCGCCATCACCGCCTGATGATCGATACCTTCGTCGGCGAGCCGCTTGAGCGCGGATTCGAGGTCGGCGCCAGCTTCGGCCGCGACACCCTGGCGATCCTCGGCGAGATTGGCGAGCATGGAGAAGAGCATGAAGCCGCGGACGAAATCGAGCGTCTCGTCGAGGCTGAGCCGGTCGAGCCCCAGATCGGTTTCGCCGGCGCCCTCGACCCCACGATGCCGGTCGACCGAGGCGGCACGGATATATTCGGTGCGCAGGAACAGTTTCTCGCCGCCATAAGCGCGAATCACGTCGCCAAGCAGCTTGCCGAGGAAGCGGATATCAGGATTGTTGGTGATTGGAGGCAATTCGGTCATGAGTTTTATGCTGCGCTGCGGCAAGCCTCAGGTCAACCGTTTCGGTACCAAAATAACGCGGATTTCAGCGTTCGAGTAATTTTGCTGCGTCGCGTTCGGGCGTTGTCAACGTTCCGTCGTGATTGGCGTTGGTCTGGTCGAAACGGGCAAGCTGCACGGTCTTGTACTCGTCGCGCGTGATGGTGCCGTCATTATTGGTATCGAGCCGCTTGGTCCGGGCGAGCCGTTCCGGGGCAACCTCGCTCAGTTCGACCGTGCCGTTCCTGTCGCGGTCGAGTCGGTCGAAGCGTCTGTCGAACCCGGCGACCAGATCGGCGCGCAAGATATTGACTGGTGGCTTGAACCCGGCGGCGTTCGTGTCGTCATCCTTGGAACAGGCGGTGAGCAGCATCTGCGCCAGGGCGGAAAGAACGATCATGTGGCGCATATGGACAAGCTCCCAAGGCCCGCGAAACGGCGGAGCCGGTCAATCAGTTTCGGCTGCCGTCAAAGCGCAGCATATTGCCGAATGGGTCGGTCAGGGTCGCCTCGTCGCTATCCACGCCCGGCCGTGCGAAACGTGCCTGTTTGGTGTGCAGCTCCTCGAACAGCGAACGGGAGTTCTTGACCTTGATCCACACCGCCGTTCCCGGCGTACCGTCGCCATAATGCTCCGACGGATGCAGCGCCATGCCGCCGGCGAAGCGATGTTCCCAATCGACCGTGCACCCGAGGAAATCGCGGTAGAATTCCAGCGCCTTATCTTTGTCGTAGATACGCAGGGTCGGGATTGCCGCATGCAGGACAGGCGCGCTCATGCCTCCAGCTCTACGTCCCAATAGAGCCAGTCGTGCCAGGTATCGTGGAGATAATGAGGCGGGAAGCGCCGGCCATGTTCCTGCATCTGCCAACTGGTCGGGCGGATCGCCGCGATGTGCAGCGGCATGTTCGCCTGTTTCGGCGTGCGCCCGCCCTTTTTCAGATTGCATGGTGCGCAGGCGGTCGCGACATTCTCCCAGGTCGTCCGCCCACCTTGCGCGCGGGGAATGATATGGTCGAAAGTCAGATCGTGCCCGCTGCCGCAATATTGGCACGTGAATTTGTCGCGCAGGAACAGGTTGAAGCGCGTAAAGGCCGGAAAGGCGCTTGGCCGCACATAGGATTTGAGCGCGATGACCGAGGGCAGCTTGACCGAATGGGTCGGGCTGCGCACTTCGCGCTCATATTGCGCGACGATGTCGACACGGTCGAGGAACACCGCCTTGATCGCGGTCTGCCACGGCCAGACCGAAAGCGGGTAATAGCTCAGCGGTGTATAGTCGGCGTTCAAGACGAGCGCCGGGCAACTGTCGGGGTGCCGGATCAGATCGGGATGATACATTTACAACCCCCCTTGCTTCCTGATGCGGCCTTCGCCGATCAGGATGACGCCATGATGACAGCATATCGCGCGACTCGCGGTCAAGAGCCGGTTTGATGCCGGGCAGCCTCGTCACGCGTTTCGCGCCGAGCCCGACCGGAGCGTTGCATCTGGGCCACGCTTTTTCCGCGATTCAGGCGCATGACCGTGCGCGACGCGCCGGGGGCACGTTCCTGTTGAGGATCGAGGATATCGACGGCACGCGCTCGCGGCCCGAGCATGTGCAGGGTATCTTCGATGATCTCGCCACGCTTGGCCTGACCTGGGACGGGGCGGCGTCGTTCCAGTCGGCGCGGCTTGCTGTCTATGAACAATCATTGTCGCGGTTGCGCGACAAGGGCTTGCTCTATCCCTGTTTCTGCACTCGCGCCGACATCGCGGCGAGCGGCGCCGCGCCGCATGGGTCCGCCGGTGCGGTCTATCCCGGCACGTGCCGCATGCTCGACCCGGCGACCCGGCGCGCGCGACTGGCAGCCGAGCCGCACGCCTGGCGGATCGACATGGCGCGGGCGGTCGCCGCGATCGGGGGAACCGGGGGGCTGGCGTGGCATGACGAACTGGCCGGGGTCGTGCAGGCCGACCCGCTGGCGCATGGCGATGTGGTGCTGGCGCGCAAGGACGCGCCGGCAAGCTATCACCTTGCGGTGACGGTCGACGATGCGGCGCAGGGCGTGACGCATATCGTGCGCGGTGTAGATCTGTTCGAGGCGACGCATGTGCATCGCGTGTTGCAGGCGCTGCTCGACCTGCCGGTGCCGCTTTATCGCCATCATGCGCTGCTGACTGATGCGGCGGGCAACCGGCTTGCCAAACGCAACGGCGCGCCCACCCTGGCGAGCTTGTACGCGGCGGGGCAGGATGGCCCGGCACTCGCCGACATGCTGCGCCGCGGACAGACGCCGCCCGGCTTTGCGCTGCCTCGGGATTAAGCGGCGGCGCCTTTGATCCATTGCGGCTGCAGCACTTCCACCTGTGGTGGCCCTTCGAGCAACGATGCTACTTCCTGCTCATAGTCGAGATAGGCCCGGGATTTCAGGAAGGCGCTCGCTTCCTCGGCGCTGCTATAGACTTGGAAAGCGCAGATCCGGTCGGGATCGCCGCCGAACGAATAGACATAAACCTCATGGGCTGCGTTCGCGTCGATCGCCGGCTGCATATGTTTCTGCCAGATCTTCTGAACTTCCGCGCGCATGCCGGGTTTGGTGCGGTGCTGAAGGAAAACTGCGTGCCCGCTCATATCGTATCTCCATGGTTTCACGAACCGGTGGTCCGGCACTTCCAGGTACATGACGATCTTGGCGCGGGAGATGTGACATCGAGACGAAAAAACAAAGGATCGAAACCGATGCGTCATTGCCGACCTGCCTGCCTGACCTTGTTGCCGATCCTGGCGTTCGCCGCGCCGGCGGCTGCCGCGCCCTGGTGGTATGTCGGGCGCGGCGTCGATCGCGCCGTGTTCATCGATGCAGGCTCGATCGAGCGGGACGGGAACAGCATCACCTATTCGGCGAAGACTATCATTCGCCAACCAGGCGACCCGGTGGCGATGACGCTCAATTTCATGCAGGCCGATTGCGCCGCGCGGAAGCTCGGCTGGTACGGCCTGCAGCGCTATGGTCATGACGAGGCGGTGATCGACACCTCGACGCGCAAGGCAAAGCTGGAGGATGTGCCGGCGGACACGCTCGAAAATGTCGAACTGAGCTTTGTCTGCGTGAGCGGGGAAGATCGCGAGACGAGTGGCTTTTTCCCGCTCACCATCGATGATGCGAGCTTTACCGACGCACTGCTGGCCCAGGCCAGCCAGAGCCTGTCGCCACGAGAGCTGCACGACCGGATGGCGGCGGATCCCGGCGTGACGGTGATTCGCTCCACCGCGGCGGATCCGTCGACCTTCGGCCAGGTCCAGACCGTGAAGCTCGGCCAGCCACTGGTGCCGCCGCGCGATTATTCCAAAGGCGCAGCACTTCCCAACCCGGCCGATTATTCATCGATTGAGGTCGGCAGAATCTACGATATCGCCTATGACGGTATCAAGAACGGCGAAATTCGGTTCGAGGTCCGCGGCTATTCGATCGACGACCTGGTCCATCCCGGTTCGGGTCAGATCGAAACCGCTGATCTCAGGCAGAAAAAGGCTCGTATTCGAGACCTTGCCGTCACCATCAAGCAGGCGCTGCCCGATCGGATCACCTATAGCGTGGCGATCGAAAAAACGGCGCCGGTGACACCCGATTGCCCGGTCGGCGATTGCAGCGCCACGGAAGTCACGACCGAACCCGTCACCGCCGAAGTCGCCGATACGCCGCGGTGACGCGTCCCATTGGCTTTGCGCCGTCAAAAGCCTAAATAGGATCCATGAACACTTTCCTCGCAATCCTCCTCATCGCCGCGATGATCGCGGTGGTGGTCGTCTTCATCCGCGGCCTGGTGATCTTCATGATGAATGCCAGCGCAGAGGCGAAAGGCGGTCAGGCCGGGCCAAGCGCGGCGGCGGTCAAGTCGAACAAGATGATGCAGTATCGCATCTTCTTTCAGGCGATCGCGATCGTGATCGTCGTGCTGATCCTGATACTCGCAGGGCGCAGCTGAACCGCCTGGCGGGCACCGGTGGTCAAGCTCAACAAAATCTATACGCGTACCGGTGATGACGGCACGACCGGCCTGGTCGACGGGTCGCGCGTCGCCAAGACCGATCCGCGCATGGCGGCGATTGGCGATGTTGATGAGGCAAACAGTGCGATCGGCCTTGCCATCGCCGCACTTGAGGCAGGCGGCACCGCAGCGGCGCTGACGCGCATCCAGAACGACCTGTTCGATCTCGGCGCCGATCTCGCCACGCCGGGCGAAGATTTTGCGCCGTCCGAGATGACCCTGCGCATCGTCGCGACTCAAGTGGCGCGACTCGAGGTTGAAATCGACGTGATGAACAGCGGCATGCCGCCGCTGACCAGCTTCATCCTGCCGGGCGGCACGACTGCCGCTGCCGCGATCCACGTCGCGCGCGCCACCGTACGCCGGGCTGAGCGGACCGTGGTCGCGGCGGCGCAATCGGTGTCGCTCAATCCCTTAACGGTCTCATATCTCAACCGTTTGTCCGATTATCTGTTCGTTGCCGCGCGCTTTGTGAACCAAAGTGCCGGTGGCGACGTTCTGTGGGTTCCCGGCGCTTCGCGGTAAACCCTGCCAGATCAATTGATTCGCGTCTGTATTCTGGATATGGAGAACAGAATGCGAACGAAAACGCTTCTTGCTCCGTCGCTTTCGGCTCTGGCCGAAGGGTTCGCGCGAGTCCGTGCGCTGACCGAAGCGCTGGTCGCGCCGCTCTCCGATGCCGATGCCACGGTCCAGTCGATGTCGGATGCGTCGCCCGCCAAATGGCATCTGGCGCACACCACCTGGTTCCTCGAAACCTTCATTCTGCGCGATTTCGTTGCCGGCTATGCGCTGCACGACGAACGCTTCCCTTTCCTGTTCAACAGCTATTACGAGGCGGAAGGACGCCGCCATGCCCGTGGCCGGCGCGGCATGGTTACGCGGCCCACGCTCGATGAGGTGCTGGCCTATCGCCATCATGTCGCTGCCGCGCTGCTGGCGGCGCTGCCCGATCTGCCCGCCGCCGCGATCGAATTGGTGATCCTCGGTTGCCATCATGAGGAACAGCATCAGGAACTGCTCGTCACCGACATGTTGCACCTGATGTCGGAAAATCCGCTCGAACCGGCGATCTGGCCGGCGGCGCGCAAGGTGCCGGTAGCGATGCCCGGGCCGATAGGCTGGATCGAGGGCAAGGCCGGGATCGTCGATATCGGCCATGACGGCGAGGATTTCGCATTCGATTGCGAGGCGCCGCGTCATCAGGCCCTGCTCGCCCCGCACGCGATCGCCGAGCGTACCGTCACGAATGGCGAATGGGCCGCGTTCATCGCTGACGGCGGTTATGCCGATCCGCGTCACTGGCTGTCCGATGGCTGGGCCTGGGTGAAGGCCGAAGCGATCGTCGCGCCGCTCTATTGGGAGCAGACCGACGGCAGCTGGACGCGCTTCGGGCTCGACGGGCGGCGCGCAATCGATCCCGCGGCACCGGTCACGCATATCAGCTTCTATGAGGCAGACGCCTATGCCAGCTGGGCGGGTGCGCGCCTGCCGACCGAGGCCGAATGGGAAGCGGCGGCGAGCGCGCATGATCCGGCCGGCGGCAATCAGCTGGACGGTCCCGGCCCCGTTGAGCCGCGCCCATCGGTCGGCGGCCCGGCATTTTTCGGTGATGTCTGGCAATGGACTGGCAGCGCCTATCGACCCTATCCCGGCTTCACTCCCGCAGAAGGTGCGGTCGGCGAATATAATGGCAAATTCATGTCGGGGCAGTGTGTGCTGCGCGGCGGATCCTGCGCCACGCCACGCGGCCATGCGCGGGCGAGCTACCGTAATTTCTTTTACCCGCATCAGCGCTGGCAATTCACCGGCCTGCGTCTGGCCAAGGATCTTTAGGATGCTGAAGCGTGAGATCGAGGATGGCGACGTCACCCTGGCCGACCCGGCGTTCCGCGCCGATGTGCTGCGCGGTTTCGCGCTGCGGCCGCGCGCGATTCCGGCACGCTGGTTCTATGACCGGCGCGGATCGGAATTGTTCGAGGCGATCACCGACTTGCCCGAATATTATCCGACCCGGACCGAGACCGCGATCCTGCGCGAGGTAACGCCGCAGGTCGCCGCATTGGCCGGGGAAGGCCGCGCGGTGGTGGAATTCGGTTCGGGCTCCTCGACCAAGACGCCGATCCTGCTCAACGCGGTGGCCCCTGCCGCTTATGTGCCGATCGATATTTCGGGCGATTTCCTGCGCGACTCCGCCGCCGGGCTCGCTTCGGCCTTTCCCGGCCTGCCCGTGCTGCCGGTCGAGGCGGATTTCCTCCACCCGATCGCCCTGCCCGCGCAGGTCGCCGCGTTACCCAAGCTCGGCTTCTTTCCCGGTTCGACGATCGGCAACATGATCCCGCACGCGTCGGTCGATCTGCTGCGTGCGATGAAGCAGTCGCTTGGCGAAGGGGCGATGCTGCTGATCGGCATGGATCGGGTGAAGGATGTGGACACCCTGGTCGCGGCCTATGATGACGCGGCCGGCGTGACGGCCGGGTTCAACCTGAACCTGCTCGAGCGCATCAATCGCGAGCTGGGTGCGACGATCCCGATCGACCGGTTCCGCCACCGCGCGCTGTGGAACGATGACCGCGCGCGAATCGAAATGCATCTCGAGGCACAGGACGATCTCGACTTCACGATCGAGGGGCGGCCTTTCTCAATCGGGGCGGGCGAGACGATCCACACCGAGAACAGCCATAAATATGGCCCACGCGATGCGCGCATCCTGCTGCGCAGCGGGGGCTGGACGCCGATCGCCGAATGGACCGATCCCGCCGGGCTGTTCGCGGTGATCCTGGCGGAGGCACAGCCAATGCGGCTCGCGCCGTAGCGGGGAGAATCAGGCCGATTGGGATCAGGGGCGCGTCACCCGTGCCCGCCAGGTGGTGATGAAGTTCGTATTGCCGCGGCAGCTATCCATGTCGGATTGCGCGCTGAGACGGAATTTCGCGCCGTCCCACACAAAGCTTTGCCCCGTCCCGCAATCGGCCTGACCGCGATTCTTGCCGTAGCTGGTCAATGTTCCGCCCTTGTATTTGGCGTTGAGCACCAGCGGCACGATCGTCGCTTCGCCCGACCCCGTGGGCGAATCGAAGCGCGCAGGGCGCGGCTTGCCATTGTCGATGATGAACACCGCGTATGAGATATTGTAGACCGCCGCGACGCACTGGACCAGCACCAGCGCCTTGTCCGCGCCGAGCGCGAAGGCATCGGCTTTGCCCGGGATTGTGGGATCGACATGGCATTTGGCCGAGCGGGCGAGCGCCGTGATTTGCTGCGCGGTCGGGCGTGCCGCCTGGCCGGACGGGCGCATCGCGATGATCATCGGCAGGATCGGTGCGGCGGGCACTGCGCTGGCCGGTTTCGCGCCCTTGGCGACGAGCGCGGTGACGCCGCCGTCGCGGCCCTGCGCCGTGTCGATCTGGCGCAACGCGGCGGCGAGGCCGTTTGGCGATAATGTCGCGATGCGCTTGCCGCTCGCATCGGTCACGGTCAGGGCCTTGCTGGTGCCGAGTAGCGCAGCGACGGCCATTGCGCCGGTTCCGTCGAGCGTTACGCCGCGCGCCGTTGACTTGAACGTCTTGCCGACCGGTTTTCCGTCGATCGACAGACCCGCCGGCACTGCGCCATCGACGACCGCGGAGAGACTGATGCGCAACCCGCCCTCGGGTCCGGCGTCGCGGGTCAGGTTCAGCGTTGCATTGACGCTCGCGCCGATGACCGGATCGAGCGAGGCGAGGCTGCAGCTATTGCCATTGTCGCACGCGACCACCCAATCCTTATATGTCTTGAGTTCGGCGGGATGCGGGGATGGGTCCGGGAGTGGAGCAGCAGCCAGCACCAGCATAGCGAATGTCAGCATCGAACCTCTCCCATCATCCGGCGGCTATGGGATAGGCGAGTGAAATTGAACAATGCCAAAACGCGCGGCCTTGGCAAAAAGACGGTATGGCGGGCGTTCCATGCGACGAGGTCGTCCGGGGTGTTCAAGGCCTGGCCGGTGTCGCCCGCCACACCGCGAGCCAGTTGACCGACCCCTGGCATTCATCCATCCGCCGCGCTTCGATCAGGCGAAACAAGGTGCCGTCCCAGACATAGGCCTCGCTCGTCCCGCAATCGCCGAGACCGCGTCCCTTGCTGTAGCTTTGCAGCCGTGCGGCCGTCACGTCCCAACCGGCATTGACCAGGGTCGGTGTGCCGCCGGCCTCGGTCCCGCCCGGCGGGAAATCGAACCGGGCGAGCACTGGCTTGCTGCCGGATACGATCAAGGCGACGGTCGAAAAATTATAGGCGCCGCTACCGCAGGGCAGCAGCACCAGCGTCTTGCCGCCGGCAAGCGCGTCGCCTCTGATCGGATCGCTGACCTGGGTGTCCTCCGTGTCGCAGCCTGACAGGTCGACCATCCGTTTGAGCAAGGCGGGCGTGATCGTGGCGGCCTTGCCTGACGCCGGGAGCGAGGGAATCCGTGGCGGGGGCAGGGCGGCCGGTACCGCGCTGGCCGGCTTGCCGCCCTTGGCCACGGCCGCGGTGACGCCGCCGGCGCGGCCCTGGTCGGCGTCGATGAAGCGCAAGGCCGCCGCCGATCCGGCGAGCGACGCATGGGCGATCTCCGTGCCGGCGGCGTCGGTCAGGCTGAGCCTTTTGCCATTGGCCAGCGCCGCCACGATCGCCATCGCTCTGGCGCCGGTCAGCGTCAGCGAATCCCTGACGATCGTCCCGCCGGCCACGACCTTGCCGTCGATGCGGATCGAGGCCGCGCCATCGTGACCGCCATTGCTCGAAATCTCGAACATGAATCCGCCGTCCTGGCCCGCTGCCCGCGCAATCGAGAAATAGCCGCCGCTATCGCTGCCATCGGCCATCTCCTGTGTCGGAATGAGCGAGGTCATCTCGCAGGCATGGACATTGTCGCACGCGACCGCCCAGTCGCCAAAGGTCTTGATCGGGCCGGGCCTGGGCGACGCGGGGCCGGCCGCTGCGGCAAACAAAAGCAGCGAAAGGATCATCCGCGCGTCCTAGCTCAACGCCGCCCAAGTCGATAGGAGCGATGCGACATGAGGCAGGACGGAGCGAAACGATGCAATCGGTAGGCGTGATCGGGGCAGGGCAGATGGGTGCGGGGATCGCGCAGGTATCGGCACAGGCGGGCTATCATGTGCTGCTCACCGATGTGTCGAAGGAGCGCGCCGAGGCGGGCAAGCTCGGCATCGCCAAGGCGCTCGACCGGCTGGTGTCGAAGGAGAAGATCGACGGCGCCGCGCGCGACCAGGCGCTGGCGCGGATCGAACCGATCGAGGGCGTGCAGGGCATGTCGTCCTGCGGTCTGGTGATCGAGGCGGCAACCGAGCGCGAGGAGATCAAGCGCAGCATCTTCGCCGAAGTCGGTAAGGTGCTTGGCCATCAGGCAGTGCTCGCGTCGAACACCTCGTCGATTCCCATCACGCGCCTTGCGCAATCCTCGCCCGACCCAAAGCGCTTCATCGGCGTGCATTTCTTCAATCCGGTGCCGGTGATGGGCCTGATCGAGGTCATTCGCGGCCTCGCCACCACGGACAGCACCGTCGCGCTGATCGAAACCTATGCCAGGGCGCTGGGCAAGCAGGTGGTGCGCGCCAATGACGCGCCCGGCTTCATCGTCAACCGCGTGCTGATGCCGATGCTCAACGAAGCGTGCTTCGCGCTCGGCGAGGGCGTCGCGACGATCCGCGACATCGATCTTGCCTGCCAGCTTGGCCTCAACCATCCGATGGGCCCGCTGACGCTGGCCGATTTCATCGGCCTCGATACCTGCCTGGAGATCACCCGCGTGCTGTTCGAAGGCACGGGCGATCCCAAGTTCCGACCCGCCCCGGTGCTGGTCAAATATGTCGAAGCCGGCTGGTACGGCCGCAAGACCGGACGTGGTTTCTACGATTATTCCGGCGATGAGCCCGTGCCGACGCGCTGAGATTTCGCCCGGTCGGAAAGGAATAACCGGTGGCCCATCCCATGCTTCTCGCGCTCGCGCTGCTTGGCGCGGGCGCGCCATCCGAGGCTCCGATCGACGCAAGTGACCCCGGAAAATTCGAACAGCAATTGCGCGACATGGGCTATGCGCCCAGCAAATTCGAAATCACCGGCGAAACCGCGACGACCACGATCCAGCTCGGCCATGGCGACAAGCTCAGCATCGCCCTTGGTGGATGCACCAAGGGGGCGGGATGCTTGTACATCACGCTGGTCGGGGCCTTTTCTGATGTGGAAAAGCCCCCGGCCGACTGGGTCGCCCGGATGAATGTCGACTATGATCTGCTCAAGGTCTGGGTCAACGACACGGGGCAGCTGGCCTATTCGTCCGGGAGCGTCATGACGGGCGCTTCCCGGTCAACGCTGCGCAACTGGATCGACCTGGTCCGTGAATCGAGCCTTTATCTCGCACGACAGGCGATGACCGATAAACTCACCACGAACACGAAACCGCCGCTCAAGCGCTGAGCGCTTCAAGCCATTTCTGGTGCCAATGCTCCATCCGGCGCGGGAAAAGCAGGCGGCCGGCGCGGGCGATGAGGCCGTGCTGGGTTTCCTCGGTCAGGATGGTGCAGCCGCCACCGTCGCGCGGGGTGATCAGCCAGGCGTGATAGGCGCGTACGCCGGAAGATTCGGCGAGCCAGGCGATGCGCGTCTCAGGGTCGAACTCAGTCACCCGCGTCTTCAGCGCCACGCCGAAGGTTCTCCACGTGAAATGCGCCCCGGCGAACAGATCCGCGCCGCCGCCCTCGATCTTCACCTTGCTGGCGTTGGCGTAGATCAGCGGCCAGTCGGCAGCGCGAATCAGACGCCGCCAGACGATCTGCGGATTGGTCGCGGTCTCGATGCGGTTGACGACATGCACCGGGCTGTTTGCCGGCGCGAAACCGTCCGGCCAGCGTATCGTCACTTGGCGGCGGTCCTGGCGGGCTGCTGAAAGGAGACCAGCGCCGCGACCAGCGCCAGGTCGTCGCCGGGCGCGATCGGCGCCTTGTAGACGGCACGCATCTTTTCGACCGTCGCCTGCCATTTCTCCGGCGCCAGATGCGGCTGGGTGGTGATCATCTCGACCGAATGGCATGCGGTGCAATTGCGCGTGACCAGTTCACCCGCCGGGCCCTCCGGCAGAACGGCGGTGGCGTCGGGCAGGGCGATCGTATCAGAAGCCAGTGTGATGCCGCCGCCCGAGATGGACGGCCCCTTCGTCACCGCTGCCGGCGCGGCGGTCGGATCGACCCGGCGGATCAGGAAATGCCAGCCTGCCGCGAGCAGCGTGAACGTCAGCAAGGCGGCCATTGCGACCTTGAAGCCGATCGACCGCATCACGCGACCCGGACCGCGATCGATTCGATCGCGCTGCGCATGAAGCCGCTCGGGTTCCAGATCGGATCGGCGACCTGAGTCTCGCCGGCGGTGTTGGTGCAACGCACCGCCAGATGGTAGCTGCCGGGTTTCAGCGCCGGGATCGTGGCGTTCCACAGCCGGAAGCCATATTTGCCTTCGTCCGGCCCCAGCGGTGCCGCGTGCCAGCTCGCGCCGCCATCCATCGACAGATCGACCCGCGCGACGCCCGATGCGCCGCCCATGGCAAGGCCGCGCACGAAAAAGGGCGAGTTCGCCATCACGCTCGCGCCGTCGGCCATGTTGGTGACGAAGGACCGCGGCACCATGCGGTTGATCGGCACGGTCGGGAAATCCTTCGCGCCCGGCGCGACATTGGCGCGCGGTGCGGTCGGGATGCGATACGCCTTGTCCATCCAATAGCCGGTGTCCGGTGTCGTCAGCACCTCGATCCGGTCGAGCGCCTTGATCCAATAAGTCGAATACCAGCCGGGCACGACGAGCCGGAGCGGGAAGCCGTTGAGCATCGGCAATTGCGCGCCGTTCATCTGGAACGCGATCATCACCTCGCCGTCGCGGGCATGATCGATCGCCAGCGACTTCTCGAACGCCGGCGCACCGGGCGGCGGCTTGTCGAGCCCGCCGAGCCGCACCGCGGCCGCGCCCGGCGCGACACCGGCGCGGTCGAGCACGTCCTTCAATCGCACGCCAACCCATTTGGCATTGCCGATCGCGCCGTTGCTCCACTGCGCGCCCGGCACGCGGGGAAAGAAATGGCCGCGCGAATTGCCCGAGCATTGGTTGATCGCGGCGAGCTCGACGCGCGGCATGGCAAGCAGGTCGGCGAGCGACAGCGCGATCGGCTGGCGCACCGCGCCGCCGACTCTCAGGCGGAAGCGGGTGACATCGACCGAAGTCGGGATGTCGTCATAATGCCAGCGCACGAAGAAACGGTCATTGGGCGTGAAGACAGTGCCGTCGAACGCCTCGAGCGGCGTTTCGAGCAACGGCGCGCGGCCGCGCTGCAGGATCATGGCGCCCTTGCCCGGAAAGGCAGTGGTCAGCGGGCGGCTGCCATTGCCGCCGGGCAGGCCGAGATCGGCGAGTGCCTGCGCCCAGGCCGGCGCGGTCGCCAGGCCGGCGCCGCCAAGCCCGATCAGTCCGAGAGCGCGGCGGCGGTCCATTTCAGCCATTGGTCCTGAGCGACATCTGCATCGACAGCGGCGCGAAGCGGGCGACCTGCCGGCCGACCATGCAGAGCTGTTCGACTACGGCGGGTTCGCTTGCGCCGCCTTCCTCGTCGAACTTGGTCAGCTGGCTGTTGATCGCCGCGGCGAAGGGCGTCGGCCAGCCGCGCAGCGCATGGACGATCGAGCGCAATGCCGCGATCGTGCTGCCGGTCGCTTGCCAGCCATAGGCGGTGGCGATCAGCCCGACCGGCATATCGGCGAGATAAGGGCGATCGGCGTCGCGCGCGGTCTCCTCGAGCAGGTCGAGCGCATTCTTGACCACGCCTGAGATACTGCCGTGATAGCCCGGGCTGGCGATGATCAGCGCGGATGCCTGGCGTATCGTTTCGACGAATTCGATCTCGTCCGGCGTCCGGGTCGTGGCGCGCGGATCATAGAGCGGCAGTCGCGCCATGTCGGCGCCACCGAACATGCGCGTGCGGAACCCCTCGCGCCCGGCCGCATCGAGCGCGATGCGCAGCGCGCGTTCAGTCGAGGAGATGCCGCCGATCGTCCCGCCGATTCCGACAACCAGGGGAGCATCGGCAGGAGCATCGGCCATGGGCAAACCTTTTACAGCGGGGCGTGATCGATCCGTGGCAGCACGTGCCGGGCGAACAGATCGGCTTCGGTGGCATGGGGATAGCCCGACAGGATGAATGCCTCAATGCCCATGTCGCGATAGGCGTTGAGCTTGGCCAGCACCTGGTCGGGATCGCCGACGATCGCCGCGCCGCAGCCGGAGCGCGCGCGGCCCACGCCGGTCCACAAATTGGGCTCGGCATAGCCGTCATCGGCGGCGTTTTCGCGCAACGCCGCCTGGGCGGCGACGCCGGTCGAGGTCGAATCGAGCGACTTGGCGCGGATCGCCGCGCCTTCCGCCGCATCGAGCTTGGACAGCAGCCGGTCGGCGGCGGTGCGCGCCTCGGCCTCGGTCTCGCGCACGATGACATGCGCGCGATAGCCGAATCGCAAGGTGCGGCCATGTTTTGCGGCGCGGGACTTCATGTCGGCGATGATCGCGGCGACAGTCTCCTGCTTGTCGGGCCACATCAGGAACACGTCGCAACCCTTGGCCGCCGCTTCGCGTGCATCTTCTGACAAGCCGCCGAAATAGAGCAAAGGCGCCTTGCCCGACACGGTGCCGATGCTCGGCGGGGCGAGCTTCAATTTCCAGAAGTCGCCGTCATGGTCGAGGCTCTCGCCGTCGAGCAGGGTCTTGAGGATCCGCATCGCCTCGACCGTGCGGGCATAGCGCGGCGCTGACGGCATGGTTTCGCCGGGCCTGTCGGACGAGATGATGTTGATCTTCAGCCTGCCGCCCGACATCTGGTCGATCGTCGCGATCTGGCGCGCGAGCTGTGGCGGCCAGGCCTCGCCGATGCGTACCGCCATCAACAGGTTGATCCGGCTTGTCGCGGCGGCGATCGCGGCGGCAAAGGCCGTGGTATCGATGCCCAGCGCGTAACCCGACGGCAGCAGGATATTGTCGAACCCGCCGGTCTCCGCCTGCATCACGATGTCGCGGCAATGCTCCCAGCTCGACCTCAGCCTCGGATCGGGCACGCCGAGAAATTCATAATCATCGTCACACAGGGCCGAGAACCAGCTGATCTCGCACGCGCCCCTGCGCGTCGTATCGGTCGTCATGGCAGTCTTTCTCCCCGTGACGCGATCAGCACGTCGTACCAGGCCTTGCGCGTCCAGCGCGGTTTGAAGGCATCGCCGATCGCGGCGATCCGTTCGGCATTCTGCGTGCCGACGATCGGGATCGCGCGCGCCGGATGCGCCATCACCCAGCTATAGGCGGCCGCTGCGCGGTCGACGCCCGCCTCGGCCGCGACACTGTCGAGCGCTGCGGCGACCTTGCGGCTGCGTTCATCCTGCGGATCGCCGATCCGGCCGCCGCCAAGCGGCGACCAGGCGAGGATGGCAATATCGCGCGCCATTGCGAGGTCGAGCAGCCCGCCGGTGATCGGCTCAAGCTCGAGCGGCGAAAATTCCGGCTGGTGGCTGGCAAGCGCTATGCTCAGCAAGCTGGCCAGCGCCTCGGTCTGCGCGACGGTATAGTTGGACACGCCGACCGCGCGGACCTTGCCCGATGTGACCATGTCCTCAAGCGCGCGCGCCACTTCCTGTGGATGCGCGAGGATGTCGGGGCGGTGGATCTGGTAGAGATCGACCTGCTCGACGTTCAGCCGCCTGAGTGATGCGTCGAGCGCGGCGGAAAGATAGGCGGCACTCGAATCATAGGGCACTGGCGGGGTGATCCCGCCCTTGGTCGCGAGGACCATGCGCTCGCGCAGGCCAGGCGTTTCGGCGAAAATCCGTCCCAGCAGCGACTCGGCATCGCCGAACCCGCCCGTGCCGTTGAAGCCATAGATATCGGCGGTGTCGAACAGGGTGACCCCGGCTGAAAACGCCGCTTCGATCAGCGCGCGTCCCTCATTTGCGGTGGAGTGGCCGAAGCGCCACATCCCCCAGGCAATCGGGCTGACCATCAATCCGCTCTTGCCGAGCGGGCGGGAATCGGGTGTAAGCATGATTTCAGACATCGCTGTCATATAGGATCGATCCTCGTGGTAGAGCAAGTGCGTTATGGTTTGGTGGGCGCGGGTATGATGGGCGTGGAGCACATCAACAACCTTGCGATCACGCCCGGCGCGGTGGTGACGGCGCTGGCCGATCCGACTCGCGGCTCGCTCGACGGGGCGAAGAATGCGCTGAAGGATCGCGCTGACGGCGTGGCCGTGTTCGACGATGCGGCGACGCTCGCCGCGAGCGGACGATGCGATGCGGTGATCGTCGCCAGCCCCAATTTCACCCATCGCGAGGTGCTGGTGCCGCTGTTCGATGCGGGCCTGCATATCCTGTGTGAGAAGCCTATCGCCACCACCATCGCTGATGCGCGCTGGATCGTCGATCGTGCGGCCCAGTCGGACAAGGTATTCTGGACCGCGATGGAATATCGCTTCATGCCGCCGGCCGCCGCGTTCATCGCCGAGGTGAAGGCGGGGCGGATCGGCGCGCTGCGGATGCTCTCGATCCGCGAGCACCGCTTTCCCTTCCTGCCCAAGGTCGGCGACTGGAATCGTTTCAGCCGCAATACCGGCGGCACGATGGTCGAGAAATGCTGCCATTTCTTTGACCTGATGCGGCTGATTACCGGGGCCGAGGCGGTGCGCGTCTATTGCTCGGGCGCGATGGACGTGAACCATCTCGATGAGGATTATGCCGGGGAGCGTCCCGACATCATCGACAACAGCTATACGACGGTCGATTTCGACAATGGCGTGCGCGCGATGCTCGACCTGTCGATGTTCGCCGACGGCGCGGAGAATCAGGAGGAGATCGCCGCGGTCGGCGACCAGGCCCGGCTGGAGGTGCTGATCCCCGAAGGCGCGATCATCTATTCGCCGCGCGTCGGCTTCATGAATCCGAAGCGAGCCGAACGCCGCCTGGTCGCGGTCGATGAAGCGGCGCTCAAGGCCGGCAGTCATCACGGATCGACCTTTTACGAACATCAGAAATTCAACGCCGCGGTGCGCGGCGCCGGCCCGGTCGAGGTCAGCGCGCATGACGGGATGATGGCGGTCGCGATCGGCGCGGCGGCGGAAATCAGCGCGCGCGAACATCGCGTGGTGGAGATGAGCGAACTGGGCTTCTGACCCAAGCCGAGCTTTACGACCGCCTAGTCTGATTACGCTGTCAGATCGGGCCAATAACGATAATACCCACCAATCGAATGGGAATTGAGGGAGGATTTATGAAGCGAGCTTTCCATCTGTCCGGCGCGGCGCTGTTCGCGTTGATCGCCGCGACGCCTGCGTTCGCGCAGGATGCCGCACCCGCTGCCGCGGAAGAGACCGCGACGGCGGACACCGTCGATTCGGGCGACATCATCGTCACCGCGCAGAAGCGCTCGGAGAATCTGCAAAAGGTCCCGGCCGCGATCAGCGTGATCAGCGCCGAGCAGTTCGACGCGCGCGGCGGCGTCAACGTCCAGTCACTGCAGCAGCTCGTGCCCAGTCTCAACTTCAAGGAAAGCGCGACGACGATCGATTCGTCGCTGTTCCTGCGCGGCGTCGGCACGATCAACTTTTCGATCGCCGCCGAACCGAGTGTCGGTTTCGTCGTTGATGGCGTGACCTATGCCCGCTCCGGCGAAGCGTTTGGCGACCTGTACGATGTCGAGCGGATCGAAGTGCTGCGCGGGCCGCAGGGCACGCTGTTCGGCAAAAATTCCTCGGCCGGCGTGGTCAACATCGTCACCAAAAGGCCGGGCGACAAATTCGGCGGTTATGTCGAGGCGCAGGCGACGACCGACGACGAATATAAGCTCAAGGCGGCGATCGACATCCCGCTGGGCGAGGGAATCAGCAGCCGTTTCACCGGCACCTATGCCAATTTCGACGGCACGGTGCGCAACGTCACGCTCAACCGCACGGTCAATGGCTATGAGCGCTATGGCATACGCGGCATGATCGTCGCCGAGGCGACCGATGCGCTGACCTTCACCCTGATCGGCGACTGGCGCCACACCAATGCCGATTGCTGCGCCGAGGTGATCGGCATGGTGCCTGGCAATGGCCTGGCTGGATCGCTCAGCGGCATCAAGCTCGCTGCGGAGAAGACCCGCGAGATCCGCCAGAACACACTGACCGAGACGCGCGAAACCAGCTGGGGCGGGTCGCTCCAGGCCGATCTCGATATCGGATCGGCGGGCACGCTGACGTCGATCACCGCATATCGTGATTACAAGAATTACGGCATCCGCGATGGCGACTTCATCGATCAGGTCTATGTCAATCCGCCGGGTATCACCGGCCGCAATCAGTTGAACGATTTCGGACCGCAGCCATCGACCACCTTTACGCAGGAAGTTCGTCTGGCTTCGCCCGGCAACCAAACGGTCGAATATGTTTTGGGAGGATTTTACTACAAGGCGAAGCAGGAGCGGACATTCGAGCGCGACGATATCGTCTGCACGGCATCCACCCTGCCGCCGCTATCGTCGGGTCTCATTCCCTGCGCTCCGGGCTCCTCGACGCTGACGTTCCCGAGCGCGGTCGGCAATTTCGGCTCCACGATCGAGAATGTGGCGGCTTACGGCAATGTCACCGTGCGCGCGACCGACTGGCTGCGACTGATCGCCGGCGGGCGCTTTACCCATGACCGGATCAGCGCGTTCAACGTCCGCTCGGCCGCGACCGGGGCGGGCCCGGGCCTGGTCGGGGCGGCGGCGAACTATCGGCTGAAGACCAGCCAGAGCGACTTCTCCGGCAAGCTCGGCATTCAGGCCGACATCACCAATGGGCTGATGGCCTATGCCACCTTCAGCCAGGGCTATAAGGGCCCGGCGTTCAACGTCTTCTTCAACCAGAATGACAATCAGCTCGCACCGATCGCGGCGGAAACGTCGAATGCCTATGAACTCGGCACCAAGTTCAAGACCGCCGATGGCAGCTTCACGCTCAACACCGCTGTCTTCTACGCCAAGTACGACCATTTCCAGGCCAACAGCTTCGTCAATCTGAACGGATCGGTCGTCACTCAGCTGACCGATGCGGGCTCGGTATCGACCAAGGGCGTGGAGATCGAATCGGTGATCCGGCCGGCGCGCAACTTCACCATCAATGCCGGCATCGCTTATACCGATGCGCAGATCGACAAGTTCAACATCCCGGCGGGCTCGCCCGCGACCGCGACTGACCGGCGCGGCGAGCAATTGCCGCTGGCCCCGACCTGGAAGGGCAATATCGGCGCGACCTGGAAGATCGAGACCGGCGGCTTCGCCAATGTCGAGATCGGCAGCAATATCTCGCTGACCAGCGATCAGGTCTCCTCGCTGCAGGCCGGTGTGACCCCGGGCGATCTTGCGGTGCGCCGCGCGATCACCATCGACGGTTATGCGCTGGTCGATGCCAATATCGCGCTGGTCGATCCGAACGGGGTGTGGCGGGTCAATTTCATCGGCCGCAATCTGACTGACAAAAGCTATGCGTCGCTGATCACCACCGGCGGTCCCGGCGGCAGCTATCGCTATCTCCTGCCGCGCGATGTCGATCGCTATTTCGGCGTCGCGGTGCGGTTCAACTACTGACACGGAGGGCCGGGGATGAAATATCAGCAACAGGCGCGCCAGTTTGTCGAGCAGGGCTATGCCGTGTTCGAAGGCGCGCTGGCCGGTGACGCGCTGACCCTGTTGCGCGGCGAATGCGATGCGTTCGTCGCGCGGGAGGATGCGCGAATGGATGCGCTTGGCGTCGACACGATCGGCATCAGCCATCGCGGCAAACGCTATTTCGCCAATGAATGCCAACGCGTCGCGCCCGAAATCCGGCACATGCTGTTCAGCGACACGATGGCGGAAGTCTGCCGCGCGACGATCGGCGACACGGCCTATTTCTTCTTCGATCAGTTCGTCGTGAAGGGGCCGGAGGGTGGGCTGCCATTTTCCTGGCATCAGGATTCAGGATATGTCGTCGGTAATGGCGGTCCGGTCGATCACGCACCCTATGTCACCTGCTGGTGCCCGCTCGACGATGCCACGATCGAGAACGGCACGGTGCGGCTGATGCCGGGCAGCCATCGGAACGGTATCGTGCCGCATGAGCGTCAGACGGGGAGCAACGATCTGGTCGGTGCGCCGGCCGAGACCGAAGGGCTCATCGTCGAGGCGAAGGCGGGCGACATCGTCGCTTTCTCCAGCCTGTTGCTCCACGCGACGGGCGCGAACCGTACCGATCGCGCGCGGCGCGTGTTCCTGGCGCAATATACACCCGAAGCGATGCTCAATCCCGGCACGAAGCAGCTGCGCCGCAACGCGATCGCACTGCTGCAGAATGGCGAGCAGGTGACTTTTGCTTAGCAAGGCGGCACCAGCCAGTGTTTCGGGAAGCGCTTCTGATTCCCGGATTTTTTCCTGATGATCCTGTCTCCGGCGCGGCGGAATGTGATCTTCGCGCTGGCGATCACCGCAACGTTGCTCAATCTGGTCGACCGGCAGATCATCGCCGTGCTCAAGCCCGACATCGCCCATGACATGGGCTGGACCGACAATGATTACGGCACGCTCGCCGCCTGGTTCCAGGGGTCGGCGGCGGTGGCGTTCCTGTTCACTGGCTTTGCGGTCGACAAGCTCGGGGTGAAATGGGCCAACCCGATCGGCGTCGCGCTGTGGAGCCTTGCGGCGATGGCGCATGCCTTTGCGCGCGGCTTCAGCAGTTTCGTGTTCTGCCGCATCGCGCTCGGCGCGACCGAGGCGATGGGCACGCCGGCGGCGATCAAGACCATCGCGGTGATCTTTCCGCCGACCCTGCGCTCGTTCGGCTATGGCCTGGTCAATACCGTGGGCAGCCTCGGCGCGATCGTCACGCCGCTGCTCATCCCGACGGTCGCCCTGCTCTGGGGCTGGCGTGCGGCGTTCCTGATCGGCGGCGGCCTCGGCCTGGTCTGGGCCGGCGTCTGGCTGCTCGCGGTAAAAGGAGTTCGGTTCGAAGGCGATGACGCATCGACGCGAAGCGACGCAACCGCGACGACCACCCTCGGGCGGAGCATCTTTGTCGAGCGGCGCACCTGGGCGATCGCGATCGCCAAATTCCTGTCCGACGCGACCTGGTGGCTGATGCTGTTCTGGATGCCCGATTTCTTCCATCGCAGTTTCGGGCTGACCGGCATTGCGCTCGGCACGCCATTGGCGATCGCCTATACCTGCAGCGCGATCGGGTCATTGATCGCGGGGGCGACTGCCTCGCGGCTGATCCGCCAGGGGTATAGCGTCGAGAAAGTCCGCAAGGGCTCATTGCTGGTCGCGGCCTTGCTGGCCTTGCCGTTGCCATTCGCCGACACGGTGCACAGCTATGCGCTGGCGGTCGCGCTGATCGGGCTGGTGATGGCCGCGCATCAGGCTTTCTCGGTCAATCTGTTCGCGCTGATTGCCGATGTCTCGCGGCCCGAGAAGATCGGTCGCGTGACCAGCTTCGGCGCGTTCAGCGGCAATATCGGCGGGATGGTGATCGCCAAGGCGGCGGGGCTGACGCTTGCCGCCGGGCTCGGCTATCTGCCGCTGTTCCTGTTCGCGGGGGGATCCTATCTGCTGGCGGTGATCGCGATCCAGATCCTGTTGCCGCGGCTGCCGCTCGATGGGATGGGCACGGCGATGCCGGCGGCACCGCATTGACAGGTGTATTTTCGGGACGGGTGTATTTCGGGGCGGCACTGGCCTAGCCTCGGCAGAAGCGAATAAGGGCGACCATGGCGACGAGACAACCCCGACCCCTGCCGATGGCGGCGGATCTCTATGGCGATATCGAGCCGTCACCCAAATCGAGCTGGCAGGGCTATCTTCCCGGCCTGGCGATCGTCGCGGCGGGGACGCTCGCGGCGGCCTTTCTGTCGGATCATTACGGCGCGCCACTGACCCTGATGGCGCTGCTCATTGGGCTTGCGCTCAATTTCCTCAGCGCCGATACGCGCCTCACGCCGGGGCTCGCCTTTGCCTCGCGCTCGCTGCTGCGCTGGGGCATCGTGCTGGTCGGGGTGCGCATCACCTTCGGGCAGATCGTCGCGCTTGGGCCGGTCGCCTTGCTGTGTGTGCTGGCGATCGTCGCGCTGACCATCGGCGTGGGGATTCTCGCCGCCCGGCGTTTCGGCTTTGATACCGCCTTCGGCACGCTGGCCGGCGGCGCGGTGGCGATCTGCGGCGCGTCGGCGGCGATGGCGCTGGCCACGACGCTGGGCGAAAAGCGCACCAGCCAGGCGCAGCTGACCATGGTGCTGGTCGGCATTTCGGCGCTGAGCGCGCTGGCGATGGTACTCTACCCGATCGCGGCGCACGCACTGGCGATGAGCGATCTCAAGGCCGGCTTCATGCTCGGCGCGGCGATCCATGATGTCGCTCAGGCGCTGGGCGCGGGCTATTCCTATTCCAAGGATGCCGGCGATATTGCCGCGATCGTCAAGCTGACGCGCGTCGCGATGCTCGCGCCGGTGCTGGCGATCGTCGCCCTGTTCCTGCGCGGCGATCCGTCGCGCGCCAAGGGGCCGGGAATTCCCTGGTTCGTGGTCGGCTTCTTCGTGCTCGCCGGGATCAATTCCTTCGGCGTGATCCCGATGGTGGTGGCGAAAGGCGCGGAACAGATCGCCGGCGGCCTGCTCGCCGCGGCGGTGACGGCGACCGCAATCCGCTCGCCTCTGTCGCAACTGCTTGAGGCGGGGCCGAAGCCGCTGTTCGTCATCCTGGCGGCGACGGTGGTCGCGTTCCTGCTTTCGCTGGGCGCGGCGCTGATGTTCGTCGGATAGCACGCTGTCGAGCAGGGCTGATCCACTACCCGTTCGCACTGAGCTCGTCGCAGCCCATGCGCTGCACGTGCCCTTCGACAGGCTCAGGCGAGCCGACCTGTGCGGGCTTATTTCGGCGCTGGTCCCGTAGAATCCCGCACCACCAGCTCGAACCCGATCTCGCGCCGCTCGACCGGCGCATCTTCGCCCGCAAGCAACAGATCCGCCGCCTGAAACGCCATTTGCCGGGTCGGCTGGCGGATCGTGGTCAAGGGCGGCCACACGAAACCGGCCAGCGCGGTATCATCGAAGCCAGCGACCGACAATTGCCCCGGCACGCTGATGCCGCGCCGGTGCGCGACGGTCAGGGCGCCCGCCGCCATGTCGTCGCTCGACGCGAAGATCGCGCTCGGCGGCACGTCCAGCGACAGCAATATCTCGGCGGCCGCGGCGCCCGAGGCGAAATCGTAGCTGCCCTCGGCCATCAGTGCCGGGTCGGGGGCGATGCCCGTGGCCTGCATGGCCTTGAGATAGCCGTTCCGCCGCTGCCCGCTCGTCGCATAGCTCGGATGCCCGGCGATAAAGCCGATGCGGCGATGGCCCAGCCCGATCAGATGCTCGGTCATCATCTGCGCCGCTTGCTCATTGTCGATGAAGGTCGAGGAGGTCAGGTCGACATCGCCGCCAGGCGACACGCGCACGAAACGCACCCCGCGCCGCGCGAGCAGGTCGAGCACCGCCGGATAGTCGGTCACTGGCGGCGTGAGGATTAATCCATCCACATTGGTTGCATCTACCAGGCTCTCGACATCGTCGAGCAAGGTGGTGGAGTCGCGGTCATAGGGCTGGGCGATCATCCGCACGCCGTCGGCCTCGCAGCGGTCGCGGATTCCCGACTGCATTTCATAGACATAATAGGGGCTGGGATTGTCGCAGATCAGCGCGATCTGGAAGCTGCGGCGCCCGGCGAGCGACCGCGCGGCGGTGCTGGGGCGGAAGTTGAGCAAGGCGACCGCGGCCTGGACACGGGCGCGGGTCTCCTGGCCGACATAACGTTCATTGTTGAGGACGCGCGATACCGTCTTGATCGACACCCCCGCTTCGCGGGATACGTCCTTGATGGTCGCACGCACTTTGTCGCTCCGCGGTTTCGCTTCTTCCCCGGGTGTGCCCGAGCGGACCGGTGACGTCCATCCCCGTACGCCAATCGCTTGCGGTCACTGTTTTATCGATGTAATACAGCTCTCCGCCATGCTGGCGGCCTGACTCGGAAACGATCGAACCAGATGCGCCCCTACCCCTTCGATCCGGCGACCGCCCCGTCCGGCAATGCCCCTGTCGGACGGACCGTGGGCGGCACTCGGGCGCCGCTCGAATTGTCCGACGGCATGCCCCCGCCCGCCGGCCATGGCGCGCAGGATCCGCAGGGCGATGGCTATGCGACGAACCTGCCGGTGCCGTACCGGCGGTCACGCTGGCGCTGGCCGATGCGCATCCTGGGCGGCGGCATCATCCTGTTCGTGCTGGCGGTGATCTGGCTGGCCTTCACGGCGCCCTTGTCCAAATCGCTTGAGCCGCTGACCCCGCCGAGCATCACGTTGCTGGCCGAGGATGGCACGCCGATCGCGCGGCGCGGGGCGATCATCGGTACCCCGGTCGATGCGTCGAAATTGCCCGCCAATGTCACCAACGCGTTCCTGGCGATCGAGGACCGGCGCTTCAAATCGCATTGGGGCGTCGATCCGCGCGGCATCGCACGCGCCTTCTGGCATAATATGACCAGCAGCGGGCGCAGCCAGGGCGGCAGCACGATCACCCAGCAACTCGCCAAGAACGCGTTCCTCGATTCGGACCGCACCGCGGCGCGCAAGATTCGCGAAGTGATGATCGCCTTCTGGCTCGAGGCGTGGCTGTCGAAGGACGAAATCCTCTCGCGTTATCTGTCGAACGTCTATTTCGGCGATAATGTGTACGGCCTGCGCGCGGCGGCGAAGCATTATTTCAGCCGCGATCCGGAAAATCTGTCGATCGGTCAGGCGGCAATGCTTGCCGGACTGGTCAAGGCGCCGTCGAAGCTCGCGCCGACGGTCAATCTGAAGGGCGCGCGCGACCGGCAGAAGCTGGTGGTCGGGGCAATGGTCGAGGGCGGTTTCCTCGACAAGGCGACTGCCGCCGATGTGTCGCCGGCGCGGCTGTCGATGAGCACGACCAGGCAATTGCCCGACGGCACCTATTTCGCCGACTGGGTGCTGCCCGAGGCGCGCGATCGCGCCGGTGCGATCGCGACCGAAACCACCGTCAAGACGACGCTCGACCGGCGGCTGCAAAAGGCGGCGGAGCGTGCGATCCGCGGTGCGGGCCTGAAACAGGCGCAAATCGCCTTGGTCGCGATGCGGCCCGATGGCCGGGTGGTCGCGATGGTCGGCGGCAAATCCTATGCCGACAGTCCGTTCAACCGCGCGGTCCAGGCGCGACGCCAGCCGGGATCCGCCTTCAAGCTGTTCGTCTATCTCGCCGCGTTGCGCAGCGGCCTGACCCCGGATTCGATGATCGAGGACGAACCGGTCACCATCGCCGACTGGTCGCCGAAGAATAGCGATGGGCGCTATGAAGGGCAGATCACGCTGCGCCGCGCCTTTGCCAAATCGAGCAATGTCGCCGCCGCGCGGCTGATCCAGCAAGTCGGGGTGAAGAATGTCATCCGCGCCGCGCGCGACCTGGGCATTTCCACCCCGATCGCCAATGAAGCGACGATCGCGCTCGGCACCTCGACCGTGTCGTTGCTCGAACTGACCTCGGCCTTTGCCGCCGTCGCCAATCAGAGCTATCCGATTCGCGCCAGCGGGCTCGAACCGAATGGCGATCGCAGCTGGCTGCAAAGCCTGACCGATCGCACACATCCGCTGACCGGCGATCTGCACGACCATATGCTCGACCTGCTCTCCGCCTCGGCCGAGACCGGCACCGGGCGGCAAGCGGCATTGTCGGTCAAGACCTATGGCAAGACCGGCACGACGCAGGACAGTCGCGATGCGCTGTTCATCGGTTTCGCCGGCGACCTGGTGGTCGGGGTATGGGTCGGCAATGACGACAATACGCCCAATGCCGGCCTGTCGGGCGGCGGCGTCCCGGCGCGGGTCTGGCGCGATTTCATGACGCGTGCGCTCAACGTCGGTGCCGCCGTCGCGCCGGTGACCGAAGCGGCCGACAATGAGATGGATCCCGACGCCGCCAACGCCCTCGGCCTGGACGGAATCAATATCCCGCTGGAAGGCGAGATTGAGGGGCTGGGTCTCAATCTGCGCGTCGGCCCCGACGGCATCGAGCTCAACCGGTCGAATCGCGACAATCGCGGCGACCGGCCCGGCGACCGACCGCGTCGCGAGGATCGCGCGCCAGCCGGTGGCGAGCCACCACCCGACGAACCGCCGCCCGATCCGCGTTAAGACAGGATTCGGGTTGAACCGATCCGCCACCCCCGGTTCGTTTCGAGCGACGTCGAGAAACGAACGGAAGGATGGCAACCGCTCAATCGCCACGGTTGACGAGACCCGGGTGGCGCAGCAAGGCTCCGCTCATGCGCTTCTTCTCCGACAATGCCGCCCCGGTCCATCCCGCCGTCTTCGCGGCGCTCGAACAGGCCAATACGCTCGACACCGCTTATGATGGCGATGGCTGGAGCCGCCAGCTCGACGCGCGCTTCTCCGACCTGTTCGAGGCTGAAGTGCGCGCGCTCTGGGTGCCGACGGGCACCTCGGCGAATTGCCTGGCGCTTGCCGCGCTGTGCCCGCCGCATGGCGCGGTGGTGTGCCACCGCGATGCGCATATCCAGAATGACGAATGCGGCGCGCCGGAATTCTATACCCATGGCGCGAAGCTGCTGCTTGGTGACGGGGAAGGCGCGAAATTGACCCCCGACCGCATCGCCGCGATCCTCGATGCGACGCGCGACGATGTCCATCAGGTTCAGCCGCACGCGATCTCGATCACCAACGCGACCGAATATGGCTGCGTTTATACCCCCAATGAAGTGGCGGCGATCGGCCATCTGGCGCGCGAGCGCCGGCTGGGGCTGCATATGGACGGCGCGCGCTTCGCCAATGCGGTGGCGCATCTCGGCTGCACCCCGGCCGACCTGACCTGGCGTGCCGGCGTCGATGTGTTGAGCTTCGGCTTCGTCAAGAATGGCGGGATGAGCGCCGAAGCGTTGATCTTCTTCAGGCCCGAACTGGCGGCCGCGACGCTGTACCGCCGCAAGCGCGCCGGGTTGCTGCTGTCGAAAGGCCGCTATCTTGCCGCGCAGATCCATGCCTTGCTCGACAATGACCTGTGGCTCGACAATGCGCGTGCGTCGAACGCCGGGGCGACGCTGCTGGCCCAGGCGGCGGGCGACCGGCTGGTCCATCCGGTCGAGGCGAATGAAGTGTTTCTGCGCGTCACCGCGGCCGAAGCGGAAAAGCTGCGCGCCAAGGGTTTCGACTTTTACGACTGGGGCCCGGGCGAGGCGCGGCTGGTGATTTCCTGGGACCATCAGCCCGACGCGATCCGCCCGCTCGCCGAGGCGATTGCGGGACTTTAGGGTCGTTTCAGCAAGACGGCGCCATCACGCGAACCACCAGAACACACCGAACCAGAAGGCCGGACTGCTCGCCAATATGGCAAGCAGTATCACGCGGTCGAACAGGGTCATGCCCCGGCGCGGCGATTGCTCTACGAGTTCGGAAGGTGGCGTCCTCATGTCCTGCCCCCCTGGCCAGGTCTGCCTGAAAGCGGCGCGCTCATCCTGAATGCCGACCGGCACCGGCATGCGCTGCGCCGTTGCGGCTCACGCGATCAATCTGTCGCGCCGTTCGCCCCGGCACTGGTCCGGGGCGGCGGCGATACGGGCATGCAGGTTGTGCCCAGGGCGATCGGCCCTACAGGCTGAAGCGCAGCGTCGCCCGGATGTCGCGCCCGGCGAGCGGCGCGAAGTCCTTCAGGAAGCTCGCATGGCGGCGCGCATCGACATCGAAGATGTTGTTGGCGCTGATGTTGAGCGTGGTCTTGTTGTCCGCGCCGAACGGGCTGAACGAGATCGAGGCGTTGACCATGGTATAGCCCTTGGTCGGGGTCTCGAAATTGGTCACGCGATTCTGGTCGAAGACGCGCTCGGCTTCGATCCGGCCGGTGAGGCGGTCGGATTGCGCCTCGAGCCCGCCCAGAATGCGCGGTGCGGGGATCCGCGGGATCGGACCCTGGTCGACGATATTGGCATGGACATAATCGCCCAGCAGGTCGGCATTGATCTTGTAGGTGCCGATCCGCGCCAGCACGACCGACCCCTGCGCTTCGACGCCGTAATAGCGTGCATCGGCCTGGCTGAACTGGAAGCAGGGGAATTCGACCTCGCGGCCGCTAGGCGCCGCGGCGGCTTCGCACACCGCCTGGTTGACTTGAGTCTCCGAGATATAGTTGGAGAATTTATTGTAATAGGCCGAGGCGTCGAAGCTGAAGCCTTCGCCATGTGCGTGCAGCGTGGCTTCCAGCCCCCAGCTCTTTTCGAGCCGGAAATCGGCGCTGCCCAGTTCATAGGCTTGCGTTCCGGCATGGCCGCCATTGGCGAACAATTCCTCCGCCGATGGCGCGCGTTCGGTGTGCGACAGGTTGAGGCCGATGCGGATCCCGTCGCTCAGGCCGTAGGACGCACCGATCGACCCCGACAGCGCCTCGAAATGGCGGCTGCCGCGGAAGAAGCGCAGATCGTCGACTGGCGTGCGCGACGCGACATCGGTCAGTTCATAGCGCAGGCCGCCTTCGGCCTTGAACGCGCCGAGATCGAGCTGCTGCAGCGTGAAGAAGCCGGTCTGGTTGGTTTCGTTCTTGGGCAGGAACGCTTCGTCGCCCTTCACGTTGAAGATGCGGTTGAAGAATTGCACGCCCGATGCGCCCTTCCAGCCGCCATGATCGGCCTGGATCACTTCAAGCCGGCCCTCCAGGCCCTTGTTGTAGAAAGCGGTGCCGACCGAACCATCCTGTTCCAGTTCGAAGTGGCGATAGCTTGCCTGGCCGGCGCGGATCTTGATCTTGTCGAGGAAACCACCGCCGGTATCGACTTCGCCACGCAGGTCGAAGCGGTTCTGCACGACCGACAAACGCGGCGCTTCCTGGCCTTCGCCGGGCAAGGTCGCATAGCGGATCGGCACGCCGTACAGGCTGTCATAATGGCTGTAGGAAATGCCGAGATTGCCCGTGTCGGTGATGATCGACGCGCCGACGCCGGCGGTCCAGGTCTCGCTCGCCGAATTGGGCAGCTTGCCCTTGATCGCGGCATTGCCGGCATAATCGATCGGTTCGGGATTCGCCGGGTCGACCGGCAACAGGCTGGTCGCCAGCGCTTCGCGGCGGCGTTCCGGCGTCAGGGCATAGCCGCCGATGCGCAAATCGTCGCTCTTCGAATAGGAGCCATCGGCATGGAGCACGAGGTGCTGGCCGACCGCGACGTCGCCCGCGCCGCCGATCGTGCGCTCATTGGCCGCCGAGCCATAGGTGGCGGTGCCGCTGAGCCGATAGCCTTTTTCCGGCACGCTGCGCGGGATGCGCGTGTCGATGACGTTGACCACGCCGCCGACCGCCGAGGAGCCGAACAGCAGGGCGGAGGGGCCGCGCAGCACTTCGATGCGCTCGGCGAGCAGCGGATCGATGATCACGGCGTGATCGACCGAGGTGTTGGACACGTCGATCGAGCCGATCCCGTCGGTCAGCACGCGGATACGTTCACCCTGAAAGCCGCGCAGGATCGGGCGCGATGCGCTGGGGCCGAACGAGGTTGCGGAAACGCCGGGCAGATGCGCGAGCGTTTCACCGATGGTCGGCTTCAGGCTGCGGGTCAGCTCCACGCCGGACAGAACCGACGTGCCCGACAGGACATCGGCTTCGCTCTGTTCGAACGGCGCGGTGATGATGATGTCGCGGCTGTCATCGTTCGCTGTCTTTGCGGGGGCGGCGGTGTCGGCGGGCCCTTCCTGGGCAAGCGCCGGTTGAGCGAAGGCAAAGGCGGCACTGGCAAGCAGGAGCGGACGAATCATGAGGACCCTTTCTTATTTGATGCGGCGCAATATATGAGATGATATTAAGTATCAATGCCGTTCGTCGTTGCGACGGCACGGCTCGACGCTGCGCGCATCGCCGCTCATTTTTTCGCAGATCAATGGAGGCCGGTCGACGTCCTCCCAACCGGCCCCCACCGCCGTCAGATCTTCTCGCTGATGCCGAAGAAGAAACCGCGCCGCTGGCCGAATTGCGGCGCGCCGACGCCAATGCCGGACCCGTCGCGGATCTCGTAGACATGATCCGCGACGTTGAAGATGTCGGCGCGAACCTCCAGGCCGGTGCCGGCGAAATGATGGCTCGCGGTCAGATTGAACACGGCATAGGGCGGCAGCTTGCCGCCATTGGGCACATCGCCATCCCTGCGCAGCCCCGACCCATAGATCATGCTCGTGCCCAATTTGGTGCCGTCGCTGAAGCGGTACGACGCGCCGCCCGACCCGGTATAGGTCTGGTCATGGTCGAGATAGATATAATGGTTCTGGATATAGGCGACATCGGCAGGGTCGAAGTTGAACTCTCCCGATGCGATCGTCTGGCCCTGCGCCTTGGCATAAGCGATATTGCCGTAGATCTGCCATGCGCCATGCGCGTAGCTGATATTGCCCTCCACCCCGTCGATCCGGCCATGGGCATAGTTGAACGGGGTGAGGATGATCGGCGCACCGAACTGTCCCTCATCGATCAGATTCTTCGAGCGGCGATGATAGGCATCGATGCCGATCGTCACATCGCCCAATTTCTGTTCGGCGCCGATATCGAGATAATCCTGCCGCTCGGCGAACGGCGTCGTCGATGTCAGGCCGTTCGGCGCTTCCGCGCTGGTGTTGACGAATTTGGCGACGCTGGTCGTCGCGACATTGGCGAACGGCGCGGGTGAGAAATAACGCGCATAACCGGCATGGAGCGTCAGCCCATGGATCGGGGTCAGCACCGCGTTGATCCGTGGCGAGAACTGCGATTCGGCGCGGAAGCCATTATAATGATCGAACCGGCCGCCAAAATTGACCGTCAGCGCCCGGGACAATTTCCATTCGTCCTGCAGATAGGCGCTGTACGTCCATTCGGTCGCCGCGCCATTATCGGCGATGCTGATCGGCTCGCCGCTCTGATGGAAATCGCCATTGTCATCGACCGTGCCGGGGAAAACCTGGCTTGTCGTCCGGCTGTTGCCACGATCGCGCGAGATGATCACCCCGCCGCGCAATGTGTGCGCATCGCCGGCGCGATAGACGCCCTCAAGCTGTCCGCCGACGCTGAAATCCTGCTTGAACGCGGCTTGCGCAATACCGTTGAACAGCAATTCGCCCAGCGTGTCCGGCGTGTAGCGCAAGCTCGAATAGCGCGCGAACAGCGATGCCTGCAGCGTCACCGGCCCGGCGTCGTGCAGGAAGCTGGCAATGCCGAACGCGGTGCGTTCACGCTGCCGCTCGTCGAGATTGTCGCTGAGGAAATCGGTCACGCCCCCGACGCTATAGGTGCCGTCGGGATGCAGTCCGCGCGGATTGGGGATCTGGAAGCTCTGGTCGGAATAGCCGCCGATGAACGACACGCGATTGCCTTCGTCCAGCGTGTGGTCGAGATAGACAAAGCCCTGATACTGGTTGGTCTTGTCGTGCAGCGCGGTTCGGTCGGGATCGACCGCCTCGATGCCCAGGTCGCTGTGGCGATAGCTGCCGGTGACGTAATAATTCGTCGCGCCGGTCGATCCGCCATATTCGATGCTTGGCTCGATCGTGCCGTGACTGCCGCCATAGAGCGACAGCTCGCCGCCATTGTTGAAGCCGCTCTTGGTCGTGATGTCGATGATCCCGGCGGTGCGCAGGCCATATTGCGCGGGCAGCGCGCCGGTCCGCAGATCGAAGCGATCGACCAGCCGTGGCGACAATGTCTGGCCGAACACCGCGACGCCTTCGGGCAGGATCGTCCCGTTGATGCGATATTGCAGGTTGTTGTGATCGTCGCGGACATGGAACTGGCCGAACCCGTCCTGCACCACGCCGGGCAGTTGCAGCAGGATCTGGTTCAATTGCTGATTGTCGCCGCCCGGCAACGCCTGAATCGTCTCATTGGTGATGGTGTAGGTGGTTGCGCCAAGGCTTGGCTGAATCGAGGCACGGGCGCGATCGAGGCGCGTGGTCACGACGATGTCGCGGCCATCATTGGCGATCTTGCCGGCTTTGGCCGGCGCGCCGGCTGCGGCGGGCGGATCAGCGGCGGGCGGCGCCTCCTGGGCGAGTGCGGGTTGAGCGAGAATAACGGCAACACTGGCAAGCAGGAGAGAACGGATCATGGCGAACCTTTCATATCGTATCCGCGCCATAAATGGTATGTTATAAGGTCACAATACTGCTTGCCGCAGCTGGGAACCGGACTGGCGCTGTTATGACGCCGGACCGGGACGGCAGCGCTCAAACCCCCCCAGGCCGGACGGCGGCGAGCCCGGACCCCGGCGGCACCCCATGGCCGCCCCCCGGGCTTGTTCCAGGGGTCACGGTGCCGCAAAGACGCGTCGCGCCCGCCCGTCCCGCCGGATGTCGATCGGTTCCTGGGCGCACGATATGGAGATTCACATGCCCCGCCTGCGCTCATTGCTGTTCGTTCCCGGCGATCGTCCCGACCGGATGGAGAAAGCGCTCGCACTCGGCGCCGATGTGCTGATCCTCGATCTGGAGGATTCGGTCAGCCCGGCGGCGAAGCCCGAAGCGCGTGCGGCGGTGGCGGCATTTCTGCGCCGGCCGCGCACCGCGACGCTTTATGTCCGGGTCAATCCACTCGATTCGGGGCTGATCGACGACGATCTGGCGGCTGTCCTGCCGGCTGGCCCTGACGGGCTGCTGCTGCCCAAGGCGGAAGGGGCGGCGTCGCTCGCCGCGCTCGATGCGCGGCTGTCGGGCGATATCGCGATCCTGCCGATCGCGACCGAGACGCCGGCGGCGATTTTTTCGCTGGGCAGCTATGGCGGCGTCACCTCCCGGCTCGCCGGGCTGACCTGGGGCGCGGAGGATCTGCCCGCCGCGATCGGGGCGGCAACCTCGCGTGAGGCCGATGGCAGCTATACCGCACCCTATCAACTCGCCCGCTCGCTCACCCTGTTCGGCGCGCATGCGGCGGGCGTGCTGGCGATCGAGACGGTCTATCCCGATTTCCGCGATCTCGATGGCCTGGCCGCCTATGCCGCGCGGGCACGGCGCGACGGCTTTACCGGCATGATGGCGATCCATCCGGCGCAGGTGCCGGTGATCAACGCCGCCTTCACGCCAAGCGCGGCGGAGATCGAGCATGCCCGCCAAGTCGTTGCCCTGTTCGACGCGAACCCGGGAGCGGGGGCGCTGGCGCTCGACGGCAAGATGGTCGACGCGCCGCACCTGAAATCGGCGAAGCGGCTACTCGCCGGGGTGTAACACCGAAACCCCGGCGCGCCTGAGCCTGGCCCAGGCGCCGATCGCCCACCAGCCGATCGCCCACAGCGTCCCGAATGCCCAGCCGCCAAGCACATCGCTTGGCCAGTGCACGCCAAGATAGACCCGGCTCATGCCGATCGCAGTGACCAGCACCACCGCGACGCTCAGGATATAGCGGCGCGATCCGCTCCCTGGCGCGATCTGCATGACCAGCGTCGCGATGGTCAGATAGATGATCGCGCTGTTGGCGGCATGGCCGCTCGGGAAACTGGCCGAGCTGACCTGGACGAGATGATCGGTCAGCTCGGGGCGCGGGCGACCGACCAGCGACTTGACGATGCCGACCGCGATCGAGCCGCTGATCGTGCCGCCCAGCACCAGCCACATCGTCAGCCACAGCCGCCGCACGGCCAGGAAGCCCGCAGTGATGATGACGATCAGCACCAGCACGGTCTCGCCGCCCAGCGCCGTCACATCGATGGCCGCCTGCTTCATCCAGAACGGGCCGACCGGCACGCCATGCGCCTCGCCATGCCGCGCGGCGAGCAGCAGCGCCGAATCGAACGCGAAACGATGGCCACGATCGACAAACAGGCCGATCAGCGTGACGATCAGCGCCGCCAGCGCGACCGCGCCGCCCGCGGCAAGCAACCAGCGTGGCTGCCGAACGCCGCCGGGCACCTGTCCAACGGCATCGGCGCCTTCGGCATGAAGCGGATCTTCAGCGATCATATGACTCGATCATGGCTGTTCTCGCGGTGATGGCTGGGCTGTCGGGATTCGACCCGGAGACCTACAGATTAAAGCCCGCTGGCCGGTATACATCGGTGGTACCCTCTTCCGGCTGCAGGACCAGAATGACGTTCTCCGGTTGCGACCAGTCGCGCGACATCACAAATGCCGCAAACTCGTTGACGTTCGCGAAATGATTAATGCCCGCGGCCATCGCCCGGAATTGCGGATGCTTTGAGCCGCCTGCCAGATCAGCGACATCGACAAGCTGAGCACCGTCGCAATGATCGGCCAGCCAGTCCTGTATTGGCTGCAACGGGTAATCCTCGCCAAACATCACGATCAACATTACTCCTGTGACGACCGACATGAGGCGTATCCATCAAAATGCCGAGCAAGCGGTCATGGTCCTCATGACTCGGCCGCTTTTCATCGTAACCATGTCAGCGAAAATGCGAAGTCGGAACGACAGACGTTCAACGAAGGCAGGCCTTTCAAAAACGCAAGGCTTTGCACGGTGTTCGGCGATGGTGGGCCCGTCGGGATTCGAACCCGAGACCTACAGATTAAAAGTCCGTTGCTCTACCAACTGAGCTACGGGCCCCCACACATGCCGGGCAAGTGACGCGCGTTAGGGGGGCGAGGCGCGCTGGTCAACCGCGCGCAGGCGGTAAGCGAGCTGCCGCACGCTCAGCCCGGTGATCGGATCGCGCCAGCCGGGTGCGATCCGGGTCAGCGGATCGAGCACGAAGCGACGCGCGCGAAAGCCGATATGCGGGACGGTCAGGCCGGCCCCGCCCCAGCTGCCGCCCGACCACAGGATGATGTCGAGGTCGATCACCCGTGCGCCCCAGCGCTGCCCGCGCCGTCGCCCGAATTCGCGCTCGATCGCTTTCAATCGCGCGAGCAAGGCGGGCGGATCGTCGCGGGTTTCGATCAGCACGGCCGTATTGGCGAAACGCCGGATCGACGGGCCGATCGGCGCGCTGGCGATGATCGGCGCCACCGCCACCACGTTCGGCAGGAGGCGGATCGCGGCGATTACCTCGGCTTCGGGGCGGCCATGGCGGCCCGGGCGGTTCGACCCGATGGAAATGGCATAAGTTGAGATCGGCACGGCAACCTGCGTATCGCTTTTCGATGAACTTCGCACCCAGCCCGATTCCGCACACCGAAGCGCCGCATGATTGCCCGCGCTGCCCACGTCTCGTTGCCTTTCGCGACGATCTTCGCATCGAACATCCCGATTGGTGGAATGCGCCGGTCAATGCGTTCGGCGATCCCGATGGCTGGCTCGCGATCGTCGGGCTCGCGCCGGGCAAGCACGGCGCCAACCGCACCGGGCGGCCCTTTACCGGCGATCGGTCGGGGCCGCTGCTGTTCGACACGCTGGCGAAGTTCGGGCTGGCCAGCGGCACTTATGAGGGCACGCCGGAGGACTCGCTCCGGCTCGACGGCGCGATCATCATCAACGCGGTCAAATGCCTGCCGCCACAGAACAAGCCGACACCCGAGGAAATCCGCGCCTGCCGTCCATTCCTCGCCGGCCAGGCGGCGGCATTGCCCAGGGCACGCGTGTACATCGCGCTCGGCCAGATCGCGCACCAGTCGGCGGTGAAGATTCTCGGCGGCAAATTGCCCAAATGCCGCTTCGCGCATCTCGCGGAACACCGCGTGCCCGACGGGCGCATCCTGATCGATAGCTATCACTGCTCGCGCTACAATCAGAATACCGGACGGCTGACCGCCGAGATGTTCGAGGCGGTGTTCGCGCGGGCGCTGGAGTTGCGGCCGGCATGAGGAAAATCCTTTTCGTGTGCAGCCAGAACCGGCTGCGCAGCCCGACCGCGGAACAGATTTTCGCATCGCGGCCCGACATGGAGGTCGAGTCGGCCGGCACCAATCACGACGCCGACAACCCGCTCACCGCCGAACTGGTCGAATGGGCGGATATGATCTTCGTGATGGAGAAGGTGCATCGTACCAAACTACAGAAGCGCTTTCGTTCGGCGCTGAAGACGACGCGGATCATCAGCCTCGATATTCCGGACGATTATGACTTCATGCAACCGGAACTGATCCGCCTGCTCGAGGCGAAGATGGCGCGCTATCTTCCTGTGTCTCCCGTCGCCGGCCAATAAATCCTGCCGGTGCGCGCCGCCGATCTGTCCAACCTTCGCGCCAACGGCATTCGGCGGCATCCCGGTTCGATTCAGATCTCTTTCAACGGGCGTCATGACGGGTTTCCGGCGCGGGTGTCGCGCGTCGGTTAAAGCCTGTCCGACGGACCAGTTGAATCAGCAGAACCGGAAAACACGCAGCCATGACGACCGCCCCCAATTTCCCGATATTCCCGCAGCACACCCCAAAAATTCCCGTGCGGATCCATCAAAATTCCCGCAGCTTTTCCCGCAGATTCCCGCAGAACGCTCGAAAAGGCATTTTCCCGCAGCGATTCCCGTCACTGCGGGAATTTGCAACGCTGGCGCAGCGCACCAACAGGCTGCGGTTTCGAACCGACATGATCCCGCCGATTCAACCCCGCGTCTCGAACCGCTAGCGCGGTTTCGAGCTGAGTTGATCCACTCACCTTTCCGTTCGCTCTGAGCTTGTCGAAGGGCCGTTCTTCTTCGGCTGCCTGTGCTGCAAGAAAGAACGGGGCTTCGAGAAGCTCAGCCCGAACGGCGAGGGGTGATTCCACGCAAGCCAATGTTGCTCAGCAGGCCTCGATATGGCGGCCCGCCCCGCTCTTTCTCACTGTTGGTAAGCCTGCACTGGCTGTTCCGGCCGTTTGGCTGGCCGTTATTCGATAACAGTCAGCCAATCCGACACGAAACGCCGCGTCGCCGGAACCGCTCGGTTGATGCTTAGAAGCTGTTCCACCACCGACGCGCCGTGAGGGCGATGGCGGCTGCGATGACGAACGTGATCAGCGCTGCGACGCTATGGGTCGGGGAAGGCGCCACCAACGCGCTGGCGAGAGCAGCCAGCGCCATAACGACCGACAGCAAAAGAGCGGCGTATATCAGCCGCCCAATCTGTCGATCCCGCTCAGACATCCTGCACCAGCCGCCCGTAAAGCTCGGGTCGCCGGTCGCGGAAGAAGCCGAAAGCGGCGCGGTGGCGCTTGACCCGGTCGAGGTCGATCGTCGCGGTGATCACGCCGGTCTCCTCCCGGCCCAGCTCGGCCAGGATGTCGCCGCGCTCGTCGGCGATGAAGCTGGTGCCGTAGAAAGTTTGCCCATGTTCCACGCCGATCCGGTTGGCGGCGACGATCGGCACTACGTTCGACACGGCATGGCCGACCATCGCGCGACGCCACAGCCGCGCGGTGTCGAGCGAGGTGTCGTGCGGCTCGCTGCCGATCGCGGTCGGGTAGAACAGGATCTCCGCACCCATCAGCATCATCGCGCGCGCGGTTTCGGGATACCATTGATCCCAGCAGATCCCGACGCCGAGCGTGGCGGAGGGCCCCGGCCAGACCTTGAAGCCGGTATTGCCGGGACGGAAATAGAATTTCTCCTCATATCCCGGCCCGTCGGGGATATGGCTCTTGCGATACACGCCCATGACCGCACCGTCGGGGCCGATCATCGCCAGGCTGTTGTAATGATGCGGCCCGTCCGCCTCGAAGAAGCTGGTCGGGATATAGACCTGCAATTCGGCGGCGAGTTTCTGCATCGCCAGCACCGCCTTGTGCTCGGCGGTCGGCTTCGCCTTGGCGAACAGCCCCTCATCCTCGACGCGGCAGAAATATTCGCCTTCGAACAATTCGGGCGGCAGGATCACTTGCGCGCCCTTGCCCGCGGCTTCGCGCACGAGGTCGGAGACATGGGCGATGTTCGCGTCCATATCGTTGGTGAAGGCAGTCTGGAGCGCGGCGACGGTGATTTCGGTCATGGAGCGTACTTAGCGGTTCAGCGTTCGGTTTCAAATCGAGGGACGAAGATATGGATCGGTTTTTCGAAGCGGTCGCGCAGAGAGTGGCGAGCTGGGCGGGGCGTCCGCCCGCGTTCATGCTGGCGTTCCTGATCGTCGTCGTGTGGGGCATTACCGGGCCGGTGTTCCACTATTCCGACACCTGGCAGCTGGTGATCAACACCGGCACCACGATCGTCACCTTCCTGATGGTGTTCCTGATCCAGAATGCCCAGAATCGCGATGCCAGCGCGATCCAGGCCAAGCTCGACGAACTGATTCGCGCCAATATCGAAGCGCGCACCGACTTTATCGGCATCGAGCATCTGACCGAAAAGGAACTGGAGAAGATCAAGGCGATGCTCGAACGCGAATGCGGCGATAACGAGACGCATCACGAATCGATCGAGCGCATGCTGGCGCGGCTATGACCGTCGGCAGCTGCCATTGCGGGACGGTGTGCTTCACCGTGCCGGCGCCGCCGGTCGAGGTGACTGAATGCCATTGCTCGATCTGTACGAAGCTCGGCTCGCTATGCTGCTATTATCCGCCCGACCAGTTCGCCATCACGCAGGGCGAAGCGGAGCTGTCGATCTATCAATGGGGCGACCGGCTGCTCGATTTCCGCTTCTGCTCGCACTGCAGCGCGATGATCGGCTGGCGCATCCATCCGGGACTGGAAGAGGAATGCTATCCCGGCGGCGTCGGGGCGAAAGTCGGCGTCAATGCGCGGCTGATCGACGGCATCGACGCGCGGGCCTTGCCGCGCCGGGTGATCGGTAGCCCCCAGGGCTGATCGGGCGGGCTGATCAGACGGGTCTATCGGGTGGGCTGATCAGCCCGGGATCTGCTGGCTGATGCAGTGGAAGCTGCCGCCGCCGGTCAGGATATGGTCGGCATGCAGGCCGACCGTCTCGCGGTCCGGGAACAGCGCACCGATCGCCACCACCGCCGCCGCGTCGTTCGGCGCGCCATATTGCGGCACGACCACCGTCGCATTGCCGATATAGAAATTCATATAGCTCGCCGGTACGATCTCCTCGTCGCGCAGCACGCGGCCGGGCGAGGGGATCGGCACGATCTCGACCTCATGCCGCGCCGCGGCGCGCGCGGCGTGCTGATAGACCAGCCAGTTGGGGTCATTGTCCGCCGCCACCGGGATGGCGAGCTTGCCCGGCGCGACGAAGCGCGCGAGATTGTCGACATGGCCATCGGTATGGTCGTGCATCAGCCCGTCGCCGAGCCAGATCACTTCCGAAAAGCCCAGATCCTCGCGCAGCCGCGCTTCGATCTCGGTCCGCGACAGGCCGGGATTGCGGTTATGGTTGAGCAGGCATTGCTCGGTCGTGACGACCAGGCCGGTGCCGTCGCTGTCGATCGCGCCGCCCTCCAGGATCCAGTCGCATCGCTCGGTGCGGATATTGCGCCGCGCGGCGAGCCGGGAACCGATATCATCGTCGCCGGGCAAGTCGTATTTGCCGCCCCAGCCATTAAAGCCGAAGTCGCGCCCGCTATGATCGCTGAGGATGATCGCCGCGGTATCGCGCAGCCAGATATCGCCGAACGGTTCGACCACGACGTCGGCCACGTCCTTCGCCATCGCCCGAGCAGCTATGGCCGCCTCTTCATCGGCCGCCACCAGGATGACGCGCTCGCCCCGGCCCTCGGCATGGACGGCGCGCGCAAAGGCGGTGACCTCCGCGCGCGCCGGTTCGAGATCGTCGAGCCAGAGTTCGGGATGGCTGGGAAAGCCGATCCACACTGCCTTGTGACGAGCCCATTCGGCGGGCTGGGTAATGCGTTTCGGCATCGGCTATCCCTTAGTTCGTGGCCGCGCGGCTCTTGTCACGAATGCTGCGGAATTCGGCACTGGGATACCAGTTGGGCCAGCGATCGCTCTGCGCCAGCTCACGCCCGAGGCCGTAATAGATTCGCAGGTCGGACAGCGCGCCATTCCAGTCCCATTTGGCGTCATATTCATCCTGCGGCTTGTGATAGCGGTTGATGATATAATCCTCGGTCGCGGCCTTGCCTGCCGCCGTTCCGCCGACGACCAGATCTTCGCCGCTTTCGCCATACAGCATCGGCACGCCGAGCTTGGCGAAGCTGAAATGGTCGGAGCGGTAATAGGAGCCGCGCTCGGGATTGGCTTCGAGCGTGATGACCCGGCCTTCGGCGGCGACCATCGGCTTGACCAGATCCTCGAGCTCCGACTTGCCCGCGCCGACCAGCACGAAGTCCTTCGCCTTGCCGATCACGTTGAGCCCGTCCATGTTCACGCCGCCGACCGTCTTGGCGAGCGGGAAGATCGGGTTCTCGGCATAGAATTTGGAGCCGAGCAGGCCCGATTCCTCGCCGGTCACGGCAAGGAACACCTGGCTGCGCTTGGCCGGTCCCGCCTTCACCGCGGCTTCGGCCAGGGCAACAAGGCCCGCGGAGCCGGAGGCATTGTCGACCGCGCCATTGCAGATGTCGTCGCCCTTGACCGCGTCGCAATGGCCGAGGTGATCCCAATGCGCCGAATAAAGCACGACCTCATCGGGCTTGCTGGTGCCGGGCAGGATGCCGACGACATTCTTCGATGCCTGGCGGCGGATCGTGTTGCTCCACGACACCGACGCCTTCACGCCGAGCGGGACGGCCTTGAAGCCCTTGGTCGCCGCTGCCCTGGACAAAGTGGCGAGATCCTGGCCCGCGCTGGCGAACAGCGCTTCGGCGACCGGCTTCTGGATCCAGCCGATCGCGTCGCTCTGGTCCATATGGTTGCCGGGCGTGTCCTGTTCGAGCTGCGGCCCGGTCCAGGACGATTGCACCACGCCCCAGCCATAAGCGGCGGGTTCGGTGTCATGAACGATGATCGCGGCGGCGGCGCCCTGCCGCGCGGCTTCCTCGAACTTGTAGGTCCAGCGGCCATAATAGGTCATTGCCCGGCCGCCGAAATCGCCGTCGAGCGTCATCGTCCGCCAGTCGGGATCGTTGACCAGGATGATCACGGTCTTCCCCTTCACATCGATCCCGGCATAATCGTTCCAGCCGCGTTCGGGCGCGTTGATGCCGTACCCGACAAAGACCACGTCGCTGTCCTTGATCGCGACCTTGGGCGTGACGCGATAGGTGCCGATGACCAGGTCGGTGCGATAGGCGGCCGAAACCGGGGTCTTGCCACCGGTGAAGGTCATCGGCGTCACATTGTTGGCGGTAATCTCGACCAGCGGCACGTCCTGGTACCAGCTGCCCTTGTTGGCGGGTTTGAGGCCGGCCTTTTTGAAGCGTTCGACGATATAGGCGGTCGTCTTGTCCTCGGCCGGGGTGGTGGGCTTGCGGCCCTCAAAGGCATCCGACGACAGGGTTTGCGTCACGTCCTTCAGCGTCTGGAGCGAAATGTCGGGCTTGTTCTCTGCCCAGGCGGGGGCGGCGACGGCAAGAAGCAGGGCGGCTGTGGCAACACGCATGGGCGAGGGCTCCGATCGGTGAGGCGACCGTTTGGCAGTCGCAAACGCCCCGCGCAAGACTTCACCCCGCATTCGCGTTGACCGCCCGGTGGGCGTCATTAGGGTAAGCGGATCAATCGGGGGGTTATCAGTATGAAGAGATCAGCGGCGGTCCTGGCGGCGGCATTTTCCTGTGTCCTGGTGTCGGGGCCGGCCTTGGCGGCCGATGATGTCGCGGCGCGTTTCGGCGCGCGCGAGGCGATCCAGCAGATCAGCCTGTCGCCCGATGGAACACGGGTCGCGTTCATCGCGCCGGTGGGGCGAGGCAGCGTGCTGATGATCGGGGATCTCGTCAAAGGGGGCGACCCGAAGCGGCTCATCGCGGCGTCCGGGAAGGACGACAAGTTGAGCGACTGTCATTGGTCGACCAACGCCGCCCTGATCTGCAAGATTTACATGTATGAGGCTGGTCCCAGCGGCGACCGGCTCACTTTCTCGCGCCTCGTTACGGTCGACAGCAACAGCGGTGCCGTCAAGCTGCTGAGCGTCGATGGCAGCTCGCGGGCTCTCGACATCATGCAGAATGGCGGCGAGATCATCGACTGGGTCCCGGACGGCGCCGAGGGTACGGCCTTGCTGACGCGCCAATATGTCCCGGAAAGGACCATTGGCACCAATATCGCCAGCACCCGCGACGGGCTTGGCGTCGAACAGGTCAATATTGCCACCCTGTCGCGCAAGGGGGTCGAGCCGCCCCGGGCCGACGCGGTGGAATATATCACCGACGGCCTGGGCAAGGTTCGCATCATGGGAATGCGGCCGAGGACAGCAAGCGGCTATGACGGCAAGACGATCAAATATTTCTATCGCGTGCCGGACAAAAAGGATTGGGAACCGCTCGGTAACCTGGTGATCGACGCCGGCACGACGACGGGGTTCAACCCCTGGGCAGTCGATCGCAAATTGAACGTGGCCTATGGCTTCGACAATCATCAGGGGCGTACCGCGCTCTTCAGTGTCGCGCTCGACGCGACGTTGAAGCGCGATCTGGTGGCGGCGCGTGATGATGTCGATGGATTGGTGCGAATTGGCCGCCAGAACCGCGTTGTTGGCGTAAGCTATGTGACCGATCGGCGGCAAACCGAGTTCTTCGATCCTGCCCTGCGCAAGCTTGGTGTGGCTTTGGCCAAGGCGTTGCCGGGACAGCCGCTGATCAGTTTCGTTGACGCCAATAGCGATGAGAGCAAGCTTTTGCTGTTCGCGGGCGGCGATACGAACCCCGGCGCCTATTATGTCTATGACAAAGTGACCCGGGGTCTTGCAGAGGTGATGCCGGTGCGGCCGCTGCTTGCCCAGACCGCGCTCGCAAGCGTCAAGGCGATCACGTTCGCTGCGGCGGATGGGACGCAAATTCCCGCCTATCTGACACTTCCGCCGGGGAGTGATGGCAAGAATCTGCCGTCGATCGTCATGCCGCATGGCGGGCCGGGCGCGAGAGACGAATGGGGTTTCGACTGGCTTGCGCAGTATTTCGCGGCTCGTGGCTTTGCCGTGCTCCAGCCGAATTTCCGCGGCTCGGCTGGTTATGGCGAGGCGTGGTTCAACAAAAACGGCTTCCAGTCATGGCGTACCGCGGTTGGTGACGTGAACGATGGCGGGCGCTGGCTGACGAGCCAGGGGATTGCCGCGCCGGGCAAGCTGGCGATCGTCGGCTGGTCCTATGGCGGCTATGCCGCGCTGCAATCGTCAGTGCTCGATGCGGCGTTGTTCAAGGCAATCGTCGCGATCGCGCCGGTGACCGATCTGGAGACGCTGCGCGCCGAGTCACAGGGCTTCACCAATTTCACGATGGTCGATGCCTTTATCGGCCACGGCGCCCATGTCGTACAGGGGTCACCAGCGCGCAACGCGAGCCGGATCAAGGCGCCTGTGTTGATGTTCCACGGCGACCAGGACCGCAATGTCGGTATCGGGCAGTCGCGACTGATGGCGAGACAGATGAAGGAAGCGGGCGGGCAGGCCGAACTGGTCGAGTTCAAGGGGCTCGATCATCAACTCGATGACGGTGAGGCACGCGCGATGATGCTCGACAAGGCCAACACCTTCCTGCGGCAATCGCTTGGCCTGTGAACGAAAAAGGGCGGCCCCGACAGGACCGCCCTTCTTTGAATTCGTCGGAATGAAACGTTAGCGCGAGTAGAACTCGACCACCAGATTCGGTTCCATCTTCACCGGATAGGGCACTTCGTCGAGCGTCGGCACGCGGGTGAAGGTCACCTTCGCATTGCCGTCGGGTGCGACGTAATCGGGGATTTCGCGCTCGGCGAGACCCTGTGCTTCCATCACCAGCGCCATTTCCTGCGCCTTCGATCCAAGCGTGATTTCCATGCCCGGGAAGCAGCGGCGCGACGCGATGTTGCACTTCACGCCGTTGACGCGGATGTGGCCATGCGAAACGAGCTGGCGCGCGGCGAACACGGTCGGTGCGAACTTGGCGCGATAGACGATCATGTCGAGACGCTGTTCGAGCAGGCCGATCAGGTTCTGGCCGGTATCGCCCTTCATCCGCGCTGCTTCATGATAGCAGGCACGGAACTGCTTTTCGGTCACGTCGCCATAATAGCCCTTGAGCTTCTGCTTGGCGCGCAGCTGGATGCCGAAATCGGAAACCTTGCCCTTGCGGCGCTGGCCGTGCTGGCCGGGACCATATTCGCGCTTGTTGACGGGCGACTTGGGACGGCCCCAGATATTCTCGCCCATCCGGCGATCGAGCTTGTACTTTGCGCTTGAACGCTTCGACATGTGTAATTCCTTGCAAGTGCCAACAACAAGACCGGCGTCGCTGTGAAGCTAGGCTGATCGATACCCGGTCATCGCTCCGTCGAACCCTGGGGTTCGATCGGGGCCACCGCTTCACCGGGGTGCGGGGCCTTTTGCGAAGGCGGGCGGTTAGCGGGGGTATGTCGCCGAGTCAAGTTTAGGGGGATTCAGGTTTGAGCGGAGTCGCGCTGGACAGTCGTCCGCGGGCTCGCCAAGAGCGTGCGCATGAACGATACCATTCTTGCCGGTGCCGACTGCACGACGATGATCGAGGTGCGCCATGGCGTCGATCAGGTCGACCGCGAACTGATCGCCCTGCTCGCGCGCCGCTTCGCCTATATGGACGCGGCAGCGCGCATCAAGCCGGATCGCAACGCAGTGCGAGACGAAGCGCGCAAGTCGCAGGTCATCGCCAATGCCCGGGCTGCCGCCGAGGCGGCGGGGTTGCCGGTTGCGGCAATCGGCCAGCTTTGGGATCAGCTCGTCGAAGCGTCGATCGCGTATGAGATGGTGGCGTTCGACCGGCGTTGAGAAGCGCCGGTCGACCGCCCCGATCGCGGATCAGTTATCGCGCAGCGTGTTGATGCCGCCATTGGTCGACCGGCTCTGCTCGTGCCATTCCGCCGCCGTCTTGCAGATCTTCTTGGAGATGCGCGTCTCCGAACGGGGGTCATTGCGGCAGATTTTACGCTCGCTTTCGACCTTTGCGGGCGCCGGCTGGCTGGCGGTCGTGGCAGGCTGTTCAGCCGTTGCCGTCTGAGCCATGGCAGGCGAAGCAAGGACAAATGCCGAGGCGATAAGCAGTTTCATCAAGCTCTCCACTACAGAATCGGACAGCGCCATAATGCCAATGGCTCGCTGGCGGAAGGACATATCTACATCTTTGCAGGGATGTCGGTTTTGCGGCAACCGGATGTCAGGATTGACGCGGCGGCTTCGCCTTCTTCGCGCCGGCCAAAGCGCTCAGCACGCCGCGAAAGGTTCTGACCTCCTGGCTCGACCAGCCGGGCTTGGTCAGCAGCGTGCGCAGCGTCCGCTTCGTCACCGGGGTGCGATCGGGTGGATAGAAGAAATGCGCCGCCTCAAGCATCGCATCGAGCTGCAGGATCATTCCTTCCAGTTCTTCATGCGGAGCCGGGTCGGGCAGTTCGGTTTCCGGGGGCGATGCAAGCACCGTTCCCTTCGACCATTCATAGGCGACCAGAATTACCGCCTGGGCGAGGTTGAGCGATCCGAATTCGGCATTGATCGGCACGGTGATGATCGTGCGTGCCAGCGCGACATCGTCGGTTTCCAGTCCCGATCGCTCCGGTCCGAACAGGATCGCCGAGCGTACCGGCGCGGCATGGATATCTGTGGCGGCGCGTTCGGGTGTGACGACGGGCTTGGTCACGCCGCGCTTGCGTACCGTGGTGGCATAGACCTGGGCGCAATCCGCCACCGCGTCGGCGACGCTGTCGAACACACGAGCCTGTTCGAGCACGATATCGGCGCCGCTCGCGGCCGGGCCGGCGGACGGATTGGGCCAGCCGTCGCGCGGCGCGACCAGGCGCATCTCGGTCAGCCCGAAATTGAGCATCGCGCGCGCCGCCTTGCCGATATTCTCGCCCAGTTGCGGGCGGACCAGGACGATGACCGGGGGTGGGGCCAGCTTGGCGTTCACCCCTTGCCCACCTCGCTCACATTGCCGGCGAATTCCTCGAAATCGCGCGCTTCGCGGAAATCCTTATAGACGCTGGCGAAGCGGATATAGGCGACCGAATCCAGGCCTTTCAGCCCTTCCATCACCATCTCGCCGATGCGCTGCGAATGGACTTCATTCTCGCCCTGCGTTTCCAACTGCCGCTGGATGCCGGACACCAGCTTCTCGATCCGTACCGCATCGATCGGCCGCTTGCGCGCCGCGATCGACACCGAGCGCAGCAGCTTTTCACGGTCGAACGGTTCGCGCTTGTCCTCGCTTTTCAACACATAGAGTTCGCGCAACTGGATGCGTTCGAAGGTGGTGAAGCGCGCCGCGCAACCCTCGCATTGCCGCCGGCGGCGGATCGCCGCACCATCTTCGGTCGGACGGCTGTCCTTTACCTGGCTGTCTTCATGTCCGCAAAAGGGGCAACGCAAAAAATCAGTCCTTTGTCAGTTTCTGGAACGCGGCGACGCCGGCACCGACCACCGCCCCGGCCAGCGGGCCGATCAACGGCACCGGCAATGCCACCACCGCCCCGATCGCCGCGCCCTTGGCCATGCTTGATCCCAGCGTATCGGGCCGGGCATGGCGCGCGCGCGCATCGGCGGCAAAGGCACGTGCGGCACGGATATCGTCATCGATCGCGCCGTCCGACACATGCGCCGGGTCCGGCCTGGCCGGCGACGCGCCTTCCACGACGGTCACGCCGCATTGTGCGCAGAACCGCGCGGTCCTGGCGATGGTCGTGTTGCACGCCCGGCACTTCATCAGCTCACATGCCCTCGGGATAGATTGGGAAGCGCGCGCACAAGGCAAGGACGCGCTCGCGGACATTGGCCTCGACCTGTGCATCGCCGGCTTCACCATTCTTGCGCAGGCCGTCGAGCACATCAGCGACCATATTGCCGATCTCACGGAATTCGGCCGGGCCGAAGCCGCGCGTGGTGCCGGCGGGCGATCCGACGCGGATGCCGCTGGTCTTGGTCGGCGGCAGCGGATCGTTGGGGATGCCGTTCTTGTTGCAGGTGATGCCGGCGCGCTCGAGCGCTTCATCGGCATCCTTGCCGGTCACGCCGAGCGGCGACAGGTCGATCAGCGCGAGATGCGTGTCGGTCCCGCCCGAGACGACTTCCGCGCCGCGTTCCTTGAGGGTCGCGGCGAGGATCTTGGCATTCTCGACGATTGCCGCGGCATAGAGTTTGAAATCGGGCTGCAGCGCTTCGCCGAACGCCACCGCCTTGGCGGCGATGACATGCATCAGCGGACCGCCCTGCAGGCCGGGGAACACCGCCGAGTTGATCTTCTTGGCGATCGCCTCGTCATTGGTGAACACCGCGCCGCCCCGCGGACCGCGCAGCGTCTTGTGCGTGGTGGTGGTGACGACATGGGCGTGCGGCAGTGGCGAGGGATGGACGCCGCCGGCGACCAGCCCGGCGAAATGCGCCATATCGACCATGAAGATCGCACCGACTTCATCGGCGATCGTCCGGAAGGTCGCAAAGTCGATCTCGCGCGGATAAGCCGACCCGCCGGCGATGATCAGCTTGGGCTTATGCTCTTGCGCCAGCGCGCGGACCTGGTCGAAATCGATCAGATGCGTGACCGGATCGACGCCATAGGCCACCGCGTTGAACCATTTGCCCGACATCGCCGCCTTGGCACCGTGCGTCAGGTGGCCGCCGGCATCGAGGCTGAGGCCCATGATCGTCTCGCCCGGCTTGACCAGCGCAAGCATCACCGCGCCATTGGCCTGCGCGCCCGAATGCGGCTGGACATTGGCGAAGGCGCAGCCGAACAGCTGCTTGGCGCGCTCGATCGCCAGCGTCTCGACTTCGTCCGACGGGTGGCAGCCCTGATAATAGCGCTTGCCGGGATAGCCCTCGGCATATTTGTTGGTGAAGACCGACCCCTGCGCCTGCAGCACTGCCTTGGAGACGATATTCTCCGATGCGATCAGCTCGATCTGCGTCTGTTCGCGCGTCAGTTCATGCTCGATTCCCGCGAACACGGCCGGGTCGGCCTCGGCCAGGCCGCGGGTGAAGAAGCCATCGGGCTGAACATCGCTCAGGGTGCGCGGATTGGTGCTCATGCTGTGTGCTCCTCGGATGGGGATGGGGACGGAAATGGGGAATGGCCGAGTTTTGCGACCCGGTCGGTGTGGCGGCCACCGGCAAAGCCCGTGGTCAGGAAAGCGGTGATGCAGGCCTTGGCCATGTCCTCGCCGGTCAGGCGCGCGCCGAGCGCAACGACATTGGCGTCATTATGTTCGCGGGCGAGCGCCGCCGATAGCGGTTCGCCGACCAGCGCGCAGCGCACCGCCGGATTGCGGTTGACCGCGATCGAGATGCCGATGCCCGAGCCGCACAAAGCGACACCGCGTTCCGCGTTGCCGGCGGCGACCGCTTCGGTGAGCTTGTAACCGAAATCGGGATAATCGACCCGCGCGTCGCTGTCCGGGCCGAGGTCGATCACCTCATGCCCTTCATCGCGCAGCCAGGCGGCCAGCACGACTTTCAGCGCGAACGCGGCATGATCGGAAGCGATGGCAATGCGCATGAACGGTGCGCGCTCCTCTAGCGGGTGAAGCGGATGCGGCGGCTCTTACGCAATGCGTTCGCGGAACGCCACACCGGAAAACTCCTTGCGGCCGACATAAGCATTCGAGCGGACGTGGCGGCCATTGCGGTGGTCGGGTTTGGACCCTAGGCATGTCGTCTGTGACGGATTCACCATCAGCCATACGCGAGTCCGGGCCGGCGGCATCGTCCGTGGCGGATGCTGCGCGCGCGCAACTTGTCGAGATATTGGTGCGCACCGGCGATGAGGATCGCGCGGCGTTTCGCGACCTCTATTCGCTGACATCGGCGAAACTATTTGGCGTATGCCTCCGTATCTGCGGCGAACGGCAAGCAGCGGAAGATGTTTTGCACGACGTGTATCTCACCATTTGGAAACGGGCGGGTGCCTATGAACCGAGCCGTGCGAGTCCGATAACCTGGCTGTCGACGATCGCGCGCAATCGCGCGATCGATTGGCGCCGCGCCCAGACCATCCGGCGCTCTACCCCGATCGAGGATGCGCCGCCGATCGCCGATGCCGCGCCGCTGGCGAGCGACACGGTGGTCGCCGATCAGGAAGCGCACCGGCTGCATCATTGCCTCGACAGGCTCGAGGCGCGCCAGCGCGGCGCGATCCGTACCGCCTTTTTCGACGGGGTAACCTATGCCGACCTTGCCGAGCGGGAGAATGTGCCGCTCGGCACGATGAAGAGCTGGGTGCGACGCGGTCTGATGAAGCTCAAGGAGTGCCTCGAAAAGTGAGCGAGGACGCGATCCCGACCGGCAAAGATCCCGACGCCGCCGCCGCCGAACTGGCGCTGGGCCTGCTCGAGGGCGAGGAGCGCGTGATCGCTTTGCGTCGCGTGCTCGCCGAGCCCGGCTTCGCGCAGGACGTCGAGCGCTGGCGCGTGCATCTCGGGCAATTGTTCGACATCTGGCCGGAGGTCGCCGCGCCGCCGGGCATGATGGACCGCATTGACCTGGCGCTGGATGGTCCCGCTGCGCCGCCGCCGGTCACGCTGACGCGCACCGGCCGGTTGTGGCCGGGGATCGCGGCGGCATCGAGCCTGATCGCGGCGAGCCTGTTGCTGGTTGTGCTGATCCGGCCCATGCCGCCGGTGCCAGCCGCGATTCCGCCCAAGAAACAGCCGGTTGCCACGGCGCCCGCGCGCATGCTGGTCGCTTCGATCGACCCAAGCGCCGCGGGCAAGCCGGTGACCGTGGTGTATGATCCGGCGTCGGGCAGTCTGCGCCTGACCGAATCCACGCTTGCCGACGCCAATCGCAGTGCCGAACTGTGGGTGATCGCGGGGGATGGCGTGCCGCATTCGCTTGGATTGTTGCATATCAGCGGCGGCACGACCTTCACCGTCACCGGCGACAATCGCGCGCGGCTGTCGGCGGGCGCGACGCTCGCCGTGTCGCTCGAACCGGTTGGCGGCTCGCCGACTGGCCTGCCGACCGGACCGGTGGTCGCGACGGGCGCCCTGTCTCAGGTCTAACTGTCTCAGGTCTAACTGTCTCAGGTTTACCGTCCCGGATTTAACTGCGGCCGACTGCATCCGCAGGCCCGGGATCGCCGTATCTCCCACCGTGTCCGGACCCGGACCAACGTAGGAGAGTATCTCATGCCCCCCATATTCCGTGCGTCGATCGTCGCCATCGCGCTTGTCGCCGGCGGTGCCGCGCTCGCCGGCCCCTCCAAGAACCCGATGGTCGGCGGTGCTGCGATGTATCCGACCAAGAACATCATCGAGAATGCCGTCAATTCGCACGACCACACCACCCTGGTCGCCGCGGTCAAGGCAGCCGGCCTGGTGGAAACGCTATCGGGCCCGGGTCCCTTCACGGTCTTCGCCCCGACCAACGCCGCATTCGCGAAGCTGCCCGCCGGCACGGTCGATACGCTGGTCAAGCCCGAGAACAAGGCGATGCTGACCACCATCCTGACTTACCATGTCGTGCCCGGCAAAATCAGTGCGGCGATGATCGCCGCCAATGCCAAGGCGCATAAGGGTGTCGCAACCTACACCACGGTGCAGGGTGGTACGCTCAGCTTCATGAAATCGGGCAAGGGCTGGGCGATCAAGGATGCCAAGGGCGGCGTGGCGAAGATCACGATTGCCGATGTCAACCAGTCGAATGGCGTCATTCACGTCATCGATTCGGTACTGATGCCGTAGCGTCCGCAAGAAAAATCGAGAAAAATCGCATCGGCCATGCATCGGATTGCGGTGTGGTGCGTATATACGGCGGTCTTTCCCCCAAGCGGAAGACGTGTACGGGCGCCGGTCCCCCCTCCAAAACGGCGCCTTGGCGTAAAAAAGGACCTGCCGGCGCCCCAATGCCGGCAGGTCCTTTTCTTTTTCTCCCGACGCTCCGGACGCATCGCGACCCGAGGCGATCGATCGGGTCAAAAGCCGATCCTCCCCACCGCATCGGGCTTGCACGCCACCTCTCGCGCCAACCGGTCGACCACGGCGCGTGCGTCACTGGCGGGCATATGACGCAGCTGGCGGGCGACCACCGCGAAATCGCCCGGAGTCAGTCCCGACACGTCGGTCAACCCGGCCGGCGCGGGCATGCCGAAGAAGCGCTCGAACGCCCGTTCCGCCCGCTCGGGCCCGAGCGGGCGCAGGTCGAGCTTGAACACGAAACGCCGGAGCGTTGCCGGATCGAGCTTCCAGCCATGGTTGGTCGCCGCCACCACCGGCAAAGGATGGCGGTCGAGCCAGGTGAGCAGTTCATTGACCTGGCTCACTTCCCAGCTGGTCCGCGCGGTGCTGCGGTCGAACAGCAGTGAGTCCGCTTCGTCGAAGAACAACACCGCGCCACGCTGCCGCGCTTCGGCAAAGGCCCCGGCGATCCGCGCCTCGGTCTCGCCGACATAAGGAGACAGGAGATCGGACGCGCGCTTGGTAACCAAGGGTCGGTCGAGCCGCCGCGCGAGATGGTCGGCGAGTGCGGTCTTGCCCGTACCCGGCGGGCCGGTCAGCAGCAACGAGACATCGGTCGCCTCCCCCGCGCCGATCCGCTCGAACAACGGACCGAGCGGGGCGTCGGCCTCGTACAGCTCGAGATCGAGCGGACCGAAGCCGTCGAGCGGCAACTCCCCGCCGCGAAGCGCGCGCACCAGCGCTTCGGCCGAACGAACCCCGCCATCGGTCTCGCCCGCCAGCCGTCCGGCGCGCGCGGCGACCCGCAGGACCGTCGATGCTTCGGGCGCAGCGTCAAGCAACCGCTCGAAGCCATTGCCCGGTGCCACGCCCTCCTCGGTCGCGATGCGATTGAGCATACGCCGTCCCACGACGCGCGACGGCATGTCGAGCTTCAGCACGAAGCTCATTCGCCGCAGAATCGCATCATCGACATTGCCGATCGCGTTGCTGGTCCAGATCACCGGGACCGGGTTCGCCTCCAGCATGCGGTTGACGAAGATCTTGCTGCCCTGACGCCGCGCGACCCAGTCGCCGCTGCTCGGTTGCGCATCGCCGATCAGATCTTCCATCTCGTCGAACAGTAAGGCCGCGCCGCTGCCACGGGCAAGCAGCCGCTGGGCGAGCTGCAGCGCATTGACCCGGTCCCACCGCGTCGGTTCGGTGCCATCGTCATCGACTTCGCCGACCCCATGCAGCGCAAGACCCGCCGCGGCGGCGAGCGTGCGGGCGAGTTCGGTCTTGCCGGTGCCGGGCGGGCCATGGATCAGGATGTTGATCCCCGCCGCCTGCTCGCGCGCCGTGCCGCGCAGCAGGTCGACCATGAACGCGGCATCGGCGACATGCGCGAAGTCGTCCAGGTCGAGCCGCGCCGCCTGGCGGATGCCGATCAGCGTATCGATCATGGCGTCACCCTTGTCCGGCGCACGATCGAGCAAGCGTTCGAGTGTCCAGAAGACGTCGAGTTCCACTTCGCCGCGGCGATTGGCATAGAAGCCGGCAAGGCCGAGCCGCAGCACGGCGCTTTGCCGCACGACGCGCGCGGCCTCATGCGGTTCGGCTCCGGCCAGTTCGCCGAGCAGCGCCGGCAAGTCATGGCCATGGGTGATGGCGATCGATATCAGCCGCTCGACGCGCGGCAGCCGGTCGCACGCCACGACCAGGATCAGCAGCGCGCGATCGATCGGTTCCAGCGCGAGCAGGTCGGCAAGGCGATCGGCCAATTCCAGGACGTGCGGGCGCGCCTCTCCCGTTGGCCGCGCCGTCGCGACCGCCTTGAGCAACACCTTCCATTCCAGCGGCTTTGCTGGCTTGTCGGGCCCCTTCTTGCCTGACCCGGCCTTGCCGGGCTTCGTCGCGGTCAGCCAGGTTCGGTGTGGCTCGGCCCATGTCAGTACCGCCACTGCCAGCGGTGCGGACGCGGATATGCCGCGCCCGATCCGGAGCAACAGGCTCCGGACGATTTCATGTTCTTGCATGATCTTTTCCGTATTCCCGCCCGGACGGCGCGCAGGCGCAACGAAGCGCAGCGCGCGGCCGGGTCGATCGAATCTGTCGGTGTGGGAATACTGCGGCGGCGCGTGCTGCCCCGGCCGCAGCGCTTTACGGAAAAGCGCCTATGGCTGGGAGCGGTCAGCGCCGAACAGAACGCCCATCGTGGCGGTCATATTCAACAATGCATATCTCCGATGCACGACCGTCATTGGGATGTCGCGCGCAGCGGCCCCTAGCCGAAACGACCGCTGCGCGCAACTTGGGTTAGCGGATGTCGACCCGATGGGTGCCGGATGCGCTCTGTTCGAACACGCACTGCCGGCCGAGAAAACGGGCGATGATGTCCGCCGCCGTCAGGCTGTGCTGGCTCGGCTTGACCGTGGTGAACGCACCGCCGCCGGCAAGCGCGAAGGGCAGCAGCAACTGATCGGCGAGATAGGGCCCGGCAAACGCGTCCGATGCCTCATAGCCCGACATTCGCGCCGCCGCGCGCTTCGCGACCTGTTCGGCGGACACGCCGAGCTGGCCGAAACCGCTGACGATTTCGGTGACATGCTCATAGGCCGCCTCGAGCAGCAGAATATTGCCCGGCCCCTGTTCCTCGGGCAGTTGGCGGACCGCGAACGCTTCCTCCGGCCAGTCGAGCAGCGTCTTCGCGGTCACGATCTCGCGATCGGCCACCTCGAAGGGCAGGCCGGCAAACATCGCCAGCGCCGAGCGTGACAGCAATGCGCCCCGTTCGACACACTCGATCGGCCGCAGTGGCGCGGGCATGATGTCGACTTCGATCCGGCCACCGCCGCGCGGGTAGAAGCCGTGGCGCGTCAGCCGCGCTTCGACCCTCGGTCCCATGCGGTTGATCACCGGCAGGAAGGTTCGCGCGATGAAGTCGAACGGCGGCGCCATCATGTTATGCGTGCCGCCTTCGAGCACGAGCCGCGACGGCGCATCGGCGAGGATCAGCGGCATCAGGATCGTCTGCAGCACGAGGCCCGTGCTGCCGGCGGTGCCGACCGCGAAGCGATACTCGCCGGGCACGACCGTTCCAGGCCGGAAGGCGAGGTCGCTCGACCCGACCGCCAGCCCATCGCATTCCGCCCCGCCGATCGCGCACGCGGCCTCCACCGCGGTGACATGCTGGCGCATCAGCCCCGGCTTCGACCGCTTGCCGCGCACATTGCTGATCCGGAACGGCGTGCCCGTAACGAGCGACAGCGCGCACGCATTGCGCACCACCTGCCCCCCGCCTTCGCCTTCCGATCCGTCGATGATGATCACGTGTCTGTCTTTCTTATCTAAAATCGTGTTTTGCCCTGGCGAGGCATCCACCAGAACCATATCGGCGTGGCGGCCTTTTTGTCCTTGGGCCATAATGCGAAGTCGCCCCCGCCTGTGCTGACCTCGACAAAGGCGGATCGCAAATCAGGCAGTTCCTCCTCGCCCACCCTGAGGATCATTCGGCCGTCCGCGATTGACGGCTCGAAATCCGGATAGCCTGGCTCGTACGCTATGCGCAGCGTTCCTGGCTTTTCTCGGATTGGCTCTCCGAAGTTCGGCACACTGAAAATCTCGGGCGACGGGGCGTTCAGGGCAATCGTACGATGATGCCCGACTGCTTCGGCGCTCATCCGATCAAGTAAGTCGGCGATCGACGCACAGCCGTCCCCATCGGCCGTCATGTGCCAGCCGGCATGCTTGCTTCTGCGAGCCGAGTAGCGCCACAGATAGACGTGACCGACTTGCTTCCAGTCGTTGACCTTCAGGGTCATGATGCTCTCCGGTGGCGACGTGCGCCAAGGGCTAACCCTTGACGCACACCACTTGCTTCAGCGTGTGGACGATCTCCACCAGATCGGCCTGGGCGGCCATCACGGCTTCGATCGGCTTGTAGGCGCGCGGACTCTCGTCGATCACACCCACATCCTTGCGGCACGCCACGCCCTCGGTCGCGGCGATATGCTCGGCCAGCGACACCTGCTTCTTGGCCTCGGTACGTGACATCACGCGTCCCGCACCATGGCTGCAGCTGTCGAACGACTCCGCATTGCCCAGGCCCCGGACGATGAACGATTTCGCGCCCATCGACCCCGGGATGATGCCCAGTACGCCCTTTGCCGCGCGCACGGCCCCCTTGCGGGTAACGAGAACATTCTCGCCGAAATGAGTCTCCCGCGTCACATAATTGTGATGGCAGTTGACCGCTTCCAGCTCGGCATCGAACGGCTTGGCGATCACGCCCCGGACCGCGCGGATGACGTTGGTCATCATCATGCGGCGGTTGAGTGCCGCATAATCCTGCGCCCAGCCGACTGCCTCGACATAATCGTCGAAATGGTCGGTCCCTTCCGGGAAATAGGCCAGGTCCTGGTCGGGCAGGTTGATATGCCATTTGCGCATGTCCTGCTTGGCCAGTTCGATGAAGAACGTGCCGATCGCATTGCCCACGCCGCGCGACCCGGAATGAAGCATCAGCCACACCCGCTGCTCGGTATCGAGGCACATTTCGATGAAATGGTTGCCCGTGCCGAGCGTGCCGAGATGCACCAGGTTATTGGTGTTCTTCAGCCGCGGATATTTCGCCGTGATCGCCTCGAACCGGGCGAACAGAGTCGCCCAGGCCTCGACGATCGCCGGTGGCGGATCGCCCCATGAACCAGTGTCGCGGTTGCCGCGTCCGACCGAGCGGCCATGCGGCACGGCACGTTCGATCGCCGCGCGCACGCCCTCAAGATTGTCGGGCAGGTCGCTCGCGACGAGCGAGGTGCGCGCCGCCATCATGCCGCAGCCGATATCGACCCCGACCGCAGCCGGGATGATCGCGCCCTTGGTCGGGATCACCGAGCCCACGGTCGCGCCGATACCGACATGCACGTCCGGCATCGCCGCGACATGCTTGAAGATGAACGGCATCTGCGCCGCACGCGCGAGCTGCGCGCGCGCCTTGTCGTCGACCGGCACGCCGCGCGTCCACATCTTGATCGGCACGCCACCCTCGACATGCTGGTAATCGAAATTCGCTTCGGTCATCACGACCTCCTGTTGCTCTTCTTACTATGGCGCCGGTATCGGGCGACGAGGTATTGGTGAGACAGCGGCCCGTGTCCTGCCCCTCTAGACGACGATCCAATCGGCTGATGCCGCGCTGGATCGGCCGGAATCGAACCGGCGTTTCGGGCGTGCCATATAGTCCCACCGGCATTCGCCATGATCTCGGCAATGTCGGTCCCGGCGACGAGATGTGACGAGACATTTCCCTGAGCTATCCGGTTTCCCGGAGGCGGAGTTGGACCGCCGACCTCCTGCTTGAAGCAGGCGCTCTGACCTGTAGTCCCGCCGGCATTCGCCGGACGTGTCTTGTTGCTGACGACGAATTTTTGGGGGACGGTTTGTGCTCTACCCGCTGAGCTACCCGCTTGCGCGAGGCGGGAATCGAACCCGCGACACCATGTAGTCCCACCGGCATTCGCCAGCTTGAATTGGTTCACGGCGACGAAAAGAAAAGCGCGAGACGTTCCCGAAGGAACATCGTGACAGGATGTAGTCCCGCGCGGCATTCGCCGTGATGTATCGACAGGCCGTGGCGACGAAGAATGGCGAGACGTCAGCGTCCTTAAGCTACGTTCCAGCGGCGGGATTTGAACCCGCATCTCCCCAATCCATTGCTGGGTTGGGGCGCTTTACTCTTCGGACTATCTTGGAGGATGTAGTCCCGCCGGCATTCGCCACAGCCTGTTTCAACTGTTGATCATCATATCTCCGTCTGGTTGACGATGCTGACCCAATCGCGCGTCTCGCCGGTGGCGAATTTCGCGATCGTGTCGAACACCGCGTCGGAGAAGCCCCCGACATTGAGTATTTCCGGGCGGCCCGATGCCTGGGTCGTGCCATGCGTCTGGATGTCGACGCACACCAGCTTCGCTCGTGGATTGCGCCGCACGATCAGGTCCCATTCGCGCATCGTCTGGGTCGCGCCACCGCGAGTCGCATCGACCCACGAGGCATTGTCCGAGACGATCACGACGAGATCGACCGCCGCCCGTTCCGCATTGAGCATCGCCAGCGGCGCCGAGACATTGGTCCCGCCACCCCCGACCGCCGCCAGCTTCGCCGTATTCACGGCAAGGCGGGCAAAAGGATCGAGGTTGATCCGCACGACCTTTTCCTCGAACGGCAGCACCCGAGCGTCGCGGTTGGTGCGCAGCATCGCTGCGGCGACCAGTGCCGCCACGTCGTTGCACGTCACCGTCGACGTGGCGCCCTTGCGATAGCCCGTTGCCGGCGAGCGCATCGATCCCGACACGTCGGGGCAGACGACCACGCGGCCCGCCACTGTCGGCACGCTCGCGACCGAAGCCTCGAGCGCATCCTCCAGTGCGGCCTGCACCTTCAGCGGCACGCCTTCGCCGACCGAGCCCAGTGCCACCATCAGCTGATAGGGCAGGACTCGCGCCTTGGTCAGCGCGTCCGCATCGGACAGCCGGGCGGCAACCGTCGCGGTGACTCCCGTCACACCGAACGCGCCATTGCGCGCCAGCGTGTTGAGATTCATCCGCAGCGCCTGCCAGCCGATCGTGCCGGCGAGCTGCCCCCACTGTTCCGCGGTGAGCGGAACGGCGGTGAGCCATTCGAACGGCACCGGCGGCAGGGCACCCGAAGGATCCCGCTTCCACGCCTCGAACGCGGCGATCTCGATCGGCAGCGCCGCGACATCATAGGGCTTGGCGATCAGCCAGCCATAAAAGGCACGCCGCGCCGCATCCGCGGGCTTGGGGTGAACCATGCGCACGATATCGGCGAGCGACGGATCATTGCCCGTCGCGGCGGCCATCAGGTCGCGCATCGACGCCCGTTCCAGCCAGGTCTTGACCAGCCGCTTCGGCCGCGTGCCGAGTGACGTACGGCCAACCTGGCCCGAACGCATGATCTGCACGAAGCTGCGCAGCATGCGGCCATTATCGATCACCTGGCCGAACACCCGCACCGCGAGATCCGGATCGGCGACGGTCAGATAAGCGGCGAGCAATGCCGGCATATCCTTCATCGCGCCGGCCTTGCGGGCATAGACCGCGGCCTTGGCGACGAACCGCGGATCGACCGCTTTCGCCGCCGCCAGCACTTCGGTGAGGTGCGTCTCGGCCGTTGCATAGGCGCTGTCATTGAGTGTGCCCGTCGCCGCAAGCTGGGCGAGCTTCGCCTCCGCGCCATAGGCATAGGCCGGCGCGCCTTCGCGGTTCAGCGTATCGGCCGCCGGAAGCAGCCTGGCGATCGCCGATGCGAAAAGTCCCTTATTGGCCATCGTTCAACTCCTTCTGGTCGGGGCAGCCGGAGTCGAATCAACGACCCCGGTCTGCGCCTGATAAGAATGCCGTGCGATCCGGGGCGGCTGGCCTATTCCAGCCGCCCCTCACCGCGCCGCCCTGCTGGATGTTCGACGAACCAGCATGACGTGATGGCTATTGCAGTCGGCGTGCCAGTTCGGGCGAGCGCAGCGCGGAAACTGACAAGCTTATGTTATTAGAGGGAATAATTTCGACTTCGGCATTGAGGGAAGTGATCGCCTGATCTGTGCTGGCCGAAATATGGATAGACTGAGCGCGCTTTTTATCCCATGGTATAAACATGAGACCCTTGGTCGTGATCGGATTCCTCGGCTCGACACTCGATGCGAGCAAATATGGCCCGTCGCGCTGGAACCGCTGGCGACCGTCGGTCGGGCTGACCATGCATGAGGATCTGCGCGTCGATCGCTTCGTCATGCTGCACGGCACGCCGCATCGCAGCCTGGCTCAGTATATCGCCGACGATATTGCCAGCGTGTCGCCCGAGACGATGGTCGATCGCCATGTCATCGACTTTCGCGATCCGTGGGATTTCGAGGAAGTCTATGGCAAGCTGCTCGACTTCACGCGCGGCTATCCGTTCGATCCCGATGCCGAGGATTATCTCGTCCACATCACCACCGGCACGCATGTCGCGCAGATCTGCCTCTTCCTGCTGAGCGAAGCGCGCTATTTGCCTGGCCGTCTGTTGCAGACCCAGCCGCAGCGCGGTGCGCCGACCAGCGCGCCGGGCAGCTGGAATGTGATCGACCTCGATCTGTCGCGCTATGACAGTATCGCAACGCGCTTCGCGGCGGTCAGCGCCGAGAGCACGTCGTTCCTGAAATCCGGCATCGACACGCGCAATGACAAGTTCAACCGGCTGATCGACGAAATCGAGCAAGTCGCGGTGCGGTCGACCGCGCCGGTGCTGCTGATGGGCCCGACTGGCGCGGGCAAGAGCCAGCTGGCCCGGCGCATTTATGAACTGAAGCGGTTGAAGCATCAGGTGAAGGGGCCGTTCGTCGAGGTCAATTGTGCGACCCTGAAGGGCGATAGCGCGATGTCGGCGCTGTTCGGGCACCGGAAAGGGGCGTTCACCGGTGCCGCCGCCGATCGGCTCGGGCTGCTGCGGACCGCCGATACCGGCATGTTGTTTCTCGACGAGATCGGTGAACTCGGGCTCGACGAGCAAGCGATGATCCTGCGCGCGATCGAGGACAAGCGCTTCCTGCCGGTTGGGGCCGACAAGGAAAGCGCGTCCGACTTTCAACTGATCGCCGGCACCAATCGCGATCTTGGCCGCGCCGTGTCCGAGGGCCGGTTCCGCGACGACCTGTTCGCGCGCCTCAATTTATGGACCTTCGCGCTGCCCGGCCTTGCCGACCGGCGTGAGGATATCGCGCCCAATCTCGATTATGAACTCGACCGCTTCGCCGAGCGCGAGGGCGCGCGCGTGACGTTCAACAAGGAAGCGCGCGATCGTTATCTCGCCTTTGCGACCAGTCCGGCCGCCTTGTGGCAAGGTAATTTCCGCGACCTCGCCGCCAGTGTCACCCGTATGGCGACCTTCTCGCCCAAGGGGCGGATCGACGCCGATACGGTCGATGCCGAGATTGGCCGGCTGGCGCGGCTCTGGCGCGCGGATGGCGCAGCGCAGCGCGACGCGCTGGATACTCTGCTCGAGCCGGCGGTGGTCGAGGCGCTCGATCCGTTCGATCGGGTACAGCTTGCGCATGTCATTGCCGTCTGCCGGCGCAGTCGCTCCTTGTCGGACGCCGGGCGCAGCCTGTTCGCCATGTCGCGGACGCGGCGCGCGTCATCGAACGACGCCGATCGCTTGCGCAAATATCTCGCACGTTTCGGGTTGGACTGGTCGCAACTGGCGGACTGATCCACGGCCACAGGCCCTCAGACAGATTCTGGCGGTTTTGCGCCCCGGCGACGCAATGTCCGGACTTCCTTGCTCTCCCGTAATGATCGAAGATGATCGTTGACGTGATCGTGAAAGAGCAATAATGCTTGGAGCTGACAAGAGAGTGGTTGTCAGTTTGAGAATGCGTCGGCCGGACTCCGGGAAATCCGGCGCGGCAGTCAGCGAGAACGATCGGGCGCGATGGCCCGGCGATTGGGGAGGATTATATGATCAAGCGGCCTGAGAATAATTTGGTCCTGTCACCAGCGACTTACGCGTTCCGCGCTGGCGTTTCCGCCGCGGCCGTCGCGATCGCCGTGATGGCGGGGCCTGCCTTTGCGCAGACCACGCCCGCAACGCCGGTGGACAGCGCGCAGATCGATTCGGCTTCCGGGCCGGAAGTGATCCAGGACAATAGCGACATCGTCGTTACCGGCACCTTGCTACGCGGCGTCGCGCCGGTGGGCACCAATGTGGTCGGCCTCAACCGCGATGACATTCTGAGATCCGGCGTGGCGTCAGCCAATGATCTGCTCGCGGACATTCCCCAGGTTGGCAATTTCGGCACGCTTCCGGTCGGCACGGGATCGTTCGCGCTCCCGGTCGTCCGGCCCAATATCCGCAATCTCGCGGCTGCGGGCGGGAGCTCCACGCTGGTCTTGCTTAACGGCCACCGCATGGTCGGCGCCGGCGTCCTGCAGACCACGGTCGATCCCTCGATCCTGCCGCCGGAGGTGATCGACCGAGTCGAGATCGTGCCCGATGGCGGCTCGGCGATCTATGGTTCCGATGCGATCGGCGGCGTCGTCAACTTCATCACCCGCCGCCGGTTCAACGGCCTCGCTGCAAACGTCCGCTATGGCTTTGCCGACGATTATCAAACCGTCGATGCCAGCCTGACCGCCGGCAAGGACTGGGGCAGCGGTTCGCTGCTGCTCACCTATGCCTATGCCTGGCACGACAACATCCAGAACCGCGATCGTGCCTATACGGCGGCCGACCACACGGCACGCGGCGGGCAGGATTTCCGTTCGACGGTCTGCCCCGGCGGCAATTTCACCGATCTGTTCACCGGCCTCACCTTTGCCGGACCGACCTTCACGCCGGGATCGGTGAAGAAGTGCGATTCGAGCGCTTATTCCGATCTCTATCCGCGCGAGGAGCGCAACACGGTCTTCGCCTCGTTGACGCAACAATTGTCGGATGCGATCGAATTTTCGGCCACCGCCTATTGGTCGCGCCGCGATACCACGACCCTGAGTCAGACGCCCGGCGTCTCGGGAACAACCAATATCACGGCGATCAATCCCTTCTTCCGGCCGCTTGGCCCGTCGCCGGTACAGCTTGTTTCACTCTCGTTCGACAATGTGTTCGGACCGACGATGACGAGCAATGCCCGGTTCGAATCTTATGGCGTCACGCCCGGATTCAAGGTCGATATCGGCAAGGACTGGCAGGTTCGCGCAGAGGCCAATGTCGGGCGCAGCTATAATCTGGTGCTCGAAAATACGATCAATACCGGTGCAGTGGACGCAGCGCTCGCCAGCTTCAACCCGGCGACCGCGCTCAATCCCTATAATCTGTCGGCAACCAATCCGGCGGTGCTGGCCAAGATCGGCAATTTCCAGAATTACGGTCGCGCAATTCAGGAACTCGCCGAGGCGCGCGTGGTGGTTGACGGCTCGCTGGCCGAACTGCCGGGCGGCAATGTCCGCCTCGCGGTCGGCGCCGAATATCATTACGAAAACCTGGCGTCGCAGATCAGCTTCAATCCGCGCGGCGTGTTCACCAATTCGATCGCCTCCTTCGCGTCGCGTAACGTGAAATCGGCCTTTGGCGAACTGCTCATCCCGATCTTCGGGGAGGGGAATGGCGGCCCGGGCATGCGTGCGCTCTCATTGTCGGGGTCGGTCCGCTACGATGATTACAGCGACAATGGCGGCACGACCAATCCGAAGGTCGGCTTCACTTACAAGCCGGTCGATCAGCTGACGATCCGCGGCAATTACGGCACGTCGTTCCATGCGCCCAGCCTGGCCGACACCACCAGCACATCGGATTCGCGCGCGCAGATCCTTCAGATCAGCCCATTCCGGGCCCAAGGCAGCCTGCCCACTGATTTCAATCGTCCGACGATCATTCTGGCCGGCGGCAATCCCGCTCTCAAGCCGGAAAGGGCCAATACCTGGTCACTCGGCTTCGACTGGAAGCCGACGATCGTGCCTGGCCTGGTCGTCAGCGCGACCTATTATAATGTGCATTTCAAGGATGCGATCCAGGTTCCGCCGCTCACATCGCCGGTGCTGTTCTCGAATCCCGGCTATGCCAGCTATTATATCATCAACCCCACACTGGCTCAGTCGCTTGCCAAGGTCGGCAACCTGCTGCTGAACGGCGCATCGAGCATTCAGTCGCTCTATGGTCCCACGATCACGCCCTATGTGCTGATCGACGCTCGCCGCAGCAATATCGGTGCGATCAAGGTCGACGGGATCGATTTCAACATCAACTATCTGCGCCCAACCGGGTTCGGCTCGATCAATCTTGGGGTCAGCGGCACCTATACGCTCAACCGCACGAACCAGGCGGTGAAGGGTGATCCGTTCATTGATGAACTGAAGAACGGCACCGGGCGGCTGGCGATGGTGGCGACCGCCGGCGGCAAGGTCGGCGACTTCACCGCCCAGGCCAAGCTGAACTACCGGCAAGGCTTCCCGATCCTCGGTCTCGGGGCGCAAAAGCGGGTTGGGGCGTTCGCTCCGGTCGATCTGTTCTTCAGCTACGCGCTGCCGGACAAGGGCGTGCTCAAGGGTACGTTGCTGACGCTCAATGTCGACAATGTGTTCGATCGTGATCCGCCTTATGCCGACATACAGTCCGGCTACACCAATGGCGGCACGATCGGCCGGCTGGTCTCGGTCGGTCTGCGCAAGAAGTTCTGAAGAACGAAAACCGTGTGATTCAAGCAGGAGAGTGACATGAAGCTCGGACGTCTGATGAATGCGAAAAAACTGCCCCGGACATTCGCCGGGTTGATCGCGGCGCTGATGGTGGTTGGGGCTGGCCTTGTCCCGGGCACGGCGCTGGCCTTCAGCCCCCCATCGGTGGCGACGTTCAACTATGGCATGACCGCTTATGGCTATCAGCTGATTTCCATCGACACGGTCTTCTGTGACGGAACCTTTCAGCACGCGCCGCTCCTCTTCGGCGTGATCACTCATACCGAGACGCAAACCTATACGTGCTGACCTTTGCCCGGCCGCCATTCCAGCAATGGGATGGCGGCCGGTTTGATATATTGTTCGAGTTCAGTTTCTGAGGAGAGGCGAGTGCGGCGCCAGCCGGCCTATCGTGTAGCGCGCGGCAATCCGCATATCACCGGCGGCCGTCGTTACGGGTTGCCGGCGCTGTTTGTCCTGTGCGTTGCGCTGACCGGCGCGACGGGCCGGGCCAGCACGCCGGCAAATGTCCCCGACGCGTTGCGGGTCGAATATAGCGCCGCGCCGCTTGGTCTCGATGAGGGTGCGCCACGCCTGGCCTGGCACGCGCCGGTCGCGCGCCAGACCGCATATCGCATCCGCGTCGGTGAAAGTGCGGCGGCGCTGGCGAGCGACCGGGTGCTGTGGGACAGCGGCAAGGTCGCGTCCGCCAATAATGTCCAGATCGCCTATGCCGGTCCTGCGCTCGACTCCGGCAAACGCTATGTCTGGCAAGTCCAGGTCTGGGATCAGGACGGCAAGGCGAGCGGCTGGAGCGCGCCCGGCTGGTGGGAAATGGGTTTGCTCAAGCCCGCCGACTGGACCGCGCAATGGATCGCCGGGCCAAAGCGCACCGATCATGACTGGCGCGATTTCACCTTCACCAGCGAGCTGACCCTGACCGGCAAGTCGGTCGATCTGCTGTTTCGGGCTCAGCCGATCGGCAAGACCTATGGCGAGGCCTATGTCTGGACGCTCGCCCGCACCGACAAGGGGCCGGCGCTGATCGCGCAAGTCCGGCATTATCCCGGCGGCACTTCCTCGGCGGTCAAGGTGACCGAACTGAAGCGCGTGGCGCTGCCGGCCACCGCGCTCCGGGATGGACGGCATATCGTGTCGATCACCGCCAAGGGCGACCGGCTGACCACCGCGCTTGACGGTGTCACGGTCGATACGCTGACCGATGCGTCGGTCACGCACGGGACGGTCGGTTTTACCGCCAGGGATCCCGCCGCTGCGATCGTGCACCGCGTCAGCGTCACCGGCGCGGCGCCGTTCGACACGCGCTTTGCCGGCAATGATAATGCCTTCACCGGCGGTGATGTTACCCGGGATGGGCTGGTCGTACCCGGCGGCGTGCCCAAGGTCGACATTGTCCTGCCGATCGAGGCGCCCGCGCCGCTGGTGCGCCGCGCTTTCACCTTGCCCGCCAAGGCGATCGCGCGCGCGCGCCTTTATGTGGCGGGGGCCGGCTGGCCGCGCCTCAGCCTCAATGGCCAGGTGATCGGCGTCTCGGCGATGGCGAGCGGCTATACCGCCTATGACAAGCGCGTGCTGTACCAGACCTATGATGTGACCGCCGCGCTGCGCCCCGGCGCCAACGCGATCGGCGCGGAGCTCGGGCGCGGCTGGTACGGCCTGACCGATCCCAATGAATGGTATTGGCAACAGGCGCCGTGGCATGGCGATCCGGCGGTCCGCGCCCAGCTCCAGATCGACTTTACCGACGGATCAAGCCAGCGCATCGCGACCGATGCGAGCTGGCGTACCGCTTCCGGGCCGACATTGGCGGACTCGATTTATCGCGGTGAACGCTATGATGCGCGGGTGCATCCCGGCGGTTGGGACAAGCCGGGCTTTGCCGATCGTCGCTGGGCGCCGGCGCGCATCGTCGATGGTCCCACCGGGGCGCTGGTCGCCGCCAATGTCGAACCGATCGCACCGGTCGCCGATCTCAAACCGATCACGATCAAGCAAGTCCGGCCCGGCACCTGGGTGCTGGATTATGGCCGCATCATTGCCGGCTGGCCGGCGCTTCGCGTGACCGGCCCGCGCGGGCAGACGGTGTCGATGCTTTCCAGCGAACGCGTCGGCGACGATGGCCTGGTCATCCCGGCCGCTGGCCTGATCGATACGCAACTGCAGACCGATCGCTACACGCTGGCGGGGGGGCGTGAGGAGCGATGGGAGCCGCGCTTCGGCTATCGCGGTTTCCGCTATGTCCAGCTTGACGGCTTTCCCGGCACGCCTGGTCCCGACGCCCTGACCGCGCGCATCGCGCATAGCGCGGTGGCGGCGACCGGCGATTTCCAGAGCAGCAATGCGCTGTTGATGCAGATCGACGCCGCGGCGATCGCGACGATCCGCAACAATATGCACGGCTTCCAGACCGATACGCCGACGCTGGAAAAGAATGGCTGGACCGGCGACGCGCAGGCCTCGGCCGGGGCGGCGGCGCGCAGTCTTGATGTCGCGCGGGTCTGGACCAAATGGCTCGGCGATTTCCGCGATGCGCAATCGGCCAAGGGTGAGATCCCCGAGATCGTGCCCGCCACGCCGCTTTACGGCTATGAGAACAGCCCGGGCTGGAACATGATCTGGGGCCCGACTCCGCCCTGGGACGTGGCGACCATGATCCTGCCCTGGGAACTCTACACCACCTATGGCGACGCCCGCATCCTGGAGCGGATGCACGACGCGCAGGCGCGATTGGTCGATTATACCGGCGGCTGGTTCAAGGCGCCCGATTATCGTCGCGAGGGCTTCGAACTGAGCGAATGGTCGCCGCCCGGCCCGGCCGATTTCACCAATGAACGCGGCGGCGGGATCGACGCGGTGGCCAGCGCTTATTATTTCCTCGAGGCCGACCTGCTGGCAAAGTCTTCGGCGGTGATCGGCAAACAGGCCGACGCCGCGCGCTATGGGAAGCTCGCGGCCGCCATTCGCGACGCCTATAACCGGCGCTATTGGGACGATGCCGCGCGCCAGTATCGCACCACCGATGCCAAGGGCGTGGCCGGTGCACCGACCCAGATCCAGAATGTCCTGCCCCTGGCGTTCGGCATGGCGCCGGATGGCGCGCAGCAGCAGGTGGCCGACGTCATCGCCGCCGATGTCGGGAAGAACGGCCTGCGGACCGGCGTCTACGCGACGCGCTATCTGCTCGAAATCCTCAGCGATTATGGCCATGCCGACCTAGCCTATAAGGTCGCGACGCGCACTGACGAGCCGAGCTGGGGCTGGTGGATCAGGAACGGGCACGGGACGATGTTCGAGAGCTGGAGCTTGCAGAGCCGCTCGCGCGACCATCATTATTTCGGCTCGATCGCCGACTGGATGCGTCAGCGCCTTGCCGGCTTGCGGCCGGGCCGGCCCGGTTATGCCAGCGTGCTGGTCCGGCCGGAAATCCCCGCCGGTCTCGCCTCGGCCGGCGCGACGATGGACACGATCCGCGGCCGCGCCTCGGCCGGGTGGAAGGTCGATCAGGGCGTATTGACGCTCAGCGTCGAGGTGCCCGCCAACACCACGGGTGAAATCTGGGTCCCGCTGCGCTTCGGGGCGGTGCGGAAAGCCGCAAATGGTGCGACACTGCTGCGCACGACCACTGGCTTTGCGGTCTATTCGGTCGCAGCCGGGCGTCATGTCTTCGAGGCGGGAGCGAGCCAATGAGTATTTACGGCATGTATAAGCGCGGGCTCGCTGCCCTGCTGGCCTCGTGTCTGGCGGTCGCCGCACAGGCGCAGACTCCCGGCGCGCCGACGGCGGTGATCGACACCGGCACGCTTCAGGGCGCCAACGCCAATGGTGTCGCCGTGTTTCGCGGCATTCCCTATGCCGCCCCGCCGGTCGGCGATCTGCGCTGGCGCGCGCCGCAGCCGGTAGCGAAATGGACCGGTCCGCGTGACGCGACCAAATTCGCCAATGATTGCCCGCAGACCTGGATGCCCGGCGATGTCGCGATGAGCGGCCAGCCGATGAGCGAAGATTGCCTCTACGCCAATGTCTGGACGGCAAAAGCCGGCAAACAGGGGAAAGCCCTTCCCGTCATGGTGTGGATCCATGGCGGCGGCTTCGTCAACGGATCGGGCGCTTCGCCGCCCTATGATGGCACGGCGCTGGCGAAACGCGGCGTGGTGGTGGTCAATTTCACTTACCGCATCGGTCGGCTCGGCTTTTTCGCGCACCCGGCGCTGACCGCCGAAGCGAAGGGCGCCCCGACCGGCAATTGGGGCCTGATGGATCAGATCGCCGCGCTCAACTGGGTCAAGCGCAACATCGCGGCGTTCGGCGGCGATCCGGCACAAGTGACGATCTTCGGTGAATCCGCCGGCGGCGCATCGGTCAACCGGCTGATGGCCTCGCCGCGTGCGCGCGGCCTGTTCGTGCGCGGTATCGCCTCTTCGGGCGGCGGCCGCGACAAATGGCCCGACCTTGCCATGGCGGAGGCCAAGGGCGTCGCCTTCGCCAAATCGGCCGGGGCGGGCGATGATGTCGCGTCGCTCCGGGCGCTGCCGACCGATGTCGTGCGCGGCAAGATCGGCTTGCTCAACAATGAAGAGGCGACATTCTCCGGCGGGATCACTGACGGCCAGATCGTTACTGACAGCGTCGATGCGATCTTCGCCGCGGGCAAGGAAGCGCCGGTCGCTTATATCACTGGCGCGAACAGCGATGAGCTCGGCTTCCTGCCGGCGCCGTTCAAGGGGCCGGCCACCGCCGGCATCATCAAGCCGCTCGGCGATGTCAGTGCGCTGCGGGCCGCTTATGGCGCGTCGTTCGACGACCGCATTGCCGGCGACACGGTGTTCATCGAACCATCGCTTGCGCTGGCGAAGCGCCATGCCGCGAACGGCAATCCGACCTGGGTCTATCGCTTCGGTTATGTGCCGGAGGCGAAGCGTGCCGAACTGAAGGGCGCGCCGCATGCGTCCGACGTCAGCTTTGTGTTCGACACGCTCGATGCGCTGAAGCCCGCGCCCAGCGCCGCCGATCGCGCCGCAGCGGCGCAGGTTTCGACCTATTGGAGCGATTTCGCCCGGACCGGCGACCCCAATCGCAAGGGCGCGCCGCGCTGGGATCGCTATACCGCCAGGACGCCGGTCGCGCTGCAGATCGGCAATACCGACACCGCCACGCGTCCGGCCGCCGATGCCGGTCTGGATGCGCTGGCGAAACTTCGTGATGCTTCCGCTGGAGAGAAAAAATGATGCGCCGTTCAATGCGCCGATCGATCCTGGGCGGGGCCATCGCACTTGGCCTGGCCGCGACCTGGAGCCTGGCCGCCTGCGCAAGCGCCGGCACGCCGACCACCATCGACAAGAAAGTGATCCCGCTCTGGCCCAAGGGCGCGCCGGGCAGCCTGCCTGACATGCCGGCTGAGGTCACCGAATTGCGGGCGTCCAATCCGGGCACGATCATGCGCAATGTCACCGTGCCGGGGCTGCTGGTCTATCCGGCCGACCCGAAGATCGCCAATGGCACGGCTATGATCGTCGCGCCCGGCGGCGGCTTTCATCTGCTCAGCATCGAGAATGAAGGCATCGCGGTCGCCAAATGGCTCAACAGCCTGGGCGTGACCGTGATCGTGCTGAAATACCGGCTGATCGCGACCGGTGACGATGTGCAGACCGCGCTGATCGGCCGGCTGATCAACCGCTCGGCGATGATGCGCGCGGTCAACCCGCTCCAGCCTTTGGTCACCGCCGATGGCGAACAGGCGGTGCGCTATGTGCGGGGCCATGCGAAGGAGCTGAAGATCAAGCCGAACCGGGTCGGCCTGATGGGCTTTTCCGCCGGCGGCGCGGTCTCGGTCTGGACGACGCTGGCCAATCATGCCGATAGCCGGCCCGATTTCCTGGTGACGATCTATCCCGGGCTGATTGCGGGTCATGCGGCGGTGCCGGCCAATGCGCCGCCCCTGTTCGACCTGGTCGCCGATGACGATCCGATCGTCCGGCCCGAGGCCGAGGAACTGCAACAGGCATGGAAAGCGGCGGGCGCGGACGCGACCTATGTCACCGTGCCGACCGGCGGCCATGGCTTCGGCATGGCCAAGACCGGCAAGGCGTCCGATGTCTGGCCCGAACGGCTGCAGCAATGGCTCGATGCGAAAGGATACCTCCGCAAATGACCTCCAGATTGAGCCCCGGACTGGGCATCGCGCTGCTTGGCGGCGCGGCCATGGGCATGGCCGCCGTCGCCGTCCTGGCCCCGGTCGAAAGCGTCCGCGCGGCGCCAGCCGGCTCGTGCGAGTCGCTCACCGGGCTGGCGATCAAGGACGGCAAGATCGACAGCGCCGTGATGGTCAAGCAAGGTGAATCGATCAACACCGAAACCGGCAAGCCCGGCCTGCCCGCGCCGGCCCCGTTCTGCCGCGTCCATGCGGTGTTGAAACCCACGCCGCGATCGGAGGTCAAGATCGAGGTCTGGCTGCCTGAAAGCACGGTCTGGAACGGCAAGCTGCTCGGTGCCGGCAATGGCGGTTATGGCGGAACGCTGACCTTGCCGGCGCTGACCATGCGCACCGGCCTGGTCCGGGGCTATGCCGCGACGGGCAGCGACATGGGGCATCTCAGCAACGACGTCGACGCGAAATGGGCGCTGAACGAGCCCGAGAAGATCGTCGATTTCGGTCACCGCGCCAACCATCTCGCGGCACTTCTCGCCAAGCAGGTGGTCGCGTCCTATTATCCGAAACCGCTTGCCGCGGCGTATTTCCATGGCTGTTCCGATGGCGGCCGCGAAGCGCTGAATGAGGCGCAGCGCTACCCGACCGATTATGACGCGGTCATCGCGGGCGCGCCGGCCAATCCCTGGACTCGGTTGATGGTCGGTTTCATGGCCGATCATCAGGCCGCGTTCGGCAAGCCCGAATCGATCATCCCCAATGCCAAGCTGAAGCTGCTGCAGACCGCCGCGCTGGCGAAATGCGATGCGGCGGACGGCGTCACCGACAATGTCATCGACGATCCCCGCAAGTGCAAATTCGATCCCGCCGTCCTGCAATGCAAAGCGGGTGACGGCGCGGATTGCCTGACCGCACCGCAAGTCGAAACGGCGCGCGCGCTGTACCGCGGTCCGGTCGATGCGAAGGGCAAGTCGATCTTGCCCGGCTATATGCCCGGCGCCGAAGCAGTGCCCGGCACCTGGGACCTGTGGCTGACCGGCACGAACGCGCAGCATGGGCGCTTCGGCACCGAATTCTACCGCTACATGGTTCATTCGAAGCCCGACTGGCAGCCGACGGATTATGATCCGATCGCCGATCCCAAGCTGGCGGCGAAGAAGTTCGCCGGCATTCTCGATGGCGGCACCGATCTCAGCGCCTTCTACAAGCGCGGCGGCAAGCTGATCCTCTATCATGGCTGGTACGACGCCGCGATCCCGCCGGAGAACACGATCGACTATTTCAACACGCTGCAACGCGCGCAGCGTCAGGCAGCGTCCTCGACCCGGCTGTTCATGGTGCCGGGCATGTCGCATTGCCTGGGCGGGCCGGGCGCCACCGGCTTCGATCCGCTGGCTGCGCTCGATCAATGGCGGCAGGGCGGCCCCGCGCCGGAGCGGATCATCGCGACTCGCTACGACAACCCGCTGTTCGCCTATTTCGGCTTGCCGGCCAAGGCGCTCGGCACCCGTCCGCTGTGCGCCTATCCCAAGGTCGCGCGCTGGAAGGGGACGGGGTCGACCGACGATGCGGCCAATTTCGACTGCGTCGCGCCAAGCTGAGGTCTGCATGTCGTCATCCCCGTCCGTACCGCTTGCCCTTGCTCATGTCCGGGGCGCCGATGCACCGCCGCTGATCGACCATACGATCGGCACGGCGCTGGCGCTTGCCGCTGAACGCTGGGGCGATCGCGATGCCCTGGTCTCGGTCGCGCAAGGCATACGCTGGAGCTTTGCCGAATTGCTCGAGCGCGCCGATGCGCTTGCGGCGGGCCTGCTCGCGCTGGGCATGGCGCGTGGCGACCGCATCGGTATCTGGGCGCCCAATTGCGCGGAATGGACGCTGACTCAATTCGCCGCGGCGCGCGCCGGGCTGATTCTGGTCACGATCAACCCGGCCTACCGCGTCGAGGAAGCCGGCTTCACCATCGCCAAGGTCGGGCTGCGCGCATTGATCGTCGCGGCCGAGTTCAAGACCAGCGACTATGTCGGCATGGTCGAGACGCTGTGTCCGGAACTGCCCGCCGCGGCGCCCGGGCGCTTGCACGCGCGGACGCTGTCGAGCCTGGCGATCGTCGCCAAGATCGGTGGCGAGGCGCGCGCCGGCTGGCTCGATTTCGACGCGATCCCCGGGCATGCCATTCCCGCCGATCGTGAACAGCTGGCGCGGATCGGCGCGTCGCTCGACGCCCGCGATGCGATCAACATCCAGTTCACCAGCGGCACCACCGGCTTGCCCAAGGGCGCCACGCTGTCGCACCGCAATATCCTCAACAATGGCTATTTCGTCGGCAGCGCGATGGGGCTGGGGCCGGAGGATCGCATCTGCATCCCGGTGCCGCTCTATCACTGCTTCGGCATGGTGATGGGCAATCTGGCGAGCATCACTTTGGGCGCGACCATGGTCTATCCCGGCCCTGCTTTCGATCCCGTAGCGGTATTGCGCACGATCGAGGCTGAGCGCTGCACGGCCTTGTACGGCGTGCCGACGATGTTCATCGCCGAGCTCGCCGAACTCGATCGCACGCCGGCCGATCTGTCGTCGCTGCGCACCGGCTGCATGGCGGGGGCAAGCTGCCCCGAATCGGTGATGCGCCAGGTGATCGAACGGATGAACATGCGCGACGTCACGATCGCCTATGGCATGACCGAGACCAGTCCGGTCAGTTTCCAGACCGCGATGAGCGATGGTCTGGATGCGCGCGTCGGCACGATCGGGCGAGTCCAGCCGCATCTCGAATGCAAGCTGATCGATGAGGCGGGTGACATCGTCGCGGCGGGCGAAACCGGCGAGCTGTGCACGCGCGGCTATTCGGTGATGCTTGGCTATTGGGACGATGCCGAACGCACCGCCGATGTGCTCGATGCTGATGGCTGGATGCACAGCGGCGATCTCGCGGTGATCGACGCCGCTGGCTATGGCCGCATCGTTGGCCGGCTGAAGGACATGGTGATCCGCGGCGGCGAGAATATCTCGCCGCGCGAGATCGAGGAGTTTCTCTATCGCCATCCCGCGATCGAGGATGTGACCGTGGTCGGCGTTCCCGATGCGCGCATGGGCGAGGAGCTTTGCGCCTGGATCCGGTTGCGCCCCGATACGGTGGGCGACGAAGAAGCGATCCGTGCCTTTTGCCGCGACCGCATCGCGCACTACAAGATTCCGCGCCATATCCGCTTCGTCGACGCGTTTCCGACGACCGTGACCGGCAAGATCCAGAAATATCTCATCCGCGCGGCGATGGTCGCCGAGCTCTCCCCATCCCAGCAAAAGGACGTCTCATGAAATACGCCATCGCCCTGATCGCGCTCTCGATCGCCACCGCCGCCACTGCCCAGATTGCCCCGGCTCCTGCGACGCCCGCAGCGCCCGCGACCCCGGCAGCCGGCGCGAAGTTCACGCTCGATACGCCGCTTGCCGATCTCGTTGCCGATCCGGCGGCCAAGGCCGTGCTCGACAAGGATTTGCCTGGCCTGACCACGCTCGAAGGGTTCGATTCCTTCAAGGGCGCCAGCCTCAACCAGGTCGTGCCTTTCTCGAACGGCGCGCTGACCCCTGAGAAGCTGGCACAGGTTGCCGCCGATCTCGCGGCGATCAAATGACCGACAGAATGACCGTATTTCGTTTCTCGTCGCGGGCGGCATTGCTTGCCGCCTGCGCGCTGTTCGCCCTGCCCGCCATTGCCGAAGACAGGGTGCTGTATCTCAATCCCGCCGCGCCGGTCGAGGCGCGCGTCGACGATCTCCTGTCCCGGCTGACACTGGAGGAAAAGGTCTCGCTGATGGGCGGCGCGACCGGCATGACCGGGCAGGCCGTGCCGCGCCTCGGCATTCCGGAGGTCAAGATGACCGATGGACCGACCGGCGTGCGCTCGCCCGAAGGCAAGCCCGCCACCGTCTTCCCGGTCGGCGTGGCGATCGCCGCGACCTGGAATCCGGCGCTGGCGCAGCAGGTCGGCGGCGCGATCGCCGAGGAAGCGCGCGGTTATGGCGCGTCGGTGCTGCTCGCGCCGACCGTCAACATCGTGCGCACCCCGCGCTGGGGGCGCAATTTCGAGACCTATTCTGAGGATCCCTGGCTGACCAGCCGGATGGCGCTCGGCTATGTCCGTGGCGTGCAGGACAAGGGCGTGGGCGTCTCGATCAAGCATTTCGCCGCCAACAACCAGGAAACCAATCGCTTCTTCACCAACTCCGCGGTCGATGAACGGACCATGCGCGAGCTGTATCTGCCTGCCTTCGAAACGGTGGTGAAGACGCTCGATCCCTGGTCGGTGATGGCATCGTACAATAAGCTCAACGGCACCTATGCGGGTGAAAATCCCTGGCTGCTGACTGAGGTGCTGAAAAAGGAATGGGGCTTCAAGGGCTTCGTCGTCTCGGATTGGGGCGCGACGCATACCACGGCGCCGGCGATCAATGCCGGGCTCGACCTGGAGATGCCGGGTCCGCCGCAGCATTTCGGCGACAAATTGCTTGCCGCCGTCAAGGCGGGCGACGTGACTCTGGCGCAAATCGATGAAACCGCACGGCGCATGGTGCGCCTGATCATCCGCAGCGGCGTGGTCGATGGCACGGCCGGCGCCAACGGCATTGTCGGCGGGCCGGCGCATGGCGCGATCGCGCAGCGCGCCGCCGAAGAGGCGATCGTGCTGCTCAAGAACAGCGGCGTGCTCCCGCTCGATCCGTCGATCCGGACGCTGGCGGTGATCGGCCCCAATGCGGCCAAGGCACGCATCCAGGGCGGCGGCAGTTCCGCGGTCCAGCCGTTCGACGCCATCGCCACGCCGCTCGACGCGTTGCGCGCGGCCTTGCCCGGCGTGACGATCGTCTATCAGCCCGGCGTCGATAGCGAGGAAGTGCCGCCGGCGGCCGAAGCGGCGATGTTCAGCCCCGATGCCGGCCGCGGCAAGCCGGGTCTCACGCAAAGCTATTATGCGGCGGCGGACCAGTCGGGCGCGCCCGTCGCCACTGACGTGGCCACCGCGTTCCTCAAGCGGATCAGCGGTAATGTCGCCGGCCCGCAATCGGCCAATTATCTGTCGCTGCGCTGGGAAGGGCTGTTCTGGGCGCCGGTGTCGGGCCGCTACGAATTCAGCATTCGCGGCACCGGCAAGGGCATTTTGCAGTTCGACGGCAAGACGCTGATCGACAAATCGACGCCTGCGGTCCCCGACAATCGGGACGTGATCGGCTTTCCGGTCGGGCGCCGCACCGTTTCGGTCGAGCTCGAAGCGGGTAAATCCTACCCGATCCGGCTCGACTATTCGAACGGCAAGTCGATCTATGAATCGCTGAACTTCGGCGTGCGCGTGCCGCGGCCGTCGCTCGATGCCGCGGTCGCCGCCGCCAAATCGGCGGATGCCGCGATCGTCATCGTCGGTTCGAACAGCCTGACCGAAGGCGAGGGTTATGACCGCAGCTCGATCGACTTGCCCGGCGATCAGGACAAGCTCGTCTCGGCGGTCGCCGCCGCCAACGGCAAGACCGTGGTGGTCGTCAACGCCGGCGCGGCGATGACCATGAAGTGGAAGGACGAGGTGCCGGCGATCGTCGACATGTGGCTGACCGGCCAGTCCGGCCCGGCCGCGCTGGCGGGCATCCTCACCGGCAAGGTCAATCCCTCGGGCCGCTTGCCGGTCACCTTCCCGGCAAGCGATGCCGATGACGTGATCAAGGTCGATGCGGGGACCAGCACTTATGCCGAAGGCTTGCTGGTCGGCTATCGCAGCTTCGACGCGCGCGGGGTGAAGCCGCTCTTCGCCTTCGGGCATGGCCTGTCCTATACCAGCTTCGCTTATGGCAAGGCGGTTGCGCCGCTGCGGCTCAAGGCCGGCGGTGCGGCGAAGGTCACGCTCGACGTGCGCAACACCGGCAAGCGCGACGGCATGGAGGTGGTGCAGCTCTACGTCGCACCGGTCGATCGCGCCGCGACCGAGCCGGTCAAGCAGCTCAAGGCCTTCACCAAAATCGCGATCCCGGCGGGCGGCATGAAGAGCATCGCGCTGCCGCTCGATCCGCGCGCCTTCGCGTCCTATGATGTGGCGGCCAAGGCATGGATGGTGCGGCCGGGCCGTTACCGGCTGATGATCGGCGCGGCGTCCGACGACATCCGCGCGGTGAAGGAGATCGAGATCAGCGGCACCGCACGGGTGCCCTGATCGCCGTCGGAGTATAGCCCTGAGCGGGATTGCCTATCCCGTTCGGGCTGAGCTTGTCGAAGCCCCGTTTTTTCTTGCCACGAAAGAGCGGCCCCTTCGACTACCTGCCAAGGCGGGCGCTCGGGACAGGCTGCGACATGTTCGGCGCGAATGGAAGGGGTGGGTCGATATCCCTCAGCCGGTCGGGGCGACGACCAGCTTGATCCCGGCTTTCTCGATCATCGCCGCGTCGCGGTCGGTGATGCCGTCATCGGTGATGACGATGTCGAGTTCGTCGGCGGTACACACGACATGGCCGGCGGGGGCGCTGAACTTGCTGCTGTCGACCAGCACGATCACTTCATCGGCGCGGTCGAGCAGGCGGCGTTCGGCATGGACCAGCAGCACGTCGGTCTGCATCAGGCCGTGGCGACCGATCGACGCCGCGCCCATGAACAGCTTCGACGCGCGGTAACGGCTCATCCCGTCATCGTCGAACGGCGGCAGCAGGATATTCTGTTCGCGGAACAAGGTGCCGGCGGGCATCGAGATATGCGTGCCGGGCTGGCCGATCAGCGCGCTGACGATGTGCAGCGAATTGGTCAGCACATGAAGCTCGAGCGGGGCGAGCAGCGGGCACATCTGCAAGGTGGTCGAGCCGCCATCGATGATCACCGTCTCGCCGGTGCCGCACAGGGCGGCGGCGGCGCGGCCGATCGCTTCCTTGGCGGCGCGGTTGCGCTCGACATTCTCATGGAACGGCACGCCGCGCAGATGCCCGTCATTGCCGCCGCCACTCGCCCCGGTGCCATCCGGCGCATCGACAAGCCGCGCGCCGCCGCGCACGCGGACGATCTTGCCGCTGGTTTCGAGTCGGTCGAGATCGCGGCGCAAGGTCGCGCCCGATGCTTCGAGTGAGCGATCCAGTTCCTGGAAGGACACGAAGCCGCGTTCGCGCATCAGTTCCAGGATCAGTCGGTCGCGATCTTCTGCGTGCATTAAAAGGCCTTTAACGATACTGTCAGCGTATCAGGCCTGACTTGCGCGGATGCAAGCATATCTGATCATCCATCGCCGATCGTCACACGATTCCCGCGCCAAGCCCCACTGTATCGCGTTCCTGCGCCTTGCGGTCGCGCCAGCCAAGCGTGCGGTACAGCGCCAGCGGATCGATCGCCCCACCCGCTTCGGCGCGCGCGAGCGCGACGATCGGCGCCACATCGGTGTCATAGGCGCGGCGCAAGGCGCGGAACGCGATGATCGCGTCGTTCGATTCCTGCGCCGCGCGCAACGCCTCGCGGTCGACCAGCAATGCGCGAGCGAAGGATCCGACGATCGCTTCGGCCGAACACAGCATGCTTTCGATCGGGTCGGTCACATTGTGCGACTGGTCGATCATATAGGCTGGGTCGAACCCGGTGCGCGGCTCCAGCGCCGCCTCGACCAGCTCGTTGAAGATCAGGAACAGCTGGTGCGGGTTGATCGCCCCGGCATCGAGATCGTCATCGCCATATTTGCTGTCGTTGAAATGGAAACCACCCAGCTTGCCGGCCTTGTGCAGCCGCGCGACGATCTGTTCGATGTTCACATTGGGCGCGTGATGGCCAAGGTCGATCAGGCACATCGCCTTGGGACCCAGCTCCTGCGCCGCCATCAGCGACGATCCCCAGTCGGAAATCACCGTCGAGTAAAAGGCCGGTTCGAACAATTTATGTTCGAGCAGCATGCGCCAGTCGCCGGGCAGCGCGGCATAGACTTCCGCCGCCGCGTCGAGATAGCGGTCGAGCGAGCGGCCGAGATGCTGCTGGCCGGGGAAATTGGTGCCGTCGCCGACCCATACGGTCAGCGCGCGCGAGCCGAGCTGGCGGCCAATCTCGATGCATTCGACATTATGATCGATCGCCTGGGCGCGAACGTCCGCGTCGGTCGAGGACAGGCTGCCGCTGCGATAGCTGTGCGCCTGGCCGGGCTGGTCCTGGAAGGTGTTCGAATTGACCGCGTCGAAGCCAAGGCCAAGCCCCGCCGCCTCTTCGCGCAAGGCGGCATAGTCGCTGACCTTGTCCCACGGGAAATGCGGGCTGACGCGCGGCGTGACCCGGCCGAGCTGCTGGATCAGGCCGCAATCCTCGAGCTTCTCGTGGATATTGGTCGGCTCGCCCGGAATGGGGAATTTGGCGAAGCGGGTGCCGCCGCGCCCGGCGCCCCAGCTCGGCACCGCGACGCTGAAGCCGGCGACCGCCGCCTTCACCTGCGCAATGTCCACGCCGCGCCGCGCCAATTGGCGGTCGAGCGCGGCATAATCCTCCGCCAGCGCATCGATGCGCTCGGCATTATGGCTGCCGATCTGGTCGAGCGTCAGCGCGGGGCCGTTCGCCATCCTTGGTCTCCCTCAAATCATCAATCGATTAGCGCGGAAAGGCCTGCGCATTGCCGGCATCCACGTTAAGCAGGTTACCGGTTGATTTCGCCGATGTCGCGGATGCGAAAAAGGCCACTGCTTCGGCGACGTCGGCGGGCAGCACGTCACGCTTGAGCATCGAACGATTGCGGTAATGCGCCTCCAGCGCCTCACCCGAATCGATGCCATGCGCATCGGCGCGCTCCTGGCGCCAGTCGCCGTCCCAGATGCGCGACCCCTTGATCACCGCATCGGGATTGACCGTATTGACGCGAATGCCATGCGGCGCGCCTTCGAGCGCGAGGCAGCGGGCGAGATGCAACGCCGCCGCCTTGGCCGATGCATAGGCCGAGGCATTGGTCGCCGGGGCGATGCCGTTCTTCGATCCGATGAACACGATCGACCCGCCGCCCGACGCGCGCAGCAGCGGAAAGGCTTCGCGCGAGGTCAGGAAATAACCCTGCGCCAGCACGTCGTAATTGCGGCGCCACATCTCGACGCTGGTGTCCTCGAGCGACGCCGAGGAGGCGATGCCGGCATTGACCACCAATATGTCGAGCCCGCCGAATTCGCGCGCGCAATCGGCAAAGGCCGACGCGATCTGCGTTTCGTCGGTGACGTCGCACAAGGAGGCGCGGACGCGGTCGGCATCGAATTTGCGCTCGAGCGTCTCGCGCGCGCCGGCCAGAGTCTCGGCATCGCGGTCAAGCAGCATGACGCAGGCGCCATCGGCCAGCAACCGCTCGGCACTGGCGATGCCGATGCCGCCCGCGCCGCCGGTGACCAGCGCGATCTTGCCGGCCAGTGATTTGGGCTTGGGCATGCGCTGCAGCTTGGCTTCCTCAAGCAACCAATATTCGATGTCATAGGCTTCCTGCTCGGGCAGGCCGAGATAGCCGCCGATCGCTTCCGCGCCGCGCATCACGTTGATCGCATTGCCGTAGAATTCGCCCGCCAGCCGCGCGGTGGTCTTGTCGGCGGCGAAGGTGATGCGGCCAATGCCGGGGATCAGCACTACCACCGGATTGGGATCGCGCATCGCCGGGTCGCCGGGATGGACGCAGCGCTGATAATAAGCGGCATAGCCTTCACGATAGGCGCTGAGCTGGGCCGAGAGATACGCATCGTCGTCGAGCTGCGCCGGATCGAGCACCAGCGGCGCGATCTTGGTGCGCAGGAAATGATCGGGACAGGAAGTGCCGACCGCCGCGAGCCGGGCGAAATCGGCCGATCCGGCGAATTGCAGCGAGCCGGCATCGTCGGAGAAATGCCCGACTTTCGACTGCGTACCGGTCATCAACCCGCGCAGCCGCGGCATCAGCTTTGCGGCGGCGGCCTTGCGGTCGGCGGCGGGAAGGGTGGGGGCGACTTCGCCGCCAAAGTCCGGGCGCAGCGCGAGCTTGGTATTGAGATAGGCGGCAGCGTCGGCGATCAGCCCGATGGTGCGATCGTAACAGGACCGCGCACTGTCGTCCCAGCAGATCAGGCCATGCCCGGCGAGCACCACGCCGATACAGCCCGGATTGGCCGCGACATGATCGCGCAGCCGCAGGCCGAGGTCGAAGCCCGGGCGCTTCCAGCCGAGCCAGCCGACCTTGCCGCCCCAGATTTCCTGCACCGCGGCCTCGCCATGCTGCGCCGCCGCCAGCGCGATGACTGAATCGGGATGGACATGGTCGACATGCGCGAAGGGCAGGAAGGCATGCAGCGGCGTATCGATCGACGCGGCGCGCGGATTGAGGTTGAAGGTGCAATGCGGGAGATAGCCGACCATCTCGTCCTCATGCTCGACGCCGCGATACAGGCGTTCGAGGCCGAGCAATTTGTCGAGATAGAGCGTGGCGAAGCCGTCGAGCTTCATCGAGCCGATATCGCCGCCCGATCCCTTTACCCACAGCACTTTGCTCGACGCGCCGTTCAGCGGGTCGGTTTCGTCCAGCTTGGCCGATGTGTTGCCGCCACCGAAATTGGTGATGGTCAGGTCGCTGCCCAGCAGATTGGAGCGGTACAGCAGTAAATTCTCCGGCGACAAGCCGGCAGCGGTCTGTTCCGACCAGAGATTGGTCGGCACCGCGAATGCCAGGCTGTGCTGGTCGGCCTGCAGCGGTGATGTACGATCGGCCATGGTCGAATCCCCTCATTCTCGTTTGACGGCGTTCTACAACAGGCTATGGTCGTAAACAATCACGTTCGATAAAAAATGATCAGATTTAATCTAGGAAGAGGGTGGCAAGGCGTGCTGACAGTGGTGCTCGATGTCGGAAAGACGATGTCCAAGCTCACTTTGTGGGAGGGCGGGACGCTGCTCGAGCGGCGCACGCGCGCCAATGAGATCGTCGCCGGACCGCATTATACCGCGCTCGATTCGGACGGAATTGAGGCGTGGATGGTGACGACGCTGCGCGATTTCGCGGCGCTGGGCCGAATCGGCGCGATCGTGCCGGTGGCGCATGGCGCGGCGGTCGCGGTGTTGCGCGACGGGCGGCTGGCGGTGCCGCCGATCGATTATGAGCAGAACCCGCCATCCGCACGCCGCGCGCGCTATGATGCGGGCCGCGATCCCTTTGCCGCGACCGGATCGCCGCGGCTGCCGGCGGGGCTCAATCTTGGCGCGCAGCTCGACCTGCTCGACGATCTTCATCCCGCGCTGCTGATGCGCGGCGCGACGATTCTGCCCTGGGCGCAATATTGGGCCTGGCTGTTGTCGGGTATCGCCGTGTCGGAAGTGACCAGCCTGGGCTGTCATAGCGATTTGTGGCGTCCGGCGGAGGAGCACGCGTCGGACATGGCCGAGCGGCGCGGCTGGGCGGCGTTGTTCGCGCCGATCGCGCGCGCCGGCGATGCGATCGGCAGCATTTCCCCGGCCATGGCGGCGCGGACCGGGCTGCCGGACGATGTGCGCATTCATGCCGGGCTGCACGATTCGAACGCCGCGCTGCACGCCGCGCGCGCCTTTGCCGAGATTGGCGAGCATGAAGCGACGATCCTGTCGACCGGTACCTGGTTCGTGGCGATGCGCTCGCCCGGCCCCGACGCGGCGATCCGTATCGCCGACTTGCCCGAAGCGCGGGATTGCCTGGTCAATGTCGATGTGCGCGGACGCCTTGTGCCGTCGTCGCGCTTCATGGGTGGGCGCGAGATTGAGCTGCTCAGCGGCATCGACACGCGCCGGGTCGATATCAAGCCCGATCAGCCGGCGTTGATCGCCGCGGTCGAACAGGTGGTTGCGGCGGGTGCGATGGCCTTGCCGTCAATGATGCCGGGGGTCGGCCCTTTCCCGTCCGGATCGGGCGAATGGGTGGTGGAGCCCGAGGATCCCTATGCGATCCGCGCGGCGGCGTGCCTCTACGCCGCTCTGGTCGCCGACGCGTCGCTCGACCTGATCGGGTCGCGCGAACGCCTGCTGATCGAGGGGCGCTTTGCCGAGGCGCAGGTGTTCGTGCGCGCGCTGGCGTCGCTGCGGCCCGATACCGCCGTCTATACCGGGGCGGCCCATAATGACGTGTCGTACGGCGCGCTCCGCCTGGTCGACGCGACACTGGCGCCGCCATCGGCGCTTGACCGCGTCGCGCCGCTCGACATCGATCTTTCCGGCTATCGCGATCTGTGGCGTGAGCGGATCGCCGGCCTGGCGGTGGCGGCATGAAAGCGGCCAATATCCTCGACTATCGCGCGCTGGCGCAAGCGCGACTGCCGCGATTCCTGTTCGATTATATCGATGGCGGATCCTATGCGGAGACCACATTGCGCCGGAACGTCACCGATCTTGAATCGGTCGCGTTGCGCCAGCGCGTACTGCGCGATGTCGGCGCGATCGATCTGTCGACCAGCCTGTTCGGGACGCGTCAGGCGCTGCCGGTGGCGCTGGGGCCGATCGGACTGGCCGGAATGAATGCGCGCCGCGGCGAGACCCAGGCCGCGCGCGCCGCCGCCGCGGCCGGCATTCCCTTCACCTTGTCGACCGTGTCGGTGTGCACCGTGGGCGAAGTCGCGGCGGCGAGCCCGGCGCCATTCTGGTTCCAGCTCTACATGATCCGCGATCGCGGCTTCATGCGCGACCTGCTGGCCGTGGCGCGCGAGGCGGGGTGCACCGCGCTGGTCTTCACCGTCGATATGCCGGTGCCGGGCAGCCGTTATGGCGATCTGCGCTCGGGGCTGGCCGGCGCGCCCGGCGTGCGTGGCGCGGTACGGCGCTTCGGGCAGGCGGCGATGCATCCGCGCTGGGCGTGGGACGTCGGCGTGCGCGGACGGCCGCATGGGCTGGGCAATGTCGCTTCGGTGCTGGCGGGCAAGACCGGCCTTGAGGATTTCTTTGCCTGGATGCGGGCGAATTTCGATCCGACCGTGACGTGGCGCGACCTGGAGGCGATCCGCGCCGAATGGTCCGGGCCGCTGATCATCAAGGGCCTGCTTGATGTCGAGGATGCGCGCGAGGCGGCGGCGCTCGGCGCGGATGGGATCGTCGTGTCGAACCATGGCGGGCGGCAGCTCGATGGCGTACCCTCGACCGCGCACGCCTTGCCCGCGATCGCCGCGGCGGTCGGCGACCGGCTCACCGTGCTCGCCGATGGCGGTGTGCGGTCGGGGCTCGACGTGGTGCGCATGCTCGCGCTCGGCGCGCGCGGCGTGCTGCTTGGCCGCGCCTGGGCCTATGCGCTCGCCGGTGATGGCGAGCGCGGCGTCGCGCATGTGCTCGATCTGATCGCCGCCGAGATGCGCGTGGCGATGGCGCTGACCGGGGTGACCAATGTCGCGGCGATCACGCCCGACATTCTCGTCCCCGACTTTCTCGTCAAAGACTGAACGGAGGGGATGATGGACGGAAACCCGTTGCTCGGCGTGCTGTTTCACTGGATCGGGGGATTGTCCTCGGCCAGCTTCTACGTCCCCTATAAACGCATCAAGGGCTGGTCGTGGGAGATTTTCTGGCTCACCGGCGGCGTGTTCAGCTGGCTGGTCATGCCCTGGCTGTTCGCCAGCCTGCAGACGCATGACCTGTTTGGCGTGATCGGCGCGGTGCCGAAGGAAACCCTGTTCTGGTGCTGGTTCTGGGGCGCGGGCTGGGGCTTTGGCGGCCTGACCTTCGGTCTCACCATGCGTTATCTCGGTCTGTCGCTCGGCATGGCGGTGGCGCTTGGGTTGACCACGGTGATCGGGACGCTCGGGCCGCCGATCTTTCGCGGGACATTGCCGGCGCTCGCCGCCACGTCCAGCGGCCAGATCACCTTGCTGGGGATCGTCGTCGCGGTGATCGGCATTCTGGTCGTCGCCCGCGCCGGCCAGGCCAAGGAGCGCGAAACGAGCGGCGACGCGGCGACCGTCGGCGTCGCCGAGTTCAATCTCAAGCGCGGCCTGGCCATCGCCCTGTTCTCCGGGGTGATGTCGAGCTGCTTTGCCTTCGGGCTCGACGCGGGCCAGCCGATCCGCACCCTGACGCTCGCGGCGGGCACCGACCCGCTATGGCAGGGGCTGCCGGTGCTGTGCATCGTGCTGCTTGGCGGCCTGAGCACCAACCTCGTCTGGTGCGCGATCCTGATCCTGCGCAACCGCAGCGCGGGCGAATTCATCGGTCGCACCGCGCCCGGCGCCACCACCGCCACACCGCCGCTTGGCGCCAATTATCTGCTCGCCGCGCTGGGCGGGACGTTGTGGTATTTCCAGTTCTTCTTCTACACGATGGGCGAAAGCCAGATGGGGCGCTTCGGCTTCTCCTCCTGGACGCTGCACATGGCGAGCATCATCCTGTTCTCGACTTTGTGGGGCTTTGCCTTGCGCGAATGGGCGACGGCCAGTGCGCGCACGCGCAATCTCGTGCGGCTCGGCATCGCGATCCTGATCGCGTCGACCGTGATCATCGGGGTGGGCAACGCGCTGGCGACGTAAGGCTGCTGGGGTTGAGTGTTTCGCGGCCGGAATCCCGCGCGCCGCATCGCGCCCAACCCCGCCGGCCGCCGCGAACCCGTTTCTGCCACCCGGCGGCATGTCGGTCTGATTCACATCATGCTCGGGTGGGGTCATCTCTGCTCTCGGCACCATTGCGTGCCCGGTAAAGCCCATTCGACGGACCCGTTGAATCAACCAGACCCGAAACCGAGCCGATCATGACCCTCACGCCCGCTTTTTCCCGTCACTCCCGCAAGCGCCCCGAAAAACTCCCGTGCGGATCCATCAAAACTCCCGCAGCTTTTCCCGCAGACTCCCGCAGACTCCCGCAGAACCCTCAAAAAGCATTTTCCCCCAGAAACTCCCGCAGAAACTCCCGCAGCTGCGGGAGTTTCGCGCGCTGGAAACCGTGCGCCGAATTCGCTGCGGGACACCGACCGGGCCGCCGATTCAATGCTGCCTGCCGGACCTTTAGTGCCGGGCGGACAAGGTCGCATCGCCGACGCCCGCTCTTTGACATGACGAACATCACATTCCCGTCGCTGGTCCAGCGAAACAGGGTGCTGCCGATCGCTATCGATCGCTCAGCGCATGGATCAGGCCCGGCGCGATCTCGCGCCAGCCGCGCGGCGCGGCGCGGTCGATCGCCGGCTTCAGGATCGCGGCCGGATCGGCGACGCGGGCGCGAACGCGGCCGGCGTTGATCGACAATTCCAGCACATTCGCCGCGCCGCCCAGCGCCGCGATCCATGCGTCGTTCGGTTCGGCAACCGGTGGCGCGACTGCCGGCACTTCAGTGGCCGGCTGCGCCCCATGCGCCAGCGCGCGCATTTCTCCGGCGACGCGGTCGGCGATCGGGCCAAGCACGACTTGCAGCGCGGTGCCGCCGGGCCGCACCACACCGCGTGCACCCAGCGCCTTGAGCGCGGCCTCGTCGACCAGCGCCGGATCGACCAGTTTCAGCCGCAGTCGCGTGGTGCAGGCGTCGATCGACGCCAGATTGGCCGATCCGCCAAGTGCGCGAACGATTCCCGCCGCCTGGTCGTCCGACGATAACGGCGCGGCGCCGGAATCGGCGACAAGCTCGGCGTCGCGGCCCGGCGTCTTCAGGTCGAAACGCCGGATGCAAAAGCGGAAGGTGAAATAATAGATCGCGAAATACACCGCGCCGACCGGGAACAGCATCAGCGGCCGGGTCGCGAGCCCATAGTTGAGGACATAGTCGAACAGCCCGGCGGAAAAGCCGAAGCCGAGCCGCACGCCAAGCGCGTCCATCACGACCATCGCCACCCCGGTCAGCACCGCGTGCAGGACGTAGAGCAATGGCGCGAGGAACATGAAGGTGAACTCGATCGGCTCGGTCACCCCGGTCAGCAGCGAGGTCAGCGCGAGGCTGAGCAGCATGCCGCCGACCGCCTTGCGCCGTTCGGGCAGTGCCGAGCGGTACATGGCGAGGCACGCGGCGGGCAGGCCGAACATCATCACCGGGAAATGGCCGCTCATGAACGCGCCCGCGCTCGGATCGCCGGCGAAGAAGCGTTTCAGGTCGCCGGTCGCGCCGTGATAATCGCCGATGATGAACCAGGCGATATTGTTGAGGATATGGTGCAGCCCGGTGACGATCAGCAGCCGGTTGAGCGTGCCATAGACGAACAGCCCGATCGGCCCCGCGCTCACCACCCAGCGGCTGAGCGCGTCGATCGCGCCTTCGAGGATGGGAAAGCCCAGCCCGAAGATCGCCGCGCCGATCAGCCCGGCGAAACCGGCGGCGATCGGCACGAAGCGGCGGCCGCCGAAAAAGGCGAGATAGTCGGGCAGCTTGATCCCGGAATAGCGATTGTACAGCCAGCCCGAGACCAGCCCGGAGAGGATGCCGGCGGGGACGCTGAGCTTGGCCAGTTCCTTGGTCTTCCACGCCGCGGTGGCGAGATCGCGTGCCGCCTGTTCGGCGAACGCCGCCGTCACTTCGGGCGGTACGGTGAGCAGCACCTTGCCGCCCTCGACCGTGACGAGGAAGGCGATCGCGCCGGCCAGCCCCGCCGCGCCATTATTCTCGCGCGCCAGCCCGACCGCGACGCCGATCGCGAAGAGCAGGCCGAGATTGGAGAAGATCGCCTCGCCCGCCGCGGCGATGAAGGCGATGTTCAACATGTCGGGCTGGCCGAGGCGAAGCAGCAGCCCCGCCACCGGCAAGACGGCGATCGGCAACATCAGCGCGCGGCCAAGCGGCTGGAGACGGTCGAGACCGAGGCGCATCAGGCAGCTCCTTCCAGCAGCGCATGGACGTCGGCGGCGGTCGATGCGGCCAGTGCGCGTTCGGCCAGCGCCCGGCAATCGGCCATGGTGAGGTGTCGCACCACTGCCTTGAGCGCGGGGATCGCGGCGGGGGTCGCCGATAATTCGGTCACGCCAAGGCCGATCAGGATCGGGGCGGCGAGCGGATCGGAGGCGATGCCGCCGCATACGCCGATCCAGCGGCCATGCGTCCGCGCGCCTTCCGCCGCGCGCGCGATCAGATGAAGCACGGCCGGGTGGAAGGCGTCGACCTTCGCCGCGACCGCCGGATTGCCGCGATCGGCGGCCAGCGCATATTGCGTCAGGTCGTTGCTGCCGATCGACAGGAAATCGGCGTCGCGCGCCAGGCTCGCGGCCAGCATCGCGGCGGCGGGCGTCTCGACCATCACGCCAAGCGGCACCGGCGTGGCGATGCCGAGCGCGGCGCGTGCCTCGTCGAGGATCGCGCGCGCCGTGGCCAGTTCACCGCCATCGATGATCATCGGCAGCATGATGCGGCATTGCGCCGCCGGCACACCGGCCAGGATGGCGCGGAATTGCTGCGCGAGCAGGTCGGGACGGTCGAGCGAGAAGCGGATGCCGCGATTGCCCAGCGCGGGATTCTCCTCATGCGGGAAGGGCAGATACGCGACCGGCTTGTCGCCGCCAATGTCGAGCGTGCGCACGATCAGCGGGCGTCCGTCGAGTCCGGCGGCGATCGCGGCATAAGCGGCGCGCTGCTCGGCTTCAACGGGTGCCGCATCGCGGTCGAGAAAGAGGAATTCGGTGCGCAGCAGCCCACAGCCTTCGGCGCCAAGCGTGACCGCGTGCGCCGCTTCGGCGGCGTTGGCGAGGTTGGCGAAGATTTCGATGCGCGTGCCATCGGCCATCACGCAGGGGGCGAGCGCGGCGGCGGCTTCGGCGGCGACGCGCTGGGCGCGTTCCGACAGCCGCACATTGCCCGCGTCGATCGCGGCCCGATCCGGGGCGGGGTCGATCGTGCCGCGATCGGCGTCGAGAATGATCTCGCTGCCATCGTTCAGCGCGAGCAATGCCGTCCCGCCCGCGACCAGCATCGGGATCCCGGCCGAGGCGGCAAGGATCGAGGCATGCGCGGTCGGTCCGCCAAACGCGGTGCCGATCCCGGCGATGCCGGCCGATGCGAGTATGGCGAAGTGCGACGGCAGCAATTCGTCGGCAATGACGATCGCGCCCCGGGGCGGTACCGGCAGGGTCGCGTCACTGCCGGTGAGCAGGGCGATGACCTGGCGCTCGATATCCTTCAGGTCAGCGATGCGCTCGATCAGCAACCGGTCGCCGGTCGCCCGGATCGCTTCGGCATGGCCGCGGATGGCGCTGCGCCAGGCAAAAGCGGCGCTCTTGCCCTGCGCGATCTGTGCCTGCGCCGCACCGAGCAATTCGGGATCGTCGACCAGCGCGCGGTGCGCGGCGGCAATGTCGGCGCCGGCGCCCGATGCGCCGTCAGCGGCGGCGATCAGCCTCGCGCGCGCCGTGTCGAGCGCGGCGTTTTCGCTGGCGACGCCATGACCATGTTCGGGCACGGCGACATCGCCGGGGCGGAACTGGAAGACCCGGCCAAGGGCGAAGCCGGGTGCGGCGCGAATGCCGTGGAGCAGGCCGTCGCCGGAGACGGCGGGGGTCGGTGCGGCGGCTGGAGCGGCGGGGGCATGCGCTTCCTCGTCCATGCCCTGTTCGATCAGCTGTGCGATCGTGGCGATCGCGGCGCGGGCATCGGGGCCGCGCGCGCCGATGGCGATTTCGTCGTCATGGCGGATGCCCGCCGACAGCAGGGCGACGATGCTGCGCGCATTGGCCGGGCGGTTGTGCGCGACAATGGTCACTTCCGCGGTGAAGGGCTTCAGCGCGGCGACGATGCGCGCGGCGGGGCGGGCATGGATGCCATTGGCGAGCGGCACGCGGATCGTGCAATGCGCCGTGTCTTCGCCAAGATCGGCGGCGGCGACATCGTTCGCGACCGGCGACACGTCGGCGATGGGATCACCGGCGGTCACGCGCGCTTCGCTCGCCAGCACGGTCACCGCATAGCCGTCGCTGGTTACCGTCACCGGGGTGATCAGGCTTTTCGCCTGCAGCGCGACGGGATCGAGATCGACCAGCAACAGCGGCTGGCCAAGCGTCACCGTCTCGCCATCGCGGACCTGGGCGGTGAAGCCATTGCCCGCCAGCGCGACGGTTTCCAGCCCGACATGGATCAGCAGCTCGGCGCCATTGGCGAGGCGCAGGCTGACCGAATGCCGCGTCGGGGCGACCGCGATCACGGTCGCGTCGCACGGCGCGCGAACCACGCCGTCGAGCGGATCGATCGCGAAGCCGTCGCCCATCATGCGGTCGGCAAAGACCGGATCGGGCACTTGCTCGAGCGGCAGCGCCCAGCCGGTCATCGGGGCGTGGAGCTGGACGATCATGGTTTGGTCACCAGCTGCACCGCGCTGATCGCCCAAAGCGGGTTCACGCCCTTTGCGGTGTAGGTGATGCACAGGTCATGCGCGCCGGTCATCGGCTTGAGCGCCGCGGTCAGGCGCGTCACCGCGGGATTGCGCGCTGCGGGGCCAAGCGGCAGCGTGGCGATATGCGGGCCATTACAGCCATCGCGCACCTCTACTTCGCCGGCGGGCGTGGCGGGGGCCCGGAAACGGATCTTGTCCACGTCATGGCCGATCTGGAAATTGAACGGGATCTGCCCGACATCGATCGCGATCGATCGCACCCCGTCCATCGGCGCGGCCTGATAGATCCAGCACGGATTGGCGATGTCGGTCAGGAACGCCGCGCGCGGACCCTTGGCCGGGGCGTCGTCGATCAGGCGCAGTGCGATGCCCTGGGTGCACAGCTTGAGCTGGGTATCGTCACGGTGACGCAGCGCGGCGGCGGTGACGTTCAGATCGATTGCACCGGGCAGCGCGACGCCGTCGAGCATGCTCGCGACGCGCAGGCGCGTCGGGACCGGCACGGTGAGCGGCGCCGAATAGATCGCCGCACCCGGGCCGGGCGGCGTGCCGTCGATGGTGTAGCGCAACGGCAGCCCGGGCTGGCCGGAGAGCGTGATACGGCCTTGATTCCCCTCGGGAGAGAGCGTCGCGACCGGGCGGAATATGGCCGGGCTCGCGTCGATGCCGAGCGTCGACAGGCGCGTCATTTGCGGCGCGAGGCGGCGCACGAAATCGCCGAAGTCGCGGCGACCGGCCGGCGACCAGCCAAGCTCGGCAATCGCGGCGGCGCGTGGAAACATCGCTTCGGCGGCGCCGGCTTCGGTGCGGACATGCTCGGTCCACAAATTGCCCTGCAGGCCGAGGATATGGCGCTGCTGCTCCGCCGGGATCGAGGCGGGCGCGGGATCGAAGTCATAGACCTGGGCGAGCGTGATCAGCTCGCCGCGCCCGGTGCCCTCGGCGGCGGTCACGCCCTGGCGATGGTTGAGGTAGAGGATCGGCGCGGGCGACAGGATCGCGTCATGCCCGGCCTTGGCGGCGGCGACCGCACCGTCGATGCCGCGCCATGACATCACCGTCGCATCCGGCGTGATCCCGCCGTCGAGGATTTCGTCCCAGCCGATCAGGCGGCGGTCATGCGCGGCGAGATAGCGGCCGATGCGCTGGACGAACCAGCTCTGCAATTTGTCTTCGCTGGTGATGCCGAGCGATGTCATCTGCGCCTGGATTTTGGGCGAGGCCTTCCATTGATCCTTCACCGCTTCGTCGCCGCCGACATGGATGTAGCGCGACGGGAACAGCGGTATGACTTCGTCGAGCACGTCCTGCAGGAAAGCGAAGGTCGTCTCGTCGGTATTGTAGAGCCAGGGGAACACACCCCAGTCGCTCTCGACGCCCTTGGGCAGGGGCACGCCCATGCCGAGCTGGGGATAGGCACGGATCGCACTCAGCGCATGGCCGGGCATTTCGATCTCGGGCACGATGGTGATGCCGCGCTTGCTGGCATAAGCGACGATCTCGCGAATCTGTCCTTGCGTGTAGAAGCCGCCGGTGCGCGGCAATGGCGGCGCGCCTGGCGCCGTCGCCGGCAGCCGCCACGCGCTGACATCGGTCAGCTTCGGATATTTCCTGATCTCGATCCGCCAGCCCTGATCGTCGACCAGATGCCAGTGCAGAGTGTTGAGCTTGTTTGCCGCCATCGCGTCGATCAGGCGCTTGACGAAGTCGGGCGACTGGAAATGCCGCGCGCTGTCGAGCATCAGCCCGCGCCAGCGGAAGCGCGGCGCGTCGACAATCGTGACGGCGGGAATGACGCTGCCGGATCGGGCGGGGCGGGCGAGCTGCCACAGCGTCACCGCGCCGTAGAGCAGGCCGGCATCGTCGCTTGCGCTGATCGTCGCGCCGCTGGACGTGGTGGTGAGGCGATACCCTTCCGCCGCGATGCCGGGCACGCGCTCGAAGCGGATCGTGCCGCCGGCCCTGACGGTGAGTTTCGGGCCGCCGGAGCGCGACAGCAGGTCGGCCAGCCGGTCGGCTGCGTTACGCGCGCCGGCGTCGCTTGCGGGAATGGCGATGCCGCTGGCGGCGGTCAGCGTAAACCCGCCCTCGGCGGCGGTCAGGGATTGCGGCGCGGGCAGCAATGCTACGGGTCGAGCGGTGGTCTGGGCGGGGGCCGGCGCGGCCCATAAAAAACTCCCGACAATCGCCGGGAGAGTCGGGAGGAGCTGGGTCATGCGCGGCACGGGCGGCCCTCGATATGCGTCAAAAGACAAGGACGGCGGACCGGCACCGTGCCGGTCCGCCCGATCAGATCAGAACTTGAAGCGTGCGCCAAAGTAGAACTGACGTCCATTGTCGTAAATTGCGCGCACCCGGTCAGGCGTTCCGGAATATTGCACGATTCTCTTGTTGGTCAGGTTCACCGCATCCGCGGTCAGCGTGATATTCTTGGTCACGTTGATGCCGAGCGATGCATCGAGCGAGGACAGGGCCGCCTGGTTGAGCGGCGCCGAACGATCGATGTCGATGAAGAAGGCGGAGCGATAATTGTACGAGAGCCGGGCAGTGACCAGCTCGTTCTCGTAATAGCCGGTCAGGTTGAACGAGTGCTTGCTGTTGCCGGGGATCGGGTCGCCGTTGCTCGCCTTCGCATCGGAGTAGGTATAGTTGGCGATCGCGCCGAACCCGCCCCAGATCGGCCGCGAGATCTGGAATTCAAAGCCCTGGTTGCGGCCGCCTTCGCCATTCGAGCGGCGGTTGATCGAGAAGGGGCAGTTGAACAGGTTCGGGTTGCCGCCGCCCGCCGGGACGCACGATGCCGGCTGGGTGCCGGGCACGAACTGGCCCGGCAGGATTTCGGTCGATGACCGGTTGACGATGTACGACTGGATATCCTTGTAGAATACCGCCAGCGCGACGATCGTCTCGGCGTCGGGATACCATTCGAGCGACACGTCATATTGATTGGCGCGGTACGGCTTCAGGTTGGGATCGCCGCCGGCCCCGGTCAGCAAGGTGCCGTTGAGATCGACGCCCGGCGTGATGTCGACGAAATCGGGCCGCGTGACCGTCTTGCCTGCGGCGAAACGCAGCACGATCTTGGGCGACAGGTCGACCGACAGGTTCGCGCTTGGCAGCACGTCGGTATAGGTGCGTTTCGACGTGATCGGCGTATAGCCGCCAAAGGGATTGGTGAACTGCGGATTGGCGCCGCCGATCAGGCTGCCGGTCGAGGTCTGGTCGGTCCTGACGACGCGGAGGCCGATATTGGCGCGCCAGCCTTCGCCGCCGAATTTCGCCAGACCGTATCCGCCATAGGTCTTTTCGTTGATCGCATAGGTGTTGCCGGGAACCACGAACTTCGCGGTCAGTGCAGCGGCCTGCGATCCATAGATCTGGCCGAGCTTGGTCGGATCGACGGTCCAGTAACTGTTCAACGTGCCGGTCGTATCAAGGCCGTTGAGGAAATCGTCCGGCGTGTTCTGGCCGCTCGCGAAACTGGCGGCGGTGCACGGCGCGCCACTGCAGATCAAACCGGGCGTGAGCACGCCGCCATTGGTTGCAAGCCGCAGCGCGGTACGGTCATGGTTGGTATATTTGACGCCGAACTTGAGCGCATTCATCGGACCCCAATCGACCTTCTGATCGAGATCGAGATAAGCGTATTTCTCTTCATCCTTGTTGGTGACCGACTGGATGCGCGAGAAATCGATCAGCATGTTCGCCGGCGATGTCGGGTTGGGCGACGTGAACTTCACCTGCGGCGCCTTGCCGCGCAGGTCATAGCTGAACGAGCCGGTGCCGGCCGTTTCGAGGAAATTCTCGTTCGACGTGGCGCCGGTCGCCTTGGTCCAGCCGGCCTTGAAATGGACGGTCAGGTCGTCGGTCGGCTTGTAGTTGACGTCGAGATCGGCCGAATAGGTTTCGGCATAGGCCTGGCGGTCGATCGCGTCATAAACCACGGCGCGGGCGCCGCTGGCGGCATTGTTGCTCGACGTGACGGTGCCGGCCACCGCGACGCCATTGACGATCGTCGGGTTGGTGACCGTCCCGCCGCTGCCGAGCGCGCGCTCGGGCCAGGCAAGATAGTTCAGGTTGAGATTGTTCGCGTTGAAGCGCGAATACAGGCCGGTGACATTGATCTCCAGCGCGTCCGATGGGCGGAACTGGATGCCGATATTGCCGCCGTAACGCTCGCGATCCTGCTTGAACAGCGCCGAGCCGATCAGTGTCGGGAACAGCGCGGTCTGTCCGCCGCCGGCCGCGAAGGGAGCATAGCCGAAGACTTCGATGCCATCGCGGCGCGTCTGGCGCTTCTGATAGATGCCGCCGATCAGGATGCCGAACGTCTCATCGGCGTTCTTCCAGCTGAACAGTCCCGACACTTGCGGGTCGAGTTTGCCCGACAGGTCGGAATAGACGCCCTGCACGGATGCCGACACGGTCAGTGCCTTGAGGTCGAGCGGGTTGCGCGTATGGACGTTGATCGTTCCGCCGACACCGCCTTCTTCCACATCCGCCTGTGGGCTCTTATAGACTTCGAGCTGGCCGACGATCTCCGCCGGCAGCGTCAGATAGTTGAAGCTGCGGGTCGACGCGACCTGATCGAGAATGAACCAGTCGGCGGTCGCAATCGAATGGCCATTGACCAATGTCTTGGTGAGATTGGGCGCGGTGCCGCGCAGCGAGACGCGCTCGCCTTCGCCGAACACGCGATTGACCACGACGCCGGGAATGCGCTGCAGCGCTTCGGCGACGTTCTTGTCGGGAAACTTACCGATGTCTTCCGCGGTGAGAACGTCCGAAATGACGCTCGACTGGCGCTTGGCGGTGATCGAGGCCTGGATCGACTCGCGAATGCCGGTGACGATGATGTCACCTTCGCCGGAGTCGGCCGGTGCGGTCTGCGTCGTGTTGTTGGTTGGAGCGTCGGCGCTCTGCGCCTGCGCGGTGGCGGCCAGAGCGAACGTGCTCACCGATGCTGCCAGAAGTCGTATAACGGTCATTGCCGATCTCCCCATGCCCTTAACCCTGATTGGATCTCGCAATGCCAATTGATGACCAATGCCAGACCAATTGGCAGAACATGTTTCATACCAATGACAGCGTCAAGCATCTTTTTTTCGGTTTGATGTCCAAAATGGTCACTTTATTGTGGAAACTGGTATTTAATTGGTCTTATAAGGATAGCGCCGGGTCAGTCCGGCCCGGGGGAGCGGGGATGCCTAAGTGACCAATCTGGCCGACAAAATCGGCGTGCTGGGCGACAATGTTCGGGCACCGCTTTACCAGCAGATGCAGGATGCATTGCGCCGCGGCATCGAAGTCGGGTCGCTCAAGCCACAGGAAGCATTGCCGCCGGAGCGCGATATCGCGACCGAATTCGGCATTTCGCGAATCACCGTGCGCAAGGCGATCGACGGGCTGGTCGCCGACGGTTTGCTGACTCGCCGCCAGGGTGCCGGCACGTTCGTCGGCGGGCGGGTCGAGAAGCAATTCTCCAAGCTCACCTCCTTTTCCGAGGACATGGCGGCGCGTGGCCGCACGTCACGCAGCGAATGGATCACGCAGACCGAAGGTGCGGTGAATTCGGACGAGTCGCTGACGCTGGGGCTCAGCCCCGGATCGCGCGTGTTCCGCTTCCACCGCATCCGCTACGCTGACGAACAGCCGATGGCGCTGGAATATTCGACCATACCGGGCTTCGGTCTGCCCGGGCTGGAGGCCGTCGGGGTATCGCTCTACGCCGCGCTCGAGGCCGCCGGGCATCGGCCGGTGCGCGCCTTGCAGCGCTTGCGCGCCGTGCTGTTCAATGCCGAACAGGCGAAATTGCTCGACATCCAGGCCGGTGCGCCGGGGCTATTCATCGAACGGCGCAGTTTCCTGGAAGATGGGCGCGCGATCGAGACGACGCATAGCTGGTATCGCGGCGACGCTTATGATTTCGTTGCGGAGTTGAATGCACTGGCATGAGTATCGTCCCTGAATCGACATTGATGTTCGCCGAAGCCGCCGAGGCGACTCTCGTGGTCGCGCGGCAGCGCGGCGCGAATGCGGCGGCGATCGCTCAGCTGGCGACGCGGTTGCGGACCGTACCGCCGCGTGCGGTCGCGACGTGCGCCCGCGGCAGTTCCGATCATGCGGCGACCTTCGCCAAATATCTCATCGAGACGGTGGTCGGTGTGCCGGTGACATCGGCCGCGCCGTCGATCAGCTCGGTCTATCATGCGCCGCAGCAGCTCGACGACACGCTGCTGCTCGCCATTTCGCAATCGGGGCGCAGCCCGGACCTGCTCAGCGTGGTCGAAGCCGGACGCGCGGGCGGCGCGTATCTGGCGGCGATGGTCAACGACGCTACCTCGCCGCTCGCCGAACTGGCCGATGCGCCCTTGCCGCTCCAGGCTGGCCCCGAACGCAGCGTGGCGGCGACCAAAAGCTATATCGCGTCGCTCGCCGCGATCATCGATCTTGTCGCGACCTGGAGCGGGGATGCCGAATTGTCGGCGGCGCTCGACACAGCGCCGGCGTTGCTCGCACAGGCCTGGCAAGCGGACTGGACGCCGCTGGTCGACGGGCTGACCGAATCGCGCGGGCTATATGTGATTGGGCGCGGACTCGGGCTCGGCATCGCGCAGGAAGCGGCGCTGAAATTCAAGGAGACCTGCGGCCTGCATGCCGAAGCGTTCAGCGCGGCCGAAGTGCGGCATGGGCCGATGGCGCTGGTCGGTCCCGATTTTCCGCTACTCGTGTTCCGCCAGGATGACGAGACCGGCGAAGGCGTCGATGCGCTGGTTGCCGAAGCTGTGTCGCGCGGCGGCGCGGTGTTCTGCGCCGGGATGGAGATTGCTGGTGCAGTGACTCTGCCCTCGGTCGCGGCGGCGTCGGCGATCCAGCCAATGCTGCAGATCCAGTCCTTCTACCGCGCGGTCAACGCGCTCTCCGTGCGGCGCGGCCATGATCCGGATCGTCCGCCCAACCTCCGCAAAGTGACCGAAACCATCTGATGCCGATTGCCTTCTTCAACTGCCGTACCCTGATCGACGACATATTGATCGCCGGCCTGGCCGTGATCGTCGAGGGCGAGCATATCGCCGCCATCCTCCCGGAGGCCGAGATACCGGCTTCGGCCGAGCGCCGCGACCTGGAGGGGGCAATCCTCGCACCCGGTTTTATCGATACGCAAGTCAATGGCGGTGGCGGCGTGCTGTTCAACGATGCGCCGACGGTCGCGACGATCGCGACGATCGGCGCGGCGCACCGGCGCTATGGCACGACTGGTTTCCTGCCGACTCTGATCAGCGACGATCTTGCCACCGTGCGCGAAGGCGTGCGCGCGGTCGACGCGGCGATCGAAGCCGGCGTGCCCGGCGTGCTCGGTATCCATATTGAGGGGCCGTTCCTCAATGTCGATCGCAAGGGCATCCATGATCCCGACAAGATCATCGTCCTGGATGAAGCGGGCTTTTCCACCGTCACCGGACTGACACGCGGGCGCACCCTGGTCACGCTGGCGCCCGAACGGACCACGCCGGCGATGGTAGCGCGGCTCGTCGCGGCGGGGGTGATCGTCGCTGCGGGGCATACCGATGGCAGCTATGATCAAATCCGCGCCGCGCTCGACCATGGGCTGACCGGCTTCACGCATTTGTTCAACGCCATGTCGCCGCTGACCTCGCGCGAGCCCGGCGCGGTCGGCGCGGCACTTGACGATGCCGGGTCGTGGTGCGGGCTGATCGTCGATGGGCGTCATGTGCATCCGACGACGATGCGCGTTGCGCTTCGCGCCAAGCAGGATCGCATCATGCTGGTGACCGACGCGATGCCGAGCGTCGGCCAGATCGACAAGAGCTTCATCCTGCAGGGTCACCGCGTCGAGGTGATCGATGGGGTGTGCGTCAATGATGACGGCACGCTCGCCGGATCGGACCTGGATATGGCGCAGGCGGTGCGCAACACGCGCGACATGATCGGCACGACCATGGCCGAGGCGCTGGTCATGGCCAGCCGCAATCCCGCGGACTTCCTGGGGCTTGCGGCAAGCCATGGGCGAATCGCCGCCGGCTGGCGCGCCGATCTGGTTGCGCTCGGCGAGGATGGTCAGCCCCTCGCAACCTGGATCGGCGGCCGCTAGGGTCGTTTTCGCCGCGCGGACCGATCGTCACGGCGATGGCGCCGCCAGGATCGAATCCCCCAGAAAAGCCCGCCGCCGATGGCGGCCAGCAACAGGATGATCATCGGCGCGGCGCGCTTCAGTTTCGGCAGCGCCGTGTTGTGGAAGGCATTGTCGTTGATCTGCTTGTCGGCGGTATAGCCGGCGGGCATCGGCAAGACCTGATCGCGGGCGGCAAAGGCCCGGTAATCGGCCTGCATCGCCTGGAATCGGACGGGTTCGGTCCGGGCGAGATCGCGGGTTTCGCCCGGATCGCGCATAATGTTGAACAATTGCCAGCTGCCGTCGCCGGTCGGCGGCAAGTTGCGGACGAGCTTGTAATCGCCCCTGAACAGTGCGGCATTGCCCGACAATTCATAACCGAGCGGCTGGTCGCGCGCCGGCTCGGCCTGCCCCGCCAGCACCGGCATCAGGTTGGTGCCCGTCATCGGCTCGACTGCCCGGCCGCGATAGCGGGATCCTTGCGGGGCAAGCCCGGCGAGCGCGAGCAAGGTCGGCGGCAGATCGGTGACATAGGTGAAGCCGCCGGCGATCCGGCCCGGCCTGATCGCCGGATTGCCCGGCCAGGCGATGATCAGGGGCACGCGCAGTCCGCCTTCATAAGCGGTGAATTTATAGCCGTTGAGCGGCGCTGCCGCCGCACTTGCCCAGCTCGCGCCAAGATACGTCATCGTGCCGCGTCGCCCGGCATGGGCGGGATCGAAGTCGTAATAGGCGCCGAGCACCAGCCGGTTGAGCCACCGGCTGCGCGGGTTGGTCGGTTCGGGGCCATTGTCGGACAGGAAGACGAAGACGGTATTGTCATACTCGCCAGTCGCTTTCAGATGGTCGATCAGCCGTCCGATCTCATGATCGGCCGCTTCGGCCATCGCGCCATACGCGGCCATGGTACGCGCCTGGGCGCTGCGCTCCGCTGGGGGCAGCGCGTCCCAGTCCCTCGTCTCGGCCATCGTCGCCATCGGCGCCGCGGGCAGGATGCCGAGCTCGATCCCACGCTTGCGCCGCGCTGCGCGGGTGGCGCTCCATCCGTCCCCATAGCGCTGCGCATAGCGCGCGAGATAAGCGTCGGGTGCTTGCACCGGGATATGGTTGGCGAGGAAATTGATCGACGCGAGGAACGGCTTGCCCGTCGCTCGGCCGCCATCGATATAGGCGATCGCCTTGTCGATCACGAAGGTCGAGGAATAATAGCCCTTGGGCAAAGCGGCGGGCACACCGTTTTCGGTCCAGTCGGCCTTGTCGTACAGGCCGTGGATCGGCTTATCCTCGAAATTGTCCGCCCCCGCATCGGCCAGCGCAAAGGCGCGGTCATAACCGCGCGCATGCGGCAATTTGGCCGGCGTCCGGCCGAGATGCCATTTGCCGGTGAAATAGGTGCGGTAATTCGCGTCGTGCAACAATTGCGCGATCGTCACCACGCGGTCGTTGAGCACGGTATCATAGCCGGGCTTGCCGATATGGGCCGGCGGGATCGTCTCGGGCATATTGCCGAGGCCGGCGCGGTGATTGCTGACCCCGGTCTGCAGCATCGCGCGGGTCGGTGAGCAGGATCCGGCGACATGGAAATTGGTGAAGCGAACGCCCTTTGCGGCGAGCATGTCGATATTGGGGGTGCGGATTTCACTGCCGAAGCTGCCGACATCGCTGAAGCCCCAATCGTCGGCGAGCAGCAGGACGATGTTGGGACGCTGCGGCGGGGCGGGTGCGGGACGTGGCGCGGGCGTCGCCGCGGTCAGCATCATCGCGGCGAGCGGGGCGACCGCGCGCCTCACAACAGGCGTTGCTCGGTCATCGACGCGCCGCCGGCGGGCAAAGTGAACATCATGCCATCCTCTCCGATCGTGATCGGGCCACCATAATGTTGCCGCGCGCCGCCGAGAAAGGCGGGATAGGCGAAGCGCAGCGGCAATGGCGGCACGATATGGTTGAACACCAGCGCTTTGGCGCCGGCCAGCCGCGCGGCATCGGCCGCCTGTTCGGGCGTGGTATGATAAGTGAGGATGTCGCGCGTGACCTGGGCAGTGTTCCGGATGTCGCGCGCCTCCAGCGCGGCGGTCAGGCGCTTGACCAGAACGGGTTGCAGCGCTTCATGCACCAGCAAGTCCGTGCCGCGTGCGGCGGTGACCAGCGATGGCGAGAAGATGGTGTCGCCGCTGATCACGACCGATCGGCCCTTGTAGTCGAAGCGATAGCCAACCGCCGGAGATACCGGGGCATGGTCGACGCGGAACGCGGTGACTCTCAGCCCGTCCTTATCGAGAATGACCAGACCTGTGCCGGCCGGGGGCGGGGCGAAGGGAAAGGCGATGGCGCCGGCGCCCGATGGCGGCATGATCGCGGGGCCATGATGCGCGGTGCGATAGCCATTGTCCGCCGCATGCGCGATGTTGAATCCGGCAATGACGGCCTCGACCCCGGTCGGCCCGGCGACCGGCAGCGGCACGGTGGAGGGGGTGCCCGCCCAGCGCAGCAGCATCATCGGCCCGAGCCCGTCGATATGATCGGAATGGAAATGGGTCAGGAACAGGCGCTCGACCCGACCGACCGGCACGCCCATCAGCATCAGGTTGCGCGCGCCGCCTTCACCCGCATCGACCACGAAGAGCCGCTTGCCCGCGACAATTGCAGTGCAGGGGCCGGCCCGGGACGAATCCGGGAAAGGCGACCCCGTGCCGCACAGGATGACGTGCAGCCCATCGGGCAAGCCGGCGGTGACGTCGCGGCCGACACGCTGCTCGACCATCCGGCCAAACAGCGCCGTGGCGATCGGCGCCTGGAATAGCGTCACCAGCCCGGCGCCGATCAGCAGGATCAAGCCGATCCCGATCGCCGTCCTTGTGCGCCCCCTCATCCCCGCTGGCCTCCGATCTGCCTTGCGCGTACCATGCTGCAATAAATCGGCACGAGCAATGCCATAATATTGCCGGCCAGGGTCGAGGGAGAGAGAAGCGATATGAAACAGGCAATTCGTGTGGCGGTGATTCTGGTCGGGCTGTTCAACCTCGTCCTGGGGATCGGCTTTCTGATCATGCCGGCCGATATGGGCGCGAAATTCTTCGTCGCGCCGAACGGGATTCAGGGATTGTCGACGATTCGCGCCGATTTCACCGCGCTGTTCGTCGCGGGCGGGCTGTTTGCACTGTACGGCGGCTGGAAGCAGCGTGCCGCGCCGCTGATGGTGCCGATCATCCTGTTCGCGATCGGGCTGATCGGGCGCTGCGTCACCATCATCATCGACGGGATCGTTCCGACCACCTTCACGCCGATGATCGTCGAGGCGGTGATGATCACCGTGCTGATACTCGGCACGCGCGCCTTCGCCACACGGCAATGGGCCCGATAGGAAGGAAAGTGGGGGGCTTCTGTTGCCCGGTGCCCCCCGTACCGCTGGTTTCCGCTTCTGTTGCCCGGTGCGGTCCCAACCGCGCTTTCGTCCTTAGTAACTTAGACCGTTAGGCCTTGGAGTTACGCGGCAATCGCGAGTGCTTCGTTATCGTTAGCACTTGTGGTTTTGAGCCTTGAACGGGTTACTCAGCCCGGGCAAAAACAGCGCCTTTGAACACACGTCGATCCTGCTTCGGCCCCGTCATGACCGGTCCCGAAGGGCCGGTTGTGGTGGAGCCGCCGGGTACTGCCCCCGGGTCCGTTGCGTCTATTATGCGCCGCAATTTATCACCATAGTCTCAGGCGAACCGTCGACACCCCCAATATAGGGGGTTCAAATGTAATGAAAAGCCCGACTTGGCCTTTCACTCGCCACAAATCGGGTGCATGGACTATAGTATCATGTTGACTCAGCGTTCCCGTTACGCGCTTCGCGCCATGCTTTTCCTAGCTGAAGCCCCCGCTGGAGGGCCGCCGATCCCGATGAACCGGATCGCGGTCGCGGCGAACGTGCCGCGCAAATTCCTCGAACTGATCCTCGCCGATCTGCGCGAAGCGGGCTTCCTGCACAGCCATCGCGGCAAGATGGGCGGATATTGCCTGTCGCGCCCGACTCATCTGATCTCGCTCGGTGAAATCATCCGCGTGATCGAAGGACCGCTGGCGCTCGTGCCCTGCGTCAGCCGCACTGCCTATCGCCCGTGCAAGGATTGCAAGGACGAGACGAGCTGCGCGATCCGCATCGCCATGGCGCGCGTGCGCGACGAAACCGCGCGAATCCTCGACGGCACCAGCCTGGCCGATGCCGTCGCCGAGGATCTGGCGGCCGCTTAAGAGCAGCGTCAGCCGGGTTGACCCATCCCCTCGGTTCGCCCTGAGCTTGTCGAAGCGGGCCGTTCTTCCTCTTTGCCAAGAAGGAACGGGGCTTCGACAAGCTCAGCCCGAACGGGATCGGGTTTTTCGTTCGGGCTAATATTGCCTGGCGCTCAGTTCGGCCGCTTCTTCAACTCGTCCCTGATCTCACGCAGCAGCGCGACATCGGCCGGCTCGGCGGCGGGCGTTTCGTCCGGCTTGGGCACCAGCCTGTTCACCGCGCGGATCAGCAGGAAGATGATGAAGGCAAGGATCACGAAATTGACCGCCGCGGTGATGAACGCGCCATAGCCGAACACCGAAACGCCAGCCTTTTTCAGCCCGGCATAGTCGGACGATCCTACCAGCGCATCGGGCACCTTGCCGAGGATGACGAAATAGCTGGAGAAATCGAGACCGCCGAAGATCTTGCCGATCACCGGCATAATCAGATCGTCGGTCAGCGAGGTGACGATCTTGCCGAACGCCGCGCCGATAATGACCGCGATGGCCAGGTCGAGCACGTTGCCGCGGGCGATGAATGCCTTGAACTCCTTGAACACGGTGCACCTCCATCCGATTTAGCTTCCGCCCGGCAAGGCTAGTCGAGTATGATGGTCGCGCAAGGGCTGGAGAGATTAATCATGAAGTTTCGTGCCGCAATCACCACTGGTGTCCTCGTCGGCCTCGCCGCGATGCTGTCCGCCTGCGGGATCAACAGCGTTCCGACGGCGGAGGAGAATGCCAAGGCGAAATGGGCTGATGTCCAGGCTGCGTATCAGCGCCGCGCCAATCTGATCCCGAATCTGCAGGCGACGGTGAAGGGCGCCGCCGCGTCCGAAAAGTCGATCCTGACCGATGTGATCGAAGCGCGCTCCAAGGCGACGGCGATCCAGGTGACCGGCGCCGACCTGACCGATCCGGCCAAGGTGCAGCAATTCCAGGCGGCACAGAGCCAGCTCAACGGCTCGCTCAGTCGTTTGCTCGCGAATGTCGAGGCCTATCCCGAGCTGAAGAGCCAAGCCAATTTCTCGACCTTCATGTCGCAGATCGAGGGGACCGAAAACCGCATCAACATCGCGGTGGTCGATTACAACAAGGCGGTGCAGGACTATAACACGCGCATCCGCACTTTCCCCGACGCGGTCGGCGCGAAGATTTTCTACGGCTCCAAGCCGCTGGTGCCGTTCCAGGCAACCACGCCGGGTGCCGAAAATGCGCCGACGGTCGATTTCGGGAACAGCAACTGATCCGATTGCTTGCCCTGCTATTGCTGCTCGCCGGGTGCGGAGAGTCCGCCCCGGCGAAGAACGTCGCGCCGCCCGGTTATCAGTTTCCCGCACTGACCGGGCGCGTCGTCGATGCGGCGGCGTTGCTGTCGCCCGCCGACAAGTCGGCGCTTGAGATCAAGTCGGCGACGCTGGAGAAAGCGACCGGGCATCAGCTGGTGGTCGTCACTGTCGCCAGCCTCGGCGGCCATTCGATCGAGATGTACGGCGTGAATCTGGGGCGGACCTGGGGCATCGGCCGGAAGGGCTTTGACGACGGCGTGCTGCTGATCGTCGCGCCCAACGAGCGCAAGGTTCGGATCGAAGTCGGCTATGGCCTCGAATCGGCGCTGCGCGACGAAGAAGCGGGCGCGATCATTCAGTCCGCGATCCTGCCGGCATTCCGCACTGGAGATTATCCGCGCGGCGTGTCGGCCGGGGTCGACGGTATCATCAGAGAAATTGGCATCCCACAAAGGAAGGCCGCGTGAACATCCTTCGGTATCTGGTGGCATCGCTCCTGCTATGCTGTGCGACGCTCGCCTCGGCTCAGACTTTCCCGCCGCTCAGCGGACGGGTGGTCGATGCCGCGAACATACTGGCGCCTGAGCAGGAGGCGCAGCTGAACCAATTGGCTGTCGACATCGAAAAGGCCTCGTCGCGCCAGTTCGTGGTCGCAACGGTACCCGACCTGCAGGGCTATCCGATCGAGGATTATGGCTACAAGCTCGGCCGCGCCTGGAAAATCGGACAGAAGGACGCGAATAACGGCATCATCCTGTTGATCGCGCCGACCGAGCGCAAGGTCAGGATCGAGGTCGGCTATGGGCTTGAGCCGATCATGACCGATGCGCTGTCGGGCATGATCATCCGTGACACGATCCTGCCGGAGTTCCGCAAGGGCGACATGGCGGGCGGCATCGTTGCGGGCGCGAACGCGATCGGCGAGCAGATGAAGCTGCCGCTCGAAGCCGCCGAAGCGCGCGCGCAGAAACTGGCGAGCGAGCGCCCCGCGGCGAAAAGCAGCAGCAGCAGTGGCAATGGCGCCGCGATCGCGATCTTCTGGATCATCATCCTGTTCTTCGTCGTCTTCCCAATGATCTTCGGGCGCGCCCGGGGCAGCCGCTACCGCAACGGCGCCAGCCCGGTGATCATCTGGGGACCGGGCCTTGGCGGCGGGGGTGGCGGTGGATCCTCCTGGGGTAGCA
>NZ_JSXI01000057.1 GCF_000803065.1 Sphingomonas sp. ERG5
ATCCAATTTACCGATCGAAGGGATTTTTGGGAGCGCGGAGTGTGAGGCGGACGGGGACGGCGCCGAAGCCGAGGTCGCGTCGGATGCCGTTGATGAGATAGCGCTGATAGCTCATCGGCAATTGATCGACCCGTGTGCCGAACAGCACGAAGCCGGGCGGGCGCGTCTTGGCCTGGGTCAGATAGCGCAGCTTGATGCGCTTGCCGCCAGGGGCGGGCGGCGGATTGGCCTCGACCGCCTTTTCGAACCAGCGATTGAGTTCGCCGGTGCCGATGCGCTTCGACCAGGCCTCGCGCGTTTCGAACGCGACCTTGAGCAGCATGTCGATGCCCTTGCCGGTCGCCGCCGAGACGGTCAGCACCGGCACGCCCTTGACCTGGCTCAGCCCCTCCTCAAGCGCCGCCTTGACCCCGTTGAACAGGCTCGAGGCGTTTTCCGCCACGTCCCATTTGTTGAGCGCGACGACCAGCGCGCGCCCTTCCTGCAACGCATTGTCGGCAATGCGCAGATCCTGCGCCTCCAGTCCCCGCGTCGCGTCGAGCAACAGCACGACCACCTCGGCAAAGTCGATCGCGTGGAGCGCATCGGCAACCGACAGCTTCTCCAGCTTGTCCTGCACATTGGCGCGCTTGCGCATGCCGGCGGTATCGATCAGCCTGACCGCCCGGGTGCCGCGATCGGGATCGTTCCACAGCCATTCGATCGCGATCGAATCGCGCGTGATCCCCGCCTCCGGCCCGGTGATCAGCCGTTCCTGACCCAGCATGCGATTGATCAGGGTCGATTTCCCCGCATTGGGCCGCCCGACGATCGCCAGCTTCAGCGGCGCGTCGGGATTGTCGGGGTCTTCCTCTTCCTCCTCCTCGAGATCTTCATGCTCGATATAAGGGAGCAATGCTTCGAACAGGTCGCCCATGCCTTCGCCATGCTCGGCGGAAAGCTGCACCGGATCGCCAAAACCCAGCGACAGCGATTCAAGGATCCCCGCCTCCCCCGCCTTGCCTTCGGCCTTGTTCGCCACCAGCACGACCGGCGTGCTCGATCCACGCAGCCAGCGCGCGATCTCCTCATCCAGCGGCACCAGCCCGACACGCGAATCAATCATGAACAGCGCGACATCGGCCTGCGCCACCGCCGCCTCGGTCTGTGCCCGCATCCGTCCCGGCAGCGAGGCCGCATCCTCATCCTCGTAACCCGCGGTATCGATGATGCGGAACTCAAGCCCGACCAGCGTCGCATCGCCTTCGCGACGGTCACGCGTCACCCCCGGCCGATCATCGACCAGCGCAAGCTTCTTGCCGACAAGACGGTTGAACAAAGTCGATTTGCCGACATTGGGGCGGCCGATAATCGCGACCGTGGGAAGTTTGGACATCAGCCTGCCTTACG
>NZ_JSXI01000058.1 GCF_000803065.1 Sphingomonas sp. ERG5
TGAACCGCGCCGGGTTTGCCGGAGGCTCCAACTCCTGAGAAGGTGGAGCCTGTATGAGCAAGACGACGAACAAGTTTGCGCCGGAAGTGCGCGAGCGCGCGGTGCGTATGGTGGTCGATCACGAGCGCGATTACCCTTCCCGCTGGGCGGCAGTAGTGTCGATCGCGGAGAAGATCGGCTGCGTTCCGCAGACGCTGCATGAGTGGGTGAAGAAGGCTGAGGTGAACAGCGGCAAGCGTGCCGGTGTCCCGACCGAAGTAGCCGACAAAGTGAAAGCACTGGAACGCGAGGTTCGCGAGTTGCGACAGGCCAACGAGATCCTGCGCAAAGCGTCGGCATATTTTGCGCAGGCGGAGCTCGACCGCCCGTTCCGGCGATGATCGCGTTCATCGACGATCACCGCGATGCCTATGGGGTCGAGCCGATCTGCCGCGTCCTGCCGATCGCCCCATCCACTTACCACGAGCGCGTCGCGCAGCGACAGGATCCGACACGCCTGTCGGCGCGGGCACGGCAGGATGCGGCCCTCAAGCCCGAGGTCGCGCGCGTGTTCGCCGAGAACTTCGCGGTCTACGGTGTGCGCAAGGTCTGGCGGCAGATGATGCGGGAAGGCTTGCCGATCGCGCGCTGTACGGTCGCTCGGCTGATGCGGGAGATGGGCTTGCAGGGGGTGATCCGGGGCAAGCCGGTGCGCACGACCATCAGCGACAAGGCAGCATCTTGCCCGCTGGATCACGTCAACCGCCAGTTCTATACCCCGGCACCGAACAGGCTCTGGGTGTCGGACTTCACCTACGTCGCGACCTGGGCGGGGTTCGTCTACGTCGCCTTCGTCATCGACACCTATGCTCGGCGGATCGTCGGCTGGCGGGCCAGCAGGACGGCCCATGCCAGCTTCGTCCTCGACGCCCTGGAACAGGCGCTTCACGATCGCCGCCCGACCCATCGGGGCGGCCTGATCCATCATAGCGATCGTGGATCGCAATACGTGTCCATCAAGTACACTGAGCGCCTCGCTGAAGCCGGGATCGAACCCTCGGTTGGCAGCGTCGGCGATAGCTACGACAACGCTTTAGCCGAGACGATCAACGGCCTCTACAAGGCCGAGGTCATCCATCGCCGTGGACCCTGGCGATCCTTCGAAGCGGTGGAATACGCGACCCTCGAATGGGTCGACTGGTTCAACCATCGCCGGCTGATGGAGCCCATCGGCAACATCCCGCCTGCCGAAGCCGAAGATCAATATTATGCTGCCGCGGACAACATCGATATGGCAGCGTGACTCACAACCCACGGCCTCCGGCAGACCCGGCGCGGTTCA
>NZ_JSXI01000006.1 GCF_000803065.1 Sphingomonas sp. ERG5
TATGACTCCTCAGTTGAAGGAGCCTCGATGGTCTGCCCGCCTCAGGCGGCGCTCAACTCAGGCGCAAACCTCGTATCTACGTCTCGACCTCACCGCGCACGCCAATCCCGCGCAGCGGGTTCGTGCATCGGCCAGTTCAAGCCGAAATACAGCACCTGAATCAACGTCCGGTTCCGGGATGCCGCGCGTTTTTAACGTAGCGCCAGCTTAAAATGCCGCCGCCGTCAGGCGGCCGGTAACATCATGACGGGTAGACCGCGACGTTGATATTCCGGGCAAGGGTCAACAACTGATCGGGATCGCTGCTGCGGCTCTCGATCGTGATCTCATCGACATTATCGAAATACCGCTCCGGCTGAACCAGGTCGACCGTGCCGCCGGCCATGACGGGCGTATTGGCATAGCTGACCCGCACGTCACCGGCATCGTTCCCCGGCACGGTGACCGAGACGATATGGCTGGTGTTGCACATCCGGTGGATCGAAATGACGATGCGGCTAGCCTCCAGCCGCGCGCCGCTGAAATCGACCGCACACATCACAGGCACCCGGGCAACCAGCCTGAGCGTCGCCGTGGAGGCGTAAGCGGCAGGTGCCTGCGCGAGCGCCGACACCAGGAAAAATGCTTTGATGATCTTGCGCATGAACGGCCTCCGAAGAGACCCTTAGGACCCAGACTATGCCGATTAGCCTGCGAGACAGGGTTAATCGCCGATTAGGGCTGCATCGCTCAATTCTCCGAAATGGAGACGGTGATCACATCCTTATACTGCCCGGCATAGCTGCGCCGAATGTCGCCAAGCGTGACCGCAAGTTCATAGGCGCCACCCGACAAGGTCGCCGGTGGGTTGCGCGTGAGCGCCGTCGGCGACCGGAGGTTGATCTGCTGGCCGTCAAAGCGCGTGCTATAGCTGATCGGCGGCAGGGCGGCATTTTCCATATGGCGCAACACCCCACCATTTTCGGACGACAGGGAGACGGTCACGCTGCCGTTCGACCAGATATTGACGAACACGCGCTCGCTCTGCCCGCTATGCGCTTCGCCGAAATTGATCGATGCGGGCGCCATCGAGAGCGGACCGCCATTACCTCTGGCGGCCGCGCCGGAGATGTTCATTTCGATCCGCGCCGGTACCGCGACGTTCAGGCTGGCATTGGGACTGGTCAGAGCCAGTTCGCTATCGGCATCGCCGACCAGGCGCAGCGCAAGGTCGGTCCGATACAGGCCGCGCCGCATGATCTGCTGTGCCGGTATAACGATATGGATGCCGATCATGCGCTGCTGCCTCGCCCCGATCGTCAAGGAAAACGGCCCAATCTCGCCGGCTTCACCCCCGCCTCCTCCGCCGCCATTATCGACGCGGTAGAGGAGCCGGTCGGCACCGGAGAGGAGCGAACTGCCGCCGGTCGAGGGACGGGCGAACAGGCGCACGGTGCAGGCCGTATCGCCCGTGTTGGAGAGCTCCACATTGATATCGGCGACCTCGTTCGACGGCGCAAACGGGTTATAGGTCAGCGATACCACCGGCGTGACGGTGCGCCCAGTCACTGTGCAGGCAGCCTCGGCTTGGGTGGCAGCGGTGATTGCGAGGAACGCCGAGAGCAGCGAGCAGATCTTGATCACGGCTGATAGTCCTTCACGACGATGGTTCCGGCATTGACGATCGACGCCGCATCCTCAGCGACAGTCACCGTGGCGATCGGCGCGGCGGCTCCCGCGGGCCGCAGCGAATAGGAGCCGGGCGCGAGCTTTTGCGCTACCAGTCGACCCGTCCTGTTGGTGAAGAACTGGATCGCCTCGCCCTTGCCAGAAACCGGCGTCAACAACCCGGCAACATAAGGAATGGGGGCTCCCTTGCCGTCCAGCAGCGAAGCAATCAGCGTATGCGAGGCAGCCGAGCCGATCTCCCACAGATAGCCGCTCGCCGCGCCGGGCAGGATGTCGATCCGCCCGGCTCCGATATCGTAACCGGGCGGGAGGTCAGCGACCTTCACCTCAAGCACGTCGGGCTGATAGCCACGCTGCACCGGAACCAAGGCCGGACCCAGCACGCCCGTCCTTGCGGCTGGCCCAAGGCTGTAACGGCTGCTCACCTCGACCTGCGCGCCCTTCAGGGTCGGATGCCCGGCGACGATGGTGAAACCGCGATCCGCGTTACGCCCGAGCGCCAGGCGGTCATCGCTATACCCGACACCGAAGCTCAGCTGGATATCCGACGTCTGCGTCTTCTGACCATCGACACTCTGATAATCATGGACCACCGATGCGCGGAAGCGGTTGAAATAATGTTCGACCGCGATGTTCGCGCCGCGCCCTCCATCCTCACGATAGACCGACGCCTCGGCGCTGGTCTGCCCCAGACCTTCATAGCCGATCAGCGAATAATCGGCGGCGACACGATTGCGTTCCGAATTGTAATTGGTGCGCACGGACTGATTGCGGCCAAGCGGGATATTGAGCGACAGGCTGACCCGGTGATCGGTGCCGCGATCGTCCTTGCGATAGCTATAGGTGCCGCTGGTGGAAATTCTGCCAAAGCTGCGCGACAGGCCGACGCTGGCGGTGATGAGGTCGCCGAACGGATCGCGGCCCTTGCTATAACCCGCGCCGACCGTGGCATAGAGTTTCTCGCTCAGCGCACGTTGATAGCGGCCATTGATCTCGTAGCGATACGTGTTCGGGCGACTGTCGGAAAAGGTCATCGGCGAGAAGGCGGCGGAGCGCGTGATGAAATCGACCGCGAGCAGATTCTGCCGTCCTGTGCTCGAGACGCTGTTGAGCCGGTAACTGATCAGGGCGGAATATTGCAGTTTCTCGAAATCGCTGCGATCGAGCGCACCCTCTACGCCGAACACGCCGAACGGCGTGCCCACCACGGCCTGACCGGTGAACAGCGCATTGGCACGATCCGCCTGAACGCTGCCGCCGAGCGTCAACCAGTCGGTCACGCCGCGAACATAATAGCCCGAAAACATCGGCGAATGGCGGTAGCGGGTGCTGGAAAATTGCGAAAAACTGTCCTGCTGCTGCCCGATATTGGCCGAAAACATCGACACGCCCTGTTCGAGCAGCAGCGTGTCGGAAAAGAATGACAGGTTCAGCGTCTCGCTGCGCCCACTATCGTCGGTCACGTTCAGCTGTACGTCGTTCAGTCCGTCAAGGAATGGAAAATCGCGCAGGTCGTACTGACCGGCCGGCAGCGTCAGCGTGCGATACAGCGCGCCATTGACCATCACATCGACCCGCGACGGCCGCTCGAGCGTCAGCCCGCCGCGCCCGGCCGGGCGAAGATTTCGATAGGGCTGGATGTCCTGATACGACCGTTCGACGCCAATCCCCAGCAGGTTGGACGAAACCTGATATGACCCGGTCGTCTGCGGATCGAGATCGCCGATCGAGAAGCGCACGGCGTTTTCGACGTTGTCGTGGAACAATGTCGTGCCGCGACGGAAGATGTGGTTATTCTCACGGATCCCGCCGAGAAAGGTGAGATAGACGCCATCCTTGCCGCCATAATTGGCGAAGCCGCGCACGGCGAGCAGCGCCGGGTCGCGATCGATCCCGCCGAACCCACGGCTATGCTGCAGGCGCTGTGACAAGGTGAAGGTCGCGCCAGCCGCGAAGTCGGACGGGTCGACCGTTGCGGCGAGGCCCAGCGAGCTGCGATCCTGGATCGAGATGACATTGGTCGCGCGGGCATTGACCGGCAAATCGAGTCGCAGCTGCAGCCCGGCCAGGTCGAAGACCAGCGGAATATCGTCGCTGCGCAACTCCGCCACCGGCGCGAACGCCCGGTTGGCGATGCGCAGCTTCAGCTTGTCGAGGATCGAGGGTGACACGATCTTTTCGAGACGGGCGAGCAGTTGAATCGTATCAACCGATGCGTCGCCTGCGGCGTTGGTATCGACCGTCACTTCGCCGGCCGGTGCGCCATTCACCGTCAGGCCGATCGACAGTTTCACGCGCCGGGCGGCGCGCACCGGCGCTGGGCTGGTCTGCGGCGAGGCCGCCGCCGGCCCAGGTGCAGGCAGGGTCGATGCGGGCGGCGTCGGCGATGCGGTCATGGATTGCGCGCCTGCCGGCCCAGCACACCATATGATCGTGGCGGCGCTGGTCGACAACATCAGGGAACGGACAGGGCGCACGCCTTTTCGTCCGCGACTATTTGGCGGCGGTTTGCAGCGAGAAGCTCGCCTTGGCCCCCTCGCGGACGAATGCGGCACTGACCGGCAGCTCGATGATGCGGCTGGTTTCAGGTTCTATCAACGGCTGAGCCAATGCGTTGGACAATGCCTCGCCTTCCAGCGTCTCGACCTTGCCGTCGCCCCCGGTGAGCGTCCAGACACCGTTGCGCAGCCGCGCATATCCATTGCCGGAATTCTTCACCTCAATGCGCAACTTGGCCGTGGTCACGGCGGGCTTCACGTCGACGATCTCGAGTTGCGGCCTGGCGCCATCCGGCGACACGGCCGCCAGCGTGCCCATGTTGAACAGGAATTGCACGCCAGTCGATTTCTCGCCGCTGGTGTCGATCGGCAGTTGGACTACCGTGACGACATAAAGCACCGTTTTCGTGATCGCCGGATCGCCGACATATTGCACGCGGAAGGTCTGAAAGCCGTTGGGCGGAACGATCCCCTGCGGGGGGAAGATGAGGAAATCATCTTCGGCCGGTATGCGTTCTTCGGTGCCGTCGGGCAGGATTTTCCGGCGCTCGACCTTGAGTTCGACCGGCATTGGCTTGTCACCGGTATTTTCGACCCGCAGATCCTTCGAGGCGCCGCTTCCCGTCGGAGTAAGGTCATACGCCATCGGTTGGACGCGCACGGCCAGGGCCGGGGTCGCGATCAACGACATCATGGCAAGCGCCACGATCAGACGCTTCAACTTACTCTTCACGGTCTGCTCTCCCCCCCGGGAAAAATCAGTTCGGGGTGATTTCTATGGTGATGACATCGGTATAGTCGCCGGCGAGCAACCGCCCCGGTACGACCGGTATTGTGATGCTCAGCATGCCCGACGTTCCGGTGACTGACGCCAATCCGCTGATCCGCGAGACGAGCGGCGCGGTGAGCGACGTGTCCGCAATCGCGATCGAGACGTCGCCGTCCTGCGACAGGCGGTAACCAATCCGCTGAGCGCCGCGCACCAGGGCGCCGCCGTTCAGCGAAGAGACCTGCCTGGTGAATCCGTTGGTGTCGTTGCAGTGATAGATCACCGGCGTCATCGACTGCGCGCCGCGGATGTCGAGGCTGACGATTGCCGATGGCGACGTGACCTCGACCGTGCACACCGGCGCCACCACGCCGTAGATCATAGTGGTGGCGGTCGCTGAAGGCTGGACCGGGGCCGTCACGATGGCGGCCATTGGCAGGAAGAACAGCGGCACCGGCAAATTCCTGGTTCAAAAGGTAGAGGGCGGCCCGAAGGCCGCCCTCATGCCAGCTCAGTTCGCGGTAAGCGTGAACGAGATGGTGTCCTGATAGGTGCCGGCATAGGCCGGGCCGTTCGGTGCAGCGACGTTGACCGACATTGCGAACGTGGTCGCATTGATCAGGGCAGCGTTGCCGCCGAGTTGTGCGCTGTTGATCGACGTCGTGCCGTTCAGCGGAACCGCACCGAAGCCGCCGAGCGTCAGCGTGTAAGGATACTGGGTCGCGCTCACGCCGTTCTGATCAGCCAGATGGCCGTTGTGCAACGACGACACCGAACCGGTGAAGCCAGCCGCATTGTTGCACTGTGCCGTCACGTCGCCGACCGCTGTCGTGCCGCTGAGGTTGATTGCCGTCGTGCCAGGCGCCGAAATGGTGCAAACCGGTGCGACCTGGGCATAGATGGTGGTGTTCGCGGTGTTCGCGAGAGCCGGCGTTGCCGAGACGATGACCGAAGCAGCGGCAGCAATAAGAATCTTCTTCATTTTCGTACTCCAATAGATCATGAAATTATAGCATCGGAGCATCCGAGCTATTTTATTTGGGCATAGCCAGCCGTTCGAAGAAACGACCATTCTCCGTCAGCTGCGTCATGATGTGGTGTTGGGTTACGCCAAGCCGTTGATAGCTTTTTTAGTTCGTCGCCGAACCATTCCCCCGCCACTCCCCGTCACGAGCCTCCCGACTCGTTAACGTCTTCTTAAGGCTTGTCTTGGGTAGGCGGCAATCTGGATTCTTTCTTAACCCCCATAGATTTCCTTACAATTATTGGCACTGATTGTGCCAAAATCGCACGTCGCAGGAGTGAGTCGGAACCCTTTCAAATCTTTTGAAGATTCCTGATCCAGCGCAGGGACATTATGGTTAAACTGCCATATTGGATGTTTTGGCCGATGTTGGCCATGACTCGGGGGAGGCGTTCGAATGACTATCACGACGCTCGACCAGCGTGGCATCGACGAGCCGCATTTTCTCGGATCATCCCAGTTGCAGGCAGGAATGATCGTCCGATACGAACAGCCCGCCGCTGAGCTGATCGATCATATCACAGGCTATCATGTCTACGGAGCAAGCGGCGCCGCAGCGATGAACCGGATCGACTGGTTTCTGCCTGGTACCGCCAATATCCGCGTTACCTTGAACGCTGGCCCGATCGAGATCGGCATCGGCCGCCGTATCTTCTCGCCCTTGCCCGAGGCGAGCCTGTTCGGCCCCACCAGCCGCGCAATCCGAGCTACCACCAATGGCGGTGTGATGGTCGGTGTCGGCGTCAGCGCACTGGGGTGGGCGCGGTTGTCCCGGCGATCCGCGGAAGATTTCCACAATCGGGTGGTGCCGCTGTCGGAAGCGATGGGGGACCGCTTCTCAAACCGGCTGACTCAAGAGCTTCAAGACTCGGAAGGCGGATCGATGGTCAAGCCACTGCTCGACGCCTTGTTATTGCCGCTGCTGAGCCTGGCCCATCCCGACGAACCCCTAATCCGCGAATTCGCTGCATTGCTGATGGTCGAAGGCGTGATCGACGTTGGCATCGTCGCTCGCCGGCTCGGCATTTCAACCCACAGCTTGCGCCGGATTGCGACGCGCTATTTCGGATTTGTCCCGAAGGTCCTGCTAATGCGCGCTCGGTTCCTGCGGTCGCTGATCAAGCTGATGACAAGTCCGGACCGGCGCGATTATTCGACCATTGATCCCAGCTATCATGACGCGTCGCATTTCCTGCGCGACGCGAACACATTTCTCGGCATGACGCCGCGTCGCTTCCTCTCGTTGGAGCGCCCGTTCCTAGATGCCAGCATTCATGAGCGGGCGGCGGTTCTGGGCTCCGCCACCCAAGCGTTGCATGACTTCGACCTTGCCCGTGAACGGCTCAGGATTTCCCGAAGTGCGATCTAGGTTGTGGTGACGATTTAACTATTTAAGCCAGAGCATGATGCTGGCGAGTTTGACGAAGCCGAGGAAGCTGTCGGCGAGTTTGTCGCATCGGGTTGCGATGCGACACCACTGTTTGATGCGAGCGAAGAAGGCTTCGATGCCCCATCGCTGCTTATACGCAATGCGGTCATAGCTGCGCTGATATTTGCGGCGCGTGTGCAATCCATCACCTCGCGACGTCCCGGTTGTTGCCAGCGCTATTGCTGCGCTCCTCCAAGCCGCCGTGGCGTCGGCCATCCTCGCGGGGATGAAAATTTAACGAGCAGGGCGAACCGTTCGCTTCAATCGTATCGCGAAAGCTCCCCCTCCAGCCGCTTGACCAACGCGTCAATGTCTGCCCGTATGTTCGCCTCTGAACGCATCCGTGCGCGCCGACCTTCTTCCAGAAGCGCTCGCCAGTGCGCGAGTGTTTCCCGGTAAACGGGCTGCCCTCGCAATCGTGAACAGCTCCCGATCGCGCCACGCAGATTTGTCGAGATGGTGCCTTGAAGTTCCATTTCGTGGTGCTCGCTAACCATTGTTACGTTGTGTCGTCGCAGGTCGATACGGTGCGGGTGATACATTCGGCATGGGCAGAACATCCAGCTAAGCGCCCGTCCGTTTCCAACGCTGCCCCCCTGGGAAAAGGAACCGAAACCCCAGCAAACGGAAACGGACGGACGCTGATCCAGCTTTCGCTGGAACTCGATCAGGCCACGAGTCGCTCGTGGTCGAACCCGATATCGCGCCGAACTGTAACTTGCACGACGACATTCCAGCGCAGCTTGAGCAACCTCACGTGCCCGCCGCGGATTACGCGATTCTTCCCTGTCAGAACTCTGGCAAACTGCCGTCCAACCCGACGGGCGCTATCACCGGCGCGCCATCGCATCACTGAGAAGCCGATCAGCGCCGCGCTTGCCACACCGAGCATGGCCTGTCGCGCCGCTGCCACTTGCGCCCCGACCCGTGACCGGTGTTCGAATATGGCGAGATCGACGCTTCTCCAGGCGACTTGAAAGCTTGGTGGTACCGGCTTCCAGCTACGATCAGTCGATGTCGACGACCGAATCATGTCGTGGCTGCAACGCGTGCATCGGCTGAACTGGAAGCCCTGGTTCTCCAGCGACACCTTCGGCACCGTGTGGCCGGACAGATTGCAGAGCAGGTTCATGGCGGTCTCCTTTGATCTTCCTTGCATTGGTGAGCTTGAGATGAAGTGAGGCGAGCATGCGCAATTCGGAGTTTCTGTGATCGAGGACATAGTCCAAATCCCAGGTCTCAAAGCTATGGCCCATGCCGACGATCAGGATCTTGCAGGCTTGGCCGCGCCGTTCGTTCAGCCTGGGGACGATTGCAAGTCGGCCCCGGCTGTCGAACCTTGATGGTGCAGCGAAACCGAAAGTACGCCTTAAGGTGTCTAACTGCTGACCGTAGGCAATCCCCCTTCGGCGACGCGGCGGTGCTCAAAGCGATCGATCTTTTCCTGAAGAAGGAAATTGTCGACTGCAACCGTGCAATATATGCATTCATCCATATATACATATAAACTGTTGTTGGATTTGCATTAAACTATTGCGACATAAAATCATCTGGCATCATTATCGCGCCAGGCCCGTTAACGTTACAAATTGCGCTTCCAATGAACAAACGACTCATGACCTCCTCCATCCTGTTGACGGATGGTTTGGCTTTGCAGCCTTGTTAAAGATATATTGTAGATTACCCTAAGGGTTGCCCGGTAAGGGTTTTTGCGGATCGCGGATTTCATCGACAGCGCTGCGCGTGGCATAATCGACTGAATTCGATGATCCCGAACAACCTGAACTCCGGACGCGAAAGCGTTCGGAGGCTTGCTATATCAAGTCTCGAGAGTCGCGGAGCTGAGTGGAGCTGGCCGTCGTCGTTGCTTGAGAGTGGCCTCGTTTTCAGCGGAATGCGCTCGATCGAGCGTTTGACGACGGGAGGGAGCTGTTCGGTTCCCTCCCGCGCAATTCAGCAGCGACGAGCATCCAGGCTCAGCCGTCCGCCGCCGAACACCACCAGCTGAAGCAAGCCACCAGCGTTCGATGCCCCCAGGAGGAATCGAACGAACGTATGAAGCCTGCGGTCATTTTATCAAGGAATTTCAACGTAGGAGCGCTGTGCGCAGCCGCAGAAGAGGAAACCTACCGGCTCTCCAAGGGCTTGGTTTCAAAGCGCGAATTTCAATGAACTCTCGCCGGAAGACACAGTAGCAGACACAGCAATTTTCGCAAGGTTTCCACTGAGCCGTCAGGTAGCCTGATCGAGCCGTTATCGGTCTCGATACGAGTAGCTCGTGACCTCCGCGACCGATTGGAAAACGACGGTCGGATCTGACTCGGCTATTAAGCGGCGCTCGATGCTGGCCTCTGCCCAGGCAAGCCAATCCACACCGTCCTTACCATCGATGACCGTGCCCTCGTCCATACCGGCCGCTTTCAGAGCATCGAGATATTCCCGTGCCAGATGGGCGTCCTTCGCTGCGTCGAGTTCGTCATCGGACAACGCGATAGCGCGAGGAATTGCCCACAGGTCATAATAATCCTTCATACGACCGTTCAGCACGCCGAGTGCCACCATCGCCTGGAATTTCTCGGCGATGACCGTGGCCGGCTGATAGGCGCGCACCTGCGGCACCGGCAGTTCCAGCAAAGTCGGGTAGTCAAGCCGCTGGGTGGCATCGGCCAGCGCGTCACCGAAGCCGATGTCGATCGTGACGGGGATACGGGTCCGTTCGAGATAGGCAGCGGTCTTCAGCCTGACGCCGCCAGAGCGTCGATATCGAAGACGAGGCCGTCGTCGGCCCCGATCGACATGATCTCGCGGAAATCGTCGATGAGCCGATTGGGATCTGCGGATCCATGTCCAAGGAAATCGGCATCGCGCGTCACCCGATTGTCGTCGGCGACCCAGACCGTGACGAGCATCCCGCCTTTCAAGACGAAGCGCTCGGCATAAGGCGGTAGAGCAGGCGCTCGAGCGCAAAGCGCACCAGCAGGATATCGAAGGTGCGGCCTTCGCGCCGCGCGATAGCGAGAAGACGGTCCTTCACCGACTTCGCGAGGTTTGTTGGCGCCTTAGCCATTGGAGGTGAGCGCTTCGAGATAAGGCTGCATCACCTTCCAGGCTCCGCCAGCCTGCGCACTTTGCGCGATCGCGCTCGGGGTCGCCTTGCGCTGCTGGAGAGCGGCGCGCAGGCCCTCGACGGCAACAGACCGGTCGACCAGCTTGGGATTGCGGAAGAGGTCGGCGAGCGTCTTGGGGACCGAATAGACCGGCACGGAAACGGCGGCGATCTCATGATACTCAATCCCTTGGCGCAGATAGGCTTCGGCAAAGCGGACGGTGCGGATCGGTGGATAGGCCTGCACTGGTGCCCAGTCGCTTTTTCCGATCGCCATCCAGATGCGCCGCGGCATCTGGTCGGTCAGATCGTGGAAGGCCAGCGCCGAGACGAGAGCGACCACACCTTTAGGCACGCGCATCGCTGCCTCTGCGAGGATCTGGTTCTCCTCGATCTCCGCGTCGCGTTTCTGATACAGACCGCGCGCAATCCGCTCGATTTCGCCCGCCTCAACCGCACGAGCAATCGTCTGCGCGCTAATCCCTGCGTCACGCAGTTCCTGCGCACGCATCATTGTACGCGTATCGAGCAGGCTGCGAAGCCTTTCGACCTGAGTAAGTGATGTCGACGACATGTGACAAAACCTCTGATTCATCGCAACTCTATCAGAGGTTTTGTCACATGTCGCTAGTAGCATGATCGGCGGACCGTCTGAGCCAGCAGCCTTCGCGCAGCGCAAATCCACGAAACTTTGATGCCCTCAGGAGGGAATCGAACGAGCGTACGAAGCCTTCGGTCATTTTATCGAGTGATTTCAACGCAAAAGTGCTGCGTTCAGCCGCAGAAGAGGAAACCTGATGGACGCCCAAGCAACTGACTTCAAAGCGCGATTTCCATCGCCTTCTCGCCAAGGGACACATTATCACGCGCACGTCGCGGCGCAACCCTTAGGCTTCCAAGCGAAACAGCGAAAAAGCTTCGGATACTCTCGCGAGGACCGTATTTCGATCGATCACGCTTGCTTATGGGCTCGATCGAGCACGCGGAAATTCGCGCCGTGATCGATAACGTTTCCATTTATCGATCAAAACTTGGTTGATGAATTAAGAAGTACGATTGACAGATACTCGGAAGCATCCCTTGCAATACATTACATGAGCTAGAATGTTTACCTATATGGCAGAAATATTTCACTTGAAATATCTAAGTACGAGTGCTCCAAATTGCGCCTAGCCGACAACTCTGTTAGCTAATTTTTTGGAGCCATATATGCGACGGCCAAGGGTTGCGTGGTCAGCGGCGTACGCGACCGGAACTCTTTCGGCGGTTCTGATTATCGGTTCTGCTTCCCCTGCCTTTGCGCAAAGCTTGATTGATCTCAAACCGCCTGCGCAGATCACATCCGACGAAAACGGAGTTGATGTCACAAATTTGAAATATCGTTTCTATCTTGACGAAGGTTCCATCGGCAGCGGGGATGGAATCCTGAAGATGCAACGGCAGTACGGGCCGGCCGGAGTCACCACCAATTGGCCAGGAATTATCACTCGCTACATAGATGAGGCCAGCCGAGTCTACGTAGTTGTCAGATTTGGCCAGACAGCCAACGTTTTTGACCTGATGACCGGCCAGCCTGGCAACGCAATCGATCCTAACAATCCCACAGCCGGCACCTTTAAGCCAAGAAATGGTGACGGCTCAACCCTTGTGACACCCGATGGCTATGGGCTGGTTTACACGTCTCGATCCGGCGAAAAAATTACCTACGGCCCGCCGCAAAGTGGGGGGAATCACGCCTATGGGTATGAGCTCCCATTTTGCGGGCCGCCAAGTCAATATCGGAACAACTGCCTGCTAGCACCTCTTTCGAAACAGACCGGACCTGGAGGTTTTACGACCTTTCTCTGGAACGGTACCAGGCTTGAAAAAATCCAGAACAATTTCGGTTATGCCGTTGAAATTGATTATGTGTCGAATGTTGCGGATGACGGCCTGTGTGCCGGCGGCGATCAAAGCTGCGACTGGAATCGCCGTTCTCATATGACATTCAAGAATTTGAATGCTCCAGCGCAATCTTGGCCTGTCGTAACCTATACTTACCCCTCATCGACCACGACACTTGTTACAGATCCGTTAAACAGAACATGGCGCCTCAATCTTCAAAATGGTGAATATGCGGGCGGCAATCCCGGCATGTTAAATAGCGCCAGATCCCCCGGCTCATTGACTGATAATCTTGTTATAAATTGGAGTAGTCAATATTATCCCGCAGCGATGATTACCGCTATCACCAAAGATGAAATAACAACTCAATACAGTCACACTGATGAAACATTTACTTGGCCTGGTACGTCTATTTTGAAATCGACAAGGCTCACTGTTTTTGTGACAAATTCCACTAATAATGTTAAAAAGTATGTCACGGATACCGATTTCACTGTATATCCAAACAATACGCAAATTTCTAGTACAATTGATGAGCTGCAAAATGTAACACTGTATGGATATGATTCATTCAATCAAATCATAAGCAAAACTCGTCCAGAAGGTGACATTGTTCGATACAGTTATGACAGTCGTCACAATGTGACGGAAGAGCGTCATATTGCCAAAATTGGCTCAGGTTTACCTGACATCGTATTATCGGCAAACTACCCGGCAAACTGCGCAAGCGCTACAAGTTGCAACAAAGCGAATTGGACCAGGGATGCTAGGGGATCCCAAACAGACTATACTTATGACGCAATCACCGGAAATATATTGACGATCACATCTCCCCCGGCAACAAATGGCATTCGACCTCAGATAACGTACAGTTACGTAACGGCGAATGGTGTACAGTTATTAAATAGTGCTTCAACTTGTCAGAATACAGCTTCGTGCGCTGGAACAGCGGACGAGATAAAAACCACATTTGGATATAACGCCAATCTGCTGCCGGCCAGCATCACCAAGGCGGCGGGCAATGGTAACCCCACAGCGACCACCACAACCACCTATGACGCTATCGGCAATCGAGTGAGCATTGATGGACCGTTACCGGGCGCGGACGACACCACCATCTACCGCTACGACGCCGACCATGAGATAATTGGGGTAATTGCTCCGGACCCCGATGGCACAGGTCCACATAAGCGCCAAGCGACGCGGATTAGCTATAACACAAATGGTCAGCCAACTCAGCGTGAGCTTGGCATAGTGGCGGGAACAAGCGATAGCGATTGGTCGGGATTCGTAAGCACGCAAGCCATAACGACGACCTATGACGCGAACGCACATAAGATTAGTGATGCGACAAGCTCAGGGGGAACGATTTATAGTCTGACGCAATATAGCTATGATGCCGACGGCCGGCTCGACTGCACCACTGTTCGGATGAATCCGGCGGCATATGGATCACTGCCCGCATCGGCTTGCACTGCGCAAACAACAGGAGCCGCAGGCCCGGATCGGATCAGCAAGACGAGCTATGACGATGCTAGCAGAATGGTCAAAATGACCTCGGCATATGGTACAGCAGCGCAAGCAGACGATATAAGTGTGACCTATACCAACAATGGGCAGAGGAAGAGCGTAGCTGACGCGAACGGCAACACGACCAGTTACACATATGACGGGCTGGATCGGCTGACGAAAGCGAACTACCCCTCATCCACAACAGGGTCGGGGGCCAGCTCGACCACCGATTATGAACAGCTCGGCTATGATGCGAACGGTAATGTGACCAGCCGGCGACTGCGGGACGGCCAGTCGATCGCCTACACTTACGATGCATTGAACCGATTGACTTTGAAGGATCTTCCGTCATCCGAAGCAGATATCTCCTATAGCTATGATTTGCTCGGGCGGCCGACCTCCATCAGTTCCAGCGCACAGACATTGTCGTTCACCTTTGACGCTCTGGGTCGCAATCTCACCCAGGTCGGGCCAGGCGGCACCGTCTCTTCGCAATATGATCTAGCAGGCAGGCGTATCCGGTTGACCTGGCCGGATGCGTTCTATGTCACTTATGATTATGACGTTACGGACAATGTGACGGCGATCCGCGAGAATGGCGCGACAAGCGGCCCGGGCGTACTGGCGACGTACAGCTATGACGATCTGGGACGGAAGCTGAGCCTGACGCGCGGCAATGGTACCAGCGCGACATACACGCCCGATCCGATCTCGCGCCTATCGTCACTGACACAGGACCTGCCGGGTACGGCACAGGATCTGACATTGGGGTTCAGCTATAATCCGGCGAACCAGTTATCAGGCACGACACGTTCGAACGACAGCTACGCCTGGACTGGCTCTGTCAACGTCGATCGCCCCTACACGATCAATGGGCTCAACCAAGCGACGGCGTCCGGGTCGACAGCGCTTGGCTATGATGCGCGGGGCAATCTGACCAATTCGGGCACGACGACCTATGCGTATAGCTCAGAGAATCTGCTGCAGTCCTCCGGCGCGAACACGCTGATCTATGATCCCCTGATGCGGTTGTACCAGGTCAACACCCAACAGCGGTTCGGCTATGACGGGCAGAACATGATCGCGATATGGAACCCTGTGACCGGTGCGCTGGGGAGCCGGTTCGTCTATGGCCCCGGTGATCAGGCGCCAGTGGCGACCTATGGCCCAAACGGCGACCGGTTCTGGCTTCCGGCAGACGAACGCGGCAGCGTGATCGCGGTGACCGACAGCACGGGAGCTGCCATCGGCGTGAATTCCTATGACGAATATGGTATTCCGGGCGCAACCAACACGTCGCGCTTCCAATATACCGGGCAATATTGGATATCGCAGCTGGGCCTCTATTACTACCGGGCGCGTTTCTACTCCGCGACGCTCGGGCGGTTCATGCAGACCGACCCGATTGGCTATGACGATGGGATGAACTGGTATGCCTACACCAAGAATGACCCCATCAATGGAACAGATCCTAACGGGCTTGAGTGTGGAGCGCTTGACGATTCTGCTTGTGATATTGGTGTAGCGCCACCGCCTCCTTCGGATGATATCGTTGTAACAGCGAGCGGATTTTCTGCACCCGAGCCCATCTCGATAGCTGGAATAACGGTAATTCCGAATAGTGATCCTGCCGCTTCTGACTTCGAGCCGCATAATGAGGACACGAGTGACATCATCGTCAACGGGCAGAGTCCCAGTGATGACGAATCAAGCGACGTCCTAGTCATCGCCCCGAGAATTATACTGGCAAAGGGTACTCAGCCGCAACCTCAGGGACCAGGCGGTGGCCCATATTCCGGTTGTGTGCAAATGTTTCACGCTTGCCATGCGCGCGCGCACTCGTTTCCCAGCGATAAGGATGCGCGTAATGCATATCTCGAATGTAGAGATGCGCTGCGGGTGTGTACCACGATTGAAAATAATCCAGAAACGGATGGTTTTGTCTACGTCAGAGGAGTGGGTTGGGTCTGGATTTCTGGAGGAAATAGTTATTTTCTTCCGGTTCCTCGTTCGTGGCGCTGATCGTGATTATTGCACCCCTTTTTCTATCTATGATCTTTGCGGGCGCAGTTGATCGAAATTTGAAGGAAAATCAGATTATGAGCAATCCGCACCATAGTTTTAAGGAATTTGAAGAAGCATGCAAAACTAACTTCGAATCCATGGTGGAAGGTCCCGTAATCATCATCTCTCATACGTTCAGTGATCACGAACCGCACAACACTTATATATCAACCTACCAGTATAATATCGCAACATCTGATGGTGGGCAACGGGGACCATACAAATTTGAATGCCGTCAAATAGAAGGCGAGAGAATGTTTATTTACTCAGAGATATAGCGCCGAAACACAGGCGCAGATTGCCGTTGCCAAAGATGCGCACGCGGAAATAGTCACCCTGCAGTACATGAGGTGCTGGAACGTACATCGCATTGGTGACCTAGGTGGCAATGCTCATACCTTCTGAAATGGGTGGGTTGCCGTCCAGCTCGAGGAAGACGCGCTCGACATCGCGCAGCGTGTTACGCCGGTCATAGTCCGCCCAGTAACTGCGCGCCTCATTGAGGGCGCGCTCGATAATCAGTCGCGAGCCGATTTTAAAACCATCATGCGATCGGAACCGACGATCCAGGGTAGCGAATGTGTTGGCGATACCACGCAAATAGATCTCGCGGCGATATTTCCAGATGTGGCCAAACGTCGACGCGCAATTCCCGGCCTGGTGTCATTAGTAGATGTTCTGCCATTGTTCTCACCTCCCGCGTCGTTTGGACAAGAGACGATGGCATATGATCCTGCCGCATTTGAAGGCGATTGGTGGCTTCTGATCGAGGAGCAGCCACTTGAACGCATACCGGAGAAGAAATGGACGCTGGGCGGCGGTCGGATCATTCGCCGCGGTGAAGACGTCGGCACTTACGCGCTGACCGAGCACCGCCTGACGCTGACCGTCACAAGCACGCTCGATGGCGATCCGGACGTCTATTGGTTCAGCATCCCGGCGGACCAGTTGCCGCTACCGGATTTTGATGAGCCCGAGGTCAACTACCTATCCGGGTATATCGAGGAAGAGATTCAACTCTACTGCACCCTTATTCGCGAGGAGCCGTGGCTGAAGACGCTTCCAGTGACCCCATATCAAGAGGCCGAGGTTGTGGTGATCCGCGACCTGTTCCAGCCCCGGCACGATCCCGTCCCGGCGCGGGCGTAGCCGTCCTAGCGCACTATTCTTTCGCCGGCAGCGCTGATGGGTAGCTCTTCTCATACGTATTAGTTCTTGGCCCTCGCATTTTAATGCCTGGACCTCGCATTAATATAAAAGGGAGAGTTGAGATGAAATTATTTGCCGCAATCTGTGACCGCAACCATATTGGTGTTGGAAGTCCGGTTCGTTTCCTTCCTGCTCAGGGACGTTGCGTCCCCCTATGCAATGATCGGGCAATTCGGATGGCTGCTAGGCGCCAGCATTCTGCTGGCTGCCGGAACCGGCATGCTGCAGCTCGATGCCGCCGCGCGCGGTAAACGCCGCGCAGCCGCGATAGGCTTACTCGCGGCAGGATCGCTCGGCGCATTGCTCGGGGCCTTCAGCCCGCTCGTCCTCGGCGTGGGCGTCGCGGCGGCGGCGCTGACCGCATTGAGCATTGGTCAGCGGGTGGAGATGACGGGCTTCTTCGCGGGAGCAGTCACGATGCTGGCCGTACTGGCAGCGGCACTCCAGTTGCTGCTGCCGGCCGGCGCGCATGTGCTGGTTTGGCCGCTGCTGCTGTTAGCGGGCATCTCGGCCCTACTGATCCTCACACCAAACGGAGCGGCGCTGCCAGCGGTGCGTGCCACAATCGCTATCGCCGCCGTTCTACTGATCGGCATGATGGCATCGCAAGCCTATGGCTTCTTCGTCCTGATGGGCCCCACCCTGCCGGCGATCATCGCTCCCTTCGTCGCTCTGGCGGTGCTGGCCTTGGCGCCCTTGCTCTGGTTGCTGAAAGGATCGGCTTGGGTGGGGACGGCCAGCCTCGTTGCGGGCCTCATACTGTCCGCCGTGGCCGGGATTGAAGGGCGGGCACCGTCCGCGGCCAGCCCCGAGATGGTCGAGGTCTTCTATCTCGCCGACATCGATGCGCGGACCAATTATTGGGTCAGCAGTAAGTTGGATCCTTCGGGATGGGTCAAGACTGCAATGGAGCAGGACGGCGATACAGTCCGACGCGAGTCGATGGAACCATTGCTGCCCGAACCGCCATTGGTCGCCAATGCGAAGCCGGCCGCATTCGTCCGGCCTGTGCTCAACCTCGCGATTCTGGGCGATGGCGCCGCCCGTCGGGTCGGCATCCGCGCGATCAACGCCAATGGCGGCCGCTACATGCGGATCTTTGTGAAGCCGTCGGTCGCGATCCCGCGGCCTACGCTCGCGGGGCGGCGGTTGCCCGGGACACTTCCAGCCGGCAAATGGTCGCAACTGACCTTCCACGCCAGTGGCACGGAGGCAGTGGAACTGACCTTGCCAACCGTCGGGCAGCGCGGATGGATCGATGTCCGGCTCGTCGAGGTTCGCGACGGCTGGCCGGCGGGCGCTAAGGCGCTGACTAAGCCGGCCAATATCCTACCGTTCCGGCGCGCTGACACGAGCATGATCGTTGCCCGATCGGCTGTCACATGGTGATCGCCCCCGATCTTTCCGCCAAGTCATCAGCTACGGAAGCGCTGTTGGACGGAATCTGGCGTCGGGTATCGCTATCCATCGACGGAGGCTCACCGCAGGAAGACAGCACAGTGCTCTGGCTTCAGATCGACGGGATCTTCGCCGATCTACGAACTCCGCTTGGTGCCGGCGCGCGAACCGGTCCATCTGCCTGTTCCGGCCAAACTCGGCTCGTTCGCGACAGGCTGACCTTCCATCGCGATATTGATACCAGCCCAGACCTCATTAACGACAGCGCCCGCATCACACTGGATGGCGACGATCTGGTCGAGCGAGGTGTATTCCGCCTCGGTCGCCATAACGTCCTATACGAAGAGGTGTGGCGCCGCGATGCCGTGACCGGCAGCACTGGGTCGTTGGCGACAGTGGGGCATGAGCCCGGCGGCAAGCTCGCCGCGCGGCTGCTGCGCATCGGTGATGTCGGACTCATCGTCGTCAAACCGCTCGATTCAGCGCAGTGGGCGGCTGAACTTCGCCATGCCCCAACCGGCTGGAGCATCGTACGTGATATTGGCGCGGCGCACGCGCCCCCGGAGTTGCTCGGAACTGGGATCCGAATATGGCATGGCCTCCATTGGAGCTTGATCGATGGATAGGCGGATTGACCCGCCGGGATTAACCGCGGGCGTGCTCGGCGTCGGCCTGCTCAACACCGCCGTGGTCAACGCCTTTCCCTTCCTCGCCGGGACGCTGATGGACCGCGCGGGCATGAGTTCAGCGGGCGTCGGATTGTTGATCAGCATGGAACTGCTGGTCAGCGCGGTCGTCGCACTCGCCTTGTCGGCGCCTGGGTTGCGCCTGTCCCCGAGCCTGTGCGGACTGGCGGCGTGCGCCGCATTCGCGGCCGGCAATCTGCTGGCGATGCAGGCTGATGGCGCAGTGCTGGCCGCCGCGCGGTGTCTGGCCGGTGCCGGCGGCGGGCTGGGGCTCGCAGCAGCGGGACGCGCGATCGCTCATGCCTCGTCGCCCGCCCGGCTCGCGGCCACGGTCGCGCTAGTCCTGGCGGGGCTGGGTGGCGTCATCGCCCTCATCACGGGCTGGCTTGTGGCGCACCATGGCTATCCCGGCGGCGCCTTTTTTCTGGCGGCGATCGCGGTGATCGGCGCTCCGCTCACCACCTTCCTCCCACACTCAGCCTCAATAGCGCGGACGCCGTTCAGAGCGCCGGGCGGTGCAATACAATGGCCGGCCGCCCTGCCGCTCGCGATCGCCACCGGATTGGCGTTCCTCGCCTCCGGCGCGATCTGGAGCTATTGCGAGCGCATCGGCCTTACGGTCGGCCTGTCATCCCATGCGGTGACATTTGCCATTGGCCTGACCGCGCTTGCCGGCGTTGCCGGAGGCGCTGCTGCAATGGTGGTAGCCAACGCGGAGCGAAGCTTCCTGGCCGCCGGCATCGGGGTGGCGGTGTTTGGCGCATCCGCCACGGCCCTGGCTCTGGCGGGCGAACCCTATGGCTACGTCTTGGCACTCACATCGTTGTCATTCGCATTCATCTTCGTCTGGCCCTTCCTGCTGGCTTCGGCGGTGGAGATAGATCCCTCGGGCGGTCTCGCCAGCGCAGCCTTTGGAGCCCAAATGCTCGCAGGCGCATTCGCTCCCTTTCTGGGCGGTGTCCTTCTCCTTTCAGGCAGCTTCCGCTCGCTCGCCATGTTCGCGGGTTGCGGCACCGTCGCCGCGCTCGTCTGCATCGCTATGTCCTACCGCGCCTTGCGCAAGCGCGACAGCGCATTCGACGCTCGCTGAACAGCCCTACCTGGAGACAGAGATTCTGATGACAGCCCAAGCAAACCCATCTGTGCCTGCGACACTGGAAGCGTTGTATGTCCTGACCCGCGCACCGATCGCCGCCGCGGTGAGCCTACCGCCCGCCTGCTATGTCGACCCCGGGTTCCTGGCGGTCGAGCGGGAGCGGCTGTTCGCGCGCGAATGGCTATGCATCGGCCGCGCGGCCGACATGCCGGTGCCAGGCGACTATCTCAGCTATGACAGTGCGATCGGTCCGGTAATGGCAGTGCGGCAGAAAGATGGGAGCGTCGCGACGCTCAGCCGTTCATGCCGGCATCGTGGAGCACTGCTGGGCAGTGATGGAGCGGGGACCGCGCGCCTGTTTGTCTGTCCCTATCACAAATGGACCTATGAGCTGGACGGAACGCTGATCGGGGCACCAACGATGCATAGGAATCCGGCGTTTGATCGGGCCGCATGTAGCCTGCCGCGCTTCAGGACCGAAGTCTGGCAGGGTTTCGTATTCTTCAACGCAAACCCCGATGCACCCGAGTTGGCACCGCGCCTGACCGCGGTCTCCGAACTCTGCGCGCGCCACGGCCTCGATGCGCTGGAGAGCCGGTTCGCGATCGACGAGAAATGGGACGCGAATTGGAAGGTGGCGTTCGAGAATAGCTGCGAGACCTATCATCATATGGGTGTCCACACGGCAACGCTCGAACCCGTATTTCCGACCCTAGGGGTCGTGTGTGAAGATGGCGGCGACCTGCACAATCTCCATTACGCGCCCGCGAACCCGGGCTTCGCCTTCGATGCACCCCCCGGTGATGCCACGCTGCTCGACGATGATCTGCGTCGGCTGGTGATATTGGGCATCTATCCCAATCTTGTCATCGCCTTCTCCGGCGCGACCGCGACCTGGTTCAGGTTCACGCCAATCACCGCGGATACGACCACGCTCCATGTCGGCTGGCTCACCCCGGTCGGACACGATCCCCTACGACTTGAGCAGGAGCATGCGACGGTCGAGCGGATTCTTCTCGAGGATCGGATATCGTGCGCAGCAGTACAGCGCGGACTTGCCGGGAGAGATGCCAGCCAGGGTCCATTGTCGCCTCTCGAGCGCCCGATCGCCGAGTTCGCACGCTATCTTGCCGGTCGGCTCGCAGTTGGCGAGACCGTCTTCAGTCCTGCAGAAGGCTGAGCGCGAGCCGGGCGGCTTGAGCCTGCAGCCTTTCGAGCTCCGCAACACCCACCGGACCGGACGCGCCGGCATAGGGCCAGGCAAGTGACACCAATATTGCGCCGAACATTATCGAAAAGAAGTTCGAATCGACCGGGCGAGTGAACACTTCGGTTGCCACGCCGCGCTGATGAGCGGCACGGAAGGACTCCGTTATCTGAGCCACAGCGTTGATGCTCGGAGCCTCCTCGATCGGGCCGAGCGCGGTCGAGATCGGACCGAACCCGCCCGGCGTGGCAAGGTCGCGCAGGATCAACCGGCCATAGCCGGGCTTGTTCGCGAAGAACCACACCAATCCGCGTGCCCAACTCTCCACCCATGCGACGGGAGGGAGTTCGGGATCAGGGGTCAGGAACTGCGCGAGTTCCTCGACCATCGTGCGGGCGAGCTCCGCGATGATCGCTTCCCGGTTCTCGAAATGACGATAGATTGAAGGAATCCGGATGCCGATGGCGTCGGCGATGTCCTTCAGGCGCATTTCTTCGACGCCATCGCGGGCGATCAGGCGCGTTGCCTCTTCCATGATCAGTTTGCGCGTACCTACCGGCTCGTTCTGGCGTAGCCGGCGGCGCGGCGGTCGCTCGCCCATCAATCGCTCCTCCATTTGGCGCGTAGCACAAAACAGAGCAGGTTCCAGGTTCCGTCGGAACCGGGTGTGAGCCGGCCTCGACGCCGCGGTGACCCCGCTGACTGTTAAATACGCTAACGCGGCCGAGGGCCACCGAGAGCGAAGCGCAGGCCGCGGCTGATCGACGCCGGCACGACGCTGACATGCGTTTCGCCCGCAAATTCGACAAAGCCTATCGCTTGGCGATCCATCCGGGAAAGCCGGGCGCCGAGCTTGCGCGCGTTGTCGACCGTTCGGATACGATCGATATAGGCGGCGAAGTCCGCGCGGCTCATGCCCGGTGGTACAGGTGTCGCGGTGGCGGAGCTTTCAAGGCCACCAACCGTCACGAGCATCCGCGATGCCTTTCCGGTCTTGAGCGCGGCGGCAAAGCGCGCCTCATTCGACAACACGACCGCGTTCCCGAACGAAATGGACGGACTGGCCGAAATCACGCTGCGAAACGCCTGTGGATGCTTGAAGGCCGCGTCGAGCGCGAACAGCCCACCCAGCGAATGGCCGATCAGCACATCCTGCATCGGATCGACGCGATAGCTGCGTTGGAGGTGCGGTCCGAGGTCTTCCTTGAGGAAGCGATAGAAGTCATCTGCGCCTCCGACCGGCAATCCACCCATCTCGGGAACAACTACCCCCGGTGGTGGCAGCGGTGTGTAATCGAGCACCCGGCGCTGCGCGATATTGCCGAGCGACGCTTCTGGCTTAGAGGCATCGAAGGGATAGCCGACGCCCACGATCAGTGCCGGCCGGATTTCGCCGGCCAGCTCTAGTATCCGCGCGGCCTCGACCGCTGTGGCGAAATAGCCATTGCCGTCCAGGATGTAGACCACGGGATAGCCGCTAGCGGGCGGTGGCCCGACCGGCTCGGACACGAAGATCCGATACACAGCCGTGCCGTCGTTCGACTGGAGATCGAACTGGCTGGCATAAAGTACCGTGGCCGGCTCGGCCGGCGTCGACCGCGCCGCTGGCTGCTGCGCCGCAGCCCGCACTGCCGGCACTGCCGGCACTGCCAAGGCGAACAACAATGCGCCGACGGCAACGGAAAGTGACAGGCGCGCCATCAGAAATCACCCCGCACGGTGATGCCCAGCGTCCGGGGTCTGACACGAAGCGCGCCGGCTTCGCCGAGCAGTACGCCGCCTACATGGGTACCGTCGACTGCGCTCATCTTGCCATTGGAATTGAAAAGATTGGTGGCGAAGGCGACCAGTTCAACGCCGGACAGGCGAACGCCCGCGCGCAGGTTCACCGTAGTGAAATCACCGAACGGAACACCCAGTTTGCCGAAATCGGAATACTGCCTGCCGACATACTGTGTATCGGCGCGAAGATACACTTCCCGCTGCGCAACCGTGAAATTGACCTGACCATAAGCGGCAATTTTCAGTCCGGGGTTGGCCGGAAGGCGATCGCCATCGTGTGCGCCGACCTGTCCGCTCACCCGCGAAATATCCGGCACGTCCTTCGTCAACTCGCCACGGCTGAGAGATAGCGATCCGCCAACTTCGACACCGCGCACCGGGACCGCGGCAAGTTCGGCCTCGAATCCGTAAACACGGGCGTCGCCCGCGTTGCCGATATAGGAGATGCCCCGGTACAAGGACGCCTGGATGTTCGACCAATCGATATAATAGAGCGTGGCGTTGAGCTGCAGCGCGCCTCCCGCGAGACGCGCGCGTTGGCCGATCTCGTAGTTCCACAGGCTATCGGATTTATAGGTGAACGGCGGCGGTGTCGGGCTGAGTCCGGCGGTGAGGTTCGGACCGCCGGTCCGAAATCCACGTGATGCCTGGGCGTAGACTGTCCAATTGTCGTTCGGCCGGTAGGTGACCGCGAAGCGCGGGTTGACTGTCGTCTCCGACTGTTCGCCGATCGTGTCGATGATGACGTCGGGCGAGAAGGATCCTGTGACGAGGACGCCCGTCGAGTGCGTGGTGAAGGCTACTCTCGATCGGCCGACACGCACACCGGCAGTTAGATCCAACCGATCGCCGATCGTATATGTGGCCTCGCCGAACAGTGCCCTCTCAGTCTCTATCGAACTGGTCTGGACGTCCTGGATAGAGCTGATGCCGACAAGCGTTCCGATCGTCGGGGAGTCGATCGTCTGACCGCCATCCCCGTCGATATGCTGATAATAGCCGCCCACGGTCCAGCGGAACGGTCCATTGCCAATCGATGAAAACCGGACCTCCTGCGTGAAGGTGCGCGATTGCGAGGGCGTAACCGTCTCTGCGGGCTCGACAAGGTCAGGAATGCCCAGAGCACCGCCGAGCAGTGTGACATAGGCGCCAGCATTGCCGATCGCGAGCAGATCCTTGCGCGAATAGCTGGTCGACGAGGTCAGTTCGACGCTACCCAGGTCATATCTCCCCACCAGGTTGAGGATGAGATTTTCGAGATCCACGGCGGGTTCGACGAGGCTGGCACGGCTGCGATTGCGTCCGGCCGGCTGCACATAGGAGCTGTAGCCCGTTGATCCCGTCCGGCTGTCCTGGTACATACCGGTCAGCAACAGCGACAACTGCTCACTGGGCGCGATCCCGATCATAAGGCGGCCACCGGACTGGCGCACCCAGTCGACGTCATTGCGACCGGTCAGGCGGTTGTCGACCACGCCGCCGATGCGGCCTGTGTAGCCCACCGCGCGGATAGCGACCTTTCCGTCGACTAGTGGCAGGTTGACCATCGCATCGATATCTTCCGACATATCCCCGCCGCTGGTCGTGCGTACGCTCGCCTGAACCTTCGCCGAATAGTCGCTGAATTCGGGCTTGTTGGTGATGATCCGCACGGCACCGCTGAGCGAGCCTGAACCGAACAGTGTTCCCTGTGGCCCGCGCAGAACTTCGACGCGCCGAATGTCGAAGAGGCGCAGGTCGGTGGTGCTGAGGCCGCCGGCGCCCGGATCAGCGGGCAAGTCGTCGATGAACAGCGCGACGGTCGATTGCTGCAATCCTGAGGTGACGCCAGTGGTCACGCCGCGAACGACCAGGTTGGCCTGGTTCGCACCGCCGCCTGCATTGGAGAGCCCCGGCGCGTTCGCCACAATATCGTCGAGCTGGACAGCACCACGTCGCGCCAGGCTCGTACCATTCTCCGCCGAGATGCTGATCGGGACATTGCGCAGGTTTTCGCTCCGCTTTGTCGCAGTGACCACGATCTCCGCCAGTTCGTCGCCGCTCGCGTCCGTCGAAGTGGAGGATGAAACTGGCAAGTCTTGCGCCTGCGCCGGCGCGATGATCGCGAGGCTCACAAGCCCGGAACCGGCGGTTATGGCGCGACGGAATTGCTGACGGTGACGGCTCATGGACTCCCCTATCGATTTGTGACCGCGTTCCCGGTCTATCGGCATTGATCGCTGATGTGGTACATCAGGCATTTTTAAGCTAATTAATTTAGCCTATAAATGCAATTGGCGAAAAATGTTAGCAAATATGCTGTAATATCAGTGTGTTGATTATCGGATAACGGCGATATTTGGTTCGCGTTTCGATTTTTTTGGTCCGTGGGTCGCGACCACCGCAAGAGAAGCGTCGTCAGAGGGTCTGAGTATGTGGAGGGCATAGGAGGATGGTATTGGGCCGTGTTCGTTCACGAAAAATGCACTGCCTGGCGCTACGAGGTCCACTTCGGAACCAATCGCGTCGATACGGACAACTTCATCTGGTGACGTCCCGAGCTATCTGAAACTTGCGAATGTATCGTGGGTTCGAGAGAGTGACCGTCCGTCGAACTGAGCCTGCAAAGGGCTGATTTCGGGCGGAAAAGTCGGCATGGTGCTTTTCATGGTACGCGGCGAGAAAGACCGAAGCAGGATCGCGATAAATCAATCGCTTAGCGCCTGAGTTCGAATCCCTCCCGCTCTAGCTCCCGAGCCAAGTACCGGTATAACCGGCATGGCGGGTCGCAACATTCGCAGTCATTTGAAGCGGCTCTATCAGTGGACAATCTTAGATTCCCCAGATGGTGCCGGGACGTCCCTCGAAATGGTCTGCCCCTCCCATCTCGGTCCTGTTAATTTTGGCCGGCCCGGGCGCGCGACTAACTCACGCCTGGACCGGAGGCCCGAATGATACCTGCGACATTCCTGACCAGACTGATTATTCTCAAGGTTGCGATTGTTCTCACGGGCATCTGCGTAGCGCTTGATAGGGCGCCGGCCGCATTTCGGTGGCAGAAATGATCGAGCGGGCGTGGGAGCAAAAGATCGAGCCGCTCACGGTGCGTATATCGACCGCCGTCCGGATCACGGGTCTTAGCAGGTCCCGTATCTACGAGCTGATCCAGTCCGGCGATCTCGAGGTCGTGAAGGTCGGGCGAGCCACGCTTATCCAATATGGTAGCCTGAAGGCGCTCACAGTGGCTTCCGGGACAGCGCAAGGCTGACTCGTCGGAAGAGCGATTATAGGCCCCACGGAGCATCATCTGTATGATGCCCGCTGGGTACAATGATTTCACCTCCGCGGTCGACCGCACGGGCGCCCTGTCTTCGATTTGCCAGCCTTGGGCTTGCGGGAAACTGCCTTCGCTGGCCGGGGCGCTTCCGCTGCATCACGCAGGCCGTCCAGATAGTCCGACCAGTGCTGCATCATGGCAACGCGCTCGTCCCAATATTCGCCACGCGCATATGCGCGGCGAACGGACGATGCCTCCTGATGGGCAAGCTGCCGTTCGATCGCATCAGGGTTCCACCGGCCCATCTCGTTGAGCAGAGTCGCCGCCATCGCACGAAAACCATGGGCGGTCATCTCGCCGGTTTCGTAGCCCAGCCTTCGCAATGCCTGATTGACACCATTCTCCGACATGGGTCGCCTCGGGCGTCCCATGCACGGGAACAAGTGCTGACGATGCCCGGTGATTTCCCGCAGTTCCTCGATCATGCCGAGCACCTGCCGAGAAAGCGGCACCTTGTGCGCCCGCCGCATCTTCATTCTTTCGGCGGGGATCGACCAGATCGCCTTTTCGGCATCGATCTCGCTCCATTCGGCCTGGCGCAGCTCGCCGGGTCGGGCGAATAGGTGTGGCGACAGCCGCATGGCCATGCGCGTGACCGCCTGGCCGGTATAACCGTCCATCGTCTTCAGCAGGATGCCGACCTCGTCGGGATCGGTGATGGCCGCGTGATGCGTGGTTCTAGGAGTCGTCAGCGCACCGCGCAGATCGGCCGCCACATCGCGATCGCAGCGCGCGGTCGCGATGCCGTATCGGAACACGCGGCTCAATATGCTTCGCATGCGGCGGGCGCTTTCGTATCGCCCCTTCGCCTCCACCTTACGCAGGACCGATAGCGCCTCGGTCGGTGTGATCCCGTTGATCGGATGGGAGCCGATCAGCGGATAGGCCATGCCGAGCAGCCAGCGAATCTTGTCCAGCGTGATCTCGGCGCGACCTTCCCGCTCGCACTTTGCGATCCATTCGAGCGCGACATCCTTGAAGGTGGTGGCGACGGCGAATCGGGCCGTCACCTTTTCGCGCTTCTTCTCGAGTGCCGGGTCGAGCCCGGCAGCGATCGCTTTCCTCGCCTCGCGGCATTTCTCGCGGGCATCGGCGAGCGAGGTGGCCGGCCACGGCCCGATATGGAGCGTCTTCTGTCGACCCGCATATCGATAGCGGAAGCGCCAGAGCTTCGAGCCGGTTGTCTGAATGGCGAGGACCAGCCCTTGTCCGTCGGAGAGATTGTACGGCTTCGCCTTGGGCTTGGCGGAGGTGATCTGGAGTTGTGTCAGCATCATCGTGATCCCGGTTTTCTCCGGGTCCACCCAGCAGACACAAAATGAGACTCTTTTTGTGTCTCTTTTGCTGGAATTAGCTGGATCAACCCGGACGGTTGCCAGCGATCGTCGATGAATTGTGCTTTGAAACCAGCCGCTTGCTGGACGCCTCTGGACGAATCCAGAGGCAAAAACTGGTGCCCAGAAGAGGACTCGAACCTCCACGACCTTGCGATCGCCAGCACCTGAAGCTGGTGCGTCTACCAATTCCGCCATCTGGGCACGGGGTAGGCGGGGGGCTCTAGGGGAGCGGTGGCGGCCTTGTCAACACGCCTCCTGATGCGGCAAGGGGTTCGGCGCACGCCACGGCATTAATGGGCAGGATTTTATGAGCATGAACGGCAAACTGGTGACGCTGATCGGTGGCGGCGGGTTCCTGGGGCGCTATGTCGCGCAGGAATTGCTCGCGGCAGGGGCACGGGTGCGAATCGCGCAACGCGATCCGCGCGAGGCGCTGTTCCTGAAGCCACAGGGCGGATTGGGCCAGACTCAGTTCGCCGCAGTCGATGTGACCAAGCCGGACAGCGTAGCCCGCGCCGTCCAGGGATCGGATGCGGTGGTCAATCTGGTCGGCATCCTGTCGGGCGATTTCGATGCGGTGCAGGCGCGCGGGGCGCGGCACGTCGCCGAAGCGGCCAAGGCAACAGGTGTCGGCGCATTGGTGCACATCTCGGCACTTGGCGCGGATGCCGAATCACCTTCGAGCTATGGCCGGACCAAGGGCGAAGGCGAAGCCGCCGTGCTGGCAGCCTTCCCGGGCGCGATCATCCTGCGCCCATCGCTGATGTTCGGACGCGAGGATCAGTTCGTCAATCGCTTCGCCGGGATGGTCGCAAGCGCCCCGATCGTGCCGGTGTTGCGCGCGGGCGTGAAGCTCCAGCCGCTTTATGTCGTCGACGCAGCACAGGCGGTGGTGCGGGCGCTGTCCGACCCAGCCGGGTTTGCCGGCAAGGTTTTCGAGCTGGGCGGACCCGACATCATCACCATGGGCGGCCTGATTCGCTGGATCTCCGGCGCGATCGGCCGTGACCCGACGATCATCGAATTGCCCGATTTTGCCGGAGCGGCGATCGCGAGTTTCGGCTTCCTACCGCTCGCCCCGATCACGCGCGACCAGTGGCGCATGCTGCAGCGTGACAATGTGGTTGCGCAAGGCGACAAAGGGCTCGCAGCATTCGGCATCGACCCAACCCCGCTTGCCGCGGTCGCACCCGGCTGGCTGGTGCGCTATCGTCGGCAAGGGCGTTTCGGCGTCCGGGCCGCGGCGGCCTGAGGCCGATATTTTTCCGCATCGTTGGAACATCGCGGCGAACGCCGCACCAAGGGGGTATCCCGCGTGAACGATCTGATCATCATCATCCTGCTCGGCATCGTCGAGGGGGTGACCGAGTTCCTCCCCGTATCCTCGACCGGCCATCTGATCCTCGCCGGGGCGCTGCTTGGCCTGCCCCAGGCCGATGCGACTTTCGACATCGTGATTCAGCTCGGCGCGATCCTCGCGGTGGTCGTCTTGTTCTGGGGCCGCTTCATGAAGGTGGCGCACGGATTGCTGGCGCGCGATCCGGCGGCTATCCGCTTCACCCGCAATGTCCTGCTTGGCTTTCTTCCGTCGGCGGTGGCCGGAGTAATCGCCTATAAGGCAATCAAGGCCGTGCTCGAGGCACCGACGATCGGGCCGATGGTGGTAGCCATCTCGTTGATTGTCGGCGGCGTGCTGATCCTGCTGATCGAGCGCCTCTCCAAGACCATCACGACGCGATCGGTCGAGGATATGCCCTGGCGTACCGCGCTGATCATCGGTGTGGTGCAATGCCTGTCGATGATCCCGGGCGTCAGCCGCTCCGGTGCGACGATCATGGGTGCACTGACCCTGGGCGTCGATCGTGAGACGGCGGCGGAATACAGCTTCTTTCTTGCGATCCCGACGATGATGGGCGCGACGACGCTCGCGCTGTACAAGGGCCGGCACGAACTGGGCGATGCGCACCTGACCGCGATCGGCATCGGCTTCGTGGTATCGTTCCTGGTCGCCCTGCTGGTGATTCGCTGGTTCGTCGCGTTCGTCGGCAAACATGGATTTGCACCCTTTGCCTGGTATCGGATCATTGCCGGGAGCATCGCCTTGATTGCTTTGTTGGCGCATTGATACCGGATCGGCCATAAATTCACGACGGAAAGTTGCGGAAATCGGACATTTCAGACTTCCTACCGGTTAATAGGTAAGCTGTACTTACCTATTTGTTGATTTTCCCGTGACTTCGGCCGCCCGCACGGCTAAGGCGAGCCTCGTCAAGTGAGCGAGGCCGATGTCTGAATCCATGCTGAAATTCGTGGGAACGCCTCAAGCCTTTCCTGGCAAGCGTGCGCCGAAGCTGCGTGCGGAGGACTTCCGCGAGATCGCCGATCGCTATGCGCCGCCTGCCGCCGAGGATCAGGCCGGACGCTGCTCGCAATGCGGCGTGCCCTATTGCTCAGTGCATTGCCCGTTGCACAATCATATCCCCGACTGGCTGCGCCTGACCGCCGAAGGGCGGCTGCGTGAGGCGTTCGAGTTGAGCAATTCGACATCGACCATGCCCGAGATTTGCGGCCGCATCTGCCCACAGGACCGGCTGTGCGAAGGCAATTGCGTGATCGAATTCTCTGGCCATGGCGCGGTGACGATTGGGTCGGTCGAAAAGTTCATCACCGACACTGCCTGGGAAGAAGGCTGGGTCGAACCACTCGTGGTCGGCGCGCCGCGCGGGCAATCGGTCGGCATCATCGGCGCGGGGCCGGCGGGACTCAGCGCAGCGGAGTATCTACGCGGCTATGGTTATGACGTGCATGTCTATGACCGCTACGACCGCGCCGGCGGATTGCTGACCTACGGCATTCCCGGCTTCAAGCTCGAGAAACATGTCGTCACCCGCCGGGTCAATCGGCTGAAAGAAGGCGGCATCGTCTTCCATGATAATTTCGAGGTCGGTCGCGATGCAAGCATGACCGAATTGCGCCAGCGCCATGACAGCGTGCTGATCGCGACCGGCGTCTATAAACCGCGCGCGATCAAGGCGCCGGGCGTCGGCAGCAACGGCGTGGTCGATGCGCTCGATTTCCTCACCGCATCGAACCGCAAGGGTTTCGGCGACGCCGTGCCCGCCTTTGATGACGGGTCGCTCGACGCGGCGGGCAAGCATGTCGTGGTGATCGGCGGCGGGGATACCGCAATGGATTGCGTCCGCACCGCCGTGCGCCAGGGCGCGGCCTCGGTGAAGTGCCTCTATCGCCGCGACCGCGCCAATATGCCGGGATCGCAGCGTGAAGTCGCCAACGCCGAGGAAGAAGGCGTCGAATTCGTCTGGCTCTCCGCCCCCGAGGCGTTCCTGTCGGGCGACAGCGTTACTGGCGTGAAGGCCAGCCGCATGCGGCTTGGCGCACCCGATGCGAGCGGGCGGCGCGCGCCGGAGATTGATCCGGAGGGCGGTTTCGATGTGCCCGCCGATCTGGTGATCAAGGCATTGGGTTTCGACGCGGAGGATCTGCCGACGATGTTCGGCGTGCCTGAGCTTGGCGTGACGCGCTGGGGCACGCTGCTGGTCGGCAAGACGCTGATGACCAGCCTCGACGGCGTGTTCGCGGCCGGCGACATCGTGCGCGGCGCCAGTCTGGTCGTATGGGCGATCCGCGATGGGCGCGATGTGTCCACGGCGATGCACCAGTGGCTGAAGGCGAAGGCGACCAGCGCGAGGGTGGCGGCGTGACGAGGCTTGCAATCACTCCGTTGATGCTCGCTCTGGCTGTTTCCACCTATGCCTACCCTGCAATAGCGAGAGCACAATCGGCACCCGTCGAGGCGGCCGCCGCCCCCGCAAATCTCCCCCTGCGCCTAGGGGAGCTCTTGATACCGAACAAAATGATGGCGGACAAAGCGGCGGAAGGTTTCGACAGAAACTTCAAAGCAAGTTTGGCTGCAAGTCCCGCACTAGACAAGCAATTTTCCGGCGCTCAGGAAGCTGCCGGAACTGCGGCGCGTAAGCTCCTGATCGACGCAGTAAACGCCAACATAGGCAACCTTCAGTCTGAGATAGCCGCGCTGATCAAAAATGAGTTCAGCGATAGCGAACAGCGGCAATTATACGTGTTTCTGATTTCGCCGATAGGGCGCAAGCTCGTTGCGATGGGCGACCAAGCCCTCCCGTCCGATGACACACGCAACGAACCAGTTGCCAATGATTCGGCGCCGACGATCAAACTCCCCGACAGCGTCGACGGCAACGCTCTCGACAAGTTGAGCGCTGTGGAAAAATCATCCCTCGCCGCGTTCAGTGTAAGCCCGGCCGGGGAAAAGCTGAGCATTGTAACTCCCCGACTTGCACAGTTGATGGAGAATTGGGCTAACACGCTATTGGCTACAAACCGGCCTCTCGTTCAACAAGCCATGGCGGTCGCTATACGCGATTATCGCGCCAACTTGGAATCGAAGAAATGATCGTCGGAACCGAACATGGTTGCGGCGCCTGGAGTAGTATGGACCGCTCCAAAATCGAGGGCAGCGCTCGTGGTACCGGCTTGGTCGCAGCGACCGACGGCAATGCCTTGCTATGCATCATGACGACGCGAAACCCCGCGACCAAACATCTGCCGCCAGCACCCAGGCGGGACAAGAAAGGGCAACCCTGATGAGCAGCCAGATCGCCAATCAGGTGGAGCGCGAACGCCTCGCCCGTGACGGCATGTACCGCCCTGAATTCGAGGGCGATGCTTGCGGCGTCGGCCTGGTCGCGGCCACTGACGGCAGTGCCTCGCGGCGTGTGGTGCAGTCGGCAATCGATGCGCTGAAGGCGGTATGGCACCGCGGCGCTGTCGATGCCGATGGCAAGACCGGCGACGGCGCCGGGCTGCATGTCGATCTGCCGCTCAAATTCTTCGATGATGCGGTCGTCGCCTCGGGGCACAAGGTGCAACCCAACCGGCTCGCGGTCGGCATGATCTTCCTGCCGCGCACTGACCTCGGCGCGCAGGAAGCGTGCCGTACGATCGTCGAGAGCGTAATCATCGAGGAAGGCTATTCGATCTATGGCTGGCGCCAGGTGCCGGTCGATGTCTCGGTAATCGGGCAAAAAGCGCAAGCGACGCGCCCCGAGATCGAGCAGATCATGATCGCCGGGCCGCTGCCCGATGATGCCAGCGCGGCGGAATTCGAGAAGAACCTCTATCTCGTCCGCCGGCGGATCGAGAAGCGCGTTATCGCGGCGCAGATCCAGGGCTTCTATATCTGCTCGCTGTCGTGCCGCTCGATCATCTACAAGGGGCTGTTCCTCGCGGAATCGCTCTCGGTCTTCTATCCCGACCTGCAGGACCAGCGTTTCGAAAGCAGGGTCGCGATCTTCCATCAACGTTATTCGACCAACACTTTCCCGCAATGGTGGCTGGCGCAACCGTTCCGCTGCCTTGCGCATAATGGCGAGATCAACACGATCCGCGGCAACAAGAACTGGATGCTGAGCCACGAGATCCGCATGGCCAGCCTCGCGTTCGGCGATAATTCGGAGGACATCAAGCCGGTCATCCCGGCCGGCGCGTCCGACACCGCCGCGCTCGACGCGGTGTTCGAGGCGATCTGCCGCTCCGGCCGCGATGCGCCGACCGCCAAGCTGATGCTGGTGCCCGAAGCATGGCTGGGCAAGGACGAGATGCCCAAGGCGCATCTCGACATGTACAAATATCTCGCCTCGGTGATGGAGCCGTGGGACGGCCCCGCCGCGCTCGCGATGACCGATGGCCGCTGGGCAGTTGCCGGCATGGACCGAAATGCGCTGCGTCCACTGCGCTATACCCGCACCTCGGACGGACTGCTGATCGTCGGATCGGAAAGCGGCATGGTCGTGGTGCCGGAATCGACCATCATCGAAAAGGGCCGGCTTGGCCCCGGCCAGATGATCGCGATCGATCTCGACAAGGGCGAACTGCTCAAGGACCGCGAGGTCAAGGACCGGCTGGCGGCCGAGGCCGATTATGGCGCGATGATCGGCAATTTTACCGCGATCGACGACCTCCCCGCCCCGCCCGCCGATGCGACGGTGCGCTTCGGCCGCGCCGAACTGATCCGGCGCCAGGTCGCGGCCGGCCAGACCCTGGAGGATATGGAGCTGATCCTGTCGCCGATGGTCGAGGGCGCAAAGGAAGCGATCGGATCAATGGGCGACGACACGCCGCTCGCGGTCATTTCCGACAAGCCACGATTGATCAGCCAGTTCTTCCGGCAGAATTTCAGCCAGGTGACCAATCCGCCGATCGACAGCTTGCGCGAACGCCATGTCATGTCGCTCAAGACGCGCTTCGGCAACCTCGCCAACATCCTTGACACCGAGGATCGGCGCGACGGCGTGCTGGTGCTTGAATCGCCAGTGCTGACCGGTACCGACTGGGCGCGGTTGAAGGCCTATTTCGGATCGGCGGTGGCCGAGATCGACTGCACCTTCGAAGCGAACGGCAAGGCCGAAGACCTGCGTACCGCGATCGCGCGGATTCGCGCCGAAGCCGAACAGGCGGTGCGCGAGGGCAAGAGCGAACTGTTCCTGTCCGACATGAACATCGGTCCCGACCGGGTCGGCATCGCCGGCGTGCTCGCGGCGGCGGCGGTGCATACGCACCTCGTGCGCAAAGGCCTGCGCTCCTATGCCAGCGTCAACATCCAGACCGCCGAATGCCTCGACACGCATTATTATGCGGTGCTGATCGGTGTCGGCGCGACCACAGTCCATGCCTATCTGACCGAAGCGTCGATCGTCGACCGGCACGAACGCGGCCTGTTCGGCGATCTGACACTTGAGGATTGCTTCAAGCGGCACCGCAAGGCGATCGACGAAGGGCTGCTCAAGATCATGTCGAAGATGGGGATCGCGGTGATCTCCAGCTATCGCGGCGGTTATAATTTCGAAGCGGTCGGGTTGAGCCGCGCCCTGGTCAACGACCTGTTCCCGGGCATGCCGGCGAAGATCTCGGGCGAAGGCTATGCCTCGCTGTTCGTCAACGCGGCGGAGCGACACGAGGCGGCCTATGATCCCGCCATCGCCACGCTGCCGATCGGGGGCTTTTATCGCCAGCGGCACACCGGCGAGGCGCATGCCTATTCGGCACAGCTGATGCATTTGCTGCAATCGGCGGTCGGCAACGACAGTTATTCAACCTATCTGCAATTCTCCCGCGGAGTGGAGGCGCTGCCCCCGATTTATCTGCGCGACTTGTTGCAGTTCAATTTCCCCGATGAGGGCGTGGCCGTCGATCAGGTCGAGGCGATCACCGAAATCCGCAAGCGCTTCGTCACCCCGGGCATGAGTCTCGGCGCGCTTGGACCGGAAGCGCATGAAACGCTGGCGATCGCGATGAACCGCATCGGCGCCAAGGCGGTGTCGGGCGAAGGCGGTGAGGACAAGAACCGCTACACGCCTTACGCCAATGGCGACAATGCGAACTCGGGCGTGAAGCAGATCGCTTCGGGCCGCTTCGGCGTCACCGCCGAATATCTCGGTGCGTGCGAGGAAATCGAAATCAAGGTCGCGCAGGGGGCGAAGCCTGGCGAGGGCGGGCAGCTGCCCGGCTTCAAGGTGACCGAGTTCATCGCCAAGCTGCGCCATGCGACGCCAGGCGTGACGCTGATCAGTCCACCGCCGCATCACGACATCTATTCGATCGAGGATCTGGCGCAGCTGATCTACGATCTGAAGCAGGTCAATCCGCGCGCTCGCGTTTGCGTGAAGCTCGTCTCGTCCGCGGGCATCGGCACGGTCGCGGCGGGCGTGGCCAAGGCACATGCCGATGTCATCCTCGTGTCGGGCCATGTCGGCGGGACCGGCGCGTCGCCGCAGACCAGCATCAAATATGCCGGCACGCCCTGGGAAATGGGCCTGTCGGAGGTCAATCAGACACTGACGCTCAACGGCCTGCGCGGGCGGATCAAACTGCGCACCGATGGCGGGTTGAAGACCGGCCGCGATGTGGTGATCGCCGCGATCCTCGGCGCGGAGGAATTCGGTATCGGCACGCTGAGCCTGGTCGCGATGGGCTGCATCATGGTCCGACAATGTCATTCCAACACATGCCCGGTCGGGGTGTGCACGCAGAATGAAACGTTGCGCGCGAAATTCACCGGCACGCCGGAAAAGGTCATCAATCTGATGACTTTCATCGCCGAGGAAGTGCGCGACATCCTCGCCCGGCTCGGCTTTCGCAGCCTCGACGAAGTGATCGGGCGCACTGAGCTGCTGCGTCAGACCAGCCGTGGCGCCGAGCATCTCGATGATCTCGACCTCAACCCGATTCTCGCCAAGGTCGATGCGCCGGACGACCAGCGGCGCTTCTCGCTGACCAGCTTCCGCAACGAAGTGCCCGACAGCCTCGATGCGCAGATGATCAAGGATGCGGCGGCGGTCTTCTCACGCGGTGAGAAGATGCAGCTGACCTATTCGGTGCGCAACACGCACCGTGCGGTCGGCACGCGGCTTTCGAGCGAGATCACCGCCAAGTTCGGCATGTCGACCCTGGCCGATGGGCATGTCCATGTCCGGCTGCGCGGTTCGGCCGGTCAGTCACTCGGCGCATTCCTGTGCAAGGGCGTGACGCTGGAAGTGTTCGGCGACGCCAATGACTATGTCGGCAAGGGGCTCTCGGGCGGCAAGATCGTCGTGCGACCGGTGGTCAGCTCACCTTTGATCAGCCAGCAGAACACGATCATCGGCAACACCGTGTTGTACGGCGCGACCTCGGGCAGCCTGCTCGCGGCGGGTCAGGCGGGTGAACGCTTCGCAGTGCGCAATTCGGGCGCAACCGTGGTGGTCGAGGGCTGCGGCGCGAATGGCTGCGAATATATGACCGGCGGAATCGCGGTCGTGCTCGGCGCGGTGGGGACCAATTTCGGCGCGGGCATGACCGGTGGCATGGCCTTCATCTATGACGAGGACGGCAGCTTCGCGCGCCGCGCCAATCCGGAAAGCATCACCTGGCAGCGGCTGTCGTCGATGCACTGGGAATCGGTGCTGCTCAACCTGGTCCGCGCGCACCATGCCGCGACCGATAGCAAATGGTCGGGCAGCCTGCTCGACGATTGGGGCCGGGTGGTCGACCGTTTCTGGCAAGTCGTGCCGAAGGAAATGCTCACACGGCTGAGTCATCCGCTCGATGACAGCGTGGAGATGGTCGCGGCGGAATAGGCCGGGGTCGCGCACCATCGCCGGCTATGCTAAGGATATCATTGGTATTCGAGTCGATGGTGTCGCGATGAGACGGATCCTGTTGCTTTCCCTGGGCCTTGTCATGGCCACCCCGGCCATGGCGCGAGAGCGCATTCCCGCTGCGCAACGGTCAGCGGAAGGGATGGCGCGCACCCTGTCCGATCCCGAGGTTCAGGACGGTGTGGCGGCAATCATGGGCGATCTGGCCAACGCTCTTCTCGACACGCGCGTTGGCCCGCTCGCGCGCTATACCGACCCACAGGATGACGTTCGCCCGGACGATACGCTGGGTGCGCTGGTCAGGCGCGACGATCCTGGGTTCGACCGGAATCTTCGCGATCAGACACGTGGCGCCGTTGCCACCGCCGGCACCATGGCGGGCGACGTGGCGGCGATGAGCGGAGAGATGAACGCCACCCTTGAGCGCCTGCGTCGCGTGCTCAAGTCGACCGGAAACGGGAAGAAAAGCCGATCTTCTTACGACAACTGACGTCAACCGCTGGACGTCCCTGCGCCTCGCGTTAAGTAGGCAGGGATGTGGCAACTCCATCAATTCCCCCTGTGTCCCTTTTCCCGCAAGGTCCGGCTCCTGCTCGGCGAAAAGAGCATCGGCTATGATCTCGTGCGCGAATCACCCTGGGAGCGGCGCGACGAGTTTCTCGACATGAATCCGGCCGGCCAGGTGCCGGTGATGACCGATCCCGCGCGCAAGATCCTGTTGATGGATTCGATGGCAATCTGCGAATATCTCGAAGAGACGGTCGAAAAGTCCGCGATGATCAACGGCACCGCGGTCAACCGCGCCGAAATCCGCCGGCTGGTCGCCTGGTTCGACACGCAATTCTTCGCCGACATCACCGCGCCGTTGCTGCGCGAGCGGATGGAAAAACGGCTGGTGACCAAGGAATCGCCCGATTCCAAGGTGCTGCGCGAGGCGATGAAGGCCGCTGTACGGCATCTCGACTATACCGATTATCTGCTCGACCATCACAACTGGATGGCCGGATCGACGATGAGCCTCGCCGATCTCGCGGCCGCCGCGCAGATTTCGGTGACCGACTATCTTGGCGGGATCGACTGGAAGAACCATGAACAGACCGCAAAATGGTATCGCGGACTGAAGAGCCGCCCGAGCTTCCGCCCTTTGCTGTCGGAACGGATGGAGGGGATCACCCCGCCCAAACATTATGACGATGTGGACTTCGATCTCTGATGCACGCAACGCATGACCCGGCGGCGGCGGCCGCAGCGACGATCGGTTTCGACGACTTTCTGGCGGTCGATATCCGCATCGGAACGATCGTCGAAGCGCTGCCTTTCCCGGAAGCGCGCAAGCCGGCGTACAAGCTGGCGATCGATTTCGGCCCGACGATCGGAATCAAGCGCTCTTCGGCACAAATCACCGAACATTATACGCTGGAAGAACTGCCCGGCCGCCAGGTTGCCGCGGTGGTCAATTTCCCGCCGCGCCAGATTGGCCCGATGATGTCCGAAGTGCTGACGCTGGGGTTCCCCGATGCCGAGGGGAAAGTCGTATTGTTCAGCCCGAGCGTAGCGGTACCGAATGGCGGACGGCTCTTCTGAGTCCACTATCAGACGCATGAGCAGCGGCTGAGGTGATGCACGAGGCTGTTTTCGACACTGAGAAAGAGCGCGCCGATATAAGTTCGGCAAAGGGTGACGTGCCCCATCCCGTATCATGGTTGAATCGCCGCTGGTGACAACGCTGCGCGCGCTGCGAGAGATATGTTACACCGGTTTGTTACATATCTCGTTCCGCCGGCGGATCGGCGAGAATTTCATATAACTCTTTATATATCAGATGCTTGCGATAGAAATAGCGGGCTAGAATCGCGGCACTTAGCACGATGCAGGTGCTTTCCAGGCCTTTTCCCGCTTCCACGGGAAAGGGCCTGGAAGAACCGCAATTCGCCACCGCTACCCCGCCAAGCTCCGCGAAGCCTGCTCGAACATATCCTTGGACAGGCCCGGCGTTGCGACGATCCGTTCCAATTCCGCACGCATCAACGCACCACGCTTTTCGTCGAAACGGCGCCAGCGACCGAGCGGCGGGATCAGCTTGGCGGCGGTCTGCGGGTTGAGCTTGTCGAGCGCGATCAGTTGATCAGCGACGAAGCGATAGCCTTCGCCCGACGCCTGGTTGAACGCGCGTTGATTGACGCTGAATGCCCCGACCAGTGCCCGGGCGCGGTTCGGGTTGGCGAGCGTGAAATCACGGTGACGCACCAGCTCGGCCACCATCGCCGGCGTGTCGTCACGCGCCGACAGCGCCTGGGTCGAGAACCATTTGTCGAGCACCAGCGCATTGTCGCTGTAGCGATTGTAGAAGATGTCGAGCGCGGCGATCCGTTCCGGCGCGTTGCCACTGACGAGTGTGGCCAGCGCGCCTTGCCGATCGGTCATATTGTCCGCCGCCTCGAACTGGCGGAAGGCCAGCGTCGCGGCATCGGCCGCGCCGCTGGCAGCGATATAGCCAAGCGCGACGGTCTTCAGCCGGCGCTGGCCCTTGGCCGAGGGCGAATATTCGAACTTCGCGGCCCGGGCACCCTCATAAGCCGAACGCCATAGCGCCTCGAGCGCTCGACCCAGGTCGCGGCGTAGCGCTTCGCGTGCACGGAAAATCGCTTCGGGATCGACCAGCGCCATCTGGTCGCCAATGAAACTGTCCGACGGCAACAGCACCGCTTCGGCGATGAACGCCGCATCGAGCTGCGGATTCTTGAGCGTGTTGGCGACCGCCGCGATCACCGCCGCGTGATCGGCCTGACCATGTTTCGCGCCCTCGACCAGCGTGTCGAGCATCAACTGCTGCATCGCTTCGTACCGGGCGAACGGGTCGTCGTCGTGCGCCGACAGGAAAGCGAGATCAGCCGCCGATCGGTCGGTCTCGACGATAACCGGTGCGGAAAAGCCGCGATTGATCGACAGGACCGGGCGTTCGGTGACGGTTTCGAAGCTGATCCGCTCCTCCGCATCGGACAGCAGAATAAGCTGTTCCGGCCCGATTGCCTGCGCAGTCTCGGCACCGAACAGTTTGAGCTTGAGTGGCAACACCATCGGCAGCTTGTCGGGCTGACCCGGCGTCGGCGGCATGCGTTGCGCCAGCGTCAGCACCGCGTGGCCGCTGCCGGGTTCATGGCTGAGCGATGCGGAAACGCGCGGCGTGCCGGCCTGCGAATACCAAAGCCGAAACTGGGCAAGGTCGATGCCGCCGCCCTCTTCCATGCTCGCAACGAAATCCTCGCAGGTCGCCGCCGTGCCGTCGAAGCGGTCGAAATAGAGATCCGTCGCGGCGCGGAATTTCTTCGGCCCGAGCATCGTCGCCATCATACGGATGACTTCGGCGCCCTTGTTGTAGATCGTCGCGGTGTAGAAATTGGAGATTTCGAGATAGGCGTCGGGACGGATCGGATGCGCCAGCGGGCCCGAATCCTCCGGGAATTGCGCGGCGCGAAGCCCGCGCACATCCTCGATCCGCTTGACCGCCGCCGATCCCTGATCGGCCGAAAAGCTCTGGTCGCGGAAGACCGTAAAGCCTTCCTTCAGGCTGAGCTGGAACCAGTCGCGGCAGGTGACGCGGTTGCCCGACCAATTGTGGAAATATTCATGCGCGACGACCGCGGCGATGGCGTCGAAATCATAATCGGTCGCGGTCTCCGCATCGGCCAGGATGTAGCGCGAATTGAAGATGTTGAGGCCCTTGTTCTCCATCGCGCCGAAGTTGAAATCGTCGACCGCGACGATGTTGAACACGTCCAGGTCATATTCGCGACCGTAAACGTCCTCGTCCCATTTCATCGAGGTCTTGAGCGCTTCGATGGCATGCGCGGTCTTGGGCAGATCGGCGGGGCGCACCCAGATACCAAGCGCGACCTCGCGGCCCGATTGCGTGACGAAGGTCGCACGGTTGGCGACCAGGTCGCCCGCAACCATCGCGAACAGATAGCAGGGCTTGGGATAGGGATCATGCCATTCGGCCCAGTGCCGCCCATCGCCAAGATCGCCCGCGCCGACCGGATCGCCATTGGCAAGCAGCACCGGGAAGCGATGCTTATCCGCCGCCATGCGCACCTTGTAGCGAGTCAGCACATCGGGCCGGTCGGGGAAGAAAGTGATGCGACGGAACCCTTCCGCCTCGCACTGGGTACAGAGATTGCCGCCCGAAGCGTAGAGCCCCATCAACTGGGTATTGCGCTCGGGTGCGATCTCCACTTCGGTTTCGATCACATGATCGGAACCGGTCAATGGGATGACCAGCGCATCATCCTCGATCCGCCAGTCGTTGATCGCCACACCATCGACCTTGACCAGGGACGGCGTCTGCCCCGCACCATCGAGGATCAGCGGCCGGTCATGCGCGCTGGTGCGCACCACGTTCAGCGTCGCCCGCACCCGGGTCGATGCCGGATCAAGGTCGAGGTCGAGCGCAATCTCCGGCACCTGCCAGTCGGGCGGGCGATAATCCTCACGGCGGGTGACGGCGGGATGGGCGGTGGCGGTCTGAACGTCTAACATCGACGCCGATCTACAGGACGCAGCAAGGGCTGCACCACAGAAATCTTGCAGGCATGCATGATCGCCGGAATTTCGCGTGCGTGCAGGACGGGACGCTGAACACGCACGGCAGGCCACTGAAATCTCATACTCTTGCGTGACCGTGCAGCAATGCTAGTCCGCTGATACACGGATGGCCGAAAAGGACCGGGAATGTTTCGAGTTATCGGCGCGGTAGCGCTTGCCGGCCTGGCCGGCGCGGCAATCGCCCAAAGCAAACCAGCCCCTGCTCCAGCCCCCACACTGACCCCGACATCCGCTCCCAAAGCCTCCAAGTCGAGCGCCGCCGCGATCAATGCGATCGTCAATGCCGTGCTGCCCGACGATCAGGCGGCGATGAAGGCGCATGTCATGTTTCTCGCCTCCGACGCGATGCGCGGGCGTGAGGCGGGCAGCCCGGAATTCGACATCGCCGCGCAATATGTCGCGGCGCAATTCTATGCCGCCGGGCTGCGTCCCGCCGGCCAGGATGGCGGCTATATCCAGAAGGTGCCGCTGACCACCTACAAGGCGGCCGACAAGGGCAATTTCGTGCTGACCCGGGCCGGCACGCCACCCCAGGCGCTGGTCTTTGGCGAGGATTACACACCGGGCGCCAATCCCGGCCGGCGCGAGACGGCGATCGACGCGCCGGTGGTCTTTGTCGGCTTCGGCATTGTCGCGCCGGATGCGAAGCGCGACGATTATGCCGGGGTCGATGTGCGCGGCAAGATCGTCGCCTATTTCGGTGGCGCGCCGAACAGCCTGCAATCCGAGGAGCGCGCGCATTTCTCGAGCCCCGCGACCAAGGCAGTGATCGCGGCGGAGCATGGCGCGGTCGGCACAATCACGCTCGACCGGCCCGGCCTGGTGCGCGGGCGAACCTTTGCCAGCCTGGTGCGCGACTGGGATCAGACACGCACGACCTGGGCCAATCCCGACGGGACCGGCGAGAATGCCGGAGTGCCGGGCCTGGGTACGGTCAGCGCGGCCGGCGCGGCCAAATTATTCGCCGGGTCGAAGGTCAAATGGGACGATGCCTTCAAACAATCGTCCAATAGCGAAACCCGATTCAAGGCGACCGAGCTGCCCGGAACGCTGACCGTCGCGCTGAAGACGAGCTTCGAACCGGAGACGAGCGCCAATGTCGCGGGGATCATCCCGGGCGGCGACCCGAAGCTCGGCAAGGAGATCGTCATCCTGTCCGCGCATCTCGATCATATCGGTATCGGCAAGCCCGACGCGACCGGCGACACGATCAACAATGGCGCGGAGGACAATGCGGTCGGCATCGCCTCATTGATCGAGGAAGCCAGGCGCTTCAAGGCAAGCGGCAAACCGCCACGCCGCAGCGTCATGTTCCTCGCCGTGACCGCCGAGGAAAAGGGTCTGGTCGGATCGGACTATTTCGCCAAACACCCGACCGTGCCGAAGGAGAATATCGTCGCCGACGTCAATCTCGACATGCCGCTGCTGACCTATCGCTTCGAGGATATGGTGGTGTTCGGTGCCGATCGCTCCACGCTTGGCCCGATCGTCAGCAAGGCGGTCGCCGGAGTCGGGGTGACCATGTCGCCCGATCCCGATCCGTCACAAGCGATCTTCGTGCGGTCGGATCATTACCGCTTCGTGCAGCAGGGCATTCCTTCGGTCTTTCTGTGGCCAGGTCAGGCGGGCGGCGGCAAGGTGGCCTGGGCAAAGTTCTTCGCCGATAATTATCATCAGCCATCGGACGAAGTGTCGCTGCCGATCGACTGGGCGCAAGGCATTCGCTTCGTCGATGCGAACTATGCGATCGCGCGCGAGATCGCCGATGGCGACGACCGGCCACGGTGGAACAAGGGCGATTTCTTCGGCCTGCTCTACAAGGGATATGGTGCGAAATAGAGCGCTGCCGTCAACCGCCGTCATGCCGAACTGCGCGGTCAGTGGCCCAAAGGAACTGTACCAGCAGAACGAACAGCCACGCCTGAATACTGAAACAAGGTCAGCATGACAGTATAGGGAAATTTGGGGGAACGACGATGCGCAAGGCAATCATCTGGGGCGGTCTCGCGCTCGCCGCCGTCACGCTGCCGGCCATGGCCCATGCGGCCAATCCCGGCTTCGACGTCGAACAGGCGACACGCGCTTATCTCGACATCCTGCAGGGACCAGCGCGCGCCAAATCCGATGCCTATTTCGAGGGCGGGTATTGGCTGACTTTGTGGTCGGCGCTGATCGCGATCGCTTCCTATCTCCTGCTTCTCCCGACCGGCCTGTCGGCGCGCTTTCGCGACTGGTCGGAGCGGCTGGTCAAACGGCGCTGGCTGCAGCCGGCGATCTACGCCGTGCCCTTCACCCTGGCGAGCACGCTGATCGTTCTGCCCTGGACGATCTACACCGGCTATTTTCGCGAGAAGCAATATGGGCTGATGAACCAGAGCTTCGCCGCCTGGTCCGGCGAACAGGCGATCGGCCTGGGGCTCGGCATCCTTCTCAACATGATCCTGTTGACCGTGCTGTTCGCAGCGATCCGGCGCTTTCGCCGGACCTGGTGGATCTGGGGCGCGGGCACGATGATCGTCTTCGCGCTATTCGGCGCATTGATCGCACCGGTGTTCATCGCACCATTGTTCAACAAATATACCGAATTGCCGAACGGGCCGATCCGCGACCGGATCGTCGCGATGGCCCGGTCGAACGCCATCCCCGCCGATCATATCTATCTGTTCGACGCGTCGAAACAGACCAAGCGTATTTCCGCCAATGTCTCGGGGCTTGGGCCGACGATCCGCATCTCGCTCAACGACAATCTGCTCAACCGCACCGCGCCGAACGAAGTCGCCGCGGTGATGGGGCATGAGATGGGCCATTATGTACTCAACCATGTGACCAAGATGATCGCGATGTTCGCGGCGATCTTCCTGATCGTGTTCGGCATCATCTATCGCGCCGGGCCGGCGATGATCGCGCGCCATAGCGCACGCTGGCGCGTCCGCGATATTGCCGACCCTGCGGCAACGCCGGTGCTCGCGCTGATGGCGGCGGTGGCGGCGCTGGTGCTGACGCCGGTGCTCAACACGATCGTTCGCATCAACGAAAGCGAAGCCGATGCCTTTGGCCTGAATGTCGCGCGCGAACCGGACGGTTTCGCAAAGGTCGCGATGCGGCTGTCGGAATATCGCAAGATCGAACCCGGCCCGATCGAGGAGATGTTGTTCTTCGATCACCCGTCGGGCGCGACGCGCGTGCGCATGTCGATGCAATGGAAGAAGGATCATGTCCCTGGTGCGACGATGGTCAAGCCGGACCTGAAGCTCGACCAGTAGCGGCCCGGACTGATGTCCTCGCTGCTGATCTTCGGTCTGGGATATACGTCGGGCCGGCTCGCGGATCGGCTGCGCGGCGAAGGCTGGCGTGTGACCGGCACCAGCCGTGACGGGCGTGACGGCACGATCGCTCTTGCCGATCGCACGCGGCTGCTGCCCGAGATCGCGGCGGCGAGCCATATCCTGTCATCGGTGCCGCCCGAGGGCGATGCCGATCCCGTGCTGACGGCCTATGGCGATGTGCTGACGGAGTCCCCGGCCTGGCTCGGCTATCTGTCCTCGACCGGCGTCTATGGTGACGCGCGCGGCGGCTGGGTCGATGAAAGCGCGCCAATCGCCGGCCGGCGCGCGGGTCGTGCGACCGCCGATGGCGCCTGGCTGGCATTGGGCGCCCGCATTTTCCGCCTGCCCGGTATCTACGGCCCGGGCCGATCGGCGCTCGACCGTGTGGCGGAGGGGCGCGCGCATCGTGTCGACGTGCCTGATCAGGTGTTCAGCCGGGTGCATGTCGATGATATCGTCAGCGGTGTCATTGCCGCGCTCAGCGCCCCGCCGGGCGCCTATAACCTTGCCGACGATGCACCATGCGGGCAGAATGACGTGATCGCGTTCGCCGCCACATTGCTTGGCCGCCCTGCCCCGCCTTTTGTCGATCTCGCCACGCTTTCACCGCCCGCGCGCGCTTTCTATGCCGAGAACCGGCGCGTTGCGAACGGCAAGGCGAAGCGCGTGCTCGGCTGGCGGCCGGCCTATCCCGACTACCGGTTCGGCCTGCGCGCCTTGAGTGCGATGACCAGCCCGATCATCGCCAGTGCCGCGCCGGCGCCGGCCAGCAGCGACCAGCGATAGCCCTCGAAGATCGTCGACAACAGCATTGCGATGACCGGTACGATCACCCCGGAATAGGCCGCTTTGGCCGGACCGATGATCCGGAGCACGCCGAAATAGAGCGTGAAGGCGATCGCCGAGGCAATCACCCCGAGATAGAGCACGCCAAGCAGATAGGCCGGGCGCAACTCGATCACCGGCGGCCCGGTCAGCGTCCAGGCGATCGCCGCGTCCATCCCGGCGCCGATCAGCATGGCGATGCCGAGCATGACAGCCATCGGATAATGTTTCGCGGTCCCGGTCGCCTGCATGATATTGGCGGTCGAGGCCGACATGATGGCGGCAAGCGTGAAGCCGATGCCCATCAGCGCCATGCCGGGCCCGGACGGGCTGTGACGCGCCTCATGCACGAACAGCAAGGCGACGCCGGCCATCGCTACCGCCGACCCGACGAGCAATTGCCGGCCAAGCCGCTGGCCGAGGAAAATGCGCCCGAACAGCGCGTTCGGCACCAGCATCAGTGCGAAGATCACCGCCACCAGCCCCGAGGTGATGTAGGTTTCGGCGCGGTAGACGAAGTTGAAATTAAGGCAGAACTGGAACAACGCCAGTCCGGTCGCGAAAGCCCAGCCGCGCGCATCGAGCGCGATGCGCTCGCGCCGGATCGCGGCATAGATCAACATCGTCACGCCGCCCACCAGGAAGCGATAGGTCACCGACCAACTCGGCGGCACCACGCCGAGCTGGTCCTTGATGACCAGCCAGGTCGAGCCCCAGATCAGCGTGACGATGGTGAAGGGGATCAGGACCGAGAGACGCGAGGATTGGGGCGGCCGGGCGTCACTGCCGATGACGGTCATAACCGCTCGGCCAACTTGCGTTCCCATGCCACCGCATCGCCGACGATCGTATCGAGATCATCGCGTTCGGGGGTCCAGTCGAGCGTGGCGAGGATCGCGCGGTTGTCGGCGATCAGCGCTGCCGGATCACCCGCGCGACGGCCTTCGAAACGGCGCTCGATCGTGCGGTTGGTGACGCGGTCGACCGCATCGAGCACCTGAGTGACCGAGAAGCCCCGGCCATAGCCGGCGTTGAGGATATGGCTCTTCGCCGGTTCGGCGATCAGCAGGTCGAGCGCCGCGACATGCGCCGCGGCAAGATCACTGACATGGATATAGTCGCGCACACCGGTGCCGTCGGGCGTGTCGAAATCAGTCCCGAAGATCGCCACCGCATCGCGCTTGCCGGTCGCCGCCTCTACCGCGACCTTGATCAGATGCGTCGCGCCGGCGGTCGACTGACCCGTGCGCCCTTGCGGGTCCGCCCCGGCAACATTGAAGTAGCGCAGCGCGGCATAGTTGATCGGGTGCGCCGCCGCGACATCGCGCAGCATCGCCTCGGTCATCAGCTTCGACATGCCGTACGGATTGATCGGCACGGTCGGGCTGTCCTCGGTGACTTTCTCCGTGGCCGGCGTGCCATAGGTCGCGGCGGTCGAGGAGAAGATAAAGTGCGGCACGCCCTCGGCGACCGCGCTTTCGAGCAGCGCGCGGCTCGCAACGGTGTTGTTGCGGTAATATTTGAGCGGATCACTGACTGATTCGGGCACCACCACCGACCCGGCGAAATGCATGATCGCCTTGATGTGATGACCACGAATCGCGGCGCGCACGCGGCCGTCATCCTCGATATTCGCTTCGATCAGTGTAGCGCGTGGATCGACCGCCCAGGCAAAGCCGGTCACCAGATTGTCGATCACCACGACGCGGTATCCGGCATCGAGCAGCGCGAGCACCGCATGGCTGCCGATATAGCCCGCCCCGCCCGTCACCAGCACCGTCATGTCGCGCATCGTCTTGACCTCGCTTCGTTCGCGTGTCCGCCTATCAGCGCGGATTGCCTCACGCCACCGCGTTCCTATCTTAGAAAGACAAATCGAGGAGCTTATCATGGCAAGCGAAGTCGCCACGCTGGCGGGCGGATGTTTCTGGTGCACCGAAGCGGTGTTCAACGATGTGATCGGGGTCGAGAAGGTCGAGAGTGGCTATATCGGCGGGACGCTGCCCAACCCGACCTATCGTCAGGTGTGCGGCGGTGATACCGGCCATGCCGAGGCGATCCGCGTGACCTTCGACCGCGACCAGGTCAGCTATGGCGATTTGCTCGACATGTTCTTCGCGACGCATGATCCGACACAACTCAATCGCCAGGGCAATGACGTCGGCACGCAATATCGCTCGGCGATCTTCCCGCATTCGCCCGAACAGGAAACCGAAGCCCGCGCGGCAATGGCGCGCGCTGCAGTCGATGTGAGCGGCCCGATCGTAACCACGATCGAACCACTGACCGAATGGTATCCGGCCGAGGATTATCACCAGGAATATTGGCAGGGCGACGGGCAGCGCAATCCCTATTGCCAGGCGGTGATTCCGCCCAAGCTGAAAAAGCTTCGGAAGAGCTTCGCTGCGCGGATCAAGGCGGAAGCAGCCTGACTTCCAGCCCCTCCCCGCAACGGGGAGGGGCCTCAACTAATTCAGAGCGCTTCGCCTTCGATCGGCGGCTTGGCCTTCGCATCAGCGCCGAGCGCCTTGTAGACCAGCCCGCCAAGGATACCGCCGGCGATCGGCGCGACCCAGAACCACACCAATTGCGTCAGCGCCCAGCCGCCGACGATCAGCGCCGGCCCCGTGCTGCGCGCCGGGTTGACCGAGGTGTTGGTGATCGGGATGCTGATCAGATGGATCAGGGTCAGCGCGAGGCCGATCGCGATCGGCGCGAAGCCGGCCGGCGCGCGCGTGTCGGTCGATCCCATGATCACGAGCAGGAAGAAGAAGGTCAGCACGACTTCGGCGATCAGACCGGCCTGGAGCGAATAATGGCCGGGCGAATGATCCGCCAAACCGTTGGCGGCGAGGCCATTGGCGGCGAGCGAATAATCGGGATTGCCGCTGGCGATGCAATACAACAGGCCCGCCGCGACGATCGCGCCGACGACCTGAGCAACGACGTAGAGCGGAATGTCCTTGGCCGGGAAACGACCGCCGGCCCAGAGCCCGACGGTCACAGCGGGATTGAGATGGCAGCCCGAGATATGGCCGATCGAATAGGCCATGGTCAGGACGGTCAGGCCGAATGCGAGCGAGACGCCGGCCAGGCCGATGCCGACTTGCGGAAAGGCAGCGGCAAACACCGCGCTGCCGCAGCCGCCAAAGACAAGCCAGAATGTACCGAGAAACTCCGCGAGACCGCGTTGCGTATTGGTCATGTCGTCCTCCCTGGGGTCTATGTCCGGGGAAGATGACCTATCGTTGCGTCTTCGTAAAGATACTCAATCGCGATGGGCGGCGCGGCGCAATCGATCGTTGATCGCAATGCCGAGACTTTCCTGCGGGATGGGTGCGATGGCGATACGGGGGCGGTCATTTGCGTCGGCACGGTGCAGCAGGTCGAACAATCGTGCGGCGGCTTCGCGGAGATCACCGGTCGCGGACAGGGTGTCGTCGCCGGCGACCGCGCCAAAGCCGATCAGCCATTCGCCTTCATCTGCCTCCGTGACCTCGAGGCGCAACGGCTTGCTGGGTGCGTAATGGCTTTCAAGCTGGCCGGGCGCGGTCACCAGATGCCCTCCCGGCAAAGGCCGGGATTGGGCGGCGGACGGCGTCACTGGACCCCGGCCTTTGCCGGGGAAGCAAGTCTCTATGTCACTGGCGGTAATCGGGCCCGGGCGCAGGATTTCGATCCCGCCTTCGGTCGCGACGATCGTCGATTCCAGCCCGGCCTGGGTCGCGCCGTCATCAATCACCAGGGGGATCCGTCCATCGAGACTGGCCAGAACATGCGCCGCGCGGGTCGGGCTGATCCCGCCGCTCGCATTGGCGGAGGGTGCGGCAAGCGGCCGGCCCGCGGCGACGAGCAACGCACGCATCGCGCGGTGCGCCGGCACGCGGATCGCGATGGTCGACAGCCCGGCCGTGACCAGCGATGCGACCGGCGCCGTTCCGGCAAGTGGCAGGACCAAGGTCAGCGGCCCCGGCCAGAAGTCATCGGCCAGCCGCAGCGCGACCTCGTCGAACACCGCCAGCTGTCGCGCGGCCGCCAGATCGGGCACGTGCACGATCAACGGATTGAAGCTCGGCCGGCCCTTGGCGGCGTAGATCGCGGCAACCGCAGTCGCATTGGTCGCATCGGCGGCAAGGCCGTACACCGTCTCGGTCGGCACGGCGACGATTCCACCCGCCATGATCAGCTGCGCCGCTTCGGCGATCGCATCATCGGCATAGTGCAGGACGCGAGTCGTCATCGTTGGGCTTGGAACGGTCATCGGGCGCGCTATAGCCGCTGGAAGCCTGAGAGATAAGAGGACCTGCCCCGTGTTCACGCCAGCCACCGCAGACCAGCGTTTCGTGCTCGATCATATCGTCGGAATCGGCGATCTGGCGGAAAGCGAGCGCTTCGCCGCCGCTTCGTCCGATGTGGTCGACGCCGTGCTCGAAGGCGTCGGGCAGTTGGCCGAGGGCGAATGGGCGCCGCTCAACCGCGCGGGCGACACCGTGGGCGCGAAGTGGACGCCGGAGGGCGTGGTGATGCCCGACGGCTTCGTGAAGGCCTATCACGACTATGTCGAAGGCGGTTGGGGCACGATCGGCGTCGCCGAAGAGTTTGGCGGGCAAGGCCTGCCCTTCGCGATCCAGACCGCCGTGCTCGATACGCTGGGCAGCGCCAATATGAGCTTCGCACTTGCCCCGACGCTGACCGTCGGTGCGATCGAAGCGCTGGCGCACCATGGCAGCCCGGAACAACAGGCGCTCTATCTGCCGCATCTCGCGACCGGCGAATGGACCGGCACGATGAACCTGACCGAACCGCAGGCCGGATCCGATGTCGGCGCGCTGCGCACCAGCGCCAAGCCGATCGGCGACGGCAAATGGTCGATCAAAGGCACCAAAATCTTCATTTCGTTCGGTGATCACGACATGGCGCCGAACATCGTCCACCTGGTCCTCGCGCGCACCCCCGACGCACCGGCAGGAACCAAGGGCATCTCGCTGTTCCTGGTGCCGAAGTACCGCCTCAACGATGACGGCACACCCGGTGCGTTCAACGATGTTCGCGTCGTGTCGATCGAGCATAAGATGGGCCTGCACGGCTCGCCGACCTGCGTGCTGAGCTTCGGCGACAATGACGATTGCATCGGCGAACTGATCGGCGGCGAATATGGCGGCATCCGGGCGATGTTCACCATGATGAACAATGCGCGGCTGAATGTCGGGCTGCAGGGCGTGCAGATCGCCGAGCGCGCGACTCAGACCGCGGTCAGCTATGCCCGTGAGCGGATCCAGTCGGCGCGCGCCGGATCGTCGAGCCGCGAGTCGGTCGCGATCATCGAGCATCCCGATGTCCGTCGCATGCTGCTGCGCATGAAGGCGCAGACTCAGGCGGCACGTGCTCTGGTCTATCTCGCCGCGGCACAGGTCGACCGCGCAGCGCTGGGCGAGGCGGGTGCGCAGGACCGGCTCGAGATCCTCACGCCGCTCGCCAAGGCGCATGGCACCGATATCGGCTGCGAAGTCACCTCGATCGGCATCCAGGTCCATGGCGGCATGGGCTATATCGAGGAGACCGGCGCGGCGCAGCTGTTCCGCGAGGCGCGCATCACCCCGATCTATGAAGGCACCAACGGCATTCAAGCCGCCGATCTGGTCGGGCGCAAGCTCGGGCTCGCCAATGGCGGCGTGTTCGCGCAATTGATCGCCGATATGCGCGCCGAAGCGGAGGATGCCGGGCTGATCACGCTGATCGACACCTGCGAAGAGATCGGCCGCGGGCTGATGACGCTCGACGCCGACGACAAGCTCGCCGCAAGCTATCCGTTCCTGACCATGCTCTCGACCGCAGTGTGCGGCTGGTTGATGGAGCGGCAGGGCCGGATCGCCGCGACCTCGGAGGGCGACCCTGCCTTCCTGGCGATGAAGACGGCGGCGGCGCGCTTCTATGTCGCGCAGATCGTACCCGAAGCGATGGGCCTGAAGGCAGCGGCGACGGCGAAGGCGGATGTCCTGTACTCGATCCCGGCGGAGACGTTTGCGGCCTGAGGATCAGAACATCTTGCGGATACTCAGCCGCACGGTGCGGCCGAGCGGGTCGAGATAATCGGGCTGGTAGCTGATCGGCGTCTCGCCATTCACGTCGGTGACGCGCTGGCGGCTGTCGAAGACATTGTCGAACGACAAGGTGATGCGCGTGCCGCGCAGCCAGGGATGTTTCTTGAGCAGATCGAGCCGCTGGCCGAGATCAGCGAACAGCCGCACGTTCAGCGTGGTCAGCGCCGAGAAGGCAAGCGGTTCGGGCGCGGCGGGCGTGCCGCCATTGACCCGCGTGCCGCTGCGGTAATTGCCCGATAGCCGCAGGCCCGCGCCATTGTTGCTATAGCCCGCCTGCACCTGCACCTCATGCCGCGACTGGCCGCCGCCGCTGCCGATCGCATCGCCGTTGAGCAGATCGAGGCTGGGCCCGCCATCGGCAACCAGCACCTTGTCGGTGAAGTGCCAGGTGTGGAAGACGCCGAATTGCAGCCGTCCGCCACCCCGGCCACCGCCGCGACCACCAAAGCCGCCGCCGCCACGCCCACCGCCGAAGCGTGGCCGGGCGCCATCGGGGGCGCCGCCATCGGAAGCAGCACCAGGCGCCGCTCCATCCGGCCTATCGCCCCCTGCCCCGTCGCGGCCAGGGCGACCGCCGCGATCGCCGTCCTGCCCCGGCCGCCTCAGGCCCTCGAACGGATTGGGGCCAGTGCCGGCGCGAAACGCCTCGATCTCCTTCTGGACCTTAGACTTGAGGCTCTTGGAGAAGTTGATCCCCCAGCGCAGTTCCGATCGCTCGCTGCGCGCGAAGTTGATCGGGCGCGTATCGACGCGGATCAGCGCTCCGGTCGCATCGCGCGTGAAGCGGCCGGGAAACGCCGCCTCGAGCGACGCGCTGGCCGAAGGAAAGGACGCGGTGGGATCGTCGACCCGACTCTTTACATAACTGGCGGTGAAGGTCAGGTCGGTCTTGCTGAACGGATTGAGCGTCAGTCCGAACTTGGTGACATGGCTGTTATCGGCGCGCAGGTCGGGATTGCCACCCGAGAGGATCGTCACCGTCGTGGTCTGGCTCTTGAGATAATCGAACACCCGGACATTGGGGGTGAGGATCACCGGATTGGCGAGTTGCTGCGCGGTCGGCGCGCTGTCCTGGTCGGTGTGCGACACGATCAACCGCACCCCCTCGACCGGCGACCAGTTGGCGCCATAGCCGAAAGTGGTCAGCGTGCCGAAGTCCGACAGATGGTCCGCGGCAAAATTGACATTGGCGGAAAGCTTGCCGAGTGCGCTCAATACATCCTTCGATTTGTTGGCGATCGGCAGGTCGATATTGATCTGGCCATTGACCAGATCGCGCGACACCTGGCCGGGAGAGACGATGTCAGCGCGGTAGGTGCGGCTGGAAAAGTCGTTGCTCTGCGCGCCGACGCGGATGCTTGTCGCGACAGCGCCGGCCGGCAGCTTGAACAGGCTGCCGGTGAACAGGGCGTCGACGTCGAGATTGCTCGAGGTCGCATAAGCCCGGTTGGCGCGCCCGGGGCCGAACTCCGCCAGACCGAGCGGGCCGAACGGGTTGGCGGTCGGATCACCGGCATTCAGCCGCGCCTGGAACGCCGCGGTATCGACACCGGTATCGGTGATCGTCCTGTTCTCGCTGCGGTCATAGGTGCCGGTCAGCGACCATTGCCAGGTCGAGATCGCCCCGTTGAGCGTCGTTCCGAGATGCGCCGAGACCGTGGAGTTGCGCTGTTCGAGCGGCGAGAAGGCGTCGAGCGACCGGTTGAGCGTGACGTCGCGGGCAAAGGGAGAAAAGGGGTTGCCGGCGGCAAGGCCAAGCGAAACGCCGGGCAACCCGTTCGTGCTGATGCTGTCGCTCGTTTCGAGTTCGCCGTTCAAGGTGGCCGAGACATTGCCGAAGATGGTCCGGGCATAGACCATATTGGCGCTGAAATTGCTGCTCGACGGCAGCAAGGTGCGATAAGGACGCGGATCGCTGGCCGTCTGGCGATTGGCGGTGGCAAGGAAATCACCGAACGACGGAATGCCGGAAGCCGCGCCCGCGGGCACGCCGGCGACGGTCACTGGCGATCCGAATTGCGCGCTCAGTGCCGGATCGATCTCGCCGGTCGGATTAGCCAGGCTCCGCACACCCACGATATTGCCCTGGGTCGAGAATTGGCTTGGCTGCGGATTGATATCGCGTTCCGCCTCGGTCAGGGCCGAATTGCCCTGATACTTAAGATGCAGGTTGAAGCGTCCGCCGCGCCGGATGCTGAGCAGATCGGCATCGCCTTGCGCGGTGTTGCGCCCGCCGGCGGTCGGCACCCGGTCGGCCGCTTCGAGCGTGGTCGATTTGAAGCGACGGCGCAGCACCACGTTCACCACCTTCTGATCGGCGCGATAGCCATATTTCAGCGCGACCTCTTCGGGCAGGATCTCGACGCGTTGAATCGCCTCGGTCGGAATGTCGCGGATCTCGGTAAAACCCGAGATGCGCTTGCCGTCGAGCAGCACCACCGGCGCCCCGCCGCTGCCCCGCCCGCTCGCGGTCAGCGGTGCGAGTTCGTCAAGCAAGTCGGAGATCGAACTGACGCCATAGGAGCGGATCTCCGCTGCGCCGATCTGCTTTTCGGGCGGGATGTCGCCGATCACCGACCCGGGCGGGTTGCGCGACCCGCGAACGACGATGTCGGGTTCATCTGACGATGCCGATGGATCGCTATCGCTGCCCGGCTCTTCTTGTGGCGGCCGCTGCGGCGCTTCCTGCGCAAAGGCCGGTACCGTCACGGTGGTGGACATCAGGAACAGGAAGAAACTCAAACGCCGCATGACCACTCCAGTCATTCTCTTCCCCACTGCACCTAGAGAGTAATTGTCTCAAGAGTGTGCCAGCTATCTGTTGCACCCGGGGGAAACATGTCGGGCAGCAGGGGCATTTCGCCATGAACCATGCAGGAGGCCCCCGACGAAAGGCGAAGCGCCGATGCTCGATCGGCGAGTCGATAGCGCGGGGATGGCGATCATCGTCACCTGTTATGCCTGTTATTTCGGCCGGATTTTTTTGGCCCTGTTAAGTTGGATTTCCGATCAGTTTTTCTTCTTATTTTCCAAATATTTGTGCCTGACCCACCTGTTATCGAATAACAGGTGGCATAAACAGGTGAAATAACCGCCGAAACGACCTGTTTCCGACCGGAACAGATGGCGGTCATCCCGTGATGATTGTGCAGAGCTGAGAAAGAGCGGGGCGGAACGCGGGTCAGCGCTCCGTCCGGCTCCACCTTGTCATGGCGCGGATCGGGGTTGAATCGCGAGCTGGATGCCCTTCCATTCGAAGCTCGTCCCGGGCGCTTGCCCGGGCAGGCGGTCGGCTCGAACCACTGTTTCCCTAATCGCGCAACGCGGCCGAGATGGCTTGCAGCCCGCCTTCCAGTTCATCGGCGGTCGGCCAGCCATAGCCGAGACGGAAAAAGGTGTCGGGCAGTTCGAACCAATGGCCCGGGCCGACATAACAGCCATGCTGTTCAAGCAAGCGCTTGTAGAAGGCGTCAGTGCCGCCGCGCGGTTCGCCGCGCATGCGCGGGAAGCAGACCACGCCGCCCGCGGGCGCGACCCAGTCGAGCAATTCCTCGCCCGCCATCCATTCGGTGACGCGATCGCGGCGGCGGCGCATTTCGGCGAGCGTCGGGGTGAGGAGTTCGTCGCGACGGGAGAGGATCTGTTCACCGACCCATTCGTCGATCACGCTGCCGCAAATGCTGATCTGCTCCTTCGCCGCGAGAAAGCGTTCCTGCAGGCCGGTGTCACGAGTGATGATCCAGCCGATGCGGATGCCGGGCACGCCATAAGCCTTGGACAGCGAGGCGACGCTGATCACATGATCGCCAAGCGACGCGGCGAGCGGCAACGGCCCGTCGAAGGACAAGTCGCGATAAGTTTCGTCGACCAGCAGGTAACACCCCGTCGCCCGGGCGATCGCGACAAGGTCGCCAAGTTCGACCGCGCTGAGCATCGTGCCGGTCGGATTGTGCGGACAGGTGACGCTGATGATCCGCGTCTTCGGCGTGACCGCCGCGGCGATCGCCCGGGGGTCGATACGGAAGCCGCTGGCGAAATCGAGCTCGACATGCGTGACGGCGCAACCGATCGCGCGCGGCGTTTCGAGATTGGTCGCATAATTGGGCCGCACCACGACGAGATGATCATCGGGTCCGAGCAATGCCGTGGCGATGATGAACAAGGCGCCAGCCGCACCGACCGTGACCAGCACATCATCGGCGGCGACCCCGCCGCTCGTCTCGGCGATCAGACGGCGAAGTCCGCCCCCGCCGCGATGCTCGCCATAGAGCAGGGTCAGGTCGGGAATGGTGAGGCCAAGCCCGGCGATGCTGCGGTCGGCGACCGAACTTTCCGACAGATTATAGCGGATCCGGCCATAGCCATATTCTTCGGGCGATTCGACTTCGATCGGCATCCGGACGTAGCGCATCGATATTCCTCTCTCTGGCGGCCAGGCGACCGATGGTTGGGTGGGCATCTTGCGCCCCGCGCGATTCTCCCATCGTGCGATACCCTCGCCAAGCTGTCACGGCATCGATTTCCGTTCAGGCGTCGCAGTGCAACGCCATCGTCCCGGGGAAGGTCGGCAGCACCGCGTTACGGCCGCAACCGTCTTGACGCGCCATGCGTCGGCGGTGTGCATTCACGCCCCCCGCAGAGGATGCGAAGGATGGCACCGGATCGACCTAAATCGAAAAGGACTCCAAGCGTCAGTCGCGCACGCCCTTCAGATCACCGCGTTGATCGACCACCGTGTCGGCTTCGAAGCTGGCCACCGGATAGGCACAATAGTCGGCCGCATAATAGGCGCTGGGGCGATGATTGCCCGAAGCGCCCAATCCGCCGAACGGCATCGACCCGGCGGCGCCGGTGGTCGGCCGATTGCGATTGACCACGCCCGCGCGGATACGGTGCAGGAATGTTTCCCATAAGGCATCGTCATCGGTGATCAGCCCGGCGGACAGGCCGAAGCGCGTCGCATTGGCCGCCTCGATCGCGGCGTCGAAATCGGCGACGCGGATAATTTGGAGTACCGGACCGAACATTTCCTCATCGGGCGCGTCCACCCCGGTAACCTCAAGGATGACAGGCGTGAGGAAAGCGGTGGGACGGCCCGCCACGGTCTCAAGCCTGCGGATGATTTGCGCGCCGCGCCGCACGAGTTCGGCGACCTGCTCGGAAACGCGCGTGGCGGCGGCAGGCGAGATCAACGGCCCCATGAACGGCGCGGGATCGTCATTCCACGCGCCGATCACCAGCCGGTCGGCCAAAGCTGCCACGGCAGCGACGATCGCATCGCCAGCGGCACCCCGCGGCACGATCAGGCGGCGCGCACAGGAGCAGCGCTGGCCCGTGGTGATGAAGGCCGAGGCGATGACGATCGAAGCGATCGCGTCGGGCTCACCGTCCCAGGCGATCAGCGGGTTGTTACCGCCCAGCTCAAGCGCGAGGATCACTTTCGGCCGATCGGCGAAAATGCGTGCGAAATGCGCACCCGCCCCGGCCGAGCCCGTAAAGAGCAGCCCGTCGATATCCTGATCGAGCAGCGCCGCGCCGGTGTCGCGCCCGCCCTGCAGGACAGTGAAGACGCCGTCGGGCACACCCGCCTCGCGCATTGCTTCCCCAACCAGTTCACCGGTCAGCGGGGTTTCCTCGGACGGCTTGAACACCACGGTGTTGCCGGCGAGCAAGGCGGGAACGATATGCCCATTGGGCAGATGGCCGGGGAAATTATACGGCCCGAGCACCGCCATCACCCCGTGCGGGCGATGGCGCAGCACGGCACGGCCGAACGGCGCGGCCTGTTCGCGCGTGCCGGTGCGTTCGGCATGAGCAGCGATCGACAAATCGACCTTGCCGATCATCGACGCGATTTCGGTACGCGTTTCCCACAGAGCCTTGCCGGTCTCACGCGAAATCGCCGTCGCGATGGTTTCGGCATTGGCCTTGAGCGCATCCTGGTAGCGACGAACCACCGCGATCCGATCCTCGATGCCGGTCGCCGACCAGCGCGCCAGGGCATTGCGGGCAGCGGCCACGGCATCGGCGCATGCCTGCGCGGATGCCGCCGGGCCGGACCAGACCAGCTCACCGCTGGCCGGGTCACGCGATTCGAACGTCGTCGTCATATCAGGCCGCCATCATCCCGAGCATTGCGTTGCAGGTTTCGTCCAGTCGCTCGAGTGCGATATCGGCTTCGTCATGCGATATCGTAAGGGGTGGCAGCAGCCGGACGCAATTTTCTCCGCCGGCCGCGACAAGCAGATGCCGTTCGCGCGCCGCGGCCATGAAGGCGCGGTTCTCGACCGCCAGCTTCACGCCGATCAGCAAGCCCTTGCCGCGAACATCGAGAATCGTCTCGGGATAGCGCGCCTGCAAGCGGGCGAGGCCATCGCGCAAATGCGTACTGACCGCGCGGACATGGGCAAGCATTGCCGGTGCCGCGATTTCGTCGAACGCCGCGATTCCCACCGCCATGGCGAGCGGATTGCCGCCAAAGGTCGATCCGTGCGTGCCCGGCACCATGCCGCTCGCGGCACGACGGGTGGCGAGGCACGCGCCGACCGGAAAGCCGCCGCCCAATGCCTTGGCGACGGCCATGATGTCCGGCGCGACATCGTCATGCCATTGATGCGCGAAGAGCCGCCCGGTCCGCCCCATGCCCGACTGGACTTCGTCATGGATCAGCAGCGCGCCGACGGCATCGCACGCCTGGCGCAGCTGGCGCAGCAATGCTTCGGACATCGCACGCGCGCCGCCTTCGCCTTGCACCGGTTCGATGATCACCGCCGCCGTGGTCGGCGCGGCAATCGCATCGGCAATTGCGGCCCAGTCATCGGTGGTGAGCTGGAGATAGCCGGGCAGCGCCGGACCGAAGCCGTCGAGATAAGCGGCATTACCCGACGCATTGATCGCGCCATAAGTGCGGCCGTGGAACGAGCCCTTAAAGCCGATCACCACATCGCGTTCCGGGTTGCCGCGCGCCGCATGATAGCGCCGCGCCATCTTCAGCGCGCATTCGATCGCTTCGGAGCCCGAATTGGCGAAGAAGGCGAGATCGGCGAAGGTCGCGACCGTGAGCCGCTCGGCCAGCGCTTCCTGGCCGGGAATCGCGAACATGTTGGAGATGTGCCACAACCGATCGGCCTGCTCCTTCAGCGCCGCGACCAGGACCGGATTGCAATGGCCAAGTCCGGTGGTGGCGATGCCGCCGACGCAATCGAGCCAGGCATTGCCGCCATCGTCGTGGAGCCAGCTTCCCTCGCCACGCACGAAGATGGGTGCGGCACGGTTGTAAACGTTGAGCAAGCTGGACATCGACGCTCCCTTTCGGATTCATGACGAAATAGTATGAAGTCGTGAGGAGCGATCGTACGGGAAGAGCATTTGAGCAAACGAGTTAGTCGCAATTGCTCATGCCGAAACGGAATAAGGGGGACAGTGCGAGCGCCGGCCGCGATGCTGACCCTGATCACGGCCGGAATACCCTGGCGGCGGTTCCGGCCTCGCCCGGGCGGGCATAGGCCGCATCATCGTGGCGGCACACCGGGCAGGATCGCTTTGCCGTCGCAATCAGGTCATGCCCCTTGTTCCAAATTATTATCTGGAATGAGGTGCTGTTTGCATCTTTCACCCGGAACCGTCATGGCCCCGGAACCGTCAGGGCCCCGAAACCGCCATGGCCAATATGCGCCTGGCAACAGGATCCACGACTCCTCCGCACCGTGACATGCGAGAATGGAATGAACGACCGCAGCCGCCGCCTGCTTCCGCCAATGGGCGCACTGCACAGTTTCGTGATCGCGGCGCGACATGAGAGCTTCTCGCGCGCGGCGGACGAGATCGGCCTGACGCAAAGTGCGATCAGCCGCCAGATCGCGACGCTGGAGGATTGGCTGCAAGTCACGCTGTTCACGCGGACCGGACGTCGCGTCGCGCTGAGCAATGAAGGACGCGCGTATCTGGATGCGGTCGCACCGGCGTTGGCGGCGATCCGCGTGGCCACGTCGCGCGTCATTGCGCGACCCGACGACAATGCGCTGAGCATCGCCACCCTGCCCGGTTTCGGCATGCGCTGGCTCGCGCCCCGGCTGGGCGGCCTGACCCGCGAAGTGCCCGAACTGGTGATCAATGTCGCCGCGCGGGTGCATGAATTCGATCTCGAGGCCGAGGGCTTCGATGCGATGATCCATTTCGGCGCGCCCGACTGGCACGGCATGGAACATGACCTGTTGTTCCGCGAGGAATCGATCGTCGTCCTTGCGCCTGCCCTGCTGGCCGACGCGCGCGCGACCAGACCGACCGACCTGCTGAAACTGCCCCTGCTGTCGCAAGCCGTCAGGCGCGGGGCGTGGCGGCAATGGTTCGACGCGGCGGGGCTCGACGCCGCAGTGCCGGGCGACGGCCCGGTGTTCGAGCATTTCCTGATGATTGCGCAAGCCGCCGCCGGTGGCGCGGGCGCTGCGCTGCTGCCGCGCTTCATGGTCGAGCCGGAGCTTGAATCCGGCGCGCTTGTCGCCCCGTTCGATCGGGCGCTGGAAGGCGAAGGCGCCTATTATCTGGTCTACCCCGCCGACCGGCTCAAGCGCCCGATCTTTGCCCGGTTTCGCGCCTGGATCGTGGCCGAGGCCGCCGCGGCGACCTGACGCCGGAGATGCCCGGGCGATTCATCGAACCAGGTGCCGCGCGCAATTCTGTACCTCGCGGATTGCCGGTCGAGTCGTCAGCCCCGGGGCGAACGCGTCCCCACCTTGCTCAGGAAGCATGAAGACTGGGCGACGCGGACCCATCATTGGGCGGCTGCGTCATGTTGCTCATGGTGTCGCTCATGCTGCCGAGCGTTTCGAGCCGAGGCGTCGTCCAGCGCAGCTTTGGCAGTGTCGGGGCGTCAGGGGTATTGGGG
>NZ_JSXI01000059.1 GCF_000803065.1 Sphingomonas sp. ERG5
CGATGCCGGGCTCAAGATCCGCACCATGCGCCTGCCCGACATCTTCCAGGACCAGGACAAGCCCGATACCCAATATGCCGAAGCCGGCCTCGACGCCGACGCCATCGTCGATACCGTACTAAAGGCACTGCGCCACAATTCCGGAAACGTCGTCGAGGAAGCCAGGCGCGATGCCATCTGAGCGCCGGCGTGCCTCGATTGCCGTGCTGATCGGATTCGCCCTCACCGCAGCGGCGCCACCAAGCGGCACGCTGACGATCCGGGTCGGCAATGTGCGGAACTCGGCGGGCGTGGTCCATGTCGATATCTGCCCTCAGGCGCAGTTCCTGAAGGACGATTGTCCTTATGCCGGCGATGCGCCGGCTCATGCGGGCGTCACGGTGGTGACTGTCCATGGCGTGCCTGCCGGACGCTATGCGGCGCAGGTGTTCCATGACGAGAACCGCAACAAGAAGGTTGATCGCGCACTCTTCGGTATCCCAAAGGAAGGCGTAGGGTTCTCGAACGACGCCCGGATCGGGCTTGGCCCGCCGAAATGGGCCGACGCTGTGTTCGCGTTCGATGGGCAGGAGCAGGCGATTGCCCTCAATATGCGATATTTTCTGGGGGCAAGCGGGCCGGCAAAGGCGCGTTGACGGGATGCGCTCACCCATTCCCGCCCTGGTCGCCGTCAGTGTCCGTCGCCCCTGGCTGACATTGCTGCTGTCCGTCGTGCTCGCGGGCCTAGCCCTGTTCTTCACCACCGCGCGGTTCGACATGACGACCGATACGGCAGCGCTGATCTCGCCCGATATCGATTGGCGTAAGCAGGAGAGGGCGATGGAAGCCGCTTTTCCCCAGCTGCGCGATGTGATGGTGGTGGTGATTGACGGTCAGACACCCGAGCTGGCCGAGGATGCCGCAGCAAAGCTGACTCTGGCCCTGGGCGCCGACAAAGCGCATTTCAGACTGGTGCGCCGACCGGACGGCGGTGATTTCTTCGCGCGCGAAGGATTGTTGTTCGGATCGCGCGAGGACGTGCGTCAGGCGACTGCGGCCTTGATCGAAGCGCAGCCTATGCTTGGGCCGCTTGCGGCCGATCCGTCATTGCGCGGTGTGAACGGCGCACTGTCGACGATGCTAGACGGCGTCGAGACGAAGGCGGCGACGCTCGATCAGATCGATCGGCCGATGCGGGCGCTGGCCGAGGCGACCGAGCGTTCGCTCGACGGCAAGCCGAGCTATTTCTCGTGGCAGCAATTGTTCGCGACAGGGGCGGGGCCGCTCAGCCCGCCCAAGCGTCGCCTGATCCTCGCCCAGCCGGTGCTCGATCACACCGCGCTGATGCCGGGCGAAGCTGCCAGCGACGCGTTGCATGCCGCCGCCGCGGCGCTGCACCTCGATGCCGCGCATGGCGTCACGGTGCGCCTGACCGGCGAGGTGCCGCTCGCCGATGAGGAGTTCGCGACGCTGCAGGAAAATATCGGGGCGGTGGGCATGGTGATGCTCGGCGCAATGTTGCTGACCCTGTGGTTCGCGACGCGATCGATCAGGCTGGTCGCGGCGATTTTCGGCACGATCATCCTCGGACTGGTCGTTACCCTCGCGGTGGGGCTGTTCGCGGTCGGTCGCCTCAATCTCATTTCGGTCGCCTTCATTCCCCTGTTCGTCGGTCTGGGGGTGGATTTCGGGATTCAGATCTGCGTCCGCTACAATGCGGAACGCGTGACGGGGCTCGTCCCCGCGGCGGCGTTGCAGGGGGCCGCGACGGCGCTCGGCGCGCCGCTGCTGCTGGCGGCGGGGGCGGTGTTCCTCGGCTTCGGCGCCTTCCTGCCCACCGCCTATATCGGCATCGCCGAACTGGGGGTGATCGCGGGCCTCGGCATGGTGATCGCACTTCTGTTCAGCGTCACGCTGCTACCCGCTCTGATCCTGTTGCTGCGTCCCGGGGCGCCGCGCCGTGAGGTCGGCTTTGCACAATTCGCTCCTGCCGATCGTTTCCTCGAACGACGCCGCAAGGCAGTGCTTTGGGCGTTCGGTGCGTCAATGGCGGTGAGCATCGCGCTTCTTCCCTGGGTCGTATTCGACTTCAACCCGCTCCATCTGCGCGATCCCAGCGCGCCGTCGATGCAGGCGCTGACCGACCTGACTCGTGACCCGGATCGCACGCCGAACACGATCGATGTGCTTGCGCCTGGTCCGCAGGCCGCGACGGAACTGGCGAAGCGCCTGTCGGCGCTGCCGGAGGTCGGTCAGGTGATCTCGGTCGACAGCTTCGTGCCCGAGGACCAACCGGCAAAGCTCGCCTTGATCCAGGACGCGTCGGTGCTGCTCGACCTGACGATCAACCCGTTCGAAATCGCGACGCCACCCGATGATGCGGCGCTGGTGACATCGCTGCGCCAGGTATCGAATCGGCTAAAGGCAGTCGGCGGTACAGAACAGGGCGCCGTCGATGCACGCCGCCTCGCTGCCGCTTTCGAGCGGCTGGCGTCGGCAACGCCCGCCAGGCGCGCCGCAGTGAACGAGATGCTGTCGCGACCACTGACGGTCATGCTCGATCAGGTCCGCGCCGCGCTGCAGGCCGAACCGGTCACGCGCGCGAGTTTGCCGCCCGACATGGTCCGCGATTGGATCGCGCCCGACGGTCGGGCCAGGCTTCAGGCCTTTCCCAAGGGCGATGGCAATGACAATCAGGTGATCAAGCGCTTCCGCGCCGCGGTCGTGACGGTAACACCGGCGGTCTCGGGCCTGCCGGTCGCGACCCAGGCCGCTGCCTTCACCGTGGCCGGCGCGTTCGTACAGGCCGGGGTGATCGCCTTCATCCTGGTCAGCCTGTTGCTGCTGGCGGTACTGCGCAACCTGCGCGAGGTGATGTTCACACTGGCCCCGGTGATCCTGTCGATCTTCCTGACGCTCGCGACCTGCGTGCTGATCGGCCAGCCGATCAACTTCGCCAACATCATCGCCTTCCCGTTGCTGTTCGGGGTCGGCGTCGCCTTCCATATCTATTTTGTGATGGCGTGGCGGAACGGCGCGACCGGGCTGCTCCAGTCAAGCCTTGCCCGCGCAGTGCTGTTCAGCGCGCTCGCCACGGGCACAGCGTTCGGCAGCCTGTGGCTGTCGCACCATCCGGGCACGGCAAGCATGGGCAAGATCCTGATGATCTCGCTCATCTGGACGCTGATCTGCGCGCTGATATTCGAACCCGCTTTGCTCGGGCCGCCGGTCGAGAAGGACAAGGCGGAGCCGGTCCTGAGCTAGGGTTTCGAGCCCTTGGCCCTGGGGCAATCCTGTTTTCAACCGCGAGAAAGAGCGTGCCGGCATAAGTCCGGCAAAGAGTGACCTGCCCGATCCCATGCGATGATTGAATCGCCGACGGCAGCATTGCGGAGGGGAGGAGCGCCGGGAGATATGTTACACCTGTATGTTACATATCCTTTCCGTCGGCACCCCAACGAAAACCCAGTATAAATATTGTATATCAGATACTTAATTATCAGCGACTGGGATTGAACCACCAACCGTTGTCGAGAGTGAAGTCGATAGGAGCTAGGGATTTGCCGGCGCGGCCGGATCGGCAAGCGGATCCTTGAGTGGATCGGCTTGCCTGGCGGGGGGATCGCCGGCCGACGCGCCGGGTGTCCCGGCCTTGTCACTGGCAGGAACGTCTGGCGAGCTTGGAGCCGCTGTGGCCGGATCATTCAGAGGATCGTTGAGCGGGCTGGCCGCGCCCGATGCCGGGTCACTCAGCGGATCCTCCAGCGAGCCGGTTCCAATTGCTACCGTGCGACCGTGCAACGCCTCGATTTCGGCGGTGCGGTTCTGCAGATAGACCGATCGCAGCGTCGCATAGGGATCGACTGCACCGTCGAGCAGCGCCTTCATGTCGGCATCCGATTCGGCCCGTTGGTCGAGAGCGCCGAGCGCGCCCTTCGGCACCAGATACTGCCAGCGGTCGAATGGCTTGCCGACAGCGAGCGGCAGCACCATGCCGTCGCCCTGTCCACCGAGCAGATCGCGGAGCGTGGTAGGGCCGACGAACGGCAGAAACAGATAGGGGCCCGGGCCGACCCCATAATAGGCCAGCGTATTGCCGAAGCCATTGTCGTGATGCGGTAAGCTGAAGGCCGGTGTCTTGGCCACATCCACCAGGCCGCCGATGCCAATGGTCGAGTTGGTGAGGAAGCGCACCAGGGTCCTGATCGCCCGGCCCGGCTTGAGCTGAAGCAGGTCGTTCACGAAGACGATCGGCTCGCCCAGGTTGCTGAGGGCGTTGCGAATTCCTGACCGCAGCGGCTTGGGAACGACATGCTTGTAGCCCATCGCGACCGGCCGGATGATTTTTTGGTCGGCTGTCCGAAACACTGAGTACATGGCTCGATTAAAGCCTTCCAACGGATCCCCGGGCGTCGCCTCGATGTTCCCGGCTGTGGCTTCCATCGCGGTTGGCGCCGTGGCGGGAGCAGTCTGCGAGGCGGTCGCGGCTGGGTCGACCAGCGGATCGAGCGGTGCAGACCCAGGGGGCGAAGCCGGCGCGACAGCCTCGACCTGAGGTTCTGGCGCGGCCGATTGCGGCGTGGCTGCAGACGAGACCTGCACGACCGGCATCGGCGCTGCCGCGGCAGGCTCTTCCGGAGGCGCGATAAACAGCGCAACCGTTGGCAGGACAAGGCCGAAGCTCAATTTCCGCCCTTGGCAGCCAGTTCATCGAGATGGCGAATCAACCCCTTCGCTCCGCCCGTCGCCAGTACCCGGGAAAAATCGGAACGGCGGGTGGCAAGCTGGCTGATCGAATTGCGATAATAGACATCAATGATCTTCCAGCCGCCACCACTGGCGCGCAGGCGGTAGGCGATCGGGATCGGCGCTTCGCCGGTCTGGACCAGGTTGGTGCGGACGAGCTTGTCGGTTCCGCGAGTCTCGACATTGGCGTCGACGGTGAATTTCTGGCTGGAGAAGGAGTCGAAATTGGTCGCGTATTGGCCGATCACCATGCGCCGGAAAGCCGCCACCAGAGCCGTCTGGTCCGCCGGAGCGATCCCATTCCAGCCGGCGCCGACCGTCAGCCGGGTCATCAGCGGCACGTCATAGACACGGTCGACAACGGGGCCGATCGCGGTCGCGCGGCCACGCACGCCCATCGCCTTGCCGCCCTTCATGATCGAGACCAGGCCGTCGCAAAGCGCCTGGACCGGCGCGCGCGCCGGATCGCCGGCCTGTGCCAGCGCCGCTGGTGCCGAAACGACCAGCGTGACGGCGGTAAGGGAAGGGATCAGAGAAGATGCCAGGGTTCGCATGCTCGGTTCGTTCCATTCTGCCCCGTCGCCCCTGTATCGGCGGTGCAGCGCAAAATCCACCCTGCCAATGTGCCCTATTCTGCCGAAACGATGAGCTTCGAACCGTTTATGCCGCTTTTACACCTTTTTCTTCCGCTATCGCACCGCTATCTACCCTCGCGTAACGGCGAAGGATATCGCCGAACCGGGGGCTGGTTCGAAACTAGTACGGGGCTGGACACGAGTTTGATGACCGCCGAAAAAAAAGCTTCATTGCAGGTGATTCTCGCGAAACCGCGGGGTTTTTGCGCGGGAGTGGTACGCGCTATCGACATTGTCGAACGCGCCCTCGACCTCCACGGGGCGCCAGTCTATGTCCGACACGAGATCGTCCATAATCGCCATGTCGTGAACAAGCTCCGAAGCAAGGGCGCGATTTTCGTCGAGGATCTTTCGGAGATTCCGGCGGGCGCGCCGACCATCTTCAGTGCGCATGGGGTCGCCCGGTCGGTGCAGGATGAGGCACGGTTGCGTCAGCTTCCCGTGTTCGATGCGACCTGCCCGCTGGTCACCAAGGTGCATGTGCAGGGCCGGCGCTACGCCAAGGCGGGACGCACCCTCGTGTTGATCGGGCACGCCGGGCATGCCGAGGTCGAGGGAACGATGGGGCAGGTCGATGCGCCGATCCATCTCGTCTCGACCGAGGCCGAGGTCGAAGCGCTGCCGCTCGCGATCGACACGCCGATCGCCTATGTGACCCAGACCACGCTCAGCGTCGATGACACCCGCGGCGTGATCGCCGCGCTGAACGAGCGTTTCAGTGACGTGCAGGGGCCGGACGTGTCGGAAATCTGCTATGCCACGCAGAACCGTCAGACCGCCGTGCGCGATCTCGCACGGGTCAGCGAGTTGCTGATCGTGGTTGGTGCCGAGAACAGCTCCAATTCCAACCGGCTGCGTGAAATCGGGGTCGAGATGGGGGTTCCGAGTTATCTCGTGGCCGATGGCGATGGGGTCGATCCGGCATGGCTGGTCGGGGTCGATGCCGTCGGGATCACCGCTGGCGCCTCGGCGCCGGACGAGCTTGTCGATGACGTCATCGCGGCTCTGGCCCGGCTTCGCCCGATCGAGGTTTCGCAACTTGACGGTGTGGAAGAAAATATCGAGTTCAGCCTGCCGCCCGAACTCAGAAATGTAATGCCGCGCGTCGCCGCGGCCGAATAGGACGATTCAATGAGCCTTCCGCTTTCCCAGATCGCCCGAATCGGCGCTTATACGGTTCGCCAGCACATCAAGGGTGGCCGCTACCCGCTGGTCCTGATGCTCGAGCCGCTGCTGCGCTGCAATCTCGCTTGCCCCGGCTGCGGCAAGATCGACTATCCCGACGCGATTCTCAACCAGCGGCTGAGTTTCGAGCAGTGCATGGAAGCGATCGACGATTGCGGTGCGCCGGCGGTGTCGATCGCCGGGGGTGAACCACTGCTTCACCGCGACATGCCGAAGATCGTGAAGGGCTATATCGCGAAGAAGAAGTTCGTAATCCTGTGCACCAATGCGTTGCTGCTGAAAAAGAAGATCGACGATTATGCGCCGTCGCCCTTCTTTACCTGGTCGATCCACCTCGATGGCGACAAGGGCATGCACGATCATGCGGTGGACCAGGAGGGCACATATGAGGTCGCGATCGAGGCGATCCAGCTGGCCAAGGCGAAAGGCTTCCGGGTTCAGGTGAACTGCACGGTGTTCGACGGTGCTTCGCCTGAACGGCTTGCCGCCTATTTCGACGAGATGGAGAAGCTTGGTGTCGAGATCACCATCTCGCCCGGCTATGCTTATGAACGTGCGGCGGATCAGGAGCATTTCCTCAACCGCACCCGCACCAAGCAATTCTTTCGCGACGTGTTTGCGCGGGGCAATGGCGGCAAGGACTGGACCTTCACCAATTCGCCGCTGTTCCTCGATTTCCTGGCCGGCAACCGCAGCTATGAATGCACGCCCTGGTCAATGCCGCTGCGCACCGTCTTTGGCTGGCAGAAACCCTGCTATCTGGTCGGCGAAGGCTATGTGCAAAGCTTCAAGGAGCTGATGGAAGGCACCGAGTGGGACGATTATGGCGTCGGCAAATATGAGAAGTGCGCCAACTGCATGGTCCATTGCGGTTTCGAGGGCACGGCGGCCACGGATTCGATCCGCCATCCACTCAACATGATGGCGGTCGCACGCAAGGGTGTCCGGACCACCGGGCCGATGGCGCCGGATATCGATCTCAGCAAGCAGCGCCCGGCGCAGGACGTGCATTCGTCGCACGTCGAGCGCGAGCTGGAGATCATCCGCAAGGCCAATCCGAAAGCGGGTAAACACGTCTCGCAGGCTGCTTGACGCCCGCCTGATTTCGAACGGTGCGATGACCTGTCGCCACGGCCTCAGGCCGGCGGCAGGTCTTCCGGCGAAATATGGTCGAATCCAGTTGCGATGAGTGCCGCGAATGCGCGATCCAGGCTCTTGAAAGCGCGCCCGGCCTGATTGCCCGTGCGGACCAGGGCCGGTAGCTGACCGGGCTTGCGGGCCAGCGACCGGAGCACCGCGCCGAGCGCCATGCCGCCGTCCGGTTTCATCCCGACCAGCGCAGCGGGGGGCAGGGTCGATCCGGCGTCGTCCGATATCACCCGCAGCGCCACAAACGGCAAATTTCTTCGAGCGGCGACTTGGGCCGCGACATGCGTTTCCATGTCCACAGCAATGGCGCCGGTACGCGCGGCCAGTGTGCGCTTATTGGCTGTCGTTGCGACGATGGTATCGCTGCCAGCAACCGCACCGACCCGGGCATCGGGCAGGGCGGCCGCGATCTGCGCCACCAGATGGTGGTGACCGTCGATCACGATATCTCCCGGGCGCAGCGTCGGGTCAAGTGCGCCCGCCAGACCGCTCGACATGATGATCCCGGGAAACCTTGCTGCCCTGGCGTCGAGCTCGGCATCGAGGCGGGAGGCATCGCCGCCACCGATCACCACGGTCACGTCGCGGCCCGGCCGATCGATGATCCGTTCCTCGCGCTTCAGCCCGCAGGCGACGACCAGTGTCACATGCCGTGCGCGACGCGGCGCGTGTTGGAGCGTTTGAGATTGCGATAGCGCGCCATCGCCCAGAGCGGGAAATATTTGGGATACCCATGGTAGCGCAGATAGAAGACTCGCGGAAAACCGCCCCCCGAGTACATCTCCTGCCCCCAGAGACCGTCGGCTTCCTGGTTCGCCGCCAGCCAGTCGATCCCACGCGTGACGGCTGGGGAGTCGACGTCGCCCGCCGCCATCAGGCCGAGCAGTGCCCAGGCGGTTTGCGAAGCGGTTGAAGACGCTGGCGTATGGCCCTTGTAATCGAGCGCATAGCTCTCGCAATCCTCGCCCCAGCCGCCGTCCGCGTTCTGGATCCGGGTAAGCCAGTCGACGGCTTTCGCGACGATCGGCTCCTCGGGTGCGATGCCCGCGGCATTGAGCGCGCACAGCACCGACCAGGTGCCGTAGATATAATTCACACCCCAGCGGCCGAACCAGCTCCCGTCGGACATCTGCTCCCTGGTGAGGAAGTCGAGCGCGGCGCGCATCCGCGCGCTGTCGCGGGTCTCGCCCAGTTGCGCGAGCATCGAGACGCAGCGTGCGCTGACGTCCGAGGTGGGCGGATCGAGCAAGGCGCCGTGATCGGCGAAAGGCAGGTTGTTGAGATAATGATAGCTGTTGTCGGCATCGAACGCGCCCCAGCCGCCATCGCGGCTCTGCAGGCCGACGGTCCATTCGACACCGCGATCGATCGCCTCGCGATCCTGGCCGGCCCGGGCGCGGTCCATCGCCATCACCACCACGGCGGTGTCGTCGAGATCGGGATAATGCGCGTTATTGTATTGAAAAGCCCAGCCGCCCGGCCGAACGTCCGGCTTTTCATCGGCCCAGTCGCCCTTCACGTCGAGCACCTGCAACGGCTTCAGCCAGTCGAGCCCGCGGCCTGCGCGCGCTTCGGCATCGTTGCCGCCCGCTTCGAGCATCGCATGGGCCGCAAGTGCCGTATCCCAGACCGGTGACACGCAAGGCTGGCAATAAGCCTCGTCCTCGCGGATCACGAGCAGTTTCTCGATCGATTGCCGCGCGATCGCGCGCGCCGGATGATCCTCCGCATAGCCCAGGCAATCGAACATCATCACGCTGTTGGCCATCGCCGGATAGATCGCCCCGAGCCCGTCCTCGCCGTTCAGTCGCTCCACCACGAAATCGACACAGGCCTGGATCGCGCGAGCGCGGAGCTTCTTCGGCCATAGGCCATTGCCGGCCTTGAGCACCCGATCGAGCGCGTTGAAACCATGAGTCCACAACCATTTGGGATCGGCCGCCTTGGTGCCCGGACGGACCTTTTCGCCGGTGTAAAGCTCATCGACCTTCACTCCGAGCGCGTTGCGCGCCACCGGTTGGAGCGCGCCGAGCACCAGCAGCGGCGCCACCACGGTGCGCGCCCAATAGGACATCTTCGACAAATGGATCGGGAACCAGCGCGGCAGCAGGATCAGTTCCGGCGGCATGGTCGGTACGACCGACCAGGGCCCCGCCGCGAACAGGGCGAGCTGGATACGGGTGAAGACATTGACCGCTGCAGCACCACCCGCCGCAAGGATCGCGGCGCGGGCGTTCGCCATGTGCAGCGCGTCGACCGGATCACCGATCATCTTCAGTGCGTAATAGGCCTTTACCGACGCGCTGACATCGAAAGCACCGCCATGGAACAGCCCCCAGCCATGATGCTCGCTCGACTGAATTCGACGCAGATACGCGCCGATCTTGGCTTCGAGCCCGGCATCGACCGACTCACCAAGATAATGGCGGAGCAGGACATATTCGGCCGGAATGGTGGCGTCGGCCTCGAGCTCGAAAACCCAGTGACCGTCATCGCGCTGCAGTTTCGCGAGCGCATGGGTTGCGCGATCGACTGCTGCTTCGACCGTCGCGAGCGAGGTTGCGGTCCCCTCGATCTCGGAAAAACTCTGGTGCATTCGTCTTCCTACCGCGCAAGTACGAGGCGCGCTACGGTTTCACCCGATCGCAATGCGCCCTCGATCGTCGCGGGCAGGCCGGTAGCGGTCCAGTCACCGGCCAGGAACAGGTTGCGCCAGCGTGTCGCAGCCAGCGGGCGCTTGGCATTCTGTTCCGGCGTGGCGGCGAAAGTCGCGCGCTTCTCCTTGACGATCTGCCAGGCCGGCATCGGTGCGTCGATGCCGAGCGCGGTTTGAATATCGGCCCAGAAACCCCGGGCCAGCGCTTCACGGTCCATCTCGACCAGCCGGTCGGCTGCGCTGACCGTCACCGACAAGCGATCGGGAAAGGCGAAAAGCCATTCCGCCGTCCCCCCGAACAGCCCGAGCATCGGCGGCGCACCGGCCGGGGCGGGCAGCGCGAAATGGCCGTTGACGATGGCCCGGAAATCGTCGGGCGCTTGCAATGTCGGTACCAGCGAGGTTGCGACCCAGGGCGGCACCGCCAGGATTACCGCTTCATCGGCAGCGACCGGCTCGATGCCCGCGCCCCAGTCGAGACCAGTCGCCCGGTCATCATCGAACGCGATACCGCGAAGCCGGCGCCCCAGCGTCACCGGGGTTTTCTGGCTGTCGAGCCAGGCAAGGGCAGGGTCGATAAAGGCCGCGGCAAGGCTGGGTTCCGCGATAAGCGGACGCATCGCGCGGCCACCCTTGGCGATCGTTTCGCGCAGGACGTTGGCAGCAAGCAGGGCCGAGGATTCGCCTGGAGCGGTGTTGAGCGCCGCAAGCAGTATGGGCTCAAGCAGCAGCGACCAGACTGGGCCATGCGTGGCGATACGCTGGTCGATCCGGCCCTCGCGGTTCGACAACAGCTTTGCCAGGGGCAGATAGTCGCTGATCCGGCTGCCCGGCACGCGCCGGGCTGGGGCTGCGATCCACCAAGGGACAGCGCCGTCATTGATCCGCACCGCCCAGCGCTTCGAGTTCGTCAGGTCCTGAAAGGTGAAATCCGCATGGTCCGGCCCTGTCAGTGGCGTCGTCGCGCTGACCGCGGATCGGAAGCGCGCAACCGCCGGATTACCCGACAATACGAGGTGATTGCCATTGTCGATCGTCAGGCCAAGCTGCGGATCGTGATAGGAACGGCAGCGTCCCCCGGCCTGTGCCGCGGAATCCGCGATTGAAACCGCGACGCCGGCCTTGCGCAATGTGACGGCGGCGCAAAGTCCAGCCAGACCGGCACCGGCAATCGTCGCCCGAGTGAAGCTCAACGCGTCAGCCACAACCGCGCCACGGTCCAGAGCAGCGCCAGCTTGGACACTTTCACCCGGTGGCGCGGCGGTTTCCAGCCAATCGCCTCGGTGCGCTGCAATACCTTGGCATAAGCGGCTTCCATCAGGCGCGGCGCGATCAGATGCCCGCGCGGCCGTGTGGCAAGCAGTGCATGAGCACGCCGGTAATGCTCATGCGCCGTTGCCGCGACCGAGCGGCAGGCGGCGTCGATGCGCGGATCGGCGATGACATCGAGCGGGGTGGTAAGAGGAATTCCGGCGGTGGCGATCGCCTCGAACGGGAGATAGACGCGGCCGATCTCCGCATCCTCGTCGACATCGCGCAGGATATTGGTGAGTTGCAACGCGCGACCGAGATGATGGGCGAGCTCGATTCCCGGCGCCGCGTCCATGCCGAAGATGCGCACCGACAGCCGTCCAACGGCCGAGGCGACACGATCGCAATAAAGGTCGAGCTCGGCCATCGCCGGCCAGCGGATGTCGCGATCGACATCCATCGCCATGCCGTCGATCACTGCCTCGAAATCCGCGCGGTCGAGATCAAAGCGTTTCACGGCCTCGGCGACCAGAGCCGCCTGGCCGGGCGGGCCACCCGCGTAAAGCGAGTCGAGATCGGTGCGCCACGCGTCGAGCGCCGCCATCCGACCGTCGCGATTGCCCTGCTGGTCATCGGCGATATCATCGACCAGCCGGCAAAAGCCGTAGATCGCGTACATGGCTTCGCGTTCGGCCTTGGGCAGCACGCGCATGCCGGCGTAGAAGGAGCTGCCCGAAACCTGCTGCTGCAGCGCGGCGGGGGTGGCATCCGGATTCATGCCGCGCGCCGGAACAGGCTGCCGACCGCGGCACCGGCGGCGAGGAAGGCGGCTTCCCAGGACTTGTGATGGACCCGCTCGCTGAGCGGGTCGCGCTTCTCCAGACGCCCGCACAGGCTGGTCGCGAGGCGATGAATGATCGCGACTTCGGCGCCGAGACGGCGGTCGGCAATCATGCTGGAGAAGTTGGCGGAGGTGTCGAGCAGCATGCGAGTCTTACTCACCAGAGAGATGATTGCGGCGCGCAGGCGTGGCGTGGCGTGGTCGGCGGTGAGATCCTCAATCCGCGCGCCCGTTTCCGCGAAAGTTTCGGCCGGGATATAGACGCGGTCGAGCGTGCGATAGTCCTTCGCGCAATCCTGCAGATGGTTGATTACCTGCAGCGCGGCGCAGAGCGCGTCGGACGCGGCCCAGGTGATGCGATCCTCGCCGTGTACGTCGAGCACATAGCGTCCGACTGGCATGGCCGACAGCCGGCAATAGCCGATCAGCCCGTCCCAATCCTCGTACCGGGTGACTGTCACATCGCGCTCGAACGCACCGAGCAGGTCATGCGCATGGACTGGGTCGAGCCGATGATCGGCCATGACCGCGCGAAGCGCAAGCGCCTCGGTCGCGCCATCCGCCTTGCCGTCCAGCCCGGCGCGCATCCGCCCGAGCTGGGCGAGCTTTTCCGCCGCGGGCAGGGTCTCATGATCGGAGATATCGTCCGCCACGCGGGCAAAGCGGTAGAACGCCATGACCGGAGCACGGTGTTCCGGTTTGAGCAGGACTGAGGCGACGGGGAAATTCTCGTCGCGATGTCCCTTGCCCGAGGCGAGATCGGCGGTCTCCATCAGCGGGCCTCCGATGCCTGGGCGCGGCCTTTCCACATTCCACCACGTCCTCGCATATGCTGCCATGCCGATAGCAAGGTGCAGCCGGCGTAGAAAGCGGCGATCAGCGGCAGGGCCACGCCCCACAATGGGGAGCGGCGGTAGAAGCGCAGCATCGGCTGGAACGCGACCGCCATGAGCGCCCAGGCGCTCGCGCCGGCGAGTTGCGCCCAGCCGCTCCCGGCGAACGCCAGGATCGGCGGTGCGCCATAGACCAGTGCCAGGCCGATCAGGGTGCCGATCAGCAACAGCGGCGAGTAGCCGAGCTGGGCATAGGCCGATCGCGAGATCATCGCCGCGATCACGCCGGCATCGTCATAGGCGCGGATGCTGCGCGAGCGATGAGTAAGGCCGAGCCAGATCGGGCCCCGTTCCTTGAGCAGCGCGCCCAATGTGCAATCGTCGATCAGCGCGGTGCGGATCGCGGCGATGCCGCCGGCCGCCGCCAGCGCGTCGCGGCGCACCAGCATGCAGCCGCCTGCGGCCGCGCCAGGACCGTTCGGGCGGTTCACCCGGGCAAATGGATAGAGCATCTGGAAGAAGAAGACGAAGGCGGGGATCAGCGCGCGTTCGGCCATGCTGGTGCAGCGCAATTCCGCCATCAGCGAGACGAGCGTCAATCCACCGGCCTCGCCGCGCGCGACCAGAGTGCGGAGCGTGTCGGCATCATGCTCGATATCGGCGTCGGTCAGCCAGAGATAGCGTGGCGCAGCGCCGGCATGCTCGATCCCCTGCGCGACCGCCCAGAGCTTGCCGGTCCAGCCAGAGGCGAGCGGTTGGCCAGCCATCACCTCAAATAGGTGCGGACCTGCTGTCGCACTGGCGATGCCGGCGGTGCCGTCGCTGCTCGAATCGTCAACCAGGATGATGCGGAAACGGCCCGGATAGTCCTGCGCGCGCAGGCTTCCGATTGCACGCGCAATCACGTCCGCCTCGTCACGCGCCGGGACGATTGCGATGACTTCCGGCCAGTCAGCAGGTTCGCTCGGGGCGCGATTGGTATCGCGTTCGCGGGCGAGCCAGAAGCCGCCATGGGCAAAGACCAGACCAAGCCATATGGTGAGGCTCAGGCCGCCCACGATAAGGGCGATCACCGGATCATTCCCGCTTGCCGGAACCATGCGATCGCGTCGGCTACCGCCTCTCCCCAGGGGCGGGCGCGATAACCGAGTTCTGCTTCGGCCCTGGCCGAGGTGAAGAACATATGGTGCTTCGCCATCTTCAGCCCGTCGACGGTGAGGAAGGGCTCCTTGCCGGTGATCCGCGCCAGCGCCTGATTGATATAAGCCAGCGGAAAAAGTGGTGCGCGGGGCAGGCTGATCGCAGGCGGCCGGCGTTTCATGGTCACGGCGATGGCGGCGAGCATGTCGGCCAGCCGCACGTCCTGTCCACCAAGGATGTAGCGCTCACCGGTACGGCCCTTTTCCAGCGCCTGCAGGTGGCCGGTGGCGACGTCGTCGACATGGACCAGGTTCAGTCCGCTATTGAGATAGGCCGGCATCTTGCCGCTTGCCGCCTCAACGATGATCCGCCCGGTCGGGGTTGGCCGCACATCGCGCGGGCCGATCGGGGTGGACGGGTTGACGATCACCGCAGGCAAGCCGCGCTCGACGACCATCTGCTCGACCAGCCGCTCGGCCACCACCTTGCTGCGCTTATAGGCGCCGACCGCTTGATCCGGCGTGGCGGCGCGGGTTTCGTCCGCCGGGGCCGTGGGGTCGGGTTTGAGCGTGGCCACGCTGCTTGTGTAGACCAGCCGCTCGACCCCGGCGGCGAGCGCCGCGTCCATCACGATGCGGGTGCTGGCGAGGTTGTTGCGGACGATCTCCTCCGGATCGGGTGCCCAGATGCGATAGTCGGCCGCGACATGGAACAGGTGCCGTACGCCGCGCATCGCCTTGGCCATTGCCGCCGGATCGCGCGCATCGCCTTCGACAAGCGTTCCGGGAAAGTCGACGAGATTGGTGCGAGGGCTGCCGGCACGGACAAGACCACGCACGTGCCGTCCCTGCGCGGCGAGTGCGCGTGCCACCGCCGATCCGACAAAACCCGACACGCCGGTGACCAGCACCGCATCCGAACTCTGGCTCACCTCGCCTCCGCGCGTTTCAATCGCGCTCTACACAGGATCCATGAGCGGCGATAGGGAGGGGCGATGGCGAATGCGATCACTCGGCCGAACCTTTCATACCTTCTCCCCTGGCGGGCGAGGGGGTTGCAGCGTTTGCCGCCATGTTAGCCTTTGCCGTTATCGGTTGGATCCTGTGCGGCCTCGGGGCTGCCGGTACCCTGTACATGGTCGCCGCCTCGATCGTATTTCGGCGCTTCATGGTCGTACAGGCCGTACCGACCCGCCGCGCCGAGGCGGTGACTCTGCTCAAGCCGCTCCACGGCGCAGAGCCTCGTCTGTTCGAAAACCTGGAAAGCTTCCTCATCCAGGATCACGCTGGTCCGATCCAGCTGCTGTGCGGCGTCCAATGCCCCGACGACCCCGCCATTGACGTGGTGGCGGCGTTGCGCACCCGATATCCGAATGTCGCGATCGACCTCGTGATCGACCCCGCGAACCACGGTGCGAATCACAAGATCTCGAACCTCGTCAACATGATGGCCGAAGCCCGGCATGCGATCCTGGTGCTGAGCGACAGCGACATGGTCGCGACGCCCGATTATCTCCCGCGCGTCCTGTCCGCGCTCGACACGCGTGATGTCGGCGCCATGACAAGCCTCTATCATGGACGGGGTGACGCGGGCCTCTGGTCGCGGCTTGGCGCGGCCGGGCTCAGCTATCAATTCCTGCCCGGCGTGGTGTTCGGCGTGGCGTTGGGATTGGCACGGCCATGCATGGGATCGACCATCGCGATTCGGCGCGAGACTCTCGACCGAATCGGCGGTTTCGCGCGTTTCTCGGACGTGCTGGCCGACGATTATGCGATCGGCGAAGCGGTTCGCGCGCTTGGGCAGAAGGTGGCGGTACCGCCGATGCTGATCGCCCATGCCTCGGCCGAGCGCAGCTTCATCGAATTGTGGCGGCACGAACTGCGCTGGGGGGCGACAGTACGCGGCGTCGTGCCGGGCGCCTATATCGGGTCGGTCATCGGTATGCCGGTTCCGCTCGCGCTGCTCGGCGCCGCGCTGATTCCTGTGCATATGACCGGCCTCGCTGTCGCCTTGGCCTCGCTCGTCGTTCGCGCTATTGTCACCCTTGTCGTCGATCGTCGGACCGGCATGCGGGCCGCGCCTTTGTGGCTTTTGCCGATACGCGATTGCCTCACTTTCGCGATATTTGTCGCAAGCTTCTTCACCGCGTCGGTTGATTGGCGCGGACGACGTCTTAAAATGGCAGATGACGGCCGCGTTTCGGCCGATCCGGAGATTTCCGCATGATGCGTACGCTTTTTCTTCAAGCTCCCTCGTTCGACGGTTATGATGGGGGCGCCGGCGCACGCTATCAGATGAAGCGCGAGGTGAAGTCGTTCTGGTATCCCACCTGGCTCGCACAGCCTGCGGCAATGGTCGAGGGCTCGAAGCTGATTGATGCTCCCGCACATGACCAGAGCTGGGACGATATCCAGCACGAATTTGACGATCGCGACCTCGTCATCCTCCACACCTCGACGCCCAGCTTCGGCCAGGACATTCGTACCGCCGCGCTGATCAAGGGGCGCAATCCGAAGGTGCTGATCGGCTTCGTAGGCGCCAAGGTCGCGGTTGAGCCCGACAAGAGCCTCGCCGCCTCTCCGCACATCGATTTTGTCGCGCGAGAGGAATATGATTTCACGATTCTGGAGATCGCCGAGGGCAAGCCGCTCGCCACTGTCGATGGCATCACTTGGCGTGCGCCCGACGGTGCGTTCGTGCGCAACAAGGATCGCGCAGCGATCGAGGACATGGACGTCCTCCCGATGGTTTCGCCGGTTTACAAGCGCGACTTGCAGATCGACAAATATTTCGGCGGCTATCTCCGCCATCCCTATGTCAGCTTCTACACCGGGCGCGGCTGCAAGAGCCGTTGTACCTTCTGCCTGTGGCCGCAGACGATCAGCGGCCATAATTACCGCTTCCGCTCGGTGCCCAAGGTAATCGAGGAGGTGGAGTATATCCTGAAGGAAATCCCCGAAACAAAGGAGATCTTCTTCGACGACGATACGCTGACCGACAATCATGAGCGTGTCGAGGAACTGGCGATCGCCCTTGGCAAGCTCGGCTTCGGCAAGCCGGGCTTCCCGGTCTCGTGGAGCTGCAACGCCAAGGCCAATGTGCCGCGCAAGACGCTCGAGGTGCTGAAGGCCAACGGCCTGCGGCTGCTACTCGTCGGTTACGAAAGCGGTAATCAGCAGATCCTGCACAACATCAAGAAGGGTCTGCGCATCGATGTCGCGCGGCAGTTCACCAAGGATTGCCACGCGCTCGGGATCGTCATCCACGGAACCTTTATCCTCGGCTTGCCGGGAGAGACCGAGGAGACGATCGAGGAGACGATCAACTACGCCAAGGAGATCGATCCGCATACGATCCAGGTGTCGTTGGCGGCGCCCTATCCGGGGACATTCCTGTACAAGCAAGCGACCGAGAATGGCTGGTTCGACGGCACCGATCATTTGCTGACCGACGGCGGCAACCAGATCGCGCAGCTTAGCTATCCGCATCTGCCGGCGAGCGTGATTTTCGACAAGGTCGAGGAATTTTACAAGCGCTTCTATTTCCGCCCCTCCAAGATCTGGTCGATCGTGTCCGAGATGCTGCGCGACTGGAACATGATGAAGCGCCGGCTGCGTGAAGGGGTGGAGTTTTTCGATTTCCTCCGCCGGCGCAAAGAGGCCGCGTGACGATGCTCCCTCTCCCGGAGGGGGAGGGGACAAGGTGAAGCGCCTGATCGTCACCTCGGACGACTTCGGTGCCGCCGTCGCGGTCAACGAAGCTGTTGAGCAAGCCCATCGCGGCGGCATCCTCACCGCCGCCAGCCTGATGGTATCTGGCGATGCGGCTGCGGACGCGGTGGCGCGTGCCAGGACCATGCCGAGGCTTGGCGTCGGTTTGCACGTCGTGCTCGTCGAGGGGCGGCCCACGCTCCCCCCTGAGCAGGTCTCCGAACTGCTCGACACGACCGGGCATTTCCGTGCCGACATGGTCCGCGCCGGCATAACGATCTTCACCAACCCGGCTGCGCGGCGCCAGCTTCTGGCCGAGGTGGAGGCTCAGTTCGCCGCCTTTGCCGCCACCGGCCTGCCGCTAGATCATGTCAATGCGCACAAGCATTTCCATCTTCACCCGACCATCGCCTCGGCGATCCTCAGGGTCGGCAAGCGCTACCGCATGAAATCGGTCCGCGCGCCGATCGAGCCGCGTGCGGTGCTGGCAAGGATCGAGCCGGGGACCGGCGGGGTCGATGTCGCCCGGCTCTGGGCGCTGCTCGTGCGGCGGCGGATGCGTGCGGCGGGCATGACTGTGCCGGACCAGGTGTTTGGCCTGGCATGGTCGGGCGCAATGGATGCGTCGCGGATTCGCGGACTGATCGAGCAACTCCCGGATGGCCTGACCGAAATCTACACCCATCCCGCCACTGACGATCGCTATCCCTCCCACGCCCCGGGCTATGCCTATCGCGCGGAACTGGCCGGGTTGATCGACCCCCTTGCGCGCGAGGCGATCTCGCGCGACAGGATCGCGCTGGGGAGCTTCACTGACTTCGCTTGAGACCTGCGCCATGAACATTGCCAACGGCTTCCGCCATTTTGCTCAGCCAGAGCCTATTCCCGCCGGCGCGATCCGGCTCGGCAGCCGCGAGCATCGTGCGCTGTTCTGCCAGACCATGCTCGACACGCACGATCCCTATCGGCCCGCGCTGATCGACTGGCCCAAGCTCGAGCCTGACACGCGCGACAAGATTGTCTCGCTGCCGATCTGGGACATTGCCGTCGCCACCGAAGGGCGCGCAGGCATGAACGTGAAGACATTCGGCGAGAAGATCGGCGATCCCCTGCTCAAGGCCGCGGTCGATATGAACGGCTTCGAGGAAAGCCGGCACAAGATCGTGCTTGCCGATATGGTGCAGGCTTACGGCATCGAGCTGGCGCCGGAGCCTGAGTACAAGCCCCCGCGCGACCCCGAATTCGCCTTCATGCGCACCGGCTATTCGGAATGCATCGACAGCTTCTTCGGCTTCGGCCTGTTCAAGCTCGCCAAGGATTCGGGGTTCTTCCCCGAGGAACTGGTCGACACGTTCGAGCCGGTGATGCGCGAGGAGGGCCGACACATCCTGTTCTTCGTCAACTGGGTAGCATGGTGGCGCCGCAACATGCCTTGGTGGCGGCGTCCGCTGTTCGAGGCCAAGGTGCTGATCGTGTGGATGTTTCTGATCGGTGAGCGGATCAGCATGGCCAAGGGCATGGGAGGCGACAATACCAAGGCCCAGGAGAACAACTTCACCCTGAACGGTTCGAAGGAGCTTGGGGTTGAAGTGACCTTCCCCGAACTCGCCCGGATCTGCCTGGCGGAGAATGACCGGCGGCTGGCGCCTTATGACCAGCGGTTGATCCGGCCGCGTTTCGTGCCGGCGATGATGCGCCTCGCGCTGCGTTTCGCGGGCGGTCGCAAGGGAGAGGCCGGCTGAAGAATTTCGCACGCGCGGGTATGCTGCTCGCGACCCTGGTGGGGTTGGCGGCCGCGGTCTGGGTCTTCGGCTCGATCGGGTTCGGCAGCGTGCTGGCGGCCGCGGGACGGATCGGGATCGGCGGGTTCCTGGTCTTCTGCGCCATTTCCATTTCGACCTTCTTGATTCTGGGTGCTGCCTGGCTGGCGGCGGCGCCGGGGGAGCCGCTCACCCGGGTCGGCCTGTTCGCCTGGGCGCGGGCCGTGCGGGAGGCGGTATCGGATCTGCTCCCCTTTTCGCAGATTGGCGGCATCGTCGTCGGTACCCGGACATTGACGACGGCCGGCATCCCCGCGTCCCGGGTCTATGCGTCCTTCGTGGTTGATATGACGACGGAAATGGGCGCGCAGCTCGTCTTTACCCTGTTCGGCCTGACGATGATGCTCACGCTGTTTGCTGCGGACGGGGAGGCGGCGGCGCTACGTCCGCTCATCCTCGGTGGCACGGGCGTAATGGCTGCGGTGATGGTCATGTTCTTCTTCGCGCAACGCCCCGCGCTCGGTCTGGCCGGAAGGGTCGCCCAGCATTTTCTGCCTGGATCGGTCGTTGCGATGACCGGGATCACCGACAGATTGCGCGAGACCTATGCGCTGCGCAGGCGCGTGGCGCTGGCCTTCGCGCTGAACCTGGCCGGCTGGATCGCCAGTGCAATCGGCGGCTGGGTCGTGCTACGGATGATGGGGGCGGATATTTCGATCTGGTCGGCGCTGTCGATCGAAAGCCTGATCTTTACCTTGCGGAGCGTGGCCTTTGCCGTGCCGGGTGCGATCGGCGTGCAGGAAGCTGCCTATGCCCTGGCCGCGCCGCTGTTCGGCCTGCCCCCCGAAACGGCGCTGGCTTTGTCACTCGCCAAGCGTGCGCGCGATCTGGCGATCGGATTGCCGACATTGATCATCTGGCAAATTGGCGAGGCGCGGGCAGTGGCGCATGCTGTCCGCAAGGGATAGTCGGCTTTCCGTGACGTCGGATGGCGGGACGGCGACTCGTTCAGCGACCGTGGATTGTGGGTCTGAGTTCCGGCCAGATTCCGGCTAAATCGGCCTTTCGGTCGACAGTCCTGCAGCGAATTCATTGAAAGCGCTGGTGACCCCTACGAGAATCGAACTCGTGTTTTCGCCGTGAGAGGGCGACGTCCTAACCGCTAGACGAAGGGGCCGTGCAAGCAGAGGCGCGGCAAATAGGGCGAGGGTGGGGTGGCGTCAAGCAGCCCGTCACGCGAGGGGCGCAGACTCGACGATCGATCAGCCACCCATCAGCCGCCGATCAGGCCGACGAGATTGATCATCGCCCATGGCGTGGCGAGGCCTGGCATGGTCGCGACATAGCGCGGTACCCAGGCGGGCTGGAATTTTGCCTTGAACGACCGCAGCCCCGAAAAGCCATACAGCGCTTCGCCATGGCCGTAGATCGCATGGCCGATGCGTGACCAGAGCGGGGCGAGGCGGCGGCCTGTGAGGCCCGACAGTGGCGCCATGCCGAGGTTGAAGCGCGTATAGCCATTGGCGGCGCCCCATTGCATCAGCCGGACGAACAGCAGGTCCATCGTGCCATAGGGCGTGTCGGGCAAATGCCGCATCAGATCGACCGACAATTCGGCGCGGTTGCGGGTCGTCCAGATATTGGCGAAAGCGACGATCCGTCCTTCCTGCCGCAGCACCGCGCAGTCGAAGCGGGCGAGATAGGCCGGGTCGAAGCGTCCGACGCTGAAATATTTCTCATGCCCGCCCTTGTCGCCGAGCCAGGCGTCGGACACCGTCCTGAGTTCCGGCACGATCGCGGGCACTCCGGCGGCCGGAACGATGTCGAACGACAGGCCGGCGCTTTCTGCTTTGCGCGTCGAATGGCGCAGCGATTTGGACGCCGGCCCTTCAAGCGTGAACGTGGCGAGATCGACTTGTGCCTCGTCGCCATATTTCATCACTTGCAGGCCCATTTCGATCAGCAACGGCAGCAGCTCGTTGCTCGCCTGATAGAAGCACAGCCGTCCATGCGCGGCATCGCATTTGCCGCGGATCTGCCAGACCAGGTCGGACCAATCGGCGAACTGTCCAACGGGATCGCCCATCACTACCCAGGTGCGTCCGCGCACGCGATACATCAGGAAAGCGCCGCCCGACGCCGAGACGAGAAATTGCTTGTCGCCGGTCAAGGCGAGTGCGGCGTCGGCGCGCGAGGACAAAGAGAGCGCAGCATCGGCGACCTCGGGCGGCAGGCTGGCATTGCCGTCGGGCCGGATCGGCGCGCTAAGCAGCCGCCAACATGCCACCGCCCCAAGCAGGACCGCTGCCCCCATGCTGGCGCGCAGGAAACGCGGCGCGTTGCCCTTCCAGGCAAAGGCCCACCATAAATCGTCGTTGTAGGGAATACGCTTGTAAGCGAAGAATCCCGCCCACAGACTGAGGCCGATCGCGACCGCGGCAGCGGCAAACCAGGTACGTTGCAGCGGCGCATCGAGGATGCCGGCGCGGCGGTAGAAAGCGGGGCGGCAATATTGCAGGATGACCGCGATCACGCCGAGCAGCGTGGCTTCCTCATAGTCGACGCCCTTGAGGAGCGAGAAGATGATGCCCCCGGCGAGCAACAGCCGCGCGGCGAGGAAGCCGCTGCGCATCCGCGCGCTGATCGCCGGGGCGACGAGCAACAAGGCGGTGCCGGCCATGCTGGCGGCGAAATGCGACGCCTCGACGAACGGCAGCGGTACGACATGTGCCAGCCAGTGGATCCGCCAATGCACTGCCGGCAACGCACCCGATACGAGCAGGATCAGTCCGCCGGTAAATACCAGCAAGCCGATCAGCGGTGGGGCGAGAAAGCGGGCGCTACGTTCGGCGAGCGAGAGGCCAATCGCGATCGGACGGCGCAGCCTGTGGCCCTCGACCGAGGCAAGCAATCCCGCCGCGACAATCAGTGGCAGGACATAATAGATCAGCCGGTACAGCAGCAACGCGGCGAATACGGCACCATTGGAAGCCGGCGTGATGGCCAGAATGATTGCCTCGAACACGCCGATGCCACCGGGTACGTGTGACACGGCGGCGACGGAGACCGCCACGGCATAGGCCAGGTAGAAATAGGCGAACGTCTCGGGGGCTGCGTTGGGCAGCAGCACGAACAGGGCGGCGTAAGATGCCGCGAGGTCGAACGCGGCAACGCCCAATTGAGCGGCCATGATCGAGGCCGATGGGATGGGCAGGGTGAAGCGCCCAATCCCGACTTGTTCGACCCCGCGCAAACGGGCGACGAACAGGCATGTCAGCAAAGCCAGTATCGCGATGCCGATCGCTTGACCCGCCATCGTCGGTAGAACGAGGCCGCCGATATCGATTGGCGCACCGCCACTGAGCAGCGCCAGTGCGGCGACGCCGAGCAGCGCTGCCCAGAACGCGGCGGAGGAGAGCAGCCCGACACGCGCGACATTGCCGAGATCCAGTCCCGCGGAAGCATAGACCCGGTAGCGGGCCGATCCGCCAGTCAGCAGCGTAAGCCCGAAATTATGGCTGATTGCGTAGCTGGTGAAGGACGCCAGGGCGGCGGTTCGCCAGGGGAGGTGCACGCCGATTGCGCGCAACGACAGCGTCTCGCTGAAAGTCAGCGATAGATAGCTGAGCGCGGTCAGCGCCAGCGCCGCGACGATCTGCGCTTGCGGGATCGCGTGAAGCGCATGACGGACATCTTTCAGCCGGACCTCAACGAGGATTGCGCGCAAGGCTCCGAAACCGGCCAGTGCGACAAGGAGCACGGCAAGAATCGCCAGCGCGCGGCTGTTCGCACGGCCCCAGGCGAGCGCTTCGCCAATTCGGTCGCGCCGGATCAGACGCGGGTCCATATCTGCGATTTGCAAAGCCATCCTCCGATCAGGCAGCCGGAGATTTTGAGGCTGTCGGGCGATAGCTGAACGATCCGCGACGAGAAGCTGCGGCCCATATCGGGGACGAACACCGTGCCCGACCATTTGCCCGGGCCGGTCGCGCGGTAGCCGGAGAGCAATTGCACACCGACCAGCTGTTGGACGCCGGCCTCGCGGGCATCCTGCTCGGCGACCGGGCTCGCATGAGCGATGACGCCGCACAATTCGCCGCCACACGCCTGGGTACGGACTTGCAGCGTGTTCTGAGGGTTATGCCACAGGCCAAGAATGGGCAGCGCCTCGATCGCCGCCGGGGCGGGGACTGCGGCGGCGAGGGCCGGGATTACCGCAAGCATCATCGCCAGCCGGCCGGAACGAATCCCGGAACGAATCATTGCGTAACTTCCTTGAGCTGGGGAACATAAGGGCGAAGCGTGGCGACGATCGTGGCGAGCAGCTTCGGTTCATCGCGGTGGAGGTAATGGCCGCCGGGCAAAGCGATGACCCGGGCCGATGTGCCCTTCAGGTGAGGGCAGAGGCTATCGGTTTCCTGTTCGCCGTGAATGCACACGAACGGCGCCCAGTCGATGCTCTTCGCCGCCGTTATCGGGTCTGCGTCGGGCGTGCCACGATAGGCGAAGCCGGTCGGATCGGCGCGATAGAAAACGCTCTGGCCAGGTACTACCAGGACGATCGCGGCGATGCGCCGGCGCAGATCGGGGGGGAGTGCCGCCGCTCCGGTGCCCAGCACATCAGCACCGAACGACTGGCCGATCAGGATAATTCGTGCGGCGCTGGTCCGCGCCAGGACATCGCGGACTGCATGCGCGACGATCGCATCGACTTCGGCGCGCGTCCGGTGTCGGGCGAACAACGCCGGCGAACTGATGCCGAGCACCGGAATATGCCGCGCGGCCAGCGCGTTGGAAACGCCGCTGCCCATACCGAAGTGCAGGCCCATATCGCCCGACATATAGAGCGCCGCGACGGGTACAGTGCCTTTTGCGGGGCTCGCGAAGAAATGGTCGGGATCGCTGTCGAAGAAGCCCGCCGCCCAGGCGACAGCGCAGCCGATGGCCAGAATTACCCCCGCCACAAGGAGGATCGGACGCAACGCCGACCGGCGACGGGTGTTGAAGGGGGATCTAGCCATTGCGCACATGTAACCATCGGCAGATTTCACAGAGATGGCGGCGGGATGACGAATTTGTCATGCGCACACACCGCTCGATACACGTCGTAATAGGCTGAGGATAGCCGTCCTGCAGGACGGTGCAGTCTGTCCCGAACGTCGCCATATCGCGGGGGTGTAGCCCGGTTGCGGCGTCGAGGTGAAATCGAAAAAAGCGCTTCGACTAGCGGTGCATGGCTTATTGCGCGCGATCGGATTTGTGATGTCGCCGTCCCGCTTCCGGGCACGACGGAGTCGACAATCCACCCCTGTTACGTTGGAAATACTCGACAAAATAGTTATTATTTTTCATGTACTTGCTAGAAAATGCGGCTCGCAGGCAATGGCCGTTAACAGGGGGAATAGCAGGAGTGGATCAGGCCGATAACAGGGGTGGCCGTCGCGCGGCTTTCCCGCGGTCGGTCATCTTGAATCATCTCGTCATGTGAAAGAGCGCGCGGGGACCCGGAAGGCCTCGCTCGGGCGCGACGTTTTCATGATCGGCGTGGCGATTGAATCGAGCTGCGCTCGCGGCCGGCATCACCGCAAATTGCTCTCGCCCTCTTCCAGCACCTCCACCTGATCCCCGACGGTGATCTCGCCGGGCCGATCGGGAATGGCGTTCTGCCCGAACATGACGCCGCCCTTCGCCATCCGTCCCATCGCGCGCAGCGTGGTCAGCGGGTCATTCCCTTCGCCTTGTTCGCCGGTCAGCGGATGCTGTGTCGTGATGACGCAGCGCGCGCAGGGTTTGACGATCCGCAGGGTGACGTTGCCGATGCGAAGCCGCCGCCAGCGGTCCTCGGCCCATTCATCGGCGCCGGCGATGACGATATTGGGCCTGAACCGCTCCATACCAACTGGCACGGCCAGGTGCGCGTTGAGCGCCCGGAGTGATGCTTCGCTGGTGATCAGGAAGGGAAAACCATCGGCCAGGCTGACCTGGTCGTCCACACTGGCATAGCGCGGATCGATCGGCCGCGGGGCCATATCGTCCTGATAGACGAGCCGTACCGGCTTGCCCAAAGCCCGGGACAGGAATGCGGCGGCGTCGGCCGATGCAAGGCGGACGGAGACCGTGTCGCGCCAGATCCTGGCCTCGATCGTCGCGGCGTCTCCATCCGGTCGGCCGACACGATGCACGCCCAGATCGGGATGGCTGAGGATCAGCGCATCGCCGTCGCGATCGACCTCGAACCGCGCCATGTGCGGCAATTCGCGCCGCGTCTGGAAACGGCCGGTATCGTCGACCACCATCCAGCGCCGGTCACCGACAATCCCGCGCGGTTCGATCGTCGCCCGGTCAAGCGCATGACCGCGCAGGCTCTTTACCGGATAACGGTGCAGGCCAGTGATGTGCGGAGCGGGAGAAGCCATGACCGGCGTCATAACGGAACGATGGGCGGCGTCCATGTTGCTGTGAAGGCCTGCCGCTCGATTGGCCGCCCTCCGGGCCGCTCAATAGAGATTCGACTCATAATCCTTGTCCAATCCCTTGCGCATTAGCCCGAGGATCGCGGCAGCGGTGCCGATCAGCTTCGCCTGAAGACCCTAGTCCCTGTTGATCTTCAGATGCGCGACGAACAGCTGTGCGGCGTCGAGATCGGCGGTCTCGCCGAGCGGCCATAACACCGCTCGCGTCAGCGCGGCGCTTGGCTCCAGCCGGAGGTCGAGATCGTCGATGCACGTGACGAGCGCCGGCACCTTGTCGCGTACCGCGAAGCCGGCACGAACCTTGGCGTCGCATCTCGCGGCTGGATCCTGTCTAAGTATCTGATATATAATGGATTATGTGGACCATTCGCTGGGGCGACGGTCGAAAGACCATGTTACATTCCGGTGTAACATATCTCCCATTGCTCGTCCTGCAGTCCTGCCGTCGGCGGCGATTCAACCAGCGCACGGGATCGGGCATGTCACCCTTGCCGGATTTAAGCCGACCTGCTCTTTCTTAGTGTCGAAAACAGCATTGCCACGGCGCCCGCAGCGCCGCGCGCCCTGTTGATGATTCAGGTGATTTGGCTGGCGTCACGCTGAGGCGCCGACACTATTTGGTATGAGCGAGATGCGCGTCGAAAAAGGCGACGGCCCGCGCCACCGCGAGGCGGGATTCCGGGGAGTGCGACGCCAGCGTCTGGAAAACGTGCGGCATGCCTTCATAGATATCGAGCACGGCCTCATGTCCGCCGGAACGGATCGCCTGATAGTGCCGAACGAAATTGCTCAGGAAGATCTCGCGCGTGCCGCCCTGGATCAGCGTCGGCGGGAAGGCCTTCGAATAATCGCCATAGACGGGCGAGACATAGGGATTCTTCTGGTCGGCCGGCGCCGCATAGACGTCCGCGCCCCAGGAAAGCGATTCCGTGTTCAGTGACGGGTCCGCGGCGGCCAGGGTGGTATAGGTGTCGCCGGTGGCGGTGATATCCGACCAGGGCGAGAGAAGCAGGAGCGCGCCGGGCAGCGGCAGCCCCTGATCGCGCATCTTCAGCACTGATCCGGCGACCAAGCCCCCGCCGGCTGAATCGCCGAACATGCCGATTGTCGCGGGCTTCGCGCCGGCGGCGATGAGCGCCTTCCAGACGGCGAGCACCTGATCGGTGGCGGTGCGCCAATTGCCCTGTGGTGCGACGGTGTAATCGATCGAGATCACCTCCCGGCCGGACGCGGCGGCGAGGAGTGCGCCGGTCAGCCGCGACGTCTTGGCCGAAAAGGAGACATAGCCGCCGCCATGGACATAGATCAGTGGCGCTGTGCCTGTCTTGTAACGGGCTGGTCGCAACCGAAGGACCGGGACATCACCGAGCCGGTCGGGCGTCTCGATGATACCGAGCGGCTTGACGGTTGCGGCGACGAACGGTTCGATCATGGTCTCGAGCTGATCGTAGGACGCTTTCCAGTCCGCGGGGCCGCTGGGCTTGGCTGGCGCCTTCCCCCCTCGCCAAAGCCCGAAGATCATCTTCAGCTCCGCCGCCGCTGCCGGCGAGACAGTTCCAGGAAGGGTGAAGCGAGAGTCGGGCTGCGCAGGCGCCGATTGCGCAAAGCCGGCCGTCGCCGCGCCAAAGGTCAACAATGCGGCGATGAAAACCTTCATGTAACGCCCCTCCCGGTTCCAGCCGACCGCCGATTGCCTGGCCCTAGGCGGCTGCCCGCCGCCGCTCCGCCATTTCCACATTGAGCATTTCGGCGAGCAGGAAGGCAAGCTCCAGGCTCTGCCCAGCATTCAACCGAGGGTCGCAATGCGTGTGATAGCGGTCGGCCAGCGACTGTTCGGTCACATCGACCGCGCCGCCGGTGCATTCGGTGACGTTCTGGCCGGTCATTTCGGCATGGATGCCGCCGGCGATCGAGCCTTCAGCACGGTGCACGGCGAAGAAGCCGCGCACTTCGGCAAGGATGCGTTCGAACGGCCGCGTCTTATAGCCGTTCGCCGCCTTGATCACGTTGCCGTGCATCGGATCGCAGCTCCACACCACCGGATGGCCTTCGCGCAACACTGCGCGGACCAGCTTGGGCAGGCCGGCCTCGATCTTGTCATGGCCGTAGCGCGTGATCAGCGTCATGCGGCCGGGCACGCGGTTCGGGTTGAGCGTGTCGAGCAGGCGCAGCAGCGCGTCGGGCTCGAGGCTGGGGCCGCACTTCATGCCGATCGGGTTGCCGATGCCGCGCAGATATTCGACATGCGCGCTGCCCTCGAAGCGGGTGCGGTCACCGATCCACAGCATGTGTGCGCTGGTGTCGTACCAGTCGCCGGTCAGCGAATCCTGCCGCGTCAGCGCCTGTTCGTAGCGCAGCAGCAGCGCCTCATGGCTGGTATAGAATTGCGTCTGGCTCAGCTGCGGCACGGTCTCCGGGCTGATCCCGCACGCTTCCATAAAGTCGAGCGCTTCGCCGATGCGATCGGCGACGTCGGAATATTTCTTCGCCCAGGGGCTGCGGCCCATATAGTCATGCGTCCAGCGATGGACCTGATGCAGGTTCGCATAACCGCCGGTCGCGAAGGCGCGCAACAGGTTGAGCGTCGCCGCCGACTGGCTATAGGCGCGGATCATGCGCTGCGGGTCGGGCTGGCGTCCGGCCGCGGTGAACTCGATATCGTTGACGATGTCGCCGCGATAGGCGGGGAGTTCGATATCGCCCTGCAACTCCGTATCGGCCGAGCGTGGTTTGGCGAATTGTCCAGCCATGCGGCCGAGCTTCACCACCGGCAGCTTGGATGCGTAGGTGAGCACGACGGCCATCTGCAGCAGTACGCGGAACGTGTCGCGGATGTTGTTCGCGCTATGCTCCGCGAAGCTTTCGGCGCAATCGCCGCCTTGCAGCAGGAACGCCTTGCCTTCGGCGACCTTGGCTAGATCAGCGGTCAGGTTGCGTGCCTCGCCGGCGAAGACGAGCGGCGGGAATTTCTCCAGCGCGTCGGTCGCGGCATCGAGTGCGACGGGGTCGGCATAGGTCGGAAGCTGTCGCGCCTCGGCTTTGGTCCAGCTATTGGGGGCCCAGGTGCTCATGTCATTCTCCGTGCGTATCGCAATATACCAATCGGCATGGCTGGCGATGCCGTTCGCCGCGATCTGGTTGACGACCGGGCCGCTGGCACGCTTGCCATCCTCTTCCCAGCCCTGAACCGTGCTGCCCGGCGCGCTGTACCACGCGCCGAATGCCGCTCGGGTGAGCGCGCGCTCCTCGCGGAAGCGCTTGATCTTGATGCCGGCCATTGTCGTCATGCCGGGGCTGTTACCCAGTTGGGGTAACGCAAGCAAGAGGGAATTTCCCTGATAGGGTAAATCGTGTCGGGTAGGTCAATAGCCGGCGGTGAGGTCGACGACATTCTCCATTGGGCGCCCGGCCATGAAAGCGTCGAGATTTTTCAGGAAGAGGACGCCGGCGCGCTGGAACATCTTGGTCTGGCTGCGGCCTGACAAATGCATGGTGTGGATGGCGTTGGGCGCATCCCATAACGGGTGCTCGGGCGGTAGCGGTTCCGGCGTGACGGTGTCGAGAAACGCACCAGCAATGCGGCGCGCTTTCAGTGTCTCGATCAGCGCGTCCTGATCGACCATGTCGCCGCGCGCGATGTTGATCAACCAGGCGCTGCGCTTCATCGCCGCGAGTTCGGCCGCGCCGAGCATCGCCTTGGTTTCGCCGGTCGAGGGGGCTGCGAGGATCACCCAGTCATAGTCGCCGAGCCTGGCGCGCCATGCATCTGGGGCAAGGGTGCCATCACGGCCCGAGCGGGTGACGCCGGTGACGGTCACGCCGAAGGCGGCGAGGCGGTCGCCGATCAGCTTGCCGATCGCGCCATAGCCGATGATCAGCGCGGTCGTGTCGAGCAGCTCGACCTGTCCTGGTGCAGCGATGGTCCATTCGTGGCGGTCGGCGAGCCGCACGACTTCGTCGAAGCGCTTGGCGGCGGCGAGCACGCCCATCACCGCATATTCGGCGACCGCGACCGCGTTGATGCCGGTGCCGTTCGTGACGATGACGCCGCGTTCCTTCAACAGGTCGAGCGGAAAGGCGTCGAGGCCGGCGAAGATGGTCGAGAGCCATTTGAGCTGTGTGCCGCGTGCCGCGACTTCACCTGAATGCGCCGAGCGCTGCATGTCGACCCAGGCGATATCGGCATCGAGCACCATCTGTTCGGCATCGTCGCGCGTGGTGAACCAGGCGGCCTCGAGTCCGGCGGGCAGGTGCGGTTCGAGCAAGGGACGGGCGAGGGCAGGGAGAACGGCTTTCATGATCTTGACAATCTCCTGTCGAATCCTCCCCGTGCCGGGGAGGATTAAGTGAGCTTCCAATCCCATCCGAGCGGATCACCATCCATGACCTCGACTCCTGCAGCGGCCAGTTCGTCGCGGATCGCGTCGGAGCGGGCGAAATCCTTGTCGATACGCGCTTGTTTGCGGTCGGCCAGGCGGGCGTCGATGGCGTCGGCAGTGAGTGTCGCATTGGCCGGTCGCACGCGCAGATCGGCGCGGGTGAGGGTGGAGAGTTCAAGGCCCAGTACCGCATCGAACGCGGCCAGCGCCGCGAGGCGGTCGGCGGCGGGAAGGCGCTTGTCGGCAATCATGTCCTCCAGCACCGGCAAAGCGCGTGGGGTGGCGAGATCATCGGACACTGCTTCATCGAGCCGCATCAGATAAGCGGTGGCGCTGTCCGCAGTGCCAGCTTCATCAGTGCGGAAGTGCTCGATCGCCTGGACGAGTCGCTTCAGCCGCTTCGCGGCGGCAGCGAGATTGTCCCAGGTGAACTCCAACTCGCTGCGATACTGTGCTTGCAGGCAGAGCAGGCGATAGGCGAGCGGGTGATAGCCGGCATCAACCAGCACTTGCAGCTTGAGGAATTCGCCGGTCGATTTCGACATCTTGCCGCCGCGATCGACGAGGAAATTATTGTGCATCCAGATCCGCGCACCGCTGTCGCCGCACGAGCAGAATGCCTGGTTTTGCGCGATCTCGTTGGGGTGGTGAATCTCGCGGTGATCAATGCCGCCGGTATGGATGTCGAACGGATGGCCGAGATGCTGGTGGCTCATCACCGAGCATTCGAGATGCCAGCCCGGCGCGCCCCTGCCCCAGGGTGAGTCCCATTCCATCTGCCGCTGCTCGCCCTCGGGCGATTTGCGCCAGATCGCGAAATCCTGCGGGTGGCGTTTGCCCGAAACGGGGTCGATGCGGCTTTCGCCCTCATCCGAAATGGTGCGGGCGAGTCGGCCATAATCAGGCACGCTGGTCGAATCGAAATACAGGCCCGACTCGATCTCGTAGCAATGCTCGGGCGCGATCTTCTCGGCGAAGTCGATCATCTGCGCGATATGGTCGGTCGCGACGGTCCATTCGGCCGGTGGCACGATGTTCAGCCGTGCGACGTCGTGCTTGAACGCATCGGTATAGTGCGCGGCGATTTCCCAGATCGATTTCGCCTGGGCGGCAGCGGCCTTTTCCATCTTGTCGTCGCCGGCATCGGCGTCCGAGGTCAGGTGGCCGACATCGGTGATGTTGATGATATGTTTGGTCGGCCAGCCCTTCCAGCGCAGCACGCGGCCCAGCGTATCGGCGAACAGGAAGGCGCGCATATTGCCAATATGCTGATAGTTATAGACCGTCGGGCCACAGGTGTAGACGCGCGTCAGTGACGGATCGATCGGCTGGAAGGGCTCGATCGATCGGGAGAGGCTGTTATACAGGGTCAAAGGCGTGCTGGTCATGGCGCGGGGCATAGCCGGGCAGGGCGGAGGCCGCAAATATGCCGTTTCGTCTTGAAAACCCTGGCGGGCACTGGTAGGGCGCACGCCTTCGCGGCGCGGACCCATGTCTGCGACGCCCTGTTTCTATTGATTCGGAGCTGCACCGGTTTATGCAAATCATCGTTCGCGACAATAACGTCGACCAGGCCCTGCGTGCCCTGAAGAAGAAGCTGCAGCGCGAAGGCGTCTATCGCGAAATGAAGCTGCGCCGGCATTACGAAAAGCCGTCGGAAAAGCGCGCTCGCGAGCGTGCGGCAGCGGTTCGCCGCGCCCGTAAGCTTGAGCGCAAGCGCCTGGAGCGCGACGGCGCACGGTAAGTATCCGGCGGGAACCTTCGGGTTCCCGTAACTGCTCTCACGTTCCTCAACCTCAGTGCCGCTGGCGGCACCGCGTCAGGATAAGCGCCGATGTCCTCAGTCACCGCCGTCCCGTTGCAGCCAACCAAGCGGCGCGTGCTGGTGTATCTGTGGCTTGGGATCGCGCTGGCGCTGTGCGGCGCGGTGGCGCTGGCGCAGATGGCGCCGGTTGATCCCGTGACGACCTATCTCGCCAAGAACAAGCGCGACAAGGGCGTGGTGCAGACCGAATCGGGTCTGCAGTACAAGATTATCGCACCCGGCAGTGGCGATGCCCGGCCGACCGCAGCGGACGTCGCGCTGGTCAATTACGAGGGCAAGCTGACCGACGGCACGACCTTCGACAAGTCGCAACAGCCTTCGCCGCTTCCGGTGGCGGGCGTGGTGCCGGGCTTTTCCGAAGCGCTGAAGCTGATGCCCAAGGGCGCCAAGTATCGCTTCTGGATCAAGCCGAGCCTTGGCTATGGCGACAAGGCGAGCGGCCCGATCCCGGCCAATTCGATTCTCGTCTTCGATGTCGAACTGCTTGATTTCATCTCCGAAACGCAGCTTCGCCAGATGCAGATGCAGCAGCAGATGATGCAACAGCAGGGCGCCGCGCCAGGCGGGCCGCCTCCTGGTGCGGGTGGACCGCCTCCGGGCCAGTAAGTCGCGTTAGACGATCGCTTCGCGCACGCTGCGCCTTGCCGACATAATGAAAGCTCAACCGATGGCGTCGATTCCTCCCAAGCCCGTCGTGACGCCCGCCTCGAAGCCGGGCAATGGTCGCGCGCTGATCTTCGGTGTGATCGGGATCATCATTGGTGTGGCGGCGACGCTGGGCGTCCTCAAGGCGATGGATTATTCTCGCACGCAAACCCTGTCGGGCGCCACGTTCCTCGCGAAGAACCGCAGCGGCGACAAGACGATCGTCGAGACGCCGTCGGGCCTGCAGTACAAGGTCCTGACGCCGGGCAAGGGCCCGAAGCCGACCGACACCGATGTCGTGCTGATCAATTACGAAGGCAAGCTGACCGACGGTACGACCTTCGACAAGTCGCCGCAGCCAACGCCACTGCAGGTCACTGGCGTGGTGCCGGGCTTTTCCGAAGCGCTGAAGCTGATGGCCAAGGGCGGCAAGTCCCGCTTCTGGATCAAGCCGAGCCTTGGTTATGGCGACAAGGCGACTGGGCCGATCCCGGCCAATTCGGTGCTGGTGTTCGATGTCGAGCTGGTCGACTTCATGTCGGTGGAGCGCGTCCGTCAGCTGCAGATGCAGCAGCAGATGATGCAGCAGGGCGGCGCTCGCCCGGGTGCCGGGGCGCCGCCGGCCGAAGCCGCGCCCAAGCCATAGCCCGGACGCGGCGGAGCTCAGCGCTCCATTATCTGCTGCGGTTCCGCGATCAACAGAACATGCGTTGCATGGTCGATGAAATGGGGATCGGCCGCATAGGTCTGCTCCAATAACTCGAGATCGTGGTGAAAGGCCGCGTCCTCCGCACCTTCGGCCGGATTCCAGCGCGGATCGGGTGCGAACCGGCTGTGGAAGATATCGAGCCCCGACAGGCGCGTGATCTCGATATGCGGCGCGAACAGCGACCGCACCTCGCTGGCGTGAAACAGATGCAGGTCGAACTCGACATGATGTCCGTCGCGCAGCTCGATTTCGAGCCGGTCGGTGCGGTCATCGTGGCGGAAATCGGCCGCCGCATCGACCCGATCGATGAAAATCGAGGGCTGGCTGCCGGTGGTGCGCACGGTGACGAACAATTTCCCCGCTGTGACGCGGGCGAGTTCGGCGGCGACGCGCACGCGGTCGGCGGCGGAGACATGGTTGAGGACGCCGTTGAGGCACAGACACAGATCGACCGAGCCGTCTTCCTCGACCAAGGGCGTGATCAGGTCACGTTCCTCGAACCGCAATCTGACACCGGGGAGCTGGCGCAACGTGCCGGCCTGAAGCCGCGCGATGGCGATCTGCTCGCCCGAAATGTCGAAGCCGGTCGCACAAATCTCCGGGATACCAAGCAAATGCGCTCGCGTGACGACACGCCGCAGCCATGTTCCCGGACCGCAGCCGGCGTCGAGCACGACCAGTCGGCGGTGCCCAGCCTCCGCAAAGGCGACCAGCTTCGCTTCGATCGCCTGCCAGATGCGACGGTCGCCATAGCAATAGCGGCCGCCGAAATCGAACAGGTCACCGGCCATACCGTCGGCATAGTCGAGATAGCGCGCGCCGGCGCGGTCATAGGCATGGGCAATATCGTTTGCGACGTGCGCGTCGGAGGCGACGCGCAGCTTCAGGATCGTTCGGGCCGACATGGTGGAAAGGGTTCCGTGGCGGAAGTGCCGATGCGCGATATCGGCTCGGCCGGCATGAGATTGCCATATGGATTTGCGCCATCCGCATATAGTTGGCGTTAAGATCGATCCGGCATGGAGCGACGGGATCGGTCGCGCCCTTGCACCGCACTGGTCATGAGCGCACAGAGTCGCCAGAGGTGCTATCCGATGTTCGACGCGTTCGATCCGATTGTCCTGGCCCGTATCCAGTTCGCCTTCACCGTCAGCTTCCATTTCATTTTCCCGGCGTTTTCGATCGGACTGGCGAGCTATCTCGCGGTGCTCGAAGGGCTGTGGCTGCGCACCGGCAAGCAGCTCTATCTCGACCTGTTCCGTTTCTGGATAAAGATCTTCGCGGTCGCTTTTGCGATGGGCGTCGTGTCCGGCATCGTCATGTCCTATCAGTTCGGCACCAACTGGGCAGTATTCTCCGACAAGACCGGACCGGTGATCGGGCCGCTCATGGCTTATGAGGTACTGACCGCCTTCTTTCTCGAGGCAGGATTCCTGGGCGTCATGCTGTTCGGCATGAAAAAGGTCGGCAAGGGGCTGCATTTCGCGGCGACCTGCTGCGTCGCGACGGGCACTTTCATCTCGGCCTTCTGGATACTCTCGGCGAACAGCTGGATGCAGACCCCGACCGGTTTCGAGATCAACGCTGCGGGACAGTTCGTGCCGGGGCCGAGCTGGGCGGCGATCATCTTCAACCCGAGCTTTCCCTACCGGCTCGTTCACACCGTGATCGGCGCGTATCTGACGACGGCGCTGGTGGTCGGGGCGACAGGGGCCTGGCACTTGCTGAAGGATCATCGCAACCCACATGCGCGGAAGATGTTCTCGATGGCGATGTGGATGGCCGCACTGGTCGCGCCAGTGCAGATTTTCGCCGGGGACGCGCAGGGGCTGAATACGCTCGAACATCAGCCGGCCAAGGTGATGGCGATGGAGGGGCATTATGACAGCCACCCCGATGGCGCGCCGCTGATCCTGTTTGGCCTGCCCAATGCGAAGGAAAAGCGCATCGATTATGCGATCGAGATTCCCAAGGCCTCGTCGTTGATCCTCAAGCACGACCTGAACGCGCCGCTGGCGGGTCTCGACACTATCCCTGATGACCGCGAACCGCCGGTGGCGATCGTCTTCTGGTCGTTTCGGGTCATGGTCGGGCTCGGCATGGCGATGCTTGGCCTGGGCCTGTGGAGCCTGATCGCCCGGGCGCGGCGCAAATTATACGACTGGACATGGCTGCATCGCGCTGCCCTGCTCATGGGGCCGGCCGGCTTCGTGGCGGTGATTGCCGGCTGGATCACGACCGAGGTCGGACGTCAGCCCTTCACCGTCTATAATCTGTTGCGCACGACGCACAGCGCGTCGCCGCTTGCCGCACCTGCGGTCGGCGCATCGCTGCTTGCGTTCGTGATCGTCTATTTCGCGGTATTCGGGTTCGGCACCTGGTATATTCTGAAGCTGATCCAGAAGGGTGCCGTGGCCGGCGAGCATGAGATCGAAGTCGCGCCGATCCGCACCGCCGGAATCACGCCATCGCCCGCGCAGCATCCGGCGGAGGTCCAGCAATGAACGTCAACATGGACCTCGCAATGATCTGGGCGTTCATCATCGCCTTTGCCGTGTTCGCTTATGTCGTGCTGGACGGTTTCGATCTGGGCATCGGCATCCTGTTCCCGGCGTTCGGCGTCGGCGAAGAGCGCGATCAGGCGATGAATACGATCGCACCGGTCTGGGATGGTAACGAAACCTGGCTGGTGCTCGGTGGCGGCGGGCTGATGGCGGCGTTTCCATTGGCCTATGCGATCATCCTGCCCGCGCTCTACCCGCCGATCATCGCGATGCTGCTCGGGCTGGTGTTTCGCGGCGTGGCGTTCGAGTTCCGCTGGCGCGACCCGCGTCACCGTGCGTTCTGGGACTTCGCCTTCACCGCGGGCTCGGTGACGGCGGCACTGGCGCAGGGCATTGCGTTGGGCGCGCTGCTGCAGGGCATCCAGGTCGATGGCCGCGCTTATGGCGGCGGCTGGCTCGACTGGCTGACCCCCTTCACCTTGTTGACCGGTATGAGCGTTGTGGCGGGCTATGCGTTGCTTGGTGCGACCTGGCTGATCGCGAAGACCGAAGGTGGGGCGCAGATCCGCGCCTATCGGCTGGCAAAATGGTCGGGCGTGATCACGCTTGTCGCGATCGGCGCAGTAAGCCTGGCGACGCCCTTTCTCGATCACGACTATTACAGCCGCTGGTTCGAGATGCCGGGCATCATGCTGACCGCGCCGGTGCCGGTGCTGATCGTGGCGCTGAGCTTGGCCTTTTGGCGTGCCCTGGCGCGGGGGGCGCAATCAACGCCGTTTCTGCTGGTGCTTGCGGTGTTCGCGCTTTGCTTTGCTGGTCTGGGCATCAGCATGTATCCGTTCATCGTGCCCGATCAGGTCACAATCTGGGAGGCTGCCGCCCCCGAATCGAGCCAGATCTTCATGCTGATCGGTGCCGGGATCATGATCCCCATCATCCTTGGCTATACCGGTTGGGCCTATTGGGTGTTTCGCGGCAAAGTCGGCACTGACGGCTATCACTGATGGACGATGATGCCAGCCCGTTATGGCAGCGGCTCGCCTGGATGGCTGCGATCTGGATGGGCAGCGTCGCGACACTGGGGTGTGTCGCAATGGCTATCCGATGGTGGCTGAAGGGCTGACCGCCGCCGCGTGGCCAATCTCGTCGGCGATCGGCCTGCGTCCCGCGACGGCCAATAGCAGCGTGCCGAATAGCAAGGCGAGGAAGCTTGGCATGACGATATAGACGATCTCGCGCGAGTCGATCGCGCCATCCAGCACAAACGAACAGTGGAATGACGAGCCAACCCGCGGTGCGGCGTGCCATCGACCACAGATCGGGCCAGCAGGCATGGAGCCAGGCTTTATCAACCGCAACTGCCCCTTCCAATAGCGTTGCAAGCCTCTTACGGCTCGCACGACATGTGTTTCAGGAACCCGGCGCCATGAGTTTCAAGCCCCTCCGTAAGGCAGTCTTTCCCGTAGGTGGGCTCGGGACACGATTCCTGCCCGCAACCAAGGCTTTGCCTAAGGAAATGCTACCGGTGGTCGATCGGCCGCTGATCCAATATGCGGTGGATGAGGCACTCGAGGCCGGGATCGAGCAAATGATCTTCGTCACGGGGCGCGGCAAATCGGCGATCGAGGATCATTTCGACATTGCCTATGAACTCGAAACGACAATGGCGCATCGCGGCAAGTCGATGGACTTGCTACACCAGACGCGGTTGAATCCGGGGGCGGTGGCCTATGTCCGCCAGCAGGAGCCGATGGGATTGGGGCACGCGGTGTGGTGCGCGCGGCATATCGTCGGTGACGAACCGTTCGCGGTGTTGCTCGCCGACGATTTCATGGTCGGCGAACCGGGCTGCCTGAAGCAGATGGTCGAGGCGTATAATGAGGTTGGCGGCAATCTGATCTGCGCGCAGGAAGTGCCCGAGGATCAGACGCATATGTACGGCGTCATTACGCCGGGCAGCCGCGACGGGGCGCTGACCGAAGTGCGTGGCCTGGTCGAAAAGCCCAGGCCCGGCACGGCCCCATCCAACCTGTCGGTGATCGGGCGTTATATTCTCCAGCCGGAAGTGATGCGTGTGCTGGAGACGCAGGAAAAGGGCGCGGGCGGCGAAATTCAACTGACGGATGCGATGGCACGGATGATCGGGGATCAGCCCTTTCACGGCGTGACTTTCAATGGCCGGCGCTATGATTGTGGCGACAAGGCGGGCTATGTTCAGGCCAATCTGGCGGTCGCGCTGGGCCGTGACGATATCGGCGGGACGGTGCGCGCGTTCGCGGTCGACCTGCTAAGCTGAGATAGCTTTAACCAATCCGCTTTAAGACCGTCCGTTCAGAGAACGGACGGGTTGGAGCGATGAAGGGCATTATCCTGGCGGGCGGCAGCGGAACGCGGCTGTACCCCGCGACACTGGCAATATCGAAACAGTTGCTGCCGGTCTTCGACAAGCCGATGATCTATTATCCGCTGTCGGTGCTGATGCTCGCCGGCATCCGCGACATTCTGATCATTTCGACCCCGCGCGACTTGCCGATGTTCCGGCTGTTGCTGGGCGATGGGTCGGCGTTCGGGATCACGCTTGCCTATGCCGAGCAGGATGCGCCGCGCGGATTGCCCGAAGCCTTTCTGATCGCGCAGGAGTTTCTCGAGGGCGAGGCATGTGCGCTGATCCTGGGCGACAATATCTTTCATGGCGATGGGCTGGGAACGAAATGCCGTACCGCCGCGGCGGCGGCTCAGGCAGGATCGGCGACGGTCTTCGCCTATCAGGTCGATGACCCGGAACGTTACGGTGTCGTGTCGTTCGACGCCAAAGGTCGCGCCGCGGCGATCGAAGAAAAGCCCGAGGCTCCGACATCGAACTGGGCGCTGACCGGACTGTATTTTTGCCCGGCCGATGTCGTGACGGTCGCGCAGGGCCTGAAGCCTTCGGCGCGGGGCGAGCTGGAGATCGTCGATGTGCTCCGCGCGTATCTCGATGCGGGTTCGCTCGAAGTCGGGCGGCTGGGGCGCGGTTATGCATGGCTCGACACCGGGACGCATGAATCATTGCATGACGCGTCGTCGTTCGTGCGCACTATCGAGCGGCGGCAAGGGATCAAGATTGCTTGCCCGGAGGAAATTGCGCTCGACCTTGGCTATCTTCAGCCGGCTGCGTTGATGACGCGCGCCGACTTGCTCGGCAAGACCGATTATGCGCGCTATCTGCGTTATTGCGCGACGCAAGCGGCATGATGCGGGCGATTACCTCAGTCGAACGGACCGTGCTTGTCACTGGCGGTGCAGGGTTTATCGGTTCCGCGCTATGTCGGCATCTCATCGTCGGCGGCCGAACACGGGTAATCAATCTCGACAAGATGACCTATGCCGCTTCGCATGCGGCACTGGCCGAGATCGAAAGGTCGCCGAACTATCGCTTCGTGCAGGGCGATATCGCCGATCGCCAACTCGTTGCGGGAATTCTCGCGGCGGAAAAGGTGGATGCGATCATGCATCTCGCGGCGGAAAGCCATGTCGATCGGTCGATCGAGGGACCGGCCGTGTTCATCGAAACCAACATTACCGGCACTTTCCATATGCTGGAAGCGGCGCTCGATCATTGGCGCATGCTGGATGAACGAGGGAAGGGGGTTTTCCGCTTCCATCACGTCTCGACGGATGAAGTGTTCGGCGACCTGCCGTTCGATGACAGTAGATTCAGCGAAGAATCGGCCTATCGGCCGTCATCGCCATATTCGGCATCAAAGGCGGCGGCGGATCATCTCGTCCGCGCATGGCATCACACCTATGGATTGCCGGTCGTGCTGTCGAACTGCAGCAACAATTACGGGCCGCATCAATATCCTGAAAAGCTGATTCCGTTGACCATCACGCGCGCCGCGGCGGGCCTGACCTTGCCGGTCTACGGGACGGGAGCCAATGTGCGCGACTGGCTGCACGTGGCGGATCATGCACGCGCCCTGGAATTGGTCATGACTCGCGGCGAGCTGGGTGCGACCTATGTGGTTGGAGGCCGCGAGGAGCATAGCAACGTGGCGGTCGTCGCGATGATCTGTGATCTGGTCGATGAACGTATGCCGTGGCCGGCGGGGCGGCGGCGGAACTTGATCCGGTTCGTCGAGGACCGGGCGGGGCATGACCGGCGCTACGCGATCGACCCGTCCCGGATCGAACAGTCGCTCGGCTGGCATCCCGAGGTCAGATTTCGAGAAGGCCTGGCGGCGACAGTCGACTGGTATCTCGCGGATCGGGCGGCTGACCTGCAATCGGCCTTGGCTACACAGGGCTAGTTTGACGGAGTGCCGACGGCCCTGATGAGGGAAAGGGGCAATCCACCGGAAATCCAGCACATACGAAAACGGGGCCGAACTTGCGTTCGGCCCCGCTCAATTTCGTACCGCCAGACGATTACGGGCTGGCAGGTGCGCTGTCTTTGTTGTCGACGGCGACATAGATGCCGGCACCCACGGCGATTGCCGCAAGGACGGGAACGATGAAGTTGCTGCCACGGCTGCCGGCGCCTTCATCGCTGCTGTCTTGTGCAACAGCAAAGGACTTCGGTGCGGTGAGGCATGCCGACTTGCCGACCGACAGGATCGACGTCGGTGCGAGCGTGTAGCTGCAGCCTGCCATCGAAACCTTGGCGTTCGCCTTGCCGCGCGTCAAAACGCGATCACCGGTGTACAGAGCCTGGCCAGGATAAGCTGCGATCAGCTTGCCCTCACGAGCAACGAACGTGCCCTGGCTGGCCGTGGCCATCTTGCCAACAGTCTGCTCCGACGCCGCGATCAGCGGCGACGAAAGGCTCGCCATAAGGATGGCGGCGGTCACCCGCGAAAATTTCATTTCAGTCTCCCTTTAACCGCATCAACTTGTAGGCTCACGAATCCGATACCGAGAGCATGTGGATTTGTCTACCCGAAAATCGACCCTCCGGCCTTACAAAGATCGAAATTCCAAGGCGCAACGCCCCACATTCAACAAAGTTCCAATCAAAAACGAGCTGTCAGATAGCGCCGTTCGGTCCCTTCGATACACAAGGCGGTCAAAATACCGGATGTATAAGCGCCAGTGTCGATACCAATTCGATTGAATTGTTCATCTGGTCCGTCGCTAATTGTATGTCCGTGGACAACAATAAGCTGGTGATCGACTGTACTGTCGAGAAAATCTTCGCGTATCCAGCGCAGGTCCTGGATTGTCTGCTCTTGTATTGGGACGCCCGGTCTGATGCCGGCATGGACGAACAGATAATCGCCGAACTGAAAACTATCCACGAAACTGTCGATAAATGCCAAATGATCGTCAGGAATTGCGCGCCGCACAAAAGAGGCCGCGGCAGGCGAATCGAGCAGAGCGAGTCGCCCGACCTCCACGCCATAGCTCTGCGCGCATTCATAGCCACCATAGCGTAGCCAGTCGCGAATCTGGTCGGTGTCCCGGTCCAGGACACGCAACAGCATTTCCTCGTGATTTCCCATCACGAAGATCGGTGTCGGCAGGAAACTTCGCGCTTGCAGCAGAAAATCCAGCACGCCGCGCGAATCAGGACCGCGGTCGATCAGGTCGCCGAGGAAAATGATATATTCGCGCTGACAGGGGTGCGCACGGCGGTCCGCGGCAATCTCGTCGATCAGTGCACGCAGCAGGTCGAGTCGGCCATGCACGTCGCCGATCGCATAAGCGCGAGCGTCGGGCGGGCCGCTGGGTATGCGGGGCGCCTTGGGCTGTTTGCGCCCGAATTTTCCAAAAAGTCCCACTCTGTCGTCTTACTTCATTCGATGATCGGTTAAACCGCTATACGTCCGAGGTGCGGTTTTGTTGCGCTGCCCCAACGATTCCCATGTGATCAAGCATCACGCGCCACCGATCCAGCGTCCGCGCCTTGGTATAATGACGATCGAGGATGTCGCGAGCGACGGCCCCCATTTTGTCACCCCGCACGCGATCGTCAGCAAGCGTGGTGATCGCCGTGACGAGTGCGACGGCATCGCCGGGAACGGCAACGAGGCAGGCATGGCCGGGTTCGAGGAGGCGGATCAGTTCACCGTCCATCGCACAGACGGCGATGACCGGGCGCGCCGCAGCACAGATGCCGAACACCTTGCTCGGCACGACCAGGCCTTCGAATTCGGGACGAAGCGAGACCCAGTGAGCGTCGCCTGCGCCCAGTGATTCGGAAAGACGCTCGCGCGGTTGATACGGTGCGAACCGAAAGCTGGTCAGGCCAAGCTCGGCGACGCGCGCGGCAAGCTGGTCGGACACATGGCCGCCACCAATAAACAGGAAGACGATATCGAGCCGGTCGCGAAGCACAGTCGCGGCATCGAGAAGCGTCTCATATTCGTGTGCCCGGCCGAGGTTGCCTGAATATTCCAGGACGAATGCGGCCTCCGGGATGTTCCAGTCACGCCGCAGCGAGGGCGAGCGGACGAGGGATGGCGTGATCTCGATATCGTTCGACCAGTTGGGAATGACGGTGATCCGATCCCGCGCGACGCCCATGCGCTCGACTCGTTCGGCCATCAGGTCACCGATCGCCACCACCGTTGCTGCACGACGAAAGGACCAGTTGCGCACCGCGGCGAGAAATTTGCCGATCGGCCCGTCCGCCAGGCGCATGCCATAGGCGCCGGCAATCTCAGGATAGAGATCCTGTACCCAATGAACCAGGGTCGCACCCCGCAAGCTGGCGGCGATGGCGATCGGCACCGACAGAAGCGGGGGGTCCGTCTTGACCACGAGAATGCTTCCGCGGCGCGCGCGGCGCAGCGCTTCGAAAAAGGCCATGATATAATAAGTCAGATAAGCAACGATCCGCCCTGCCATGCCGCGCCTGCGAGCAGGGGTGGCGGTGCGGACCACAGCGACGCCGCGGCGCAGTTCGTGCACCGCAAGCAGGCCATCCTCCTGGCCATATATCGCCCGGCTGGTCACGACGGTCACGTCATGGCCCGTGTCGGCGAGATGCTCGGCAAGGTCGGACAGGATTTGCGCGGTCGCGCTGTGATCGGGCGCATAGAAACGATTGAAAAAGATGATCGGCGTACCCGCGCTGGATTCTGCTGCCCCGCTGTTCATGGTCGATCCCTCATGCCGTGCGCCAAAGCACGAGTTCGCGGCACTGATCAACGGGGCAGTGCCGATAACTGACCTGGAAAAGCCTTTTTCCGCCTTGGACTCAATCCGTCCCACGAAGAGAACGCTGCACCTGCGAAGTGTTTGTACATGTCATCGATCATGGCGTATGGGCATGCGCGTCGCTCGAACGTGTTGCCGCTGGGTTCGATTCTTATGACAAGAATGAGAATCGTCCAGCATATATTATTGATCTAGAAGGCTTGTTTGGGGAACCGCAATGATGTGGCCCCAGTTGGGCAACAACTGTATTGCCTGGCCCGCGCGTACTTTGCCGGCCGGGGCCTAATAGGGGGCGTTCACCAATGCTGCAGTCGCGATTGCAGAGGCATCATGGGGTTGTAAAATCGCCAGCTGAGCGGCTGCGCGTTCAGTCGGCAATCGGCTTGCTGGTGGCGGTCGCGTTGCCGGTCATCGCACGTGCCAACTTCATGCCTCAGGGCGTAATACAATATAGCAGCAGCTTGAATTCGATGATCGCAGCCACGGTTGCAGTGCTGCTTGGTGTCATGCTGTTTCGCCGTTTCCGCAATTTTCCGGGCGTCCGGGCTTATGAATATGTGCTGCCATCCTTCTTCACTTCTTATGGCTTGGTCACAGCGATTCTGCTTGCATTCCGTTTCGACTATGTCGTGTCGGTGCTGCTCGCGAGCCTGGGGCTCTCGATCGTAACCTTCTTTGTGCTATGTTATTTCGGGCTGCGATCTACTGCCTATGTATTTCATGTTGTTCCGACGGGCGATGTTTCGCGACTGGAAGAGGTTGGCAATGTCGAGTGGCTGCACATGCGTGAGCCGACGCTGCCAGCTGCGCCTGGTTCAGGCATCGTGGTCGACTTGCGCGCTGATATCGATGATGAGTGGGAGCGCCTGCTTGCCGATGCCGCGCTGGAGGGCATCCCGGTCTACCACATGAAGCAGCTGCTCGAATCGATCACCGGACAGCTCGAGATTGAGCATATTTCTGAAAACGGTCTCGGTTCGCTCACGCCCAACGAGGGGTATGGCAAGCTCAAACAACTAAGCGACATGGCGGCGGCAATCATTCTCCTGCCCATGTTGTTGCCGTTGCTGGCGATCGTCGCCATCGCGATCCGGCTCGATTCGAGTGGGCCCGTGCTGTTCCGCCAACAGCGTATGGGTTTTCGCGGCAGGCCATTCCAGGTGTACAAGTTTCGCACGATGCGGATGCTGACCGCCGCGGCGGCAAGCAGCGACGATGAGCGCCGGCGGGCGATGACTCAGGATGAGGATTATCGCGTCACCCGGGTCGGCAGATTCCTGCGGCGCACGCGGATCGACGAAATTCCACAGATCCTCAACATTTTGCGCGGCGAAATGAGCTGGATCGGTCCGCGGCCGGAGGCGATGTCGCTGTCGAACTGGTATCAGCGCGAGCTGCCCTTCTATAGTTACCGCCATGTCGTGAAGCCGGGCATCACCGGTTGGGCGCAGGTCAATCAGGGACATGTCGCGGAGATCGGCGATGTGCATTACAAATTATGCTATGATTTCTACTACATAAAGTACCTGTCTGCCTGGCTTGATGCGTTGATACTGTTCCGGACCGTCCGGACGGTGATCACCGGTTCCGGGTCGAAATAGAATCGCAAGAATACTGACCAGGCCTTTGGCGCGGCGAGATTCGGGGGTGGGGGATGAATCCACCCCGATCCCCTGTCGGGTTGATTCCAGCGGGCCGGGTGCTAAACCGCCACGATCATGCGAGGGGCCCCTTCGCCATCGAATTTATGGAGCTGGCATTGATCGCTCACGCTAAACGCGTCCGCAGGGAATCCCTTGGCGGCCTCCGCTTGCTTCGCCACCGGGTGTGGCTGATTGCGATGATGTCGCTTGCCCTGGCGGCTTGCGCCGACAAGCGCGGCGGCACGGTGCCTTATGGCGTCCAGGATTTCGGATCGCCGGACGTGCCAGTCGCGCTCAAGACCGATGAAAGCTACCATATCGGCCCCGGCGACACATTGTCGGTCATCGTGTTTCGCGTTCCCGATATGTCGGGCGATGTAACGGTCGATGTGACGGGCACCTTCACCATGCCGCTGATCGGCCAGGTCGAAGCGACCGGCAAAACCACCGACCAGCTTTCGGGCGAACTCGCCACTCGGCTGGGCGCCAAGTATTTGCAGTCCCCTGAAGTGCGCGTTGCGGTGAAGAGCGCGACGAGCCAGCGTGTCACGATCGACGGCTCGGTCAAGCAGGCCGGCATCTACCCGATCGCTGGATCGACCACCCTGATCCAGGCGATCGCGCTCGCGCGAGGCACCGATACCGATGCCAATCCGCGCCGGGTCGTGGTGTTTCGTATGATCAAGGGGCAGCGCCAGGCGGCATCTTTCGATTTGACTGATATCCGTCGCGGCATGCAGCCTGATCCGGAGATATTCGGCAACGACATCATCGTCGTGGATGGCAACAAGGCGCGACAGACTTTCAAGGATGCGCTGAGCACTGTGCCCTTGCTCGCGATTTTCAGGCCGTTTTGATGAAGGTGCGCATCTTGCCTGACATGATTTACGATTCGGGGGTTTCATGAACGAGTATCAACCGCGACCCGAAGATCGCGCACTGCGCGGGCCCGGGCAGACCGCGCTGGTCGACCCCCGTTCGGCCGGGCTGGTGCCGTTCCGTGCCGCACCGCCGGCCGAAGGGGCGATCGCCGAAATCGATCCGCATGAGATCTGGCGCGTCCTGACCAAATGGCGCTGGCTGATTGCAGGCTGCACGGTGCTGGCCTTGCTGGTTGGGCTGGCCATCTCGCTGCTGGCGACGCCGATGTACAAGTCCGCCGCGCAGATAGAGATCGCGTTGGCGCAGGAGGACATCACATCCAACAATGATCGCGGCAATCGCCAGACGGCGGTGCGTGACCCGCAATATCTGGCTACGCAGATCGGCCTGTTGAAGAGCCGCTCGCTCGCCGAACGCGTGATCGCGGACCTTGGCCTCGACGGCAAGAGCGGGCGACCCGATCGCCCACGCGTTGGCGCCGGCACGATTCAGCGTAACCTGGCTGTGGTGCCGGTTCCCGCCAGCCGGCTGATCAACATCAGCTTCACCAGCCCTTCGCCGCAGCTTGCCGCAGACGTGTCGAACGCGATCGCCGATGGTTTCATCGCCTCCAATCTCGAACGGCAATATGGCGCGACATCCTATGCGCGCACCTTTCTGGAAAACCGCATTGCGAAGGTGAAGAGCCAGCTCGAGACGTCGGAACGTCAGCTGGTTGAATATGCCCAGAAAGCCGGCATCATCGTCGTCAATCAGAACAAGGGCGACGATGGCGGCGATACCACCAGCAGCTCGCTGGACAGCGCATCGCTGGTCACGCTGAACGAGGCCCTTTCCGCCGCGCAGAGCGATCGGATCGCCGTCGAGCAGAAGTATCGCAACGCGTTGCGCACCGCGCCGCAATCGCAAGTGGTGCAAAGTGCCGCGGTTCAGTCGCTGATTGGTCAGAAGGCGGCACTCGATGCCGACTATCAGGACAAGCTGAACATCTACAAACCCGATTTCCCCGAGATGCAGCAATTGCGGTCGCGGATTCAGTCGCTTCAGCGGCAGATCGCGGCGACGTCGGGCAGTATCTCCGGCGCGGCTGCGGGTGATCTGCGGGCGGAATATCTGACCGCGGTCGGCCGGGAAAACGACCTGCGCAGCAAGGTCAATGGCCTGAAGACGTCAGTCATGGATTTGCGCGGACGCAGCATTCAGTACACCATCCTGCAGCGCGAGGTGGACACCAACCGCCAGCTCTATGACGGCCTGTTGCAGCGCTACAAGGAAGTTGGCGTGGCTGGTGGCGTTGCTAACAGTCTGGTGTCGATCATCGATCGCGCCAAGGTGCCAGGTGCGCCCTATGCGCCGTCCATCCCCAGCAATCTCGCCTTCGCGTTGTTCCTGGGACTGATGCTCGGCGTTGGTCTGGCCTTTGCGATCGAGTTCATCGACGACACGGTCAAGAATCCTGACGACATCAAGGACAAGCTCAAACTGTCTCTCCTCGGCGTGGTACCGACAGCCCCGAAGGGCGATGCGGTTGCCGAATTGCTCAATGACCCGACTTCGGAACAGTCCGAAGCCTATTCGTCGGCGCGCAATTCGATCGACTTCGCCACTTCCGGTGGCGTCGCCAAGTCGATCCTGATCACCAGCTGTGCGCCTGGCGAGGGCAAGTCGGTCAGTTCGCTCGCGCTCGCGCAGAAGTTCGCGCGATCGGGCCGTACCGTGCTGCTGATCGACGCCGATATGCGTAAACCGACGTTCAAGGTGAAGCTGGAAGAGAAATGCGGCCTGTCGTCGCTGCTCGCCAGCCATGACAGCATCCGCAACCATATCGCACGCACCAGCATCGATGAGCTTTACGTCGTGCCGTCGGGCCCGATCCCACCCAATCCGGCCGAATTGCTCGCCGGACGACGGATGCGCGAATTGCTGACCGAGGCCGAGGGTATCGTCGATATCGTGATCATCGATTCGCCGCCGATCCTGGGCCTGGCCGATGCGCCGCTGCTGTCATCGATGTGTGAAGCGACGATCCTGATCGTGCAGGCCGGCCGGATTCGCCGACCGGTGCTCAAGCGGTCGGTGGCGCGCCTGCAGGAAGCCGGATCGCATCTGATCGGCGTCGTGCTGACCAAGTTCAATGCCCGTACCTCCGGTTATGGCTATGGGTACGGCTATGGCTATGGGTACGGCTATGGTTATGGCCGCGAGCCGGGCGACAAGAAGTCCGATCCGCAGCGTCAGCTCTCGGTCAACGCCGACTGATCGTCGATGGCCCAGCGGAGCTTATTATATTCGAGCACCACGCGTTGGGTGCTCGCGGGTGTACTCGTGGTTGCCACGGGCTGGGCGTCGCTCAGCCATGTTTACCGCGCCGCGCACCGTAGGATTGATGCGGTCACCATCGTTCTGGGCGATGACCCGGAGGTTCTGCGGACACGACTGGTCGAGCTTAACGGTGGACTGGCGATCAAGCTCGATCCTGCCGAACGTGCGAGATTGTACCAGCGGCTGACGAGCAAGCCGCTGGATGGTACGGCATTCGCACTGGCCGCGCTCGATGCGACGGCAAAAGGCGACAAGGAGGGCGCGGCCAAGCTGGTTGAGCATGCGCTCGCGCTGGAACCGCGAACCCGGCTCGCTTGGCTGTGGCGGCTCGATCAGCAGATGCGGAACGGCCAGACGGTGGACGCGGCGACCAGTACGCTCAGGTTGCTCGCGGTAGATCCCGAACAATATCCAAGCTATGTGCCGATCCTTGCCGGACTGGCGAGAGATCGCCGTAACATTCCGCAGATCGCGGCAGTAATACAGCGCAATCCGGGTTGGCGGGAGACGTTTCTCAGCACGTTGCAGGCCCGCGGCTACGATCCTTCGATCCGCTTTGCAATCATGGATGTAGGCACAAGTGAAGTCTATTTGATCGATCGCGAACGTGCCGCATTCGTTGCCGATCTGGTCGCCAAGGCGGATTATGAACGGGCTTACCTTGCCTGGATTTCCTATCTGCCCGAGTCCGCATTGGCGAGCGTGGATACGCCCTATGATGCGCAGTTCAAGGGTATGCCGGGACCTCCGCCGTTCAACTGGCAACTGACCGCCGCGGACGGCGATCGAGCGGACACGAATAACGGGCTTGATCTGTCCTATTCCGGACGCAAGCCGGTGACGTTGGCGACTCAGGTCGTCGTGCTGCAGCCCGGCGGCTATCGCCTGCGCAGCACGGTGACCAACGCGCATAGCGAGGGGCCGTCGAGTGGCGGCACGGTCCTGACCTGGCAAATATCCTGTCTGCCGGGCAATCAGCCGATCGGCAATCTGGCGCTCGACACCAGCGTGACGGGAAAGCCGCAAATGTCGGTGCCGTTCGACGTGCCCGAAACATGCCAGGCGGTCTCGCTGTCACTGACCGGAGCCGCATCGGAATTCCCGGTGCGTCTCAACGCGCGCATTGCAGCGGTACAGTTCGAGCGAGCTACGGCATCGGCCTCCGCGCCGGAATCGGCTGCCAACCCGACATCGGCGATCTCGTCGCCCCAGCCATCGGTCACGCCATGAACCGTACCGCGCCCATCATTCCCGCGACTCTTTTCCTGTTCGTCGCGATCGTTCTTGGCGGGTCATCTCGTGGCGGCGTCTACGCCAATGCTGCGATCCAGTTCGCGGCCGCGCTCGGTATCGCCTTGGCGATCGTTTCGCGGCACAATTATCCGGGCGGAACGCAAAAAGGGCTGTTGCTGCTGCTTTGTGGCGCAATTGGCTTAGCGATCTTCCAGCTGATTCCTCTGCCGCCCGCCTTGTGGTCGGCCTTGCCGGCGCGCAGTATCGTCTCCGATGGCATGAGGCTTGTGGGTGTCGAAAATGGCTGGCGGCAGATCAGCATGACACCGGAAGGCACGATCGGTGCCGCATTAAGCATGCTGCCGGTCATTGCTGCGGCGCTGATCGGTATGCGCGCGCCGCGCGTCGGGCTCGTCTCCTTGTTCATCATGCTGATCCTGCTGCTGATCGTATCGGTCAGCATTGGGCTCGCGCAAAGGATGACCGGCATCCAGTCGTCCTTCTATCTGTACGATATTTCCAACCGCGGAGAAGCGACCGGCCTGTTCGCCAACAGCAATCATCTTGCGACATTGTGTGTGCTGTCGATCCCGGCGGCGACTGCGTTGTTCGTTGCGCAACGCGGGTCGACCAAACCCAATGCCAGCTGGCTGGTCTGGATCGCGATCGTGCTTGTCGCGCTGTTCGGCGTGTGGATCGCGAATTCGCTTGCCGGAATGGGATTGTCGCTGATCGCAGTGGCATCGGTTTTCCTGATTGCGCGGCTACGGCGCGGCAACAGTAAGGTTCGCATCGGCGTGATCGGCGCAATCGGGGTTTCCGTCCTGGCGATCGGTATGGTCGCGGCCGTTCTGATATGGGGGCATGTGTCTAGCGGCCAGTTCGCCGCCGAAGCCGAAATGGGGCGCCCTCAGCTCTGGTCGCGGGCCATAAAGGCGATCGGCGCATTCATGCCCTTCGGATCGGGAGTCGGCGGTTTCCGTGCCGTCTTCCCGCAGTTCGAGGACGCCCAGACCGTGACCCGAGTCTATGCCAACCATGCGCATAACGACATCCTCGAACTGATCATGACCGGCGGCATACCGGCGGTCATCCTGATGCTTGGCTTTGCCGCCTGGTGGCTGCGCACTACGATCGTGATCTGGCGCGCATCGACCCGCGATGCTTTTTCGGAAGCGGCGACGGTTATCACCGGCATCATCATGCTGCATGAGTTCGTCGATTACCCGCTGCGCACCGCGGCGATTGGGGTCATCTTCGGCTTGTGCTGCGGTGTGATGGCGCGACCGCGACGGATCGTCGAGCCGGAGGAAGCGCCGGAACGCGCCAGACGCCATCTCGCGGCCTGACGAACCCCAACGGGGCGACCAATCCCGAATTGCCTGCCGCCCGGCGGCGGGCGGGGGGAACGGCATGGCTCAACATCGGGCCGTGAAAGCTCGCAAGATTTAACACCAATATTGGTTATGGCGGCGAGGAGCCGGGGCGATCGCTCCCGCTCCTTTGCATGGCGGGTCAAAATCAGATGGGTCTGAACCGGCTCTTCCACCAGGGAACATCTGGCCGGGCCGACAATGCGGGCTGCTATCTGATAACAGCCAGCAATGGCGGATCAGAACTGGAAGTAGATAAAGGCGCTCTTCACTTCCAGCATCACGAACACCACGGCGATCGCGACGGTCAGATAGGCGGTCTTGGCCACGATCAGCGGCGTGCCGTTGGCGGCGAGGCGCGGCACGATGCGGTCGCGGACGAACCAGACGATAAACATCAACACAGTCAGCGCCGCCGCCATCATGTAGCTGTTCGGGGCGAGCCCGAAGGCATGATACTGGCGCGGGTCGAGCATCTTGCCCCACAAGGTGAAGGTGTCATGCAGGCTGACCGCGCGGAACGGAATCCACGCCGCCATCATCAACGGCAGGGTGATCGCGACACCGATCAGCGCACCGATGACGCCTCCGGGCATGCGGATGCGCGGCGAGATGACACGCTGCGCCCAGACCATGGCGGCATGGTAGACACCCCAAAGGACAAAGGTCCAGTTGGCGCCATGCCACAGGCCCATGATCGCCCAGGTCGAAAAGAGCGCACGGGTGCGCTTGCCCTCGGTCACCTTGGCCGCGCCAGGCGCACTCTCGGAGCTCTCCGCCAACGTATCCCAGGCGCCGTGACCGGGCTCGCGGTAGCGGCCCATCAGCGGGATATAGACATAGTCGCGAATCCAGGTGGACAGCGAGATATGCCAGCGCTTCCAGAATTCACGCGGCGAGGTCGAGACATAGGGGAAGTTGAAATTCTCCGGCACATAGATGTTCATGATCATCGCCGAACCGATGGCGATCGATGAATAGCCGGCGAAATCGAAATAGATCTGAAAGCCGAACAGGAAGGCGAGTGTCCAGGCGTCGAACGCACTCATCTGCGCGATGTTGCCGCCAAAGCCCTGGTCGACGAACCCGGCGATTGTGTCGGCCAGCACGACCTTGAGGAACAGGCCGGCGATGATGCGCTCTATGCCGCGACGGACCTGCTGGCCATCGAACGGCGCTGGATCCTTTAGCTGCGGGATCAGGATGTCCGGACGCATGATCGGGCCCGCGACGAGATGCGGATAGAAGGTCACGAAGGTCAGGTAGCGCAGCATGTTGCGCTCTGGCGGCAGGTCGCGGCGATACACGTCGATCGTGTAGCTCAGCGTCTGGAAGATATAGAAGCTGATGCCGAGCGGCAGAATGATGTTGAGCGTGGTGAAGCTAGGATGGAAGCCCAGCACTTCGGCCAGCGAGAACACGCTGTTACGGAAGAAGATGAAATATTTGAAGAATCCGAGGATGCCGAGATTCACAACGAGGCTGATTTGCATCAGTCGCTTGCGCTTGATCGGATCCTCCTGCCGGTCGATCAGCAGTGCGAGGTAATAGTCCATGACCGCGCTGCCGAGCATCAGCGGCACGAATTCGATCCGCCAGAAGCCGTAAAAAGTCGTGCTGCCGAGCAGCAGCAGCCACAGCCGCGCATTGCCCTTCAGCTGCCAGTACAGGATGCAGATGATCGGTAGGAACAGGCCGAGAAAGGTGACTGAATTGAACAGCATCGATCAGTATCCCATCCGGCGCGCGGCCTGGTCGATTCCAGCGGCGAAGTGTTTGTGGCCGGCAGCGGTGAAGTGCATGAAATCGGCCTCCTTGAAGCCGAACAGTTCGTCGGTGACGGTCGCCCATTCGGGGCCTGGAACGATCGGGTCGATGTCGGCGAACCCGGCGCCGTGGCGCTTGGCGAGCGCCTCCAACTCGGTCTTGAACGCTCGGTACTGCGCCATCGGATAGGGGCCATCGATGTCCTGGCGATAGGGCGGCACATAAAGCAGCACATCGACCCCTTGTGCCCGCGCATCGGCGACCATGCCGTCGAGCAATTCCATGCGGTCGCGATAGACATTGGCATCGACCGGACGCTTGCTGGTCGAGTGGATGCCGAGCACCTTGTTGCGCAGCGTATGGACCGCAAAGCCGAGCGTGCCGCGCAACGACGGCTTGGCCCGCCACAATGGCCAATGCCCTGCCAGGAAGCCGGTCGCCTCGTGTTCGACCCGGGTCTGCAGCGATTGATGCCCCTTGGCGACTTGGGGTGATGACGCCTTCAAGCTTTCCTGCATCGGCCCGGCGATCAGCGGCCAATAGCGCTGGGACTCCAACCGGGCCGTGACGCCCGGACGCTCGATGAAATCGCCCACCGTCTCGCGCACGCCGAGTTCGCGAATGTCGTCATAGCATACCGGCAGGATGAGAAGCTTGGGGCGATAGATCGGCGCGACGGCATTCCAGACGATCGCCTCTTCAGTCAGGTTCGCATTGGGTTGGCTATAGGTGACGAGATATTTGCCGCGCTCGGCGAGTGCACGGCGCAGCAACTCGGGTGCGTTGACGTCGCCGGGCCGATATCGGTTGATCCCGGAGAGTTGCGAGTTGCCGAACCACAGCACCACCGGCGGCTTGCCGGCTTTGCTCCAGGTGGCAACGCATCGGTCGCTATCGATCGCATCACTGCACTGAGTGATCTGACGGCGCTGCGCAAAGCCGGAGGTTTCGGCACCGAAGCCAGCATAGGCCAGCCTGATGAGGATATGGGTCCGCGCATATTCGAGAAACGACAGCGCGAGTAGCGCACCGACCAGCAGCGGCAACCAGGCCTTCAGTCTTGCCTTGGGTGGTGGAGCTATAGGAGAGGGCGCGATGGGGTCGATCATGAAAATCTTCCGATGGAAATCAGGTCGCGGACGAGGCAGGGGTTGCGGTCTGCATCCGCCGCCAGGAATAGCGCTTCTTCACGTGCAGCATCGGCTGCTCAAGGAAGCGCCAGGACAATTCAGCGACGATCATAGCTGGCATGAACGAGCAGGACGAAGGCGACTGACAGAGCGCGCAGACCGTCAAGCTCAGGAAGATAGTCCCGCTTGCCCCCTGCCTGCGTCTCGCCATGCTTCCCCGCACCATGCGGTGCCACGGCGCCGCGAGCTCATCCCCGGAGATTGTCCATGTCAGAAGTTGCACGGTCGGTCGAGACTCTACGCCGGGCGGTGCGGGACGGCGGCCGATGCCACCGATAATCTACGGGTCGGCACCTGAGGCAGGGTTGCCCCAAAATCTCCGACTGCGTCGATCATCGCGTCGGACAAAATCCGGCACAACCGCGCGGTCTTCGCAAAACCTGGGTTGGACCCGCTGCCCCGGATCTCCACATCGTCATGGTCGTGCTGGATGCGCCAGCTTTCCGGCCAGTCCGCGGGTGGCTCGATCGGTGATGTGTCGAACATGTATGACGGCATCGGTATCTGCCCTCCATTTTCTATCGCGACGCAACGGCATGTGCCTGACGAATGATGCCTTGAATTACAAGCGAGACCGGCCTCCGGTCATGGGCCAAGTATTGCGGCGTCGAGTGCCGGACGGAGCGGTGCGGCAAGCGCGGCGCTTCCGACCGAAGACAGATGATGATCGTCGGTGAACAAAACCACGCCGTCTCGTATTGGCGCGCAGCGTCCTCCCGGACAAATCAGGGCGCTGGGATCCAGCAGGCGGATGCCGGGGTTACCGGCCGCCAGCGCCGAGAGTGTCCGGTCGGCGTCGCCGGGATCGCCTGCGGCAAGTGAGACGGCGCAGCGGTCAACGGACCGGCGCGCAAGGCAGCGCGGAACATGATAAGGGAAGCTCGGCGTATCCTTGACCAGGACTAGCCGGATTCTGTTCTCCTGGGTCAACCGGGTTAGCTGCGCCAGGCCGTTGGCGAAGCCCGATCGAACCTCGGCCAGCGGACCGGGCAAGGTGCCGGCAACGCCGGCATTCGGCCAACGCGCTGACGCGACGATCGCGATTACCTGCCCGGATGCGGCCAATCGCCCGGCTTCGGCCAGAACCGCGTCACGGAAGCGGCTGCACTCGGCGAGATGAGACGCGCTGGGGGCAATGCCAATGACCAGCGCCTGCCCATCGAGTGGGCGGCATCCGCCGCGCGTGCGGGGGAGGATGGCGACATGCGCGCCCTGACCCCAGTGGTCCAGCATCGGAATCAGATGAGCGCCGTGTGAATCGCCGATCAGGATGATCATTCGCTTCGCTGTACGATCGCCGATCAGGCAGGACTCGACCGGTGTGAGTTTACTGAAGTTGATCCGGTAGTTGCTGCATTCGGGCGATATGGCCGGGTCGGCTTGTCTGGTTTCTGCTGCGGCGATCGCCTGAAGGCGTGACGAGCCGGCAAGCTGGTGGTTCGCGACGGTGATGGTGATCCCGGCCGCTACGGCACCGATCGACAACAACGCGACGCCAGCGATCAGGCTCTTGCGGGTCGTCCGGAACAACGAAGGCCGTTGGTGACGAACAGGTGTCTCGATCAGGTGATAGCTGGCCGCACTAAGCAGGAACGACGCGATGACCGCTGCGATCAGCGCGCCCGCACTCGGCGCACCCAGCGCATCGCCGCGCACAAAGGCGAGCAACGGCCAATGCCAGAGATACCAGCCATAGGAGAGTTTGCCGACATAAGTGACCGGTGCGAGCGCGAGGATGCGAGCGATCGGATTGGCCGGAGCAATGGCGCCCGCCGCCAGTAACGCCGCCGCGCCAAGGGTCGGCAGGAGTGCGATCCAGCTTGGAAAGGGCGTGTCGTGATCCAGTGTCCAGAGCGCGGTGCCGATCAGGATCAGGCCGGTCACTGCCAACCCGAAGGCCAGGGGGACGGCTCCGCGGTGAGCCCAGCGGGGTCGGTCACCGTCGATCGCCAACGACAACATTGCGCCGATGGCGAATTCCCAGCCGCGAAACGGGGTGAGATAGAATGCCCAGGTCGGGCGCATCTGAGTCCCGACAATGCTGATCGCGAGCGAGCTGATGAACACTGCGCCGAACAGGATCCAGAGCGCGCGATGTCGGCTGAGGCCGATCCGCGCCGCGATCCAGCCGGTCAGCGGAATCAGCAGCGGCCAGACGATGTAGAATTGCTCCTCGACCGCGAGCGTCCAAGTGTGCAGCAGGGGGTAGGTCTCCGCCGCAGCGGCGAAATAGCCCGATGGCTGTAACGCGAAGAAGATGTTCGAGGTGAAGAACAGTGCCGCGAGCGCCGACTTCGCGAGCGACTGAAGCTCGCCGGTCGCGGGCACCAACCACAGGCCAAGCGCCAGCGTGGTGGCGACCACCGCGAGCAATGCGGGAAGCAGTCGGCGAACGCGGCGGGCGTAGAATTCGGCAAGATCGACCCGGCCCGTTCGCTCATGTTCGCGGACCAGGATGCCGGTGATCAGGAACCCCGAAATGACGAAGAAGATATCGACGCCGATAAACCCGCCCGGCAGCAGCGCGGGAAAGGCATGATACGCGACGACCGAGCCGACCGCGATCGTCCGCAACCCGTCGATATCGGGTCGATAAGCGATCTTTGCGCTCATGGGACGACGATCAATTCACGGCCCCGCGCTCGATCAGCGTGTCGCCGAGCACCAGCACGTCCATCTTCGTCCGCAGGAAGCAATCCAGTGCTTCTTCCGGGCGGCACACCACCGGCTCATTCTCATTGAACGAAGTGTTGAGCACCATCGGCACGCCGCTGATTGCCTCGAACGCTTCGATCAGGTGGAAATAGCGCGGGTTGGTGCTTTCATTGACGGTCTGGAGACGACCGGACCCGTCGACATGGGTCACCGCCGGGATCAGGTCGCGCTTCTCTTCGCGAATCTGGAACACCTGCATCATGAAGGGGACGCTGTCCTCCTCCTCGAACCAGCCGGTGACGCCGCGATCGAGCACTGACGGCGCGAACGGGCGGAAACTTTCGCGCCGCTTGATCTTGAGATTGAGGATTTCCTTCATGTCGGCGCGGCGTGGATCACCGAGAATCGACCGGTTGCCCAATGCGCGGGGACCCCATTCCATCCGGCCCTGATACCAGCCGATCACCTTGCCTTCGGAAATCGCGGTGGCAGTGCGGCGGCACAGCTCGGCCTCGTCAGTGATTGTTTCGATCGTGCAGCCGGCCGCCTCTATCTCGGCCTCGCGTGCGACCATCAGGCCTTCGATCTCATTGGTGGGGGCGTGTGGGCCCCAATAGGCGTGGTCCATGACGAAGCCACGCGGCTTGCCCTGTTTATGCCAGTAGGCGAATGCTGCGCCGATCGCACCGCCGGCATCGCCCGCCGCCGACTGCACATAGACATGAGTATAGGGCGTACGCCGTCGCACCTTGCCATTGGCGACCGAATTGTTGCCGCAGCCGCCGGCGACGGTCAGATGCGGCACTTTGTGCTTTGCGTGCAGCATGTCGAGCAGGTTGAAGAACGCTTCCTCGTACATCGCCTGGATCGACTTGGCCAAGTCGCGGTGGCCCTGGGTCAGCTCACCCTTGGGGTCGCGACGTGGGCCGAGCAATTCTTCGAGTTCAGGTGAGAACAGGTCGCCAATCTCGGGAATGCCGTCAGTCCACTGATACTGCGTGCCTTCCTTGTGATGTTTGAAATATTTCAGGTTGAGCTCGAAGCTGCCATCACCCTTGAGTGTCACGATCTCGCGCATCGCGTCGATCTGGGTCGGCTGACCATAGGGCGCGAGGCCCATCACCTTATATTCGTCACCATAATGCGGAAAACCGAGATACTGGGTCAGCGCCTGATAGAAGATGCCGAGCGAATGCGGGAAGAAGACCCGGCCCTGGATATCGATTTCGCTGCCATGGCCGATCGCCCAGGCGGCGCTGCTGAAATCGCCGAAACCGTCGACTGATACGACGCTCGCATCCTGGAAGGGCGAGACGTGGAAAGCGGACGACAGATGCGCGAGATGGTGTTCGATCGGCGCGTGAATGCCCTTGAAGCTTTCGCCGGGAAAGCTTTCCTCGAGATATTCCGCGATGCCCTTGCGCGCCTTGCGATTCTTCAGCCGGTCCATGACGAAGCCGAGATCGGGTCGCTTGGTCGCGACATAGGCGATTTTGCGCAGCAAATTGGCGCGGCTGTCCTGATTGACCGCGATGACATCGACATCACCGAGCGTCAGTCCCGCTTCGGCGAGGCAATAGCGGATCGATTCAGACGGGAATCCAGCCCAGTGCTTGACGCGGCGGAACCGTTCTTCTTCTGCGGCGGCAATCATGACGCCGTCGCGTAACAGGCATGCGGAGGAATCGCCGTGAAAGGCGTTGAGGCCCAGGATTATCAAGCAAAAGTCTCCGTGACTCGGCCGACGCTGGAACGCGGCATGACGATGTGGTGCGACCCCTCGCTCGGCAGCGCTTATACCGAAAATGTTGCAGTACGGAAGAGATCACGCAAGGCGGCTTATCTCTTTGTGATGTGGAGGACCTGTAGGAACAGCGCACGGATTCGGCCGGTATTGCGCTCGAACAGCCACCACATCGCGGCGGCAAACCCGATCGCGGCGACAATCAGTCCGGCGGCGGCGGCAAAGGCCAGGGGCACGATGCCGAACTGCACCGGCGCGAGAAGCGCGAACCATAGCAAGGCGATCAATGGGAAATGCACCACGTAGAGCGTGAAGGATATTTCCGAGAGCCAGAAGGACAGGCGTCCATAGAATCCGCCGGGATTGTTCAAACGGGCGAGGCAGGGCAGCGTCGCGGCACACGCCAGGCCGAGTAGAATATCAGTCGGAAGGCTGGGGCGGGCGAGCGACGCGACGCCGCCGATTGCGATAGCCAGAGCGATCGCTGCGACAAGGAGAAGGAAGCGGCCGGGTGACAGTGCGCGAACGACGTCGCCCAACGACCAGGCGGTCGCTCCGATGACCCAGATGCTGCCCAGGGCGATGATCGGGAACGGCAGGAGAATCAGCACGACGATCGCGAACAGCGCCGAAAACATGCGGGCGACGACCGAAATATTACGTCCGGCCAGCGCCATCCAGGCGAAGGGGACGAGGAAATAATACCAGAACTCGTTGGCCAGGCTCCAGAGCGGGCCATTGGTGCCGAACACCGGCACGGCGATGGTCTGGAGGAAGGCGATATTGCCGAGAAAGCTCGTGAGTGTCGGTGTCGGATCGCTGCCGGGAAAGGGGCCGCTCGACAATATGTCCCAATATTCCGCGCCATAACCATTGAGGCGGAGCAAGTCGCGGCCGATCCAGTCGAGCAGCGCCGTGGCGATCAGCGCCGGGATTAGGGCGGTCCATAACCGGGCGAAGCGATGCACCGCATAATCGGGTAGATTCCATCTGCCCTGGCGAATCTCGCGCATCGCTCGTCCGCCGACCAGGAAGCCGCTCAGCGCGAAGAACAGGATCACCGCCTGATGGCCGAGCCCGCCGATCACATAGAGCGGCGCCGCGGCGAGCTTTGTGCCGGTCAGGTCGGAATAGTCGATGAATACGAAACCGCGGACATGACCAACCAGTACCAGCAATGCCGCGAGGCCGCGGATCATATCGAGGTGTTCGAAACGGCCCGTGCGATGAGTGTGACGGCTGGTTGCCTCGACGTGTTCCCCCATCAGCAATCACTTCCCCCGCGATATCACGCCATGAAGCTTGGAGTGCGCGCGCCCGCCGTGTAGCGGCGGACGCACCGCATGCCAAGGAGCCGACCACCGGTGCTCGATTCGATCACGCCTGTCATCCTGACGATGAACGAGGAACCCAACCTCCGCCGGCTGCTCGCCGCGCTCGACTGGGCGCGCGACATCGTCGTGGTCGATAGCGGCAGCAGTGATGCGACGCTTGCCATCCTTGCCGAATATCCGGCGGTCCGCGTCTTCCACCGACCATTCGATACGCACGGTAATCAATGGCGCTACGCCGTCACCGATACCGGTGTGACGAGCGATTGGGTGTTGAGGATGGATGCCGATTATATCGTCACGCCCGAACTTCGCGACGAACTCGCCGTGCTGACGCCGCTCGCGACCATCACATCCTACCGGATCGATTTCGGCTATGCGATCTTCGGACGCCGGCTGTCAGCCTCGCTTTATCCATCGAACATCGTTCTGTTTCGAGGTGATGCGATCGAGGTGTTCGACAAGGGGCACACCGAAGGCTGGCGCACGACGTACGGTACTATGGGCAGGCTCGCCGGCAAACTTGTCCATGATGACTGGAAGCCGATGAAGGGCTGGATCGGATCGCAGGCGCGTTACATGGAACGCGAACTACCCCATTTGAAGGCTTCTCCTGGCGGGCTGAAACACAGATTACGATTGTCGCCGCCGCTCATGCCGATCGTGATGTTCCTTTATACCTTATTTGGTCGGGGCATGATTTTTAACGGCCGGGCCGGATTATTCTATGCATTGCAGCGGTTGCTGGCGGAAACCGCACTGGCGTTGTTTGTACTTGAAGATCGGATGCACGCTGAACGTGCTGCCGAGCAAACTCGGTCGGACGAAAATAGCGCCCGATAGGTTGCGGCTGTCAGGGGCCTTACCGCTGTGACGCTATCTTTATCGTCTCACTTGATCGGCACTTCGATTACTGGAGAGCAACGGCTCAATTAATGGAGGATAGATCGTGCGCGACGCGGTCGCGGTAATGTGATCGCCATCGGAGTAAATCGGAATGCCTTTCTCATCCATGACGAGGCATTCGCTTGGGCAGATGCGTGGATAGACAGCTACGAATTCTACTCCAAGCTGCTTGATTACCGCGCTGCTGCGGGCATCGCGCGCGGCTACGTCAACTGTTGTAGGTACTGGTGGCAACGGCGCGCCGAAGCGTTGGAGTGCAGACAATTGCAACGGGGCGCTCCAGCCAATTTCCGGGACGTCGCCAAGGATCACAACGCGCTTGCCCATTGCCGAGAGCGCCTTGACGGTCTGTGTCATGGCGATCCTGAACAGTGGAGATTGACCGTCCCCTTCGGAATTCACGGCATTGGCAATGAATGTCGGCCGCGGCTGAATTGCTCCGTCTTTAAGTCGGCCTGATTCGTATAGCGGCCAACGACCCACCAGGAATACCACAGTGATTTCGGGGTGGGTTCTCAGCCACGACAGCGTCGCTTGATTCGCGCTCGTGCATCCCAGCGCCGACTGCTCAATACCGACCAATGGGGGGCAGCCCCAGCGCGACGACACATATCCATTCGAGCCCGTGCGTTCGGCCGCCAACTGAAAACCCGGCTGCGCGGAGTCCGAATGGGAATCGCCCCAAAGCAAAAAGCTCGGTTCAACACCTGCCGCTCCAATGCGGCAAAACTGTCCGGCCTCGCGCATCGCGCATTCCGCGCGGCGCTCGTTGATGTCGGTTTGCGCCCCCAATACTGCCAGTTGCGTTGGGGTGTATCGCTGCGGAAGACCTTGCAGGCCCCATAACCCCAAGGCGAGCACAAGCAGTGCCGCCACGGTGACTCCGGAGCCGATGAACAATGTTTGCCGCGATATTGAAGCCGGCTGCCGGAAGGGTCTTTCGATAAAGCGCCAGCTTGCCCAGGCGAGGATGACCGAGGCAGAAACCGCGCCAATTGACCATGTCATCGGCAATGGCGCGCCACCGCGTATGCCGTGAAGCAGTACGATCAGGGGCCAGTGCCAGAGATACAGGGAATAGGATATGAGGCCCACCAAAACGAACGGGCGCCAAGTGAAGATTCGTGTCGGGCCGCGCTCCCCGAGGTAAATGACGAGAGCCGCTCCCAGGCATGGCGGGAGAGCGGCGAGCCCGGGGAAGGGAGTTGCCCCGCTGTATAAAAACACAGGAAGCGTAAGCAGTGCCAGTGCGATCATGCCGAGCGGGACACGCAGTTGCTCGCGCACAGCCGGTACAACGCCTAGCGCAAGCAGGCTGCCGAGCCCAAGCTCCCAGACGCGCCCTATCGGGAGATAGAATACCTCCCTCGCATGTTCGAGGTGCCAAATTGCCGAATCATTGAGCCGCCAGAGGCTGTAAGCAAAGGAAGCTATGACGACCAAGATGGCAATCAGACGCACGCGCTTCGGCGCCAGGCGGACGCATAGCATCAGCAAAAGTGGGAAAAAGATGTAGAACTGTTCCTCAACGGCGAGGGACCAGGTATGAAGTAACGGATGACCGGTCGCGTCCGGTGAAAAATAACCACCAGTAGTTCGCCAGAACCACAAATTGGAGCCGAAGAACACGGTCGCCGCGAGGCTCTTGCCGTAGTTCATCAATTCACGGGGAGGCATCAGGATTACTGCCACCAGTGTGGCCGCGAGCAGCACGGCGCTAAGTGCCGGCATGATACGTCGGATGCGTCGCTCGTAGAATCTTACAATCGAGAAATCACCTCTGACCATTTCGGAATAGATGATCTGAGTAATCAGGAATCCCGAAATGACGAAAAAGATGTCGACACCGACAAAGCCGCCCGAGAAACCCGGAACGCCCGCGTGAAACAAAACCACCGGCAATACCGCCCAGGCACGTAGTCCGTCTATCTCTGGACGATAGTGCGATGCTTTGCTCATTGGCCCCCCAAGGCGCAGAAATCATTGGATTCCGGACCCATAGATATATAGCGGCGCGCCAGCAATTCTCATTTTGAGGCTTGAGCTGCGCACGAACCGCACCGGGTTTTTCGTCAGTGCGAGCCTGACAAGTCTCGATATGCGGCGAGCATGCGCCCGGCGATCGCGTGCCAGCCGAAATGGGCGCGGGCGGCCTCACATCCCAATATGCCCATTGCTTGCGCTCCGGCGGGGTCGTCGGCAAATGCGCGGATCGCGATGCCCAGGGCTTGTGGGTTTGGTTCGGTGATCAGGCCGCATCCCGCCGCTTTCACCACCTCCGCGACGCCGGCGCCGGTCGAGACGACCACTGGCTTTCCCCGTATCATCGCCTCAAGCACGGTATTGCCGAAATTCTCGTTGTGAGAGGGCAGGACGAACTGACCGCACCACGCGAACAGCCATTCCTTGTCGGGGCCTGTGACGCCGCGATCAATCAGGGTGACGCGGTCGCCGACATTCGCTTTGGCGATCGCCTCAAGCAATTCGGCCGAATGGTTTTCGTCGTCCGTGCCGGCAATGATCAGCCGGGTGGCGGGGGAGAAAGCGATAGCATCGATCAGGGCGACGAGATTCTTCTTCCAGTTGAGACGGCCGAGGTACAATGCATAACCGGACTGCGCCGTCGCCTCCGCGATGTCCGGCGATACCGTATCGGGCGTTACGGGGGTCGGTTCTTCGACCCCGTTCGGGATGATCAACCTGTGGTTCGCCCTCAGGCCGAGCTGGTCGAAATCAATCGCCTCACGGTCAGCGGTAAAATGGATCGCGGCGGCTTCGCGAATCGTCCGATGTTCGAACAACGCGAGCCAGGCCCGTTTGATGAGGCTCGATTTAGCCCGGATCAGGTCGGCGACGAGCATGCCGCGTGGCGACAGGATGAATGGCGTGCCGGCCTTTTTTGCGGCGCGGGCGGCGGTGAGAGTTGGCCAGAGAAAAACCGAATGAAGGTGGATGACGTCGAAGTCGGCGGCTTGCGCCTTGAGCGCTGTGCCCATTGCCGGTGCGCGGTACAGTCGGCGTGGCGATCCGATCTCGAAATAGGTCACGGCGACGCCATCCATATCCACTGACGTCGAAACGGGCACGTCGGAAACGCCAGGGCCGTCGGCATTGGTCGTGAAGACGCTGACCTGATGGCCGAGCGCGACTTGCCCGGCGGCAAGGCCGTGGACCGAATAGATCGGCCCGCCGTAACGGACGGCCGGGAAATAGCTGGGAACCACATGAAGGATCTTCACGATGGTTCCGTCCAGCCCAGAATCCCAGCAATGACCTGGGCTACTCGCTGTCGGTAATGCACCCATTCGGCGCCCTGTGCCGATGCAATGGCCGCGGGACGCATCGCCCGGACGTTGGCGGGGTCGGCGGCATATTTCGCGAGCGTATCGATCAGTATCTCGACGTCGCTGTACGGGATAACCTCGCCATTCCTTCCCGGCACGATGAAGTCGCTGGCACCGACGTGATCGGATGCTACTACCGGCAGACCGCAGGCGAGTGCTTCCAGCACGACCAGCCCGAACGAGTCGAAGCGCGATGGCATGACAAGCAGGTCTGCCCAACGGTACAGAGTGGCGAGTTCGTCATGCGGTACCTTGCCAAGCAGGGTCGCGTGAGCGCCGAGGCGTGCGACGAGATCGGGGTCGCCATCGACGCGCGCGGCGGCGATGCGGCAATCATAGGCGATGCCGCGTTCGGCAAGATTTTCGAGCGCGGTGGCGAGCAGGTCGGCACCCTTCATACTGGTAAAACGACCAACAAAGAGCAGGCGCAGCGGCCCTTCGTTGAGTGCCTGATCCGGACCGGACCCGAACAATCCCGGCTCAAAGCCCAGCGGCACGGCATGGACGCGGTTCGATGGAACGCCGGCCGCGATATAGCTGTTCGCGGCGAGCGTCGAACAGCACAGGATATGATCGGCAAGTGCGATCTCAGCATCCTTGCGAGCGTTGACGTTGTTGCGAAATGTCGTGCCGATGTCATTCAATCCGCCCACGGCCTGCATGCTGTGATGGACGCTGGCGGCGTCGAGGATCGTCGGCAGGCCGAGCTGTTTCGCCGCCTTCAGCGTCTCGAGCCCTCCGGTTTCATAAACGATCACGGCGCGCGGCGCGATCTTCGGCAAGGCGCGGGCGACGATGCGGTCGAATTGCGCATACATATGGTGTGCAAGCCGATGGGCGAGGGGCGGCGGCAGCAACTTGTTGCCCGTGCGGAAAATCAGGCCAGTCAGCCAGCGAAGCTTGCGATGCCCGGCCAATGGTCCCGCCAGGGCAGGGCGAACCGGTGTTGCGTGATGCAATGTGGCATTCCACCCTGCTTCCACCATGGCCATGGTGAGCTGGTCGGCATGCTGTCGTCCGGCAATGGAGATCAGGATGTCGCGGGCGTGATTCCGTCCAGACATTCGAGGTAACTCCATTGGTCGATGATCCGGCTGCTAGCCACGCGCCTTGCCATGCGTTCGGTCGGATCGGCAAGGGGCGGCGAGTGGCATCGGCGGGAGGATCGAGAAGCCATGATCGTGACCCGGATTAGCGCGCTGGCGGAACGCGTCAGGCCAGGGCCACGTCCCCGAGAGGATAGCCGCGTGACAGATAATAATCCTGTTCTACCCTGCTTCGCTTTTCGGCCCGCTCGATACGGTGCGCCGCGATCGAAACTCCGATGATGGTCCAGTACATCAGTCCGCCAGTAGGGTTGTTGACCGTGAATAGCACGAGATGGACGGTAACGAAGATCAGGCTCGTCATATGCGCCGCTATCATCAGTGGTGATTTGCATTTTCGCAAATGGCCAAATACAAGAATTATCACAAAGATCTTTGCCAAATATACCAATGTAAAGCCGACAAAGCCGATCTCCTGCATGACGCGGGCACTTTCCAACTCATAGGCATTGCCATTCAGCCACCACAGGTAATCGCCGCCGATAAGTGTCATCGCGGCATTCGAATTGCTGCCAATGCCAGTGCCGATGATGGGGGATGTTTCGAAAGCGGAGACTGTCTCGGTGATCGGGCTCAAGAAGCGCTTTGAGGCACTGTCGGCATTATTTGCGCGATATTCCAACGCTGAGAAAGCGGTGCCGAATATTGTCGCAGTGGCAATGCCCATAATTGCCAACCCGATCGCGAATCTGAGCGCGACCTGGATGGGCAACAAACCCTTCGAGCCGCTGACCAGCAGCAGCAGTGGGCCGGACAAAGCATAAACGACCATGGGAGATCGCGAACCAGTCGTCGCCGCTCCGCCGATCGACAATATCAGCGCCGCCGTCACGATCAACAGCGCTCGCCTTTTCGGTATCGAGGCCACCAGCAATGATGCCGCCAGCGGCACCGCCAGCAACAGAAATGTCGTAAACCCACTAAGATAAGAGAAGGTGCTGGACGTGCGGGCACGACCTATCTTGAAATCGCCTTCCCCGCTCTCTCCGAAAACAGAAATCACCTCCACGCCTTCTTCATGGCTTAAATACTGGTTGATCCAGCTCGTCGGTGGCTGCGAAAATTGATATATACCAAGCGACGCGATTGGGATCGAAATATAACAAGTCATAAGCATGAACTTGCGAAGAATAGCGCGATCGGTAATTATATCAGGAACGATAAAGGCTAGTGGTAAATAGATCAGATAATTCTTGAGCCCAAAAACGCTGAGTAAGGCTGATGGAGAATTTGGGTTTATCAATTCGATTGTGCAATAGGCACCCTGTATGATCAACAGCAGCAGCAATGTGCTGCTTTTCGGCCCAAGATCCGTATTCTTTCGGGCTGATATAAAATACCCGATATAAGCGAAGATCAGAATGAAATCTTTGACGAGCAGGATTTGCGCCTGATATCCAGGAAACACCCATTTCCGGACCGCGCCTTCGACCATCGCCCAGACGAGCACGCTGATGATCGCGACGCCCCAGAAACGAATCGCGCCGAAGCACAACACAACGATGATGGGCAGGAGCGGGATGAAATTCAGAAGCATCTCAAATGCGCTCCGTGGTCGCTGATGATTGCCGCAACAGCCGACCGATAACATTCGCGCTGCTTTTCAGCGAGTGCGGTTGATACCAGTTTTTCGCAGCCTGCTGCAATGTCCCAAGCGCGGCATCATCCGCGACAACACCGGTGTCGCTCTTGTCGAGCTTGAGGTAATTCTGGCCCGGCCGCAGCCCATCATTTTGTCCGGCCGCGTCGCTAAGGCAAATCGGGATGGCGCCATGAGCGCAATAGGCCGCAAAGATCGTCGATTTCGCCAGACGGTCGGCATCATAATCGAGCAGCCCGAAACGCGCGGCGCCAAGTTCTTTGCGCAGCACGGCGATCGACGCTTCTCCCACGCAGCGGACGGGGGCGGTGCCGATCATTGCCGGCGGTGCCTCGGTACGGCGGCCGATGTCGATGATCTCGTCGATCCCGTTCGCGGCGACGAAGGCGGCGATCTGGTCGACGCGCTCGCGATAGACCGCATCATAGATGCCCTCTCGGCCGAAGATCGCGAGCGACGCACGCCGCTCTGCCGCCGGGGTCGGATTCTCAATATCTCCGATGGTTGAGAAGACCGGTAGCGCGATGGCCGATCCGTGCTGCCCGCCGCGCCAGCGGTCGAGCAGAGCAGCATAGGGGGCGGTCGTCGCAATACCGGCCGTGCTGAGCCGCTGAATGCGTTGCGCAATCCGCGCTTGAAGCGGGCCAACCCAGAACGCGCTGCCCCAGATCGGGCCGGTCGCGAACAATTCGTGGAATATCGTGACGAAAGGAGGTGCTGGATTCTGGTGACGCCAGCGCTCAAGCGCCGCTGCGAGCCATAGCGGAACCCCTTTGCGCTGATAGCCATAAGCCGAGAGATGCAGCAGGATGGGAACGGCAGCGCGGCCCGCGATGCGATTCAGGGTATCGAGCAGTACGGTCGAACTCCGCTCGGCAAGCTCGTGCGTTTCCCACTCGTCGTGCACGCGTTCGAGTGGCGGCAGCGGGGAGCCCGAGATGAATACCGTCCGGATGTCGTGATCGCGCAGGAGTCGATCAGCGACAAGGCGCGCATAATCGCCGACACCTTCGGGAGAGATGGACCGGCGCGGGACGATCTGGATCAGCGTTGCGGTCATGATCTTGCCGCCACCAGGTTAGGGCGGAACGCGCCGATGATGCTGATCGCCAATCCCTGCAGCAGCAGCGAACCGCTCAGCATCATGCTGAGCAGCAGGACGGACAGCGGGGTGGTGAAATCCCAGAATGGCACCATCACGATCAGCAGGGCAATCTGGACTAATGCGATCACAGGATCGAGCCGAACCCAGCCTTTTGCGCGATTGAGCATGACGGTCGGCGTCATGACCAATGTGATCGCCGCAGTCGTGAGCGCTGCAAGCAGTTCATGGTCGAGGTGCATATATCGTGGGCCAAGCAACCAGAGCAGTGGCCCCGGAAGCAGGGCGCCGATCGCGATGACGCCCAATCCGACGATAGCCATGATCGCCTTTGCGACCCAGCCAGCCAGAATGAAGCGACGGATATCGGTTATCCCGGCAAGGCGCGGGACAATGACAACGTTCGAGAAGGTCGACACGATGCCGACGATCGCCGTGATACGATTGACCGCGAAGACCGAGGCAACGACCTGCGGACCGCCGAAGCGAGCCGCCAGCCACAGGATCACGCTGTCCTGCAGCGCAAAAGCCAGGACGGCGGGGGCCGCGGGTCCGACATAGCGCATGATCGCCCGGAACAGATCTGGGACGGGCACGCGATTGCGCTCGATCTTGCCGCGCAGCATCCAGCTACTCGCCCCTAATGTCACTGCCGAGCACATCAGTCCGCCGAGCAAGGCCATCCAATAGGATCGTGAAATGCCCAGCACCATGATCGCCGCGGCCAGGACGCGCATCGACTGGCCGGCGATGTCGCAGATATAGGAGCGGCGAAACCAGCCGAGCAGGCGCATTACCTGCAAATTGATGCCCGCGCTCATCTGCAGAAGCGCGCTGCCCAGCAGGAGCGTAAGCGCAATCAGCAGCGCGTCCAGACCATAGTGCGAGCGCTGGCCGACTGCCGGGAAGATCGCCGCGGCAATCACGCCGACAGACACGAAAAGGATCAGGCGCAGATGGCGGATGCCGGCAAGATAATCACCGAATGCCACTCCACCCAGTCTCGCCTTTCGCCAGAAATACGTGATCGAGCTGTTCAGGCCGAGGTCGCTGGAGATCGTGACGAAGGTCAGCGTCGTCGCGGCAAGGCCATAGAGCGCATAGTCTGAGATCGGCATGTAACGGACATAAACGAGCCCGGACACCATCCCGATCGCCTGTGCAAAACCGCTCGACAGGCCAAATTCGAACAGAAGGCGAAACCAGGCAATGAGGCGCTGACGCAACATGGCGGCGGTCAAGCTGTCGCGGTGATACGCTCGGCCGCGATCAGGCGGCGGAGCAGTTCGTCGAAATCGACGGTCGAACGCCAGCCGAGCAATCGTTCCGCTTTGCCTGGATTGCCATGACTTGTTGCAATATCGGTCGCGCGCATCAGATTCTGATCGACCTCGACATGATCGCGCCAGTCGAGGTCCTTGAGTTCGAAACAGCGCTGCACGAAATATTCAAGGCTATGGCTCTTGCCTGTCGCCACGACGAAGTCGGTCGGATGGTCGAGTTGCAGCATGCGCCACATCGCGTCCACATAGTCCTCGGCCCAGCCCCAGTCGCGCACGACATTCAGGGCGCCGAGCTTCAGTCGTTCGCCCGAGCCCGCGGCGATGCGGGCGGCGGCACGCACGACCTTGCGGGTGACGAAGCGTTCGGGACGCAGCGGTGATTCATGATTGAACAGGATGCCCGAGCTGGCGAACAGGCCATAGGCTTCGCGATAATTGGCGACTTCCCAGAATGCCGTCGCCTTGGCGACGCCGTAAGGACTGCGTGGATGGAACGGGCTTTCCTCGGTGGCGGGTCTCGCCTCGGCCGTCTCACCGAAGCATTCGCTCGACGCCGCATTATAAAGCCGCGTGTCGCCTCCCAGGAATCGCAGCACTTCGAGCAGATTGAGCGTGCCGAACGCGATACTCTCCAGTGTCTCGACCGGCTGTGCGAACGACAGGCCAACCGAGCTTTGCCCCGCAAGATTGTAGATTTCGTCAGGCTTTGTTTCCGACAAGACCTGAAGCACGCTGCGAAAATCCGTCAACGTCATCGACAGCGTCGTGACCTTGTCGAGAAGGCCAAGCTGCACGAGGTTCGAAAAGCGTGACACCTCGGCATCGCGTGATGTGCCGAACACGCGATAGCCCTTGTCGAGCAACAGCTTTGCCAGCAGCGCACCGTCCTGGCCGGAAATTCCGCAGATGAGTGCGTTCTTAGTCAAAGCCCACCTCGTTGTGACGCCCGTTTATGCGCCCCATTTTATTGCGGATGCGAAGAGCATGATTTGGCGGGCGAGGGAAGGCGTAAATGCAGCATGCGAGCTTCGCTTGCGGAAATCTCGTCGCGTCAGCCGGTCGGTTCGTAGCGATCGAGTACGTAACGTGACCATTCACGCGACAAAAGGCCTTTGCTGCCCGCCGCCGTGGCGCTGCGTCCCGCAAGGCCTTCGATGCCCCCCATCCAGCTGGCATAGGGAATGCCAAACCCGGTTTTGGGACGATGACGATGCCATTCGGGCAGGGCGATAGCTGGCGCGTCCGCGAGCAGCTGCTTGCCTTCGCCGGGCCGCAGATGGCCGATCAGTGGCGCAAGTTCGCGGAAGAGCGCGATGTCGACCAACGGCGTACGGACCTCCACGCTGTGGCGCATGCCCGCCCAGTCGGCATCGCGGAGCAATTGGTTGCGCATGTAAAAACCCAGCTCGAGCAGGGTAACTGCGGCATGATCGGAATCGGGCATCGGATCGAGCACACCGTTCATACGATCGACGATGCCAAGCCGTTTGAGCCCCGCATTTACGAAGGCAGGATCGAGGATATTCTTGAAATCGTCAGGCAACCGCAGCGAGCGGCGCACCAGATAGGCACCGCCCAGGGTTCCGGTATAGCGTAACAGCCCAGCGGCTTTTGGGTTGTTGGCGGTGAAGCCCGGCAGCAACGTTTTCAGCACCCGGCCCGCCGCGAACCCGACAGCGGGGAGCCGTGCGATCCGGCCATAACGCGCGTGCCAGGAAGGCACGTCGGTAAAGCTTGGATAGCCGCCCAGCAACTCGTCGCCCCCGACGCCGGACAAGGCCACTTTCAGCCCTTGCTCATGCGCTGCCTTGGCGACGAACCAGGTGTTAATACCGTCGATCGAAGGCTGGTCCATCGTCGCAAGGATTTGATCGATATCGGCCAGAAACTCGTCGCGGCCGATCCTGCGTACATTGTGCTGCGCACCATAAAAGGCCGCGATGCGGCTGGCGATGGGGACTTCGTCATTGTCGGTGCCCTCGAATTCATCGAATCCGAGCGTAATGGTATGGATCGGGCGTGTCGCCGCTTCCATGGCGACGCCCAGGATCGCGGCAGAGTCTATGCCGCCGGAAAGGAACAGCCCGACCGGCACATCGGCAAGCAGATGTGCCTTGATGCTGTCGCGCACTGCGCTGTGCGCGCGGCGCAGTGCCCTCGCGTGATCGATATTCTCGCGTTGCGCATGGGCGAGGACCGATCCGGCATCGGCGTAGCGAGTTTGCGTGACGCCGCCCGCATTGACGGTCATGTAATGGCCGGCGGGGAGCGCCGCGATGTCGGCATACCAGGTAAACGGTTCGGGTACGCTGCCGAGCAGCATGAACCCGACCATGCCCGCAGGATCCTTTTCGTCGCTGATCCCGCTGCCGGCGCGAAGCGCGCGAACCTGTGACGCGAACCGGAAGGTGCCGTCCTTGTCGGAAAAGAACAGCGGCTTGATGCCGAATGCGTCCCTTGCGAGGAAGAGCGAACGCGCGACATTGTCCCAGATGGCAAGTGCGAACATACCACGCAGCATGTCGAGCATCGCCGGACCATGTTGTTCGAACAGATCGAGCAGGATCTCGGTATCGGAGGTCGTGATCAGGCTACGGCCGACGGCAAGCGCTGCCGCGCGCAACTCAGGATAGTTATAAATCTCGCCATTATAAACGATGGTATAACGTCCATCGCGACTGCCCATCGGCTGGAGCGCGCGATCGGACAGATCGATAATCGACAGGCGACGGTGTCCCAGGACACAGCGGCTGTCCTCGCTTGCCCATAAGCCAGCGCCATCAGGGCCACGATTGGCCATGATGTCGCGTACTGCCACAACCTCCTGGCGCGCGGGCATAGGCGCGCCGGGACCATAGGCAAAAATGCCATTCAATCCACACATAAAGCGGCTGATCCCCCCAGACCAACAGAGTGATTTTTACTCGCGACCCATCGATTTAGTGCAAATGTTTTTCCTCACTTCGTGTTGCTACCGGAACAAATCTATCCGCCGTACCGCGCTCAGGGCGAGGCAAGCTCGCTATTTACGCCCAATGGTGTCTGACTAAAGAGCGTTTCTCGCAACCGATTCGTAAAATTGGTAAACGAAAAGTAAGACAGGCCTGTAGGAATTTCATGCGGTTGGGCAAGAGATTTGAACACGCCGGTCTCGATCGCTGCGAGGTCGTTCGGATCTACCGCGATGCCTATCGCGCCGTTCCGTACCGCCTCGAAGCCGCCGTCGTTGCTGCTGGCGATCACCGGAATACCGCATGCCATTGCTTCAAGGAACACGATCCCGAAGCCTTCGCCGCTACTGGGCATCACATAGGTGTCGGCAAGCCGAAAGAAGTCGGCTTTGCGATCCTCCGGCACCAGGCCGGTAAAGATCGCGCTGTCCGCAACACCGAGCGCGACGGCCTTGTCTTGTAATCGTGCCATATCATCGCCCGTGCCGCAGAGCATGTAGACGATATTGGGATCGCGCCGTACCAATGCCGGAAGGACCTCGAGCATCGTATCGAAACCTTTGGCGCGTTCTTTGTCTGCCATGCGGCCAAAGGTCATCAGTACCCGCTTGCCGGCGAGGCCGAAGCGGTCAACCAAATCGTGCGCCTTTGGCGCTATGCCGAAATGGTCGAGTCGGACCGTATTGGGCAGGATTCCAAATCCACGGCGCGGTGCCGATGCCCAGGACAGATAGCGATCGATCGTCACCTGGCTGACCGAAAGCACCAAATCGATCTGCCCGGTTAGAGCGTTGACAATTTTTCGCTCGGTTGGCTGCCAGGCATCGATGCCATGTATTTGCAGAATCAACCGCGCGCCTCTGATACGGGCCACCAATGCCGCGAACGGCAGGAGATTGATATGTCCACAAACGACGATGTCGGGGCGTGGTCCGAAGAGTCCTCGACCCAAGGCAATTCCAGAAAACTTCGCCGCGCTGCCAACACTATCGAGGTTGAAATATAGTCCGGCGGGCAGCGCTCCCAATGGCTGTTCCGCCGTTCTGGGCAAGGCTTCAACACTCGCGACTTCGGGCAGCGAACATAACGCCTCCAGGAAGTCGCGATTATACTGCGAAATACCGCCGAAACCGCCATAGGCGTCGGACAATAGCATCAGGATGTGTGCGCCTTTGGGCGCTGCGCTGGTCATCGCGTTGCCAATACCGCCAGATGCGGTGCTTCACGATAAAGATTGGGACCGCTCGATGGCATCGTACTCATGAAGCGGAGGGTCGGAAATTTCGCGCGCACGACGGGGACGTCATTGAACACCGAATAGCTGTAAAAGACCCCGTCGCCGTCGGAATAATGATAACCCTTGCCGCGCGTCATTGCGAGATCGAACAATTGCCACAGGCCAACCGCGTTGATCATTTGTTTTACCGCGCGATTCACTTTCGATCCCTGACCGAAATTATTGGAGTCGGAAATGAATACACCCTTTTTCGCGACACGGCACATCTCGGCCACGGCGCGACGGTGATCCTTGATATGGTGTAGTACGCCGAATTCGCACACCAGGTCGAAGCTGTTGTCGGGCAGCGCGAGATTGAGTGCATCGCCATCGATCAGCTCGTCGGCCGATAAGCCCTTTTCATGCCCCTTGGCGCGCAATGCCGCGACCGGTTCGACGCCGACATAGCGGATCGGATGGCGCTCCTTGAGGTAAAGGATACCGCGTCCGGTGCCGCAGCCGATGTCGAGGACGGATTCAACGCCTTGCTGGCGGATGATATCCGACAGCCAGTCAAGCGCGAGGTAATGCTCGTCGCCGTCGGCGACATGCATCTCATCATAACGTTCGGCGGTCTGGGTATAATAATCGCGCTGCGCAGTGACTTCGGACATCAGCCGTTCCTCAACGGTCGCGGTTGGCGAAGAAATCGATCGTCGATTTCAATCCCTCGGCCAGCGGAATCTTGGGTTCCCAGCCAAGAATGCTGCGTGCCTTGCCGATATCGGGCTTGCGCTGTTTCGGATCGTCCGCGGGTAGCGGCAAGCGAATCAACTCCGAACGAGAGCCCGTCTGTTTGAGTATCAGTTCGGCCAGTTCGATCATCGTGAATTCGACCGGGTTGCCTAGATTAATCGGCCCGGTCACATCGGGACCGGTGTCCATCAGGCGGATAAAGCCATCGACCAGGTCATCGACATAGCAGAAGGACCGTGTTTGCGATCCGTCGCCATAAATGGTGATCGGCTCACCCTTCAGCGCCTGGACAATGAAGTTCGAGACGACGCGTCCATCGGCGGGATGCATGCGCGGGCCATAGGTATTGAAGATCCGCGCGACCTTGATTTCCAGATGATGCTGGCGGTGATAGTCGAAGAACAGGGTTTCGGCGCAGCGCTTGCCCTCGTCATAGCAGGAACGCGGGCCGATCGGATTGACGTTGCCCCAATATTCCTCGGGCTGCGGATGAACCGACGGGTCGCCATAAACCTCGCTGGTTGACGCCTGGAAGATCTTCGCCTTCACCCGCTTGGCAAGGCCGAGCATGTTGATCGCGCCGTGCACGGAGGTCTTGGTCGTCTGGACCGGGTCATGCTGGTAATGCACCGGAGAGGCCGGGCAGGCGAGATTATAGATCTCGTCAACCTCGACATAGAGCGGCAGGCACACGTCATGGCGCATGAATTCGAGCCGCGCATGATTGTGCAGATGTTCGATATTGCGCTTGGCGCCGGTGAACAGATTGTCGACGCACAGCACCTCATGGCCCTGCTCGAGTAACCGGTCGATCAGATGCGAGCCGACGAACCCAGCGCCACCGGTGACGAGGATACGTTTTCTGCTGTCGTAAAGGCGTGCCACGATTTTCCCCTGGAATGGTTTGGCTCAGGCCGCGCGTTGCGATCTGATATTGGCTCCATTTTCAAGGAACCAGCTGTAAACTTCTGAAATGCCATCATTCAATGGCACTGAAGGCGTCCAGCCCAGGCCATTGAGTTTGGCGGTGTCAACCAATTTGCGTGGCGTGCCGTCGGGGCGGGTCGCATCGAATGCGATCTTGCCCTGGAAACCCACCGCCTGGGCGACGAGATGCGCCAGATCGGCGATGCTGACTTCGTCGCCGGTGCCGATATTGACGAATTCATCGTCGGAATAGGTCCGGGCGAGGAACACCAGCGCGTCGGCGAGGTCGTCGACATGGAGGAATTCACGCAGCGGCGTGCCGCTGCCCCAGACCGGCAGCGTGTCCGCACCGGCCAGCTTCGCTTCATGCGCCTTGCGCATCAGCGCCGGTAGGACATGGCTCGATTCGAGGTCGAAATTGTCGAATGGGCCATAGAGATTGGTCGGCTGGGCGGAGATGAAGTCGCAGCCATATTGGCGGCGATAGGCCTCGCACAGCTTGAGACCGGCGATCTTGGCGATCGCATACCATTGGTTGGTCGGCTCGAGCGGCCCGGTCAGCAATGCGTCCTCGGCCATCGGTTGTGGCGCCATCTTGGGGAAGATGCAGGACGATCCGAGAAAGACAAGCTTGGCGACGCCGGTGCGGCGCGCGCCCTCGATGACGTTGGTCTCGATCATCAGATTGTCGTAGAGAAACTCGCCCGGGCGATCGTTATTGGCCGCGATGCCGCCGACCTTGGCGGCAGCGAGAAAGATCAGATCGACGGGATTCGCGGCCATCCAGGCGAAAGTCGCGACCTGATCACGCAGGTCGATGCGAACATCGGGCGAGATAATGGTGCAACGCTCGTTTGCCAGTCGCCGGGTGATCGCGCGACCGACCATGCCGTTTTCGCCCGCCACCCAGATTTTCTTGTCCGTCAGATCAAACATCGGATGAGCCGGCCTTTTTGCGGTAAGTGATGACCATTGACTTGGCGGGGGTGCGCTCGACACCCAGGAAAGGCGCGCCGAGCTTCGCAGTGGCCGATTCCGAATCGCATGCCAATTCGAACAACCGGCTGCGGGCCAATCGCTGCTCCGCGGACTTCAGCGCCAAAGGTCGCGGGCAGGAGGACGTGTGGACACCCTCGCTATTCGTATATCCGTAATCGACGATCGACGATGTCTGGGTCATGCCGGTTGCTCGAGGTCCCGATGATGTGCCGGCTCGATCAGCTCTTGATCGCATAGAGCGTGGTGGGGCGTTCCTCGTCGGGGCGGCGCGTCTCGGCTTCGCGGGCAATGACTTTCAAATCCTCGCGCACCATCTCGGCGCACAACTCGTCGAGCGTTGTGGTTGCTTCCCAGCCGAGCAGGCGTTTGGCCTTGGCCGGGTTGCCGATCAGCAAATCGACTTCGGTCGGGCGGAAATAACGCGGGTCGACCTTGACCAGGGTCTTGCCAGTTTTGCGGCAAGCGCCGACCTCGTCGACGCCAGTGCCGCTCCAGTCGATCTGCCTGTCGACCTCGGCAAACGCCTTTTCGACGAACGAGCGCACGGTCTGGGTCACGCCGGTGGCGAGGACGAAATCATCGCCCTTTTCATGCTGGACGATGCGCCACATGCCTTCGACATAATCGCGCGCATGACCCCAGTCGCGCTTGGCGTCGAGGTTGCCGAGCCACAATATGTCCTGCAGGCCGAGATGGTTGGCGGCGACCGCGCGGGTGATCTTGCGCGTGACGAAGGTTTCGCCGCGCAACGGGCTTTCATGGTTGAACAGAATGCCGTTCGATGCGTGAATGCCATAGGCTTCGCGGTAGTTCACCGTGATCCAGTAAGCGTACATCTTGGCGGCGGCATAAGGCGAACGCGGGTAGAAAGGCGTCGTTTCCGACTGCGGCACTTCCTGTACGAGGCCGTAAAGTTCCGATGTCGATGCCTGGTAGATGCGGGTCTTGTCGACCAGTCCGAGGAGGCGGATCGCCTCGAGCAGGCGCAAGGTGCCGATGCCATCGGCATTGGCGGTATATTCCGGCGTCTCGAAGCTGACCGCCACATGGCTCATCGCCGCGAGATTGTAGATTTCGTCGGGCTGAACCTCCTGCACGATGCGGGTTAGATTCATCGAGTCCGTCATGTCACCATAATGGAGGTGCAGCCGTGCGCCCGCCTCATGCGGGTCCTGATAAATATGGTCGATACGCCCGGTGTTGAACGATGAGGACCGGCGCTTGATGCCGTGAACTTCGTAACCCTTCGCGAGAAGGAGCTCGGACAGATAGGCTCCGTCCTGTCCGGTCACACCGGTAATCAACGCGGTCTTCGTCATGAAATAGCGCTCCAAGCGTTATTCTGCGGCCCGTATCGGGGCGGCTTAGCAAGCGCCGTTGCCATAGCATCCTGCGCTTTCACGTCTAGTGCCGCAGTTGCGAAGAGAAAGTGGCCTTGTTGAGCGCCCGTTTTCCTAAATGCCCAGCTTTTGGGCATTTTCGCGTGAATCAGACGCGTTTATACGAGCGATACCAGTCGACGAACTGCGGTACACCGGTCTCGATCGAGGTTGTGGGAGCATAGCCGAGGTCACGCTGGATCGCGTCGATATCGGCAAAGGTGTCCTTCATATCGCCCGGCTGCATCGGCATCGGCACGCGGATCGCGGGTGTGCCGCACGCCGCCTCGACCAGTTCGATCAGCCGATCGAGCTGTTCCGATTTATGGTTGCCGATATTGTAGAGCCGGTGCGGCGAGATGCTGCCGCCGGCCTTGACCGCGCCGTCATCGGCGGGTGGATTGTCCAGGCAGGCGATGATTCCCGCCACGATGTCATCGATATAGGTGAAGTCGCGCCGCATATCGCCGCCATTGAAGACGTTGATCGGGCGGCCCTCGAGGATCGCGCTCGTGAACAGCCACATCGCCATGTCCGGCCGTCCCCACGGGCCATAGACCGTGAAGAAACGCAGGCCGGTCAACGGTATGCGATAGAGATGCGCATAGGTGTCGCTCATCAGTTCGTCGGCGCGCTTGGTTGCCGCATAGAGTGAGAGCGGCCGGTCGGCGCGGTCGTCGACCTTGAAGGGCAGCGTGGCGTCGCCGCCATAGATCGATGAGGATGAGGCATAGACCATATGCCGGATGCCGCGATGCCGCGCGAGCTCGAGCATGTTGAGATGCCCGGCGATGTTCGAATGAATATAAGCGCGGGGATTGTCGATCGAATAGCGCACCCCGGCCTGTGCACCGAGATGGACGATGCGGTCGAACGCGTGCGTCGACAGGGCGGCATCGAGCGCTGCGTCATTGGCGAAATCGAGCTCGAGAAAATCGAAATCGCGGTTGGTGCCGCGCCCGATTTCGGCGAGGCGGGCATGTTTCAGCCGCACGTCGTAATAATCGTTGAGATTGTCGATACCGATCACGCGTTCGCCGCGCGCGAGCAGCTGCTGCGTGACATGCATGCCGATAAAACCGGCGGCACCGGTAACGAGGATCGCGGACTTGCTCATATCCTGCGTCCTACGCGCAAGCCGTTGAGAGATCGATACCGTTTGTCCGTTGCGGTTCAGCCGGCGAGGCGAAGGGGTTCGGTACGCGGTTTGGGCTGCGGCTGGTCGGGCCAGATGCCGCGCGTGTCATAGACGATCTTGTCCGCCCGTTCGTCGAGCGGGACCGATTTGAAAATGTCGTGATCGACCAGCACGATCATGATCCCGCAGCGTTCGATCGCGGCGTCGATGTCGGTCAGCGTCGCGCCCGTTCCGTCGAATGCGTCAGGCAAGGCATTGGCATAGGGTTCGACGACATGCACGCGGTCGCCGAAGCGGCGCGCCAGTTCGCTCGCGACCTTCAGCGCGGGGCTTTCGCGGAAATCGTCGATATTGGCCTTGAAGGCGAGGCCGAGGCACGCGACCGGCGTGCCGGGATTGGCTTCGATCATCGCCGCGGCGCGATCGATCGCATAATCGACCTTGGCGTCGTTCACTTCGCGTGCGGTGCGGATCAGCGGCGTGTTGGCGCGGTCGGCATGGACCAGAAACCAGGGATCGACCGCGATGCAATGCCCGCCGACGCCGGGACCGGGCGACAGGATGTTGACGCGGGGGTGGCGGTTGGCGAGGCGGATCACCTCCCACACATCCACCTCCATCGTGTCGGCGACGCGGCTCAGTTCGTTGGCAAAGGCGATGTTGACGTCGCGGAACGCATTCTCGGTCAGCTTGGTCATTTCCGCTGCACGGCTTGTCGTGGTGACGCATGCCCCGCGCACGAAGCGGCGATAGAAAGCGAGTGCCTTGCGCGCGCAGCGCGGCGTGATGCCGCCGATGACGCGGTCATTGTCGATCAGCTCGACCAGGATGCGGCCGGGCAACACGCGCTCGGGGCAATAGGCGATCGCGATGTCCGGCCCCTCGCTGGTGGCGCCGCCAGGCTTGCCGGGAACCTTGAGATCGGGCCGAAGCTGCGCGAGCAGGTCGCGCACCTTTTCCGTCGTGCCGACTGGCGAGGTCGATTCCAGGATCACGACATCGCCGGGCTTCAGCACCGTCGCGACATTGGTCGCTGCTTGCAGGACATAGCCGATGTTCGGCGCATGATCCTCGGCAAAGGGTGTCGGCACGGCGATGACGAACACATCGGCCGGCTCGATCTGAGTCGAGGCGCGCAGCGAACCGCGCGCGACCACGCCGGAGACCAGGCCGTCAAGATCGACTTCCTCGATATGCACCTTGCCCGAATTGACCGTGTCGACGATCGATTGAGTCACGTCGACGCCAAGCACTTGCGCACCGGTCCGTGCGATCACCGCCGCGGTGGGTAGCCCGATATAGCCGAGGCCGACCACGACGACCTTCAATTGAGTATCCGAAATCATCGAGCGTCCCTGCGTGTCCCTCGCACAGGGTTTGGGCCAGGATGATAAATAATTCGCAAAGAACGCCGTCACGCCCGGTCAAACGCACCATGCTTCCGGCGGTTCTGTCGGAGCCGATGCCGCTTTCGTCATCGCCGGGTTCCTGACCGGTTCAATCTCGATTGCGGGTGCCGCGAAGGAAGTTTATTGGATTAAGTTATTGATATATAATAGATTATATTGCCATCTCACCCAGGTAGGCGTGAAAAGGATATGTTACATATGGGTGTAACATATCTCCCGTCGTTCGTTCCCCACGTCATGGCTTCCGGCGATTCAACCATCATGCGGGGGCGGGCATGCCGATCCCGTGCCGGGCTGGTGCCGGCTCGCTCTTTCATAGTGTCCGAAACAGGATTGCCGCCGGACTATGAGCCCAAGGCCCGGCGCTCGACCGAACCGCCATGCCAGGATGCCTAGCGGCGGATGCTCAGGCTTTCGGCAACGACGCGCGCGATGCGTTCGCTGGCATGGCCATCGCCGAACGGATTGTGCGCGCGGGCCATGGCCGAATAGGCGTCCGCGTCGTCCAGCAGCGCCGATACTTCGGACACGATACGGTCGGCATCGGTGCCGATCAGCTTTGCCGTGCCCGCGACGACGCCTTCGGGCCGCTCGGTCGTTTCGCGCATGACCAGCACTGGCTTGCCCAGCGCGGGCGCCTCTTCCTGCACGCCACCAGAATCGGTCAGGGCGATCTCGCACAGGCCGAGTGCGCGGACGAAGTGCGGATAATCCAGCGGATCGATCCGCGCGACATTGGCGCGGGTGCCGAGCAACTCGTCCATCACTGACACGACATTGGGGTTGGGATGAACCGGGAAGAGAATCGCGGTGTCGTCACGATCGGCGATGCGGCCGATCGCGCGGGCGATATTGGCCATGCCGTCGCCGAAATTCTCGCGCCGATGCGTGGTGACGAGGATGATGCGCTTGCCCGCAAAGCGTGCGGCGATCCCGTCCAGCCCCGACGCCAGCGACGGATCGACCGCCAGCCTGGCCTGGGTTGCGTAAAGCGCGTCGATCACGGTGTTGCCGGTGACATGGATGCCGGCCGGATCGATATTCTCGCGCCGCAGCGCGTCAGCCGAGGTCTCGGTCGGGGCGAAATGCTGGTCGGCGATCGGCGCGACGATGCGGCGATTCACTTCCTCCGGCCAGGGCTGGTAGATATTGCCCGACCGCAATCCCGCCTCGACATGGCTGACCGGTATCTTGCGGTAATAGGCGGTGAGCGCCCCCACCATGGCCGTCGCGGTATCGCCCTGCACGATCACGCGGTCGGGCTTTTCGGCCTCCATCACCTCGCCAAGGCTGGTCAGCAGACGGGCGGTGAGGCGGTCGAGCGACTGGCCCGGTTCCATGATGTCGAGATCGATATCGGGCGTGATGCCGGCGATCGACAAGACCTGATCGAGCAGTCCGCGATGCTGCGCGGTGACGCAGGTGCGGACGTCGAGCCCCGGCACGGCATTGAGTGCGGCGACGACGGGAAACAGCTTGATCGCTTCCGGACGGGTGCCGAAGACAAGCAGGACTTTGCGGAGTGCGGGCGTGGTCATATCCGCCCGCATAAGTCCGATAGCCTTAAAGGGGCGCTAACCGCATGTCGGGCAACCCGGATCCTTGGGCAAGGTGATCGTGCGGAACCGGAACGCGAGCGCGTCGGCCAGCAGCAATTGTCCCGCGCTGTCGTCGCCAAAGCCGGTGATCGCGCGCAGGACTTCCAGCGCCGCCATGCTGCCCATGACGCCGGTCATCGCGCCCAGCACGCCTTGTTCGGCGCAACTCACATCGTCGCGGGCAGGGTCGCCACCGACAAAACAGCGATAACAGGGCTTGTCCGCTTCCCAGCCGCGGAACACGCCAAGCTGCCCTTCGAACTGATCGACCGCCGCCGAGACCAGCGGGAGTCGTGCGGCGAACGCCGCATCGGCCACCACGAGCCGAGTCGCGAAATTGTCGCAGCCGTCGAGCACGACATCCGCGCCGGCGAGCAAATGCGCGGCGTTGGCGCGGTCGATGCGTACGGCATGCGTCTCGACGCGCACATTCGGGTTGAGCCGCGACACCGCGATCGCCACGGCGGCGACCTTGGGCTGGCCGATGTCGTCGGTGCCGAACAGCGTCTGGCGCTGCAGATTGGACAGGTCGACCACGTCGTGGTCGATCACGATCAGCCGGCCGATTCCGGCGGCGGCGAGATACTGGATCGCCGGCGATCCGATCCCGCCCGCGCCGATCACCGCGACGCTGGCCTGGCGAAGCTTGCCCTGGCCGCTGCCGCCGACTTCCTTCAGGACGATATGACGGGCGTAACGGTCGAGTTCCGCGTCGGAAAAGCTCATTTGCCCCAGGTGTAGGTCATGCTGGTGCGATACCAGGTGTCCGTTGCCGGCGACGCCTTGATATTGTCGCGCGACATTTTGAGGATCAGCCCCGCGCTATATTGTTCGACCGTCGGGCAATCGATCGCCTGCGGTACGATGCGCTTCACGCTGCCGCCGGGCACGACCAGCACGGCGAGCGAAATATCGATCTGACTGAGGCCATCGACGCGTTTGGGGGGCACGCAATGCCCGGCCTTGACCTCGTCCTCGACAAAGGCGCTCAGGCCGGCGGCATAATCGGGCTGGTTGACGAAGGGCAGGGGCGCGAGCGCCGACCAGTCCCGCGGCGGCCCGACGTCGGGCGCGACTGTAGTCGCCTGCACCGCAAGCGCCATGATCAGCGAAACCATCATCGTCCTGTCGACCCAAACCCTCCGGTACCGCGCACAGTATCGTCCAGGCTGTCGACTTCGTCCAGTCGCGCGCGCTGGACCGGGGCCGGGACGAGTTGAGCAATCCGGTCGCCCCGCGCGATGAAGAACGGTTCGTCACCAAGATTGGCAAGGATCACCTTCACTTCGCCACGATAGTCGCTGTCGATCGTGCCGGGCGTGTTGAGGCAGGTGACGCCGTGCTTGAGCGCAAGGCCCGAGCGTGGACGGACCTGCACTTCATACCCCGCCGGGATGGCGATGGCGAAGCCGCTGGCGACCGCCGCCCGCCCACCCGGGGCCAGGGTCAAGTCCTCGGCGGATACCACATCCATGCCGGCCGCCCCGTCGGTGGCATAAGCGGGCAAGGGAAGGTCAGCGCCATGCGGGAGGCGCTTCAAGGCGATGGTGATCGGAATCGTCATGAACGCCTCCATAGCGATTGGCCGGGGCTTGTCGAAGGGGTGTTCTGCTCCTGCCGGGCAGCTTCTAGCGGATCAGGCGGGCTTCGCCGTCAACGCCTGCGCAATGCGATCCGCCAACCGGGCGGCGACCTCCTCCTTGGGCAGCTTCTCCCAGCTTTCGACGCCGGCAGCGGTGACGATATGCACCGTATTCGCCAGGCCGCCCATCACGTCGCCCGATACGTCATTGGCGACGATCCAGTCGGCGCCCTTGCGCAAGCGCTTGGCGGTGGCATGGTCGATGACCTTTTCGGTTTCGGCGGCGAAGCCGATGAGCAAGCCGGGGCGCAGCGGGTTCCTCGCCAGTCCCGCCAGGATGTCGGGATTCTCGACCAGTTGCAGCGTCGGCGGGGCGCCATGCTTCTTGATCTTCTGCCCCGCGCTCTCCACGCGCCAGTCGGCGACGGCCGCGACCATTACTGCCGCATCGACGGGCAAAACATGCTCGACCGCCCCGGCCATCTGCAACGCGGTCTCGACATTGATGCGGTCGACATTCGCGGGCGTATCAAGGGTCACCGGGCCGGCGATCAGGGTGACGCGGGCGCCAAGTTTCGCCAGCGCGTCGGCGATCGCGAACCCCTGCCGCCCCGAGGAACGATTGGCGAGATAGCGGACCGGGTCGATCGGCTCATGCGTCGGCCCGGCAGTGACCAGGATATGTTTGCCCCTGAGCATCCGGCTGTGCATTCAGGCGGAGAAATGCTGCTGGATCGCCGCGAGGATCGCCTCGGGTTCGGGCAGGCGGCCGGGGCCATATTCGCCGCACGCCATCGGGCCTTCATCGGGTTCCAGCACCGTCACGCCATCGCCGCGCAGCGTCGCCACATTGCGACGGGTTGCGGCATGGCCCCACATGCGCACGTTCATCGCCGGGGCGGCGAGGACCGGCTTGTCGGTCGCGAGCAACAGGGTGGTGGCGAGATCATCGGCGATGCCGGCCGCCATCTTCGCCATCAGGTCGGCGGTGGCGGGCGCGATGACCACCAGATCGGCCTCGCGGCTGAGCTGGATATGGCCCATCTCGGCTTCGTCCTTCAGGTCCCACAAGGTGGTATAGACCTGATTTTCCGACAGAGCGGCGAGTGTCATCGGCGTGACGAAATGCTGCCCGCCCGCGGTCAGGACGCATTTCACCTCGATCCCGGCCTTGCGGCACAGCCGGATCAGTTCGCATGCCTTGTACGCCGCGATACCGCCGCCGACGATCAGCAGGATTTTCATCGGGTCAGCCTCCCACATCCTTATGGCGCGTCAGCCGGGTCACGGTGATCTTGCGCCGGTCGATCGCCGCGGTGACGAGATCGCGCAGGCCATCGGGCACAAAGGCGAGGCCGACCAGGATCGTGGGTGCGATCATCAGCCCCCAATAGAAGGTATCGACTCGCCCGAACAGGCCAAGCAACGCCGCATAGAGCGAGAAGATGGCCAGCGCGCGCAGCGCCAGCGCATCGTTCCACGCTGCCCAGCCGAACAGGGTCAGGCCGATAAGCAGGGCGGCGATCCAGCCGGGCGCGAGGTTGAGCGCGGTCGACAGCGTCATGGTCTTTACGAAGAAGCCGAAACCCAGCATCCCCGCCCATCCCGGCGATGTGGGGTCGAGCGGCCGGACGACCTGTCCGACGGCATGGGCGTGAAGCGCGACGACCACGGCAAGGACCGCCACCGGCACGCACCAGCCCAGCGCTTCGCGGCGATGCCCTTCGGCAAAGGCGAGGATCGCCATGACGGCGACATAAAGCGCGGCGGTTTCGCGGATCAGCATTGCGATCAGCGCGAATGCGGCGGCCTCGATCCAACGATCGGGCCGGCGCAGCGCCAGCGACAGCGCAATCAGCAGGCCGGCCCATACTTCATGGAAATTGACCAGTTCGGACTGGACGAACACCACCATGCCGGCGGCAAGCAGGACCAGTGCGATGGCCAAAGGCGGCGGGCGGGCAAATGCCGGGCGCAGCCGGATGAACCAGGCGAGCATCACACTGGCGGCAAGGATGTAGAGCAGCAGGATGGTCACGGCGTTCGGCAGTGCCGCCTGCACCATCGCCAGCGTCGGCAGGCGGAAGGTGAAGAAGGGCTTGAGCGGATAATTGCCCGACCGGAGCGCGTCGGCGGTGACGGTATAATAATTGCCGCCGGCCCGAACGCCCGAGACGATCGATTCATAAAGGACGACATCGGCCTGATCGTCGGCGCGCTGAGCGGGGTCGTGGCTGACCGGCGGCGGCCCGGGCGAGGCAAGGGCGGTCAGCGTGGCGGCGAGCAGCAGCGCGAGCAGTGCAAGGCCAACCCGTGCAAGGGTCGGCTTGGTTCCAGCAAAGCGGCTGGGCGCTGTAAGCCAGAGCGGGGCAAGGGCGCGCGCCATCAACTCCGCCCCCACAGGGTTTTCGCGACGTTGGTGAGAGCCCAACTGCCATCGTTGCGTTGCACAAAGAGGAAATGACGAAGCTTGGACTCATTTCCCCGCGGCATGCTGGTTAAAGCGAACCCGCAATTTGCGCCGTCATCTATTTCATCAAAAGCTACGTCGAAGGTCTTTGGGCAAGTCGCGACCGATTTGGGCCGATGAGTGCAACTGATGTTGCGCAGCTTTAACGTGCCAATGAAGCGCCGGATTGGCCCTTTATCATCATAGCGTGAGAATTCGACAGCAGGGATGGCCTTAAGCGCCAGCGTATAGGGTGTGATGCCAAAGCCGAAGGGTCTCCAGACCATCGTGCATGCATTGACCTGGGCGGGCCAGGCCATTGCACTCAACGCGGCAAAGGCCACGCTCAGCCGTAAGGCTGTCACGCGAACCACAGCGTCACCGCAACTGCGACCGCAGCGCTCAACGCCGCCACAACGCCGTAGCGCCAGCCGCCACCCATCCTCACCACTTCGATTTCGCGCAGCGGCGGTGTCGGCGGCGCGCCACCCGGCGATGGGTAGTGCCGCTCGATATTGCGGATCAGGTCGGGCAGTCGTGCCAATGTCCGCAAGTCGGTGATGATGCGGTCGGCGACCGCCGCTTCGGGACCAAGCTCGGTGCGGATCCATTCGCGCACGAACGGCGCCGCCGATTCCCACAAATTGATATCAGGGTCGAGGCTGGTCGCGACACCTTCGACCATCACCATGGTCTTTTGCAGCAGCAGCAGATGCGGCTGGGTCTGCATGTCGAAATCGCGCGTGATGTTGAACAGGCCGTCGAGCATCATGCCGATCGACATGTCCTTGACCGCCAGCCCCCGCATCGGCTCGCCGACCGCGCGCAGGGCGGTCGCGAACTCGGCGACATTATGGTGCGCGGGGACATAGCCCGCCTCGAAATGGATTTCGGCCACGCGCTTGTAATTGCCGGTGATCAGGCCGTAGAGAATCTCCGCCAGCCAGACCCGGGCGCGCCGGTCGATCCGGCCCATGATGCCGAAATCGATCGCCGCGATCTTGCCGTCGGGCAGCGCGAACAGATTTCCCTGATGCATGTCGGCATGGAAGAAGCCTTCGGCGATCGCCTGACGCAGAAAGGCATGCACCAGCGTGTCGGCAAGCTTTTTGCGGTCATGGCCGGCCGCGATCAGTGCATCGCGATTGGACAGCTTGATGCCGTCGACCCAGGCGAGCGTCAGCACCTTGGTCGTGGTGCGCTGCCAATCGATTGCCGGGATGAAGAAATCCGGCTCGGCGGTCATCGCCTCGGCAAGTTCCGACGCTGAGGCCGCTTCGCGCCGCAGATCGAGTTCGCGCAGCGTCCAGCGCTTGAACGTCTCGATCACCAGGCGCGGGCGCAGCCGTGACAATTCACCGCCCATCGCCTCGATTTGCGCCGCCGCCCATTGATAGGTGTCGATCGCGCGGGCGAACTCCTCCTCGACCCCGGGGCGCAGCACCTTGACCGCGACCTGGCGGCCATCGGTGGTGACCGCGCGATGGACTTGGGCGATCGAGGCGGCGCCGACCGGTACCGGGTCGATCGACTGGAACAATTCGTCCGGGTTGCGGCCGAAGGCGCGCGTCATCGCGGCGTGAATCGTCTCGTACGGGACCGGCGGCAGCGCGTCTTGCAAGCGCAACAGGTCATGGGCCGCGACATCGCCGACGATATCGGGACGGGTTGCCAACGTCTGGCCGAGCTTGATCGCGGCGGGACCGATCGCCTGCAGCGCGTCGGCATAGGCCGGAACCTGTGGCACGCGCGCGCCGAAACGGGCGATCCGCGCCAGGCGGCGTACCGGCGGGGGCGTGTTGGGGTCGCGTTCGATCCCGCGCAGCGCGCCATGGCGTGCCAGGATGCGGCCCCATTTGAAGAGGCGCCAGAGATGGACTGCGGTGGCGGTCATCGCGCTGCCTGGCCCCCAAATGCCGTTGGTGCTGAGCTTGTCGAAGCACAGCTTGCCTCGCGCTCGCGTGCAGCAGAGCAGGGCGGCCCTGCGACAAGCTCAGGGCGTGAGGCGGATGGTGAGTCTCGCAAGTTCGCGCTCAAATCTTCCAGCCGCTATGGATCGCGACCAGCCCGCCGAGCATCGGTTCGACCCTGGTCTGTACGAAGCCGGCGTCGGCGATCATGCCCTTGAATGTCTCCATGTCGGGGAAACGGCGGATCGATTCAATAAGATAGCGATAGCTATCTTCATCCTGGGCAAGCAGCTTGCCGACCTTCGGCACGATCTTGTGCGAATACGCGTCATATATTTCGCCGAACCCAGGCCACAAGGTGGTCGAGAATTCCAGGCAATAGAAACGCCCCCCACGCCGCAGCACGCGGTTCGCTTCGCGCAGCGCCTTGGGAATATCGGTCACGTTGCGGATGCCGAAGGCGATCGTATAGGCATCGAAGAAGCGGTCGGGAAAAGTCAGCGTCTCGGCATTGGCTTCAGTCCAGACCAGCCCGTCAATGCCGCGCTTGGCGGCGCGTTCCATGCCGACTTCAAGCATCGCCGGATTGATATCGGCAACCGTTACCGCCGCGCCGCCGGTCGCGAGGCGAAAGGCGATGTCGCCGGTGCCGCCTGCCATGTCGAGAATCTGCTCGTCCTCGCGCGGCTTTACCCGGCGGACGAAGCGATCCTTCCACAATCGGTGCATGCCGCCCGACATCGCGTCATTCATCAAATCATATTTGGAGGCGACGCTGGTGAACACGCCGCCGACGCGGGCGGTCTTTTCGGATGCGGCAATGTCTTCATAGCCGAAGGAGACGGTGTCGGTCATGAGCGCCGCTCTAGGGTCCAAACCCAACCACCGCAACGGTCGAGACGGGGCGGCTTTTAGGCGCGCGGCTGATCGCCGCAGGTTCATAACCGCCTCTGGCCAAAAGACGCGTGTCGTAATAGCCTTGGCGGGCACGGAGCGGGGCGGACCAATGACAGCGGCGATTGTGTTCTTGATGATTTGGGTAGCGCTGATTGTTGCCGGGGACACGCCGATCGGTCGTTTTCTACATCGCGTGACGGTTGAGATGCCTGCCGCTGCCGCGAGCCGCCTTAGCCGTGCCAATGTCGCGATAGGGATCGTCGTCCTGCTTCTAGCCGTTCTGCACGCGAGCGCGGGAGACGCTGATCCGGTCCGCTTTGTCAGCCTGTTTGCTCCGGACTTGGCGATATGGCTCACCAGCTTTGAAATCAGCGCTGTAATAGAGGCGGCAGTTGGGCTTGCGACAGCATGGGCCGCCATGCGGCGACGGGTAAATATCTCAAGCGTTCTTGCGACCCTTCACGTTGCAAAACATCCCAGGAGCAAGCCCGGTCGGGCCCGATCCAGCCGGCGTCGCAATCGCGCTTCCCCCGCTAATGATGATGAGGATGGGGCGGGGCTCGCGCTGGCGAGCTGAGCCCGCTGCCTGGCGGTAGCGATGCCGTTACCGTCCGGACCGAAGCTAGCGCTTGTGACGGGGGCAAACGCAACCTAGCTCCATACCACCAATCATCCCGTTCGGGCTGAGCCTGTCGAAGCCCGCGTGCCTCCGATCTCGGGACTCGTGTGGCCCGCGCCCTTCGGCAGGCTCAGCCCGAATGGTCTAAAGTGACCTGCGATGCCTGAGCTGCCAGAAGTTGAAACCACCGTACAGGGCCTGCGCCCAGTCCTTGAGGGCCAGCGTCTTGCCAGCGTCGAGACCCGGCGCGGCGACCTGCGTCACGCCTTCCCGGTCGATTTGCGCCAGCGGATGACGGGTGCGGTCGTGACGGGTCTCGGCCGTCGCGCGAAATACGGTCTGATCGACACCGATCGCGGCGACACGATGATCTTCCATCTCGGCATGTCGGGACGCTGGCGAGTCGATCCGGGCGAATTGCTGGCGCACGACCATCTGCTGATCGATACCGAGGTGGGGCGGCGACTCGCGCTCAACGATGCGCGACGATTCGGTTTCGTCGATCTGGTTCGAACCGACGCGCTCGACCTTTATCCTGCTTTTGCAGCGATGGGGCCGGAGCCGCTCGGCCCGGGCCTCACCGCCGATCACCTGCTGACGGCACTCACCGGGCGCAAGGCGTCGATCAAGTTGATGCTGCTTGACCAGCGCATCGTGGCGGGACTCGGCAATATCTATGTCTGCGAAGCGCTGTTCCTCGCACGAATCTCGCCCCGGACCGCCGCCGGGCGCATCTCGCTGCCGCGACTCGAGCGGCTGGTCGAGGCGATTCGCGCGGTGCTGCTTGCCGCGATCGAGGCCGGTGGATCGAGTCTGCGCGATTATGTCCGGCCCGATGGCGAACTCGGCTATTTCTCCAAACAATTCGCGGTCTATGGCCGTGAGGGCGAGCTGTGCGCGTGCGGCGGTACGGTCCAGCGCTATAGCGAAGGCGGGCGTTCGACCTTTTGGTGTCCGAAATGCCAGCGCTGACGGTTGACCAACGAGGCCGTCTTGCGTAAGGACCGCGCTTTCCGGGGCCGTGGGCTTTGCCGCCTGCGCCCTTTTCTATTTTAGATCAGAGGGCTTCATGGCGAACACGCCACAGGCGAAAAAGCGTATCCGTCGCAACGATCGTCGCGCGGAAGTGAACGGCAACCGGGTTGGCCGCATCCGTACCTTCATCAAGAAGGTCGAATCGGCGATTGCGGCGGGCGACAAGGACACGGCGACCACCGCACTCGCGGCGGCACAGCCGGAAATGGCGCGTGGCGTTGCCAAGGGCGTGTTCCACAAGAACACCGCCTCGCGGAAGTTCGCGCGCCTGACCAAGGCGGTCACCGCACTCGGCTAAGCCTTTATGGCTTCGCGATAAACGCCCGCCGGAACCAGTTCCGGCGGGCTTTTTGTCGTCCCCATGATGGTTTTTCATGGGCATTTAAGGCCCTGAAACGTGCTGCGCCGCACCCGGAAAATCGACCACCGGAACATATATAGAAAAGGCAGGATTCACCGCGATTCGCGCGGGGCCGATTCGGACAGCCTTTCAGTTAATCTCGTAAATACAGTCGCTTGTAAGATTTCTGACGGGAATCCGTGGCTGAAGCCGAGTCAACCTGATTATTTCAATTTTCTGACAGGCTGAGGCCTTGATCGACTCGCTGCGATCTTCATAATCAGTCCTTCGCCGCGACGCTGTCAGTCGTGCGCGCCAATGCGAAAGCTTTGCCGAAAGCGGACCTCGATTCCGCCTGCGCAATGCTTTTGCCGATCGAAATCTAGCGATGCGGGGGCCAGAATCCAGCATCGCGCGGAGGGGGTAGTGTGTGACGGGGATGGATAACGGGTCGGCCAATCGGCCCGGACATCAGAATGACAGTGCGAAGGCATGGGCAACCGTGCGTGGTCATTTGCGCGAATCGGCGGGGGTGCGCCTGTTCGACCAGTGGCTGAAACCGATCGAACTGATTGAGAGCGACGAGAGCGATACGATTCGCCTCGCGCTGCCGTCCGCCTTCATGACCAATTGGGTCCGCAATCATTATGCCGACCGTCTGATCGCCGAATTCCGCGCGATTCTGCCCGATGTGCGCAAGGTGTCGATCGAGACACGCGCCGCTACCCTGGCGCCTGCGGTCCTGACAGTCGAGACATCGATCGCGCCCGTCGCCCGGCCTGTCGTGCCGTCGGCGCGTCCTGCGCTCGATTCGCGCTTCACCTTCGACCGTTTCGTGGTCGATGCATCGAACATGGTCGCGTTCAATGCCGCCCGGGCGCTGGCCGAGCCTGGCAAGCCGCGCTTCAGCCCGCTGTTTCTTCATGGCGGTACGGGGCAGGGCAAGACCCATCTGATGCACGCGATCGGCCATGCCTTTCTCGCTGCATGTCCCGAGGCTTCGGTCATCCTGATGTCGGCCGAGCGCTTCATGTTCGAATTCGTCTCGGCGATGCGCGCCAAGGATACCCACGCATTCAAGACGCGGCTGCGTGCCGCCGACATGCTGATGATCGACGATTTGCAGTTCATCGCCGGCAAGGACGCCACGCAGGAAGAATTCTTCCACACCATCAATGAAGTGATGGGTGCCGGGCATCGGCTGGTGATCAGCGCGGATCGCTGCCCGCAAGGACTTGATGGGGTCGAAGCGCGGATCACCTCGCGGCTGTCGGTCGGCCTGGTCGCCGACATCAAGACGCCTGATCTGGCGCTGCGCCGCGCGGTATTGGACCGCAAGCTCGCTGATCTCCCTGATGCCAGCGTGCCGGTCGAGGTACTCGATCTGCTCGCGTCGCGGATCACCGCGAACATCCGCGACCTCGAAGGCTCGCTCAACCGGCTGATCGCTTATGCGCAGCTCACCGGCGAAGCGATTGACCTCGATTTCGCGGTCGCGACACTTGGCGACGTGCTGCGTGGCGCTGAGCGCCGTGTGACGATCGACGAGATCCAGAAGGCGGTATCGGCGCATTTCGAACTGAAGCCGGTCGACCTGGTTTCGGCCCGCCGCGCCGTCGTCGTCGCGCGTCCGCGCCAGATCGCCATGTATCTGGCCAAGCGCCTCACCACACGCTCGCTGCCCGAGATCGGCCGCAAGTTCGGTGGCCGCGACCATTCGACCGTGATCCATGCGGTGCGCCGGATCGAATCGCTGCGCGACACCGATCGCGAGATCGACGGCGCGGTGCGAATGCTGCTGCGGGAGCTGGAGGGCTAGGGGCCGGGCGCGGAAGGTCGTTCGGTCAGAAGAATACCGTCTGCGCTTCGTCGCGCCAGACGTGCCGCGGTTTCTCGATTCACATCATTTTCCGTCGTCGTCATGACTGGACTCCAGCGCCTCTGCCGCGCGTCACGGAGGTAAGTCCATTGACCGACCATTTGAATCGAGCGGCCCCCGGTATCGAGCCGACCATGACTCCCTTCCCGACCCATTCCCGATTTTCCCGCAAGCGCGGCGCAAAATTCCCGTGTGGCTCCAACAGAATTCCCGCAGAAATTCCCGCAGATTCCCGCAGCACGCTCGAAAAGGCATTGTCCCGCAGCAATTCCCGACGCTGCGGGAATTCAGGGTGATCAAAGCGGTGCGCGGACAGGCCGGGGACCCGGAGGGAAACGATTCCGCCGATTCAACCCCGCCGGCCGAAGCGTTAGCACCATCGGAGACGGCCTCATCAAGCGCCGCTCCGCTCTTTCACATGACGAATACGACACTCACGTCCCGGCCGGGAGTAGCTCAGACGTTCAGCCCAACCGCACGCTGCGCTTCGGCCAGGGTCGGCGCGGCGAGCGCGGTTGCGCGGGCAGCGCCCTTGGTGAGCGCTTCGGCCACCGCGCCGCGATCGTCGAGCAGCCGCGTCAGCCGGTCGCGGATCGGCCCAAGCGTCGCCACCGCCAGATCGGCAAGTGCCGGCTTGAACGCGCCGAAACCCTTGCCGGCGAACTCGGTCATCACGGCATCCGGCGCTTCGCTCGACAGCGCCGCATAGATCGTCACCAGATTCTTCGCCTCGGGCCGCTCGGCCAGGCCGGCGAAGCTGTCGGGCAGCAGGTCGCCGTCCGACTTGGCCTTTTTCAGCTTCTGCACGATCGTATCGTCGCTATCGATCAGGTTGATGCGCGAACCATCCGACGGGTCGGACTTGGACATCTTCGCCGATCCGTCGCGCAACGACATGATACGCGGCGCGGCCGCCGAGATCAGCGGGTCGGGCAGGGGAAACAGCTCGACGCCGAAATCCTGGTTGAACTTGGCCGCGATATCGCGCGCGAGTTCGAGATGCTGCTTCTGGTCGTCGCCGACCGGCACATGCGTCGCCTTATAGAGCAGCACATCCGCCGCCTGCAGCACTGGATAGGTGTAGAGACCGACGCTCGCGCCCTCGCGGTTCTTGCCCGCCTTGTCCTTCCACTGCGTCATGCGGTTCAACCAGCCGGTGCGCGCGGTGCCGCCCAGGATCCAGGCGAGCTCGCTATGCTCGCGCACCCGCGCCTGGTTGAACAGGATCGCACGGTCGGGATCGATGCCGGCGGCGAGCAAAGTCGCGGCCATCTCGATCGTGTTCGAGTTGAGTTCCTTCGGATCGATCGCCCCGGTCAGCGCGTGGAGGTCCGCCAGGAAGAACAGGCTGTCTTCGCCCGGCCCCATCGCATCCTGCATCGCCACCCATTGCTTGATCGCGCCGAGATAGTTGCCGAGATGGAGATTGCCAGTGGGCTGGATGCCGGAGACGACGCGCATTGGGACTACTTTCAGATCAAACAGGAGTACGACGCAGCAAGGCGCGCAGATCGGCGAGGCGATAGGCGCGCAATAGGAAGCAGGCGACCGCGTAGACCAGCCCGCCGGTGCCGACCAGTATGAACATGGCCACCCAGCGCGTCAGGCTCGCGCCCGTGGTGTAGGGCGTGAACAGATCGTCGAGGAAATACATCGCCACGCCCATGATCAGCGCCGCGCCAAGCAGCCGGACCGCGCGGTGGCGCAGCCGCAGGTCGGCGATGAAATGCCCGCGCTTCTTCAGTGTCAGATAGAGCAGCACGACATTGACGCAGCTCGCCAGCGCGGTGGCGAGAGGGGGGCCGAGATGCTTGAGCGGCACGATGAAGGCGAGGTTGAGGATCAGGTTGATGGCGATCGAGATGGTCGCAAAGCGCACCGGCGTCTTGGTGTCGGAGCGGGCATAGAAGCCGGGGGTCAGCACCTTGACCAGGATATAGGCGGGCAGGCCGACCGAGAAAGCGGCGAGTGCGCCGGCGGTGGCCAGCGTGTCGGCGCTGGTAAATTTGCCGTGCTGGAACAACGCCGAAATGATCGGCACGCCGCACACGATCAGTGCGACCGTTGCGGGCAGGGTGAAGAACAGCGCCAGCTCCATGCCGCGATTCTGCGTTTCCATCGCCTCGGTCTCGAGACCCTTGCCGAGCTGGCGCGAGATGGTCGGCAGCAACACGGTGCCGAGCCCGATGCCGATCAGACCAAGCGGCAGCTGATTCAGCCGGTCGGCATAATAGATGTACGAGACTGACCCTTCCGGCAGCAGGCTGGCGGCGAGCGCCGTCGAGATGACGAGGTTGATCTGCACCGCGCCCGCCCCGGCGGCGGCGGGCCAGATCAGCGACAGCAGCTTCTTCACATCTGGGTTGAGGCGCGGCAGCCTCAGGCGCAGCTTCACCCCGCTCGAACGGCACGCCAGCACCAGCCAGAGCAATTGCAGCGCGCCCGAGACGGTGACCGCGATCGCCTGATTGCGCGCGGTGCCGAGCGGATCGTTCGCATGGAAGAACAGCAAAGCCGCGATCAGCGTCGCGTTGAGCAGGATCGGTGCCGCGGCATTGACCCAGAATTTGTGCAGCGAATTGAGGATGCCGCCAAGCAGCGAGACGAGGCTGATCAGCAGCAGATAGGGAAAGGTGATCCGCGACAATTCGACCGCGAACTCGAATTCGGCCGGCGAAACGCCGTTGAAGCCGCCCGACAGGGCCCAGGTGACGGGGTAGGCGGCGAGCTCCATCACGATCGTCATGACGATCAGGATCGGGAGCAGCACCGACAGTGCGTCCTCGGCAAAGGACACGCCCTTGACCAGGCTGCCCTCCTCATCCTCCGCCATCTTGCGGTTGAACATCGGGATGAACGCGGCGGAAAACGCGCCCTCGGCGAAGAGGGCGCGGAACATGTTGGGCAGGCGGAAGGCGATCAGGAATGCATCCGACGCAAAGCTCGCGCCGATGAAGCGCGCGAACAGCGAGTCGCGGACCAGCCCGAGCACCCGGCTGGCCAGCGTCAGCCCGCCGACCGATCCGAGTGCACGGGTAAGGTTCATGTCAGTCGTTCCCGTGCCGGCCGATCAGGCCGTGCCGGTTTCCCCGGTGGTGACCGCGGGCTGGCCCTCGGCGAGCGCCTGCTGCTGGTACAGCGCGGCGAAGTCGATCGGCTCGAGCAGCAGCGGCGGGAAGCCACCGTCGCGGATCGCGTCGGCGAGCACGCGGCGCGCGAAGGGGAAGATCAGGCGCGGCGCTTCGCCGAGCAGGAAGGGCTGGATATGCTCGGCCGGCACGTTGCGGATGCCGAAGAGGCCGGCATAAGCCAGCTCGGCAATGAACGCGACCTGGCCATCGGCTTCGGCGCGGACGTCGATGCGCAGCACGACTTCATGCACATCGTCGCCGACCTGGCCCGATCCGATGTTGAACTGGACGTCGATCTGCGGCTGGGCCGGGTTCTGATAGACGGCCGGCGCGTTCGGATTCTCGAACGACAGGTCTTTCACATATTGTGAAATAAGGCCGATCGCGGGCGCGGTGTCCTCACCATTGGCATAAGGCTCGCCGCCGTTCGCACCCTTGTCCTGTTCGTCCATCGAAACTCGATCCTCTTGTATCCGTAAAGAATTTGGCCTCCGCGTCCGATACCCTATCGCCGCGTGCCAGTCGGGCGCGACTAGCAGGGGGCGACGGGTTGTTCAACGGGGGCGATATGTGCTTATCGCTGCCGCACGCGCATCATTTGAAACATTCGCGCGTTGCGCCTATGTAGATCATTAGCCGAATATCGGAGACTTGGGTGTTTTACGTTGTTCTTCTCGCGATGGTGGCCGGTTTTCTGGCGCTGCGCCTGTACATGGTTCTGGGCAAACGGACGGGCCATGAGCAGCCTTTGCCCAAGCCGGCCGAGGACCGTGCGCCGATCACCACACTGCCGCGCCCGATCGAGGCTGCGCCCGAACCCCGTGAGCTGGTCAATCGCAATATCGACCCCAAGGCCGAAGCCGGCCTGCGCGCGATCGTTCATGCGGAGCCGAGCTTCGATGTCGGCCAGTTCGTCGAAGGTGCGCAGAGCGCCTATCGCATGATCCTGGAGGCCTATTGGAAGGGCGACGAGGAATCGCTCGACTGGCTGGTCGAGGATGACGTGAAGCAGGCCTTTGTTGACGCGATCACAGCGCGCAGTGAGGCGGGGCATGTGCTCGACAATCGGCTCGTATCGATCGAGCGTGCGATCATCGCCGATGCTGCGCTTGATGGCCGCAATGCCCGAATCACGGTGCGCTTCGATGCCGATATCGCCGCGGTGACGCGCGATGCCGAGGGCAATCTCGTCGCCGGATCGATGAGTGACGCGGTTGAGACGCATGATGTGTGGACCTTCGCCCGGACGCTGAAGAGCAGCGATCCGAACTGGAAGCTCGCCGACACCGACGAAGCCTGACGTTTTTTGACCGGAGGAATGGGTATGCGCCGCTGGGGGGTGGTCGCGCTGGCACTGATGCTGGGCGCGTGCGGCGGTGGCGTGGTACCGCACCCGTCCAATCCGTCATCCTATGAGCCGCCGGTGCGCAAGCCGGTCGCGGCCAGGCCGATCGCGCCGACTGTTGTGGTGCCGCCGACCGGCGCGGCGACTGCCGCCGCCGCCGGCGTGGTGGCAGGTCCGCCAGTCTATTCGCTGCCGATCACCGATGCGCAGGCGACGCGCGCGCTCGCCGCATTTCGCCTGAGTTGCCCCTCGCTGGTCAGGCGCGCCGACACGTCCGGCCTGACGCGCGGTACCGATTGGCAGCCGGCATGCAGTGCGGCCGCCGCAGCGCGTGGTGGCGACGCGCGGGCATTTTTCGCGCAATGGTTCGAAAGCGTTCAGGTTGGCGACGGCCGCGCGTTTGCGACCGGCTATTACGAACCGGAGATCGCCGGGTCGCGCGACCGGCGCGGCGGTTATGAAGTACCCATCTATGGCCGGCCCAGCGACTTGATCGAAGCGGATCTCGGGCAGTTCAGCGATGACCTGAAGGGCAAGAAGATCCGTGGACGGATCGATCGCAATGCCCTGGTGCCCTATTTCGACCGCAAGCAGATCGAGGAAGGTGCGCTGACTGGCCGTGCGCCGATCATCGCCTGGGCCGCCGACCCGGTGGAAATCTTCTTCCTGCAGATCCAGGGGTCGGGGCGCCTGAAACTGCCTGACGGTTCGATCATGCGGATCGGCTATGATACCCAGAATGGGCGTACCTATACCGGCATCGGCGCGCTGATGAAGGAACGCGGCCTGCTCAAGCCCGGCCAGACATCGATGCAGGGCATCGTCGCGTGGCTGCATGACAATCCCGTGCAAGGCCGGGACATCATGCGCGAGAACAAGAGCTTCGTGTTCTTCCGCGAACAGAATGGTCCGCCGCTCGGCGCACTTGGCCTGGCGGTGACCGGGCAAGTCAGTGCGGCGGCTGATCCCAAGTTCATCCCGCTGGGCGCCCCCGTGTTCCTCTCGGCCGACCGTACCGACGCGACTGGTCTGTGGGTGGCGCAGGACACCGGAGGCGCGATCCGGGGCGCCAATCGGATCGACACTTTCTGGGGCGCGGGCAGCAATGCGCGCGCGACCGCAGGCGGCATGAGTGCGCGGGGCTCCGCTTTCCTGTTGCTGCCGATTGGCACGCTCGACCGCCTTTCGGCGGAGAAGGCAGCGACGGTCCGTTGAGGTGGTGGATCGGCCTCTAACCCCCGACGAGGCCGCGCTGTGGGCGCGAGTGCTCGAAACCGTCCGGCCGATGCGCGTGGTGAAGCCGAAACCTGCTCTCGCCGTTGCGGGAGCAGGTGCTGAGAAGGGCCCCAAGCCCAGAACCGCGCCGCCACCACCAGCCAAGCTGCCGAAGATCCGGAAAACCCTTCCGCTCCCGCAACCGCAAATGCCGCCTGCCAAGCCTCTTCCCCGGAAGGAAGTGAACAAGGAGCATGCCACGCTCGATGGCAGTTGGGACCGTCAGCTGTCGCGCGGGGTGATTTCGCCCGATCGCACGATCGATCTGCACGGCCATAATCTGTCCACCGCCTATGCCACGCTCGATACCGCGCTCGACCGGGCGATCCGCGATGGTGCCCGGGTAATCCTGCTCGTCACCGGCAAGCCACCGCGTCCCGAAAGCGAGCGGCCCCATGCGCGCGGTGCGATCCGGGCGGCGATCGGCGACTGGCTGGCGGGGTCGCGGCATTCGTCGTCGATCGCTGCCGTACGCGGTGCGCATCCGCGCCATGGCGGCACCGGCGCGCTCTATATCGTCCTGCGAAAAGCGGCGCCGGGGCCGGGTACCACCAGAAAAAATTAACCTCTCGCGTCCAATGTTCGTTTTTGGACCGGAATGGCCGGATTGATACGGCAGGGGACCCGTAATCGCGATGGAGGGCGTATCGCTGAAGAGTCGCGCCATCGCGTTTGCGATGTGCGCCGGCGCGGTCGCGTTCATTCTCGCGCTCGTCGCGACATCCAATGGCACGATCGATATCGGCAATGTCGCACGCGCGCTGATCCCGGCGATAGTCTGCGCGGTAATGTGCTGGGCATCGGCGGAGCGGGCGATATCGGCCACGGCATCAGCAATCGATTCCGCCATCGCGCGGCTGACGCGCGCGGCTCATGGCGATCTCGATGGCGAAATCCCTGCGGAAATCGCTGAAAATGTCCCACAATTGGCCAGTGCGATGCGCGGCCTGTTTCAGCAGTTGAGTTGCAATCTGGAAAGTGTCCATCGTCTGGCGATGTTCGACCCGGTAACCGCGCTGCCCAATCGCACCAATTTCCGCCGCACCTGCGAGCGGATGCTCGCCGACATGCCGCAGGAGGTTCATGCCGCGCTGTTCTTCATCGATCTCGACCGGTTCAAGGTGGTCAATGACACGATGGGCCATGCGATGGGCGATATGCTGCTTGGCATGGTCGCCAACCGCCTGCGCGCTGTCGCCGATCGGGTGGTGAGCGAGACCGGAGCGACCCAGCCGCTGATCGGCCGGCTGGCAGGCGATGAATTCACCATGTTCTTTCGCGACTTGCGCGATCCCGCCGACGCCGCGCGGATCGGTCGTGGCATCCTGTTTGCCCTGGCCGAACCATTCGACCTTTCGGGCACCGATGTCGAGATCGGCGCATCGATTGGTATCGCGATGCGGCCCGAGCATGGCGTCAACCTGACCGACCTGATGCGTGCCGCCGATGCGGCCATGTACCACGCCAAGGCCAATGGCCGTGGCCGGGTGGAATATTTCAGTGCTGCGCTGGCCGAGGAAATCGCCGACCGCGCGCAGCTTGAAAGCGACTTGCGCGAGGCGATCGACCAGAACCAGTTCACTTTGGTCTTCCAGCCGCAGATCAGCTTGCCGGGGGGCCGGATCGTCGCCGCCGAAGCCTTGATCCGCTGGCGCCATCCCCGCGACGGATTGAGGTTGCCGGGCACCTTCATCAAGCGTGCCGAGGAAACCGGGCTGATCGTGGAGATCGGCGAATGGGTCATCGCGACGGTTGCCGATACGATCGCGCGCTGGGGCAAGATGGGTATCGAGCAGCGCCTGGCGATCAACATCTCGCCGCGCCAGCTTGACCACGCCGCGTTCTTCCGTCGGCTGCGCGCGGCGATGAAGGCAGCGAACGCGCCGGCACATCTGCTCGAACTCGAGATCACCGAGACGCTGGCGATGCATTGCAGCGGCGACGTGGTCGAGGCGATCGCGCAATTGCGTGCCGATGGCGCAACCATCTCGATCGACGATTTCGGCACCGGCTATTCCAATCTCGCGCGGTTGCGCGATTTACCGGTCGACCGGGTCAAGCTCGACCGCAGCCTGATCGAGCAGATTGCCGACAGCAATGAGGCGCGCACGATTGCCCATGCCGTGATCGGCCTGATCCATGGGCTTGGTTGCGAAGCGGTGGGCGAGGGGATCGAGACCCAGGCACAGGCCGATGTGCTGCGCGTGATCGGCTGCGACGTGATCCAGGGCTATGCCATTGCGCTGCCGATGGACGAAGAAGCGTTCATCGCCTGGTCGCGCACCGACGAGCGGCGCGCGCTGGCGGGTTAGTCGACCAGTTTCCGGTACACGATGAAGCCGCTATTCTCGCCGACCTGATCGTACAGCCGGCGGGCCACCGCATTGTCGTTGTGCGTCTGCCAATAGACCCGCGCGGCGCCGGCGAGCCGGGCGCGATCATGGACCGCCGCGATCAATGCGCCACCGACGCCCTTGCCGCGCGCCGCCTCGGTCGTGAACAGGTCCTGCAGATAGCAGGTGTCGGCGATCGACGTGGTGCTGCGGTGGAAGAGATAATGCGTCAGGCCGAGCAACTGTCCGTCGGATTCTGCGACCAGCGCATGGACCGGCTCTTCGGCGTCGAAGAAGCGTTCCCAGGTCGCCTGGGTAATCTCGGCCGCGAGCGCCGTTGGTCCTGACCGGCCATAAAAGGCGTTATAGCCGTCCCAGAGTGGTAGCCAGGCAGCGAAATCGTCCCGTGTCACCGGGCGTATGCGGACATCGGTCATCTCGATCCTTCCCTAGCGAGTCAGTGCCCGCCGAAGTATCTCGGCATAGATTCCGCTCAACGCCACCAGATCCTCGACCGCCACCGCTTCATCCAGCTTGTGCATCGTCGCATTGAGCAGGCCGAATTCCACCACCGGGCAGAGTTTGGACAGGAAACGCGCATCGGACGTCCCGCCGGTGGTCGACAGTTCCGGGCGGATGCCGCTCCGTGCCTCGATCGCATCGGCGATCAGGGTCGAGAAATCCCCCGGTAGGGTCAGGAATGCTTCGCCCGAGATACGCGCGATGAGCTTTCCTTCCGGCGCATGGGTCGCGACGATATGGCCGATCCGTGTGACCAGATCTTCGCCGCGTTGCAGGTCGTTGAAGCGGATGCTGAGCCGCGCCGAGGCATGGGCGGGAATGACGTTGGTCGCGGGATTGCCGACGGTCACATCGGTCACTTCGATGTTGGATGGCTGAAACCATTCGCTGCCCTGATCGAGCTCGATCGCGCCGATCTCGGCAAGGATCGCGACCAGCTTCGGGATCGGATTGTCGGCGAGATGGGGATAGGCGACATGGCCCTGCTTGCCGGGCACTTCGATCCACATATTGACCGATCCGCGCCGGCCGATCTTGATCATGTCGCCGAGCCGGCTGACGCTGGTCGGCTCGCCGACCAGGCACAGGTCCGGTTTTAATCCGCGTTCCGCCATGCGTTCGATGATCGCGACGGTGCCATAGGTTGCCGGACCTTCCTCATCGCCGGTGATCACCAGGCTGATCGTGCCGTCGATCTCTGCGGGAATGGCCGCGACAAAGGCGGCGATCGCGCCCTTCATATCGACCGCGCCACGCCCGTGGAGCAGGCCGCCGCGAATCTCGGGCTCGAACGCACCGCTGGTCCAGCCGCTGCCTGGCGGCACGACGTCGAGATGCCCGGCAAAGGCGAAATGCCGGCCGCCCGAACCCCGCATCGCAAGCAGATTCTCGACCGGCCCGTCGGGTGCCTCGCCGGCGATGAAGCGCTCCACGTCGAACCCCAAGGGGATCAGCGCGGCCTCCAGCACGTCGAACACGCTGCCGCGCGCGGGCGTCACGCTGTCACAGGCGATGAGTTGTTTGGTCAGCTCTACCGGATCGATCACAAAATTCTCCGTTTTCCCGGCAAGGGCGGGATCGTACTTTTCTTCTGCCGCGGCGCGCGCGAAAGAAGAAGCGCGATTCCCCTTTCGCGGGAATGACGGGAAAATGCGATGCCCAAACTCGATCTCGACGCCATCCCGCAGACCAATCGCACGGGTTATCCGCCGCCCTATGCCGATATGGTGCAAGGGCGCTGGTATCGCCGCCTCGGCCTGGCGAGCGGCCTGACGGACTATGGCGTCAGTCATGTCGTGCTCAAGCCCGGCGCCTGGTCGTCGCAGCGCCACTGGCATGAGGGCGAGGACGAATTCGTCGTGATGATCGCGGGCGAAGCGGTGCTGGTCGATGACCATGGCGAGCATGCGATGCGCCCCGGTGACTGCGCGGCGTTTCCGAAGGGCGACGGCAATGGCCATGTGCTGCAGAACCGCAGCGATACCGATTGCGTGTTCGTCGCGGTCGGCCGGCCCAACGCGAGCGATTGCCATTATCCCGATATCGACATGTTCATTGCCAATGGCGGTACCTTCACGCGCAAGGACGGAAGCACATTCTGATCAGGCGGTGGCAATCCTGTTTTCGACATTTGAGAAAGAGCGCGCCGGTATGAATCCATCCGGCAAACGATGACCTGCCCGATCCTGTGTGACGGTTGAATCGCCGCGGATGCCATGGCTGGCAGACAGCGCTGAAGGGGCAGGCGGCGGGAGATATGTTACACCGGAATGTAACATATCTCCCGCCGCCATGTTCACGAGAAAATGAGTAATATGATTATATATCAGATAGTTAATGCGAGGCGCCCGGTGCTAAACCCGACCGGGCTCCGCGCGCCTCACTTCACCATCGCCGCGGTCTGATCGACCGGCACCACCGGCAGCCACACCCGGCTCGGTGTGGCGCCGCCGCGTTCGATCGTCACCGTCGCCTTGCGATAGTCCGATTTCCTGGCGAGGAAGATGTTCGGCACATAAGCTTGCGGGTTGCGGTCGTAGAGCGGGAACAGGCTCGATTGCACCTGTATCATGATGCGGTGGCCGGGCTGGAACACATGGTTCACCGTCGGCAGCCGGAACTTGTATTGCTGTACCTTGCCCGCGGGGATTGCCGAGGGTTTCTCGAAGCTCTCGCGGTAGCGGCCACGGAAGATGTCGAGCGCGATCGGCAACTGGTATCCGCCCATCTTCTGATCCGTGGCGACTTCGTCCGGATAGACGTCGATCACCTTGACCACGAAATCGCCATCAGTCCCGGTCGTTTTCGCGAAAATGTCGGCGATCGGCGCGCCCGAGACGCGTACCGCACTGGTCAGCACCGGAGTCTGGTACGTCATGACATCGGGCCGGCCATCGACGCCGCGTTGATCGCTGACCAGCCAATCGCCCCAGCGCCCATCGCCGAAATTCACCGGGCGCGGCAGATGCGGCACTGGCTTTGCCGGGTCGGAGACGTAGGAATCACCGCCCGCTGCCGACTTGTCGAAGCCGAGACCGCCATCATCCTGCAAATAGATTGGCGTCAGTGGCGCCGCACAACCCTGCTCGCAGGCCAAGGGCCAGGTCGTGAACCGGTCCCAATGGTTTTCACCGGTGTTGTAGATCGTTGCGGCGGGCAATGTGACTGGCGGGCCGTCCTTCAGATACTGGTTGAACAGCGGCAGCATCATGTCCTCGCGGAACTGCGCGGCAGTGTCGCCATCCCATTGAAACACGCCGAGCGAGCGACCTTCGCGGTTGATCTGGCTATGTCGCCAGGGTCCCATGACGAGATGATTGTTGCCGATCTTGCCCTTGGCCTTCAGCGCCTCCCATGCGGTGATCGCGCCATACATATCCTCCTGGTCCCACAGACCCTGTTCCCAGATGGTCGGTATGTTGGACGGATTGGCGGCCAGCATCTTGTCGAGCGCCTGGCCCTGCCAGAATGCATCATAGGACGGGTGCGCGATCATGCGCTGCCAGAAAGGTAGCTGATCATAGCCCGATTTCTTCGCCCAGTCGCCGGCCGAACCCACGGTGCGGAAATTGTCGTAATCGTCATAGCCGCCGGTCGGTGGCGCCTTGCCTTCGCCCTTGTAACCGGTCTGGCCACCAAGCCAGGCGATGTTGGCGAGGCGGAATGCGCCATAATGCAGCCAGTCGTCGCCCATCCAGCCATCGATCATCGGGCTTTCCGGCGCCGCGACCTTCAGCGCGGGGTGCGGCGCGAGCAACGCCATGACCACGGTGAAGCCTTCATATGAGGATCCGATCATGCCGACCTTACCATTGGATTCGGGCAGATTGGTCTTGTTCACCAGCCAATCGATCGTGTCATATGCGTCGGTGACATGATCGACCTTGGTCTTGTTGAGCGGGCCGATCACCGGGCGCGTCACGACATAGTCACCCTCCGACCCGTATTTGCCGCGGACGTCCTGATAGACGCGGATATAGCCCGCCTTGACGAAGCCCTCATCGGCCAGCGGCAGGGTCGAGAGCATGCTCGGGCTGTCGAGCCGTTTTGCCCGGCCCATGGCGTTATAGGGCGTGCGCGTGAGCACGATCGGGGCGTTGGTCGCCCCCTTGGGCACGACGATCACGGTGTAGAGCCTGGTCCCGTCGCGCATCGGGATCATCATCTCGCGCTTGTCGTAATCCGCGTTCGGCATCGGCGGCTTGAACTTTGCCGGGATATCGCCGCCCGGCGCCGTGGTGCGGGCCTCAGCGGCGCCCGGTTGCGCCGAATCCTGGGCGATGGCGGGCGACAAAGCGAGCACGGATGCCGCAACGAGCAGAAGAGGCTTGATCATGGCAGGGGTCCCTGGGGAAGTCGTTGATGACACAATGGTGCCGTCGCGCGATGGCGAATGCAACGTGTGATATTATTACCTTCCCCAAGGCGAAAACGTCATGCCGCCGTTTTCTTCCCCGCGTTCTTCGCATTCACCACCCGGTCGCGTCCATCCTGCTTGGCGCTGAGCAAGGCCGCATCGGCCGCCTGGAGCAAGCTTGCGGTCGCCTCCAGTGCGGGAAACGCCGCCACGCCGAACGACGCGCTGATCGGATCGAGCGTGCGGCCGCGATGCGCCAGCGTCACTTCACGGATCGCGATGCGGATTTCTTCGGCCAGCGCGATCGCCTGGGCGGCGTCGGTGCCGGGCAGCAGCAAGGTGAATTCCTCGCCGCCGAAGCGATAGGTCAATGCGCCGGCCGGGCTGTGCCGCGTGATGATCTGCGCGACATGCTTGAGCACCGCGTCGCCCGCGTCATGGCCGAAATTGTCGTTGAAGCGCTTGAAGTGATCGACGTCCATCATCACGCAGGCAAGTGCGCCGCCGGACAGGCGGGCGCGCTCTTCTTCGCGGTGCAGCGTCGCGTCGAGATGGCGGCGATTGTACAATCCGGTCAGCGGATCGCGGATCGCCAGCGCGCGCAAGGTCAGGCGCAGGCGGATATTGGCCAGCGCCAGCCCGATATTCTCCGCCATCAGGTCGAGATAGTGACGCGATGCGCCGCGATCGCGCTGCGGGTCGTCGGACTGTTCCTCGAGATAGAGCAGGCCGACGATATCGCCCTGCGCCATCAACGGCACGCAGACGCTCTCGGCGCCGCCGCTGCGCTGATAATGCTGACACGCGATGTCGAGTCCGGAACCGCTGCTGATATGGGCATGGCCGCGTCGCAGACCCCAGCATTCCGACGGGGCGAAGCTGCCGCCGGTCAGCGCAGGGTTCTGCCAGTCGCTCGCCGCGATCAGCAGGCCGCGCGTTTCGTCGTGCACGAACAGCGAACCGGCGAGTTGCGGAAAGATCTGCGGCGCGAAACAGGCAACCACTTCACCCAGTTCCTCGGGGGTCTCGCAACCCTGCATGCGGTGCAACATGCGAGACAAATTGTCCTTCGCGGTCTGGTCGCGCTGGCGCTCGGCCTCGAACTGCTCGCGCTCCATGCCGTTCTGGCGGAACTGGCGGATGGCTTGCGTCATCTCGCCGATCTCGTCCGAATGGCGATGGTCGGGCAGATCGGCGGCAAAATCCTGCTCGGCCAGTCGCGAAACCACCCCGCTCATCTGGATCAGCGGCTTGGTGATGCGCCGGCTGATCACGAAATACAGCACGCTGAGAAACAGCGCGGCGGTCGCGGCGAGCATGATCTTGGCGATCAGTTGCAGGCGGTCAGATTGCGTCGTCGCTTCCACCACTGCCGCATGGGTGCGTTCATCGAGCAGCATTTCGAATTGCGCGAGCGGTCGGTCGAGCCCGTCCAGCGCCTCGTGATAAGGTACACCGAACACGATCGCCCGCGCGCCGGCCCAGTCGCCGCTGCGTCCCGCCTCCAGCGCCTGAGCGTCAAACGCGAGCAGCGCCCGGCCGGCCGTATCGGCTTCCTTCAATAATGTGCGTTCGCTAGGGCCGAGGCCGAGTTTTTCGAGCTTCTCGATCGCGCCCTCGCGCGTGCGCGTTTCACGAAGTTCGCGCGTGTAGGCGAGGGCATGGCGCTCATCCTGCGTGGCGACGAAACGCTGCATCGCCCCGCTCAGCCGATCGGCGGCGAGATCCAGGTCATCGACGAGGCGGTCATAGGTCAGTTCGGCAGAGATCGCCCCGCGCTCCCGCGTCATCGCTTGCGACGCCAGCAGGAATGCCCCGCCGGACGCAAGCGTGAAGCAGACGGTCGCGCCGTACGCCCAGTTGGTGATCGTAGAGATGCGCATGGCGCTGCAGTATCATCGGCGGTATTGCGCTTTGGTAAAGGTCCCCGGCGGCACGCCGACAAGCTAGCCCAGCGGCACCGACGTCAAATCCGGCAGTCCGACGCCCGAACCTTTCGCGAGGGACGTCCGCTGCGTCGCCAGCACGTCGCGATAAAGCGCCACATTGGCGGCGGCGAAGCTCGACCAGGACAGGGTGGCGGCGCGCGCCAGGCCATGCTGACGCAGCGATTCGGCGAGGGCCGGATCGTCCGCGATGCGTCGCAGTGCCCGGCCGATGTCGGCGCTGTCATATGGATCGATCAGCAAGGCGGCATCGGCGGCGACTTCGGGCATTGCCGACAGGTTACTGGTCACGACCGGGCATCCGCACGCCGCAGCCTCGGCAATGGGGTTGCCGAAGCCTTCGTAGAAGGAGGGATGGCAGAGCGCGAGTGCGCCATTGTACAGCGCGATGAGTTGTTCCCGATCGACATGCGGCATGAACAACACGCGGTCCGCCACACCGAGCGCCGCCGCGCGAGGTGCCAGAGTCGACGCGCCATCGCCCTGGCGCTGCACCATCACCATCACGACTCCGGGATCGTCGCCGAATGCCGCCGCAAAGGCTTTGATTGCCCCGACATGGTTCTTGTACGGCGCGAATTGCCCGACCGTCAGGATGTAGCGCCGTCCGTTGAGCCCTACGACAGGAGATGAGGGTTGAGGATCCGGCAGGCGCCGGAAATCGGCCGCGACGCCGGATCGCGTGACGACCGTGCGCGCTGCCGCGGCCGGATCGATCGTGGCGATCTCGCGGCGCGTCGCATCGCTCACCGTTGCGATCCGCGCCGATCGCCGCAGCGCACGGCGGATCCCGTGGCGGTAGAACGCGCCGTCGATGTGACCACGCCAGCCCGGCCGCGCGGCCCAATCGGGATGCTTCAGCCACATCACGTCATGCACCGTGGTGATGCAGGGCATCCGTAGCCCGAACGGCTGGATGTTGGATGGGCCATGGAACAGATCGACCGCGCTCAGATCGGTCAGCTGCGACATCAGCCACATCGTCGCGGGACCATTGGTCGCGAAACCGATCGTGCGCTCGATCACATTGGGCGAGTCCGACAGCGGCGCAGGCGCCTCGGGATGCTTCAGCAACAGGAAGCGCAACTCAGGTGCCAGCCCGGGGACATGATCGACCAGCGCCTGCACCACTTCGCCAATCCCGCTCGGCCGATTGCGGATATAGCGGCAATCGATGCACACCAGCGGCGGCGGAGAAGGCCCGGTGCCGGCGATGTCGCCGCGTGACGACGCTGAGCTGAACCGTTCGGACATCAAGGGTGGGCTGTCTGCCTTGGCCGGTGGATATGAAATCTCGCGCTGCCGGGGTCACGCGTTGGTGGGCACCTCGAACTTCTCGATCACCCATTCTTCTTCCTGTGCGCCGGCGATCCAGTCCTGCATGAAGGGGTGCTGGACCACCGCATCCATATAACCGGTGGCAAAGCGTGCGATGGGCAGGCTGTAGGTGACGATACGCGTGACGACCGGCGCGAACATGATGTCGGCCGCGCCGAACTGTCCGAACAGGAATTCACCATCGCCGCCGAAGCGCGCACGGGCCTGTGCCCAGAGCTCCATGATCCGGCCGAGATCGGCCAGCACATCGTCGTCAGGGCGTTTGGGCGGGAAGACCTGGCGGACATTCATGCTGTGCTTGCGGCGCAGCGCGGTGAAGCTCGAATGCATTTCCGCCGACATCGACCGTGCCATCGCGCGCGCGCCGTCATCCTCGGGCCAGAATTTGGCGCGCTCGGTCTTTTCGGCGAGATATTCGATGATCGCCAAGCTGTCCCACACCACCGCATCGCCGTCCCACAGGATCGGCACCTTGCCCGATGACGGCGCGAATTCGTCACCCTCACGGCGCTTGTCCCATTGCTCGTCGTAAAGGGGCACCACCACCTCCTCGAACGGCAGTCCGGACTGCTTGCACGCGAGCCAGCCGCGCAGCGACCAGGAGGAATAGGCTTTGTTGCCGATGATGAGCTTGAGCATGGGGCAGGGGGATAGACGGGCGGAGCGTGGGCGGCAACCATGCGCCTTCGCCGTCGCTCGGGAGAACATTCTTGCGATCGTCCATCGCGATGTCATGCTCGCATGATGATCCGAATCGTCGCGGCCCTGCTGGCTCTAACGCTCATCACATGGCCGATCGCGGTATCCGCGAAGCGAGTGCCGCCGAAGGACGAATGCGCGCGTGATCCGGGGCTCGCCGCAACGCTCAGGCAGCTTCATGCGGCGCACGACAAGCGTGATGCCCGGCTTTTGCTGGATCTGATCAATGATGATGTGTTGTTCAGTTTCGGGGACGGTGCCGGAAAAGCCGATTTCATTCGGGCCTGGAAACTCGATCGCAATCCGCAACGGTCGGCGATCTGGGCGGAGCTTGGCAAGGTCCTTGCGCTGGGCTGCGCTCTGGACAGGGACAAGGCGTCGATCCCCCATTTTTACGCGCGCGCGGGCGCCGGTCGTGACGGCTTCGCGACCTGGATACCAATTGTCCCCAACGTCAATCTGCGCCGCATGCCCAGACCCAATGCCCCGGTGGTGAAAATGCTTCGCTGGGACATTCTCAGCAGCGTTGGCCATCCCTCCGAGGTTGGCAGATGGGCGAAGGTGGAGACCGATGAACGGCAAGCCGGTTATGTCCGGACCGACCTGCTGCAAAATCTCGCCGGCTATCGCATCCTGCTGTCCAAAAGCCGGGGACGATGGCGCATCAACACCTTCGTCACCGGCGATTGAATCTCGCTCAGAGTCCCTTGCTTGGGTTGATCAGGAACTTCTCGCCCGTCGCCTTTTTCGCATAAGCGGCGATGACATCGGGTTGCAGCGCTTCGGCCAGCGAGATTTCCGAGGTGTAGTGGCTGGCGAAGGTCGTTGTCAGTTCGGCGGCGACACGCGCGCGCATGCGCTGGCTGACCTCGGGGCCGGCCTTCATCAGGAAATAGGTCAGCAGGAAGCCGCCAATGCCCCAGGCCATGCCGGTGTTGCGGCCGATCTCGGTCGGGCGCAGGTCGAGCACGCCATAGATATAGACCTGTTTGTGCGTGGTCGAACCGTAGCGGCTGTAATCGGTCATTTTCCGCGTCGCGGCGACTTCCATCGCAGCGATGATCTGGCCTGCCAGGGGGCCGCCGCCGACCGCGTCGAAGGCGAGCGTTGCACCGGTTTCCATCAGCGCGTCGATCAGCTTGGCGCGGAAATCGGGCGCGGTGCTGTCGACGACATATTTGGCGCCGAGATCGGTCAGAATCTTCGCCTGGGCTTCGCTGCGCACGATGTTCACCAGCGGTACGCCGTCGGCGATGCAGATGCGGTTGAGCATCTGGCCGAGGTTCGATGCGGCGGCGGTGTGAACCAGCGCAGTGTGGCCCTCCATGCGCATCGTCTCGACCATGGCGAGGGCGGTCAGCGGGTTGACGAAGCATGATGCGCCCTCAGTCGGCGTCGTGCCTTCGGGCAGAACGAGCGCATCGCTCGCCCGTGCCACGCGATATTGCGAATACATCGACCCACCGAGCAGCGCGACGGTGCGGCCGATCAGGTGCTTCGCGTCGTCACCCGCCTCGACCACCACACCGGCGCCTTCATTGCCGACAGCCATCGCTTCGCCCAGCCGTGCTTGCAGCGAGGGCAGGATGGCCGGAGCGACCGAGGCCGTCACGGTCGGACGGTCAGCGCTTCCGCCGGCCTTGATCGTCGACAGGTCCGCCGGGCCAAGCAGCAGGCCGAGGTCGGACGGGTTGAGCGGCGATGCCTCGATCCGCACCACGACCTGGTCGGCACGTGGGGCAGGAATCGCCACATCGTCGAGCGACAGGCGAAGTTCGCCTTCGGGGGTGATCAGCGAGCTCAGTTGCAGGCCGGTGGTGATGGTCATCGCGTCTCTCCCAGATTTATGGGTAGCGATATGCAACGGATGTTGCCGGAGCGCGAGAGGGAATCGGCGGATTGAAGGGATGGGTGAGGCGACAAGAAATACGTGCTTCCGCGGCGCAGGGCGGGGCGCAGTTGGAATGATAGAGGTAACGGGCCGCAGCAGCAGTTTCCGGCGGTCTTCCAACTGGCCCCCGGTCTGCGCCGGGGAAGTGTCGCGGGTTGGGCTGCGAGCCGCCTGAGTCTCAGCCGATCGCCTCGAGCACCGCCGCGCGCAACTCGGGAATCCCCAACCCCGTCTCGCTCGACGTTTCCAGCACGTCGGGATGTGCCGCCGGGCGCTTGCGCGCTTCCTCGGCGGTACGGGCGGCAACCTCGGCAAGTTCGGTCGGCTTGATCTTGTCGGCCTTGGTCAGCACCAGGCGATAGCTCACCGCTGCCTTGTCGAGCATTTCCATGATCTCGCGGTCGACATCCTTGATGCCGTGGCGCGCGTCGATCAGGACCAGCGCACGCTTCAGCTCCTGGCGTCCACGCAGGAAGTCGTTGACCAGGAAGCGCCACTTCTTGACCATGTCCTTCGGCGCCTTGGCAAAGCCATAGCCGGGCATGTCGACGAGACGGAAAGCGAGCGGCTCGCCGACATCGAAGAAGTTCAACTCCTGCGTACGCCCTGGCGTGTTCGACGTGCGGGCAAGCGAATTGCGCCCGGTCAGCGCGTTAAGCAGCGACGATTTGCCGACATTGGAGCGGCCCGCAAAGGCAACTTCGGGCACGCTCGCGTCGGGAATGAACGCGAGCGTCGGGGCCGATTTCAGGAACGCGACCGGTCCGGCAAAAGTCTTCCGCGCCAGCTCGATCAACTCGGGGGTGAAGCCGAGCGGATCGGGACCGGCAGAGTCGGCGCCGGGGGAATCGGGGGCCTCGGTCATTTGACCGCGGCCTCCTTCAACGCCGGATGCCGCGAATAAAGCAGCTTCTGCTGCAGGATCGTCAGCACGTTCGAGGTGATCCAGTAGACCTGCAGGCCGACCGCGAATGGCGCCATCACGAACATCAGCACCCAGGGCATGATCGCGAAGACCTGCTTCTGGGTCTCGTCCATCGGTGCCGGATTCAGCTTGAACTGGAAGTACATCGAGATGCCGAGCAGGATCGGGATGATGCCGATCGCGAGGAACGCCGGCGGTGTATAGGGGAGCCAGCCGAACAGGTTGAGCGGCGTCAGCGGGTCGTGCGCCGACAGATCCTTGATCCACAGCACGAACGGCTGGTGACGCATTTCGATCGTCAGCAGCAACACCTTGTACAGCGCGTAGAAGATCGGAATCTGCAGGAAGGTCGGCAGGCAGCCGGCAAGCGGATTGACCTTCTCCGTCTTGTACAGCGCCATGATCTCCTGCTGCTGCTTCGGCTTGTCGTCCTTGTAGCGTTCCTGCAGTGCCTTCATCTTGGGTTGCAGCGCGCGCATGGCCGCCATCGAGGCGAACTGGCGCTGCGCGATCGGGAACATCAGGCCGCGGATCGTGACCGTCAGCAGGATGATCGCGACACCGAAATTGCCCACCATCTGGAACAGCCAGTGGAGGTAATAGAAGATCGGCTTTTCGACGATGCGGAACCAACCCCAGTCGATGCCGTGATCGAACAGCGCGATGCCTTCCTTGTCGGTGTAGCGGTCGAGCAGCTTCACTTCCTTGGCGCCCGCGAAGAAACGCGAGGTCTGGGTGACCGTCGCACCCGGCTGGAGCAGGCGCGGGGTGACCGCATAGTCAGCCTGATAGGCCTTGTTGGGGCCGGGGCGGAACTGGCCGTCGAATGGTACGCCCTGATCGGGGACAAGCGCGGTCAGCCAATATTTATCGGTGAAGCCAAGCCAGCCGCCGGTGGTGTTGAACTTTTGCGGACCCGCATCGACGTCGCTGAAATTGACGTCGTAATGCGCGCCGCCATTGTGCGCCGACATCGGGCCGATCTGCACCGTCCAGGTGTCGGGGTCATGGAAGATGCCGATGCGGTTGATCAGGCCGTAAGCCGCGACCGGTACCGGGCCGGCGCCGGCATTGGCGACGGTCTGGCGCACCGTGAACATATAGCCGTCATCGACTGAGATCTGGATGCGGAAACGCTGGCCGCTGGCATTGGCCGCGTCGAGCGTGACTGGCTTGCCGATTGACAGGACATCGCCGGTCGCCTTCCAGATCGTGTCCGGTGCGGGCGGCTTCAGCCCGTCATCGCGCCAGCCAAAGCCGGCGAAATAAGCGCCCGCGCTGCCCGATGGTGAGAGCAGGCGGATCGGCGGCGAGTTCTTGTCGATGGTTTCCTTGTAGGTGACCAGCACCAGGTCATCGATGCGCGCGCCCTTCAGGTTGATCGAACCCTTCAAATTGGGCGTGTCGATACGCACGCGTGGGGTTTCGGCGAGCACGGTATTGCGGTCGCGCACCGCCGCGGCGCCATCGGCGGCGGGATCCGCGCCGGGATTGGGCACGACCTTCGACTTGCCGTCGACGATCTTGGTCACCGGCGGGTTGGCGGTGGGAAAGAAGCGGTTCTGCAGCAGCGGCCAGCCGAACAGGATCAGCGCCGCGATGACCGCGAACAGGATGAAGTTCTTGTTGTCGTTGTTCACCGCGCTTGGATCCCGATCATGTTGGGGTAGTGTCTGTTGGGCTGGCTGTCAGGGGACAGGATCATAACCGGATCCGCCCCAGGGATGGCAGCGCCCGATACGCCGTGCCGCCAGCCAACCGCCCTTCAGCGCGCCATAGCGGCGAAGTGCCTCGATTGCATAGGCCGAACAGGAGGGCGCGTAGCGGCAGGTTGGCGGCAGTACTGCCGATGGCCCGATCTGCCACAACCGCGCCAGGCCGATGAGCAGCTTCGCCATCATCGCGCGATCTTCTGCAGCGCTTTGGCGAGGTCGGTGCGGAGTTGCGCGAAATCGCGCTCGATGCCGCCGTTGCGGCCGATCAGCACATGGTCGGCACCGCGAATGCCCGATTCGGGCAGCAGATCGCGCGCGAGCGAGCGCAAGCGCCGCTTCATGCGGTTGCGGACCACGGCGTTGCCGATTTTCTTGGTGACGGTGTAGCCGATTCGCATCGTCGCATCACCGTCGTCGCGATCGCGCACCAGCAGGACGAATCCCGGCATCGGTGCGCGCTTTCCTGAATTCGCCGCGAGAAAGTCGCGGCGAATCGCCAGAGTCTTCAGGCCGACAGCTTCTTGCGGCCGCGATTGCGACGCGCGCGGATCACGTTGCGGCCGCCCGGGGTCGCCATGCGCGAGCGGAAGCCGTGACGACGGGCGCGCACGAGGTTGCTCGGTTGAAAGGTCCGCTTCATCGGTCATTCCCTAAGAATTCTTACCCAAGGGGGTATTTCTGAATATAAAAGGGCCGCCACGAGGACGGCCTTGAAGCCGGTGCCCATAAGCAAAGCCGGGTCCCAAGTCAACGTGTACGCGCTTCTTCAGCGCGCGATTGCCGCCGGGCACGGCTGGCGCGGCGCAGCCCGCGGTCGGCCATGTCGCCTGCCCTGGGCCAGCGACGCTTGGCGCCGACGAACTGGCGCTTCGCCCAATGCGAGGTGCGCAGCATTAGCGCAAGGCCTGTGGCGAACACCACGACCCCGCCCGGGCCGGGGATGATGCCGACCACTGGCGAGGCAATCACCAACGCCACGCCAAGCGAGAACAGGCCGGTCCGCAGTAGAGGGCGAGGGGCTGTGTTGGCCATGAGGGAAGATGTGGGGAGGGTGTGTTGCTTGCGCAAGACGCCGGAGTGAGCGTGAAAAGGCGCTGACGATCCCGATCTGCTCAATTAGAGCACGCCACTTCATCGGAGACAGAAATGCTCAACCCCGACCTCTTCCTGGACGACCTGGTCATCGGCGACAGCTGGCCCGGTGGTCCGATCACCATCGCCGAAGCCGACATCATCCGCTTCGCGCGGGAATTCGATCCCCAGCCAATGCACACCGATCCGCAGGCTGCCGCGCAAGGCCGGTTCGGCGGCCTGATCGCCAGTGGCTGGCACGTCGCGTCGCTGGTGATGCGCGATTTCGTCGACACCGCGCCCTTCGGCGCGACGCCGATGCTCGGCCTGCGGGTCGATGAACTGCAATGGCTCCACCCGGTGCGTCCCGGCGATACGCTCCATATCCGGCGCGAGATCGTCGCGGTCGCGCGATCGAGGAGCAAGCCCGATCGCGGTACGATCAGTATGAAGATGACCGTCTCCAATCAGGATGGCGCGATCGTGCTGTCCTTCCTCAACCTGATCCAGATGCCGGCGCGGTCAGGCGGAGGCATCGCCCCCTGACGCCGTGTCGCGCCGCGCGGCGAGGATGCGCGGCAGCCGCTCCTCGATCCAGTCGGCAAGGCCCGCAACCTTTTCCGCCGCTTCCTCTCCCAGCGGAGTCAGCGTGTATTCGACATGCGGCGGCACCACCGGAAAGGACCGGCGGACGATCAGTCCGTCGGCTTCGAGGCATTGCAGCGTCTGCGACAACATACGTTCGCTCCCCCCGCCGATGCGGCGGCGCAATCCACTGAACCGCAAGGTTCCCGCCTGCAACGCGACCAGCGTGAGCACGCCCCAGCTGCTTGTCATATGCTTCATCACGTCGCGCGATGGGCAATCGCGCGCGAACACGTCGCCGCGTTGCAGCCGCTCGGCCAGGCGCATGCCGCCTTCGATGTCAGCCATTTTACACTAACCTTTATGTACGTACTTATGATTAGTTAGTTAGGGCCTTATCTGCCGGGCATCAATCATCGAAGGAATGCCCCATGTATGCAATCACCGGCGCCACCGGCCAGCTCGGCCGCCTGGCTGTCACCGCCCTGCTCGACCAGGTCCCGGCGGGCGAGATCGTCGCGGTCGTCCGCACTCCCGACAAGGCCGCCGATCTTGCCGCGCTGGGCGTGGTGGTGCGGGTCGGCGATTATGATCGGCCGGAAACATTGACGGCCGCCTTTGCCGGGGTGTCGAAGCTGCTGCTCATATCCTCGAACGACATTGGCCGGCGTGAGGCGCAGCACGGCGCAGCGATCGAGGCGGCGCGCGAAGCGGGCGTGGGGCTGATTGCCTATACCAGCCTGCTGCATGCCGACACGACCACGCTGGATCTCGGTATCGAGCATCGCGCGACCGAGAGGCTGTTGAGCGAATCCGGCGTGCCCTTCGTCCTGCTACGCAACGGCTGGTACACCGAAAACTTCACCGCGCGGGTCGAGGCGGCGCTGGCGACCGGCGTGTTGCCGGGCAGTGCCGGCGGCGGCCGCGTCTCCTCCGCTGCACGCGCGGACTATGCGGTGGCGGCTGCTGCCGTGCTGACCGCTGCAGACGATCAGGATGGCCGGATCTACGAGCTCGCGGGCGATAGTGGCTATACGCTGAGCGACTTCGCCGCCGCGATCGCAGCGCAGGCGGGAAAAGCGGTCGCTTATACCGACTTGCCCGAAGCGGCCTATCGGCAGGTGCTGATCGGAGCCGGGGTGCCCGACGGCTTCGCTGGATTCCTGTCCGAATGCGATGCGAAGACGGCGACCGGCGCACTGTTTGATGATGGTGGCGATCTTGCCGCGCTGATCGGCCGGCCGACGACACCGATCGCGGTCACGATCGCGGCGATACTCGCGGGATGAGAATTGAGGACTGCGCTCCAGCGCCGCCCTTACGCCTCACCCTGCAAGAGACGGCGCACCTGTTTGGCATAGGTCCGGCCGACTCGCACTTCGCCGCCATCGTCCATCACCGCGATCAGCGCGGCAAAAGCCGCGCCGCGCAGCCGCAGGGTGCGGTCGCGGCGTACGATCGCGCTGTGGTGGATGCGCAGGAAATCGACCGGATCGAGCCGTCGGTCGAGCGAAGCGAGGCTTTAGCGACTCTTGCCGAAATGGATCAGGTTTCGACACATTTCGCGCAATGACGCGCTATCCCTTCATTCCCCTCCCCCTGGCCGTCATGATCGCTCGGATCATGACGGCCGTCTTTTTCCTCGCGTACGCGGTGGTGCGGATCGCCAACGGCACGATCCCGCGGTTCGGCACTTTTGTGGAGGCGGCAGGATTCCCTTACGGTATCCAACTGGTCTGGCTGATCACACTAAGTGAATTGGTCTGCGGCGCGCTGCTGATTCTCGGCCTTTACGTGTGTTGGGCGACGATTCCGCTGTTCGTCATCGCCGGCATGGGAATCGTCATCATCCACCGCCATGCCGGCCGGTTCGTCGGCGAACATGGCACCGGCGGCAGCGAATATCGCGTGGCGCTGCTCGTTTTGCTGCTGGTCGTCGCGGCAAGCGATCGTCCGCCGTCCGTAATTCCGGTCCGAAATGGAGGATAGTTCGCCTATTCCATACCCGGCTTCGCCGGGCTGCGCTCCAATGGGGCTTGCCTATTCCTTGTTTTCTCTTTCGGCCTTGCTCTTCTCGTAATTGTCGAGCGCTGCCTGATCTTCCGTCAGAACCAGTTCGCACGCCAGCAGTGTTTTTCCAGGTAACCCATTACTCTCGCGTGCGATAATCGAGACCTTGCCCAGATCGGGGCTTGGCTGCTCCGCTGCGGGCAAAACGCGCGCATAGCCCTTGGTCGAGGTGCCGAACAATGTCGAGGCTTCGCGCTTGAGGCCGTAACGCGCGGCCAGCGCATCGGCCTGTTGTCCCTCGACCAGCACGCCGATCGACGATCCGGCAAAGATCACCTCTTTGGTCTTGAAGCCGTCCTTGCCGATCTCGCGCGGCATCTTGTAGACATGGGCGGTCAGCAGCGATGTGTCGGGCTTGGTGATCTTCTCCGCCGCCTCGTAAAGGTCGTTGGCGGAATTCATGTCGTAGGGCGGTTTGCATAGCGCCGCATCGAAGAACGGCGGCAGCGCGTCGTCTGCAGCAGCGGCATGAACGGCACCCCCGATCGAGGTCAGGACGGGCAGGAGCAGCAGCAGGGCTGCGCGGTGAAGCGTGCGAGTCGATGTCATGCGGCCCGCGCTGCCACGCATGGCGGTCCGGCGCAATGCGACGCGCGCCACGATTCACTGCGCAATCCTGAGTCAGTTGCGATGCAAGGTTTTGCGCATATTTATTTCCATATTTCCATATATTTGTACGAAGTAATTGATGAGTGATCTGCATATCGTAATATTTCGTAGAATAGATGACGGATCGCCATATTATGCTGACTGTATATGATTGAGATATACGAAGTGAATTGCAAGGAGGCCTGTTTTTCCTTGAGAAAATGTCGATAATGACGCGAAAATGACTAGGAAATGCAGCAATTATTACATTCAATGTAACATTACTGACCTAACATCTGTGTAGCCGCCGCCTCAGCAGGACAACAAGGTCCTGAAGGGGTTTTTGACACATGCGACATGATTCACGCTTCCGCCGGCATCTGCTTCTGGGCGGCGCCCTGCTGGCCATGACGGCGTCGCCGGCGTTCGCGGACGAGAAGCCCGCGAACGATGCCGTGGCGATCGATACCGCACCTGCGGCGGATACGCCGGCAGCGGAGAGCGAGGGCGGGCAGCTCGACGATATCGTCGTGACCGCGACCAAGCGCGAGACCAACCTGCAGAAGACGCCGATCGCCATCGCGGTGCTGAGCACGCAGGCGCTTCAGGATCGCCATGTCCAGAGCTTGTACGACCTTGCCGACGGCGCCGTTCCCAGTTTGCGAGTCGCGACCTTCGAAGCGCGCCAGACCGCGCTGACCATCGGCATTCGCGGCATCGTGCCGCTCGACGCCAACCAGCCCGCGCGCGAGCAGGGCGTCGGCATCTATATCGACGGCGTCTATCTCGGTCGTCAGCACGGCCTGAACGCGGCGCTGTTCGATGTCGAGCGCATCGAAGTGCTGAAGGGCCCGCAGGGCTCGTTGTTCGGCCGCAATACCGAGGGCGGCGCACTCAGCATCGTCACCAAGGCACCGAGCGGCATATTCGGTGGCAGCATTTCCGCCGGTGCCGGTAATTATGGCAGCCATAGCGGGCAGATCCATCTCGACTTGCCCGAAGTCGCCAATGTTAGCGTCAAGCTCGACGCGATCGAGCAATATCAGGGCGCGACCACCAAGAACCCGCTCGCCGGCCAGACCGGCTGGAATTATTATGACCGCTACGGCTTCCGTGCCGCGGCGCGATGGAAGCCCTTCGAGGGTTTCACGGCGGATTTCTCGTATGACATGGGCCATGACTCCAACTCGGCATTCTACAGCCAGTTGTTGAATTACAATCCGAACCATTGCGCGGGCACCGTCGCCGGCACCGGCGTGAATACCCCCGCCGCGTCGCAGCCGCAGTGCATCCTGCCCGGCACAAATCCCGCCAACTTCTCCGGCACGGTCAAGGGGCTGCCGCCGGCCGTGGTGATCAATGGCACCACACGGATGAAGGTTGCCGATATCGGCGTGCCGCAACAGCCGAGCATCGACAAGACGCATGGCTATACCGCCAATCTGAAATGGGCCGTGGCGCCGTGGGTCGAGCTGCGCTCGATCACCGCGTGGCGCGACGTCAGCTCAAATCAGTGGGATAATAGTGGTGGTGCGCATCGTCCGCCGGTGGCTGGCATTGGCTGCACGGGAACGAGCTGCAACTTCAGCCGCTACAGCCTGGCCGATCTCTATCAGCATCAGTTCAGCCAGGAACTCCAGGCGGTCGGCCATTTCGACAAGATCGATTATGCAGTGGGCGCCTATTATTTCAACGAAACCGCAAGTGACGATGCGGCGACGCCGAGCTCCAACAAGTTCGACGCGACAGGCACCACCGTTACGATCCTCGATCCCTGCACGGGGTCTGCCGGTTTCGGGTCACTGCCGAGCTGCCGCTCGATCGACCGCGCCAGCATCGCCCATGCCAAGAGCTATGCGGTTTATGGCCAGGCGACCTATTCGCCGATCGACACGCTGCACTTCACGGTTGGCGGTCGCGGCACTTGGGACGAGAAGAACGGCGCGCTGTACAAGGTCAACAACATCCCGCGTCCCTATACGTTTGAGCAGAAGACCAGCCGCTTCAATCCGACGGCGATCATTGCCTGGGATGCGGCTGACGGGATCAATCTCTACGCCAAATATGCCACTGGCTATCGCGGTGGCGGTGCGAGCTCGCGCTCGGTGACCTATCGCGAGTTCGGCCCGGAAGATGCGAAGTCATATGAAATCGGCGCCAAGACCGAATTCTTCGACCATCGCGTCCGGTTGAACCTTGCGGGCTACATCATGAATCGCACGGGCAGCCAGATCGACTTCAGTTCGGTGTCGTTCGACGCGATCACCGGCACGAGCCGCAACACGATCGAAACGGTCAACGCACCGGGCAATACCAAGATCCGTGGTGTCGAGGCCGACCTGACGGTCAATCCGTTCCGCGGCCTGACGCTGAGCGGTTCCTATGCCTATACCTACACCAAGATTCCGCCGGTGCTGAACCCATTCACTGGCGTGATGCAGAACGTCTATATCGTGTTCACGCCACGCAATGCGGCGAGTGGCGCGATCGACTATGCGGCGCCGCTTGGCGGGATGACGCTGAAGTTCCACGTCGATGCCAACTACGCGGATGCGACCCAGACGTTCGACCAATATGCGACCAAGAACGACTCGTCGTTCATCGTCAATGGCCGGATTGCACTGGCCGATATCGAGCTGGGTGGTGGCAGCAACAAGCTGACCCTCTCGGTATGGGCGCGCAATTTGCTCAACGAACAATATGTCTATCGCCGCGACCCGTCGAACAGCCTGGGGGGATTGGGCGCCACGACAAGCAGCGTCAACAATATCCTGGGTGACTACGGCAACTTCAACGCGCCGCGCACGTTCGGCGCGGAGGCCGCGATCAAGTTCTGATCCTTTGTGCCACCGCCCACCCCCTTTGGAGGGGATGGGCGGTGGAAGAGTTCCTTCTGCCAACTTCCGTTCGTCTCGAGCGGCGTCGAGAAACAAGCCGGGTTGCCGGTTGTGTTGCTTGATTGCGCTCGAGACGGACGGATTTTTTGTGTCGGCACCCTTGGGGCCTCGTCCTTTCTCCATTCGACCTGAGCAGAAGCACCTTGGTCTGATCCGATCCATTTGTGCGTGCGGCGCCCGACGGCGATCGGTATGCCTCACGCGTCAAAATCTCTCTGAGTCCCACGCCCTGAAGTATCATGTATTCCAATATAAGTATCTGATATGTATAATATATTATTGGAGGCTGAGGCGGGGCGGCCGTGGGGATATGTTACATTCCGGTGTAACATATCTCCCGCCCCCGTTTTCCTCAGTCGCGTCGTCGCAGCGATTCAACCATGACGCAGAAACCGCCAAGGCATCCCTATGCCGGAATTTATGCCGGCTCGCTCTTTCTCGGTGTCGAAACAGGATTCCACAGCGCTCCCGGCGCAAAGTCCTCGCGCACCAGCAGAGACCGGGCATGTTTCATGATGCCGCTCGATGCTCCAATGGCAGCTCGACAACCGCACGCAACCCCGGCCCGGCATCGCCCAGTGTCAGCGTGCCATGATGCAGTCGTGCAATCGCATCGACCAGGGTCAGGCCAAGCCCCTGGCCGTCGGGCTTGTCGGGCGCCTCGAGCCGCCCGAAGCGCCGGATCACCGCCTCGTGCCGGTCGGCCGGAATGCCTGGCCCGTCATCGGCGACGATCATGCGCACGGCATGCGCGCTTCTTTCCAGCGCCAGGTCGATCCGGCTCCCCGGCGGGGCGTGGCGGATCGCATTTTCGACCAGATTAACGAGCAGCTGGCGTAACAGATTGATATCGCCACGGATCGTCGTCGCCGGGATTGCGCCAATGATCAGGCTGCGTCCCGCATCTTCCGCCACAACCTGCAGCGATTGGGCCACTTCCTCCGCCAGCGCGGCGAGATCGACCGGGGCAAAACGCTCGCGGCGATGACCGCCCTCGATTTCCCATAGCCGTAACAGGCTGGAGAACAGGTCGAGCAACTGGTCGGTCTGCGCCAGCGCATCGTCGATCTCGCCTTGCAGCGGATTGCCCTCGGCATGCCGGGCCATCGCCGCGATCTGGCCACGGAGCCGGGCGAGGGGGCTTTTCAGTTCGTGCGTCACGTCGCGGGCGGCATGTTTGACGTTCACCATCAGCTCGTCGATGCGGTCGAGCATGCGGTTGAAGGCAGCCGCCTGGCGATCGAACTCGCTGCGCGTTCCATCGAGCGGCACGCGGCTGTGCAGGTCGCCGGCGATCACGGCATCGACCGTGCGCTGCATGGCGCGCATCCGCCCGCCGATCGCCAGCGCAATGCCCATCGCGCCCCCGATCACGATCAGCGCGGTGACGCCCAGCCCGATCAGCTGCGTATTGGCGAGCAGCCGGTCGAATGCGACCACTTCGTCATTGTCCGACACCACCACCAGCGTGCCGGCGCCGGCCACGGAACGGACCAGCGCCCGGCCATGCGCGACGCCATCGACCTGCGCTTCCTCGCCGAAGTTCGAATAACCCGTCGGCAAAGGCCGGTGCGGCCGGAGCGTGCCGGCCAGCCGCCGTCCCGAATTGTCGGTGAGCAGATAATAGAGATCGGCCGTGTCGTGATTGCCTTGTGCAGCGTCGATGCGCGCGACCATCGCCGTCAGATCGCCGTCCAGGCCGGCGATCGTTGCGGCCTCGCCGGCCAGGCGCCGATCAACCTCATGCTCCAATGCGTTATGAGCGATGGTATAGTTGGCGGCGCGAACGGCAATCAACGCGATCAGGAACAGTGCGACGAAGATCGCCAGGATGGCGCGCAAGGAGCGGGGACGGAAGGCGCGGGGCCGCACTTCAGCCCTGATCGCTCAACCGGTAGCCGACGCCGCGGATCGTCTGGATCGGGTCACGCTCGCCGGGCAGGTTGATCTGTGCCCGCAGCCGCCGGATATAGGATTCGGCGATATTGGTGGTCGGCTCGAAATCATACTTCCAGACATTCTGGTACAACATCTGCCGTGTGACGACGCTGTTCGCATTACGCACCAGCTCGCACAGAACCTGGAATTCCAGCTTTTGCAGCTTGAGCACGCGGCCGGCGCGGATGGCGCGATACTTGACTTCGTTTACCTCGATATCACCTGCGGACATGATGCCGGAATCGCCCGTCCGCGCCGCGCGCCGCACAATCGCCCTGAGACGGGCGTCGATCTCCGCCGCCGCCGCTGGTTTGACGAGATAATCATCCGCCCCGGCATCGAGCCCGGTCAGTCTCTGGTCGAGATCGCCGAGCGCGGTCAGCATGATGATCGGCATGTCGATCCGGCGTTCGCGCAACAGCCGCGCTACCGCGACGCCATCGACATAGGGCAGCATCACGTCGAGCAGAATCGCATCGACCTTGTCATCCGTCGCTATCGCCAGCGCAGCACGTCCGTCCGGGGCGACGATCGTGTCGTGCCCCAGCTCCGCGAGATCGGCGACAAGCTGTTTCGCCGCGCGTTCGTCATCCTCGACGACAAGAAGTCGCATCATGGCCGGCCTTGGTGTGAGTCGTGACCGGTGCAATCCCATCTTTGCCGACAGGATTCAAATGAACTGTAGTGGCGTGCGCGCTGCGGCCGGTGCTTATTCCAGGACAGACTTACGCTGGCTCGCGAACCAACCCTGCACCATCGTTTCGACGTCCTCCACGCCAAGGCGCTCGCCGGCGCACTTGATCCACAGGGCGCTGCGTTCCGCCGCATCGCGAAAGCGCAGGCTGCGCGCCAGGATCATGATCGGCCCGCGCGCCAGTTCCGTGTCATGGCAGACCGTCGCCCCATCGACCTCGATATGGTCCAGCCGATAGAGAATCGCCTCTGCTCTCATATCGGATACCGGCATTCAGCCTCCACGCGCTCGACCTCAAAGACTGAAGACGGAGCTGATCGGCAGGTTCCGCATCCATCCTGGCTGTAAAGAGGCGCGACCTATTCCGCTCCGCCACAAACCCGCTACCAATGGCGTCGCAGCGGGGAGGGGTGAATGGTTTCGGTCGTATCGACGGTGGCGTATCTTGGGCTTGAGGCGCGCGCGGTCGAAGTGCAGGTGCAGCTCATTCCGGGTCTCCCCGCGTTCAACATTGTCGGGCTCGCCGACAAGGCGGTGGCGGAAAGCCGCGAGCGCGTGCGCGGCGCGATCGCGGCGATGGGCCTGTCGTTGCCGCCGAAGCGCATCGTCGCCAATCTCTCACCCGCCGATTTGCCCAAGGAAGGGTCGCATTTCGACCTTGCGGTCGCTTTGGCCTTGCTCGGCGCGATGGGTGTGGTCGATGCCGAGACACTGGCCGACTATGTCGTGGTTGGCGAGCTTGGGCTCGACGCGCGGATCGCGCCATCGCCCGGCGTGCTGCTTGCCGCGCTGCACGCCTCGGAGGCCGGCAAGGGCCTGATCTGCCCAGCCTCGCAAGGCGCGGAAGCGGCCTGGGCCGGGTCGATCCAGGTGATCGCCGCGCCCGACATCCTGTCGTTGCTCAACCATTTCAAGGGTCACGGCCTGTTGTCACCGCCCGAACCGGGCGAAGCCGAAGAGGCGATGCACGGCCCCGATCTGGCGCAGGTGAAGGGGCAGGAGACCGCCAAGCGCGCGCTGGAGATCGCCGCCGCCGGCGGGCACAATCTGCTGATGGTCGGCCCGCCCGGTGCGGGCAAATCGCTGATGGCGGCATGCCTCCCCGGCATCCTGCCGCCGCTCGACCCGGCGGAAGCACTCGGCATTATGTAGCAATTGCACCAAGGCGAGTACAGACGTAATCGTATACGATGCGTATGCTACCGTATGACAAACTACATGGTAGAGGGGCTTGCGAAGAAGCGAGCCGAGGTCGCAGGCGAGCTGGAACGAGCGCAGGAGTTGCTTGGCAAACTTGCCAAGGACCTAGAGCATATCGACGCCACGCTACGGATCATCGCCCCTGATCTGGCGATAGAGACGATCAAGCCCAAGGCGTTCCGTCCCCCGGCTGACTGGAGCAAGCGCGGCCAGATGACGCGCATGGTTCTGGATATCCTGCGCACCGCTCGCCAGCCCATGACCACGCGAGAGATAGCCGAACGGATGGTTGTGGAGCGCGGCATCGCAGCCACGCCTGACACGCTCAACAGCATGGGGCGGCGTGTGGCCTGCGCGCTGCGTCGCCAGCGTGAACTAGGCCATGCCACCTCTACCGAGGGAGAGGCCGGGTTCTGGCAGTTATGGACGTTGGCAAGATAGCTCCAAAGCTGAAGTAATTCGGCTTGGAGCGTATGCCGTGAAGCGATAATCTCGACCCATCGAGAACGTGCTTGAGACATGCGCCGGAAGGGTCGGGAGGAAACTCCCGGCCCTTTTTCGGATTTCCATTACGCTCGCAAGCGTGGTATGGGCATACGCCCGCGTGTATCAGACGCGGGCGCAGAGGCCGATTTCGTGACGCAAGATTGAGCTACGGTTTTTTCATGTGCCACCTCCCAGACCGTCTGGTTTTCGGTCCATCCTTACTTAGCTGCTTCAAAGAGACCGGGGGGCGTCACTCCCCCGGTTTCACCTTGCGGTGAACTTGGTTCCGCCCATGGGGGCGGCAAATCTTCGATACGGTACCAGCGGCCGTCACGGCGCCTGAACTTCCGCCCGATATTCTCAAAATGCCTAAGGCGATTGTAAACGGAGCGCACCCCAATGCGCCCGTCAATCTCCAGCACCGCCACCTCGACTTCAGGTGTCGTCATTCCCGGCTGCGCTTCTAGAGCGAGATCTAATGCGCTATCCAAAATACCCTTCGGCGCGCGCGGCGTCGGCGTGGGCTGCTCCGCCAAGGACCTGACCGCCTTGGGTGTCTCAGGCTCTGATTCTGGCTTTCCCGCTTCTAATTCTACCCCTTTTGGCATCTCTGCCTCCGTAGGGCGAGCCGAAGCAGCGGAAGGCGCTGCCATGCTCTGCGCAGCCGACATAATGTCGGCGACGGCAGCTGCGTAGCCATCGGCATACCCAGCCGCACGCCCTGCTCCATGGCCCTCCTCGTAAACGCGCTTAATAGCAGCGTTCAGCGCCTCCTCTATGGGCTTGGCCACCTCTGCAATGTTGATCGTGACGGCCATAGTGGGTTCCTACGCCCAGATGGGCGAACTCGGTATATCCCACTTATATCCGATTCGTGGGCTCCTGCATAGCCCGTTCTCATATCACGAACGCAGTCACACACTGTTCCACTTTTGTTCACGTCAAGTGCTTGGTAAGTGAAGCGCGTAATGAAATGGGGGTTCACGCCTCCCGCTGCCAATACCCTTTCCACTTGCGCGATACCGGCGAAGCCATGGCAGCGCCCGCGACCATAGCGGCCTGAGTGCCGTTCGCTTCGCGACGGTTGTCCTCGCGCCACGCCATTTCACCAGCATATGCGTTGAGATACGGACCCGCGATATGGTGGTGTACGCCAACCTCGGCGCGGCGCAGGCGGCTGAAATAGCTCTCTGCCATGTTGGTGCAGGCCGTGCCGTCTGAGTAGCAAACGCTGTGGTTGATGCGCTTGGCAACGTAAGTGCCGTGCAGGACATCCCAGTGCGAAGCCTCGTCGGCATGGATCACAACGTCATCAGAGACCACAGAGCGGACGTGCGCGACGCCAGCAGCTTCCGACTTGCCAACGAACGTGAGCATGTCGCCGTCGCGCTCGCGAGCCACTACGACCGACTGGCGCTTGCCCGACTGATTGGCGAGCAAGCGACGATCCTTGCGGCCATCCTTGTAGTTGGCAGGCTTCACATAGCCGCCGAAATACGCGCCATCGACTTCGACCACACCGTCAAGGATCTGGCCTGCGTCCTCGCGAGCCATTGTCTCACGCAGCTTGTGGCTGAGAACGAACGCCGTCTTGTACTGAACGTCGAGATCGCGCGAAACCTGGAGCGCGGAAACGCCTTTTGCGCCGTTCACAAAAATGACGATCGCGGCGAGCAGGTCTGTGTAGCTCAGCTTGCGGCTGGCGAAGATGGTGCCGCTCGTGACACTGAACTGCTTGTGACAGGCAACGCACTTGAAGCGACGGCGCGACGTGATGTTGTACGTCTCGGGGCAGCCGCAATCAGGGCACACCGCTTCACCGTCGTTCTCCGGCCAGCGCATCATGCGGAAGGCGTCATAAGCGGCGTCTTCGCCCATCTTGAAGACAGCTTTGAGGCTGAGTGTGCGGGCTGCGGCTGAGAGGAGAAAGTGTTGCATGTCATCGTATCCAGTGCTTATGCATCGGATATAGTGGCATTGATGCACTCTAGGCAATGGCTAATGTATCGTATATGGTGACATTTGCGACGAATGGAGTGCTTTTGATGTCGGATACAGTTTGGGAAGCCAAAGTGAAGGGCCTGTTGAAGGCCGAATTGAAGCGCCGGAACGTCACCTATGCGCAGCTTGTCGAAAAGCTGGCAGCATTAGACGTTGTGGACACAGAGCCGAACATCAGGAACAAGCTGGCGCGGGGTAAATTTACAGCGGTGTTTTTGGTACAATGTCTGGAAGCAATTGGCGCTACGTCGCTGCGGTTGTTGGAGTCCTAACCGTTTGCGGTCTAGGATACTCCAGCTACCAGCTCTACAATGCCAGCGAGCAACAACGCTCCAGCTATCATTATCAGCCAGCCCGCGAGCAAAGCCGCGCCATCATCCTTCCCGGTAAGTCGTATCCCAAAGGCTATCAGCCCAATTGCGATAATCCGCAGGATGACAAAAATGCTGATTTGTGCGCTCAGTGGGCCGCTGTAGATCAGGTCATGGAAGCCAACCGGCTGGCGAGCGCCAACGTGCGGTTGGCTCTTTTTATCTCCATTCTCACCTTGATCGGCACCGCCTTTATCGGATGGACCTTCCTTGAAACTAGGCGGGTTTCCCGCGCCGAATTGCGTGCTTACATTTCGGCCGAAAAAGTGACCGGTAAGCGCAATGGCAACCAACTCGCTGTTGAAGTTAAGATGAAGAATTTTGGCGCGACGCCAGCATATGCAGTCAGGGTTGCTCGCGAATTTGAAATTCTTATCGATGGCGAAATTGGAAAAGTCGAACAGCCTTTTAAGGGCACTGGGGCTCTTTTCGGGCCGGGCGCAAACTTCCTTATACGAAGCGAGATTGACGCCTCCAGATGCGATGATCCGGGGGCGGGCGATCTCGTAATGCTTCTTCGTATCAGAGTTGAGTACTACGACATCTTCGGCAGGCGACAAGAATCTAACGCCTGCTTGCAATATGCCGGAGGGACGAATTTCGAAGCGTACGGGAAGGGCGTCAACACCGCCACCTAACGCCATCAGCGCCGCAAGAAAAACAGACACGCTCTATGCTCCTTTTGGAGCGGCGTTAGGAGCAACACCACCGTTTGCGATGCGTTCGCCCCCTTGCGCGCGGGCGGGCGTCATCGCCTTGGTGCAATTGCTACATAATGCCGGAAGCACTGGAAGTGTCGATGGTCGGATCGGTTGCGGGCACGCTCAACGGTGGGCGATTGACACGCACGCGGCCATTCCGCGCGCCGCATCATTCGGCGTCGATGGCTGCCCTGGTTGGTGGCGGGCTCAAAGTGAAGCCGGGAGAGGTCAGTCTCGCACATCTTGGCGTGCTGTTTCTGGATGAGCTGCCGGAGTTTCAACGCGCGGTGCTCGATTCGCTGCGTCAGCCGCTGGAAACCGGCACGGTCAGCGTCGCGCGTGCCAATGCGCATGTCACTTTCCCGGCACGCGTGCAGCTGGTCGCGGCGATGAATCCATGCCGTTGCGGGCATCTCGGCGACGCCGCGCTTGCCTGTTCGCGCGCGCCGCGCTGCGCCGCGGACTATCAGGCCAAGGTATCGGGGCCGTTGCTCGATCGCATCGACTTGCATGTCGATGTCCAGGCGGTCAGCGCCGCCGACCTGGTCCTGCCGCCGCCCGCCGAAGGGTCGGCCGAAGTCCGCGCCCGCGTGGCCGCGGCGCGCAGCGTGCAGGCGGCACGCTATGCCGATCACCCCGCGCGCACCAATGCCGAGATCGACGGCGCGCTGATGGAAGCGGTGGCGACGCCTGACGAACCCGGCCGCAAGCTGCTCGCACAAGCCTCGGAGGCGATGCGCCTGTCGGCCCGGGGCTATACCCGCATCCTGCGCGTCGCGCGGACCATTGCCGATCTGGCGGGCAGCGAAGACGTGGGCCGCATCCACGTCGCTGAGGCGTTGAGCTATCGGCGCCAGGCGCCGCGGAGTTGAGGTGGCCCAGCATGTCGACCCTGAAGCGCCCGTTCGCGACGATCAAGGATGCACGGGAAGCGGAAGCTGAAGGAGGCCGGTCTTTCAGCCAGCCCAACTAATCAACGGAGCAGCGCTATGGCGACAACGGTTCCGACCGGTATGCACGCCATCACGATCATGGCCGTCAGCGCATGCCAATGCTTGCCTCGATCATTGAATGATCTGACGATTTCTACGATTGCTTGCCATCGGTTCATCACAAAAGATCCCGCGCTAATAAATCTGTGACCCGCTTAATCGCGGGGAGAGTTACAGCGCTCTGGGTCTTGCGACTGAGCTTAGGAATTCAGAATTCCCTTTGGGAAGGTAACCATGCCGGGCCCGGCGCAGTCAACCCATTTGCGACGTGGGGGGTGTGGATAACAAACCTTAAGCGGCCATTTCCATTCATTGCCCTCTCGCCGCAAAGCGCTTGCAATGGAGATACTATGTTCCAAGGCTTGCGATTACGGCGGACACAACACGCCATCGACATTCTTAGAACTGCCGGTTTGCCAAGTAGGCCACGAAGGCAATGCTCGGCGCCGTAGCGATTCAGGAGATGATCATAAGGGTGAGGCCCAACCATGGCTTGCCTCTTCGCAGCGATCAAGAATGCGCGGATGGAACGGAAACTGAAGGAGGCTGTTCTTTCGCGCAAGCCAACTCCGCGGCCGGAGCCCGAAAAGGGAATCTGGCTGCGCAACGGCTGCATCTACCAGCCTTGGTCGACCGGCGATGACGAGAATGTGCGCTGGATTCCGAAGAATGAAGCTACAATCACCAAAGGCGTGGAGCGCTAGCGATCGCTGTTGGAAATCGAATCCGGCCGGGCATGGATCTCCGGGTCAATGATGCCAACCCGATCTATTTCTTCGTCCGGACCGACCATCTGGAACGAAGCGATTTTTCCGGGGCAAAGGTGATGACGACCCAGCATTAGGCGGAGATTCCAGGCCATTCATGCGGGGCGCTGTGCATCCATCCAACGTCGCCACTAAGCGACCGGTATCTCCTGCGCGATTTCCCAGACATGTCCGGCCGGGTCGGCGAACGCGGCGGTACGTCGGCCCCATGGGCGGTCGATCGGGCCGTTCAGCAAGATCACACCATGTCGGGCCAACGCCGCGCATACGGCGTCAGTGTTCTCGACTTTGACGGTGAGCAACATGCGCGTGCCGCTTTCCGCGGGCGCGACGGGGCAGGGTTTGACCAACTCCGGCGCTTCGGTGGATTGCAGCAGATTGACCAGTAATCCGCCGAATTTCAGGACTTCCGACACCTTGTCCGCATATACCGGTTCGGCGGCGAAGACATTTCGGTAGAAATCTCTCGTCGCCTGAAAGTCATCGACGAACAATGTCACGACTTCGATCGCGCCTAGGGATGGTATCATCGTTCCCACTCTGTCCTGATGCTGTGGTGCCGGCAGTCGGCGGTGCTCTAATCAATCGTTTTTCGCGATGCCATGATCATTGGCCTGCCCGCCCGGAGAGGAGAAAGTTTGCAAGCGCAGGCGAACGATCATGACGTCATCGGCATAGCCTGATTGATCCAATGACGGCCGGCAAGGGGTACGATGTCGATCCTCGCCGTGGCTACCGGCGGGGACCGGCGCACGCCGCTTGTGAACCGCCCATAATGCGTTAGGCTGCGGTCCGTGCGGGGGCACGCACAACCGAAAGGGGCTCTCATGGAATGGATGTTGTTACCGTTGAAGCGCTACGCCGACTTTAGCGGACGGTCGCGCCGCAAAGAATATTGGATGTTCGCGCTCGGCCTGCTGATCTTTTATGCCGTGCTCACCGCGCTGATCGTCATGGCCGGCGGATTCGGGTCGCCCGCGGAAGGACGTGGCCCGTCTGCTTTTGGCTGGATTCTGATTACCCTGTCCGTCCTCGCGGTCCTCGCTCTGGTCGTGCCATCGATTGCCGTTCAAGTGCGTCGCTTTCATGATCAGGACAAATCGGGCTGGTTCGTCCTGATCAGTCTGATCCCTTATGTGGGTGGCTTTATCGTGCTGGTATTCATGTGCCTGCCGGGTACGTCTGGCACCAACCGGTTCGGGCCGGATCCGCTCGATCCCAATAGCGTGAAAGAACTTTCCGGCATCTTCAACTGACGGCAGTGGGCGAGCGCGGCCTGGAAAAGGTGTGCGCTCGCCGCTGATCGCGGGCTGAAGGTAATGGTTGGGGCAAAAAAATGGAATTCATGATCCTGCCGCTCAAGCGGTATTTCCAATTCAGCGGTCGATCGCGCCGCAAGGAATATTGGGTGTGGACCCTGTTCGTGGTTATCGCGAATATCGTTCTGGCGCTGGTCGATGCCGGGCTCGGCCTGGATGGCAGCAGCGAAGCTGCGGTGGATGGCAGCGCCACGTCTTTCGCGGCGGCCGCCTATAGTTCGAGCGGCGTTCTCGGTAATATCTTCTCGCTCGCCACCCTGATCCCCGGCATTGCGGTCACCGTCCGGCGCTTGCACGACGTCAATCGCAGCGGCTTGTGGTTGCTCGCTCCGATCGGGCTGCTCGTCGCCTTCATGGTGGTCGCCCTGGCCGGTATCGGTACTGGCGCGTTCATCGCACCAGGAATGGTAGGCCTGGGCATCGTTGCGGTGCTGGCGCTGATCGGGTTCGGCATCCTGCTGCTGGTCTGGACGTGCACTGCCGGCACCAACGGTCCCAATCGCTTCGGCGAGGACCCCAAAGATGACAAACTCGATCATCTCGCCGAGACTTTTTCCTAAGGCATCGGCCATTCCCGTCCGACGACCTGCTCGGCGGGAATAGCTGACATAGGCAACAGCGCGTTGCGGGTGGTGCGCGAGAGAGCGTGGCATGGTCTCGCCGGTCGGACTGCGACTCCTTGAGTAGCGACGCAATTGGCCTAGGTTGCCCTGCTGTGGGGTCATCCACATCCGGAGCGCGAGATCATCAAACGAGCAACAATCATAGACATCGCCAAAGTGACGGGCGTTTCTCCCAAAACGGTGTCCCGCGCGCTTAACGATGTTCCGCATGTGAGCCCGGCCGTCCGGAAAAAGGTCAAGGAAGCGGCTGCCGCTCTCGATTACCATCCCAATATTGCCGCCCAGAGCCTGATCGCCCGTCGCACTTTCCTTATCGGTCTTACCTATGAGCGCCCCAGTCCGAGCTATGTCGTGGAATTGCAGAAAGGGGCGATCGATCGGTTGGAGAACGAGCGTTACCGGCTCGTGGTCCTGCCCTTCGGGGACGTGGCGAGCCGGCCCGCCGAGCTTGGACAATTTCTCGTTCGCGCGGGCCTTGACGGTGTCTTGCTGGCGCCACCGGCCTGCGATCAGCCTGAAGTCCTTGATATCCTGGAACGGCAGAAACTGGCTTATGCCCGGATTACGCCTCATCAGGATCTCGATCGTGGGATCGTCATCGTCATGGACGAATGTCATGCGGCGCGAGATGTCGCCGCACATCTGTTAAAGCTGGGACATCGACGGATCGGCATTATCATGGGCGATCCGTCGCATTCCGCCAGCGCTGCCCGGATGGCGGGCTATCGCCAGGCCTTCGCTGCGGCAGGCGTTTCGATAGACGAGAATCTGATCGTCAGGGGCGATTTTACCTACGATAAGGGCCATGAGGCTGCCTTGATCCTTCTCTCGCGTCGCCCCGCGCCGACCGCAATTCTTGCCCAGAACGATGATATGGCGGTAGCGGCGATGGCGGCCGCGCGCGCGTCGGGGCTGTCGGTTCCCGATGATCTGTCCGTCGCGGGTTTTGATAACTCCGAAATCTCGCGCACCGCATGGCCGCAACTGACGACCGTCCATCAGCCGGTTCATGAAATGGCCTGGGAGGCCACCAACCTTCTCATCGCTGCCCTGGAATCAGGGGATGTCGCGTCATGCCGACGTGATCGACGGCATGAAGTGCTGGCCCGCGGATCGACTGCGGCTCCCGCCGGATAGTCCACAAATCGATTGTCGCCCGCCTGTGTGACGTGTCGCAGTAATCACCGGCCGGCTCGATCGGCCGCTCTAAATTTCCTTCTCCCGGTCATGAATGACGCTCCCGATTGACATTTGTAAATCAGATTCGGTAAACGTTTACCGGACTGATCGGTAAACGTTGACAGTTGAAAGAATGAGTGTGGGGAGGGGATATTGGTCAAACGCAATTTGCGTTTCGCGAGTTACGGCGCGTCGATTCTGATGCTGGTCGGCTTGCCGCTGACGGGATCGATGGCGCGGCTGCCCGATAGTCCTGCATCGTCGACGACGGGAGAGGCGGACCCTTCGGTCTGGCCCCTTCGCGCTGCCTCGCCTTTCGACCCAGCCATCGAGCAGCGCATCTCGCAATTGCTTGCCGCGATGTCGTTGGAGCAGAAGGTCGGGCAGATCATCCAGGCCGACATCGCCAGTGTCACTCCCGACGAGGTCTATCGCTATCATCTCGGCGCGATCCTGAACGGTGGCAATTCGGATCCGGGTGGTCGTTACAATGCGCCGGCTAAAGACTGGCTCGCGACTGCGGACGCCTTTTATGCAGCATCAATGAAACCGGACGGGACGCTGCCGCGAATCCCGATCATCTGGGGCACCGATGCTGTCCACGGGCACAATAATGTGGTCGGCGCCACGCTCTTTCCGCACAATATCGGCCTGGGCGCGGCACGCGATCCGGACCTTGTCCGGCGCATCGGCGCCGCGACCGCGATCGAGATGCGGGTGACGGGGATCGATTGGGCATTCGCCCCAACCCTGGCCGTCGTCCGTGACGATCGCTGGGGCCGCACCTATGAGGGTTTCGCCGAGACGCCGGAAATACCCACTGCCTATGCCCGTCCACTGGTCGAGGGGCTCCAGGGCAAAACCGGCAGTAGCGACTGGTTGCGCGGTCCTCACGTCGTCGCCACCGCCAAACACTTCCTGGGCGACGGCGGTACTGCGGGCGGGAAGGATCAGGGCGACGCCCGGATGGGCGAGACTGATCTGCGAGACCTGTTCAGTCCGCCGTATCTTGCCGCGCTCGATGCGGGTGCGCAGTCGGTGATGGTCAGCTTCTCCAGCTGGAACGGTGTCAAGATGCACGGCAACCGGTCCCTGCTGACCGGCGTGATGAAGCAGCGTTGGAATTTCGACGGATTCCTGGTCGGCGACTGGAACGGCCATGGCGGGGTTGCGGGCTGCACCACGACCGATTGTCCTCAATCGGCCGCAGCAGGGCTCGACATGTATATGGCGCCTGACAGTTGGAAAGAGCTGTATCGAACCACGTTGAAGCATGTGCAGGACGGAACCTTGCCGATGGCGCGGCTCGACGACGCGGTGCGCCGCATCCTGCGAGTCAAGCTACGCGCCGGCGTGTTCGAGGCTGGCAAACCGTCATCGCGTCCCTTTGCCGGTCGCTACGATTTGTTGGGCGGCCCGGATCACCGGGCGCTCGCACGTGCGGCGGTGCGGGAATCGCTGGTGCTGCTCAAGAACGCCAATCACATGTTGCCGCTGAAGCCGGGCGGAAAGATCCTGGTCGCCGGTGACGGTGCCGACAATCCGGCCAAGCAGTCCGGCGGCTGGACTCTGACCTGGCAGGGCACTGACACAACGCGCGCCGATTTCCCCAATGCCCAATCGATCTGGGAAGGAATTGAGGAAAATGTGAAAGCGGCCGGCGGCACCGCAACGCTTGCTCTCGATGGCAGATATTCCAACAGGCCTGATGCTGCGATCGTCGTCTTTGGCGAGGACCCCTATGCGGAATTCCAGGGCGACCGGCCTGATATTGGCTATGAGGATGCGAAAAGCCTGGCAACGCTGCGCGCGCTCAAAGCCGCCGGCATCCCGACCGTCGCCGTGTTTCTTTCGGGACGCGCGATGTGGGTCAATCCGTTTCTCAACGCATCCGATGCCTTTGTTGCTGCCTGGCTTCCGGGATCGGAGGGAGGCGGCGTTGCCGATGTGTTGTTCGGCAAATCCGATTTCCGGGGTAGATTGTCCTACAGTTGGCCGAGATCGAGCGATCAGAACTCGGTCAATATCGGCGATGCCAATTACAACCCGTTATTTCCCTATGGTTATGGGCTGACTTTCGCCGGCAAGGGCGAGTTATCGACGCTGCCGGAGACACGCGCCCAGGCGGCAAGTGGCGGCCCGGGCATCGTCTTTGCTGCCGGCAAACCGGGTGAGGGGCGTCGATTGTTGCTGGGCAAGCCCGGCGCTCTTTCCGTCAATCCAGGTCCTGAACTGATCGTCGCCCGCCCCGCCGACCGGGCGGCGCAGGAAGATTCGGTGCGGATCGGCTGGAGCGGGCAGGGCAACGCCATCGCCGCGATCGTGCAGGATCAGTCGGTCGATCTGACGCGGCAATCAAACGGCGATCTCGCGCTTGAACTGGAGTTGAAGGTCAATGTGCCGCCCACCGCTGAAGTCAGCCTGATGATGCGGTGCGGTGCCAATTGCCTGGGCGGCTTCCCGATCCGCGCCATGCTGGTCGAGGCAGCGAAGACGATGAACTGGACGCGCATCGCGATCCCGCTGCGCTGCTTCGAAAAGGCGGGCGTCAACATGAAGCAGGTCGATGCGCCGCTGATGGTCGCAACGGCGGGCCGGCTCGACATCACACTCTCATCGGCGCGGATCGTTTCGCCCGCCGACGTACAGCTTGCGTGCAAATGAAAATCTAAAAAGGGAGGAAGAAAATGACCAGGGGAACGTTTGCGAGCGCCATGCTCACCATGCTGATGTGCACTGTTGCGGCGGTGCCTGCTCATGCACAGGATATGACGGCCGATCAGCCTCGGACCGGCACCACAAACAAGGCCGCAGCCACCGGCGTAAAAGACGACGCCGACATCATCGTCACCGCCAACCGTCGCGAACAGAATCTGCAGAGTGTATCGGGCGTCGTCCAGGCGCTCGACGCGGAGCAACTCCGCAAGGACGGCATCACGGAATTGCGCCAGCTACAGGTCGCAGTGCCGGGCCTCAGTATCGCCAATCAGGAAGGCAATATCGAAATCTTCATCCGAGGCGTTGGTTCGGCCAACAATACCGAACTCGGAGATCCCGGTGCGGCGCCGCATCTCAACGGCACCTACATTCCCCGTCCGCGCGGCTTGGGCGTGATGTTCTATGACCTTGAACGCGTTGAAGTGAACAAGGGGCCGCAAGGCACGCTGTATGGGCGCAATGCGCTAGCCGGCACGTTGAACATCATCACCGCTAAGCCGCGGCTCGGCCAGTATAGCGGCTATATGCAAGCCGAATATGGCAACCGGTCGTCCTATGGCGCCGAAGGGGCCGTCAACATCCCGCTGGGCGACACCATCGCGGTGCGCGCCGCCGGTTATTACGTCAACAAGGATTATGGGTTCAAAAACGTATCGACCGGGGCTCCCGCGAGCAGCCTGAAGCCGGCCGGCCTCGAAGAGAATTATGCCGGCCGTCTCTCCTTGCTGTGGCAGCCTGACGATCGCCTCTCGGTCTCGGTGATTGGCGATTACGGGAAAGAAACCGGCACCGGCTATCCTGGGGCCAACATTTATAGCGCGGTGATCGCGACCGGCCTGACCCCCGACCAACTCCATCTCAAGGATGTCGTCTATCGTGGATTACAGGGCGACATGCGCAACGAGCTCTGGGGCGTGCAGGGCAAGATCAACTATGATTTTGGTGCCTTTTCCGGCGAGGTGACGGGGAGCTATCGCTCGGTCGATTTCTACCAGGTCAACGCCTCGAGCGACGGCATTGATTATCCGGGCCGCAATCTGTCCACCGAACAATATGATAATTTCTCCGGAAATTTCTGGCAGACCAAGTCGAAGAGCCAGGTTTACGAAGCGCGGCTGTTTGCCAACAACGATCAGCGATTCCGCTGGAACGTTGGCGGCTTCTATTTCAAGGAATTGCAGCAGGTCGGCTACCTGGCGCTCGCAGACCGGGGGTATTGCTGCTATTCAGGCACCGAATTCACGATGCCCGACGTCAAGGGACAGAGTTACGCTTTCTACGGCGATGGAACGTATGACCTGACTCACCGGCTGCGTATCATTGCTGGCATCCGCTATACCGATGAAAAGAAGTCGCGCTATGGCATCGGCGGCAACTGGGCGCTGACGCTCGGTGGCGAAGATTATTCCTGTTGTTTCGGGACCCGGGTGGGCACCGAAGGCTTCCGCCCAAATCTGCTCGACCGTCCCAATTTCAATGTCACTGGTCTCACCACGCCGCAGCAAATGGCGCAGTTCCTGATTCAGGGCATCAAGACCCCGGGGGTGCGCGATACGCTGATCGGTCAGATCGGAGCGATCGCCAACGGGACCAATCCCAACGGCACCTGCATCCAGCGGCCCGACCTCAACAACGGCTTCGTGCAATGCCCGGTCAATAATCCGTCGGACAAGAATGGCGGGTTCAGCTTCGTCAATCTGACCATTCCCGGCCAGCAGGTTGGCAGCTCACAGTTCAACTTCGTCGACTGGCGTCTCGGGGTCGAATATGACTTGAGCGACCGCAACATGTTGTATGCGAAGGCGTCCACCGGCCACAAGGCGGGCGGATTCAACGACAGCTTCAACGGATCGACGATTCCTGAAACCTACCGGCCTGAAAAGCTGCTCGTCTATGAAGTTGGTAGCCGGAACAGCTTCAACCTGTTCGGGCGAAAAACGATCTTCAACCTCACTGGCTTCTACTACGACTATACCGGCGAGGTCTTTCAGGACTTGACCTGCATCAACCTCGATAAGACGCAGAATCCGCCGGTGTGTAACGGCTACTCCCTGGTCAACCGCAACATCGGCGCGTCACGTATCTATGGCGCAGAGGCCGAACTGCGGCTCAAGCTGCCGGCCCATTACGCGCTCGATCTGAATATCGCCTATCTTGATACGAAAATCACCCGCGGGGTTGTGGCCGACGCACGCGGGACGGACAACAGCGCCGGCGGTAATGCGCCGCTCATCAGCCTTGTCGGCAACCGCTTGCCGCTCGCGTCGAAGATCAATGCCAGCGCGCATCTTTCGCAATGGTTCGATGCTGGTCCTGGCCGTCTCGACTGGCAGGCGCTGCTGACCTACCGTTCCTCTTACTATCTCACGCAATTCAACGAGGACGATATCGTATTCCTGAACGGCACGAGGCAGACCGCGTTGGCAGCTGGTTTCCCCGATCGACAAAAGGGATATGTCACACTCAATCTCGGCATTGGCTACACCGTCAGGAATTTCCGACTTGAAGCGTGGGCGAGCAACTTTTTCGATGAGGAAGTCTCGCAGAAAGCGCTGGTTGGACCAGCGCTCAATATCCGATTCCTCAACGACGCTCGCAGCTATGGCGCGCGTGTACGCGTGAATTTCTAAGAGAGGTCGATCGCAGCCCCCGCCTCGAATTAAGGCGACAGGTTGTTGATCAGGCTCGGTATTGAAGACACTTTGGGAAGCCGGCCATCAGGTTGATGGCCGGCATGTTTTGGGGGGGCAGGATGCAATTGTCAGCTTGGGCCAGCTTGAGGTGCGGGCTTGCGGTTGCCCTTCTTGTCGTGGGGCTAAGTGCGCCCGCTCTCGCAAGACGTGATCTCGCTCAAGACGGGCAAATCTACGTCAATCCAGACAGCTTTACAGCGCAATCCGCCACCCTTCTCGAGGATCAGGCGAAGGTCGACGCCCTGAATTTGGCGAAAGTTCCTTCGGCGACCTGGTTCACGGATGGAACGCCGGTCGACGTGGAGCAGAAGGTTCGCGGCCTGGTGAAGCGGGCCGCCGCAGCCGGGGCGGTTCCCGTGCTGGTTGCCTACAATATCCCATGGCGCGATTGTGCGCTCTATTCGGCAGGGGGCGCGGCGAGTGGCGATGCCTATCTTGCGTGGATCAAGGGATTCGCTGCCGGCATCGGCGACGACCGGGCGATCATCGTCCTCGAACCGGACAGTCTGGGCGTCATTCCCTGGCACAGGACCATGCGCGGCGAACTGGAAAATTGCCGACCGAAGGATGTCGATCTCGCCACGATATCGGAAGCTCGTTTCGCGCAGTTGCGCGCTGCTGTCGAGATACTGTCGGTGCGTCGCAATGCGAAGATTTATCTGGATGGGACCACCAGCAGCTGGCTCGTCCCGGGTGAAGCAGTCAGCCGCCTTGTCCGCGCAAACGTCGCCAAAGCGGACGGCTTCTTCCTCAACGTATCGAATTTCGAAAGCGACATGCGCGTCACGAAATATGCTCGCTGGCTAAGCGATTGTCTGGCGCTGGTCATGAAGGGTGGCTACCTGGCCGAGAACTGCCCCAGCCAATATTCCCCCGCCACTTTCAGTAACGACTCGACGTGGCGGCAGACGGATGAAGCGTATGATCGGTTGTTCCAGGGACTCGGGTTAAGGCGCGACCCCTGGGGCCAGAAGCATGCGATCATCGATACGAGCCGCAACGGCATTGGCTCCTGGCAGCCTCCGCGAGGCAAATATGCGGATGCCGAAATATGGTGCAACCCACCGGCGCGCGGGCTGGGCCAACGCCCCACTCTGGACGCCAAAAATCGCTACATCGACGCCTTTTTGTGGATCAAGACGCCCGGTGCGTCGGATGGACTGTGTTTTCGAGGTACATCGGGACCGACCGACCCGGAGCGAGGCGCCAACTTGCCCGCCGCGGGTCAATGGTTTTCCGCCCAAGCGCGGGAATTGATCCAGTTTGCGAAGCCGGCGTTTCCGTCGGATTGAAGGGTTGAGGCACAATATATCTCACGAATGTCGAAGTTGTGATGTGCCGAGTTCGTTTGATCGTTCGAATGAAGTCCATGGGAGCGTTTCGACCATGCGCAACGCTGGGATCGTGTGAAGCAGGCGAATGATATCGACGACCGATCGCGGCTGCGTAGCTTCATGATCAACGCTGGGCTATGCTTCAACTTCTGAGCAGACACTTGTCGCAGCGGATTCGGCCTTAGGTCGCAAACACGGCGAATTGTCCACGGTAACGGCACTTCGAATAGCCCAGGATTTATAAGAATATCAGGGAGAGAAAGATGAATCGGATCGTCATGCTCACCATTGCAACTTTGCTCCTGTCCGCGTGCGACGGCGGGGTTCCCAAAGACGCTCAGAAAACCGCCGATGCCCTGACGGGAGACGCCAAGAGCGCGGCCGCGGACAACCCGATCTGCAAGCTGTTCACGCCTGGCGAGTTGGAAGCTTATTCCGGCGCGCCGCTCAATTCCGGTACCAATGCTGGTACGGGCCTTGCCTGCCAGTGGACGGTCAAGGTCGGTGAAGGTGACGTGATGGTCACGATCGCACCGGCGCGCTACGCCGAAACCCCGAGCCTGGCAGACGGATTTCGCAAGGTTCCCGGTATTGGAACCGATGGTTATGTGGTCAAGGAGATGGGCGGTTGGGCTGCGGGTGCGGTCAACGGGAAGGACTATGTGAAAGTCTCCATCTCCGAGACGAATGCTACTGACGTCAAGGCGATCGCGTTGCTCAAGGAGACCCTTGCGCGGCATCGCTAAGCCTCGTGGTGGGGCGATGGGATCACGGTGAACGCCATTTCCCCCGGAACGATCAATGGCGCAAACTCCAAGCTGGTCTTCGCGCCGCCGCGGCAGGATTGCCTGCGGGAAATAATCGGCGGACTACTGGATCGCGACGGTCTTCGAGCCGCGACGGGCGTCGCCAACAGTCAGCCAGACAGCTGAAACGAGAAAGTAGAAGGCGCCAAAGGCGGCATAGGGAGCGATGTCGGCGATGCTGACGGGCATGGCGTCACCGGCCTTTTTGAGCATATAGATAGCCGCGAGACCGGACTGGGCGCCGCTGAGGATCATCACCCATTGTGCGCCATACGACTTCCAACGCCTGACACCCGTGACGAGCTGGAACAGACCAGCCAGCGCGGCCCACACGCCGAATATCTGTAGAACTGCATGCATGCCACGGCCGAGAGCCAGACCGACGGCGATCGCCGTTACGACACTGACGATGAAGTTCAGCATCTGGCTCTTGTTTTGGCCGAGGCCGCCGCTGCGGCTGGCGTCCAGGTAATTCGCGATCGCATCCCAAGCAGGATAGGCGACGAGCATGACTGCCGAGAGCAGCGGCACGCTCTTGGCAACCGTGAAGGCCAGGATGACCCACACCGCCGAGACCGCAAAGCGGAGGAAATAATAGGTCTTGAGCCAGTTCCGGTTCGATCCGGTGTTGTTGGCGGGCGTTGTCATAGCGATTTCCTTTTCGTGATGATGAAGGCGCGCGTGTCCGATCCTGGAACCCGGGCGGTCCTGGTGATGGGTTGAAGGTCGCCGGTGTCGCAGCCCGTCAGAAGCCGCCGCGAAGAGAAGAGCTACAAGCGGAAGCGCCTGGGCAGAAGCCATCGTGCCGTGGCCGCTACCGCAGCACATCCTGCGGAATACCAGACCACGATGTAGAGCGGGTCGTTGATCGGGCAGCAGAAAGCGAAGACGAATGCGCCGCTGGCGCCTGCGGCAAAGCCTGCAGCGAGCGCGCTACTTTCCGGATGCGTGGGTGCGGCGCCCCGCATCAGGACGGCCAGCAGTGCCATCATCGGCATCGACAGGACCACGATCGAGACTGCGCAGAGAACGCCATGAACCGGAGCGAGGCGATCGAGAAGCGTATGGCCGCTTTCGCTGCTGGGCGCGACAAGCATGCCTCCAATCATCGCCGCAATTGCCAGGGCAAAAGCGACCGTCAAGCCGCGGCGAGGCCAGGCTATTGGCGAAAAGGACCGGATCGCGACCGTGCAACCGACACCGGCCAGCATCGCGAGGCTGCCCAACTTCCACAGCATGTAGGGGGACGCGATCATCCGCCCCATGTCCGGCCGCATCAACCCCAGTCCGAGGAGCAGGGCGAGTTCGGCCGCACCGAGGGCGAGTAGCAGGGCAGCTTCGCGCCGCACGCGACGGCGGCGGACAGGAACGAGATCGGCCGACAGAGCCAGGATCAGGCCGTCATTCAACATCATGGGTCTTCTCTATGAATGTCGTCAGACGGGCGAGCCCGCGATGGATGTTCATTTTCACGGCGGATAGGGAATGACCCGTCTCGCGGGACGCGTCCGCGATGCTGTATCCTTGCACCTTGACCAGCATGATGGCTTGCGCCTGCGCCGGTCGAAGCTCTTCAAGGAGGCTGGCAAGGACCGAGGCACTAATGACCGATGTTTCGTGATCACCGACCGATAGATCGTCCGATAGTTCTTCGGTTACGCGGCGCCCCAGGATGCGAAGTTGGTCGATCCATTTGCGCTTGGCGATCGCCGCAAGCCAAGGCCGCAAGGGATATTGTGGGTCGTAAGTATGACGCCTCCGATGGATTGCGAGCAACGTCTCCTGCACGGCATCATCGACATCACCATGAGGCAGGCGACGTTGGAAATAGCGGTGGAGCCAGTCCGAGATTTCGCCAAGCATTCGACGATAAGCGCCGCCGTGCCCATTCTGGGTGGCAACCATCAACCCGCCCCATTCGTCCGGCGCTGCGAGTGATGGCCGGTCATCGCCATGCCGCGCCGCGCCCGGTGAGGGTTTCAAAATGAATCTCGAGATGAGGTTGGAGCGCATGGTCTCTTATTCGCTGGGAGTGCAGAGCGGGTCACCCTTCAGTGAAATTATTTTCTCGTTGTCTTGCTCGTGATGCCCGAGCGCGCCGCGTTGGCCAGGGTAGCGGCCAGGTCGGGGTACAGCATATCCTGTCAGGTCGTGCCCGCAGGGCCAGGGCAGGGCGCCGTCGTTGACTAGGATCACCATCTTTCCATATCCCGAGGTGAGGCGGATGCGACGGTAGGTTTTGCCGGGTTGGCCGATCTCGACGCCCGCCGCCAACCGAACGCAACCTGCGATCGTGGTGGGGCGGGCACGGGAGCATCTGGGCCTGTTGGATGATGAAGACTTCGTGTTCCATGCATGCCGCCACACCAGGGCTACACGTATGGTCGACGCAGGAATAAACATCTTTGTCATCAAGGAGTGGATGGGCCACAAGTGTATCGAAACCACCCTTCGGTACGCACATGTGCGTCCTCAGAACCTAGAGGAAGCACTCGTCAAGGTGGGGCGCTACGGGTTGACAGCGGGCCAAAACTCGCAGAAAGCCGCCAATAATCTATCCCCCACACCCTCCCCCACCGGAGGGGTAGAGGGCAAATATTGCATGGCTGCGTGATCGACCAGGCCACGCAAAACCGCCATTTTGGCATGCGGGCGTGGTGGAATTGGTAGACGCGCCGGACTCAAAATCCGGTTCCGAGAGGAGTGTGGGTTCGATTCCCACCGCCCGCACCATCTTCAGGCGAACTTAGTCTCCACAACGAGACAACCGACCCGGTAGACAGATATGGCTATCGGCTGTTGGCCGGGCGACACAGGTTGTTTAGTCCGGCAGATGACCGGACGCCGATCGTCACGCCGGCCTCACCGAGCGCGACCATCGTCTCACCCCAAATTCGGTATCCATCTCCCAGTCGGAGAGCAGCACGACGGGCTGGCCCTTCCCCAGTCGCGTACCAACAACTGATGTCCTTCGGCAGCTGTGACAAGGGGCGCGGTCATGTCTCCACCCCGTCGAGAAACCCGACAACGTCCGCAACCCGGCCTTCGGAATCGAGACGCACGATGTCTGTACCCGCCGCAATCGCGGCTCCGCCCACCGGGGCGAGGGACCACGAAAAACGAACGCGGTCGCCATGACCATCAGGCGCACCGACCAGAGTGAAGCCATGACCAGCAAACTGCATCCGGGCATTTTGGATCATGGTTGCAATACCGTCATGGCCAGTGCCGGCCATCATCGGATCGACATAGCGCGCGTCCGGTGTCCACTGCTCAGCCAGCATGTCGCGGCGCTGCTGGTCATCGGTCTCGTTCCACAAGGCAAGATAGCGGTCGGCGATCAATTTTGGGCTGCTCATTGTCATTTTCCTTTCGAACGAGTTCCTGATAATTACTGCGTAGGTTCGAAGCGATTACTTCCCAGGTAAGGGCTTAAGGGCATCCCGCCAGTTGGGGGCTGGCAGCGCAATTTCCGTACCTCGGCCACGAATTCATCAAACAAGCCCGTCATGGCTCGCCCGATCGGGGGCGGTGTGGTCGCGAGTGTGCCACCCAGGAACGGCGGATCGGGATGATATTCAGCCGTCAGCATGGAGGCTGCCGCATAGGGCTGCCCTCTTAGTTTCGAGACGAGCGACAGTCCGAAATCGAGACCCGCTGACACGCCGGCGCCGGTGATCACCTTGCCATCCTGGACCACGCGTGCATCGACGGGTGTCGCTCCAAATTGATCAAGCAGCGCGCGCACCGACCAATGGGAAGTCGCCCGCTTTCCGGCCAGCAGCCCCGCCGCGCCGAGGATCAGTGCCCCGGTGCAAACGCTGGTGACATAATCCGCGCGGCTCGCCCTGTCGCGAAGGAAACCGATCGTGCGTGAGTCCCGCGCGGCAGCCAGCGTTCCGTCCGTTCCACCGGGCGTAAACAACAATGTCAGATTTTGCGGGCACGCCTCCAAGGTCAGGGTCGGCACGATCGCCAAGCCCATGTCACTGGCCACAGGCCGAAGATCGGACCCGTTGGTAACAAGGTGCACCTTTGCGCCCATCATCCCGGAAAGGAAGTGATAGGGGCCGACAAGGTCGAGCGCCGTGAAGCCGGGATAGATCAACATGGCGATCTGCTCATCGCCGTGCATCTTCACGTCGGGCAAACGGGCGAATGCTTCATGCCAGTCATAGGGTTGCGCAGCGGATACTGTGCCAGCGGGCGCCAGGGCTGCTCCCGCGGTAAACATGGCCAGCAGCGTTCGTCTATCGATCATGGTTCTATCGTCCCTTGGACCGACAACGCACATCCGAAAGCCGCTGCCGGTCCGCCTCCGATGCACATTGGCCGATCGATCGGATGGCATAAATGACGTGGATCCGTTAAAAACAGACATGCTCCATCGTGTCGGCCTGCTGCTTTTTCCGGATTATCAATTGCTCGATGCGGCTGGTCCGATGGCTGTCTTTGAGTCGGCCATTATCGAGGGCCGTCCAGTGTACGAAATCTGCCTCTTGTCGGCTGCGGGTGGTGCTATCCGCAGTTCCGGCGGCGCAATTCTCGAAACGATGCGACCGGAAGAAGCCGGTATTATCGATACCGCACTCGTCTGCGGCGGTCTTGGCGCGCTAAACGCTGCGGTCGAACCATCCGTAGTGGATTTTCTGGTCGCGCACGCAAGATCGGGACACAGGGTCGGCAGCATTTGCACGGGCGCATTCGTTCTGGCGTCCTTGGGGTTGCTGCAGGACAAGCGGGTGACGACACATTGGCGGTTCGCCACGGAACTTGCCCGGCGCTACCCAGGACTGAGCGTTGACGCTGATAGTATCTGGATCCGTGACGGATCATTGTGGACATCCGCAGGAGTCAGTGCCGGCATGGATCTGGCTCTTGCCTTCGTCACTGAGGATGTTGGTGAGGATATGGCCAGGCGGATCGCCCAGGAACTGGTCGTCTACTATCGCCGGCCCGGCGGTCAGTCGCAATTCTCAACGCTTTTGAAGGTCAGCCACACTGATGGCCGCTTCGCCCCGCTGCTTGGATGGATACGCGAGCATCTCGATCAGCCGCTCCATGTCGAGCGACTGGCCGGACAGGCAAATATGAGTCCCCGCAATTTCTCGCGGGCGTTCAAAATGGAAACAGGCGTGACGCCGGCCAAGGCTGTCGAGCAGATGCGCCTGGAAGTCGCGCGAGAATGGGTGGAGCGCGGTACCCATTCAATCGTCCATATTGCGGTCGCCACCGGATTCGGCGGCGCCGATCGGATGCGTAACGCCTTTGTTCGAGCCTTTGGTGTCCCGCCGCAAGCAATCCGCAGGACCTTCTGAGTAGACCCAACGTTCGAAGCGGCGGACGGATGGCCATCGACAGCACCGTAATAATTGTGGCGGTGGAGGCGTGTCGCCGCCAGGAACCGCGCTGCTTCAGTGTTATCCAAAAAGAGCCTGCGGAGGAGCTTCGAGCGCTTTCGGGAACCTCAAAATCCGGTTCCGAAAGGGGGAGGCGGTTCGACCCCGGACCCGACCCAACCGGTGCGATCGTGAAACGGCTGGCCGACTGTGTTGCTGCCGGCTTTCACCGGCTTCGGACAGGGAGTATATCCGGGTGATGGTGCCGCTTCGCTTCATGCTTCTGGCCGCTGCGCTGATCAGTCAGCCGGCAGCATCGCGCGACGATGTGGAGCCGTGGACACCGGTCGGAATCGCGTCGGGCCGTTTCGAATCCCATGCCGCTTTCGATCCGGTGACCGGTGCCCTGTTCTTCGTGCGCAGCGCCCCGGACTTCTCCGGCTGGCGCATCCTTACCAGTCGCTGCTCGCCAATGGGCTGGACGCAACCAATCGACGCGCCATTTGCCGGGGATGGAGTCGAGGCCGATCCCTGGTTCGAGCGTGGCGGGCGAGGCCTGTGGTTCATTTCGACCCGTTCGACCGATGGCGTGCGTCGCAAGGATCTGGACGTCTGGCGTGTCGGACGTGACGCGCAAGGGCGTTGGGGCGTGCCCGAGCGTCTGCCTGCGCCGGTCAATTCCACCGGCAATGAATGGTTTCCGCGCATCGGCAAGGATGGCTGGCTCTATTTCGGATCCGATCGCCCGGGTGGTCTGGGCAAGACCGACATCTGGCGCGCGCGCCGCAATGGCTCGCGCGGCTGGAAAGTCGAAAATGCCGGACCGGCGCTCAATGGCCCCGGCGACGAATATGAGGCATTGCCCGCGCCCGATGGCCGCTCGATGATCCTGATGGCAAGCGACGGCCTGTATCTCAGCCGGGCGACACGGAGCGGATGGTCGAAGCGCGTCAGGCTTGGCGCGGCGATCAACGCCACGGGGTCGGAGATCGGAGCGCTGTTCTCGCCGAGCGGCCGCTCGTTGATGTTCGCGCGCGACCTGAAAGGATCCCGGAGCGGCGAGTTCTTCGTCTGGCACATCAATGGCCGTGAGGCATGGCCGCCATCCTGCCCGGGCGCGATTGCCAAATAGCGATCTCCAACCCTTTTCTCCACCGCGAAATTGCCACTATGATGCTGTAATCGTTCGATTCTGGGAGAGTCGCCATGAACGTCCATCTTTTTAGAAGCTCGGGTCGGATCTTCGCGGTCACTGCTGACGAGGCGGGCGATAATCTGCCCATGCGCTATGCGCCCTGGACCGGATTCAAGTCGGTCGAGATGATCCGGGGCGAGGCTATGCCCGGCGTCGAGGTGGATGAGTGTCTCGATGATATCGAGCGCTACGGCTTCCACCTGACCGATGCGCATGTCCGCATCACGGAGCAGGCGCTGGACTGATCGCGTGACGGGCCTTTATCCGGCCCATTCCGCGATCACCGCCGCGAAGCCGCCGAGGCGCCAGCCATCGACTTGCCCGACACCATCGATCGTGCGCCACGAGCGCGGCGTCGCGGGATTCCAGTCCATGACGTCGGCCGAGAGGTTGAACACGCACAGCAGGCGCTGCTCCGGTGTCGCACGCTCGAAGGCAAGGATCGCGTCGGATGCTTCGAGGATTGTCAGGCTGCCGGTCATCAGCGCCGGATTGGCATGGCGCAGCGCGATCAGCCGGCGGGTGACGTGGAGCAGGGATAGAGGGTCGCGTTCCTGCCGATCCACCGCCAGTGCAGCATGGTCCGGGCCCAGCGGCAGCCATGGTCTCGCAACCGAGAATCCAGCATGCGGCGCATCGGCGCGCCACGGCATCGGCGTGCGCACGCCGTCGCGCGACAGCGTCAGGGGCCAGTTGGCGATCGCCTCGGGGTCGCGCAGATCCTCGAATGCGATCTCGACCTGAGTCAGGCCCAATTCCTCGCCCTGATAGAGAAAGATATTACCGCGCAGGCACAGCAGCAGCGCCATCTTCATTTGCGCGAATGCATTGTGATGCTCAGGGGCTGCCCAGCGCGACAGGGCGCGGGGGGCGTCATGATTCTCGAACGCCCAGCTAGGCCAGCCAATGCCCGGCGCATCAGGCCATTCGGCAAGCGCGTCGCGTACCAGCGCTGGGGTCAGGGCAGGGGCGTAGAGGAAGTTGAAGCCGTATGCGCTGCTCAGCCGCTTCTCGCCCGACGTAAAGGCATGCATCTCCGCTTCCGGTGACGGCCCTGCGACCTCCGCCACGGTGAAGCGGTCGCCATCATAGCTGTCGATCACTGCGCGCACCCGTTCGAGCAGTAGCGGGATTTCCGGCTGACTCTGATTGTGGCGGTGCTGCTGATAATCGAACGGTCGCGTGCGCCGACCGGTGTCGGTCGCCGGCGGATTGTCGGTCAGTGCGGGATCGTGCATCGCAAAGTTGATCGCATCGATGCGGAAGCCGTCCACGCCGCGATCAAGCCAGAATCGGGCGATCTCCAGCGTTGCGTCCTGTACTGCTGGGTTGTGCTGATTGAGTTGCGGCTGTTCGCTGAGGAAGTTGTGCAGATAATATTGGCCGCGCCGCGCGTCCCAGGTCCAGGCTGGACCGCCGAACACCGACTGCCAGTTGTTCGGCGGCGACCCATCGGCTTTCGCGTCTGACCAGACATACCAGTCGGCGCGCGCGTTCGTTCGGTCGGCACGGCTTTCCTGGAACCAGGCATGCTGGTTCGAGCTATGCGAATAGACCTGGTCGATGATGATCTTCAGGCCCAGCGCGTGCGCCTGTGCGATCAGCACGTCGAATTGGGCGAGTGTGCCGAACACCGGATCGACATTGCGGTAATCCGACACGTCATAGCCGAAATCGGCCATCGGCGAGGTGAAGAACGGCGACAGCCACACCGCATCGATACCGAGCGAAGCGATATGATCGAGATGGCGGGTGATACCGGGCAGGTCGCCGATGCCATCGGCATTGGAGTCCGCGAAGCTGCGCGGATAGACCTGATAGATCACCGCGCCACGCCACCAGGGGAGGGAGCGCGTCGCCATCTAGCGTGGTAACACGATGATTGCGTCGAGCCCGCCCTCGTGGCGATTCTCCAGTCGGATATCGCCGCCCGCATCGCGCACGATCGCGCAGGCCAGGGCCAGGCCAAGGCCGATTCCGCCCGTTTCCTTGTTGCGCGATGTCTCCAGCCGGGTGAACGGGTCGAACACGTCGGTCAGCCGGTTTTCGGGAATACCCGGCCCCTGGTCGGCGACGACGATCCGCACTTGATGCGCTTCGCCGACCACGCTGACATTTGCGCTTACGCCATATTTGACCGCATTCTCGATCAGGTTGCGGACTGCGCGGCGCATCAGCGAGGGACGCAGCCGCATCTGCAGACGCGGCATTTCGGCGAAGGTCACATCATGATCGAGATCGCGGAAATCCTCCACCACCGCATCGACCAGTGCCGCGAGATCGACTTCGGTCAGTGGTTCTGACGGACGCCCGAGCCGCGCCAGCGACAATATATCGTCGAGCGTGCGATTCATTTCCTCGATCGTGTCGGCCATCTTGCTGCGGTCGGTATCGTCTTCGACCGACTCGATCCGCACGCGCAGCGCGGCCAGTGGTGTGCGCAAATCGTGCCCGATCGCGCCGAGCATGCGATCCTTTTCGTCGAGCATCGCCGTGACGCGGAGCCGCAGCGCGTTGAATGCGGCGATCACGTCGCGCACGTCCTGCGGCCCACGCGGTTCAATCGGCACATCGATTTCGCCAGGCTTGAAGGCGCGCGCGGCCACCGCCAGCAATCGCAACGGGCGCGAGATGCGTCGCCCGATCCAGAGTACCGGCAACAGCACGATGCCGTACAGGATCAGCGTCTGGGCGATCAGCGACCAGAACAATGGCGCTTCGCTGCGTTGCCACGGCGTGCTCAGCACCAGCCAGCCGCGGCCGGGTTGCTCCACCGCAATGACCAGCTCGCCGCCCATGCGTGCGAAGCGGCTGGCACGGCGCGGGCCGAAGCGGTCGAGATCCGGATCGTTCGGGTCGACCGGCCGGAGGCTGGTGGTGAGGTTGCGGAAGTGAAAACCGGCGTCGGTCAGCGCTTCCTTCATATTGTGCTCCACATCGCTGACATGCGGACCAGAGTCGGGTGCCGGCGGTTGGGCCGCGAGCCGGACACCGCCGCGCAGCCGCTCGTCCGGGCGCAACGGGCCGAGATTGAGCCGCTCGCTCGCATCGACGAAACGCGCCACGGCCGGGCCGATGACCAGCTGCAGCCGCAACTGCCGGCGACCTTCGAGCAGCATGGCGAAATTGATTGCCTGGGCGACGAACAGGCCGATCGCGACAAGGAGTGCGATCTGGCCCGACAGGCTGTGCGGCCAGAGCCGGAGCCGCTTCACAATCGCGTGACTTCGGCCGCCAGCGTGTAGCCGCCGCCCCAGACCGTTTTGATCAGGTCCGGGTTCTTCGCGTCGAGTTCGATTTTGCGCCGCAACCGGCTGACCTGATTGTCGATTGCACGATCGAACGCGGCGGCCTCGCGCCCCTGGGTCAAATCGAGCAGCTGGTCGCGCGTCAGCATCTGGCGCGGGCGCGTCACCAGCGCGAGGAGCAGGTTATATTCGCCGGTCGAAAGCGGCACTGACACGCCTTCACGGTCGATCAACGCGCGCTCGCCCGACTTCAGCACCCATCCGGCAAAGGCGAACGACCCGCTGTCCGGCGCATGCTGGCGCGTGCCTCCGGCGGCGGCACGGCGAAGAATGACTTTCACGCGAGCGGAAAGCTCGCGCGGTGAGAAGGGCTTCACAACATAGTCGTCGGCGCCCATTTCCAGGCCGACGATGCGGTCGGTCTCTTCGCTGCGCGCCGTGAGCAGGATGACGGGTGTATCGCTGGTCTCGCGGATATGTCGGCACAGGCTGAGGCCGTCTTCGCCCGGCATCATGATGTCGAGAATGACCAGGTCGATGGCATAGGCGGTCATGCGCGTGCGGGCGGCTTCGGCGTCGCCGGCCTGAGTCACGCGGAAACCCTGTTTGGTCATATATTGCGCGAGCGGTTCGCGGATCGAGCGCTCATCATCGACGAGCAGCAGGTGCGGCGTGTCTCCCATCAGTTCGGGACTTAGCATGATAATTCTCAAGTGAAAGCGCCGGGCGGACAGCAGAATGAGGAGTGGCTGCCCGCCCGGCAACCGGCCAAGGGGGGATTATTGGCCGGTATCTGGTTTGGGCGCGTCGGCACCGGAGGGCGACGCCGGCACTGTGCCGGCACCGCCGCGCCACTTGCCACGCATCGCTTTCATCTTGTCGCGACCCGCCTCCATCTCGCCCTGGTCGATGAAGCCGTCACCATTGGCGTCGAGTTTGGCGAAGCGCTTGTCGTCCTGCACCCGCATCTCATCGCGGCTGATCCGGCCGTCGCCATTGGTATCGATGCGTTGGAGCATCTTCGCCCGATGATCGCCGCGCGGACCGCCTATGGCGGTGCCCGGTGTCGCTGGCTGGCCGTTCATGGCTCCGCGGCGCGCGCTCATAGCATCGCGCATGGCCTGCATCTCGTCTGCTGAAATCTTGCCGTCGCCGTTGGTGTCCATCCTGGCGAAGCGTTCGGCGGCCCTGGCCAGATAGGCGGCCTTGGTGATCGGCGCGGCGGCGTCGCCACCCGCTGCGGCCATACGGCCCGGGCGGCGCATTTCATCCCCGGCGATCTGGCCGTCGCCATTCGCATCCATTCGGGCGAAGCGCGCCTCAGCCTGCGCCATATATTCGGCGCGTGAAACGGTGCCGTCATTATCGGTGTCGGCGCGCATCATGCCCGCGCCCCGCCCGGCCTGGCCAGGCGGGTTTGCGATGGCGACGCCGGCCAGCGCTGTGCTGGCAAGTGCGGCCGCAATCAGCAGCTTCTTCATGACAATTCCCTCGCTACCTCAGACCGGGTCATCCGCGCCCTGGACCGTGTAGTGCACCGCGTGTGTCGCGACGCTGTGTCAGCATGGCGGAGAATTGTCGCAAATTGTCGCAGGCGGCGCGTTCGTCATGGCTCGCAGAATAAGACGTGATGGGATAATCGCGTCACCGGACCATTATTTGGGGGAACAGCATGTTTGCGTTGATATTCATCATGTCGCTGGCTCAATCTGCGCCGCCGGCGGACGACAAGGTCATCCCCCTGAAACCGCGCACGGATCCGGGAGACTGGTTTCCACTGGCTTCCTATCCGAAGGAAGCGCGCAAAGAGCACGCCGAGGGTCGTGTGTCGATCCAGCTCGACGTGGATGCGACTGGAAAACCAACCGCCTGCAGGGTAACCGCCTCGAGCGGTTTCGTGTCGCTGGACGAGCATACCTGCCGGATCGCCATGAAGACGGGCCGGTACACGCCGAAGCGCGTCAATGGCGTGGCGGTCCCAACTCAGACATTCATTCGCAACGTGATCTGGAACTTGCGGTGATCACTGCCGCCACCGACCTGGAATCTGCTTTCCGTTGGTTTCGAGCGAAGTCGAGAAACACGCCATAAACACTGCGCCTCGTTTTTCGACCTCGCTCGAACCGAAGGAACCTCAGGAAGCGGCGTGATACCCTAGGCGAAGATCGCCACGCTCTGCGCCCCCTGTGCGATCGGCATCCCGTCGGCATTCCACATCGTCATGGTCTGGCTCGAACAGCCATTGCGGGCATGGTCCGATTTGGCCGAGAGCAGCCACCAGCCGTCGGTCGTTGCCGGCGTCGGGGTCAGCAGGTTGACGATCCAGGTCAGCGAACTGATCGGGGCTGGGGTCTTGCCGAGCAACTTGAACGCAGCGGGCGGGAGCGCGTCGGCCAGCGCCATCACCTGCACCATCGGGTCGAGCCCGTCATAGGCGCGCAGCCGCGCCCAGCGTAGCCATTCCGCTTCGCCCTTGGCCTCATCCTTCAAGTCGAAGAAGTTGAAGTTGCCCGTGAAGAACTCTTCCGGTCCGGTATACAGCTTTGTGTCGGGTGCCGGCGGACGCAATGTGGTGGCGAGGCCGCCTTCGAGCTCTATGCGCGATTCCTGGTCCGACATGAACACGAAGGTTGCACGGTAGCCGAGCCCGGCGTCGGACGCGATATCGGCCTGGATGAACGCCGCGTTGCGCCCCCGGCGCAGTTTGGTCGCGGTAACGGTGACCTCGCCCGACAAGGGGCCGATGAATGCGACCAGCGCGGAGCGGAGCGGCGGCAAATCGGGTTCGCAGGCTTGCGCGGCGTGCAGGGCGAGTGCGCTCGACAGGCCGCCATAGGCAGTCCGTCCCTGCAGCCAGCCCGCCGGGATCGTGACGCGGAAACCATCCTCGATCGGCGTCGCTGCCGCCAGGATATCGACGATCGGAATCATGCTGCGCTGGCCGCCAGCCGGTCGCGCAATTCGCGTTTCAGCACCTTGCCGATCGCGCTGCGCGGCAATTCATCGATCGCATGGAGTTCGGCCAGCCGCTGCGTCTTGCCGAGCTGCGCATTGGTCCACTCGCGGATCTCCTCGACGCTCGCATCAACCCCGGTGTGCGGCACATAAAAGCCCACCGGCGTCTCCCCCCATGCCTCGGACGGCACGCCGATCACGCTGCAATCGGCGACCGCCGGATGCTGCGACAGCACTGCCTCCAGGTCGGTCGGATAGATGTTGAACCCGCCCGAGATGATCAGGTCCTTCTTCCGGTCCATCAGGATCAGGAAGCCATCCTCGTCGAGGCGTCCGACATCGCCGTGGCGGATATAGCGATTGCCCTCGGCGTCGAACCATTCCGCTGCCTCCGATGCCTCCTTGCGGCCGTGATAGCCGGTCATCATGGTTGGCGAGCGGCCGACCACTTCACCCATCTCGCCGGGTGCGACTTCATTGCCGTCATCGTCGATCAGGCGGATCTCATGGCCGGGCAGCGGCTGGCCGACGGTGTGGAGCTTGTCGGGGAACATGGTCGCGATCAGCGCGGTCGACGCGCCGCCCTCGGTCATGCCATAATATTCGACCAGCAGGCCGGGCCAGCGCTTGAGGATGTCGGCCTTGAGCGCGGGCGAGAAAGGCGCGCTGGTGCAGGTCTTGAAGCGGAAGCTCGACAGATCGAAGCTATCGAAATCGGGCAGCGCCATCAGCCGCTGATACTGCACCGGCACCAGCATGGTGTGGGTCGCGTGGTGGCGTTCGGCGAGTTGCAGATAGCCGCGCGCATCGAATTTCTTCATCAGCGCCGCAGTGCCACCCCAGCCCAGCGTGGGCAGGAAGCTGACCAAAGTGGTGTTCGAATAGAGTGGCGTCGCGATCATCGTCACCGCATCGCCAAAACCGGCGGCCGAGTTTCGCGCGATATGCGCCCAGCGCATCGTGTGGCTCTGCACGATGCCCTTGGGTGTGCCGGTGGTGCCCGAGGAATAGATGATGTTGAAGCCGTCTTCGGGCGCGATCGTCACCGGATCGGGCGTGGCGCCTTCGGGGGCGAGCCAGGTGCCGAGCGACTTCAGATGCACCAATTTGCCCGGGATGCGCTGACCGGCGAGCGTGGTCGCGGCATCGGCGTCGATAAAGGTGATGGGCGCACCGCAATCGATGATCATTGCGACGATCGCCTCGCCCGTCGCTGAGGGAGCGAGCGGTGTCGCGACGCAGCCGGCGCGCAGCGCGCCGAGGAACACGGCGGCATATTCGATCGACGCGGCCGCGACGATCGCAACCGAATCGCCCTGCTTGACGCCGTCGCGCTGCAGGGCCGCGGCGACGCGGTCCATCAGCGCATCGAGCCCGGCATAGTCGAGTTCTCCGCCGGCTTCGGCGAGCGCGAGCCGGTCGCCTCGTTCGGTGGCATGGGCGCGGATCAGGTCGGGCAGAGTAGCGAAGTCACTCTCGAGCATGGTGGCGGCGGTCATGATCTCTCCAGGTTCCCAATGTTCGATCCGCTAGGCCAAGGGCGATGGAAATGCCATACGCAGCGTTCGAAAAACGAATCCGCCGATACGATTCTGGGGTGAGGGACAATGCTTTTCTACGACGCCGTCAATCCGGCGCCCAATCCGCGCCGAGTACGCATCTACCTCGCCGAGAAGGGGTTGAGCGTTCCCACCGAGATACTCTCGATCATCAAGGGGGAGCATAAGAGCGAGGCTTTCCGCGCGGTCAATCCGCTTGGCCAGATCCCGGCGCTGCGGCTCGACGATGGTGGCGTGATCACCGAAAGCGTGTCGATCTGCCGTTTCTTCGAGGCGATGCATCCCGATCCGCCAATGTTCGGGGTCGGTCCGAAGGGTGTGGCCGATGTCGATATGTGGACGAGGCGGATCGAGATGCGGCTGATGGTCCCGCTCGGCATGGTGTGGGCGCATACCCACCCGTTCACCGCGCGCGTCGTGAAGCCGCAATATACCGAATTTGGCGAGAGCCAGCGGCCGCGCGTTCTGGCAGCGATGGCGGAATTCGACCACGCCCTGAAGGGGCGCGAATGGCTCGATGGGAAGGGATATTCGATGGCCGATATCGTGTTGCTGACGACGATCGATTTTGCCGGCTTTGTCGGCATATCGATGCCGGTCGAACTGGAAGCGCTGCGCGACTGGCACGACAATGCCTCGGCGCGCCCGAGTGCACAGGCATGAGTGGGGGCATGAGTGGGGGCATGAGCGGCGCCATGCAGGGCTCGGTCGCGATCGTCACCGGTGGCGGGACGGGGATCGGTGCGGCGGTCGTGCGGCGGCTGGCCGAACGTGGCGTCCAGTGCGTGATCAACTATGCCTCGAGCCGCGACGATGCCGAGGCGCTGGCCGCCGAAGTCGGGCAGGGGGCGATCGCGGTACAGGGCGACATCGTCGAGGATGCCGCTTGCCGCGCGCTGGCCGCATCGGCGGTCGCGGCATTCGGGCGGATCGATTTCCTGGTCAATAATTCGGGGCGTACCAAGTTCGCCAACCATGAGGATCTCGACGCGCTGTCGGCCGAGGATTTCATCGACATCTATCGGCTCAACACGATCGCGCCGTTCCAGATGATCCGCGCCTGCGCCGCGGCGATGAAGGACGGGCCGCACAGCTCCGTGGTGAATGTCGCCTCGGTCGCCGGGGTGTTCGGCAACGGATCGTCGGTCGCCTATGCTGCGTCAAAGGGGGCGCTGACGACGATGACCAAAAGCCTCGCCCGCTCGCTCGCCCCCGCGATCCGCGTCAACGCGGTCGCGCCGGGCTATGTCGGCACCGGCTGGTTCGAGAAGCGCCTGGGCGAAGCGGGGTTCGCCGCGCTCAACGCGCAAATCGCATCGAAGACACCGATGGCGATCGCGGCAGGGCCGGACGATATCGCCGGGCCGATCGTCATGCTGCTCGACCCCGCGAGCCGGGTGATTACCGGCGAGACCATGTTGCTCGATGCGGGCGCGCACCTTGATGTGGGCCTGTCGCGCCGGCCGGGGAAGGAAATCTAGGGGCGAGCGGCATGCGAGTTGTATTTGCCGAACTAGCCGCGCGGTGGGGCGCAAGCGGCTGGCCTCCCTGTCTCCGCGTCCGGTTATCGGGATGGCGAACGATGCATGACCTTCTTGTAAGCCTCCACGATGAGCGCAGCCGCGTGGACGAGAAGCGTTAGCAGCATAAACGCGCTAGCCATCAACAGCGCATAGCCTTCAGGTGAATTTTCACCCGACACTCCGGCTCCGTAAAAGAACAGGGACGCTCCGTCTCTGAAAGTTACGAAGCTTGTCGGAATGAAAATTAGATGTACCAGCCATCGCGCTTTCAGTCGTCGGACCATTAGCCAGACGCACACCGACAATGCGATCGGGCCCAGCGTTGAGATTAGCCAACCCGTGACGGCAAGGGCGACCTGACCTCCAGCGTTTTCTTCATAAAGATAGATACATCCATCAAGCGCCATGCGCCCAAAGAGCAGGGCGATCCCCGCTATTGCGATGCTATATAAGATCGCGACAAGTCGATTCATCTGCACAGCATCGCTGGAAAGGGGGGCGCCCGCAACTGGGTAACTAGAGGTGGGAGGAGTTATTTGCATTAGAAGGCTGGAGGAGGGTATACCGATCTATCTTCCACGCTAACCAAATCTCCATTTCGAAATAAGACAAAGTACGACTCAGTATATCCGCCAGTGCCTTTGATCAGTCTAGAAACGAATAATTGCCTGCTGCCTGTCAAATCGGCTGTTATTTGACAACTTGCAGGATGATCCCTGTATATTCTGTGATCGAGATCAAAACCCATCTTAATCAATTTTTCAGAAACTGAAGCGCGGCTGAAAGACTGTTCCTTATCAAGGTGCAACTTTAATCGATTTTTACGGTCACAAGCCTCTTGAGTGACGATGGCGGAGCTGCGCCATTTTACAATGGCATTATCGCCTTGCCATTTGTTTGATGCGGCTGCGCAAGACATCGTTACACCAGATATGGAAATAAGCATAATCGTTACATAGGGTCTTGGCACTTGTCACGCTCCACTTCTGGCTATTACCTGCCCCTGGAGTAGAGATACCGAAACGTTTTTCAGGTAGATTTATTCCAGTCGGAGTGTTGATGGGCGTCACATTGATATCAATAGCCATTGGTCAAGAAATATCGTTACCGCATTGGTATTCAGCCTTACCATTTGCAATTAACATCTTTCCTTTGGCAGGGAAATTTTTTGAAAAATAGCATAGGCTGGATGAGTATTCTTTATTATTTTCTGTCCAAAAAACGGAGGCGCTACCTTCTCCGTTAAGCCGTTCGGAAAATTTTGCTGTATTTCCGGGATTAATGTTTCCAAGAATCCATTTTCTACCTTGGTTATTTACGTAGACATTCTTTATGGATCTGGTTGAGTTGTTAACAATTTCCAGAGAGCTAACGTCACTATCTGAGCATCCGCCCAATAAAGCGAGCGCCAAAAATAAGCTATATCGGATAATGGTTTTCTTGGTCATTTATTCAGAACCGAAAGACATTTATTGCTCATGGCAACCTCCGCCAGTTTTTGACAGACATTGAGCTAAGTTTTGCATCCCCTGCCATTAGAACGGCCCAATTGTTGAACGTATCCATGAGAATTATACGGATTTTTAAATTGAACTTCGTGGGCATTGGCAAATGCAAGAGCCGAACGAGCGCCCGTTCCTGATCTGGTCATCGATGCTACCCCCATTGCCTCGCGTCAGGCTGATCCTGCGCCCGAGATCGTCATAGCCATAACTCGCCAGCACCCCAACGCCGCTGACCGCGCCATTCTCCCGGATCGCCGTCACATTGCCCGTCACGTCATAGTCGGTCGTCACATAGAAACCGTCATTCCAGCTCTGCCGCGTCCGCCGCCCGGCTGAATCATATTGACAATTCATCTCGCTAATTCGGTATTTTATCCATTAATTCAGAATCAACAAAAACCATTGTGGCCCGTCACAAATTACTCAACATCATCCATCTTAGCTGTCAAATGCTTAGTTTTTTCACTGAAGCAGTAAATTGGCACCCCGCCGATCGATCCTGGTTTCAACTCAAAGCTAAAACATACCTTATCTGGAAACGTAATCTTACTTACGTATCGATCTTGATCTTCTAATGTTCCATTTTCTTTCTTATTCCATAGGGAGGTTGCATATTTAATATAGTAAATATCATCCGTGCTGTAATACTTACTATTGATATTGTTGTTAGTGCTGTAATGAAGTAGTGTCCATAAATTAGCAATTGACGAAATGGTTAGTGTCAGTAGTAATATATAAAAATATAATGCTTTTATGTTTAATCTCCTGCTGAGCATGTTACAATACCTTTGCTATCTATTGCCGCATGTGGCACGCCATCGTGTTTGGCTCGCCGTTTGTCACTAGGCCCAAGTGGTGATGGACCCGCGCCATTTTGATGAGTATGGATTATGAGTTGCGGGGTGTATCCTTGATATAGTACAGAAAATATCGCCTTATCGATGGTCTTGCCTGATATGCTGGCAGTAAAGCCAGATGTGTAGAAAGGAGATTTAGAGAACGCTCCGTGCCCATCGCGATGGGCAGCGATAACGCCATGTTCGCTTCCGTCCTCGAAAGCTTGAGACAAGGCGGACAACATTGCCGCTTGAATAAATGGGTCGCCAGCGGCTGGAAATCCCGCGCAACTTGCATCGAGAATCACACTTTGCGGCTCGGGTCGCATAGCTCGCATCCGATCCTGCTCGCTTTGAACGGGGACCGGAGTGTGCACAGGTGTGAGGGCTCCATCCCTGAATGCGGTAACAGTTATGTCGCCAGGCTGTGAGCCACATCCTCCTGGCGTCACGCACCTAAGGCCGCTCGGATCCGCCCCATTGATCGGATCCCCGTCGACATAATTGTACCAGTTCATCCCATCGGCATAGCCGATCGGGTCGGTCTGCATGAAGCGCCCAAGCGTCGCCGAGTAGAGCCGCGCCTTGTAATAATAGAGGCCGATCTCCGACAGCCATGCCTGGCCGGTATATTGGAACCGACCGATATTGCCCGCACCCGGAATGCCATAGTCGTCATAGGTGTTGGTGCCGATCACCGCGCCTGTCCCATCGCTTACCGCGATCACGCTGCCGCGTTCGTCGGCGTGCAGCCAGCGCCGGTCGCTGGTGCCTGCACCTTCATACCACACCACCGGCTCATCGCTGCCCGGGCCATAGACATAGCGCTTCAGTATCGCCCCGCCCGGATTGGCAATCTCCGCCGCCATCTCGTTGCCGTCATAAAGGAATCGGGTCGAGACATTGGTGTCATATTCCAACAGCCGGCCGAACCCGTCATAATAGGCCGTGATCCCGCCGCTGGCGCTCTTCAGCAGATTTTCCGAGGTATAGGCATAGGTCGCCGTTCCCGAACTGCTCAGATTGCCGCGCGCATCATAGCCAAAGCTCGTCGTTCCGCCCGCGCTGTTCGCTGCGCCATATTGATTGAGCCCGTTCGAGCTATAGTTCCGATTGACATCGACCGCCCCACGCCACGCATAGCCATCGTTCGACCGCGTCCGATCGATGATCTCGCCCGCCGGATTATAATGGAATGTCAGCGTCAGGTCGCTCGCCGTGCCCGCCAGATTCTGCGTCAGCGACGACAGCCGCGACAGGGCATCGGGCAGATAGGTCGTGCTGGTCCCGTTGCCTCGCGTCAGGCTGATCCTGCGCCCGAGATCGTCATAGCCATAGCTCGCCAGCACCCCCACGCCACTGGCCGCGCCATTCTCCCGGATCGCCGTTACATTGCCCGTCACATCATAGTCGGTCGTCACATAGAAGCCGTCATTCCAGCTCTGCCGCGTCCGCCGTCCGGCTGGATCATATTGATAATCCATCGCCCCGAATGGCTGTGCCTCCCGCGTCCGCCGGCCAAGCGCGTCATAGGACAGAATATGTTGCATCGTTCCTTTTTGCACCCCGGTCGTGCGCCCGAACAGGTCATAGCTAAACGAAACATCCACATCGGGCGCCGGCAGATCCTTCAGCGTCACCCGGTTCAAGGCGTCATAGCTGAACCCGATCACTTGTCCGTCGCGCAAGCGCCGGCTGGTCACATTGCCGTTCGCGTCATAGCCAAGCTGCTCATAATCCGACGCATTGACGGTCCCCGCGCCTTTGGTCGTCGCGGGATATTCGGTCTTCACCAGCCGGTCATGACCATCATAGCTATAGTCCGTGCGATTGCCCGCCGCATCGATGACATAATCGGCCTGGCCATTCACGGTATAGCCTGTCGTCACTTCATCGATTTGATTGACCGTGCCGACCGCGCCCTGGACCTTTATGACCTGACCCGCCGCATCATAAATGGTCTTGCCGATCCGGTCGCCCGCCGTGCCCCCGGCGCATGCGTCCACCGGCAAACCGCCGCCCGACAAGACACCCGCCGCGCCGATCGCCGGATACAGCGCCTTGTTCATCCGTGCCGTGGTGCATAGCGGACGTCCGACCGCATCATAGCTGATCTGCTGAACCGTCTCCGCCGCTCCCGTGCCCGCCAGGGCTGCGATGACCGGGCGGCCCGCACTATCATAGACGGTCGCCTTCCTCTGCTGCACGGCGAACCCCGCCCAATCCGCATCGGTTGCGCTCGCGACAGTGCCGGTCTCGGCCAGCGTCACCTGGCCGTCGAGATTATAGGTCATGCGCTGCGCCACTGGCTTGCGGACCCCCGCACCATCGGGATCAGGGCCGACAATCCCCGTCACTTGCCGCGCGATATCGTAACGCGAGGTGACCGTGTCCGCGGCGCCCGGCAAGGGACCGTCGACCGTCAGCACATTGCCGATAATGTCATAGGTCCGCCCCGCCGAGGACAGGACCGCGCCATCGCCCGTTTTCATCGTGACCGACACCGGCAGCGTGTTGTTGGCGCCCGATCCTTCCGCATAAGCCGTCGCATAGCCATATTGCGTGATCAGCTCGTCCGCCGTCCCCTGGCAATTTCCCAGCGTCTGGCAAGCGGCGCTGGAAACCAGAACCGGTGGCGTCACCTCCGATTCCCCGACAGCGCCATTATACTTGTAATAATATTTCTTCGTTTCGTACGTGAAGCGCGTTTGCGCGCGCGGCGCACCCACCGTCGCCGCGGGCAGGGTGATCGCGATCGGGTTGGCGAATATATCATAGCTATAGGATGTCACATTCCCCTTGGGGTCGGTGAAATCCGACGGCCGGTAACAGGCAACCGCCGGCCGGTAGCCCGTGCCGCAATCAATGCTGTAGGTCGCCTGTGTCGTGAGCGCCGCGCCGCCGACCGACGGTTTGGGGCTGCGCGTCACCTGCGTGACATTGCCGCGAATGTCATAGGTATAGGTTGCGCTGTTTCCTTCCGGATAGGTGATCGATGTGACCCGGTCATAGCTGTCATAGCCATAGGTCATGGTGCGGCCGAGCTCGTCGGTGACCGAAGACACCGGACCCGCTTTCTTGATGCGGCGGACAATGCGCGTGCCGCTTGCCGGATCGGTAATCGTCGTGGTCGCCGCCGCGGTCGAAGCGTCCCCGGTATAGCTGTACAGCCACGTCCCTTGTCCATCGGAGAAGGAGGTGACGCGATTTTTGCTATCATAAGCGATGGTCGAAATCCGCCCCGCCGGCGTGACGACCCGGGTCATATTGCCCGCAGTGTCGAAGCTATATTGCCAGCTGCGCTGCATCGGATCGGTCATTGTCTGGACCGTATTCTTCGGGCGCAGATAGGACGCGGTGCGCGGATCGATCGTCGATGGTGTCCCGTCATACAGGCCGGGCGTCGCGATATGCAGTTTGCGCTGCGGGCGATTGGCCGGCTCGGGCGTCATGTTGAGCAGCGTGAAATCGACCGAGGCGTTGTAAAACGGGTCCTGCGAGAAGAGAAAATAGCCGTTGGAAGACAAGGTGACGATATCGCCACCATCATAATAACCTGAGATGGGCGGGACATAGGCCGTGCTGTAGTTGCCGTCTCTTTCCGCTTTCCGATAGGGGTACATATAGATATTGCTGTACGCCTGATAATAAGAGGCGTCGCTGCTCCGTACGATATTATTCTCATAAACATCGGTCGCGGTCGCCAGAAAATAGATCGCCTTCCCCTCGCGCGACATGAAACGACAGCGAACGGGTATGAGCGTCCGCTTCGTGCCCGACGGGGTCAGCGGATAATGGCACATCAGCTTGCCGCCGACCGTCGGCTTGATCTGCTCAAACTCAAGCACAACCGTGTAGTTGCTTCTCGAATATGTGTCGCCCGGACGCTCCGTCCAGATCTTGGTCCCCAATTCGGCGAACACCGCCGTTTCGCCGTCGAGCGTCACCGTATAGCTGCTGCCATCCCCCGGCGAGCTCATCCAGATTGACGGCGTGGGGGGCAGCCAGGCCTTGCCGTTCCAGCCGAGCGAAAAGTTGAGCGCTCCGTCTCCGTCGCCCATCGACACAGCAGGCGAGCTGATATTGAACGCGCCGCTCAATGTATCGACGCCATTGGCATCAACCGATTGATAAGTCGGTGCCGCCAGCGACGGGAACGCCGGACCCGATCCGATCGTGTCGTCCCCCGCCATCGCCGCGGGCAGCGCGGCAGCGCGCGACCTTGCACCTGCCTTTTCGCTGGCTCCAGGCTGGTCGCTCGCGGCTTCCTGCGGGTCCGCCAGCGCAGACGGCAGCACCGGCGGCAGGCTTTTCAACTCCGGCGCAGCGGGTCTGTCCTGCGCCATCGCGGGCGTGATGATTCCCGCAGCCAGAATGGTCGTGGAATATAACGCCATAAAGCAAGTGGAGCGAATTCTGGCTTTGGAATATTCTGACAATATAATGCCCCTAATGTTATCCATCACAGCTCATTATGATATATTCTGGAGCGGATATTAATCTTGTATCTCGCCAATATGGATTCAGTGGCTGAATGCAGCCTCAGTCATTGTTAAGAATATTTCCCGTTCCATTGGCGGTGGTGACTGTTGCTCCCCCAGTGGGGAGCAATATGGTGAACCATATCGATTCAGGAAGCTCGACCTCTGTATCGTCGATTGTCGGGACACTGACGGTTTTACTCGTCTCGTTGGGTGCAAAGGTGAGCGTACCGTTGGTGCTGGTAAAGTCGCTTCCGGTCGTCGCGGTGCCATTCGACGTCTGGTAATTGACCGAATAGCTTGAAGTCGTCGTGCCCGTCTTGGTGACGGTGAAGATCATCGGGCTGCCTTCCGCGACCCCGGCGGCGTTGCTGACCGCAAATGATATTGGCGGTGGCGCGGTGGTGTCATTATCGAGAATATTTCCCGTTCCATTGGCGGTGGTGATCGTTGCTCCCCCAGTGGGGAGCAATATGGTGAACCATATCGATTCAGGGAGTTCGACCTCTGTATCGTCGATTGTCGGGACACTGACGGTTTTACTCGTCTCATTGGGTGCAAAGGTGAGCATGCCGTTGGTGCTGGTAAAGTCGCTTCCGGTCGTCGCGGTGCCGTTCGACGTCTGGTAATTGACCGAATAGCTTGAAGTCGTCGTGCCCGTCTTGGTGATGGTGAAGACCATCGGGCTGCCTTCCGCTGTCCCGGCGGCGTTGCTGACCGCAAATGATGGTGGCGGCCCGGCGACATCATTATCGTTGATCGTGCCCGTCGCCGTCGCCGTTCCCAGCGTCGCGCCGCCGGTCGGCGACGACAAATTCATCAGCACCGTTTCAGCGGATTCGACCGTGCCGTCATCGATCGTGGCAACCTGGATCGATTTGCTCGTCTCGCCCGCCAGGAACGTCAACGTGCCCGACACTGCCGTAAAGTCGGTACCGGATGTGGCGGTACCGCTGGCCGTCGCGTAATTGAGGCTGCCGCCGGACCGGTCTTGGTGACGGTGAAGGTCAGCGTCCCGCCTTCGGTGACCGCCGTCGCGTTACTGACCGCGAATGACGGTGGCGCGGGGGTGTCATTATCGAGAATATTTCCCGTTCCATTGGCGGTCGTGATCGTCGCTCCGCCGGTGGGGCTCAATATGGTGAACCATATCGATTCAGGGGATTCGACCAATGCATCGTCGATTGTCGGGACGCTGACGGTTTTACTTGTTTCGTTCGGCGCGAAGGTGAGCGTGCCGTTGGTGTCGGTAAAGTCGATGCCGGTCGTCGCGGTGCCGTTCGACGTCCGGTAATTGACCGAATAGCTTGAGGTCGTCGTGCCCGTCTTTGTGATGGTGAAGATCATTGGGCTGCCTTCCGGTGTCCCGGCGGCGTTGCTGACCGCAAATGATGGCGGCGGCGCGGCGACATCATCATCGTTGATCGTGCCCGTCGCGGTCGCGGTTCCCAGCGTGGCACCGCCGGTCGGTGCCGACAGCGTGACCGTCATCGCCTCTGTCGGTTCAACCACGCTATCGTTGATTGTCGCGACCCGGATCGTCTTCGACACTTCGCCAATGGCGAAGCTCACCGTTCCGCTGGCCGCCGTGAAATCGCTCCCGGCCGCCGCGGTACCGGCAACGGTGGTCCAGCTGGCGCCGACCGCAGCCGTGCTCGCCCCCGAACGGGTCACCGTGAAAACGAGATCGCTGCCTTCCGTGACGGCCGGGGCATCCGCGATCGAGATCGCCGTCGGCGCTCCTGCCCCCGCTGACGCTGTAGTTTGTCCGATTGCCCGCCGGGTCGAATGTCGTCGACGTTTGCAGGCCGTTATTGACTGTTCCGGTGGTCGAAGAGGCTTTGAGCCGCCCAAGTTCGTCATAGGTGTAGACCACTGTCTCATCGGCCGCCGCGACATCGGCAAACGACATCATGGCGCAGGCCGCAAAGAGAAATATAGCGGCGTTCTTCACCATTTTGACGTCCCCCCGATACGGCGCGGAAATCTTCGGCCTCAGCGCTGCATCGAGCAGTTTGTCATATTGACATCAATGTCAAGAAGCTAATCATCGACCTGTGCGCCGCGCGCTTTTTCGCCATGCCCGCCACCGCGGTGTTTTGCGCAAAATGTTGTTAAACATATCGTATATATA
>NZ_JSXI01000060.1 GCF_000803065.1 Sphingomonas sp. ERG5
ATATTATATGGCGCGAGATCGAGGCGGCGGCCTGAATAAGCGACATGGATATGTTACATACCGGTGTAACATATCTCCTCCCGCCCCTTCCCGGCAATGCGGTCGCCGGCGGCGATTCAACCGTCACTCGGGGTGGGGCATGTCATCCCGTGCCGGAATACCGGCGCGTTCTTTCTTATCGTCCGAAACAGGAGTGCCGCGGCGTCAGCGGCGTCAGCGGCGTCAGCGGCGTCAGCGGCGTCAGCGGCGCCACCGGCTCGCGCATGATCGGCGCAAACAGCGCTTCGACGGCCCCGGATCTGGTCCGGGGCCGTCGAAGCGAGGTAATTCCCCTAAAAATGCTGCTGCCGCTAGTCGAGCACCACGCCGGTCTCGGGCCGTTCGCGATAGAAGTCGCGAACGACCTGCCAGCCTTCTTCGGCGGTTTCGACGAATTTGAAGATGCTCATGTCGCGCGGCGACACCACGCCTTCCTCGACCAGCGCCTCGAAATTGACCACCCGGTTCCAGAAGTCCCGGCCATAGAGCAGCACCGGGATCGGCTGGATCTTGCCGGTCTGGATCAGGGTGAGCAGTTCGAACAGTTCGTCGAACGTGCCGAACCCGCCCGGGAAGGCGGCGAGCGCGCGGGCGTGGAGCAGGAAGTGCATCTTGCGCAGCGCGAAATAATGGAACTGAACGCTCAAGGATGGCGTCACATAGGGATTGGGCGCCTGCTCATGCGGCAGGACGATGTTGAGGCCGATCGATTCCTGGCCGACATCGGCGGCACCGCGATTGGCCGCTTCCATGATCGACGGGCCGCCGCCCGAGCAGACCACGAAATGGCGCTTGCCCTCGGTATCGCGAGGAAACTGGCTGGCTTTGGCGGCGAGTTCGCGCGCGACGTCGTAATATTTCGACTTGGCGATCAGGCTCTCGGCGATACGGATCGCCTCTTCGCCCTGCGCCAGTTCGAGCAATGCCTGTGCCTTGGCCGGTTCGGGGATTCGCGCCGAGCCGTAGAAGACGAAGGTTGAGGCGATATTGGCCTCGTCGAGCACCAACTGGGTCTTGAGCAGCTCAAGCTGGAAACGGACCGGACGCAAATCCTCGCGCAGCAGGAAATCAAGGTCCTGGAAGGCGAGCTTGTAAGCCGGATTTTCGGTTTGCGGGGTGCTGATGCCGGTCTTGGCGGTTTCGGCATCCTGGCGGGCGCGCGGAAAGACCCGCGACGGTACATGTGTATCACTCATCCCGGCACTTTAGAGCAAAGTGGCGGAGGTTAGAAGCGTTGTAGATTTGCCGGGTCGGATTCAGCCAAGGGCGTCGCCGCCAAAAACCAACTCAGCGGCAGAAGTTGGCGTGATCATCCTCGAGGTGCAGATGGTTGTAGTGCACCGCATTATAATCCGGGCTGAGCACCGTGCCGAGCCGCTTGCAGGCGGAGGCGCGGACCGTGCGCAGGAACGCCTGCACATCGCGGTCGTCCGATCGCCAGCCCTGCTCGATGCTGATGCGCCGCCCGTCGCGCAGCACAAAGGCCGAGACATCGACCGCATTAGCGATGGCGTGGCCCGATAATCGGCTGCTATTGCCCGCGCTGCCGACGATCTTGCGGCAGGCATAGGTGCCATAGGTTTCGATCTTCACCAGGTCGCTGCCGAGCATTTGCCGCGCGGCGGGCGCGACGCCATTGCGTGCCCAGCCGACAAAGGCCAGGGCAAGGCCGCAGCGCATGCCCTTTATGCCGGTCACCGGTACGCCGATATCGATCAGCTGCACCGTGCCGACCATGTTGCAGCCGCCGCCAAAGTCGCGATCGGGCAAGGGGCTGAACTGGATATTGTCGCGCGACAGATCCGCATAGCAGGCGCGTGTCTCGCGCGACGTCGGGAGGTCTACCCTCGCCGGCTGCGTGTCGCGCCGCGGTGCCGGGCGATCGTTGTCGCCGCCGCCGAACAGGCAGCCGGACAGCAATAGGGGGAGGAGCAGAACGAGCGCGCGATTCACTCGATTCGGCATAGCGCCGGCGCGATAAACGTCCAGCGGTCGAAGCGCTGTAATCGTTGTGCGGTGCGGAAAGTCCGATTGACACAAGACGCCACATCGCTAGGGCCGTCGACGGGCCACGCGGTCCCAACGCCGCGCGTGCTCTCTGTAAGGAGAGACTACATGACTGAGTTACCTGCGCACACTGCGCATGCTACGCTTGCGCAACCCGAACAGCCCGCTGTTCTCCCTGCGCGTCCCTATTTTTCCTCCGGTCCCTGCGCCAAGCCTCCCGGCTGGGCCGCCGCCAATCTGGCCACCGAATCGCTTGGGCGCTCACATCGCTCGAAGATCGGCAAGACCCGGCTGCAATATTGCATCGACCTGATGCGCGAACTGCTCAAGCTGCCCGACACCCACCGTATCGGCATCGTCCCCGGCTCCGACACCGGCGCGTTCGAGATGGCGATGTGGACCATGCTCGGCGCGAAGCCGGTCACCGCGCTGGCTTGGGAAAGCTTTGGCGAAGGCTGGGTGACCGATGCGGTCAAGCAGCTCGGGCTCGATCCCACCATCGTCCGTGCCGATTACGGCCAGCTGCCCGATCTGGGTCAGGTCGACTGGTCGAATGACGTGCTGTTCACCTGGAACGGCACCACGTCGGGCGTGCGCGTGCCGAATGGCGACTGGATTGCCGACGATCGTGCGGGTCTGAGCTTCGCCGACGCGACCAGCGCGGTGTTCGCTTATGACATTCCGTGGGACAAGATCGATGTCGCGACCTTCTCGTGGCAGAAAGTGCTGGGCGGCGAAGGCGGTCATGGCGTCCTGATCCTTGGTGCCCGCGCGGTCGGGCGGCTCGAAAATTACACGCCGAAATGGCCGCTGCCCAAGGTCTTCCGCCTGGTGTCGAAGGGCAAGCTGACCGAAGGCGTGTTCAAGGGCGAGACGATCAACACCCCGTCGATGCTCGCGGTCGAGGACGCCATTGCGGCGCTCGAATGGGGCAAGTCGGTCGGCGGCGCCGAAGGGCTGATCGCGCGGTCGGATGCCAATGCGGCGGCGCTCGACAAGATCGTGTCCGAGCGTTCATGGCTTGGCCATCTTGCTGCGGACGAAGCGTCGCGGTCGAAGACCAGCGTCTGCCTGACCGTCGAAGGTGCCGATGAGGCGATGATCAAGGCGTTCGCCGGCCTGCTCGAAAAGGCCGGCGCGGCCTATGACATCGCCGGCTATCGCGATGCCCCGGCCGGCCTGCGCATCTGGTGTGGTGCGACCGTCGACACCGCGGACATCGTCGCGCTCGGCCCATGGCTCGACTGGGCCTACGCGACCGTCACTGCCTGATCCTTCCCGTCATTCCCGCGAAAGCGGGAATCCCGCTGCCTTTCCCCGGACCGAAGAAGCGGGATCCCGCTTTCGTGGGGATGACGAAGACACAGAAAGCTACCCAAACCATGCCTAAAGTCCTCATTTCCGACCAGATGGATCCCAAAGCCGCGCAGATCTTCCGCGAACGCGGCGTCGAGGTCGACGAGATCACCGGCAAGACCCCGGAAGAACTGATCGCGATCATCGGCGACTATGATGGTCTTGCGATCCGCAGCTCGACCAAGGTGACCAAGGCGATCCTCGCCGCGGCGAAGAACCTCAAGGTGATCGGCCGTGCCGGGATCGGCGTCGACAATGTCGATATCCCCGCCGCGTCAGCGCAGGGCGTCGTCGTCATGAACACCCCGTTCGGCAATTCGATCACCACGGCGGAACATGCCATCGCGCTGATGTTCGCGCTTGCCCGCCAGCTGCCCGAAGCCGACGCGTCGACTCAAGCGGGCAAGTGGGAGAAGAACCGCTTCATGGGCGTCGAGCTGACCAGCAAGACGCTCGGCCTGATCGGTGCGGGCAATATCGGCTCGATCGTCGCCGATCGTGCGCGCGGACTGCGCATGAAGGTCGTCGCGTTCGATCCGTTCCTGACCCCGGAGCGCGCGATCGAAATGGGCGTGGAGAAAGTCACGCTCGAGGATCTGCTCGCGCGCGCCGATTTCATCACGTTGCACACACCGCTGACCGACCAGACGCGCAACATCCTGTCGGCGGAGAATCTGGCGAAGACCAAGCCGGGCGTGCGCATCATCAATTGCGCGCGGGGCGGACTGATCGACGAAGTGGCGCTGAAAGCGGGACTCGATTCGGGCCATATCGGTGGAGCGGCGCTCGACGTGTTCGTGACCGAGCCGGCCAAGGAAAGCCCGTTGTTCGGCACGGCGAACTTCGTGTCCACGCCGCATCTCGGCGCGTCGACCAATGAGGCGCAAGTCAATGTCGCGATCCAGGTCGCCGAGCAGATGGCCGATTATCTGGTGTCGGGCGGCGTGACCAATGCGCTCAACGTCCCGAGCCTGTCGGCTGAGGAAGCGCCGAAACTGAAGCCGTACATGGCGCTGGCCGAAAAGCTCGGCAGCCTGATCGGGCAGCTGGCGCACGGCGCGCTGTCGGGCATCGCGATCGAGGTCGAGGGCGCTGCCGCGTCGCTTAACCAGAAGCCGATCACCAGCGCCGTGCTCGCCGGGCTGATGCGCGTCCACACCGACACGGTGAATATGGTCAATGCGCCCTATCTGGCCAAGGAGCGCGGGATCGACGTGCGCGAGGTACGCCATGACCGCGAAGGCGATTACCACACGCTGCTGCGCGTGACGGTGAAGACCGATGCGGGCGACCGGTCGGTCGCGGGCACCTTGTTCGGCGATGCCGCGCCGCGTCTGGTCGAACTGTTCGGCATCAAGGTCGAAGCCGATCTCGCCGGCAATATGCTCTATGTCGTCAATGAGGACGCGCCCGGCTTTATCGGCCGGCTCGGCTCGCTGCTCGGCGAGGCGGAGGTCAATATCGGCACTTTCCACCTCGGTCGGCGCAATGCCGGCGGCGAGGCGATTCTGCTGCTGTCGGTCGACGAGCCGGTGACGCAGGACCTGCTTGCCAAGGTACGCGGCCTGTCGGGCGTGCGCACCGCAATGGGGCTGTCCTTCTGAACCTCAACCGGCATTCCGGCTTTGCGCCGGAATGCCGGTTAGTGCAGAGGGCTTCCGACATGACCCACGCACTGCTTCCCGAAGGTTTTCGTGACCGGCTGCCGCCGTTCGCCGATGCCGCCGCGCGTCTCGAACAGGCGATCCTCGGGGCGGCGCATTCCCATGGCTATGAGCGTGTCGATCCGGCGCTGGCCGAGTTCGAGGCAGGGCTGGCCGGCCGGCTCAAATCCGCACGGACCCAGGACGCGGTGCGCTTCGTCGATCCGGTCAGCCAGGCAACGCTGGCGATCCGCCCCGACATGACGGCGCAGATCGGGCGAATCGCGGCGACGCGCATGGGCCATCATCCGCGCCCGGTGCGGCTCGCTTATGCGGGGCCGGTGCTCAAGCTGCGTGCATCGCAGCTTCGTCCCGAGCGTGAACTGCGCCAGATCGGCTGCGAGCTGATTGGACTCGATACCGTCGCCGCGGCGCGCGAGATCGTCGAGGTCGTGGTCGAGGCGCTGGCCGCGGCAGGGGTCACTGGGGTGTCGATCGATTTCACCTTGCCCGACCTGGTCGATGTCCTTGCCGCCGGACCATTTCCGGTCGATGCGGGGCAGATCGATGCGTTGCGCGACCGGCTCGATGCCAAGGATGCCGGCGGCGTCGCGGCGATCGCGCCGGCCTATCTGCCGTTGATCGAGGCGGCTGGACCGTTCGAGGCGGCGCATAATCGGCTTTGCGCGTTCGACGCGGGCGGGACATTGACCTCGCGACTCGATGGATTGTGGAGCATCGCCGGGGGGCTCAAGGGCCGCGTCGCGCTGACGCTTGACCCGACCGAACGGCACGGGTTCGAGTATCAGACCTGGCTTGGCTTCTCGATCTTCGCCGATGGCGTGCTTGGCGAGATCGGGCGCGGCGGCAGCTACACCATCGTTCATGAGGACGGCGCCGAAGAAGCGGCGATCGGTTTCTCGCTCTATGCCGATGCGATCGTTGCGGCCGGGCTTGGCGATATCGATCGCCGCCGCCTGTTCGTTCCGCTCGGTACCGATCCTGCGCTGTCCGCCGCAATGCGTGGCCAGGGCTGGGTCGCCGTCACCGCGCTCGAAGCCGGCGATACGCCGGAAGCGCAACTCTGCACTCACATACTGGTCGGCAGCGAAGCCCGCCCACTCTAAGGATCTACCATGGCAAATGTAGCGGTCATCGGCGCCCAATGGGGCGATGAAGGCAAGGGCAAGATCGTCGACTGGCTGGCCGAGCGTGCCGATGTCGTGGTCCGTTTCCAGGGCGGGCACAATGCCGGCCATACGCTGGTCGTTGGCGAGAAGGTCTATAAGCTGTCGCTGCTGCCTTCGGGCATTGTGCGCGGGACGCCCTCGGTGATCGGCAATGGCGTGGTGCTCGATCCCTGGGCGCTCAAGGCCGAAGTCGAGAAGCTTGCCGGGCAGGGCGTGACGATCACCCCCGACACGCTGATGATCGCCGACAATTGCGCGCTGATCCTGCCGTTCCACCGCGATCTCGATTCGCTGCGCGAGGATGCGAGCGGCGCAGGCAAGATCGGCACGACGCGGCGCGGCATTGGCCCGGCCTATGAGGACAAGGTCGGCCGGCGCGCGATCCGCGTCTGCGACCTGGCGCATCTCGATGCGCTCGATGCGCAGCTCGACCGGCTCACCGCGCATCACGATGCGCTGCGTGCCGGGTTCGGCGAGCCGCCGATCGATCGCGCCGCGCTGGTCGAGGAACTGCGCGCGATCGCCGATTTCGTGCTGTCCTTCGCCAAGCCGGTATGGCGCAATCTCAACGAGGCGCGGTCGCGCGGCAAGCGCATCCTGTTCGAAGGCGCGCAGGGCGTGCTGCTCGATGTCGATCACGGCACCTATCCGTTCGTCACCTCGTCGAACACGATTTCCGGCACGGCGGCGGGTGGATCGGGGCTTGGCCCCAGCGCGGTCGGTTTCGTGCTCGGCATCGCCAAAGCTTATACGACACGAGTCGGTTCGGGGCCGTTCCCGACCGAGCTGGAGGACGAGACCGGCGAGCGGCTGGGCCAGCGCGGGCATGAATTCGGCACCGTCACTGGACGCAAGCGCCGTTGTGGCTGGTTCGATGCGGTGCTGGTGCGGCAATCTGCGGCGGTCGGCGGCATCACCGGCATTGCGCTGACCAAGATCGACGTGCTCGACGGCTTCGACGAAGTGAAGATCTGCACCGGATACCGGCTCGGCGAAGAGACACTGAACTATTTCCCGGCGCATGCCGCCGACCAGGCCCGGGTCGTGCCGATCTATGAGAGCATGCCGGGCTGGAGCGAGACCACGGCGGGTGCGCGCAGCTGGGCCGATTTGCCGGCGCAGGCGATCAAATATATCCGCCGCATCGAGGAGTTGATCCATTGTCCGGTGGCTCTGGTCTCGACCAGTCCGGAGCGCGAGGACACGATCCTGGTCCGCGATCCCTTCGCGGATTGAAACGTCCGGTCCTTCACATCCTCCGTGAAGGACCGGAAAAGCCTATTTCGGTTCGGTGCCGTTCGGCGCCGGAGTGGTCGGTCTGGTGGCAGCGTTGTCCATCGGCATGTCGTTGGTCATCGGCGTTTCGACTATCGCGTTGTTGGTTATGATGTTGTTGGTGGTCGACTGGCCTGGTGCGGTGGTCATGTTGGCCAGCGCGGCGGTCGACAGGCCAAGAACGGCCACACTCATCATCGTGGTAATACGCATAGGTCCAGCTCCCGTTATACCCTCCTGATCGAGGGATCTGGAAAGGAACGGCCCGGGTCGGGATACGGTCCGGTGTGGTGCTCGTCCTGTCGTAAGATTCGAACAATTTTCCCGTGAGGCAACTGCTTTTTCGGCTATATTGAGCCGAGCGTCGCAATTTCTGATCGACGCCACCTGGATTGGCAGGCGTCATTCGATCGGCGCGGCGAATTCGATACGACTCCAATGTTGATGGAAAGCGTACCTCAACGTTGGCAGGCGCGGTCATCCAGTGTCAGCGTTAGGCCACGTATCGACGCGTGAACCGTATCGCCCACGCGGCAGTTGAGGCGCGCAGCCAAAACGGATTTTGCTCCGAGGATGCCATTCTGACTTCGCGCTGTGACCACCACTTCGTCGGCATCCCATTTCGGGTTTATTTGCGGCGCAATACTGACCACGACCGCCCAAGTCTCGCGTTTCGGCTGTTCGGAGCAGGCCGTTAAAGCAAAGGTCCCTGCCAGCAGACTTAGTCGAACCGTTCGCATGGCCCATAGTGAGTGGTTTCGGGAGCGTCCGCAACTGTCCAATCGCGGCTGCGACCCGTTTCTGGAAAAGGGCTCTAGCGTGGGCGAACGGCAGGATTCGAGCCGCCTTCTGCCCGGCCAGTTTAAGTCGGTAAACGCCATTCCAGCGGTACGGTGAATTCGATGCGGGTGCCCGGCACTTCCTGCGGGGCGGCGGGATAGGGGGAGGCGCGTGACAGCATTGCTTGTCCCTCTTCGTCGAGCGCGGGAAAGCCCGAGCGTTCGATCACCCGGCCCTCGAGCAACTGGCCCTGGCGATCGAGGGTGAAGCGGACCCGCACCACGCCTTCCTCCCGCCGCATGCGCGAGCGGCGCGGATAGGTCTTGTGCGCGTAGAGCCAGGAGCGAATCCTGGCGGCATAGCTGCGGCTGTTGCCGGCCGGTGCGCTGCTGTCGAAGCTGTCCGCTGCGCCCTTGCGCGGCGGCGGTGCGGTGCTCGCCGCGGCGTCTGCCGATGCTACCGATGCCGCCGGGGCGGGTTCGGATACCGCGGCGGGTTGTGCCGCGGCATGGGCGGCCACGACCGACAGGGCGGGCGGGGTGACTGGCAGTGGCGGGGCCGGCAGAATGGCCTTGGCGTTTGGGAGAGGTACGGGCGGCGGAACCGGAGCGGCGGGTTGCGGCTGCTCCTGTTCCGCCTGCTGGTCGTCTTGCGCGTCTTCCGCCCCTAACGGCACGGCCAGCGACATGACCGTCAACGCGGCCGCCTCCTTGCGCGCGCGCTGCTGGCCGATGCCGAGTTGCAGCAGCCCGAGCAGCAACAGCCCGTTGACCGCCAGCGAACAGATGGCGGGAAGGCCAAGGTGGAAAGACCCCTTCATCGCCCGCTAGAAGGTCTTTGCGACCGTGAACTTGAACGTCTGTCCCTCGGCTGCGAGCGACGACAGATGGCGTCGGAACGCCTTGTCGAAGACATTGTCGGCGGCGATGCGGAATTCGAACCCTTCGGCCGCGCCGCTCCGCGGCTTGAATGCGAAGAACAGGTTGTGGACGTTATAGCCCGGCGTCGCCAATCCGGATCCCGCCGATGAGAAAGCCCCGGTGTTGACCTTGTTCTGGCGTTCGGCGAACTCGCCGGTCCAGCCGCCCGACAAGCCGGTTCTGGCATCGGCATAACCGAGCGTCAGGCGATAATCATTGGCCGGGATGGTGTTCAGATATTTGCCCGTCAGCCGATCCTTGCCGTTGATGAAGGACATGTTGCCGCGCGCGAAGAAACCGCCAATGCCATATTCCGCCTCGACCTCGACGCCGGTGAAGCGCGAGCGGCCGACATTGGTGAAATAGGGTGTTCCGGCGACCCCGGCGGCGTTGATGATCAGGTCCTTCACATTGTTGCGGAAGACCGTGGTCTTCAGCCGCAGCTTGTCGGTTCGTCCGGCCAGTCCGTCGAACGACAGCGTGAAGCCCGCTTCGTAATTGTCGGACGTTTCGGGGCGCAGATCGGGGTTCGACGGGCGCGTCGCGCTGCGCGTGAAGATCTCGTCGATATTGGGCATGCGCACCGTGCGTGCGGCCGACCCGAAGACACCGAGCCAGTCAGTGAGCGAATAGATCGCCGCGATCTTGGGCGACACGCCGCTGTCCTTCACGCGCCTGGTCAGCACGGTGCCGCCGACGACCGTCGCGCCGGGCTTCAGGTCGGTCCAGTCGACCCGTGCGCCGGGGATGATCATCAGTTTGTCCGACCAGGAAATTTCGAGCTGCGCGAACAGGCCGTATTTGGTCATATCGCCTTCGGGATGCGTGCCCGCGCCCGGCGTCACCGTGCCGTTGAAGGCCACGCGCGGGTTGCGGCGCTGCTGTTCGTTCCATTGCGCACCGACGATCAGGAAGCTGGTCCAGTCGCCGCCCAGGTCGAACTTGCTGGTGTTCTGCAGCCTGCCCTGCCAGCCCTTATAGGAAAAGTCGGAATGATCGAGATTGGCGCCGAGGAACGTCGTCTCGGTCTGGTGCACCAGCGTATTGGTGTAGGACAGCTGCGCCTCGACATTGAGCAGCTTGCTGCCGTCGAAATCGTTGACATAGCCAAGCACTGCGGTCTTGTCGTGGACGCGGCGGCGCATCAGCGAACTGCCGGTCGCGGCCGAAATCTGGTCATAGACTTGCGGCCCGTCGCTCACCCAGTCCTGATAGGAAGCAAAGATCGCATGCTTGCGATTGCCGCCGATCGAGACGCGGCCCTTGAGCAGGAAATTGTCCGACTGGGCGGAGGAGGCTGGCACGACCTTGCCGTTGCCGTCCTTGTAATCCTTGCTGCGCCGGTAGTTGTAATTGCCCAGCAACTCTACGCCGCTCAGTGGCTCGACCGCGACGATGCCCGACAGGGTATGACCTTCGGCATTGGTTTCGGTCGCGGCCTTCAGCCTGACCGCGAGCGGGTCGCCATCCTTGAGAAAGTCCGACGCGTCCTTGGTGGTGAAGTTGATCACTCCAGCCAAGGCGCCCGCGCCGTACAGCGTGGAGGAGGCCGGGCCACGCAGCACCTCGACCCGCTTGTACAGTTCGGGCTCGCTGAAAAAGGCGCCCATGCGATATTGTTCGTAGAATTTGGTCACGCCATCGACCGTGATCAGGATGCGATTGTCGGAATCGCCGATCGCGGTGCCCATGCCGCGAATGTTGAAGCCCTGTCCCAGCGCGCCGACGCCGCCTTGGACATTCACGCCCGGTATTCCTTCCAGCAGGTCGCCCATGGTGCTTGCCTGGGTCTGGTCGATATCGTCCTGATCGAGCACGGTGACGGCCTGGGGCGTGTCGATCGCGACCTTTTCGGCGCCAGCGGAAATGACGAGGCGGTCGAGCGAGAGCTGAGTGGTCTCTGCATCCGCAGCCGCGCTGTCCTGTGCATGAGCGGGCGCTGCAAGTGTCAGCAGTGCGATGCCCGCGAGAAGCGGCGCTTTCCTGTTCATCATCATTGGTCCCCGGATCGTCCGGGCCGTTGGTTCGACCCGGACCGCGGCGCTCACCTACAGGGAAAATACGATATTGCAAGTGATTCTCAATATCGATATTGAGCAGGCCGAAGGGGATATTTCATGAAGCCGTTGATGAATTCCGTCGCCTTGGCCGCAATGGCCATGGCAGTTTTTGGGGGCGCCGCCGCTAGCGCCCATATGCCCTATGTTCTCCCGACGTCGTTCGATGTGGGTAAGGGCGATCACGTAACGGTTGAATCATCCTTCGCGGAGGATGCGTTCGTGCCGGAAGTGGCGATGCGCGACGCGCCCTTCCATCTGCTCGGGCCGGACGGCGCACGCGGTGATGTCGGACCCGTGACCTATTTGCGCGACCTGTCGATCTTCGAGGCGGACCTCAAGCGCGACGGCACTTACCGCATCACCACCGGGCAGCGCGCGGGTCGCAAGGGCACGATGTATCGCGAGGGCGAGAAATGGGTGGTGCGCGGTGAAGGCGGCGGCGCGGTGCCGAACGGCGTCACGCTGGTCGAGGTGCAGAGCATGACGCTGGCCGATGCCTATGTGACACGCGGCCAGCCGACCCAAGCGGCACTCAAGCCGATCGGGGCTGCGCTGGAAATCCAGGCGGTGACTCATCCCAACAGCATCAGTGCGGGCGCTGCGGCCAGTTTCGTGCTGCTGTTCGACGGCAAGCCGCTGGCCGATGCCGATGTGACCTTGTTCCGCAGCGCGGGCGTGCATGACGGCCGCAAGGTCGCAGCGCAGACCAAGAGCGACAATGCCGGCCGCTTCACCCTCAAGCCCGACGATGCCGGCACCTATCTGATCCTGGTGCGCCACCGCAGCGCGGCGCCGGCCGGGGCTGAAACGCCCTGGCGCAGCTACACCTATACACTTGCCTTCGATGCGGCCTGAACCGCGCGCCCTTTTCACAGGAGTCATGACAATGAAATCGATCTTCACCGCGGCGGCGGTCGCCACCGTCATTCTTGCCGCACCGCTCGCCGCCGCGCCGCATGACGGCAAAAACTTCATCGCCGACTATGATATGAATGGCGATGGCCAGGTGACTCGCGCTGAATTCGATGCGGTCCGCACCGCGCGGTTCAATGCCACCGACAGCAACAAGGATGGCTGGGTTTCAGATGCGGAGTATCTCGCCGAATATTCCGCGCGGCTCGAAAAGCAGCTCGCCGCGTCTACGCTCAGCGAGGAGAAGAAGACCGAAGAGCGTCAGCGCCAGATCCGCCAGACCCATGTCCGCTTCGGCGTGCTGGACAAGGACAAGGATCAGAAAATGCAGAAGGCGGAATATGACGCGTCGGGTGAACGCTCCTTTGCAGGAATGGACGATGACAAGAATGCCGTGGTGACGGCCACCGATGTCGCGGCCGTGGCGTCCAAACAGGCCGCCCGCGACGCCGCACGGGCCACAGCCGATGGTGCCACCACCGGGTGATGCCGGCTCCCCGGTCCGGGCCGGGGAACAGCATCCTATCGCTTCAGCCGCATTGGGCGCGGTGGAGCAATTTCTGGTCGGCCAGCACCAGCGCGACCATTGCCTCGACCACCGGGGCGCCGCGAATGCCGACACAGGGATCGTGGCGGCCCTTGGTGGCGATTTCGGTCGCTTCGCCATTGCGGTCGATCGTTTCGACCGGCGTCAGGATCGAGCTGGTCGGCTTGAATGCGACGCGCAGGCGCACCGGCTGGCCGGTCGCGATCCCGCCGGCAATGCCGCCGGCATGGTTGGCGAGGAATTCGGGGCCGTCCGGGCCGGGGCGCATGGCGTCGGCATTATCCTCACCGCGCAATTTCGCCGCATCGAAGCCGTCGCCGATCTCGACGCCCTTGACCGCATTGATGCTCATGCATGCCGAGGCGAGTTCGGCATCGAGCTTGGCATAAAGCGGCGCGCCCCAGCCGGCGGGAACGCCGGTCGCTTCGCACGCGATCACCGCGCCGAGCGACGATCCCGCCTTGCGCGCGCCATCGACCAGCGCTTCCCAGCGCGCCGCAGCGGCAGCATCGGGGCAGAAAAAGGGATTGGCGTCGATCTGGTGCGCATCGAAATTGGCCGGGTCGATCGCGTCGCCGCCGATCGCCTCGACCCAGGCGCGAATCCGGACTTCGGGGATGACCAGCCGCGCAACCGCGCCGGCGGCGACCCGCGCCGCCGTCTCGCGCGCGGAGGATCGTCCGCCGCCGCGATAGTCGCGAAAGCCGTATTTCGCATCATAGGCATAGTCGGCATGGCCCGGGCGATAGGCCAAGGCGACGTTGGAATAATCCTTCGAGCGCTGGTCGACATTCTCGATCATCAGGCTGATCGGCGTGCCTGTGGTCCGGCCCTCGAACACGCCGGACAGGATGCGGACCTGATCGGGTTCCTGACGCTGCGTGGTGAAGCGCGAGGTGCCCGGGCGGCGTTTGTCGAGGAAAGGCTGGATATCCGCCTCCGACAGGCTCAGCCCCGGCGGGCAGCCATCGACCACCGCGCCGAGCGCGGGTCCATGCGATTCGCCCCAGGTGGTGAACCGGAACACCCGACCGAAGGTATTGAAGCTCATGCGCTGGTTCCGGTATCGATCAGTTCGAGCCGATTGCCGAACGGATCTTCGGTGAAGAAGCGCCGATGGCCGCCGACGGGCGAGTCAGTACGGATGGGATAGCCGGCAGCCGTCAGTCGCGCCTCGAGCACGGCAAGATCATCCGTGGCGAGCGCGATATGCGCCTTCTTCGCTGCCGTGAAGTCCGGATCGACGCCAAGATGAAGCTGCTGGTCGCCAAGCGCGAACCAGCATCCGCCGCGTCCCACCAGTTCCGCCGGCTTGGGCAATTCCGTCAGTTCGAGCACGTCCCCGAAAAAGCGGCGGGCCGCCGCTTCGCCGCCCGCCGGAACGGCGATCTGAACATGGTCGAGCGTCAGCGCCATCATGCCAGTGCGATATCAGGCGCGTCCTCGGCCTTCATGCCGATCACATTATAGCCGGCATCGACATGATGCGTTTCGCCGGTCACGCCGCTGGCGAGATCGCTGAGCAGATACAGCGCCGAGCCGCCGACATCCTCGATCGTCACGTTGCGCTTCAATGGGCTGTTGAGCTCGTTCCATTTCAGGATCAGGCGGAAATCGCCGATGCCCGATGCGGCGAGCGTCTTGATCGGCCCGGCCGAGATCGCATTGACGCGGATATTGTCGCGGCCGAGATCGACCGCGAGATATTGCACGCTGGTCTCGAGCGCCGCCTTGGCCACGCCCATCACGTTATAATGGGGGATGACCTTTTCCGCGCCATAATAGCTGAGCGTCAGCAGACTGCCGCCGTTCGGCATCAGTTTCGCCGCGCGCTGCGCGACCGCGACGAACGAATAGACCGAGACGTTCATGGTCATCAGGAAATTGTCGAGGCTGGTATCGACATAGCCGCCGCGCAATTCGTTCTTGTCGGAAAAACCGATCGCATGGACCACGAAGTCGATGGTCGGCCATACCTCGCCAAGCCTGGCGAAGGTCATGTCCAGCGCGGCCATGTCGGACACATCGCAATCGATCAGGAACGGGCCGTTGGTTCCGTCCGTGCCGGCGTTGCCGAGCGATTCGGCAAGCGGGCGCACCCGCTTCTCCATCGCTTCGCCCTGGTAGCTAAAGGCCAGTTCCGCACCGGCTTCGCTCAATTTCTTGGCGATCCCCCAGGCGAGCGAACGATCATTGGCGAGGCCCATGATCAGCCCGCGCTTGCCCTTCATCAAATCATTCACGCCGTCGTCGCCTCCTGTGTGTCGCGACCCTCCTCTACTCCGTCATCATCGCTTTCGGCTAGAGCCGCATTCAACTGCGCGCCGACAACAAGACCCAAACCGACAAAGAAAAAGAAAATCAGCGCAATCATCACGCCCGCGAGACTGCCATATGTCCGGTCATAACTGCCCAATGTGCCCAGGATCGGCGGCAGCAACGCCGTCACCAGCAGCCACCAGCCGGCGGTGAAGGCCGCGCCGGGCCATTTCGGGCATTTGCTCTCGCGATACTTTCGCGGGGTGAGCGAATAGAACAGCATGTAGAGCGCGACGAACAGCGCGATGGCCGGCGCGATCCGGGTCAGCGACACGATATTCGCCGCCCCCGCCGCGAAGGGCAGGACGCGCAGGATGAATTGTTCGACCGCCAGCAGCATGACCTGGAAGCTGAACGCGATCAGCGTGAGGATCAGCGAGGCGAGGATCAGCCCGATCGACCAGAGCCGGTACTGCCAGAAGGGGCGGACGAACTGCACGCCATAGGCGCGGCGCAATATGTCGCGGATCGTCTCGGTAAAGCTCGCCGTGGTCCACAGCCCGACGATCGCGCCGAACCACAGCAGCGACCCCGACCGGGCGTTCAGCACGTCATGGATCGGCGTCTGCAGCACCGCGGCGACGCCCGGCGGGACGGTGTGGAGAAAGGCGTTGACGGTGTGCAGCCCTTCCTCGGTCCGCCCGAACAGCCGCGCCACCGCCGCCGCGACGATGAAGAAGGGAAAGAGCGTCAGCAGCGACAGATAGGCAAGGTTGCCGGCATGGACGAAGCCGTCGTTGAACACGCCGACCGCGACGCGCTTGACCACTTCGCGCGCGTAACTGCCGGGTCGGACAAAAGCGAGATGACGGCTCAGCCTGAGGCGTCCCCCATCGTGCCGCTTGAGGCGCTGCTCGGGGGATTCGGGTGAGACGTCCTTCACGATTGGGCTTAGACGCCCATGCCGCCACGCGGGTTCCCGGTATCGCGATCCTTCCAGCCACGCACGAATTCGACCAGCGCGTCATCGCCGACCGGCAGGTCGACCATCAGCGTGACGAGCTGATCGCCGCGCGTGCCGCCCTTGCCGTGAAAACCGCGGCCGCGCAGGCGCAAGGTCTTGCCCGAGGTCGAGCCGGCCGGAACGGTCAGCATTACCGCGCCCTCGACCGTCGGCACGCGCACCGACGCGCCAAGCACCGCTTCCGACAGGCTGATCGGCAAGTCGATCCGCACATCGTCGCCGACGCGGGTGAAGAAGCGATGCGACTGGACGGCGATGGTGACGATGCCGTCGCCGGCCCCGCCCGCACCGATCTGGCCCTTGCCCGCGAGCCGCATCTGCGTGCCGTTCTCGACCCCGGCGGGAAGCTTGAGGTCGATCGTCTTGCCATCGGCGAGCGCGATGCGCTGCGGCGCCAGCGTTGCCGCATCGACGAACGGCACGGTCAATTTATAGGCGATGTTCGCGCCCTTGGGCTGAGGCTTGTTGCGCCCGAAGCCGCCAAAGCCGCTGGCGAAACCGCCGCGCCCGGACGACTGGCCGAACAACCCCTCGAACAGGTCGTTGACGTCGGACGGGTCGCCGCCAAAGCCGAAATCGGCGCCGCCGCCCGGCCCAGGCTTGAAGCCGCCCTGGCCACCGCCGCCATTGCCGAAGCCGAAGGGCGACGCCGGATTGCCGTCGCCGTCGATCTCACCGCGATCGAAGCGCGCGCGCTTGTCCTTGTCGTTGAGCAGGTCATAGGCGTTGGTCGCCTGCGAAAAGCGCTCGGTCGCCTTGGGGTTGTCCTTGTTGCGATCGGGATGGAGCTCCTTGGCGAGCTTCCGATAGGCTTTCTTGATGTCGGCCTCGCTGGCGGTGCGCGGCACACCCAGCGTTGCGTAAGGATCGGCCATTGTGGCTCCGGTGGTTCAGGTCTTCGGGATCTATTTGGGGTATTCGGCGGATGAGTGCAATTCGCGCGGGCTTTAATCAGGCCATGGCGGCGATCACCGGCGCGACATCCACGCTGACATCCATCTTCTGCGCGCCCGACCCGAGCACGATGCCGTCGATCGGCGCGATCTCGGCATAGTCGCGACCGATCGCCATGACGATATGGTCGCCGGCCATCCAGATGCCGTTGGTCGGATCGACCCCGACCCAGCCAAGATCGGGTCCGCACCATAGCAGCACCCAGGCATGAGTCGCGTCGGCGCCGACCAGCCGGTCCTGACCCGGCGGCGGAATGGTGCGGATATAGCCCGAGGCATAGGCGGCGGGCAGGCCGGCGGCGCGCAGGCCGGTGATCATGATCTGCGCGAAGTCCTGGCACACGCCGCGACGCTTGAGGAACGCGTCGTGCGGCGGCGTGTCGACCAGAGTCGCTTCGGCGTCGAAGTCGAACTCCCGCTGGATGCGCCGGGCGAGCGCGATCGCGGCGTCGAGGCAGGGCCGGTCGGGATCGAGGTCGATCGCACACCATTCGGCGATGTCATGGTCGAGCGGGATCAGCGGCGAGGGGAACATATAGCTGGCCGGGCCGGCGGGAGAGGCGTCGCGGCTGGCGCGCGCGGCGGCGGCGATCCGCGCCAGGCTGGGGTCGCCGGGCGCGGGCATCGGCACCGGGCGGTCGACCGCGATGCGCGAGACGCTTTCGATGACGAGATGGCGCACCGGCTCCTCGACCACCAGCCGCATGACATTGGCGAGACCGGCCTCGGCACGGGCGGGCGCATAACGACCGGAGGGCGAGATGCCGAGGCGGTAGCTCTCCAGCGTCTGGCCGGACCAGTGGATCGGTTTCAGCCGCAGATTGCAGCGCGCGAACTTCACGCTGGCGCCGTAATCGAACCGGGTGACGTGGCGGATGTCGTAGATCATTGGGGCGCTGTCTCGCTCAGTGCTGTCATCCCCGCGAAAGCGGGGATCCCGCTTCTGCTGAGACATCTGAGAAGAAGCGGGATCCCCGCTTTCGCGGGGATGACGGTGGGAATTAACGTCATGCCAGCGTCATTCCCGCCGCGCGCAAGGGTTCGGCACCCTGCAGGAAATAGCGCCGCGCGATCGCGTCGGAGAGGGTGAACAGGCCGCGTTCGAGATCGCCCAGCACCTCTTCGTCAAGGCTCGCCGCGGTGGCGGTCGACACGATCGCGACCAGCCGGGCGGCGAGCGCCTGTTGCGGCTCGTTCATGCCATCATCCTCGAGCACCGGCAGCGCGCGGAGATGGTCGCAGAGATGATCGACCTGGAAGGCCAGCGACCGCGGATTGCCCGGATCGAGCGCGACCAGATCGACCACCGGGATACGCGCGATGCCGGTCAGATAGCGCTGGCGATAGCTGATCTGGCTGTCGGCGAGGTCGAGCAGAGTCGACAAATCGTCGATGCTGCCGTGCGGCATGCCGAAAGCGCGTAGCGCCCGGGTCACGGCGAGCGCACGTTCGATCCGGCGGCCGAGATCATGGAAGCGCCAAGCCGCGGTCCGGCCCATATGCTCGGCCGACAGGCCCGACAGCGCGGCATAACGGCGCTGCAGCGATCCGGCACGGTCGAGCATGCCGCCCCGCGTCGGGAAGGGCGCGTCGAGCAGCTTGACCATGTCGGCCGACAGCCGGTCGCGCGAGCCTTGCCCGATGCCGCAGGCCAGCCGGTTGATCGCGCGGACGCTATGCCATTGCGCGTCGGCCTCCAGCGCGGTTCGGGTAAAGGTGGCGAGGTCGGCGCGGCGCAGGCTGGCCGGATGCGGCGCGCCGCCACCGTTCACGACCAGGCCGACCAGCCGTCCGACGGTCTGCGGCCCGAGCGCCGCGCCGGCATCGGCATCGATCGAATTGCCCAGCATCACGCGGATCACGTTGAGCAGCGCCTGGCCGCGTTCGAGATAGCGGCCGAGCCAGAAGAAATTATCCGCGACGCGGCTCGGCAAGGTGCCGGGATTGCGCCGGACATGGACCGAATCGGTCGCCGGCAGCAGCGAGACGGGCGCGACCGTCTCGGCGCCATGGACGACGACGTCGGCCGACCAGCTGCCTTCGCCCATCACCGATGCGCGGGGATCGGGATGCTCGCCGATGCGGGCGAAGCCGCCGGGCATCACCGTCCAGCCGCCGTCCGCACCGCGCGCGGCGAACACGCGCAGCGTGAAGGGGCGGGCGACCAGCGCGGCATCGGCGACGACCGGCATGGTCGACAGCCGGACGATTTCCTGGCCGACATAATCCTGCGGCCGGCGCACCATGTCCGCCATCAGTGCCGCGCGCGCCGCGCCGGTGATCTCCGACCCCGGCAGCGGCTCGCCGCCGGGCAGGCCGAGCGGCGCGACCCCGAAGGCGGGGCCGATCAGCATCGAATCGAAATCCTCGATCACATGCGCGCGTTCATTGTCCTGGCCGCACCACCAGGTGGCGATATTGGGCAGCAACAGGTCGCGCCCGGTCAGGCGCATCGCGAGTTGCGGCAGGAACGCGCCGAATGCGGGCGATTCGAGCACGCCGACGCCCGGCGCATTGGAGATGACCACTTCGCCCGCCGCCATCGCATCGACCAGGCCGGCGACGCCGATCTTCGAATGCGAATCGAACGCCAGCGGATCGAGCATGCGCGGGTCGGCACGATGCCACAGCGCATCGACTCGCTTCAGCCCGCCGATCGTGCGGACATACAGCTTGTCCTCAAGCACCGCGAGATCGGCGCCCTCGACCAGCAACAGGCCGAGATAGCGCGCGAGATGCGCCTGTTCGGTATAGCTTGGGCTGAACCGCCCCGGGGTGAGCAGGCCGATGCGCGGTTCGACACGGCGGCACATCGCGGCGAGCCCGTCGCGGAATGCCGCGAAAAAGGGTGCGTGGCGCTCGACATTGAGCCGGGACTGCAGCCCGCCCAATGTGCGCGACACGGCCAGCCGGTTCTCCAGCGCGTACCCGGCGCCGGCGGGCGCGCGGAGATGATCGGCCAGCACGCGCCATTCGCCGGTCGGCCCGCGCCCGAGGTCGATCGCGATGAAGTGCAACTGATGGCCGCCGGGCGGCACCAGCCCGGCCATCGGGCGCAGGAAGAACGGGCTGCCGCCAACCAGCGCGGCGGGAATCAGCCCGCGTTCGACCAGTTTCGCATCGCCATAGAGATCCTCGAGAATGCTCTCCATCAATTCGGCGCGCTGGACGACGCCAGCCGAAATGCCCTGCCATTCCTTGCTGTCGATCAGCAGCGGGACGGGCGAAACCGGCCAGGGACGCTCCTCGCTTTCACCGATGATGCGGAAGCCGGTGCCGATATCCTCGGCATGGCGCTGTGCGCGTTCGCGGGCATGGGCGAGGTCGTCGCCGGCGACGGCGGCCAGTTCCTCGAACATCGCGGTCCAGGCCGGATCGTCGTGATTCGCGCAAAGCACGTCACCCTGGAGCTTCTGACCGCAATAGTCGGCGATCCACCGCGCGGCATGCGTGCCTGGATCGAGCAGGGAAGGCGCGGCAAGGGTGGCCATGGGCTCTACCGGTCGCGCCCTGCTGGGCCGCGTCTTGGATCTGTCCGCGCCATTGTCGTTCCCCGCACTTCATGGCGACTCGACCACAATCCCTTCGCGGGTGCAACAAGCTTGTCGCTGGCGTTGCGGTCCCGGCGGCCGGCGCCGATTCTCATTTGATTCGCGATCCGTCCCGAAATCGCCCCGCAATCGCAGCCCCGGGCGCGTCCGACCGCCGCCCAAACTCCCGCAGCTGCGGGAGTTGTTGCGGGAGTTTCTGGGGGAAAATGGTTTTTGAGGGTTCTGCGGGAGTCTGCGGGAAAAGCTGCGGGAGTTTTGATGGATCCGCACGGGAGTTTTTCCACTGTGCTGCGGGAGTAACGGGAAATGGAGCGGGGGGACTCATGGCCTGATCTTTTTCCGGTTCTGTTCGATTCAAACGGTTCGTCGGATGAGCGTATCGGTGACGTGCGCCGCACTCACGCCGGAGAACCGATCTGCCCGGGAAGCGATATGACACTGCCCATTGGCGATGTGAATCGAACGCGCGGACCGTGGTGCCGCGCGGCACCGTTCATCGCGCCGGCAACGGCGTATCCGCCGCGATTGCCGATCAGCCCTGAATCGCGTCGGTGACGATCACCCGGTCGATCAGCGTGTCGTCGACCGGCACCTGGCCGTCGAGCATCAGCATCGCCAGCCCGTGTGCGATCGCCCAGGCCTGAAGCGCGATCACTTGCGCATCGCCGCCTTTGCCCTTTGCCAGCAACGCCGCGTTGGCGCGCAGGAACGCCATCGCGTCATCCTCATGACTTTTGGGTTGCAGCTGGATCGAGGCGGGATTGGCGAAGATCAATCGGAACAGGGCCGGATTGGCGAGCGCGAACCGGACATAGGCTGCCCCGGTCGCGCCGAACCCGGCGACGCCGCCGCCCGCCGCATCCGATGCGGCGTGCTGCACGACCGCCAGCCGCGCCAGTCCATCGGCGGCAAGCGCCGCCATCAGCGCGCCCTTGTCGGGGAAATGGCGATAGACCGCGGTCGCGCTGACCCCGACCGCGCGCGCCACCTCGCGCAGCGACAGGTCGTCCGCGGTGCGCGTCTCGAGCAGGGTGAGGCCGGCGTCGATCAGCGCCGCGCGCAGATCGCCATGGTGATAGGCCTTTTTCGGCGCCGCAGTTTCCAATGTTGACACCGTTACCTTTTACATCCTATGTGAACACCGTCAACTTCTGGACATGCACGTCCGCAATTGGGAGGCCATAATGGCAGGCATGATCGAAACCGCAATCCGCAGCACGGTGACCAAGGGGATCGGCGTTGTCGCCGAATTCAACCGCAAGCGGCTGGATACCGATGTCGACCATCCCTTCCTGACCGGCATCCACCAGCCAATGGCCGAGGAACTGACGCTGGAGGATCTGCCGGTGACGGGCACGATCCCGGCGATCCTCGATGGCCGCTATCTGCGCATCGGCCCGAACCCGGTCGCCCCCGATCCGGCCGGTTATCACTGGTTCACCGGCGACGGCATGGTTCATGGCCTGGCGATACGGGAGGGCAAGGCGCTGTGGTATCGCAACCGCTGGATCAAGTCGCTGCGGGTCGCGAGCGGCCTGGGCACGCCCGCCGCACCGGGGCCGCGCCATGGCGGTTTCGACACGGTGAACACCAATGTGCTGGCGATCGGCGACCGCACCTTCGCGCTGGTCGAGGCCGGGAGCTATCCGGTCGAGCTGTCGGACACGCTGGACGAGCAGACCTACAACCCGTTCGACGATACGCTGATGGGCAGCTTCACCGCGCATCCGCACCGCGACGCGCTGACCGGCGAACAGCATGCCATTGCCTATGAAGCGACCGATCCCGAGACGATCCGCCACATCGTCATTTCGCCCGAGGGGCGGGTGGTGCGTGAGGAACCGATCAAGGTGAAGTACGGACCCTCGATCCATGATTGCGCCATTACCGCGCGGTTCGCGGTGATCCTCGACTTGCCGGTGACCTTCTCGATGAAGTCGCTGATCGCCGGGCACAGCTTCCCCTATCGCTGGAATCCCGACCACCAGGCGCGGATCGGTCTGTTGCCGCGAAACGGCCGGGGCAGCGAGACGATCTGGGTCAATGTCGATCCCTGCTATATCTTCCACGTCGCCAATGCGTTCGACTTGCCCGATGGGCGGGTGGTGCTGGATGCGGTGGTCTATGGCACGATGTTCGCCGACAGCAATCTTGGCCCGGACGCCATGTCGCGCGGGCTGGAACGCTGGACGATCGATCCGGCGACCGGCACGGTCGAGCGCCGCACGATCGACGCCACGCCGCAGGAATTTCCCCGCCCCGACGAACGCCGGTTCGGCCGGCCCTATCGCTATGCCTATACGCTGGGCCTGCCCGAGCATGCCGACAGCTTCATTGGCGCGACCTTCATCCTGAAGCATGACCTGGAGACGGGCGGGCGCGAGGTGCATGATTTCGGTGCGGGCCGGTATCCGGGCGAATTCGTCTTCGTACCGGCCGGCGACGATGCGGCCGAGGATGAAGGCTGGCTGATCGGCCTGGTCGTCGACTTGCCGCACCAGACCACTGATCTGGTCATTCTCGACGCCCGGTCCTTCGCGGGCGAACCGGTGGCGAGCATTCACTTGCCGCACCGGGTCCCGCCGGGCTTTCACGGCAATTGGCTGGCGGCCTGAGGGCGCGGATAGGCTGAGCGTCACCGGTCTTCCCGTTCGTTTGAGCGAAGTCGAGAAACTGTGCGCAGCTTTGTGGCCTGTTTCTCGACTTCGCTCGAAACGAACGGGGGAGGAGAGGTCGTATTCCGCGACATGGTCGTGTCGTCGCGATCCGGTGGTTGACGGAAAACACCGGTTTCCCGACGCCTGATCCTGTGTTAGATGTTCCCTCTATGTTCTATGACAGGCGGGAGCGAGCCAATGTCTTTAAGCTATGTGATGATCGGGTCGAATGACGTCACCAGAGCGCGGACCTATTTCGATGCGGTGTTGCCACTGATCGGTGGGGCGATTGTCGCCGATTATATGCCGCACGCCTTTTGCTATGGGTTGCGCGGCGGCGGACGGGTTTGGGTCGCACCGCCACATGACCAGGATGTTGCGACGCCGGGCAACGGCAATATGGTCGGGTTGCTGTGCGAAAGCGAAGCCGACGTGCAGGCGGTACATGCGGCGGCGCTGGCCAATGGCGGCACCAATGAGGGCGATCCGGGTCCCCGCCCGCAATATGGCCCCGACTTTTACGGCGCCTATGTCCGGGACCTTGATGGCAACAAGATGAGCTTCGTCTATTTCGGTGGATCGGAATAAGGCTCGCGCCGGGCGTTGATCTCCCTGCCATCGACCGTCGAAGCGCTGAGTGATGCGCTCACCAACCCCTGAGGCTGCAATTTCCGGTCACAGATCGGGCAGGACCTGGTCGGCGGTTCCCCAGCCAGCCAGCGCACGCACAGCGGCGCGCTCGACCAACTCGTCGGCATCGCGAACGCCCCAGCGATTGGCGCGATCGAGGTCACGAAGCTCGCTCCAGCTGACCGGCGCCGCGACCGGCGCGCCGGAACGGGCGCGGGCGGCATAAGGCATGATCGCGGTGCTGCCGCGCTGGTTGCGCAGCCAGTCGATGAAGATGCGGCCCTTGCGCTTGGCCTTGGACATGGTCGCGACGAACCGCTCGGGCTCGGCCTCGGCCAGTGCCCGGGAGAAGCGGTCGGCGAAATCCTTGACCGCCGGCCATTCCGCGTCGGGCCGCAGCGGCACGATCACATGCACCCCCTTGCCGCCGGTCAGCATCGGAAAGCTGGTCAGGCCCATCTCGGCAAGATGCTCCTTCAGATCCGCCGCCGCCTTCTTGACGAGGTCGAAGCCGAGCCCTTCGTCGGGATCGAGATCGAACACCATGCGGTCGGGCTTTTCGAGCGTGGCGACCGACGATCCCCAGCCATGGAATTCGATCGTGCCCATCTGCACGCAGGTCACCAGCCCGTCGGCATCATCGACATAGAGGTAATCCTCGGTCGATCCGTCCTTCTCGCGGATCGGCACCTGATGGACAGGGTCGCCGAAACTGCCCGCATCATGTTTCTGGAAGAAGCAGCGCTTGCCGCGCCCTTGCGGGCAGCGCACCAGGCTGATCGGGCGGTTGGCGGTCCAGGGCAGCATGAGTCCGGCGACCTGCGCATAATAATCGGCGAGGTCGCCCTTGGTGACATCCGAATCCGGAAAGATCAGCCGGTCGCGGCTGCTGACCGTCACATGGATTTCGGGCGCGGCGGGAATCGTGGCGGGGGTTTCGGCGATCACATCGCCGGCCGCCTTGTCTTCGCGCAGCCCGAGAAAGCTCGAATGGCGTAGCACGCCATCGGGCGTGGTTTCGGCATAGGCGATCTCGGCGACGAGTTTCGGCGTCACCCAATGCGCGCCACGGACGGCGGCGCGGGGCGCCTCGACCGTCGGCGTCTTGCGTTCGATCTTGCGCAGCCTGGCGAGCAGGTCGCTCATCAGGTCGGTGCTGAAGCCGGTCCCGACCTTGCCGGCATAGGCCAGGCCGTTGGGGCCGTTCACCCCCAGCAGCAGCGAGCGGAACCCGCGCGACGTGTCGCTCGGGGTCCAGCCGATGATGACGAATTCCTGGCGGTGCGTGCATTTGGTCTTGAGCCACGCTTTGGTGCGGGCGCCGCGATACGGCGCGTCGGCGCGTTTCGACACCACGCCTTCATAGCCCTCGCGGCACATCGTCTCGAACAATTGCTCGCCGCTGCCGAGGATATGCTCGGAAAATTGCAGCCGCGCATCGGCGCCGTCGATCAGCGGACGCAGCCTTTCCTTGCGCTGCACATTGGGCAGGCCGGTCAGGTCTTCGCCATCGAGTTCGAGCAGGTCGAAGGCGAACAGGGTCATGTCGCCGCCCGCAGCAATGGCGTCCTTCAGGGTGGAGAAATCGGGCTTGCCATGCTTGAAGGCGACGATCTCGCCGTCGATCAGGGCGTTCTCGACCGGGATTTTCGCGGCGGCTTTGGCAATCGCGGCGAACTTGTCGGTCCAGTCGAGGCCAGTGCGGGTGAAGACCTTGGCCTTGCCCTTCGCGATCGAGATGAGCGCGCGATAGCCGTCATATTTGACTTCGTGCAGCCATTGGCTGCCTGTCGGGACGGTGTCGACCAATGTGCAGAGCTGGAGGTCGCGAAATCCCGGAACTCCGCCGTCATTCCCGCGAAGGCGGGAATCCCGCTTCTTCTCGACGGTGGAAAGGGAGCGGGATCCCCGCTTTCGCGGGGATGACGGAGAGGGGAGCTTCTTCACCTTCTTCCCTTCCGCAATCTCGATCATCGTCCGGCCCGTCGACACGCTGGTCAGTTCGGTCTCGACCAGCACATCCGCACCGCCCGCCTCGGCATCGTCGATCTTCCTGAGCAGCCAGTTCTCGCGCTTTTCCTTGCCGCGCGGGCGCAGGCGGATGAGCAGCCATTCGCCCTTCATCCGCTCGCCATCGAGCATGAAATGGAGATGGCCCCCCTTTATATCACCGTCGATGTCCTTCGCGCTCTTGCCCTTTACCGGCGCCCAGGTGCCGCGATCCCATAGCATCACCGTGCCGCCGCCATATTCGCCCGCCGGGATGACGCCCTCGAACGTCGCATAGGACATCGGATGATCCTCGGTGCGGACCGCGAGGCGTTTCTGGTCGGGATCGAGGCTGGGGCCGCGCGTCACCGCCCAGCTTTTCAGCACGCCATCGACCTCGAGACGGAAATCCCAGTGCAGCCGGGTCGCGTCATGTTTCTGGACCATGAAGCTGTTGCCGTTTCCGGGCGCGAGCGTGCCGGCCGGTTCCGCCGTCTTCGCGAAATCGCGCTTGGCGTTGTAGATTGCGAGGGGATCGGTCCTGGCCATCGACCTTCCTGTCATTCTCGCGACAGCGGGAATCCCGCTGGCTTGCCCCGCCCGACGCAGAAGAAGCGGGATTCCCGCTTTCGCGGGAATGACGGGCGAGGATCAGGCACGTTTCTTCGCCGGTGCGCGCCTGGCCGGCGTTTTCTTCGCCGCCGGTGTCGCCGCCGTGCCGCCCGATTTCTCCATCGATTTCTTGAGCGCCGCCATCAGGTCGACGACATTGGAGCCCGAGCGCTTCGGCGCATCACCGCCATCATCCTCGATGATCTTGCGGCCCTTCGATTTGCGCTTGCGCTCGATCAGATCCTTCAGCGCATCGACATAGCGGTCATGGAATTCCTGCGGGTGGAACGCGCCCGATTTCTTGGCGATCAGCGCTTCGGCCAGATCCATCAGGTCGGCGTCGGGTTTGGTGTCGGGGATGTCGCGGAAATAGCCCTGCGCCTTGTTGACCTCATCGGCATAGCGCAACGTCTCCAGCACCATGCCGCGTCCGCATGGCTTCAGGCTGACGACATATTCGCGACCGCGCATGGCAAGCTGGCCCAGCCCGACCTTCTTCGTGCGGCGCAGCGCTTCGCGCAGCACGATGAACGCTTCTTCGGCCAGGTCGTCGGCTGGCACGACGAAATAGGGCTTTTCATAATAGAGCACGTCGATCGCGTCGGCGTCGACGAACTGAGTGAGCTCAAGCGTCTTTTTCGAGTCGAGCTTCACCGCATCGATCTCGTCCTGCTCGAGCAGCACGAAATTGCCCTTTTGATATTCGAAGCCCTTCATGATCTCGTCGGTGTCGACCGGGCCGATACCGGTCACGACCTTTTCATAATGGATCGGCTTGCCGGTCGGCTCATGGATCTGCTTGAAACTGATCTGCGCGCCCGATTTGGTCGCGGCATAGATCTCGACCGGGATCGAGACCAAAGCGAGCCTGATCTGTCCTTGCCAATAGGCGCGTGCGGCCATGCCCGGTTCCTTTGTTGCGGAGCCGATTCAATCCCTCAACGGCAGAGTCGTTCCGTCGTTTCGATCCGTGCGCAGGTTTCGCCCAGGCCAAAGCTTCGCTAAAGGCCGGGCATGACCACCGATCCATTTGTCCTGTTCGAGTCCTGGTTCGCCGAAGCGCGCAAGACCGAGCCGAACGATTCCAACGCGGTGGCGCTCGCCACCGCTGACGGAAACGGGCGTCCGGCGCTGCGCATGGTGCTGCTCAAGGGACATGGTCCGGACGGATTCGTCTTCTACACCAACCAGCAGAGCCGCAAGGCGGACGATCTTGCGGCCAATGCCCAGGCCGCCTTGCTGTTCCACTGGAAATCGCTGCGCCGCCAGATCCGCATCGAGGGCAATGTCGCGCCGGTGACGGATGCGGAAGCGGATGCCTATTTCGCCACGCGCGGGCGCGATTCGCAGCTTGGCGCCTGGGCGTCGGACCAGTCGCGCCCGCTCGACGCGCGCGCGACGTTCGAAGCGCGCTTTGCCGAGATGGAGGCGCGCTTTGCCGGTGGCGATGTGCCGCGGCCGCCGCATTGGTCGGGTTATCGCATCACCCCCTTGCGGATCGAATTCTGGCAGGATCGCGAACACCGCCTGCACGAACGCCGCCTGTTCACCCGCGTGGCTGATGGCTGGAACGAAGGGTTGCTCTACCCATGACCGAGGACCAGCGCCGCGCCATTCCCTTCGCCGTGCGCGCCGCGCTTGCCAGCGTCGGCATGGCCTGTTTCCTGCTGCTGCTGAAGGGGTTCGCCGCCTGGCATACCGGATCGGTGGCGATGCTCGGCTCGCTGGCCGATACCGGGCTCGACCTACTTGCGTCACTGGTCACGCTGTACGGCGTCAAGCTTGCCGCCGAACCCGCCGATCACGATCACCGCTTCGGCCATGGCAAGGCGGAAGCGCTGGCGGCCTTGTTCCAGGTCATGCTGATCACCGCCTCGGCCGCCGCGATCGCGTGGCGCGCGGTGCTGAGCTTTGGCGATACGACGCCGACCCGGGACGCCGATTTCGGTATCGTCGTGTCGGTCGTCGCGATCCTCGCGACGCTCATCCTGCTGATCTATCAGCGCCGCATCATCCGCCGCACCGGGTCGGTCGCGATCATGGCGGACAATATGCATTACCAGTCCGACGTGCTGCTCAACGGATCGGTCATCGTCGCGTTGATCCTCGACCAGTATTTCGGCCTGCACGGCGCCGATCCGCTGATGGGCATCGCGATCGCGCTCTGGCTTGGCTGGGGCGCGTTCCGCGCGTCGAGCAACGCGATCGACCAGTTGATGGACAAGGAATGGCCCGAAGTGGAGCGCGCGCGCTTCATCGAGGTCGCGGCGCGCCAGCCGGGCATCAAGGGCATTCACGATTTTCGCACCCGCCGCTCGGGCAGTCATGACTTTGCGCAATTCCATATGGAGGTCGGGCGCGACCTGACGATGATTGCCGCGCATGACATCGTCGAGGGGGTCGAGCGTGCGCTGCGCGCCGCCTATCCCAAGGTCGAAGTGCTGATCCATCTCGATCCCGAAGGCCATGTCGATACCGACAATCCGCTGGTCGAGGCCGATGTCACGCCGCACTGGTTCGGCAAGCGCCTGTGAGGTCGTCGCGATGAGAATTCCCTTCGCGCAGATCGATGCCTTTGCCGGCCAGGTGTTCCAGGGCAATCCGGCGGCGGTGATGCCGCTGGCGGCGTGGCTCGACGATGCGGTGCTGCAGCGAATCGCCGAAGAAAATAATCTCAGCGAGACCGCCTTCATCGTGCCCGATGCACGTGGCGAGAGCGATTTCGAACTGCGCTGGTTCACGCCGGGGGCGGAGATCGCCCTGTGCGGCCATGCAACGCTCGCCAGCGGCCATTTCGTGCTTGCGTCGGATAGCATGATCGACCGGGTGCGGTTCCGCACCCGTCAGGCGGGCATATTGGAGGTCGCCCGCGATGGCGACGGTTATGCGCTGGCCTTGCCGGCCTGGGCCCCGGTCGCGAAGGACATGGCGGATATCGTTGCCGCGCTGGGCGTGACGCCGGTCGAGACGCTTTGGTACGACAAGGGCTATGCGCTGGTGATCCTCGAAAATGAGGCTGCGGTTCGCGCCGTCGCGCCCGACCTGCGCGCGCTGGCCGCCACCGGGCCGATCGTCGCGATCGTCTCCGCGCCCGGCGTGGCGACCGATATCGTCAGCCGTGTCTTCACCCCCGCCTTTGCGATCGACGAGGATCCGGTGACCGGCTCCGCGCATGCGGTGATGGTGCCCTATTGGGCGCAGCGGCTTGGCCGCGACAGCTTTACCGCCTTTCAGGCGAGCCGGCGCGGCGGCCATCTGACGTGCCGGCTGGATCGCGATCGTGTGATCCTTGGCGGGCGCTGCACGACGGTGATCGAGGGGACGTTCTTTCTCGACTGATCGCCGGGATGGGGGCTGCTCAGCGCCGATCGAACCCTGCCAGGACGTCGCCCAGCGTTTGCATCAGCGCCGGGTTCTTATGGTCGGGCGTATGGCCGAGTCGCACCACGACCACGCCCCGCCCCGGGCCGCTATCGGGGCTGGCGATCACCAGCTGGCCGAGATGTCCGTCGGCCGCGACCGCGCTGGCCGGGCCCTTGCCGGGGAACAATGCGCTATGCCCGCCGGCGCCGCCTGGCCGGTTCAGCCAGGTCTGGCCGCCATATTCGGGATTGGTCGGCGACGGCGCTTTCATGAAGGCGAGCCAGTCGGGCGCGATCACCTGGGTGCCGTCGGCTGCCTTGCCGTCGAGCAGCAACCCGCCGATCCGGCCCCAGTCGGGCAGGCTCATATGCAGGATTGATCCGCCGATCTGCGTTCCAGCACCGTCGAATTCGAGCACTGCGCTATGGATGCCGGCGGGCCCGAAAATCCGTTCGTTGGCGAAAGCGGTATAGGCCCTTGCGCGGACCTGCGGGTCGCGGTTGTCGGTCAGCGTGCGGGTGACGATCTCGGCCAGGATCAACGTCGTCAGCGAGCTGTATTTGAAGGTCGAGCCCGGCTTCGTCTCCAACGGGTGCGCGATCGCCGCGGCGGCCATGGCGTCGGTATGGGCCACGAACAAGGTCTGGTTGGTGTCGGATCGCTCGACCGGATCGCCGACCTCGATATGCGCCAGTCCCGACGACATGTTGAGCAAGTGGCGCAAGGTGATCGCGGCGCGCGGATCGCCCGGCTTGTGCCATTCTGCAATCGGGGCGGGCGCGTCGAGCGCCAGCCGCCCGTCGCTGACCAGTTCGCCGACCAGCATCCCGGTGATGGTCTTCGCCATCGACCAGCTGATGAAGCGGTTGGCGTCGGAATAGCCCGGCGCATAGGCTTTCAGCACCGGGCAGCCATTGGCGGTGATGAGCACGGCGCGCGTTTCCGGATGGGCGCTGAACAATGATTTCACCGGCGCGAGCGAGCGGCCGAGCGTGGCGCCGGGGCATGGGCTGATCGAATAAATCGGTGTGCCGGTATCGCTGTCGGCGCCGGCCAGCAGCAGTGGCACCAGAGCGAGGAGGACGGCCTTGCGCATCATGGGCGTAACGATAGGGTGCAGGCCGATGAAGGCAAGCCGCATCATGCTCTGGACGATCCCCGTGCTGCTGGTCGCGCTGCTCGTCGGTGGCTGGCTCTATGCACGGGCAATGACCCCGCAACTGGAACTCGGCACGGCCTATGCGGCACGCGTCGCGTGCGCGTGCCGTTATATCGGCAATCGCGACCTGAAGAGCTGCCGGGGCGATTTCGAACCGGGCATGGAAGTGATCCAGCTTTCCGACGATCCGGCAACCCGAACGGTGACCGCCTGGGTGCCGCTGGTGGCGCGCCGGTCGGCGCGGTTCGATCCGGTGCTCGGCTGCCAGCCTGAACCGTTCAAAGGGACGCCGCTGAAGCTGCGCTGATCCGCCGTCTCAGGCGATCGCCAGTTCAGCCCGTTCGGTTTCCGCGATCCAGCCGCCGCCCAGGACGCGGTCGCCCGCATAAAGAACCGCCGCCTGACCCGGCGCGACGCCATATTCCGGCGTATCGAACATCACCCGGTCGCGCTCCAGCCACGCCGGCACCAGTTTCGCCATCGACCTGACCTTGGCGGTCATCGGGCCGGTATGATCGCCGCCGATCCAGTTGATCTCGGTCAGGCGCGCGGCGTCGACCGCCAGTGCGGTGCGTGGGCCGACCACGACGCGGCGCGCCTCGGCCTCGAGCCGGACGACATAGAGCGGCTCGGGCGTGCCGCCGATCTCCAGCCCGCGGCGCTGGCCGACGGTGAAATGAATCAGGCCGCGATGTTCGCCGAGTTTGCGCCCCGCCTCATCGACAATGTCGCCGCTGGTGTCGGCTTCGGGGCGCAGTTTCTTGACCAGCGACGCATAATCGCCGTCGGGCACGAAGCAGATATCCTGGCTGTCGGGCTTGGCCGCGACGCCCAGGCCCAGCTCGGCGGCCAGCTCGCGCACCCGCGCCTTGGGCAGGCCGCCCAGCGGAAAGCGCAGATAGTCGAGCTGATCCTGGGTCGTCGCGAACAGGAAATAGCTTTGGTCGCGCGCCGGATCGACCGCGCGGTGCAATTCCGCGCCGGTCGGTCCTTCGATGCGGCGGACATAATGGCCGGTGGCGAGACAATCCGCGCCAAGATCGCGCGCCATCGCGAACAGGTCGGTGAATTTCGGCCCCATATTGCAGCGCACGCACGGGATCGGGGTGCGCCCGGCGAGATATTCATCGGCAAAGCCGTCGATCACATCGGCGCGAAAGCTCGATTCATGGTCATAGACATAATGGGCGATGCCCAGCCGGTCGCACACCGCGCGCGCGTCGCGAATGTCGCGGCCGGCGCAGCAGGACCCGGCGCGGCCGACCGCTTCGCCATGATCATAGAGCTGTAGCGTGATCCCGATCGTCTCCGCGCCGGTGCGTGCGGCGAGCGCGGCGACGACCGAACTGTCGACGCCGCCGGACATGGCGACGACGATGCGCTTGCCCCTGAGGTTTCCCCCGAGCTGGAAATCGCCTTCGGTGATCATGGTGCTGCACATAGGGATCGGGGTGTCCCATTGCAAAACACATGCTTTCCAAAGGATTTTCGAGAGCTTTACCGGACCTTTAGAGGTCGGGGTCTAACAGGGCTGTCCAACGCCGATTCGTTGCAGAGGACGCCTGAGTGGATTTGAGTTTTTCCCGTTTCGAGCACGACGCTTCCGTTGCCATCCTGCCGCCCGACCTGGCGGTGATGATGGTCGGGATCGCCGCGCGCCAGGCGGCGAGCCCCACCGCATTGTTCCACTCGCGCCTGCCGGCAACGACGGTTGCCGCCGCCAATCTGTTCGCGCCGCTGCATGGCGCGTTCAATGCCGCGATGGCCGCCGCGCTCGTGCGATGGAGAGAGATATGAAGACGCTGTTTACCGAGCCGCTTTAGCCGGCGTTCAAGTCCGCAGCGTAATTGCCGTTATTGAGATTGATGAGAGGGGGCCCCCCGCCCCGATCGAGGTTGAGAATGATCGAAAACCAGAAAATACGTCCAGCCAAGGTTATCGGCCCACTCGGTGAGCCGCTGACGCTGGACAGTCTGCCCCCGCCGGAAACGACGCGCTGGGTCGTGCGCCGCAAGGCCGAGGTCGTGGCCGCGGTCAATGGCGGCCTGCTGACCGTCGACGAAGTCTGCGCGCGCTACAATCTGACGGTCGAGGAATTCGCCGGCTGGCAGCGGGCGATCGATCGTTCCGGCATGCCGGGTCTGCGGGTCACGCGAATCCAGCATTATCGCTCGCTGTACGAGCGCCAGCAGAAATATTGAGCGAGTAAAAGTTAAACCGCTACCGGAACAATCCGTCCGGTTACGAGTCTTTCCTCCACGGCCTGTTTAAACGGGCGCAACGGAGGCAAGTCGCATGAATTTCATTCTTTGGCTGATCGTCGGCGGCATCATCGGCTGGTTGGCGAGCATCGTGATGCGCACTGATGGCCAACAGGGCATTATCCTGAACGTCGTTGTCGGTATCATCGGATCATATATCGGTGGCTGGCTGTTCGGGCCCTATATCGGTACCGGCTTTTACGGCCTGATATCGGCATTTCTGGGCGCGGTGATCCTGCTGGCGATCGTTAACCTGATCCGCCGCGGCAGCGTTCGCTGAACGACCGCCACGGTCGGAAAATCACGGGCCGCCCGACACTGTCGGGCGGCCCGTTTCGTTTATTTCAGCAGGAACCGCACGCTGAGCGTCACCGTCACATCGGTTTCGCCCGCCGCGATCTGAGTCGAGGCGTCCTTCGCCATTGCGGCCCGGGCATACATGACCGGCGGGGGTGATCCACCAGGGTTCTCGCCATTTTCCGAGATCGACACGATCCGCGACACGGTCATGCCGGCGGCGCGTGCATAGAGTTCTGCGCGGGCGCGGGCTTTCTTGACGGCGTCGGTGCGGGCTTCGTCGAGCGCGGCGTTGGGGTTGTCGATCGCCAGGTTGGGGCCGTCAATCTGGTTCGCGCCTTCCTTGACCAGTGCATCAAGGATCGCGCCAGACTTGGCAATGTCGCGAAATCGCACCGCCACCGTATTGGTTGCCTGATAGCCGGTCACCACTGGCGCCTGATTCTCGGCATAGCGATATTGCGGGCTCAGGCCGACATTCGACGTGCTCACGTCACGCGCTTCGATGCCGGCGCGCTTCAGCGCCGCGAGAACGCGCGTCATCGCCTGCGCATTGTCGCCGATCGCGGCGCCGGCGGTTGCTGCCTGGGTCACGACCCCGGCGCGAATCGTTGCGACGTCCGGCACGCGGGTCGTTTGGCCCGTTGCGGTCACATCCAATATGGTTCCATCTGGCAGGATCACCGGGGCTGTCTGCGCGCCGGCTGGCGCGAAGGCTAGGGGCAATGCGGCGAGTGCCACTGCGGTCGCGATCAACTTCATTCCTAAACTCCCGTTATCAGACAGACCGGTCGGCCTGCGCGGTGTGCTGTGACGCCCCGCAGGCCAACCTAAGCTGAACGAACAGACGAAAAGATCAGCGCACCCGGCGTGTCATTATTAGCCGGTACAACGCCAGCAATACGATCGCGCCCCCCGTTGCCGCAGCGTAATTCTGCCATCCGCCAACGATTTGCCAGCCCATTGACTGTGCGATGAACCCGGCGAGCAGCGCTCCGGCAATACCGATCAGAATTGTGACGATGAAACCACCCGGGTCTTTGCCGGGCATGATGATCTTGCCAAGGATACCGGCCACCAGGCCAATCAACAGCCAACCAAGAATGGTACGATCCATCGCTTCACTCCCAAGGTTATCGGCCCGCCGCGTCGCGAGTCCGCGGCGGAAGGTTGTCCTCAACCCCAGGCAATGCAACACGTTTCTTCACCGCAACGGTTGCCGCGTCTTGCGGCAGGAGGCAAAAAAGGGCAGGAGCCGCGCCGGTGAAAACGGCCTATTGAGGTCGGTGACTTATTTCGCTAATACAGTCCTGCGAATTGGGCCAGCGAATGGCCGGGACGGGAAAGTGGATCAGATGAACTACGAAGCGGCAACGTTCGACAATGACGGACGTCTGGCACTGCCCGGTGGCGGAGAAGCGCGATCGAATCGCCTGTGGTGGATCGTCGGCGCGGTCGCCGTCGTGCTGCTTGCCGTCGCTGCCTGGTTCATGTTCTTCACCAAGAAGCCCGAGGTCAAGCATGTCGAGCAGCTGCCCAACGTGACCGTCGCCGTGCCGGGCGTCAAGCTGGTCCCGCGCGTCCTGTCGGCGACCGGTTCGCTGGCCGCGCGGCGCGAAATGCCCGTCGGCGTTGCGGGCGAAGGCGGCCTGGTGACGCGCGTGCTGGTCGAGCCCGGACAGTGGGTCGGCGCGGGGCAAGTGCTCGCCACGGTCGACCGCTCGGTCCAGACCCAGACCGCGGCATCGCTCGCGGCGCAGATCAATGTCGCGCGCGCCGATGCGGCGATCGCCCAGTCCGAACTCGACCGCGCGAAGCAGCTGGTCGATCGCGGCTTCATCTCCAAGGCCGATCTGGAACGCAAGACCGCGACCCGCGATGCGGCGCTGGCCCGCGTCCGCGTCAGCCAGGCGGCGCTCGGCGAACAGAGCGCGCGCAATGGCCGGCTCGACATCCGGGCGCCGGCGGCGGGCCTTGTGCTGACGCGCGATGTCGAACCGGGCCAGATCGTCACCGCCGGGTCGGGCACCCTGTTCCGCATGGCCAAGGGCGGCGAGATGGAAATGCGCGCCGCACTCAGCGAAGCCGACCTGACCGGCCTCACGGTCGGCGTGCAGGCCAAGGTGACGCCGGTCGGTGGCGCGCAAAGCTTCACCGGCGAAGTGTGGCAGGTGTCGCCGATCATCGATCCGCAGACCCGCCAGGGTATTGCCCGCATTGCGCTGACCTATAATCCGGCGCTGCGTCCGGGCGGTTTCGCCGCGGCGGAGATCACCAGCGGTTCGGCCACGTCCCCGCAGCTGCCGGAATCGGCGGTGCTGAGTGACGATCGCGGCAATTTCGTCTATGTCATCGGCAAGGGCGACAAGATCGAACGTCGCGAAGTGAAGGTCGGCGCGGTGACCGATTCAGGCGTGGCGATTGCATCGGGACTGTCCGGCACGGAGCGCGTCGTGCTCTCCGCCGGCGCTTTCCTCAATCCGGGGCAGAAGGTGGCGCCGGTCGTCGCCAAGAGCGCCGTCAGGACCGGGGGCTGATCGATATGAATTTCCGGAACATCTCGGCCTGGTCGATCCGCAACCCGGTACCGTCGATCGTGCTGTTCATCGCGCTGTCGATCGCCGGCGTGTTCAGCTTCATGGGCATGCAGGTCAATAACAGCCCGGACATCGACTTTCCGGTCGCGATCGTCGTCATCAGCCAGCCGGGGGCCGCGCCGTCCGAGCTGGAAACCCAGGTCACGCAGCGCGTGGAATCCGCCGTGCGCAGCCTGCAGGGCATTGACGAGATCAATTCGACGGTGACCGAGGGCAGCTCGCAAACCGTCATCCAGCTCAATATCGGGACACCGATCGATCGCGCCGTCATCGATATTCGCGACGCGATCACCCAGATTCGCAGCGACTTGCCCGACGGCATTCTGGAGCCGCAAATCTATCGCGCGAATACCAGTGGCGACGATCTCGCCAGCTATTCCGCGATCACCTCCGACATGACGATCGAGCAGCTCAGCTGGTATATCGACAATACCGTGAGCAAGGAGCTGCTGTCGGTTCCGGGCATGGCGACGGTCAGCCGTAATGGCGGCGTCAACCGCGAAATCCGCATCATCCTCGATCCGCTCAAGCTTCAGGCGCATGGGCTGACGGCAAGCCAGGTCAACCAGCAGCTCCGCCAGGTCAATCTCAATGCGGCCGGTGGCCGCGCCGAGATCGCCGGATCGGAGCAATCGGTTCGAGTCCTTGGTAACGCCAAGAACGCCTATGAACTGGGTCAGACGCAGATTTCGGTCGGAGGCGGACGTACCGTGCGTCTCACCGATCTGGGCCGCGTACGCGACCTTTATGCCGAACAACGCTCGGCGTCGGACTTTGACGGCAAGCAAGTCGTCACCTTCGATTTCCAGCGCGCCAAGGGGGCGTCGGACGTTGCCGTCTTCCACGCCGCCGAGAAGAAGCTGGCGGACCTGCAGAAGCGCAATCCGAAGGTCCAGTTCAAGCTGATCTTCAACGAAACCCAATATGCCGAATCGCAATATCACAGCGCGATCGAGGCGCTGATCGAAGGTGCGCTGCTCGCGGTCCTGGTGGTGTTCCTGTTCCTGCGCGACTGGCGCGCGACGGTCATTTCCGCGCTGGCCATTCCGCTGTCGGCGATTCCGACCTTCTGGTTCATGGAGTTGATGGGATTCAACCTCAACCAGATGACCTTGCTTGCGCTCAGCCTGGTCGCCGGCGTGCTGGTCGATGATGCGATCGTCGAGATCGAGAATATCGTCCGGCACATGCGCATGGGCAAGACCGCCTATCAGGCGTCGATCGACGCTGCCGACGAGATCGGTCTTGCCGTGCTTGCCACCACCATGGCGATCGTCGCGGTGTTCCTGCCGGTTGGCCTGATGCCCGGCGTGTCGGGGCAGTTCTTCAAGAATTTCGGCCTGACCGTCGTCGCCGCGGTGCTGATGAGCCTGGCCGTCGCGCGCTTGCTGACGCCAATGATCGCGGCTTATTTCCTCAAGGCCTTCGGTCACGCCGAACATGGCGAGGGGCGGCTGATGCAGGCCTATCTCACCACGCTCAAATGGACGCTGCGGCATCGCTGGTCGGCGGTGGTCGGCGGCATGAGCGCGCTCGCGCTGACCGTGGTGTGCTTCTATTTCCTGCCCATGACCTTCCAGCCCGATCAGGATCAGGATGCGACCACCGCGCTGATCGAAATGGTGCCGGGGACGACGCTCGATCAGACCAGCAGGGTCGTCAAGCAAGTCGCCGATATCCTCGCCGCGGAAAAGCCGGCGGTGAAATCGGTCTATTCGCGCTCGTTCGTCGGCAATGGCCGCGTGACTGCCCTGTTCAACAAGGACAAGGGCATGACCAGCACGCAGTTCGAGCAGAAGCTCGCGCCGAAGCTCAATGCGATTGCCGATGCGCGCGTCACCTTCCGCTCGCAAAATGGCTGGGGCGGCAGCGGCCGTGCCTTGACCATCGTGCTGGGCGGCGACGATCCCAAGCTGCTCAACGAGACCGCGATCAAGCTGGTGCGCGACATGGCGAAACTGCCGATCCTGGTCGCACCGCGAATCAGCGGCGATCTGCAGCGGCCGGAAATCGTCATCAAGCCGCGGCTCGACCTGGCCGCCAATCTCGGCGTCACCACGGCCGCGCTGTCGAGTGCGATCCGCATCGCGACGCTTGGCGATATCGATCAGAACAGCGCCAAATTCTCGCTCTCGGATCGTCAGGTGCCGATCCGCGTCGCGCTCGACGCGAATGCGCGCGAACGCCTGTCGACGATCCAGAACCTGCCGGTCGCCACGGCGACGGGCGGCTCGGTGCCGCTCAATGTGATCGCCGATATCGGCTTCGGCGCCGGACCGACCAAGATCGAGCGCGTCGCGCAGCAGCGCCAGATCACCGTCGGCACCGACCTTGCCCCGGGCGTGGTCAGCGGCACGGCGCAAAAGGCCATTCACGACCTGCCGACGATGAAGAATCTCCCGATCGGCGTTGGCGAGCTGGCGCTGGGTCAGACCAAATGGCAGGCGGAGATGATCAAGAACTTCATCACCGCGGTGATTGCCGGCGTCGGCCTGGTGTTTGCGGTGCTGGTGCTGCTCTATCGTCGCGTCCTGCCGCCTTTGGTCAATATGGGGTCGCTGCTGCTGGCGCCGCTCGGCGGTCTGCTCGCGCTGCTTGCCACCAACAACCCGCTGTCGATGCCGGTGTTCATTGGCTTGCTGATGCTGCTTGGCATCGTCGCCAAGAACTCGATCCTGCTGATCGACTTCGCGCTCGAGGAAATCGAGAAGGGCGTGGAGGTCACGACCGCGATCATCGATGCCGGGCACAAGCGCGCCCAGCCGATCGTCATGACCACCGTCGCGATGGTCGCGGGCATGGTCCCGACCGCATTGTCGCTGGGTGGTGACGGATCATGGCGTGCACCGATGGGCATCACCGTGATCGGTGGCCTGACCTTGTCGACGATCCTCACCTTGCTGATCGTACCGGCGAGCTTCAGCCTGGCGGTTGGGATCGAGAAATGGATCGGCCCGAAACTGCGCCGTGGGTTGCTGACCTACCAGCCGGGAGACGACGGCCTGCCGGTGATCGATCATGATCAGCCGCAATTGCCGCCGCGTCCGGCCGGTCGGATTGCCGGACCCCAGCCTGGTGACGATCTGCCGCATCCAGCGGAGTAAATGCGCGATGTGGGCGTTAAAAGCTCTTCACACTTGAACAATCCCCGGTTTCGGGGATTGTTTCACCCATGAAGCTGCTCGCCCGTGCATCCCGCAACGCAGAAGCCGTGCCTGTCGGGCTGCGCCGGATGCGAATCGTCGCGACCGGATTGCTGGTCGCGATGGCGGCATTGTTCCTGGCGACGCGCGCGCTCGACAATGTTGCGGGATTCGGGGGGCATCCGGCGCTCGGCTTTGTTCGCGCCTTTGCCGAGGCGGCAATGGTCGGTGGTCTTGCCGACTGGTTCGCGGTCACTGCCTTGTTCCGCCATCCGCTCGGCCTGCCGATCCCGCACACGGCGATCATCCCGCGCAACAAGGATCGGATCGGCGATACGCTGGCGCAGTTCCTGCGCGACAATTTCCTCATCCCCGGGGTGGTCGCACGGCGGATGCGGCAACTGGACGTCGCTTCGGCCGCCGGGCGCTGGCTGGCCGCGCCGGCCGGGAGCGAAGGCCGGTTGCGGCGTGGCGCGTCGGGTCTGGTTGCGAACATGCTCGAATCCTTCGATCCGCAGCGGCTGGGCGGCATGGTCAAGACGGCGATCGGGCAACGCTTGCGCACGCTCGAAATATCACCGCTGCTCGGTCAGGCGCTGACCGCCGCGATCGCGGAGAAGCGCCATTTGCCGCTGCTCGACGGGATCATCCGCTGGGCGGCGCAAGTGCTCAGTTCCAACGAGCATCTGGTGCGCGCGATGGTGCATGAGCGCGCCGGGTCGCTGCTGCGCTGGACCGGGCTCGATGAAACGCTGGCCGACAAGATCATCGCCGGGCTCGACGGACTGGTCAACGACATGGCCGAGGACCCTCAGCATCCGCTCCGCGCCAAGGCGGAGGAAGGGTTGGAGGTGCTCGCCTATGACCTGCAATATGATCCGAAGATGCGCGCGCGGGTCAAGGCGCTGAAGGCCGATCTGATCGACAATCCGGCGATGCAGCGCTGGCTCGATGGGATGTGGGAAAGTGCCCGCGCCAGCCTGCTCAAGGTCGCGCGCGACCCCAATGCCGCGATGAGCGGCAAGTTTGGCGACATGTTGCGGCAATTGGGCACGACCTTGCAGGAAGACCCCCGGTTGCGCGCAACCATCAACCGCTTCACGCGCAGGGCCGCGGTAGGAATGGCCGCGGATTATGGCGATGGCATCGTCCGGCTGGTGTCGGAAACGGTCCGTGGCTGGGATGCGCGCACGATCACGCGGCGCCTGGAAAATGCCGTCGGGCGCGATCTGCAATATATCCGCGTGAACGGCACATTGGTCGGCGGGCTGGTCGGGCTGGTCATCCATGCCGTGGATACGCTGTTTTGAGACACAGGGTTTTAAGACTGGAGGTCTTGAGACGGGAGGTCTTGAGACGGGGGTTCCTGAGATGCGGGGCTCCGCGACCTGCGGCGTTACCAGTCGAGGATCGCCCAGCCCCTGGCGGTGGCCAGCGTGCGAAGCGGGCCATGCGGGTGGACCGCAAACGCCGTGTCCGCCCAGTCGAGCGTCGGCGCATCGGAGACATGATCGGAATAGAAGCGAATCTCCGCATCCGCGCGCTCGATGCCCTGGGCGGCGAGCCATGCCTTGATCATGCGCAGCTTTGCCGGGCCGTAGCAATTCTCCCCGTCGATCAGTGCTCGCAGGCGCCCATCCGCGGTCTTGCGCGATCCGGTCGCGATCACCGCGTCGAACCCCAGCCGCTCGGCGATCGCGGTGACATAGAAATGATAGGAGGCGGTCGCCATGACCAGCCGATACCCCGCCGCCCGATCGGCCTCGATTCGCGTGCGCGCGCCGGCGAACAGGCCCTGGGCGATGATGCGGTCGGCGAATCGCGCGGCGGCGTCGGCGGCGTCTTCGGAAGACATCGTGCCGCCGATCAGCAAACGCTGAGTCACTTGTTTCAATCGCGCCCGGTCGAGCAGTTTCAATCCGTAGGCGCCGACCGCCAGGCCCGCGACCGGCAGCAGGGCCAGCCGCCACGGCGCGTACGCGCGCGCCGCGCCGATCAGGAAGCCTGTCCAGGTCGGCGCGACGGTAATCGTCTTGTCCATGTCGTAAATGGCGATGCGGTGCGTGGCGTTACTCGGCATCCTGTCGTCCTACACAGCATACGTCTTGCCGATCCAGCGCGATTGCACCAAGGATGGGCCGGATGAACGCACAGGCCGCCTTCACGCACGAACGCGCCGGTGACGGCGACATTCTGCGCTTCTCCGGCAATCTATCCCTCGCGCGCATCGGCGATCTGCCGGAGCGGCTGCGTGCCTATTCGGGGCCGGTCGACCGACTCGACCTGAGCGATATCGAACGCATCGATACGGTCGGCGCCTGGGTGGTGCATCGCTTCGCGATCGAACATGACGCGAAGATCGAGGGGCTCGACGCCGATGGCGAACATCTCCTCGCCCAGGTCAAGGCGGCCGATCAGAATGTCTCGATGCGCCCGGCGCATGTCGGCAGCTTTACCCGAGTCCTTGGCGAAATCGGCCAGGCGACATCGATCGCGCTGAAAACCACTGTCGGCCTGCTCGGCTTCATGGGCGCGACGGTGATCGCGCTCGGCACGGTCATCCGTCACCCGAGCCGTTTCCGTTTCAACGCGACGGTGCAGCGTTTCGAAGTGGTCGGCGTGTCCGCGCTCGGCATCATCGGGCTGATGAGCTTCCTGATCGGCATCGTGATCGCGCAGCAAGGCGCGGTGCAGCTGCGACAGTTCGGCGCCGAAGTGTTCACGATCAATCTGGTCGGGCGGCTGACGCTGCGCGAACTGGGCGTGCTGATGACCGCGATCATGGTGGCGGGACGATCGGGTTCGGCCTTTGCGGCGCAGATCGGCACGATGAAGCTGACCGAGGAAATCGACGCCATGCGCACGATCGGCGTCTCGCCGATGGAGGCGCTGGTGCTGCCGCGCACGCTCGCGGTGGTGCTGATGATGCCGCTGCTCGGCTTCTATGCCTCGCTGATCGCGATGATCGGCGGCTGCCTGCTATGCTGGGTTTCGCTTGGTATCCCGCCGGTCACCTTTATCCAGCGCATTCGCGAAGTCGTGCCGATCACCGATCTGTATGTCGGGCTGGTCAAGGCGCCGGTGTTCGGGGCGATCATCGCCATTGCCGGCTGTTTCCAGGGCATGATGGTCGAGTCCGACGCCGAACAGGTCGGCCTGCGCACCACATCGGCGGTGGTGCAGGCGATCTTCCTGGTCATCGTGCTCGATGCCTTTTTCGCGGTCTTCTTCACCTGGTTGGGGTGGACATGAGCGCGGCCCAGACATCCGAAACGGTCATCACCGTCCATGGGCTGAAGAACAGCTTTGGCGATCAGCTGGTTCATGACGGGCTGGACCTCGAGGTCCGGCGCGGCGAGATTTTTGGCGTGGTCGGCGGATCCGGTACCGGCAAGTCGGTGTTGATGCGCTCGATCGTCGGTCTGCAGACCCCCGATGAAGGCGAGATCACCGTGTTCGGTGAGCCGACGATCGGTCGCGATGAGACCGAGGCAGTCGATATCCGCAAGCGCTGGGGCGTGCTGTTCCAGGGCGGCGCGCTCTTCTCCACGTTGACGGTGGCCGAGAATATCCAGGTGCCGTTGCGCGAATTCTATCCCAGGCTCGACCCGTCGCTGCTTGACGAGATCGCGGCGTACAAGGTGGTGATGAGTGGCCTGTCCGCTGATGCCGGACCCAAATATCCCGCCGAATTGTCGGGTGGCATGCGCAAGCGCGCCGGCCTGGCGCGCGCGCTGGCGCTCGATCCCGAATTGCTGTTTCTCGATGAGCCGACCGCCGGGCTCGACCCGATCGGCGCGGCGGCGTTCGACGAACTGACCAAGGGGTTGCAGAAGACGCTGGGCCTGACCGTATTCCTGATCACCCATGATCTCGATACGCTGTACGCGATTTGCGACCGGGTCGCGGTGCTCGCCGACAAGAAGGTGATTGCGGTGGGCACGATTCCGGAGCTTCTCGCGTTGGACCATCCATGGATCCAGGAATATTTCAACGGCCCGCGTGGCCGCAACGCGACCGCATCGGTCAAACGCGCGGCAGATGAGCGGGCGGCTGGGCAGGAACAAGACGAACAAGCACAAGACGAGCAAGCAGGGGCTAGGCGCTGATGGAAACCCGTTCGAACCATGTTCTGGTCGGTGCCGTGGTGCTGATCCTGCTCGCTGTGCTGGCGCTGTTCACGGTGTGGATCGCGCGCCTCAACGGCTCGGCCGAGAAGGAGTATGATATCTTCTTCAAACAGTCGGTCGATGGTCTCAACAAGGGATCGGCGGTGGCCTTTTCGGGCGTGCCGGCGGGGCAGGTGAAGGAGATCTCGCTGTGGAAGCCGGACCCGCAGTTCGTGCGCGTGCGCATTTCGGTCAATGACGACACGCCGGTGCTGGAAGGCACCACCGCGACCATTCAGGGCGTCGGCTTCACTGGCGTCAGCCAGATCCAGCTCGACGGCGCGGTCAAGAATGCGCCGGCGATCAGCTGTCCGAAGCTCGAGCCGGAGAAATCCTGCCCTTATGGCGTACCGGTCATCCCCCCCAAACAGGGCGGCCTGGGCGCGATCCTCAGCTCGGCGCCGCAATTGCTCGAGCGCTTTTCGACGTTGACCGAGCGGCTGACCGAGATGCTGTCGGACAAGAATCAGAAATCGATCACCGGTATCCTGGCCAACACCAACCGGCTGACCGGCGCGCTGGCCGATCGCGGCCCTGAGATCGCGGCGACGCTTGCCGAGACGCGCCTTGCGATCAAGCAGGCGGGCGACGCGGCACAGCAGGTCGGCCAGCTTGCCGGCTCGACCAACGCGATGATCAATGAGGATGTCCGCCCCGCGACGCAGAATCTCAGCAAGGCGGTCGCCGCCGCGCAACGCAGCATGGAATCGCTCGATGCCGTGATCAGCGATGCGCGTCCCGGGGTGCAGGCCTTTTCGAAGCAGACCATGCCGGAAGTCGGCTTGCTCGTCCGCGATCTGCGCCAGATGTCGGCCGCGCTGACCTCGGTTGCCGAGAAGATCGACCAGGGCGGTGCCGGTGCACTGGTCGGTTCGCCGAAACTTCCCGACTATAAGCCCAGCAAGTGAGGCGCCCCATGAAGAAGCCGCTTATCATCGCCGCCCTGCTGCCGCTGTCCGCCTGCATCAGTTTCGGCGCCAAGCCGCCCCCCGTGTTGCTGACGATCAGCTCGGCATCGGCCGTACCGATCGGACAAGTGCAGGATTCGTCGAAGAGCGCGACGATCACCATCCTCGTGCCCGTGGTGTCGCAGGCGCTCGCCACCACCCGCGTGCCGGTGCAGGCAAGCGACACCGCGATCGCTTATGTCGCCAAGGCGCAATGGGTCGAACAGCCCGCCCGCTTGTTCGCGCGATTGCTGTCCGACACGGTCGGTGCAAAGACCGGGCGCGTGGTGTTGAGCAATGCGCAATCCTTCGCCGATCCCGGCGCACGCCTGTCGGGCGAATTGCGCGGCTTCGGTGTCGATGCGACGACCAAGGAAGCCGTGGTGACTTATGATGCCGCGCTGATCCGCGGGCCGGCCAGCGCAGTCGAGAAGCGCCGCTTCGAAGCGCGCGTCCCTGTCGCCGTGGTCGAGGCGAGTGCGGTCGGTGTCGGGCTCAACCGGGCGGCCAACCAGGTTGCCGGCGAAGTCGCCGACTGGGTCGGACGCTGAGCGTCAGCGCGCCGGCGCGGGCCGCGTTGCCAGCGGCACTTCGCACAGTTCGACGCCGCCCGATCCGATCGTTGGCGGCGCGGGATTTTCGCGCAGCTTGATGTAGGCGGCGAAGCGCGCATTATCGGTCGAGCGATATTCGAACTTCGGTCGCTCGGCGGCGGGAATGTCGCTGGCCAGCCGGACCGAGACGATCCCCGACCGTTCGGCTTCGGTGGCATAGACACCCATCGCCGCATCGCTGCGCGGCAGGGCCGAGAGATATTTCATGCCCTCGATGATTCGTCCGACCACGGTGTAGTTGCGGTCGAGCCGCCGCGCCGACTGGCCGATCGGCGTGAACAGTTCGGCACCGCTGCCGGTATCGGGAGACGGTCCGCGGGCGACGCCGACCATGCCGTAGCAATGCGTCAGCCACGCCGCCTTGCCATTCGTCGCGATCGGCCAGCCATCGGCGCTGAAACCCGATGCGGTCGAGTGCGAATCCGCTTTGGCCAATCGCTGCGCGACGGTGAAACCGGCGATCTCATATTCCGCTGCCGGTGTCTCGACCACGCCGGCCGGGAGCTTTTTCGTCTCGGTCGCATCACCCCATTGCGCGACCCAGTTTTCCTGCACGCGGTACACGCTTGCCGCGTCCCACCAGCCGGCTTTGACCAGCGTGCGGATATTGGCGACATGCTCGGGCGCGTAACGCGCGGCGAGCCGGATCACCACCTTGCGGTTGCCGCTCAGGGTCATCACCAGCAGTTCATCGTCGGGGATCGCGCGCCAATCCTGCGCGGCGACGTCCGACGGCAATGGGGCCGGCGATGTGGGCGGTGCGGCCTGGGCCAGGACGAGCAAAGGGAGCAGGGAAATCAGCATGGCCGTGAATGTGCACGGAGCATGACGGCGATGCAATCGCTCACGGGTTGCGCGGCGCCGCAACAGGCCCTAGGGCAGCGCCTTCCTGTCCGGGAAATGCGGAGCGGTGGCCGAGTGGTCGAAGGCGCTCGCCTGGAAAGTGAGTATACGCCAAAAGCGTATCGAGGGTTCGAATCCCTCCCGCTCCGCCACATACTATTGAAATTAAACGATGATTTCCCGATTGGGGGTCGCCGTCCACCCTCTTGTCCGCCATAAATTATTTGCTTGGATGTGGGCGTTGATGGGCGTTTTCGTCATGCCGGGGGCATCCCCAAATAAGTCATCACGGCCTTCGTTGCTGCATTTTTTGCGAGTTCGACCGCCGCCTTGCCGCCTTCGGTGGCAACGTAGGTGCCCGCTTTCGCCAGCCATCCTTTGACCTTTTCGCCGTATCCTTTGTCTGCACCTTCGGCCTTGTCGGCGCTGATGGCGCTTTCGAGTTCGGTAACGTGTGTTTGATCCACGCCGATCGCGGACAGCGCGCTGGACAGCGAAAAGAAGTCACCTTGCACGACGGTCTGTTCGCCGATGAACTGAACATTGCCTGCGATCGTAGGCGAAATGATGTTGTTGCCGCCATATATGATGGTCTGCACGGCGTTGTTCACGGCTTCAGGAGGCGCGGCCTGCGAAGACGGTTCGGCGTCTCCTAGCTCTTTCTGCAATTCCAACGCGAATTGAAGGATGCGGGTGCGAACGGTGTCCAACAGGCCGTTCACCGCGTTGATCGGGATTTCCTGCCACGCCCGATTTAGGTGCCAATCGGTGCTGAACTTTTTGCTGTAGAAGGCCACCAAGTCTGCGGGCCATTCCAGCATCACCCGCCCATTCGGTTCGCCCACGACCAAGGTTTCGAGGGATGCGATAGTGCCTAGCAGCGACGCGCTTGTGGCCCACCATTGATGCTCTTTCTGCATCACGCTCGCTTGTAACGGCTGATCGTTCATTTGGCCGACGATGCTAACAAACACGCCTTTCGCGCTAATGTTCATCTGACGATAGGGCGGTAGCTGGTCGTCGCCGTCGTACCCGTTCAACTCGTGAAGCACCCATGTCTTCAATTCGTCATTCTGAAGCCGTTCGCCGACGATCAACAGTTTGCGAAGCAACGTCGCGAGCTTCACGTTGTCGTCAATCGCCCCATCTACGATATCGCCAACGATCCCCACGCTCTTATCCAATCGTCATTCGACCGGCCTGTATATCGGTGCGGTAACGACCCAATGGAAGCCCGCCGTGTGGCAACCAATCGCGTGGTAGCTACACCGCCAGCGCCTGCAACGGCGCCGTTCGTTTACATCGGCGATTTTGGTTGGCAGAAGACGGCGTGCCAACGGTGATCCTGCTCCCTTTCGGTGTGTTCTTCGCCTGCTGCATTTTGCAGTTTTGGTATATGAAAAAGGTGCGGGATGCTTTGATTGATCGACATCCCGAAGCCTATCTTGCCGCCGGAAAATCGAGCATTTTTCCAATGCAGGGCATGGAGAAGTTCACGAGAGGAAATGGCTATAAAGAGCTTAATGACGAAATATTGAACCGACATGTCCGCAATCTTAAGCGACTTAAGATCGTGGCGTACGCGTCTTGGGCTATTTATGGCATTTGTCTTTTCACCATGCCATTCAGTGCGCCAAAACTCTCTGTTTCACTCGCTAATGGGTCTTTTTCGAATAGTTGTTGCGGGATGCTTGTTTTGAAAGACGGGCATATGATCGTGTCTAAGCAACAAATCAGTTACGTTGTCGAGAGCGACAAAGAAGGCCCGTATGTTTTGCCATCGTTTTATGTGGGTGCCTCTTCGCGCGGATTTGTGGTGCGTGAGAAGGGTTTTTCATTGAAACTGCATTTCAATGATGCCGCTCGACCTAGCGAAATTGAACTGATGGATGACAGCGACGGTAGCACGTTCACGTTTCAGCGGCTGAACGACAAATGATTGGTTCGGCGGAACCGAGGTCCGCAGCGCCAAGCCTGTCCAGGCGCAGCGCCCCAGCCGGGTTGACCATGATCTCGATGACGCGCGGATCGGCCAGCGCCTCGGCGATTGCCGGCCCCGTCGCGGTGCGCGGCATCGCACGCCGACGGTCCGCGGAAATGCCGCCGGTCACTGGCCCGGCTCCGTGACGCCGATAGCCCCGCGCCCGGCGGCTGTCTGTCGACCAACTTGTGCGATGAAGGCGTCGAGCCGCTTGGCGGCGATGGCCCGACCGGCTTGGTCGTTCTCGGCGAGCGGCGCATCGATCGCGAGTTCGTATCGGACGAACAGGGCCAGCGTTTCGAGCTGGATATGACTATCGCGCTCCAGCCTTCCGATCGCGGCGGTAACCCGCGAAGCCGACCTGCCGCTGCGATGCTATCCGGGGGAGCGCGCTCTCAGGCTATCGTAAAATCCAACCCAATATCGGCGGCGGGGGCCGACTGAGTCGGCCTCCCGACGCTCACATAGGTCACGCCTGTTTCGGCAATACCGCGGATATTTTCGAGCGTGACTCCACCCGACGCCTCAGTCGGTACGCGGCCCCCGACAAGAGTAACCGCACCGCGCAGCACAGCGGGCTCCATATTGTCGAGCAACAAGTGCGTCGCACCCGCCGCTATGGCTGGTTCGATCTGGTCTACCAGATCAACCTCAACGCTGATCTGCGTGATACCGGCTGCTCTCACAGCGCCTACCGCCTGCCCAATGGACTGAGCCACCGCAATATGGTTGTCCTTTATCATCACGGCATCCCATAATCCCAAGCGATAGTTCTTCGCTCCGCCTGTGCGGGTGGCATATTTCTCCAGCAGGCGCAGACCGGGAGTGGTTTTGCGCGTGTCAAGGAGGACCGCTCCAGTTCCCTCGATCCGACGAACATAATCGCGCGTCAGGGTCGCGATGCCGGTCAGGTGCTGCACCACATTCAAGGCCGAGCGTTCGGCGGTCAGCAAGGCTCGCGCATTGCCCCTGAGCCGCATCAATTCCGTGCCGGGTGGCACCTCTTCACCTTCGGCGACCAGCAACTCGATTTTCACATCCGGGTCGAGTGCCTGAAAAAAAGCGGCCGCTATGGGTAAGCCCGCCACGACAATCGCGTCCCGACTGCCCATCACGCCAGTGAAAACGGCATCGCTGGGAATTACGCTTTCGCATGTCAGGTCATGCCCGCCAGCGCCGGGAGGCCCGCCCAAATCTTCGGAGAGTGTCGCGACGACGAAGGCGTCAACATCGAAATCGGGGATAAGGGTCATGGCAGTTCGTTGTTTTCCCAAAGCATCAATATGCATGAAGCCCTCATGCCTATCATGCAGCGCTATCGCGGTCGGCTTTCATTTTCCAATGAGTGCCCGCTGGAGAGGCCGGCCATTGCAAGCGCAGGCAGCGTCAGAAACGTGCCGCCGCCGAGGAGCATGCCTCACGTCCGGTATTCGGCGAACTTCGCGCCGTCCGCCTCCAGCGGGAGGTCCAGTCCATTGGCGAGGTAAGATACGGTGCGATAGAATCCCGCCAGCATGATGATCTCGAGTATCTGATCATCGCCATAGTGCGTGCGCAGATTCCCGAACTCCTCGTCGGTGAGCGTCGCGCGCTCGTGCAAAGCGTCCACGGTGGCGATCAGCGTGGCCTCTGCCGCTGTCCAATGGCCGGCATTCGCGGGCACGGCCAGCAACTCGGCAATGTCGATCGCGGTGATCCGCGCCTTCTCCGCGAACTTCGCGATGTGCACGCCCCATTCGTATTCGCAGCCGGTCCGCGCGCAGGTTCGGTCAATCACGATCTCTCGCTCGCGCAGGGTGAGGAGTCTGCCGTCCAGGAGTGAGCCGGCCCTGAACTTTGACCACGCCCGCTCGCTTGATGCCATGGTTGTGAAGAGGAGGAGTGGGGCGATTCCAGCCGGCATGATGGCGTCGAACGACTGCTGGACTGGGCTGGGATAGGGTTGTTGCAGGGGTGAGATGCGTTGCACGGCCGCCTCCATGTGCTATCGAAACGGTAGCAACAAATATATGCTACTAAAATAATAGCAACGAATAATTTCGAGGAGTGTCGTCTTGGTCGATCAAAAACTGGACCCGACCGTTCGCAGGCCGATCATGGCGCTGCTCGAACTGCTCGGTCGACGCTGGGCGCTACGCATCTTGTGGGAACTGCGGGATCGACCCCTCACTTCGCGCGCGTTGCGGGCGGCCGCCGAGATATCGCCCACGGTCCTGCAGTCGCGCGTAAACGAGCTGCGCGAGGCCGGAATAGTGACCCATTCGGCCGGGGAAGGCTATTTACTGACGCCGCTCGGACACGAGATGCTTGAGGCCTTCGCGCCGCTACATAGCTTCGCCGAAAAGTGGGCCTCCGCGCAAATCGGCCGCACCAAGCCGGAAGCCTGACGCCGGACGGCCAGCTCCGTCAGCCATGCGGCGACTGTCATATACTGATCAAGCTCTCGTCCTTTGGATAAATTCGCTACGCTCAGCAGCTGTTCCGCTTTGAGTTCGGCGCACGCTGATCAAGCCAATCCGTCATCGCGATGTCACGCAAAGGGACAATAGGGTCGGTTTTTTATCGGTGGCTAGACTCAGTGATATGGGAAGCGCGTGGAAAAGGGCCGCAGGTCGCAGATAACCGCTTGGCTCGCCTCCGGGGCGCTGCATCTCCTGTTAGCGGCGGCGCTGATGCTGGTGCTGCGTCCCGGGGGAGAGCGCCATGCAAAGACAGGCGGACAACCCTTGGTCGTCAGCCTCTTGCCGCTCGATGCGCAGGAAGCCGGTGGTCAACCGCCAACGGCATCGGGCGAGACAAGGCCGATGCCAGCGACGCAGCTGTCGCCGCTCGTCCCGAAACAGGCGCGCTCGCAAGAGGCGACCAGTCATATCGCCGCGCCGTCGACGGTCGAGCCGGGGACATCCGGCGACCTAGCGTCTCGGGTATCGTCCGGTGCGGATGCCCAGACCTATCAGCAGGCATTGCTGGTCCATATCGAACGCTATCGCCGCTATCCCGATTCCGCGCGCCGCGAGCATGTGGAGGGGGTGGTTCTTCTGCGCTTCCTGATGGACCGGAACGGCAAGGTCCTCGACGCCTGGATCGACCGCAGTTCGGGGTTCACCATCCTCGATACGGAAGCGGTAGCGGCGGTGAAGCGTGCTCAACCCTTGCCGGTGATCCCTGCCAGCCTGCCCGACAGGCTGGGCATCGCGCTGCCGATATCATTCAGCCTGCAGTGACTGGGGGCGATCGGCAGGTCGGCGCGAGGCTGGCTGGCCTCCTTCTCCTGGCACTGCCCGGCGCGGCGTTGCTGCCCGCACCGTCTTTCGCTCAGTCCGATGCCCAATTGCCGCAGCAGCATTATGACATTCCCGCCCAACGGCTGGACACCGCGCTCGCGCGTTTTGCGCAGATCAGCCATGTCGACATCATCTATGACGACAATCTGGCCGCAAACCGGCGGTCGGCCGCGGTCCTTGGCAGCTTCACGCCGCAACAGGCATTGGCGCGGCTGCTGGTGGAGACTGGCCTTTCGTCGCGCTTCACCCGGTCCAACGCGGCGCTGGTCTATGCTCCGCGGTCAGGCCCTTCGATCGGATACCGGCCCGACAGTGCCGATCCGGTGCTGACGCTTGATGTCATGCAGGTGCGGTCGACGCCGCTTGTCGGCACGCCGCCCAGGGCATCGTTCGACGCCTATGGACGGCACGTGCTGACGACGATCGATCATTTGCTCCGTCCCGATGCGGCTCAGGGCAAGCGTACCTACCGCGCCGTGATGCGCTTGTGGATCGGTCGGGACGGTGCGGTGGAGCGCCTCGATTTCGCCCAAGGTAGCGGTAACAAGCTGGCTGATCAGGAGATGATGACCGGGATCGCGGCGCTGCAATTCGGTCGGCCGCCAGTGGAGATGCCGCAGCCGATCCGCGTCCAGATCGAGGCCCGATAGATGGTGTCGCGCCATGGAGTTGCCGCGGGCCGGGGCGGGAAGCGGCCATGACGGACGCGATCCGCGCCGTGCTGCGTCGCTCGCTGCGCACGAGCTACCGCGACCTCATTCAGAGGCTGACGCGAAAACTCGGATCGCCCGACCTTGCGCAGGAAGCGCTGCACGAAACCTGGCTGCGGCTGGAGCGGCCCGGCGCGTTGAGCGACGTCGCCAATCCAGAAGCCTATCTCTACCGCTCCGCGCTCAATGCCGCCACCAACATCCGCGTCTCGGAAGGCCGTCGGCTGAACGCCATGGAGATCGAGGTCGCGCTGGATATCCCGGACGAGGCGCCGGGCCCCGATGTCATCGCTGAAGGGCGAGCGGATTTTACCCGCCTCGAACGGGCGCTGGCCGATCTTCCCGAGCGTCAGCGCGCCGTACTCTGTGCCTCGCTGCTGGAGACGATTTCCTATGAAGCCCTTGCCGCGCGGCACGGCGTGACCGTCCGCACGATCCATAGCGATATCCGGCATGCGGTCGAGCATTGCGCCGATCGGCTCGGGGTCGAAACAATTTTCACTTTCGACCGTCGTCGATTGTCTAGGAAGTAGAAAGGTGCGCCATCGTGAGACTTCCGCCCCGCCATCTTCTGCCCCTGACGGCGCGCGCGTGAACGGAGCCGATGGCCCCCGCACGCCGATGACGCCGCTTGCGCGGGAGGCATTGGATTGGGTCGTCCATATCAGTTCGGGCGCGGCGACCGTGCGCGATGCGACGACCCTTGCGGCATGGCGTGCCAGCAGTGCCGAGCATGAAACGGCATTCCGCGAGGCGGTGCGGGTGCGCAGCGGCTTGCAGTCGATGCTTGAAGCCCGCGAGGCCGAACGGCGGGAGGCGGATAGGGTGATCGAGTTTCGGCCGCGCCACGGGCTCGTCAGCCGGCGCGCCTTCGTCATGGGCGGCGCAATCGCGGCATCGGTCGCCGGCGCGGTCATGGTCGCGCGCCCGCCGCTGGATCTATGGCCTTCCTATGCCGAACTGATGGCCGATTACCGCACCGCCCCCGGGGAGCGGCGCACGATCGGCCCGGTGGCGGGCGTCAGCATTGAAATGAACACGCGCACCAGCATCGGCAAGCGGTGGGACGGCGACGGTATCGACCTGATCAGCGGCGAGGCATTCGTGACCATCGCGCGGGACGCCGCATTCACGGCTGTGGCGGATGGCGGCGTTGTCACCGCGTCAAAGGCTGAGTTCAATCTCCGCAATATCGACGGACAGGTGTGCGTGACCTGCATGGCGGGCCAGGTAACGGTGGCGAGCGGCGACGCGCGCGCGGATTTGTCCGCCGGCCATCAGCTCATCTATTCCGCCCACGGCTTTGGCGCGGTCGAACAGACGAATGAGAGTACCGCGACGGGGTGGCGGTCCGGTTTGCTGATCTTCAAGGGCGAGCCGCTCAGTCAGGTCGTGGCCGAGATCAACCGCTATCGCGCGGGCCGGATCGTGCTGACCGACGGCAGTCTTGCCCGCCATCCCGTCAGTGCGGTGTTCCATCTCGATCAGATGGCCAATGCCGTCACCCAGGTCGAGCAATTGCTCGGTGTTCGCGGCACCCATCTTCCGGGCGGCGTGGTCCTGATCGGCTAGGCGCTGGGATGGCGGAAAGTTTTTTTTCAGAAATCCGCGACGCCGATTGTCTCCTCATTGAAGGGAGTGCGCCATGGATCAAGCCACGTCGGAACTGAACGGGTCCCGAGCTGATCGCGTTGCCACGGCCCGGCCCGGCAATGCCGGGGTACTCCCCTTTGCCCGTGCCGTGAACGAGGCGATGCGGCACGTGCAGGATGATCATGGCAAGCCCTGGGATGCGGATCGGCTTGCATCCGCCGTTGGTGTCACGGGACCGACGTTGCGCAAGAATTTCAAGGCCAGTCTCGGTGTGACCGTGACCGAATATGTCTCCGCGGTGCGGCTGGAATGGGCCCATGAGCGCTTGTCGAGCGGGCGCGAGTACCGATCCATTGCCGACCTTGCCATCGCAGCGGGTTTTCGCAGTTCGACAATGTTCACGCGCGCTTATCTGCGCCGCTTCGGCGAGGCACCCAGCCGGACACGGGCGCTGTCGGTCCGCGTGATGACTTGATCCGCAGCTAATAGAAGCTGCATTGCAAATATATCTTCAGATATTGTGCAGTTATATCGCACGATATGGTTCAATATTGTGAATAGTTCCGATGTATTTTCGTTTCGTAGGCTATAGCCTGACGGAGCGTGATGGCTATTTATGCCAGAGTGATTGCAATCAATTGTAATAGAATTGACGCTATACCCGTACAATACCGGCAAAAGCGTGAAGCTGATCTAATATATAGCCAGTTCATGCTTGAGTCTCATTCGCGGGGCATGCCAAGGGCGCGGCGACAAACGGGGCGCTGCGGTGCCGCATCGCGGCTGAAGCCTGTTGCGCACGTCGATGATTCTGTCCGTCGCCCGGCTTTGAGCCGTGGCGGCCGATGGCGGGGGACATGATTTTGATGAGGGCAAGGGATCGATGGCGCGGGTGCGCGAGCGTCACGGCGCTCGCCATGATGCTGGGCCTGGCGCCGGTGCCGGCATGTGCGTTGGGCGTGGCGGAACAGGACGCCGCGCCGTTGGCGCCCGCGGCGGCTGAGGTGAAGCCCTTCGAGATTCGCGCCTTTGCGGTGCGCGGGAACAAGGTGCTTTCGCCCGACAAGGTGGAACGCGCAGTCTATCCGTTCACCGGGCCAGGCAAGACGCCGGCCGATGTCGAGAGCGCCCGCGCTGCGTTGCAAAAGGCGTTCGAGGATGCCGGCTATATCGCCGTGTCGGTGTTCATTCCCGAACAGGGAACCGAAGGCGGCCTGATCAGCCTTGAGGTGCAGCCGCAGGCGATCGGCCAGGTGCTGGTCGAGGGTGCGAAGAATCCCGATGCGATCCGTGCGCAAGCGCCGTCGCTGACACCGGGCAAGACGCCGAATCTGCCGGCATTTCAGCGCGACGTAGTCGCGATGAACCAGCGGTCGAACCGACGGGTGACGCCGGAACTGCGCGCGGGCACCGCGCCGGGAACGCTCGATGTGCTGTTGAAGGTCGAGGAGAGCTCCGCCTTCCACGCGTCGACCGAGATCAACAATTTCTCATCGGCGGCGACGACCGACCTGCGTGTCTCCGGCACGCTGCGCTACGACAATCTGTGGGGGCGCGGCGACAGCCTGTCGATCTCCGCGCAGACCGCGCCCAGACGGCATAATGACGGCACGGTCCTGTCGGGCAATTATATGATGCGGCTGGGCAGCGGCACGCAGTTGCTGCTCTACGCCGTGCATTCCGACAGCGACATTGCGGTGGTCGGCGGCACCAGCGTCATCGGCAAGGGCAATATCTTCGGCGGACGGCTGATCCGGTCGCTCGGCACCGGAGAGGGTTTCTACCATTCGCTGACCATCGGCGTCGACTGGAAGGATTTTCTGGAAGACCTGCGCCTTGGCTCGGATCGCAACGCGATCCCGATCAAATATCTGCCGGTGACCGCGTCATGGCGGGGCGACTGGAGCAGCGACAAGCAAACCTCCAATGTCACCCTATCCGGCATATTCGGCACGCGCGGTATCGGCACGGGCGGCGGCTTCTCGTCCGATGGCTGCGTGAAGGATCTCGATCACTTCGATTGCAAGCGCTTTCAGGCGAAGCCCAATTTCGTGATCTTCAAGGGCGAGGCCGAAAGCACGGTGGATGTGTTCCGCAGCTTTCAGGTCAATGCCCGCCTCTCCGGCCAATGGTCGCCCGACCCGCTCATTTCCAACGAAGGTTTCAGCCTTGGCGGCATGTCGAGCGTGCGGGGTTATTATGAGAGCGAGGCGCTGGCCGATTATGGCTTTGCCTATCAGACCGAGCTGCGCTCGCCGAATCTCGCCTCGCGCTTCGGCAAGCCGATCGACGAACTGCGCTTCCACGCATTCTGGGACATGGGCTGGGGCGGCATCCATCAAGCGCTCCAGGCGCAGGATGATCGCTTCCGGCTGATGACGCTGGGCGTGGGCGGGCGGGTCAGGCTCTTCAAATATTTCAACGGTGCCGTCGATGTCGGCACGCCGCTGATTTCCGCACCGGACAGCAAGTCCGGCGATGTTTTCGCACGCTTCCGCATCTGGGGGGAATTCTGATGTCTCTGATCAACCGCATGAAACAATGCGTCATTGGGGGCGTCATCGCCGCCGCGGCGCTCACCGCTTTCGCCACACCGGCTTATGCCTGGTGGGAGCCGGGCTATGCCTATCGCACGAAGATCAACCTGAACGCCGCGGCGGCGGGGATCACGGGTGAGGTCGCGCGGGCGCCAGTGCTGGTGCGGCTGCACACGGGTAATTTCAGCTTCAAGGATGTGAAGGCGGACGGGTCGGACCTGCGCTTCGTGGCGGGCGACGACCGCACGCCGCTGAAGTTCCATATCGAGAAGTGGAGCCCGGCCGAAGAACAGGCGCTGATATGGGTCGATGTGTCGGGGATCAAGCCCGGCGCCGCACAGGCGATCTATGCCTATTATGGCAACAAGGATGCAAAGCCCGGCCAGGATGCCGCGGGCAGTTTCGGCGGCTATAAGGCGGTCTATCATTTCGACGCGGCCGGTGCTCCGCGCGATGCGACCGCCAATGGCGCGAACGCCAGCGGCGGTGAAGGGCGCAATGCCGGTGGCCTGATCGGCCAGAGCCTGAAGCTCGACGGTACCGCGCTCAGCCTGCCGGCGTCGCTGTTCAGCGCCGGCCCGCTCAGCACCAGCTTCTGGGTCAAGCCGGGCGTAGCGGACGGCCAGCTCCTGACCGTGCCGGGCAGTGCCTCGCTGGTGCTGGCCGGCGGCAGGCTGTTCCTCGAGGTGAGTGGTCAGCGCAGTGCAGGGACACCGCTTGCCGCCGGTACCTGGGCACATGTCGCGCTCAGCTCGGACGGTACGAAGACAAGCCTGTTCGTCAACGGCCAGCCCGCCGGCGAAGTAACCGGTGCGCTGACTGCTGCGACCGGCCCGGCATTGCTGGGCCAGGGCTTGACCGGCGAGGTCGATGAGGTGCGCGTCGCGGGCACGGCCTTGCCGCAAGCGGCATTCCAGCTCGCGGCAGCGAGCGAAGGGCAGGGCGCCAAACTGCTGACCTTCAACACCGCCGAGCAGACCGAGGCCGCCGGACATAATTATTTCGGCATCCTGTTCGCCGCGCTCACGCTCGATGCGTGGATCGTGATCGGCATCCTGGCGGTGATGCTCGCAGTCGCGATCTGGGTGATGATCGCCAAGGGACTGCTGCTCGCGCGCGTCTCGGCCGCCAATGACGACTTCCTCGATGCCTATGAACAGGCTGCCAGCACCAGCACTGGGCATGACGGGCTTGGTGATGTGAAGGCCGGGGGGGCGACCGGCATCTCCAGCCTGGCCCGGCTCTATCAGATCGGCCGCCGCGAACTCGACCGCCGTTTGCGCGAAGGCCGTGCGAGTGGCAGCCGCTACGCGATCCGCGCGCAGTCGATCGCGGCGATCCGCTCGGCACTCGATGCGGGGCAGGTGCGCGAGAGCCAACGGCTCAACCGCCAGATGGTACTGCTCACCATCGCCATCTCGGGCGGACCGTTCATCGGTTTGCTCGGTACCGTGCTCGGGGTGATGATCACCTTTGCCTCAGTGGCGGCGGCCGGCGAGGTCAACATCAACGCCATCGCCCCCGGTATCGCCGCGGCACTGCTCGCCACCGTCGCCGGCCTTGCCGTCGCGATCCCGGCGCTGTTCGGCTATAATTATCTCCTCTCACGCGTCGAGGAGATCAGCGCCGACAACCAGATCTTCGTCGACGAGCTCGAAAAGCGCATCGCGGAAACCTGGCAGGACACAGACGGCCCCACCCCAACCGCCATCGCGGCCGAATAGGGGGATCGGGCGATGCAGATCCAGGGCAAGAAGCCGTATAACGAGATCAACATCACGCCGCTGGTCGACCTGACCTTCGTGCTGCTGATCATCTTCATCCTGCTGACCACGGCAGCGGTGCAGGGCATCAAGGTCGATCTTCCCAGCGCCTCGGCGGCGAAGACGCTCGACAGCCCCAAGTCGCGGGTGATCGCGGTTGCCAATGACGGCACGGTATCGATCGATGCCGTCCCCGTGTCGATGGCCGAGCTCGAGCAGCAGCTCCGCTCCAGCATGGCCACCACCCCCGACCTCGCCGTCATTCTGCGCGGCGACCGGGCAGTGCAATATGACCAGATTATGCAGGTGCTCGACCTGTGTTCGAAGGTCGGCGTGCCGAGCCTCGGCATGGCCGCGACGCGCCCGCCCGGCGGCGCCTGAGCCATGGCCGCCGCTACCCTTGATGGGATGGACTTTGGTCATCGTCGGCGCACGCGCGGCCGCCATGGCGCGCGCTGGCTGGTCGTGGCTGGCATCGCGCTCGCCGGGTTGATCGTCGCGGTCACCTTCCTGCGCGGCATCACGGTCACCGAACGGCCCAACGAGATGAAGACCACGCGAGTGATCCTCCCCCCGCCACCGCCGCCGCCACCCC
>NZ_JSXI01000061.1 GCF_000803065.1 Sphingomonas sp. ERG5
CAATTGAACTAAAGATATTACAATATGATCTTGAATCAGTATATAAATAGAATAAAAATTAACACTTTTTATTTGTTGTGAAAAACAAAAAATAGATAAATGTATAATGCATATAATTATCCATATATTATCCGTATAAATTAACTATAAATGTAATGTGGCGGCAATAATGCGTGCCGATGGATGCGGAGTCACATGTTTATTATTGTGCTTCGGTATGGCGGTCCAATGCCTCGGCTATAGCCGGAAGTATTTAATGGAAGAGCGTGCCAAGCGATGAGGAGAGTGCGATATTAACATATCGTTCTTCGGACTGAATCGAGGACGTAACGGCTCTCCCGCTTCAACAAGGGGCGGAGAAAAAATTTCGCGGCCATGTCACAGTCGATGATCCCTATCTCGTCTTGAGTGGGAAGGTGCATAGGGCACCTGGGAGAAGGCAATGACCCCGCGTATCAAGAATCCGTTCAAGTCCGCGCCCGACGGCATCAAGGCGATGATGGCGCTGGAAGAAAGCATCAAGGCCAGCAGCCTCGACCACCAGGTGATCGAGCTCGTGAAGATGCGTGCATCGCAGATCAACGGCTGCGCCTATTGCATCCATATGCACGCAACCGACGCTCGGGCGCATGGCGAGACCGAGATGCGGCTCTATATGCTCAACGCGTGGCGCGAATCGCCGCTCTATAGCGACCGGGAGCGCGCGGCCCTGGCCTGGACCGAAGCCCTGACCCATGTGGCCGACACCGGTGCGCCGGACGCGGATTTTGCGCTGCTCAGCGCGCAGTTCGATGAGGCCGAGCAAGTCCAGCTTACTTTGCTGATCGGTGCGATCAATTTGTGGAACCGGCTGCAGGTCGGACTGCGCGCGGTTCATCCGGTGGATGCGGCGCGTGTCGCAGCCTGACGAATCCACGCGTATCTTCGAGACGCAGCGGCCACGGTTGCTGCGCCTCGCCTATCGCATGCTCGGGTCGCTCAGCGAGGCCGAGGATGTAGTGCAGGATGCGTGGCTGCGTTGGCAGCGTGCGGATGTGGCGGTGGAAATCCCCGCCGCTTTCCTGTCGCGCGTGGTGACGCGGCTGTGCCTCGATGTGATCAAATCGGCGCGCGTCAGGCGGGAAACCTATGTCGGGGAATGGCTGCCCGAGCCGCTGCTCGAGATGACCGACGAGGAACCGGCCGACAATCTGACCCTGACCCTGATGATGGCGCTCGAGCGCCTGTCGCCGCTGGAGCGTGCCGCGTTCCTGTTGCACGATGTATTCGGTGTCGCCCTGAACGAGGTTGCGACGACGCTCGACCGCGATGCCGGCGCAGTGCGGCAACTGGCGGTCAGGGCGCGCAAGCACGTCCATGAGGCACGGCCGCGCTTTCCGGTCGCACAGGAAGAGGCGGATCGGATTGCCGAGGCCTTTTTCTCGGCGTCGCGCAGTGGCGATACGCAGGCACTGAAGCTGTTGCTGGCGGACAATGTCGTGTTGCAGTCCGATGGCGGCGGCCGCGTGATGGCATTCCGCAACCCGATCGTCGGGATCGAGCGCATGCTGCGGATGTTCGCCGGCCTGTATCGCAAGTTCGGCGAGCGTGGGATGGTGATGCTCCGCCCGGTGTGGATCGACGGCCTTCCCGGTTATGTCAGTTCCGAGCGCGGGGAAATCCTGCAGACCACGGCGCTGGAGATCGAAAATGGGCGCATCACCGGTATCTATATCATGCGTAATCCGGACAAGCTGAAGCATGTCGAACTGGCCCTGGCTGCCGAGGCGCAGGCCGGACGAGCACATTGACGAACTCAACCTGTCAAAAGGAATGGTCGATATGAGACGGACCTGCATCATCATCGCGACGATTCTCGGGCTGGCCATGGCCGCCAATGGCCTGGTCATGCTGGCCGTGCCGCTCGACTGGTATTTCGCCGTGCCGGGTGTGACCTCGACGGGCGCGTTCAACCAGCATTTCATCCGCGACATCGGCATGATCTTCGTGCTGACCGGCGGCGCCTATGTGACGGGGGCGTTCCGCGCGGAAACGCGGCTGTTGCTCTGGACGATGGCGACGGTGTGGTTCAGCGGCCATGCGCTGTTCCATCTCTGGGAGATCGCCGTGGGAATCTGTTCTCCGTCCGCCTTTCCGCGCGATTTCGTCGCGGTTACCTTACCCGCGATCATCGGGATCGGACTGACGGCGTGGAGCTATGCTGACAGCCGTCAGCGACTCAGCGAGCGCCGCATAAATTAGACCAGGTGGCCGCTCCGTTAGACGGCCCCACCAGACCGCGGTAGGGAAAGGCCGTCGCGGCGAATGCGTCGCGGCGCTGGGCGCAGGAGCGGGGAAAATATGAGAGCGGATGCCGGCCCGATCGCGATGTTGTTCGCGATCCTTGTCCTGATAGGTCCCCTGATATTGGGCCTGGTGGGATGGTCGCGGCGTGGCGGTCGCCGAGATGGCGCGGTCGCGGGACCGTGGGACTGGCAGCTGACGATCGGGTCCGCCCTGCTCTATGCGCTTGCGTTCGAATTGCTGTTCCTGGTCCAGGAATTGTTCCTGGTCATTCCCAAGGCGCTGGTGCCGGGGCTTCATCCGACGCTGTACCACAACAATCATGACTGGACCGGGGATAATCCGCTGGCGCGGTTGTTCCAGGGCACCGGCGCGCTGGCAATCCTGCTGGTCGGCCTGGCGGCGTTGTTCGCGTTGCGCGGCAACCGGGCGCCGGCAAGCGCGACCGGGCGTGTCGCGCTGATATGGGTCGCCTTTGCCGGTTTGTTCCAGTCGATCTCGCAAGTCGTTGTCGGCGCGATCCTGCCGCAAAATGATGTCGGCATGGCGATGGACTATCTCGGTCTTGACGCGCCCATGCATTGGGCGGCGGCGTTGGTCGCGTTGGTGGCGATCGTCGCGGTGGCGTTCGCATTGATGCGCCCGCTGCTCAGCCTCGCACCCAATGAGTGTCGCACAGTAACGATTTTCCGGGTGGCGACCGTGCCCGCCATATTGGGAACCGCGATCATCATTCCGTTCCGCGTGCCCGGCTCGATCGACCAGGTACTGCTGGTGCCGGTGGCGGTGGCAATCATCGGCATGGGGTTCATCCAGAGCGGCGCCTGGCGCAGCACGCCGCTGCCGGCGACGGCGCCAGCCGGGCGGCTGAACCTCGGGCGGCTGACGATCCTCACCATGGTGATGTTGGCGTTCTTCCAGCTGGTGCTGCGGCCGGGCATCAATTTCTGAGGCATCGGTCGCCAAAGATCAGTCCAGGCATGGCTGTTCTTCGCTGGTCCAAGACGATAAGCCCGCGCCACGGCACGGGAGCAGGCATGGGCGGGACGGATCGAACGCGGTGGTGGCCCTATGTGCTGCTGGGCCTGACGTGCCTCGCCGGCTGGGCGTTCAAGGGGCATTGCGGGGCTTATTGGACGGATTCGATCCAGTACACGACCGGCTGTTATAGCGACGCGGTGCCGTTCTGGGGCCTGCGCGGCGTTGCGGCCGGGCAATTGCCCTATGTCGATGCACGAATGGAATATCCCGTGCTGACCGGCGGACTGATCTGGGTCGAGGGACTGGTGACGCGCACGCTGTTTGGCCCGGTGGCGAATGCGGCGCATTTTCTCGGCGTGGTCGCGGCGGTCAATGCGCTGCTCGCCTTTCTCGTGCTGGCGATGATGGAGCGTGCCGGGGTCGATCGCCGCCGGCTCTATTGGTGGGCCGCCGCGCCGCCGCTGATCCTCTATCTCGGGCATAATTGGGATATGCTGGCGGTGGCCTTCGCCATTGCTGCGCTGCTTGCGGCACGGCGCGGCGCCGCGATCAACGCCACCGCGCTTGCTGCGCTGGGCACCGCCGCCAAGCTGTTCCCCATATTGCTGCTGCCGTTGTTCGGACTCGCCGCGCTGTTCCCGGGCGAGCGCAGGCAGGTGACCGGGCGCCTGACCGCCGCTGCGCTGCTGGTGGTGATCGCGATCGCCTATTGGGGTGCAGTCAATGTGCCGGTGGCGTTTGGCGCCTATCAGAACTGGTCGGAATTCTACCGTTTTTCCGGCGAGCGTTCGGGGACCGCGGCATCGATCTGGGAATTGCTGTCGACGTCCGGTTTCTGGGTGACATCGATTCCGCAGCGCAACCTGGTGTCGGGCGGCCTGTTCCTGGTCGGTGCCGCCATGATCGTCGCGCTCGGCTGGCGGCGGCACGGTGATCGGCCCTGGCTGTTGTTTACGCCGGTGCTGGCCTGGTTCCTGCTGACCAACAAGGTCTATTCGCCGCAATTCGACCTGTGGCTCTATCCGGTGCTGATCCTGACCAGCTACCGGCTATGGCCGATCGCCTGGTTCGCGCTGGGCGATTTCCTCGCCTATTTCGCCGAATTCTGGTGGTTCGCCGGGATGGAGGGACATCTGCCAGCGGCGACACAGGGCGAGATTGCGATCGCCGCCGCGGTCCGCGGGGCAGCAATGTTGTGGATCATCGCCGCGAGCTTGCGCCAGCCGGCGCCTGACTGGGTTGAGTTCAGGCCGCCAACAGGCTCTCCGCCCCACCCAGATCGACCGAGACCAGTCGGCTGACACCCTGTTCGATCATCGTCACGCCGAACAGGCGGTGCATGCGACTCATCGTCACGGCATTATGGGTGACGATCAGATAGCGGGTCGCGGTCTCGCGTGTCATGGCGTCGAGCAAATCGCAGAAGCGTTCGATATTGGCGTCGTCGAGCGGCGCATCGACTTCGTCGAGCACGCAGATCGGCGCGGGATTGGTCAGGAACAGGCCGAAGATCAGCGCGACCGCAGTCAATGCCTGCTCGCCGCCCGACAGAAGAGTCAGCGACTGAAGCTTCTTGCCTGGCGGCTGGGCCATGATCTCGAGTCCCGCTTCGAGCGGATCGTCCGAATCGATCAGTTCGAGATGTGCGCTGCCGCCGTTGAACAGGGTGGTGAACAGGCGGCGGAAATGGCCGTCGACCGCTTCGAAGGCGGCGAGCAGGCGTTGCCGGCCTTCGCGGTTGAGCGTGCCGATCGAGCCGCGCAGGCGATTGACCGCCAGACCCAGTTCGTCGCGCTCGGCGCTGTTGCCGATGCTCGCGGCCTCCAGTTCGGCGAGTTCGCTTTCGGCGACGAGATTGACCGGGCCGATCCGTTCGCGCTCCAGCGTCAGTCGCTCATGGGCGCTGGATTCATCGGCGGGGCTGCGCACCGTGTCGACGGTGAAGCCGACTCGTTCCGGCAATACGGGAGCGGGGCATTCAAAGCGTTCGCCGGACAGGCGGCCCATCTCGATCCGCCGCAATTCCTGATTTTCCGCGCGAGCGGCAGCGCCGGCGCGGACCTCGCGCGCTTCGGACAGCGCCTCGCCCGCCATGCGCGCAACTGTGTCGGTTTCGCGCAACGTCGTTTCCGCGTCGCGCTCGATCGTCTGGGCCGCTTCCGCTTCGGCCCGGGCCGCACCGTGCGTCGTGTCCAGCGCGGCGATTTCCCGGTCGAGCGCGGCGGGACGATCGGCCAGCGCCTCGGCTTCCGTCGCCAGTTCGGTATCGCGCTTGTCCATGTCACCGATGCGTCGCGCCGCTTCGCCGGCGCGGGCGCGCCAGCCCTTGGCTTCGCCCGTCCCGCTCGCCAGCCGGTCCCGATCCTGTGCGATCGTCCGTTCGAGTCCGGCGCGGTCGGCGCGCGCGGTCGCCACTGCGGTGCGCCGCGTTTCGGCATCGGCGGACAAGGTGATGACCCGTTCACGCGTCGCGCTGCCGTCGGGCAACGCCGCCTTGTCGCGTGCGGCGCGGTCGAGTTCGGCCTGCGCTTCGGACAATTCCGCCGCGATGCGCTGACGGCGCGAGTCGAGATCGGCGCGCTGCGTTTCGATCCGTTCGAGCGCGACCGCCGCCTTGTCCTCGGCGCGGCCCGCATCGCGCGCACTGGTTTCTGCGCCTTCGAGCACGCGGCGTGCATCGGCGGCGGCACGGCGCGCCTCGGCGATCGCTTCGTCGATGCGGTTGAGTTCGCTTTCAGCCGAATCGACCGCGCGGACCACCGCCGGGCGGGCGGATTCGATCGCGCGCAGCCGGTTCATGCGTTCGAGCCGCTCAGCCGCCGCTGCCCCGCCTGATTTCGCGACATAACCGTCCCAGCGGCGCAGCACGCCGGCGGTCGTCACCAGTCGCTGTCCGACCGCGAGCGGTTGCCCGTCATCGCTGTCCGCAACGAGAATCTGCGCCAGTCGCCGCGCCAGCGCCGGTGGAGCGGTGACATGCTTGCCCAGCGCGACAGTCCCGGCGGGCGGTATGGGGTCGCCGGGCAATGCTTCGGCGCCGGCCCAGAAGCGCTCCGCCGTCGGATCAAGCCCGGTTTCCAGATCGTCGCCCAGCGCCGCCGCAAGCGCGCGTTCATAACCCGGATCGGCGCGTACCTGGTCAAGCAGCCGCTCGCGTCCACTCGCGCGTGTTGCCTTGGCCAGCGCGGCCGCCTCGCTGTCGAGGGCGGACAATTCGGCATGTGCGGCGGCGCGGGCCGATTGGGCACGGTCGCGCTGGTCGATTGCCGAGCGCTCGCCGGCATCGGCGCGGGCAAGCGCGGTACGCGCGGATTCGGCATGGCGCAGCGCTTGCGCGCGTGCCTCGGCGGCGCGGGTGCGCTCGGCCTGTAGCGGTGCCGCGTCGCCCAATGCCGCGGCTTCCGAGGTGACCCGCGACAGGTCGCGCTCGCTGCGCTCGGTGCGCGCCCGCGCTGCCGCGAGCGCCGCTTCGGCCACCCGCGCTTCCGCAGCTTCGCTTGCCTGCGCCGCGAGCGCCTGGGCCAGCGCAACCTCGGCGTCGCGCGCGGCGCGTTCCGCCCCGGCAAGTATCGTGTCGAGTTCGGGCATGCGCGCCGTCGCATCGGCGATGCGCGCGTCGAGCGTCTTGGCTTCCTCGGCGAGCCGGGCCAGCGCTTCGGCGGCATCATTGGCGAGGGCGCCTTCGCGGGCGCGATCGTCGATCAGCCGTCCGCGATTCGCCGTCAGCTCGGCGAGCCGCCGGTCGACCGCCGCACGTTCGGTGCGCAGGCTGGAGAGTTTGTGCCCTGCCTCGCTTGCCCGGTCGCGGGCGGCCAGCGCGGCGGCGCGGGCGGTGGCCAGCTGGCTGGTTGCTTCCGCTTGATAGGCGGCGGCGGCGCGCTGCGCTTCGGAGGCGTCCGCGACGCGAGTCTCGGCCTGCGCGGCTTCCGCCTTCGCGGCGTCGGCCGCCGCCGCGGCGTCGCGCCAGCGCGCAAAGATCATCCGCGCCTCGGCGGTGCGGATCTGGTCGGACAGCGCGCGATAGCGTTCGGCCTGACGCGCCTGACGTTTCAGCGCCGCGGCCCGGGCGTCCTGATCGGCAATGACTTCATCGAGGCGCGTGAGATTGGCCTCGGTCGCGCGGAGCTTTTGTTCGGCGTCCTTGCGGCGGACATGCAGGCCGGCGATTCCGGCTGCCTCCTCCAGCATCGCACGCCGCTCGGCGGGCTTGGCGGAAATGACCGCGCTGATCCGGCCCTGGCTGACCAGGGCGGGCGAATGTGCGCCGGTCGCGGCATCGGCGAACAGCAGCGCGACATCCTTGGCGCGGACGTCACGCCCGTCGATGCGATATGCGGAACCGGCGCCGCGTTCGATCCGGCGCACGATTTCGGTTTCCTCGGCACCGGCATCCTCGATCAGGATCGAGACTTCGGCGAATTCGCGCGCCGGGCGTGTCGCGGTGCCGGCGAAGATCACATCTTCCATGCCGGCCCCGCGCAGCGAGCGGGCGGAGGTTTCGCCCATCGTCCAGCGCAGCGCCTCCAGCAGATTGGATTTGCCGCAGCCGTTCGGGCCGACGATTCCCGTCAGCCCGGGTTCGATGCGCAGATCGGCGGCATCGACGAAGCTCTTGAATCCGGACAGCCTGAGCCGCTTGATCTGCACTAGCCGGCCGCCCCCCGCCTATGATCGCGGGCGATCAGCCGCCCGCGCCCTTCAGGATCGGCTCGAGCTGGCTCCAGGCGACCGCATCGACCTTCTGGTCGTTGACCAGGAAGGTCGGCGTGCCCGTCACCTTTCCGGACGACGTGGCGTCGTCGCTGAGCTTGGCCGCCGCTTCCAGCTTGGCCTGGTCGTTCAGGCAAGCGCGTGCCTTGTCCTCGGGAATGCCGCGCTGCTTGACGAACTCGATCAGCCCCATCTGCTCGGCCAGCGCCGTCGCCACCTGATTGGGCTTCATGCTGGGGAATTTCGCCTGGGCTTCGGGCGACATCTTCTGCAGCTTGTCGAGATAGGTCGTCTGATTCTGGTACATCTGCTCGAGCAGCGGGAAGAAGGGCTGCGGGCCACCGCAGGTGCCGAGCAGGGCGGCGGCGAGATCGGGCGCGCCATGGACCAGGAAGTCGCGGAATTCATAGCTGACCTTGCCGGTCGAGACATAGTTCTTGATCAGCGGCTCCATGCCTTCACGGCCGAACTGGCCGCAGGTCGGGCAGGTGCGCGAGCCATATTCGACCAGCTTAATCGGCGCGTTGGGGTTACCCAGGCGATAGCCGCCTTCCGCGGTCAGGGCCGTTGTCTCGGCCCAATTCTGTCCAGCGGGTGCGGCAATGGCCGCGATCGGCGTGGCCGGCGCGGAGAGATTTCCGGTGCTGTTCCCGCTGCCGCAACCGGCAAGGGCGATCAGGGGCAGGATAGCAGTTGCGAGACGGAACTTCATGGTCGGCACACTCCAGGGAAAATCACCAAATAACGGAAATCACGACAGCGGAATCACCGCGCCCCGGCGGCGAGCAGGACCTTGTCCAGCCCGGCCCAGTCGAGATGCGGATAGGGTTTGCCGTTGACGACGAAGCTCGGCGTGCCGCCATCGGCGGGCGCGGCGGCGCGAATCGCGGTCCAGGCCGCATCGGCCATCACGGCGATCTTGAGCACTTCGGCGTCATTGGCGAAACAGGCGTCGAGCGCCGCGTCGTTCAGTCCCCTGGCGCGGCCGATATCGGTCAGCCCGGCCCCGTCGGCAAGCGCACGCAGCCGGGCATTCTCCGGATAAAGGTCCATGCGCCCGCCATTGACGCGCTCGAACTGTATCCCGCGCATCAGCCAGTCCTCCTGGCCGGCAAAGACCGCATCGGTCGTCGCGGAAAAGCCGACAGGCCCGGTGCAGCGCGCGATGATCGTCGCTGCCATATCGAGCTTGTCGCGGATCGCATGGCGCAATTCGACGCTGGTCGAGCCCGAGCGGACATATTTGCCCTTGAGCACCGCCGAGGATCCGATGGAGAAATGCGCGCAGTGCGGGCAGGTATAGCTGAGATATTCGATCAGCTTCACCTTCGCCTTCGGATTGCCGATGACGAACGCACCGCTGCTCGTCTGCGTCACGGTTTTGGACCAGTCGCGCGGGGCCGGGGCCGCGCCGATCAGCAATGGGGCCAGAAATACTGCGATAATCCAGCGAATCACTCGTCCCCACTCCCCTTGATTGGGCCGCCCATGATCGGCGGTCCCCTGGTCGCGGCGACACCGGCCGCCAATGCTTCGAGCACAGCCTTTAATTCCGGATCGGCGATGGTGCGCAGGCTGGCGCCGAGCTCGACCGGGATCGGCTTCAGCGACGGCGGCGCGGCGCGCGGGCGCGGGGCCGGAACATCGCCCTGGCGCATCTGCACGCGTGCGATTGCGGCATAGCCGAAGAAGCGGTTGACCCGTTCGATGATCTCCGGCGCGATATGCTGCATCATCGTGCCATGCGCGCCGCGCACGACCAGGTTGAGCGTGCCTTCGGATCTTTTGCCCTGCGGAAAGCGGATCGATTCGGGGGCGGACACCCCGGCATAGCGCGCGCCGACGATCTCGCTCCAGCGGCTCACCACGGCGCTCTGCACGAAGCCGAAGCGGCGAAACGCGGCGCGTCCGGCGTCCGGCAACAGCTCGGATACCGCGCGCGCACGGCCGCCGCGTTGTGTTTGGGACTCCGGAGTGGGAACGCCACGTTTGCTCATCGCGTCTCTCATGCCATAGCGACGCGGTGCCCGCAAAGCCCCGATCCATAAAGCCCCGACCGATCCCGGCGCCGCTCATTTCACGGCGCCGCGTTTCGGCGCCCTTGCTTGCCTGGTATGACAAGCATGCGCGCGACCTGCCCTGGCGTGCGCCACCGGGCGCACCGCGTGCCGATCCGTACCGGGTGTGGCTGTCGGAAATCATGCTGCAGCAGACGACGGTCGCGACGGTGCGGCCGAAGTTCGAGCATTTCACCACGCGCTGGCCCGATTTCGCCAGCCTCGCCGCCGCTGACGAGGCCGAACTGATGAGCGCCTGGGCCGGGCTCGGCTATTATGCCCGGGCGCGCAATCTGGTCGCCTGCGCGCGCGTCGTGGTCGAACGGCATGGCGGCGCATTCCCCGGCAATGAAGACGAACTGCGTGCTCTGCCCGGCATCGGCGCCTATACCGCTGCGGCCATTGCCAGCATCGCGTTCGGCGAACGCGCCGTGGTGGTCGATGGCAATGTCGAGCGCGTCGTGTCGCGCCTGTTCGCGATTGGTGAGCCCTTGCCGGGCGCGCGAGCCGCGATCCGCGCCGCCACCGATACGATCACGCCCGATTCGCGCAGTGGCGATTTCGCTCAGGCGATGATGGACCTGGGATCGTCGATCTGCACGCCGCGCAATCCCAAATGCCTGGTCTGCCCGCTCAACGACCAATGCCTGGCGTTGTCGCAAGGCGAACCCGATGCCTATCCGGTCAAGCCGGCCAAGGCGACGAAGCCGCAACGCTATGGCACGATCTTCTGGGGTGAGCGCGACGGCAAGGTGTTGCTCGAGCGTCGCCCGCCGCGCGGCTTGCTCGGGGGCATGCGCGCGCTGCCGACCGGACCATGGGCCGATGCCCCGCCGGGGCTTGCCGATCCGCCCGTCGCCGCCGACTGGCAAGTGCTCGACGATCGGGTGGTTCATGTCTTTACGCATTTCCGGCTCGAACTCGCGCTTGCGGTTGCCATCGTGCGGGAGCATTCGAACGCGGGAGAATGGTGGCCGGTGGCCGAGATCGAGTCGGCCGGGTTGCCGACGGTCTTTGCCAAGGCGGCTGCCGTCGTCAGGGGTGAAATCAGGAGAGCGACATGAAGGCTGTGCGGTACATGGTTTCGGCAGGCGCGCTGGCGCTGCTCGCGGCGGGCGCGGTGTTCGCCAGCGAGGCGGCGCCTCAGGCGCAGGCGTCCCGGCCCTTCACACCCCAGCCGGCTCCCGCGACCGCTGCTGTGACCACATCGCCCCTGCCGACGACTCAGGCATTGTTCGATTCCTATGTCGCCACCAACAAGATGCCGGGCATCGTCGGTGCCTTCGGTTATGGCAATCAGCCGACGGTGTTCGTCTCCGCCGGCAAGATCGGCGATGAAGCCGCTGCCGCCAAGGCTGGCCCTGACAGCCTGTGGCGGGTCTATTCGATGACCAAGCCGATCACCGGCATGGCGGCGATGATCCTGATCGAAGACGGCAAGATGTCACTCGACCAGCCGGTCTCCGACTTCATTCCCGCGTTCAGGAACATGAAAGTGCTGATCGGCCCGGACAGTCTCGACAGTCGTCCGGCGACGCGCCCGATCACGATCCGCAATCTGCTGACGCATACCGCCGGGCTGGGCTATACGATCATCACCAGGGGGGCTCTGCTCAAGGAATATGAGCGGCTCGGGCTGACGCCAGGGGTGATCAGCGCGGCAATGGAAGAGCAAGCCCGCAAGGTCCGCCCGACGACGCTCGAGGAATTCGCCAATCGCACCGCCAGCGCGCCGCTGATCGCGGACCCCGGGACCGTGTGGAGTTATTCGATCGGCCTCGATGTGATGGGCCGGGTGATCGAAGTCGCCAGCGGCATGAGCTTCGATGCCTTTGTTCAGAAGCGCATCTTCGGCCCGCTCAAGATGACATCGAGCTATTGGACGGTGCCGCAGAGTGAAGTCGGACGCTTCGCCAGCAACTATATGATCATCGGCGACAGCCGGACGCCGCTCGATTCCGCAGCCAGTTCGATCTGGCTGAAGCCGCCGAGCTTTCCTTATGGCGGCGCGGGGCTCGTCATGTCGGCGCGCGACTATGACCGCTTCCTCCACATGCTGCAGAATTACGGCGAGCTCGACGGCGTCCGGGTGATGAAGCCGGCAACGGCCAAGCTCGGCATGTCCAACCTGTTGCCCGCCGGCGTCTTCTATCGCGGGGTGGCGGCCACGACCGGCGGCACGACGGCGCCCGCGCCATCGGGCTTCGGCGCGGGTGGATCGGTGACGATCGCCGATACGCCGGGCGGCGCCGCCAAGGGAACCTATGGCTGGGGTGGTGCGGCCGGCACGGTCGCTTTCGTCGATCCGGTGCATCGGGTGCGCGGCACGGTGATGGTCAATTACTTCCCGGGCGAGAAATGGCCGCTGCGTACCGAGGCGGTTGCCGCGTTCAGGACCGATATGGAGCGCAAGCGCCCGTGATACCAGGATTCACCGGCGGCGTGCTCGACCGCGCCGACCGACTGCGCCACGACCCCGAAGCCTTTGCGGCGGCAGTCAGCGACTGGCGCGCGCGGTTGCTCAAGCTCGAGAATTTCGAGCCGGAAGTCGATGAGGTCGGGCGGCTTGGTTGGAGCAGTCTGGCCGATGCTCCCGAAGACGCCGAGCTGGTCCTGCTTGGGCTCGACGGCGATAAGCCCCATTTCGCGGCGTTCACGCCCGGGATGCGTGCGCCGGCCGGCCGCTCGATGCGTCTGTTCGGCATGCTCGATCGGTTCGCGCCCGGCGAGGCGGCGACCTATGCCGCTGCGCGCAGCGTGCTCGATTGGCATTCGCGCCATCAATTCTGCGCCAATTGCGGAACGCAGACCGCGATGTTCCGCGCCGGCTGGGGACGCAATTGTCCCCATTGCCACGCCGAACATTTTCCGCGCGTCGACCCGGTGGTGATCATGATCGCCGAACATGACGGCCGCGCGCTGCTTGGGCGTCAGCCGGCCTGGCCGGCGGGGCGCTATTCGGCGCTGGCGGGGTTCCTCGAACCGGGCGAATCGATCGAGGAAGCGGTCACGCGCGAAATCATGGAAGAGGCGGGGATACGCGTGTCCGACGTGCGCTACATCGCCAGCCAGCCCTGGCCATTCCCGTCGTCGCTGATGATGGCGTGCGTCGGCACGGCGGCGGACGACAAGATCACGCTCGACACCAATGAGCTGGAGGACGCGATCTGGGTCCCGCGCGCGGAAGTACGGCGCGTGCTGGCGGGGGGAGAAGGGTCGTTCCTTGCGCCGCCGCCCTATGCGATTGCGCATACGCTGCTCGCGGCCTGGGCGGAGGGCTGATGCCTGTCTGAAATAAGACGGTGCCGGTCCGCACCGACTTATCCCAAAGCGAATCAGTCGCGCGTCCGCGCCATGCGATAGGTGCCGAGCAAGCGCATCCATTTCGAATGGAAGCCCAATTCCTCCAGTGCGCGGTCGAGCGGCTCGTCGCCGGGTCTGCCGACGATATCGGCATAGAATTCGGTCGCCGCAAAGCTGCCGCCGCGTTGATAGCTTTCCAGCTTGGTCATGTTGACGCCGTTGGTCGCGAAACCACCCATCGCCTTGTAGAGCGCGGCGGGAATATTCTTCACTTCGAAGATCAGCGTCGTCATCCACGGCCCTTCGCCGATCGGCTCATGACCCGCGCGGGCGAGAACGACGAAGCGCGTCGTATTGTGATCGGCATCGGCCAGGCCGTCGGCAAGCAGGTTGAGATTATAGATTTTCGCCGCACCGGGCGGCGCAAGCGCCGCGACCTTCGGGTCGCCAAGTTCGGCCACGACTGCCGCGGCGCCCGCGGTGTCGGGATAGGCGATTGCCGAGATGCCATGCTCGCGCAGCCAGTGGCGGCACTGGCCCAGCGCCTGGGGATGGCTCATCGCTTCCCGCACATCGTCGCGCGTGCCGACGCCCATCAGCGCGTGCTTGATGCCGAGGAAATGTTCGCCGGTGATCACCAGGCCCGATTCGGGCAGCAGGAAATGCATGTCGGCGACGCGGCCATGCAGCGAATTCTCGATCGGAATGATCGCGCAGTCGGCGCGGCCTTCGCGGACCGCATCGATCGCGTCGGCGAAGTCGAAACAGGGCAAGGGCAGGCAATCGGGAAACGCTTCCATTGCCGCGACATGCGAATTCGCGCCGGGTGCGCCCTGAAACGCCACCGCGCGCTGCGGTTGGGCGGCGGCGGCTTCGGTCATCCTTGCGACGATCGGGCGAGCGGGGGCGGCGAAATTTTCCATGAGGCCGCGCGCTTAAGCGCGGCTTGCGGTGTCGGCAACGCGAATCTAAAGGAAGCCAACTTTCCGGCCTATGATACGACAGGGGCAAAGGCGTAATGGACAACAGGACGAACACGATCGCGGGCTGGGTACTGGGGGCGTGCGGCGTGGCGCTTGGGCTCGGGATCGTCGGTAACATGGTGTATCACACCGGCGCACCCGAAAAGGCCGGCTACCCGATCGAAGGCGCTGAGGCCGAGGGTGGCGCAGGCGCCGCCGAAGTGCCGATCGCGACACTGCTGGCGTCGGCCGATCCGGCCAAGGGCGCTGACGTGTTCAAGAAATGCACCGCTTGCCACACCATCACTCAGGGCGGCGCGAACGGCATCGGCCCGAATCTCTACGCCACGCTCGGCGAGGGCATTGCCGAGGGCAAGGGCGGATTCGCCTTTTCCGACGCGCTGAAGTCGCATGGCGGCAAATGGGGCTTTGACGAAATGAACGCGTGGCTGACCAGCCCGCGCAAATTCGCCAGCGGCACCAAGATGACCTTTGCCGGTCTTGGCAATGCGCAGGACCGGGCGAATGTGATCGCTTATCTCAACCAGCAGGGATCGAACCTGCCGCTTCCGGCGGCGCCGGCGGCTGGCGCGCCGGCCGCGGCGGCTGGCAAGGCTGAAGCCAAGGCGGCAGGCAACACCACCGCTGCGAGCACCGAACCCGCCAAGGCCGCGACGCCGGCACCGGGCGCGCCGGCGGCAAAGACGCATTGATCGGGACGCATTGACTGGGCGGCCTCTCTTGCGGGAGAGGCTGGCGCGGCCGGCACCGGGCGCGCGACCCCGGCGTCGATCGATACGCGTGGCGGAGGTCTGAAATGCCGACGATCGTCAACGATGTGATCGATTTCCGGCCCGACCGGGCATGGGACGCGCGCGATCTCATGGAGATCGACGGCGTGACCGTGCGCCTGCATTGGACCGATCAGCCTTATAAATGGCACAGGAATGACGGGGCCGAGGCCTTTGTCGTCCTTAGCGGCCAGGTCGATATGTTCTATCGGATCGACGGAGCGGAGCATTGTGTCCGCCTCTCGCCCACCGACATTTTCCTCGCTGATGTCGGCGATGAGCATGTCGCGCACCCGGTCGGTGCCGCGCATATCCTTGTCGTGGAGCGCAAGGGTTCGGTTTAGCCTGGAGCATCGAGCATAAAATCCGATCCGTTGGTACGGAGTGGAGATCGCCTGGGCGCAGCCATATCGGGAACCGGTCTGGAAGGGTCTTCGGCAAGGAAGCCCGATCGGTTGGCGGTGACGCGCGATGCTGCCCGATCTCCGTGAATCCGGCCGCTAACACCGCTAATTTCATCTTAGTATATGATATATAATAATATTATATGGCGCG
>NZ_JSXI01000062.1 GCF_000803065.1 Sphingomonas sp. ERG5
CCCCACCCCGCCCCGCGCTCGCTTATTACCTGACCGAAGGTACCGGGCCGATGACGGTGTTCCTGCCCGGCTATGCCTCCGACATGACCGGCAGCAAGGCCCTGGCGCTGGAGGCCTGGGCAAAGGCGAGCGGACGGGCGTTCCTCCGTTTCGACTATGGCGGCTGCGGGCAAAGCGAAGGCGCGTTCGAGGACCAGACACTGGCCGGATGGCGCGACGATGCACTGTCGATGATCGAGCAGTTGGCAAATGGCCCCGCGGTGCTGGTCGGATCGTCGATGGGCGGATGGATCATGCTGCTGGTCGCGCGCGATCGGCCGGAACTGGTCGCCGGACTGATCGGTGTCGCGCCCGCGCCCGACTTCACCGACTGGGGCTTCACCACCGACGAGAAGCTGGCGATCCTGTCGGGCGGCAAGGTGTCGCGCGCGTCGCCTTATTCGGACCAGCCGACCATCACCACCGCCGCGTTCTGGAATTCGGGCGAGGCCAACCGGCTGATGTTCGGCACGATCGCCGTCGATTGCCCGGTGCGGCTGTTGCAGGGACAGCTTGACCGCGACGTACCCTGGACGCGCACCGCCCGGCTTGCCGAGATGATCCGTTCAGCCGATGTGCAGACGCTGTTGATCAAGGATGGCGATCACCGCCTGTCGCGCGATACCGATATCGCGCTGCTGATCAAAGCGGTCGAGGATGTGATTTCGCGCTTATGATCCTGCCCCTGCTGCTGCTCGCCGCCGCCCCTGTTTCCGCCACTCAGGCAGGCCCGCCATCGACCAGCGAGGAGCGCGGCGCGCGCTGTCTCGACCTGGCGACCAAGGACCCGGCCAAGGCCGCGGATGAGGCAGGGCGCTGGAAATTGTCGGGTGGCGGATTCCTCGCTCAGCAATGCCTCGGCGTCGCCTACACCAACAACGAGCAATGGAGTGCCGCGGCGGCCGAGTTCGATGGGGCAGCCCGCACCGCCGAATTGGCCAAGGATCGCCGCGCCGCACTTTACTGGGCACAGGCGGGCAATGCCTGGCTCGCCGCCAAGGATGCGGGCAAGGCGCGCGCCGCGCTCGATGCCGCCCTGGCGGCAGGCACATTGACCGGCCTCCAGCGCGGCGAGGCCTATCTCGACCGCGCGCGGGCGCAAGTCGCCAGCAAGGATCTTGCCGGCGCGCGCAGCGACCTCGACCAGGCCGTGGTCGACGCCGCCGCCGACCCGCTGGCCTGGCTGCTCTCCGCGACGCTGGCGCGGCGCATGGATGATTTGCCCCGCGCGAAGAAGGATATTGCCGAAGCGCTCAAACTATCGGGCGAGGATGCCTCGGTGCAATTCGAGGCAGGCAATATCGCTGCACTCGCCGGCGACGAGGCGGGCGCGAAGGCCGCCTGGAACCAGGCGGTGGCGATCGCGCCGCAGGGCGATGCCGGAATCGCCGCCAAGGCGGCGCTGATGCAATTCGCCCCGCCTATCACCCCCTGAAGTTTCGGCTGAAAATACCCGACGAAAATTGCGGGACGCGTGCCGGGTCCCTATCTGGACGATGACGCCAGCAGGAGCAGCCCTTCCGTGAAATATCTCCATACCATGATCCGCGTGACCGATCCGGATGCGACGGTGAAGTTCTTCGACCTGCTCGGGCTGAAGGAAGTACGGCGGATGGATAGCGAGAAAGGCCGCTTCACGCTGATCTTCCTGGCCGCGCCCGGTGACGAGGATGCGCAGGTCGAGCTGACGCATAACTGGGATCCGGAGGACTATTCCGGCGGGCGCAATTTCGGACATCTCGCTTACCGCGTCGACAATATCTACGAGACGTGCCAGCGGCTGATGGATGCCGGGGTGACGATCAATCGCCCACCGCGCGATGGCCATATGGCGTTCGTGCGCACGCCCGACAATATCTCAGTCGAGCTGCTGCAGGACGGCGTGCTGCCGCCGGCCGAACCCTGGGCGTCGATGCCGAATACGGGCGTGTGGTGAGATGACAGCCGCCGGTTTCCTGGAATTGACCGGCGCGCGATTGCCGATCGTTCAGGCACCGATGGCCAATTTCGCCGGACGAGAGCTGGCGATGGCGGCAATCGGCGCGGGTGGGATCGGCTCGCTCGCCTGTGCGGTGCTCGATGCCGGAGCGGTGGTGACGGAAGTCGCGGCGATCCGCGCCGCCGCGGCGGGGCCGCTCAATCTCAATTTCTTCTGTCACACGCTCGGGCCCCAGCCGGACGAAACGACGTGGCGTGCCACGCTTGCGCCCTTTTATGCCAGTGAAGACGTCGCGCCGCCGACCGGCTCGCCACCGCTGCGACGGCCATTCGACGCGGCAATGGCAGAGGCGGTCGAAACGGTACGGCCGGAGATTGTCAGCTTCCATTTCGGCGTGCCCGACGACGCGCTGCTTGCGCGGGTGCGAGCGACCGGCGCGCTGATCTTCGGCAATGCGACCACCCTGGCCGAAGCGCAGCACCTGGCAGCGCAGGGCTGTCACGCGATCATCGCGCAAGGCGACGAGGCCGGCGGTCATGCCGGCCATTTCCTCGATGGCTATCGCTCCAGACCGCTTGCAGAGATTCTGCCGCAAATCGTCGCGGCGGTTCATGTGCCAGTGATCGCGGCCGGTGGGATTGCCGATGCGGCGGGCGTGGCGGCGGCAATGGCACGCGGCGCCGGCGCCGTGCAGGTCGGCACCGCCTATCTGTTGACACCCGAAGCATGGACCAGTGCGGCCCATCGTCACCGACTGGAGACCGCGCAGTCGGACGATCTCGTCGCCACCAACCTGTTCAGCGGTGGCGTTGCGCGAGGACTGCGCAACCGGCTGACCGATGCGCTTGGTCCGATCAACCAGGTCGCGCCGCCATTCCCTTATGCCAGCGCCGCGCTCGCGCCGCTCCGTGCCAAGGCCGAGAGCGAAGGACGCGGCGACTTCTCGCCCTTGTGGGCGGGCGGCGGGGTGGCGCTGACGCGCGCCGAGTCTGCCGGCGATGTCACGATCCGCCTTGGCACCGCGGCGCTTAATTTTCGGAGTGACTCATGACCGGCCTCGACATCGTCCGCATCCCCGCACTGAGCGACAATTATATCTGGCTGGTGCATGATCAGGCGTCGGGCGAGACGATGGTGGTCGACCCGGCCGAAGCGGAGCCGGTGCTGGCCGAAGCGGACAAGCGTGGCTGGCGCATCGGCACAATCTGGAACACGCACTGGCACCCCGATCACACCGGCGGCAATGCCGCGATCAAGGAAGCTCATGGCGCGATCGTCACCGGCCCCGCGGCAGAAGCGGGGCGCATTCCGACGCTCGACGTCGCGGTTGGCGAAGGCGATACCGTGGCACTGGGCGCGCATGTCGCGACGGTGATGGAAACGCCCGGACACACCGCCGGGCATATCAGCTTCCACCTTCCCGACGACGAGATCGTCTTCACCGGCGACACATTGTTCGCGATGGGTTGCGGCCGGCTGTTCGAAGGCGATGCGACGCAGATGTTCGCTAATATGCAGCGCCTTGCCGCATTGCCACCCGAGACGATCGTCTATTGCGCGCATGAATATACCCAGGCGAACGGCCGCTTCGCGCGCGCCGTCGAACCGGGCAATGCGGCGATCGTCGAGCGAATGGTGACGGTGGATGCGGCGCGCGCGACGGGTGAGCCGACCATCCCGACAACGATCGCGCTGGAGCTGGCGACCAACCCTTTCCTGCGTGCGGCCTCAGCCGGGGAACTGGCCGATCGGCGTGCGGCCAAGGATGCGTTTCGCGGCTGACTCTGCTACAGGGCTCTCTCGGGGGCGGCGACGTCCGGGAGAATGCCAATGCGCATCTTGTTGCTCGCTCCGCTGGCGCTGGTCGCCTGCACCACCGCTGCCGACAGCCGCGCGGAGAGTGATGCCGACCTCGCCAAGGCGCTGGCCGGCCGTGTGGCCGGTGCCCCGAAAGGGTGCCTGGACACCACGCAGCTCGGCAGTCCGCAGATCATTGGCGACCGCACATTGGTGTATCGCCAGTCGGAGCGACGCTATTGGGTCAACACCCTGGCCTATGCCTGTTCGGGCATGAGGTCCGACAGCATTCCGGTATTCAAACTGTTCGGCAGCCAGGTCTGCAAGGGCGACACATTCGATATGGTCGACCGCAGTTCAGGCATTCGTGGCCCGATATGTCGGCTCGGCGATTTCGTGCCCTATGAGAAACCCGGGAACCAGCCGGGCTGAATCGCCGAAACAGCCAATGGGCAAGGACAAGGTTTTTTCGGTCATGTCAAAGAGCGGGGCGGGAAGCCATCGGGCTTTTCGTCCGCCACCCCCTTTCATGATCCTGTCAGGCGTTGAATCGGTATCCGGCCAAAGCGCCCATCGCTGAACATCGACCCGGCCTAGAGCGGTTTCGAGCTGAGTGGATCCACCCCCTTCCGTTCGCCCTGAGCTTGTCGAAGGGCCGTTCTTCCCCGACTGCCTGTGTTGCAAGAAAGAGCGGGGCTTCGACAAGCTCAGCCTGAACGGGGGAGGGTGATTCCGCGCAACCCGACGCTGCTCTAAGGCGTCACGCCCAGTTCGGTGAGCATGAACGCGTTATATTCGGCGGAGTCGTGGTAACGCTGGAAGCGGCCCGATTTGCCGCCATGCCCGGCTTCCATATTGGTGCGGAAGACGAGCGGATATTTGCTGGTCGACGTCGCACGCAGCTTTGCGACCCATTTCGCCGGTTCGTAATATTGCACCTGTGAATCCCACAGGCCGGTACCGACGAACAGCGCCGGATAGGCTTGCGCCTTGACCTGATCATAGGGCGAATAGCTCAGCATATAATCATAGGCGGGCTTCGCCGCCGGATTGCCCCATTCGTCATATTCGTTGGTGGTCAGCGGGATGCTGGCATCGAGCATGGTCGTCACCACATCGACGAACGGCACTTGCGCAACGATCGCGCGATAATCGCCCGGCGCCATATTGGCGACCGCGCCCATCAGCAATCCGCCGGCGCTGCCGCCGAGCGCAGCCACCCGGCCCTTGGCGGCATATTTCTGCGCGACGAGATAGCGGGTAACGTCGATGAAATCGGTGAAGCTGTTCTTCTTGTTCATCAAATGGCCGTCGTCATACCATTTGCGGCCCATTTCCTGCCCACCGCGAATATGCGCCAGGGCATAGACCATGCCGCGATCGAGCAAGCTGACGGTCTGGATCGAGAAGTTCGGATCCATCGACGCGCCATAGCTGCCATAGCCATATTGCAGCATCGCGGCGGTGCCGTCCTTCTTGAAGCCCTTCTTGTAGACCAGGCTGACCGGCACCTTCGTTCCGTCGCGCGCGGGCACCCAGACGCGTTCAGTGACATATTGCGAGGCGTCATAGCCGGGCACCGGCTGTACCTTGAGCACGCGGCGTTCGCCCGTCGCCGCATTCACTTCATAGGTGGTGGTCGGCGTGGTCAGCGAATTATAGGTGTAGCGCAGCCACGGCGTGCCGGTTTCCTCATTGACCTCGATCGCCATCGCATAGGCCGGCTCATCTGAATTGACGAAGCTGCTCTTGCCGGCGTCGTTCAGCATGCGCAGCCTTTTGTTGCCACCCGAGCGTTCCTCGATCGCAACGAAGCCGTTGAACGGCTTGAAGCCTTCGATGAACACGGCGGGATCGACCGGCACAAGGTCGGTCCAGGCGGCACGCGTTCCATTGGCCTTCGCATCGGCAACGGTCATCAGGCGATAATTGGGCGCCTTCCAATCCGTGCGGACAATCCAGTGATCGGCGATATGGTCGGCGTCATAGCGGAAGTCGCGCTCGCGCGGCGCAAGCACGGCAAAATTGGTCGGCGCGCTGGCCGGGGCACAGCGCAGTTCGTTGCTGACCGTGCTTTGCAGTGTGATGCAGATATATTTGTCGTCCGAGGTGCGCCCCAGCCCCATATAGAAGCTGTCGTCCTTCTCCTCATAGACCAGCCGATCGGCCGAAGCGGGCGTGCCGAGGACATGCGCCTTGACGCGCTTGCTCAGCAGGGTGACCGGGTCCTTCTCGATATAGAAGATGGTCTTGTTGTCGTCGCTCCAGACGAGATTGGCTTCGACGTTCGGGACCAGATCGGTGAGCAACGCGCCAGTCGCGATGTTCTTCACCTTGAGCACATATTGCCGGCGCCCGACGACATCCTCGGCCCAGGCGAGGAGGCTATTGTCGGGGCTGACCGTGCGCGATGCGGTCTGGAAGAAGCCCTTGCCCGCCGCGAGCTTCGGCTGATCGAGCAATATCTCCTCGGGCGCGTCCATGCTGCCCTTGCGCCGTGCGGCGACCGGATAGTCCGCGCCAGTGTCGAAGCGCGTATAGTAATAATAACCGTTCTTCAGATACGGGACCGAACTGTCATCCTGTTTGATGCGCCCGACGACCTCTTTGTAGATCGCCTCCTGCAGCTTTTTGGTCGGCGCGAGCACCGTGTCGGCATAATCATTCTCAGCCTTGATATAGGCCAGCATGTCGGGGTTTTTGCGCGTGTCGTCGCGCAGCCAGTAATAGTCGTCCCGGCGGGTCGCGCCGAACGGCGCCTTGATCTCATGCGGCTTCCTGGCGGCGACCGGGGGCTTGGGCGCTTCCTGCGCGACAGCGGGGACGGCAATGGCGGCGATCAGGCCACAAGCGATGAGATGCTTCACGAACGACTCCCGGATGACGGACAGGGCTGGAGGCTAGCGTCGGGATCGGGAAAGCGGAAGAGTGGCTTCCCTGGAGCAGCCCCTCCCCGTTCGCACCAAGCGTGTCGAAGCACCGCTCTTTCTTCTCCATCTTCTCCAGGCAAGAAGAACGGCCATTCGACAAGCTCGGGACGAATGGGGTAGCGATCTGGCCTCAACCGATCATCTTACAGAACGAAACGGCTGAGATCCGTGTTGCGCGCGATGCCCGCGAGCTGGCTTTCGACATAGGCGGCATCGACCACCACTGTCTCGCCGCCGCGATCCTCGGCGGAGAAGCTCACTTCCTCGAGCAATTTCTCCATCACCGTCTGCAAGCGGCGCGCACCGATATTCTCGATCTCGCCATTCACGTCCGCGGCGATCTTCGCGACCGCGGCGATGCCGTCCTCGGTGAACTCGATCGTCACGCCTTCGGTGCCGATCAGCGCCTTGTATTGCTGCGGCAGCGACGCCTTGGTGTCGCTGAGGATCGCGACGAAATCAGCCTCGGTCAGCGCCTTCAGCTCGACCCGGATCGGCAAACGACCCTGCAACTCCGGCAACAGGTCACTCGGCTTGGCGACATGGAAAGCGCCGCTGGCGATGAACAGGATATGGTCGGTCTTCATCGGCCCATACTTGGTCGCGACCGTGGTGCCCTCGATCAGCGGCAACAGATCGCGCTGCACGCCCTCGCGGCTTACACTCGCGCCGCCGCGTTGTTCGCTGACCGCGATCTTGTCGATCTCATCAAGGAAGACGATGCCATTGGCCTCGGCATCGGCCAGCGCGGTGCGGCTGACCTCTTCCTGGTCGAGCCGCTTGTCAGCCTCCTCCTCGACCAGCTTCTCCCAGGCGGCGGGAACGGTGAGCTTGCGGCGCTTCAGCTGATTGCCGCCCAGCGCCTTGCCCATCATCTCGCCGAGATTGATCATGCCCATCTGGCCGGGCACTTCGAACGGCATCTGCGCCTGCGCCTCAAGCTCGATCTCGATCTCGGTATTGTCGAGATGGCCATCGGCCATGCGCTGGCGGAACGCTTCGCGCGTCGCCTCGCTCGCGCCCTTGCCGGTCAATGCGTCAAGCAGTCGGACCATCGCCGCTTCTTCGGCCTTGTCCTTGACCGCGACGCGGCGGCGTTCCTTTTCAAGCCGTACCGCTTCCTCGACCAGGTCGCGCGCGATCTGCTCCACATCGCGGCCGACATAGCCGACCTCAGTGAATTTGGTCGCCTCGACCTTGATGAACGGCGCGTCGGCAAGCTTCGCCAGGCGACGGCTGATCTCGGTCTTGCCGCAACCGGTCGGGCCGATCATCAAAATGTTCTTGGGGGATACCTCGTCGCGCAGATCGGCGCCGAGACGCTGGCGGCGCCAGCGGTTGCGCAGCGCGACCGCGACCGCGCGCTTGGCATCGCGCTGGCCGATGATGTGCTCGTCAAGTGCGGCGACAATGGCTTTGGGTGTCAGTGCGTCGTTCATTTTCTTCTCTATCTTCCTCCCCTCCCGCCGGCGGGAGGGGTCGGGGGAGGACATGTCAAACAAGGGGCAGCGCTTGGGAGGACAGGCCCTCCCGCAAGCGGGAGGGGAATTATGCGGCGTCCAGTGTTTCGATCGTCAGCCGGTCATTGGTGTAGACGCAGACCTCCGCAGCAATCCCCATCGCCTTGCGGCAGATCGTTTCGGCATCCTGTTCGTAATCGACCAGCGCGCGCGCGGCGGCGAGGGCGTAATTGCCGCCCGACCCGATCGCGGCGACCCCGGCTTCGGGCTCCAGCACATCGCCATTGCCGGTCAGGATCAGCGTCACATCCTTGTCGGCGACGATCATCATCGCCTCCAGGTTGCGAAGATATTTGTCGGTCCGCCAGTCCTTGGCCAGCTCGACCGCGGCCCGGAGCAATTGCCCGTGATGCTGTTCGAGCTTGCGTTCGAGGCGTTCGAACAAGGTGAAGGCGTCGGCGGTCGCCCCGGCGAACCCGGCGATCACCGATCCGTCGCCGAGGCGGCGGACCTTTTTCGCATTGGGTTTCATCACGGTCTGGCCCATCGAGACCTGGCCATCGCCCGCGACGACGACTTTGCCGTTCCGGCGCACGGAGAGAATTGTCGTGCCGTGCCACGTCATGGTATCGCTCATGGCGGCGGATATGGGAGACCGATGGCGTTCGTGCAATCGACAAGCCGCGAATGTCGCCTTGATCCTATCTTTCGCCGGGAATGCCGATAGCTTCCATTTGGGGATAAATCCGACAGGGGATCGACCATGGCGACACAGCTTCCAGACAATGAACCCGCAGGAATGGTGAACCGGATCAAGCGATTATTGCTGACACCGGCCGCGGAATGGGACCGCATCGACAGCGAGCCGATGACGGTCAGGGGCATCTTCACCGGCTGGGTCGTGCCGCTTGCGGCGATCGGCCCGGTGGCCGCGCTGATCGGATCACTGGTGTTCGGCTATGGTTTCCTCGGCTTCAGCTACCGTCCGTCCTTGATGAGCGCCGTGACCACGGCGGTGATCGGCTATGCACTGGCGCTGGTCGGCATCTATGTGCTGGCGCTGATCATCGATGCGCTCGCACCGAGCTTCGGGGCCACCAAGAACCCGGTCTCGGCGATGAAAGTGGCGGCATTCGGCGCGACCGCGAGCTGGCTGGCGGGTATATTCCAGATCCTGCCGGCGCTCTCGTTCCTGATCTTCCTGGGGCTGTACAGCTTTTATCTGTTCTGGATCGGGTTGCCGAAGCTGATGAAGGCGCCCGCCGACAAGGCAGTGCCTTATGTCCTTGTCACCATGGTGGTGGCGGTCGTGGTGTTCGTGGTCATCGGCGCCGTGGCCGGCGCGGTGACCGCACAGGTTGCGCGGCCGCTGATCAGCGCAAGCAGCGGCACCGCAAGTGGCACCATGAACGTCCCCGGCGTCGGCAAGGTCGATCTCGGCAAGCTCGAGGAAGCCGGCCAGAAGATGGAAGCCGCAACCGCGCGGATGCAGGCCGATGCGGCAAGCGGCAAGACCAATGCGGTGCCCGCCGCGGCGCTGCAGGCGATGCTCCCGGCATCGATCGCCGGCTTTGCGCGGGGTGATACCGAATCGACCAGCGGCGGCGCGGGCGGCATCGGCGGCAGCCGCGCGGAAGGCAAGTATAGCGCGGGTGAGCAGAATTTCACCTTGTCGGTCGCCGACATGGCGGCGCTGGGATCGCTCGCGACGCTGGGCGGGGCATTGAATGTCCAGTCGAACAAGCAGACCGCGACCGGTTATGAAAAGACCGAAATGGTCGGCGGCGCGATGGTCACCGAGAAATGGGACAGCAGCGAGAAACGCGGCAAATATGAAACCATGGCGGGCAGCCGCTTCCTCGTCACCGCCGAGGGCAATGTCGCCGATATCGCGACACTGAAAGCAGCAGTCGCCGCGGTGGATGCAAGCAAGCTGGCCGCTTCGGCTCCCTAGGAGTCTCCGCGATCGGGCAGCACCCGGCCACTGAGTCGCGTGCCGCAACGATGCTGTTTTTGCTGTTATTTCGGCTGATATTTTTTCATGCTGTTAAGTTGGATTTTCGGCTCAAATTCCTGGCTTGTTTCCAATGGGTTGATCACCATTATGCTGTTATCGAATAACAGCAAGGAACAGCATGCTGTAAACGCCGGAACAGCATGCGCCACAATGTCCAAAGATGGTCCAGTCATGTGAAAGAGCGGGCGAAGCGCGAACAGCGCTTCGTGTGCCGTCACGTTGCCATGGATGGGTGCCGGCGTTGAATCGCGGCGGCGCGAATCCCCCTGTCAAGAAACGACAACGCCGCTCAGACGAGCGCGATTTCCGTCCGGGTTGCGTCCCGCGCGATCCGACGCAGGGCATCGAGGAACGAGCCGCCATTGGCCAACCGAAGCGGCGTCAGGGCATCCGTAGCGGCGAAGACGAGCCCGACCCCTTCTCCCGGCCAGCCGGGCCCGCCGCCTTCGATCGCATCCCAAAAACCATCAAGGTTGCGGCCGAACAGATTGGCGCCAACCGGCCTGACGGTATCGAGATAGCGCTGCCAGAATTCATCGACGGTCTTCACGCCCGTGCAGTCGATATGAATGGTTCGCATGTCGCCCCCGAGCGCTTTCGAATTGAGTGTCCGACCATCATCCGTTCGTTTCGCCGCTACTGCGAATTCGCCTTCAGAAAGTCGCTGCTTTCGCGGAGGGTGGGCGAGCGGCCGCGAAACGGTTTGGACAAGCCCATCACCAGATCATTGTGACTCTGGCCGGGATAGAGGCGCAGCGTCACCGGCGCGCCCAGATCGTGCAGCTTCTTCGCCAGGCGCTCGGCGTTGTAAGGGCGCACGACGGTGTCGGCAGTGCCGGCCGCCAGCAACAGGGGCGGCGCGTCGGCGCGCGCGAACTGGATCGGCTGAGTTTCCAAAGGGCGCGGCCAGTGGCTCATCGCGTCGATGCTGCGCGGCTTGTCGAATGGGTAGAAGTCGTACGGTCCGGCAAGCAAGGCGCCGGCGCGGATAATGCCGGGATCGACGCCGATATCGGTCAGCCAGTGCCGGTCGAGCGCGAGCATGGCGGCGTTATAGGCGCCGGCGGAATGGCCCGACAGCGTGATGCGTTTCGGATCACCGCCATAACGCGCGATATTGTCACGCACCCATTTGACCGCCAGCGCGCTGTCCTGGACGAACACCGGGAAGCGCACGCCGGGCACCAGCCGATAGTCAGGGATGACCGCGATAAAACCCTGTGCGGCAAAGGCGCGTCCGGCAAAGCCATATTCGCCGCGCGATCCCTTCACCCAGCCGCCGCCATAATAGAAGATCACGACCGGGAGCGGCGTGGCGTCGGCGCGCTGTTTCGGCGCCCAGACATCGAGTTTCTGCGCGGGCTCCGCGCCATAGGGGACGGCGGCGGCGACCTTTTGCGCGTTGCTGTCGCCGGGGGTGTGCGCATTGAAGAAATTGAGCACGCCGGGCGGCGATGCGAAAAGCAGGATCAGGCCAAGGCTCAGCCCGATCACGGCAATGACGATCAATAGCTTGATCCAGATCGACATTGCCCGTTCCTCAATCTTCATCCCCGCCCTGGAAGGGACCTAATATATGTATGTGACTTAAACCGGGAATGACTATTATCGACCCTTGCAGACATTCGCGCTCACCGTAAGCTGAATGTATGAGGATCATAGTTCGAGCCGCATTGGCGGTGCCTTTTGCAATTGGCGTTTCTCTGCCGACGATGGCGCCAGCGGCCGTCCTTTCGCCACCAGCGACGACACAGATAGTGGACCGCTGCGATGGCGCTGCCACAAACGCCGAGCGTGACGGCTGTTATCTCGACGCCGCCAGAAAGTTGCGGGCAAAAGTTGAACGTTCGTTTGAGCGCAACTTGCGAACTGCCGTGGTTTTAGACCGGAAGTTCAACGCCTTTGCGAAGGCTGGTCATATTCACCGCTCATCCCTGGCTGTGAAGTTGAAAACCTCTCAGGCGGAATGGCTCAAATATTCGCAATCTCAATGTTCACTTGAAGGAGGCACGTCCTTTGGAGGTAGCGGAACGGATAGCCTTGAGGCGAGATGCCACTATCGGCTCAACGCGCTGCGCCTGTCGGAGCTTAGAGCAACTAACCACTTACTAAGTCGGTGAAGGGCCACCCCCCTGCTTCGCGCCCATCCCAGTCATTCACCCCGACGGGGGCCCCTGACTAGGCCTGACCCAAGGTCTGCTCGGATAAGACGGAAGAACGCATCGCCAGAGGGCATGTCCGCATTTCAGCTCCCTCGCTGGCCGGGAGAGGAGGGGGGAGGCCCCCTACCCCTTGTTGCGGCTCTTCATCAGCGGCTGGATGCGCGTGCCGAACGCCTCCACCCCTGCGACGAAATCATCGAACGTCAGCAGCACGCCGCCGGTATTGGGCACCTCCGCCATCTCGTCGAGCATTCGCGCGACACTTTCATAGCTGCCGACCAGCGTGCCCATGTTGATGTTGACCGCACCCTCCGGCGCGGCGAGCTGACGAACATTGGTCGAGGCATTGTGCTTGTCGGCTGCACCCTGTTCGGCGAGCCAGGAGATCGCGTCGATATCGACGCCGTCATTATAGCTTTTCCACTTCGCCATCGCCGCTTCGTCGGTCTCGTCGGCGATGATCATCACCAGCACGAAGATCGACACATCGCGCCCGGTCTTCGCGGTCGCCGCCGCGAGGCGCGCATTGTTCGAAGAGAAAGCGGTCGGCGTGTTGACGCCCTTGCCAAGGCAAAAGGCATAGTCCGCCCATTTGGCCGAGAAGGCGAGCCCCTCGTCCGAGCTGCCCGCGCAGATGATCTTCATATCGCCTTCGGGCTTGGGGCGGACGAGACAATCGTCCATCTGGTAATATGTACCCTTCAGGTCGCTCCGCCCTGTTTCCCATAACTCGCGGAGAATCTGGGCATATTCGTCGAGCATCTGGTAACGGTTGCGGAAATGCTCATCTCCCGGCCACAAACCCATCTGGCTATATTCGGGTCGTTGCCACCCGGTGATCAGGTTCAGCCCGAAGCGTCCATGGCTGATCGAATCGATCGTGTTGCACATCCGCGCGGCAAAAGCGGGCGGAATGACCAGGGTCGGACAGGTCGCGTAGATCTTGATCTTCTCGGTGACCGCAGCGAGGCCGGCCATCAGCGTGAAGCTTTCCAGGCCATATTCCCAGAATTCGGTCTTGCCGCCGAAACCACGCAGCTTGATCATCGAGAGCAGGAAATCGAGCCCGTGCTTCTCCGCGCTCTGGGCGATCTGTTTGTTGAGATCGAAGCTCGGCATATATTGCGGCGCGTTCTCGCTGATCAGCCAGCCATTGTTATTGATGGGGACGAAGACTCCGACCTGCATTGGTTTAGCTCCTCAGAAAATCGAGAATGAGTGCGTTGAAGGTGTCGGGATCGGTGACGTTGCAGGCGTGACCGCCCCATTTCATGGTTTCGAGCCGCGCGCCGGGGATGGCCCCCGCCAAAAGGCCGGAGCAGCCCGGCGGCACCAGCCCGTCATCGTCGCTCGTGAGCAGAAGCGTAGGTACCGCCAGTCCCGCAAGGCGGTCCATCACGTCGAAGTCCACCGCTTCAAGGATGCGCTGCTCGACCATGTCGGCGGGAAAGGCCGCGATGTGCATGCCCTCCTCTTCCGCCAGTTCCCGATCATGATCGGAGATCCATTGCGGCGGATAGAGGAAGATCGGCTGCGCATGGACATAGTCGCGGACGCCGCCATGACGCAGCAGATTCAGCCGCGCGTCGAAGCAGCGCGCGGTATAGGGATCCGGCCGGCCCCAGCCATTGACCACCACCAGCCGATCGACCCGCGCCGGCGTATCGAGCGCGAGGGTGAGGCCGCCCATGCCGCCAATGGCGTGGCCAACGATCGATGCACGCGGCAGATTGAGCGCATCCATCAGCGCCAGCATATCGTCGCCGATGCTGTCGATGCGCGGCGTGACCGTGCGGTCCGAACGGCCGGTGCCGCGATGATCATAGGCGATGACGTGAAAATGCCCGGCCAGCGCGGCGACGTTCGGGCGCCAGTAACTCGCCGATCCGCCCATGCCCGACGACAGGATGAGCGGCGGTGCGCCTGCCGCCCCGTGCGTTTCGTAATAAAGACCGGCGGCTTCGGGCATCAGGCGATATGCGCCACGCTGGCGATCTCGACCAGGCAATCGGGCTTCACCAGATCGCATCGGATGCAATAGCGCGCCGGCTTCGCGCCCGGAAAATATTCGGCATAGACCGCATTGAAGGCGGCATAATCGGCCAGGTCCTTGAGGAAGATATGGTTCATCGCCACGTCCTCAAGCGTCGCGCCGCCGGCCTCGAGCGTGATCTTGATGACGTCGAGGATATGGCGCGTCTGCGCGGCGGCATCGCCGACATGCAGCACCGTGCCGCCTTCGCCAAGCGCGAGCACGCCCGAGACATAAACGGTGTTCCCGGCTTTCGCGCCGGCCGAATAAGGCGCGATCGGGGTGGGAAATTGCGGCGGGTTGATCGGGGTGAAGGGCATGTGGGTTTCCTGATTTCCGTTCGTGCTGAGTTCGTCGAAGCATCGTTCTTTCTTCGCTATCTTCTGCGGAAAAGAAGAACGGCCCTTCGACAGGCTCAGGGCGAACGGGTTTGGGGGGACTCTTCGGCGATCTGCCCGAACGTGCCGCAGAAATCGGGCACGGTCGACACCCAGCCGAAGAATTTCTCGACATTGTAGACAGTCGCCGCCTGGAGATATTCGGGGCCGAGGTGATGCGTCGCATCCTCCAGCATCACGCCGAAATATTCGAGGTGAAAGCCATCCCGCAGCGTGCTTTCGACGCAGACATTGGTGGCGATGCCGACGAATATGATGTTGCGGATGCCGCGTGCGCGCAGCGTGCTGTCGAACTGCGAGTTGAAGAAGGCGGAGTAGCGCGTCTTGTGCACGCGCAGATCGCCGGGTTGCGGGGTCAGCGCATCGACGATCTCGTAATCCCAGCCGCCGCGCGCCAGCAATTGCCCCTGCAGTTCGGGCCGCGCGCGCATCGTCTTCAGCGCGTTGGATTTGTGCCAGTTGGGCGAGCCGGGGCCGCCAGCTTCATTATACTCCGGGTCCCAGCCATTTTGCAGATAGACGATCTGCACCCCGGCCTTGCGCGCGGTGTCGAGCACCGCCGCGACCCGGTCGATCGCGGCCGCCGCCCCTGAAATGTCGAACCCGGCAAGATCGACATAACCGCCGGGCGAGGCATAGGCATTCTGCATGTCGATCACGACGATCGCGGTTTCATCGACCGCGACGCGCAGCGGCTCGGGCCGCGCGGGCAAGGTGACGTAGCGCTTGCCCTCGACCGTCGGGGACGAATTCACGGTCGTATTTGCGGACATCGGCACCTCGCTACAGTCGAAGCAGCCAAGTCTGACGGGCGTCGCGCGGTATCGCAAGGGGCGCGGCGACTATGGGGTGAGCAATCTTCGAATGGTCTGGCGTTCCGCACTGACAGGCATGAGCGGCTTTTGGGGCCTGAAGGTCGCAGTTCTACAATTGCCGAGATGATTGGGACATGGCGGCTGAATCATTGACCAGCGGCAGCCGCGGAAGAGTGGCGGTTGGTGGTTTACGGTCCATCCGTTGTTCGAGGCAGCAAATTATCTGTCGCTCACTTCAACGCCTGCCGGCGCAGGCGCGGATTTAATCGCGCAGTTGAGGACCACTTGCAGCTTGTCCCGGGAATAAGCAGGGCCTTCGGTATAGGCCGAGTCAACCACACATCCCGATGCATATTCGGCGGCACGCGCGGCGAGCGCGTAATGTTCCGCGTTCAGTTTTACGATCAACGATTGCCGCGAGACCTCTGCGTCATTGCCGCGCTGAACCACTTTGAAGCTGGCCTCTCCAATTTTGACGATCTTCACGACCTTGCGCGCCTTTTCCGAGGCGAATGCTCCAGGCGCATATGCTCCTGAAACGATGAGCGCCATCATGACCCCAAAGCGCATATTCATGATCAGCCCCCGGCCCGCACCCGCATAAAAAAAGCGATTAAATGGTGCTCAGCGAAACATATCGAGCTCCTTTTCGTCTTTCAACAACGCGCCTCCAAGACATCAGCGAATATTCAAGGTCGACGTGTTTAACCGCTGGCCCCTTGTCATTATCGAACATCCACTTTGGGCACGCATCCTTTTCCGGAAGGCGGATCGACCGCTTGCCAGCAGCGCGGGGCGTTCCCGCTTTATGGATACGCGACCCGCGCGACATTTGCGGCCCGTTTCTCGACTTCGCCCGAAACGAACGGGGTTGAGGTTACCACGCCTCGCTCTCCTGTCCTTTCCCGAGCCAGCCCAACCTATACATCCCGCTTACCCACTTCAACAAACAGACTGTACGTTCTGTAAATGCAATGCTACATCGCGAGTCGAACGGCGGATGACCGTTGCGAGGGAGGATGAGTTCGATGGGTATTCAGCGGAAAATCGCGCTTGTGTCGGGCACCGCGCTGATGGCGTTCTGCCAGCCCGCCTTTGCGCAGGACGCGACGCCAGTTCCGGATACAACCACGACGCAAGGCGCCGAGGCTTCACAGGATGGCGGCGTCGGCGACATCATCGTCACCGCGAGCAAGCGTGAAGAGCGACTGCAGGACGTGCCGGTGTCGGTCACTTTGGTCGATGGCGCACAGCTCACCCGCCAGAATATCAACGAAGTCGGCGACATCACCCGCGCCGCGCCGGCGCTCAACACCGCTGGGCCGTTCGGCGCGCTGAGCATTCGCGGCGTCGGCAGCCTGTCCTTCTCGCGCTCGTCCGAAGGCAGTGTCGGTGTGGTCGTCGACGGTGTCGCGCTCGCCAACACCTCGGCCAACCCGCCGCAGCTGTTCGACGTGGCGCGGGTCGAAGTGCTCGAAGGACCGCAGGGCACCTTGTTCGGCCGCAACTCGTCGGCCGGCGTGCTCAATATCGTCACCGTCGCGCCGAATCCCGACGCGTTCGAAGTCATTGCCCATGCCGATGTCGGCAGCCGCGACACTTATGTCGGCCGCGCGACGATCAACCTGCCGATTGCCGGCAATGCCGCGCTGCGCGTGTCGGGGGCGTACAACCAGGCGCCGGAAAACCAGTATAACCGCTACAATGGCAGCTTCCTGCATTCGATCGGCAAGAGCGGCCGCGCGCGGTTCAAATGGGATCCGACCGCGGACATCACCATCAACCTGATCGCCGATTACACCCAGTTCGACCGGCAGGGCGGCGCGCCCTGGACGGTGTATCATTCGACCCCGGGCAGCCTGTTGTCGCAGCGCCTGGCCGCGTGCGGCGTGACCGTCGGCCAGCAAAACCAGGACGGCTGTGTCGATGGCGGCGAGCAGACCACAACCAAGACCTATGGCTTTTCCGGTCAGGCCGACATGCAGATCGGCGGCGTCACGCTGACCTCGATCAGCGCCTATCGCGCCTTCAAGCAGACCAGCACCGGCAGCGATGCGGACAGCGTGCCGATCAACCTGCTCAACCGCAACCAGTCGCTCGGCGACTATCGCAATTTCAGCCAGGAATTGCGGCTGACGTCCCGCAGCGGCGGGTTCGTCGAGTATGTCGGCGGGCTCTATTATTTCGATGGCCAGCTCGACACGTCGAACGACCAGCGCGGCTTCCTGTTCAGGGACGTGCCGGTTCCCGGCATCGGCATTCCCCTGCCCAATGTGCCGTTCGGCCAGCGCGTGGCGACCACATCGTCAGTGACCAGCGTCGCCGCGTTCGGCCAGGCGACCTTCAACCTGACATCCGCCCTGCGCGTGATCGCCGGCGCGCGCTATGGCAATGAGGACGTCCGCGCCTTTACCGTCGGCACACCCACACCGGGCGGTGCGGCCTTTGCCGGTGTCGGCACCAAGCGCGGCAAGGTCAGCGACACCTATTTCTCCTACCGGCTCGGCGCGCAGTTCGACCTGAGCGACGGCATCATGCTCTATGGCACCTACACCAAGGGCTATAAGGGACCGTCGATCAACGACCAGTCGATCGGGCCGAACATCCCGACCATCGTCCGCCCCGAAATCCCGTGTGCGAGCGAAATCGGCATCAAGACGACCTTGCTCAATGGCCGCCTCGCGATCAATCTCGCCGGATTCTACACCAAGGTGACCGATTTCCAGGCACAGTTCTTCGACCCCGGCATCTCACAGTTCGTGTTCGGCAATGCGCCGTCGCTGAAAACCAAGGGCGTATCGCTGAGCGTGTTCGGCCGGCCGGTCCATGGGCTCACGCTCAATCTCAACGCGCTCTACAATGACGCAAAATATGGCGACGGCTATTATGTCGCCTGCGCCCAGCTCCAGACCGCGGCCAATGGTTGCGTCGTCGTGCCGGGCACCAAGACGCTCGCCGACAATGCCGGCGGCAATCGCCTTGCAGGCAGCCCGAAATGGAAGCTGACTGGCAGCGGCGAATATGAAGCGTCGCTCAGCGACAGCCTCGCCGCCTATGTCCAGGCGGATGTCGTCTACACGTCGCGGATCAATTTCACCGCGAATTACGACCCGCTCGCGGCCAATGCGCCGGCGGCGATCTTCGGCGGACGGATCGGCCTGCGCACGTCGGATCAGCGCTACGGCATCGCAGTGTTCGGCCGAAACCTGTTCGATGTGTACCGCGCGAGCGTGCGCTTCCCGACCTCGGTCGCGGCGCAGCAAAAGGATCCGCAATCCTATTCGCAGATTTCAGGCACTGATTCACGCCGCGTGATCGGCCTGTCGCTCGACGCGAAATTCTGAAGGATGAACAAGGACGCTGCGAATTTCGAAGTTGCCGCTTCGGTCTCACCCGAGGCGCGAGCGAAGCTGGAGGGCATTCGCGCCTTTCTGGCCGCGATACCGGCGCCGGCAATTCCGCAGACTCTGGCCGATTTCGATGCAGCGGCAGCGCGTGGCGCGGTGCTGGCGGAACAGCTCGGCCGGTCGGCGATCGAGGCGCTGGCCCCGGTCGTCACCGAGCGGATTTTGGGCGGTGTCGCGGTACTCGACATCTGCCCCAGGGATCATCGCGATGACGGCAGCGTCATCGTCTATGTCCATGGCGGCGGCTTCGTCAGCGGCTCCGCGCGCGCCAATCTGCTCACCGCCGCCCTTGCCGCCGCGACCAGCGGGCGGCGGCTGATCTCGATCGACTATATGCTCGCGCCGCGCGGGACATGGGACGTGATCCTCGATCAGGTCGCCACGGTGTGGACCGCGCTGATCGAGCAAGGGGTCGCGCCCGGCGGGATGGGCCTGTTCGGGGATTCGGCCGGTGGCTGTATCGCTGCCGCCGCCACCTTGCTGCTTCGCGATCGGGGCATGGCGATGCCGGCTGCGTTGATCATGCTGTCGCCGGTCACCGACCTGCACGGCGAAGGCGACACCACCGTAACATTGGCCCCGGTCGACTATCTCGACGCGACGGTGCGGCACCTTGCGCGCCAGGCCTATGCGCCGGGCGCCGATTTGACCGACCCACTGGTCTCGCCGATCTTTGGCGACTTCGCCAAAGGCTATCCGCCAGTGCTGCTGCAGGTCGGAACGCGCGAAATGCTGCTCAGCGACAGCGTGCGGCTGCATCGCCGGCTGCGCGAGGCCGGGCAATCGTCGCGGCTCGAACTCTATGAAGGCATGCCGCACGTGTTCCAGTCGCTGCTTGCCGATGCGCCCGAGGGGCGTGCCGCCTGGGCCGAAATGGCGGCGTTCTGGTCGGAGCATTTGCAGTCATGACCGGCGAGACACTGGCATCCGCGCCGCGCACCGATACACTGCGCGCATGACCCAGACCGCCACCAAGATCCGCCCGCCCCGCCGCCCCCAGGCCGAACGAAGCGCCGACACGCGCGCCAAGCTGATCGAGGCGGCGATCATTTGTCTCCACCGCTTCGGCTATAGCGCGACCACGGTCACCATCGTCGCCGAGGAAGCCGGGGTCAGCCGCGGCGCGATGACGCATCAATTCCCCGCCAAGACCGACCTGATGCTCGCCGTGGTCGGCGCGGTGTATGAGGCGGACACCGAGCATTACCGGCGCGCGCTCACGGCACTATCGCCGGCGCAATGGATGAAGACCCTGCCCGCGACGATGTGGGAGGCGATCAGTTGCCCGTCCGGCGTCGCGGTGATGGAGATCATGCTTGCTTCGCGGTCGGATGACGATCTCGCGGTCAAGCTGCGCGCATTGCAATCCGATATCGACCTGCACGCGCATGCCGCGGTGGTCGACCGGCATGCCCAGCTCGGCCTGGTCGAGCGCGAGGATGGCGAAGCGGTGCACCGCGTGTTCGTCGGCGCGGTGCGCGGCCTGACGCTCGAGGCATTGTTCATGGACAATCGCGCCGAGGTCGAAAAGTCGATCGCGGTGCTGAGCGAGATGCTCGGCCTGCTTTACCCCAAATTGCTCGAATAACAGGAGACCATGTTGACCGATCCGTTGCGCAAACCCGTTCCCCAGGGCTTTTTATGGGGCACCGCGATTTCCGCGCACCAGAGTGAGGGCAACAACATCAACTCCGACGCCTGGCTGTGCGAGACCGTCACGCCGAGCATTTATCACGAACCGTCGCGCGACGCCTGCGACAGCTATAACCGGTTCGAGGAAGATGTGGCGATCGCCGCCGATCTTGGCTTCAACTGCCATCGCATAGGCATCGAATGGGCGCGGATCGAGCCCGAGCCTGGCCTGTTCTCCGGCGCCGAACTGGATCGCTATCGCCGCCTGCTCGACGCGTGCCACAAGCGCGGGCTCGCGCCGATGGTTACTTATAACCACTTCACTGTACCACGCTGGTTCGCGGCGCGTGGCGGATTCGAAGTTGCCGACGGGTCGGACCTGTTCGCGCGCTTTGCCGAAAAGTCGACCGAGCGGCTCGGCGACCTGATCTCCTACGCCTCGACCTTCAATGAGGCGAACATCCAGCGGCTGATCGCGCAGCTGCGGCGCGGCCCCGAAGCGCGCGCGACCTATGACCCAATGCTCGAGGCATGCGCCAGGGCATGTGGATCGGAGCGCTTCTCCTCGCTGCTGTTCGCACCAGTCGAGACGACCGAGGAGAATATGCTCGCCGCGCATGACAAGGCGATGGCGGCGATGAAGGCGGGCCCGGGCGATTTCCCGGTCGGCCTGACCCTGACCATGCAGGACGTGCAGGGCGTGGGCGAGAATAACATCTCGGAACATGTCATCGACCTGCTCTATGGCCCGTGGCTGGAAGCGGCGCGCAAGGCCGATTTCGTCGGCGTGCAGACCTATTCGCGCGTGCTGGTCGGCGCCGAAGGCCGCCTGCCCGCGCCCGAGGGCGCGGAGATGACCGCTGCGCATTATGAATTTTATCCGCAGGCGCTGGGCGGCACGATCCGCTTCGCCGCCGAACGCATCGGCGTGCCGATCTACGTCACCGAAACCGGCATGGCGACCAACGACGACACGCGGCGCATCGCCTATATCGACGGCGCGCTGGCCGAGGTGCGCAAATGCCTGGACGACGGCATCGACGTGCACAGCTTCATCCAATGGTCGCTGCTCGACAATTTCGAATGGACCCGCGGCTATGGCGAGCGGTTCGGGCTGGTCGAGGTCAATTACGAGACGTTCGAACGCACGCCCAAGCCGAGCGCCTATCATCTCGGCGGCATCGCGAAGTCGGGCCTGATCTGATGACGCGCGTGCTGGAGCCGGCAACCCCGGGGCAGGTCGGCCTGTCGCCGGACGGCCTGGCGCGGGTCGATGCGGCGGTACAGGCACAGATCGACAAGGGCGTGGTGGCGGGCGCCATCACGCTCGTCGCGCGTCATGGCAAGCTGGTCCACACCAGCACATTGGGCGTGAAGGACCTGGCGAGCGGCAAACCGCTGCAGGTCGACAGCCTGTTCCGCATCTTCTCGATGACCAAGCCGATCACCGGCACCGCGATGCTGATCCTGCATGATGCCGGTTTATGGTCGCCCGAGGATCCGATCGCGAAGCATTTGCCCGAACTTGCCGGCATGAAAGTGCTGGCCGGTTTCGATGCGGCGGGCCAGCCGGTCCTGGAGCAGGCAGCGCGCGCGCCGACCATGGGCGAGTTGATGACTCATCGCGCGGGCTTCGCTTATGGCATTCAGGGCAGCACGCCGGAGGACAAGCTCTATCATGATGCCGGGCTCTGGAGCGCGGCGGATCTGAACGAATTTGTGCAGCGGCTCGCGACCGTGCCGTTGGTCTATCAGCCCGGATCGACCTGGCGCTACAGCCTCGCGATGGACCTGCAGGGCGCGATCATCGAGCGGTTGAGCGGCCAGTCGCTGCCCGATTTCATGCAGGCGCGTATCTTCGGCCCGCTCGGCATGGTCGACACCGCGTTCCATACCCCGCCTGAAAAGCGCGAGCGGCGCGCGACGCTCTATTTCGGTGCAGAGGGCGCGGCGCTGATGCCGCTTGCCGCCAATCCGCTGTTGCCCGATCATGACACAGTGCCGTCACTGGCGCTGGGCGGGGCCGGGCTGATCTCCACCGCGCCGGATTATGCGCGCTATGCGCAGATGCTGCTCAACGGCGGGGAGTTTGCCGGCAAACGCATCGTCAGCGAAGTGAGCGTCAAGGCGCAGATGACCAACTACCTGCCCGACGAATTGCTCGAACGGCGTATCGTCGCCGGCCACCAGAAATTCCGTCCCGGTTTCGGCTATGGCTATAATGGCGTGGTGTTCACCGACCCGGAGCTGGCGGGAATTCCCGTCGGCAAGGGCACCTATCACTGGGATGGCGCGGCGGGGACATGGTTCTGGGTCGACCCGGAGAACGACCTGCTGTTCGTCGGCCTGATCCAGCTGCTATCCTACACCGCGCCGCCGCTCCAGGCGACGACGCAGAAGCTGATGGCCGACGCGATCCTCGATTGAGGCGGGACACCGGCCCCGCCTCATATCGGCCGTGCGCTACTGCGCGGGCGCTCCTTTGCGATAGCGGTCGAACCAGGCAAGGATCGCTGATGCCTTGGCGGCCGACTGGGACGGCCGGGCGGCGATGCTGCCATGGCCGGCGCCGGGCACCTTGACCAACGCCGTCGGCACGCCGGCAATCTGCAGCGCGGCATAATATTGCTCGGATTCGCTGACCGGCGTGCGGTAATCGTCGCTACCGACCACCACCAGGGTCGGGGTCTTCACATTGCCGACCAGGCTGAGCGGCGAACGCACCCAATAGCTCATCGGATCCTCCCAGGGCAGCTTGGTGAACCAGTAGCGCGAAGTGAACAGGGTCGCGTCCATGGTCAGCGCCTCGCTGATCCAGTTGATCACCGGCTTTTGCGTCGCGGCCGCCTTGAAGCGGTTGTTCTTGCCGACGATCCATGCGGTCAGCACGCCGCCGCCCGATCCGCCGGTGACGAACAGATTGTCCGGATCGGCAGTGCCGTCGGCAATCGCCGCATCGACCGCGGCCATCAGGTCGTCATAGTCCGCCGAAGGGTAGTTCTTGTCGATCAGATTGGCGAACTCCGCGCCATAAGAGGTCGATCCGCGCGGGTTGGTCCACAGCACCGCATAGCCGTGCGCGGCATAGAGTTGCATGTCGGTCGCGAAGCCCGGGCCATAGGCGCTATTGGGTCCGCCATGGATTTCGAGGATCAGCGGCACGCGCTGCCCCGGCGTACGACCCGGCGGAGTCGCGATCCACGCGTCGATCGCGCGGCCATCGGGGGCGGTGACGCTGAGCTTGCGGGTTGGCGCCAGCGCCTTCGAGCCAGTCAGCACCGCGTTGAGATTGGTCAGGCGGCGCGGCTTGCCGGCGGTCGTCACCCATATATCGGCGGGTGACGAGGCGTCGCCGCCGGTATAGGCGATCGTGCCGCCGCGCGAGACCGAGAAATCACCCCCTGTATAGGGCCGGTCGAGCCCCCCACCCCACACATTATCGGCCAGGGTGGTGATCCGGCCATCGACCCCGATCCGCACGACGCGGCGCTGCCCATGATCGTCATAGCTGGCATAAAGGCTGCGGCCATCGGCAGCCCACACCGCATCCTCAATGCTGCGGTCGAGCGATGCGGTGAGCGAGCGCGGCGACGCGGCGTTGCGGTCGCCGAGATAAAGCTGTGTATTCTCATAGCTGCGCCGCGTGTCGTCGAAACCGAGCCAGGCGACATGCGTACCATCGGGCGAGACGCGCGGGCTGGCGTCCGGGCCGTCGCGGCTGGTCAGGGTGCGAAGCGCACCGGTCGCGACATCGACCGCGATGACGTCCGAATTCATCACCTCGCGCTCTGCCTTGGGTCCGCGGATCGCGGCGAACAACAGGCTGGTGCCATCGGGCGTCCAGGACAGCGGCCCACCATCGTCGAACCGGCCAAAGGTCAGCTGGCGTGCCGCGCCGCCATCGGCCGCAACGACGAAGACATGATCATAGCCGGGTTTGATATAGCCCGGCCCATCGGCGCGGTACGTGACGCGGTCGATCACCTCGAGCGGCTCGGCCCATTTGGCGCCCTCCGGCTTGGCCGGCGCGCTGCCGAGCCTGGTGCCCTCCCCTGCAACCGTCGCGGTATAGGCGAGCCGGGTGCCGTCGGGCGACCAGGCCAGCGCGCCCGGATCGCCCGGCAGGCTGGTCACCCGCGCACTGGCGCCGGTCGCGATCCAGCGCACGAAGAGTTGGCCGCGATCGCCATCGGCGGCGGCATAGGCAATGCGCGTACCGTCGGGCGACCAGCGCGGGCTCGATCCTTGCGTCGCGAATGGTGACTGGCGGCCAGTGGCGACATCGATCAGCCACAGCGACGACTGCATCCGATCGGTCATCACATCGCCCGCGCGCCGAACATAGACGATGGTGCGGCCGTCCGGGCTGATCTGCGGATCGGCGGCGATCGACAGGCCGAACAGGTCCGACCCGGTAAAGGCGCGTGACGGTCCCTCGGCAGCCGGCGCAGGCGTCTGGGCCTGGGCGACGACGGGCGCGGTGGTGAGGAGCAAAGCGAGAGCAAAGGGGGCGAAACGCAAGGGAGGACTCCTTCGGCTGGATTGGCGGACAATGGCGAATTGCCGACCGAAGGCAAGCGGCTGCGGGATCAAAGCTCGGATACGTGTCATGCGCTCGGATAACCGGCTCGATTTTGCGGGCGAGCGTGCGTTGATGGTTATTCATACTTCCTCTTCCCCGGCGAAGGGCGGGCTCGGCCGGGAGGGGGAGGCAGTGGAAACGCGCGCCGCGCGCGCACGAATGCCCGCGACTGGACCCCGACCTTCGCCGGGGAAGCAATGAAAATCCCGCTGCTGTTAAGTTGGATTGAAACGCCGACTTCCAGCGAATTGGCTAACGCTCCAACCCCGAAACTCGATTCGCTCTAAACCTGCAGGATCGAGCGGACCGTCACATCGCCAACTGCGATCGGCCGGCGCGCATTGCTCACCAGCACCGTGCGGCTTTCACCTCCGGCGAGGTCGAAACCATTGACGCTAAAGCGCGTTGCGGCATCCTCTGCATAGAGCATGACGCCATAGGCATAGCGTGTAGCCGACACCGTGACCTCCAGCGTGTTCGCGTCGATCGCCCCGATCCGTGCTTCGGGCCTGCCGGCGAACGGAATGTCCTTGATCGGCACGAAGAACAGCCGATTGCCCTCGACCTGGCGCGAGCGGACCAGCAGAATTCGATCCGCCGCGCCTTCTGGCCGACCGCTCCAGATCGCCTCGGCCGCATTGGCGGGTGCGAACAGCTTCACGTCTTCACGGGTGAGCGATGCGCCGTCGAGCGTGACAAAGTCGATCGTCGCATCGATCTCGACGGGCTCACGCGTGTCGTTGACCACCCAAAGCTCGACCAGTCCATCGTCCAGCGTCTGGAACGACAGCGCCACCGGGGCATAGGCGCGGCGTACCGCATACCAGCTTGGTTTCGCCACGCCGTCGCCATCGATCAGGCTCCAGCTGACCCCCGGCCAGCAATCATTATACTGCCAGATCAGGGTGCCGGAGCAATGCGGCCTGCGACGGCGATAATGCTCGATGCCGAACGTCATCCCCTCTGCCTGGACGATCTGAGTGAAGTCGACATAGCGCGCGAGCGTGTCGGGCAAGCCAGTGACCGGGATCAGCATCGCATTGACCTTGTCCTGCGGGTGATCCTTCACGCGATTGAGAAATCCCGCGCCGCCAAGTCCCATCGCCTCGGGCTTCATCCAGCGCGCAAAGGTTGCGCGCGCGGGTGCGGCCTGGATGCCGAATTCGCTGACGAAGCGGCTCATATCCTCAGCATAGCGGGTATAGGCGACCGCCTCGGGCGAATGATCGAATGTCCCGACCGGCACATCATCCGGCGTCGGCGGCAGGCCGTGCCACACCGTCCAGTTGTGCACATCGCCGCCGCGCATCGAATTGTGACTCGGTCCGCCATGCGGACTGCCCGGCCAATAGGGCGTGGCCGGGTCAAGCGCGGCCAGCGTCTTCGGCATGATGTCGTGGATATAGAGATCGCCGAGGAACGGCGTGTCCAGCCCGGTCATGCGGTTCATGAACGCCTGGACCGCGTCGCCCTCATTATTGCCGCACCATAAAGCAAGACAGGCATGGCTGCGCAGGCGCGTGACCTGATAGGCCACTTCGTCGCGCACGCTCTGCACGAAATCGGGCTCATGCTCGGGATAGGGCGCGCAGGCAAACATGAAATCCTGCCATACGAGCAGGCCGAGCCGGTCGCATTGGTCGTAAAAGGCATCATGTTCGTAGATGCCGCCGCCCCAGACGCGGACCATGTTCATATTGGCACCGGCGGCGCGCTCAAGCAGGTCAGCATAATCGCTTTCGGTGATCGCCCCGACGAACGAGCTTGCCGGCACCCAGTTCACGCCGCGCGCGAAGATCGGCACATCATTGAGGATAAAGCGGAAGAAGGTGCAGCCGGGTTCGTCCGGGTCGGGTGACTGGTCGAGCGTGATGGTCCGGATGCCGACCTTGCGCTGGTCGCGATCGACCTCCCGCCCGTCCGCGATCAGCGTGACGCAAAGGTCATAAAGCGTTGGATCGCCAAGTTCGGGTGTCCACCACAGCTGCGGATCGGCAATGTCGAATTCGACGCGGCCATCCCTGGACGGGTCGATCGTTGCCGACGCCATGGTTTCGCCAGCCGGCGTCCTGAGCGTGACCGACGCGTTCACCGGCGCGCCGGCAAACGCGTCGACGGTTACGGTTACCGCGACCCGCGCGACATCGCCGATCGCCAATGTCTCGAAGCGTACGTTCTCGATCGCCGCAACCCATTGCCGCTCCAGCCGCACCGGTCGCCAGAGTCCGATGGTCGGCAAGCGCGGACCCCAGTCCCAGCCCCAGCCGAATTGCGCCTTGCGGATGAAGTTGCGCTTCGATTCCTTGATCGGGTCAGCGATGATCGCCCAGGTGTCCATCTGCTTGTCGGCGACGACCAGCGCCGGCGGGGTGAAACGGACGAGCAACTCGTTGCCGCCGTCGCGCAGATGCGCTCCGACATCGAAAGACGCGGCGAGGAACATGTTGGCGCTCTCGCCGATCTCCACGCCGTTGAGCCAGATCCGGGCAAAGGTATCGAGCCCGTCAAAGGTCAGCACGACGCGCTCGCCCGCCGCCGGCGGCACGGCATCGAATTGCGTCCGCCACCACCATTCGCGGTCCTTGACCCAGGCGCAGGCGGCCTCATTCTCATCGGCAAAGGGATGCGGAATGCGACCCGCCGCGTGTAGCGCAAGATAGGTATCGCCCGGTGCGGGCACGGGTAGCCAGCCCGTATCGGGCAAATGCGCGGGATCGCCTGCGCCGGGGTCGCAATCGAGCATCATCCAATTGTCGAGAGTCACGCGGTCTTCCTGCCTGTAACCGAAGCGGGCCGTTCGACGCGCGAGCGGATCGCCACCCGTCCGGCGCCGAGCGCGGAGGATTCGAGCGCGAGAAGCACGTCGAGCACATGCGTCGCCAGCCGACCGCTGGCACGCGGTGCGCGTCCTTCAGCCACCGCTGCGACGAGATCGAGCAAGCCGAGCCCGCGCCGGTCGCCGGCATTGAGCGCAGTGTCGCGGCCGAGCGGCCGGCCGGTGCGCAGGTCGATGCCCTGCTTCATCGCCGCCATGAATTTGGCGAGGATCGCAGTGTCGAACTTCTGCGCCGGCGTCGCATCGCCGGTGACCGACCAGTCGCCATCCCCGACCGACACCTTGACCGCGCCGCCGAACTGGTTGGGATCCGGGTTCAGCAAGGTGCCGTTATCGCCGTACAGCTCGATCGGCGCACGGACGTGCTTCCACACGTCCCAGGACAGGGTCAGCGCGATATTCGCACCACTTTCGAAGAGCAGCGCGCCGTTGACGTTGGTCGGGACATCGACCGCGATCGTCTCGCCTTCACGGCCCGGCGCGGTGATCGTGCGGATGTCGCGGGCGCGCGTGCCGATCGCCGTCACCTCGGCGACCGGACCAAGCAGATTGACCAGCTGAGTGAGGTAATAGGGTCCGATATCGAGCAGCGGGCCGCCACCGCGCGCGTAGAAAAAGGCGGGATCGGGGTGCCAGCTTTCCATGCCGCGCGAGGCCATGGCGATCGATCCGCCGACCACCCGGCCGATCGCGCCGTCATCGAGCAGGCGGCGCGCCGTCTGGTGCCCCTCGCCAAGGAAGGTGTCGGGGGCGCAACCGATCAGCAGCCCCTTCGCCTCGGCGAGCGCGAGCAGGTCCTCCGCCTCATCGAGCGAGATCGCGAACGGCTTCTCGCTATAGAGATGCTTGCCCGCCTCAAGCACTTGCCGCCCGATCGCATGATGGACCGTGGGCGGCGCGAGATTGACCACAAACTGGATGCCGGGATCAGCGAGCAGCGCCTCGGTGGTCATCGCTTCGCCGCCATAGCGCGCGGCTTGCGCCGCGGCGGACTCCATCGTGCGGCTGCTCAGCGCCTTAAGCACCACATCGGGCGAGCGCACGACGGTACCGAGATAGGCATGGCTGACCATGCCGCATCCGATCACGCCGATACCGGGAGGATCGCCCATCAGACCATTTGCCCGACCATCGAGGCGGCATTGGCGGTCGCGCGCCGCCGTTCGGTCAGGTCAGTCATGATCGCGGCATGCGCCTTGCTGTCGAGCCGGTACCATAGATTGGACAGCACCGCTGCGAGCGACAGTACCGCGGCACCAGGGCCGTAGAACAGGCCAAGCATGTCGACCATGCGCTCGGGCAGTACCGCCGCGGTACCGCCATGCGCCGCGAGATCGGTCGGGAAGTCGATCATCGACAATACCGCGCCGGCGACCAGCGCGCCAAGACCCGCCGATGCCTTCACCGCAAAGGCCCAGCCGGCATAATAAAGCCCCTCGCGCCGCGCGCCGAACAAATGTTCATGCTCATCCGCCGCATCGGCCATCATCGATGCGAAGGCGATGCCCGCCGCCGCCATCAGCGCGCCACCGATCAGCATGATCACCGACAGGATCAGCGCCAGCATATCGCCCTCCCATGGGAACAGCCCGAGCAGCCGGAGCAAAGTCGGCCCGGCCTGCGCTACGGTCAGCCCGGTCATGCCGATGACCAGCACGGTGCGCTTCTCCATTCGCGCCAGAAACGGCCCGGCAAGCGGCGCGCCGAACAACAGGCCGGAGAAGATCGCGAGCGTTACCATCTGAGTCTGGCCCGAGGTGAAATGCCAGAAGAAGGTATTGGCGTGCAGGCCGAGCGCAGTGTGCACGCTGAGCGCGAGGAAGAAGAGCAGCGCGCCGATGAACAGGATGCGGAACGAACGATTGCGGAACACTTCGACCAGTTCGCCGAACACACGGAGCAGGAAATTGCCCTCGACCGATACCGGCGGATGATGACGATCGCGCGTTGCCCAGACCGCGCGCATCGCAAGCAAAGCGCCGACGATCACGACGATGCTGAGGCTCAACGCAAACGGCGTATAGGCGCCATGCCGCGACAGGCCGGTCTTGCCGCGGAAGAAGACGCCGAAGCCGAGCAGCACCGCGATCAACGCGCCGACATAACCGACACCCCAGCGCCAGGCCATGATGCCCGACCGCTCGTTATAATTGTCGCTCAGCTCAGCGCCGATCGCCTGATAAGGCAGGATGAACAGCGACAGCGACACCCGCAACAGGATCGACAGCGCGGTGACGATCGCGAACAGCAAGGCCTGATCCAGCCCGACAGGCAGCGAGAAGATGCCGACAAAGCACAGGATGACCGGGATCAGCCCGGCGACCATGAACGGCAGGCGGCGGCCATAATGCGAGCGCCAGCCATCGGACATGGAGCCAATGATCGGGTCCATCACGGCATCGACGATCAGCCCGGCGGCCAGCGCGATCCCGGCAAGCCAGCCCGACAGACCGCAGACGGCAGTGACGTAAAACAGCAGGAAGATGTTCGTCGCATTGACGATCACGCCTTCGAGCAATTGCCCGGCGGCATAACCCAGCTTGATACCCAATGGCAGGCGCAGCAGGCGCTGAGCCCCGGCATGATCGATTCGGTCCGCCATCGGTTCAGCTTCCATGACTATCCTCTCTGCGGCGCACTTACAGACACACCGTTCTGTTTTTACTCTTAGGCCGGTGACGCGCCGGACTCAAGCCCCTGGCTGTGACGTGGATCCGGGCGCGGGCCGAACCAGGCCATTGAAATCCGCCGCCTTGTGGCGTTGACTGCACTGGCGTTCGGCGCGGTGAAATCGGGGCGATTGGGTGTGGCGATTTTCGAGGTCGAACTGGATGTGGGGACGGCGGACACGCCGCACCGGTCGCGCTTGCTCCATGAACAGCTCAAAGCGGCGATCCTCGGCGGGCAATTGAAGCCGGGCAGCCGATTGCCGTCGAGCCGCAAATCGGCCGCGCTGTTCGGCATGGCGCGCACGACGATCGTCGCGGTCTATGATCAATTGCTCGGCGAAGGATATCTGACCGCGCGGCACGGTTCGGGGACATATGTCGCCGATCGGCTGCCTGAAGCGCGTACCGCGCGATCGCCGGATGTCGGAGGCGCCGACCCCCGGCTCAACCCCTTCTGGTTGCGGCCCGAAGTCACCTCGGCGTTCGGCTTTTTCGACGATGGCACCGCCACTGCGGCGGACGTGGCGACCTATCCCGAGCGTTTCGATTTCCGCCCCGGCCTGGTCGATCTGGTGAATTTTCCCTTCGCCATCTGGCGCCGTGTTTCAGCGCAAAAGGTCCGCGCGTTCGAGCGTGCGCCGTTCAATTATGGCCATCCGCAGGGCGACCCCGATCTGCGCTCGGCGGTGTCGATGCATTTGTCGGTGGTGCGCGCGATCGCTTGCCATGCCGACGACCTGATCGTCACCAGCGGCGCACAACAGGCGTTCGACATGCTTGCGCGCGCGCTGGTCGATCCGGGCCGGACCGTCGTCGCGGTCGAGGATCCGGGCTATACGCCCACGCGTATCCCCTTCGCCGCGGCCGGCGCCAGGCTCTGCCCGGTCGAGGTCGATCGCGAAGGCATGGTGATCGAGGCACTGCCCGCCGATGTCGACATCATCTGCGTCAGCCCTTCACACCAGTTCCCGCTCGGATCGACCCTGTCGAAGGAGCGCCGCGCCGCGTTGATCGCATTCGCGCGCGCGCATGGCGCGATCATCATCGAGGATGATTATGACGGCGAATTCCGCGCCAAGGGCGGGCCGATCAAGGCGCTGAAGACCGCCGACGAGGACGATGTGGTCTTTTATGTCGGCACCTTCTCCAAATCGACCCTACCCAATATCCGGCTTGGCTTCGTCCTGCCGCCGGCCTGGGCGAAGAGCGCGCTGGTAACGGTCAAGATCTGCATCGACGGCCCCTGTTCGCTGCCGGCGCAGGCGGCAATGACCGGCTTCATCGCGGGCGGCCACCTGACCCGGCACATCGGCCGGATGCGCCGCGTCTATGACGAGCGCCGGCATGCGCTGCTCGACCTGCTACGCGACGATTTCGCCGAATGGCTCGACCCGATCGACTCCTCTTACGGCCAGCATGTCACGGCCCTGTCCAACGGTACGATCGATGTCGATGCGGTGGCCGCAACGTTGCTGCGTCGTAACGTCCAGATCCGTAGCTTGCGGCGCTATTACATGGGACCAGCGGGCAAGGCCGGGCTGGTGTTCGGGCTGGGATCGCTGGACGGCCCGGCGATCCGCCGCGCCATGGCGCTGGTACGGCGGACGATGCGCGAGGCCGCGGATCAATAGACATAGTTGATCGCCAACGCCGGGGTGATCGACGCGGTGACATTATGCCCCCGAGGAACGAAACGCGTGCCCAGCAGCACGCCGAGATTGGGTTTCCAGCTATATTCGATCGCCGGCGCGATCGCGAACCCGTCGCTCGACCCGGTGCGGTAGCGGATCGGATTCACCGCATCACGGATATCGAAGCCATGCACGCGCGTCGGATCATCATGATTGTAGATGAGATCAAGCGCCAGCACCCAGCTGCGCGTCAGGCTGTATTCGCCGGAAACGCCGAGGCTGAACGACTTGCCCGGCCGGGCACGACCGCGAAAGCCGTCACGCGTGCCATAGACACTGACATCAGTCAGCTTCGCTGCGTCGGAAAAGGCCGTGGAAGCGTTCAGCCGCGCGCGAAAGATGCGCCCATTGGGCAGCCAGAAATAATGCTGCGCATAGACCGACAGGATGGTGGTGTGAGCGCCACTGCCCAAACCATCACTTGGCCGGTCGCCAAGCCGGTCATATTTTCCGGTCGGCAGCGAATGTTGCACCGAAAGCGCGATCGCCGGGATCGATCGCCCCGCGTCGAACGAGGTCAATCGATACTGCGCCGTCAGGGTAAGATCACCGAACCCCACGCCTGAACCGTCGCGGCCATTGCTGACCGAATTGAAGCCGAAGGACGGCTTGGCGCCAAGGGTCAGCGTATCGGTCACGCCATAGAGCAGATAGGTCAGCGACCCGAGCCCGTGCGATGTGGCGGTGATGCGGTCATAGACATAGGTTTCGATCAGCGCATGGCCGCGCGGCAGTGTCGCGGCCGAATTGGCCAGCATCGGGCCAGTCCACCAAGCCTGATCGAGCGGCTGACGGTCGGGTACAAGGGTCGCCGGTCCAGCCGGCAAATCCTGCGCCATCGCGGGCATCGACGACAGGTTTGCGATCGCGCAGCACAGGAGGGGTTTCGGCCATCGGGTCATGTCGGGACCATCGCATTGCGGCGACTGGCCGCCACTCCGTCGCTTGCGCTCGAACTCCATTGTCTGGTCACGCCCTGGCCCTCCGGATCGGGCTGTGGGTTTCGAGCGGACCACTGCCTCCAGCAAGCTCCACCTCCCAGGATTTGTATCAGTCCACTTTTGATCCGCGGGACATGGCCGGCCCGGGCCGGGATATTTCCTGGCGACAGAGCAGATGCTTGAAGGTTCATCGCCCCGGGGAGCCCAGTTCGACCCCGTAAAGTGGTCGGGTCAAATCGACGGCAAGTGGCCGTTGTGGCCGCCGGCTCCATGCCACACACTCCCACCCATGAACCTGTCCGGCATCATTGCGCTCGCTGCCGTTGCGACCGTCGCAACGGCGAGTTCCACGCCCGAACCCGAAATCGCCTATCCGGCGGGCTTCCGCGGCTGGACGCATATTTCGAGCGCCTATATCGGTGAGGGCAATCCCGGCTTTCCGCGTTATGGCGGCATCCATTACATCTACGCCAATGATCGCGCGCTGACCGGCTATCGCACTGGCGTATTTCCGCTCGGTTCCGTCCTGATATTCGACGTTCATGATGTGAAGACCGGCCCTGGCACGATCGACCCGACCGCGCGCAAATTGCTCGACGTGATGGAGAAGCGCCGCACCGGCTGGCGCTTCATCGAATTCGATGGCGACAGCCGCACGAAAATCAGCGTCACCGGCGATCAGGCCGTCAAGGTCTGCGCCGCATGCCATGAGAACGCCAAACGTGACCATGTCTTCAGCGCGTTCGACGGCTGACCCGCGATCCCGGCATCGGTCCACCAGGAAGGCACAGCCATGATCAACACACGTCTCGCGCAAACAGTCCGGGGGCTGGTCATCGGCACGATCGTCGCTCTTGCGCCGGCGCCCGCCTTTGCCCAGTCGCACGCGCCCGCCGGGCGACCGGCCGGCCAGCCGATGCCCGTGCTGCGCGACGGCGCGCGTGATTTCGATTTCGAATTCGGCGCCTGGACCGCGCATATCTCGCGGCGCCTGCGTCCGCTGACCGGATCGACCGACTGGGTCGACTATGACGGCGTCTCGACCGTGCGCAAAGTGTGGGATGGCAACGCCAATCTCGGCGAGTTGAACGTGTCCGGCCCCGGTGGCCAGATCCAGGGTCTGAGCCTCAGGCTCTACGACCCGGCATCGCGCCAATGGAAGATCAGCTGGGCGAACGCCAGGGACGGCGCGATCACGCCGGCGATGATCGGCGGGTTCGATGCGAGCGGCCGCGGCGAATTCTACAATCAGGATGTGCTCGGCGACCGCCAGATCTTCGTGCGCTTCATCTTCTCGCCCATGGTCGGCAAGAGCTTCAGGATCGAACAGTCTTTTTCCGGCGATGCGGGGAAGACCTGGGAAGTGAACTGGATCTCCGATTTCACGCGGACCGGGTAAACGCCGACAAGCGATCAGGGGAATGACGATGAGACTGTCGATAACAATGCTGGCCCTGGCGGTCGCAACACCAGCGACGGCGGCACCGGCTGGGCAGCGGGGCGATACGCTGGTCGCCTTCGCCGACGCGTTCGACAAGGCGCAACTGACCAAGGATGGCACGGCACTGACCGAGATGGTGTCCGACGATCTGGTGTTCATCGACGGGTCGGGCAAACGGCTCGGCAAGCGCGATTTCATCGCGGGCTGGACCGGGGCCGGCGACAGTTACGAGCCGATCGTGCTGGTCGACCGTGTCGTGACGAGCCTCGGCCCCGATGCCGGGATCGTCGGCGCGGAGACGGTGCTGAAAGGCATATCCGGCGGCACGGCGTTCGCGAGCCATTTCCGCTACGCCGACACCTTCCACCGCATCAAGGGGCAATGGCGCGTGGTGCATATCCAGGTCACGCGCATGCCCTGAAACCCTATCCGCGCCTGAACCGCTCCAGCGTCGCCAGCGCACCCTGATCGTGCAGCATCGCCACATCGCGCGTCAGCGCATCGCGGAACGGGCGATCGGCGGCAAGACGTTCCGGAAAGATCTGCCGCAGCGACAGCAATGCCGCCACCCGGTCGCCCGGATCGGTTGCTCCACCCAGCGCAGCGGCGATTGCCGGGGCCAGCGGATCCTCGACCGCATGCGGTTCGCCCTGATCGTCGCGACCCGCGGTCCAGCGCATCCAGCCCGCGACCGCGAGAGTCAGCGTCGGCGCGGCACGGTCCCGATCGAACAGCGTCGCGATCGGCGCGAGCAGCCGCTGCGGCAGCTTCTGCGATCCGTCCATCGCGATCTGGCGCGTGCGGTGCTGTAGCGCCGGATTGGCGAAGCGGGCGAGCAGCGCGGCGCGATAGGCGGGAATATCCAGCCCCGGCGGCGGCGTCAGCGTTGCCGCCGTTTCGTCCATCAGCGCCTCGATGAACGCAAATGCGGCCGGTCGCGCGATCACCTCATGCACGAAGGCGATACCGGCCAGGCCGCCAAGATAGGCGATCGCCGAATGCGCACCGTTGAGCAAGCGAAGCTTGGCGTCTTCCCACGGCGCGACATCGCGGGTGATCTGCACGCCCGCCGCCTCAAGGTCGGGGCGCGGGCCGCTGAAGCGGTCCTCGATCACCCATTGCCGGAATGGCTCGGTCTTGACCATCGCGCGGTCCTCGACCCCAATCCGCGTGGCGAGGTGCGCGATATCGTCTTCACTGGTCGCTGGGACGATCCGGTCGACCATCGACGATGGGAACGCGGCCTTGTGCTCGATCCAGTCGGCCAGCGCCGGATCGCTGGCGCGCGCGGCGGCCAGCACGGCCTGTTTCAAGCGATCGCCATTATGGGAAAGATTGTCGCATGAGATCACGGTGAAGGGATCGATGCCGTTCGCGCGACGCTCGGCCAATGCGGCAGCGAGATAGCCGGCGGCAGAATCGGGCGTACCGGCCGCATAGCCTTTTTCAGTGATGGTCAGCGTGACGATATGCGTGTCGCGCGCGGCGAGCCTTGCCAGCAGTGCCGCCGGATCCCGGGGCGCGACCAGGACCTCGCGCACCGCACCGATCACTTGCACGCGCTCTTCCGCCCCGTCGCGGGTGACGACCGAATAGAGTCCATCCTGCGGCGCGAGCGCATCATGCACCACAGGCGACCGAAGCGAGGCACCGCTGACGCCCCAGCGCAGATCTCCGCCATTCAGGGCATGCTCGAAAAACACCGCCTGATGCGCGCGGTGAAAGGCGCCGATACCGAGATGGACCACGCCGGTCCCGACCTGCGCGCGGTCATAGCGGGGACCTTCGACATCGGCCGGCAGCCCGGCCAGCGTGGCGGCGGACAGGCGCGTCACAATTTATAGGTCTGCTTGACCAGATCATAGCTCAGCGCGCGCGCGACCTCATGCGCTTCATCCTCGTCGAGGCGATGCTCCGCGACCAGCTGCGCGAGGAAAGCACAATCCATCCGCCGCGCGACATCGTGCCGCGCCGGGATCGACAGGAATGCGCGCGTATCGTCGTTGAAGCCGACGCCATTGTAGAAGCCGGCGGTCTCGGTGGTCTGTTCGCGGAAGCGGCGCATCCCTTCCGGACTGTCGTGGAACCACCAGGGCGGGCCGATGCGCAGCGCGGGATAATGGCCGGCAAGCGGTGCGAGTTCGCGGGAATAGGTCGTTTCGTCGAGCGTGAAGAGGATCAGCGTCAGGCGCGGGTCCGATCCATAGGCATCGAGCAATGGCTTCAGGGCATCGACGAACGATCCGGCGAGCGGAATGTCGCCGCCCTTGTCGCGCCCGAAGCGGGCCAGCACCTGCGGGTTGTGGCTGCGATGCACGCCGGGATGGAGCTGCATCACCAGCCCGTCCTCGATGCTCATCCGCGCCATTTCGGTCAGCATCTGACCGCGGAACAGCTCGGCCTCGGCGGCAGTGGCACGGCCGGCGCGCGCTTTCTGGTACAGCGCCTCGGCTTCGGCGGCGGCCAGGTCGGCGGTCGTCGCGCTGGGATGGCCATGATCGGTCGAGGTCGCGCCCATCGACTGGAAGAAAGCGCGGCGCGCCCGGTGCGCGCGCAGATAGCCGGCAAAGCTCGAAACATCCTCGCCGGCCAGCGTGCCGAAGCGTTCGAGATTCGCCGCGAAATCGGCGGCATCAGGATCCGTCACCGCGTCGGGCCGATAGGCGGTGACGACCCGGCCGGACCAGCCGCTCTCGCGGATCGCGCGGTGATGGTCGAGCGTGTCGAGCGCGCCCTCGGTCGTCGCGATGACTTCGATCCCGAAGCGCTCGAACAGGCTGCGCGGGCGGAACGCCTCAGTCGCCAGCGCCGCATCGATCACGTCATAATATTGGTCGGCAGTTGCTTCTTCCAGCCGCACCTCGATCTCGAACACGTCGGCAAAGACATAGTCGAGCCACAGCCGCGACGGCGTGCCCCGGAACAAATGGTAATGCCGGGCGAATAGCCGCCAGATCGCACGCGGATCGGCTTCATATGGGGCGCCGTCGAGCGTTGGCACGCCAAGCGCCTCGAGCGGCACGCCCTGGCTCATCAGCATGCGCAGGACATAATGGTCGGGCACGATCAGCAGGTTGGCGGGATCGGGAAACGGGGCGTTGCCGGCGAACCATGCCGGATCGGTATGGCCGTGCGGGCTGACGATCGGCAAATTGCGCACGCCGGCAAACAGGCTGCGGGCGATATCGCGCGTGCGCGGCTCGGCCGGAAACAGGCGGTCGGGGTGAAGATTGAGTGTTGTCATGCGTGGATCGGCTCGACCGGTTGATAGCGTGGCAGGATAAGGTGGATGACGCCAAGCGCGACCATATAGGCGCAGGCGGCAACCACGAAGATCGGCTGATAGCTGCCGACCGTTTCAAGGATGCGTCCGGCATAAGCCGCCATCAGCATGCCGCCCCCTGCCCCGGCGAGCCCACCGAGCCCGATCACCGACCCGGCCATGCGGCGCGGAAACAAGTCACCGGGCAATGCGTAGAGATTGGCCGAAAAGCCCTGATGCCCGGCACAGGCGAGACCGATCAGCAGCACCGCCCACCACATGCCCGGTACTTGCGTGGCAAAGGCGATCGGCAGCGCGCATGCCGCCGCGGCGAACATCGCGGTCTTGCGTGCGCGATTGGTCGTGCGCCCGCGCGCGATTAGCCGCGAGGAGAGCCAGCCGCCGCCGATCGATCCGACATCGGCCAGCAGATAGACCGCGACCAAAGGCGGACCGAAAGCAAGCATGGTGACGCCGTACTGCCGATTGAAGAAATCGGGTAGCCAGAACAGGAATGTCCACCACACCGGATCGATCAGGAAGCGTCCGAGCATATAGGCCCAGGTCTGGCGCAGCCGCAGCAGCGTGCGCCAGGAGGTCGGCGCGCCCGGCTCGACCGGTTCGCTTTCGATCCAGGCCAGTTCCTCCGGCGTGATCGTCGGATGCTCGCGCGGGCGGCGATAGAAAAGCAGCCAGGCGGCAAGCCATATCACCGTCAGCAATCCGGTCAGGATGAACGCCATGCGCCAGCCGAGCGTGACGGCGATCAGGGGCACGATCAACGGGGTGACGATCGCCCCGACGTTCGAGCCGGCATTGAAGATACCGATCGCCAGCGCGCGTTCGCGGCGCGGGAACCATTCATTGGTCGCGGCGAGCGCCGCCGGGAATGTCCCCGCCTCACCGATCGCCAGCGGCAGGCGTGCGATCAGCATGCCCGCGGTCGAAGTGAACAGGGCGTGCACGACATGGCCGATCGTCCATAAGGTCACCGCGACGGTATAGCCGATCTTCGCCCCGAACCGGTCGACGAGTCGCCCGAACAGCACATAGGAAATGCCGTAGGCAGCCTGGAACCAGATGGCGAGATTGGCATAGCCGGTCTCGCTCCAGCCATAATGCGATTGCAGCGAAGGCTTCAGCGTCGGCAGGACCAGCCGGTCGATATAACTCAGCACCACCGCCGCGAAGAGCAGCGCGCAGACCACCCAGCGAACCCGGCCGCGCGGCTTTTGAATGCCGGGTGCGCTCACCAGCTGAACATGGTGCCGTCTTCCAGCCGGTTCACCGGCAGGTAGGCGCGTTTATACTCATGGGTTGCGGCGAGCGCCTCGTCGATTTCGACCCCGAGCCCAGGCGTGTCGCCGGGATGCATCATGCCGCGGTCGAAGCTGTAGGCGTGCGGGAAGACCGCGTCGGTCTCGGGCGTGTGACGCATATATTCCTGCACCCCGAAATTGGGCACCGACAGATCGAAATGCAGCGCCGCCGCCATCGCCACGGGCGACAGATCGGTCGCGCCGTGACAGCCAGTGCGGACAT
>NZ_JSXI01000063.1 GCF_000803065.1 Sphingomonas sp. ERG5
CTTCACGCCCGCCCCGCCTTGAGTCACGGCCCGCATCCGGTAATGCCAGGTCGGATGATCCTGCGCGCCGCCGCGCACATCATCGGGCCAGCGCGCCATTTCCAGGAACCGGCGCCGGTCGCGCTCCGCACCCTCGGCGCGATCGATCGCCACCTGAAAGGGACCAGGATCCGGATGCGCGGCAAGCAGCCGCAGCATCTCCGCGACCACCGCCGGGTCGTCACGCATCAGTTCGTCATACGCGATCGCCGCGGCCACCATATGCCCCGGCCTGCTCCAGGCCTGAGCGGGCGCGGATGGCGCGACGATGGCGACGACCAGCAGCGGTGCGAACAGCGATCTCATCCCGGGTCCTTCAAAAGGTCATGGTGGCGCGCGCGAAGAACTCGCGGCCATTGGTGCCGATCGCGCCCGCTTCGGGGTAAAGCAGCCCGCCGCCCTGAGTCAGGGCACGCTCAACGGTCTTGTCGGGATAGGCATTGGTCAGGTTCAGGATGCCAATGCCGAAGCGGAAGCGTTCGGCGACCTTGAGTTCGGCGGTGAGATCGATCGACGTCACCGCGCCATAAGTCTGCGGGGTCAGCACCGACGTGGTGGTGAACGATCCGAACCGGACCAGCGCGGCGCTCAAGCCGAAAGCGCCGGCATCGATCCGCGCGGCAAGGGCAAGCTTGTCCTTGGGTTGCGCGACGGTGAGCAATTGCAACGCGGGTCCACCGAGCAGCGGCAGCGCGGGAATCACGCGATTGACCGCCAGGCGATCCACCCTGGTGTCGACATGCGCATAGCTGGCGGTCACATTGGCGCGAATGCCGCCGAAGCGCCGGGTCCAGTCGGCGGTGATCTCATACCCCCTGGTGGTGGTGTCGAGCGCATTGGTGAAGAAGCGCGCCTGCGAGGCATTGGTGATGCCCGCCGCCTTCAGGATGGCGGTGACCGCCGCGCCGCTCAGCGTCTCGCTGAGCGCGATGCGGTCGGCGATCTCGATATGGAAGAGATCGGCGGACAGGACGAAGCCGGCGAACGGCTTGAGCACGATGCCGCCGCTGAGATTGCGCGACCGCTCCCTGCGCAAGGGGGAAGCGCCAAGCGCGATCGCCACGGGATCGGAAACCGCGAAGGTGCCGATATTGACCAATACCCCGCCGCTCGACTGGCTGGTGACCGTGCTGAAATATTGCTGCTGCAGCGATGGCGCGCGAAACCCGGTCGACGCGGTCGCCCGCAGCGCGATCAGGTCCACCGGCTGGTAGAAGAAGCTCAGCTTGCCGGTCGTCGCATTGCCGAAGTCGCTGTAACGCTCATGGCGCACGGCGGCGCCCAGGGTCATGTGCCGGATCGGGCTCAGCTCGAGATCGCCATAGAAGCTCCAGGCGCTGCGGCTTTCATCGACCGGAATGGGCGGGTTATAGCCGGGAAACCCCTGTGCGCCCGCGCCGGTATAGGAACCCGGCTCGCCCGGGCGGAGCTTGAAGGTCTCATGGCGATGCTCGACGCCCGCGGCGAGGTTCAGGCCGGCGGCAAGATCGATCTTCCGGCTGATGTCCAGGTTCGCGACATTCTGAAAATAGCGCGCGCCGCCACCGGCAAAGGCGCGCGGGCTTGCCGCGCCGAGCGACGTGTTCACCGTGTCGAAGACATTGAAGCTCGCGTCGCTCAGACCCATCGTGTCGCTGAGATCGAAGCGCCAGCCATCCACATCCCCCGAAACGCCGACCGATCCGCCGGCATCGTCAAGGTTCACGCGAATATGCGGCACGAATCCTTGCGGATAAAAGGCGGGCGCGATCGTTGGCGCGCGATACTGCGCCGGACTGGTCGAGCGGCGATGATCGTAAATGCCCTGAGCATAGAGTTCGACGGCCCCGATCGGCAGACGGAAGCTGCCCGCCAGATTGATGTCGAGCGACTTGGGGTCGCCTTGTTCACTGGTGATGCGGCCATAACGACTGTCCACGCCGGCACGGTTGGTCGCACCGCGATCGCGCAGCTCGGCAGTCAGGTTGAGCGACCCGCCCTGCCCGATCGCAAAGCCATGGTTGAGCGCCGCGACCAAAGTCCGGCCGTCGCCCTTTTCGGTGACGCCCGATTGAACGCTGGCGGAGCCACCGCTGGCGGATGAGCGCAGCGTGATGTTGATCACGCCCGCGATCGCATCCGAGCCATATTGCGCCGCGGCGCCGTCGCGCAGGATCTCGATCCGCTCGATCGCCGAGACCGGAATGGCGCCAAGATCGACGGGCACCGATCCGCGCCCGACGACATTGTTGAAATTGAGCACTGACGACAAATGCCATCTCTTGCCATTGACCAGCACAAGCACCTGGTCTGGCGCCAGCCCGCGCAAGGTCGCCGCGCGCGTGTTGGCGCCGGACGGGCCCGTCGCGGTGCGGGGATAATTGAACGACGGCGCGAGATATTGCAGCGCGCGGTTGAGATCGGTCAGCCCCCGCGCCTGCAGGTCATCGCTGCTGAACACATCGACCGGCGATGGCGATTCCGTGACCAGCCGGCCCGAGGAGCGCGTGCCGACGACGAGAATGTCGGCTTCCTCCGCCTCTTGCGCAAATGCCGGCGTCGCCGCTGAAGCGGCGAGCAACATAGTGATGAACGTCAAACGCATGATCAACCCCCGATTTCTGCGCGGTCCATAAGCGCAGGGCGATCGGGGCCGGTATCGCGCAGAGCCGCACGTCGCGTTGCGTGCGACGCAACGGAACCGTCACGGGAGCGTGTTAATTGGTCTGCATGTTGCGTCAAATGCCCCCGCTGGAAGCCGTCGAAGCGTTTCTCGTCGCGGCGAAATCGCGCAGTTTCCGCGCCGCCGCCACCGCGCTCGCACTCAGTCCTTCGGCCTTTTCCCGGCGTATCCAGCTGCTCGAGCGCTTTGCTGGGCGGCAGCTGTTCGAGCGCACCAGCTCAGCGACATTCCTGAGTGCGGATGGCGCGCGATATCTGGCCGATATCGGGCCAGCGATCGAAACGATCCTGCACGCGACCCGTTCGCTGCGTCAGACCGGGAGCGACCATATGCTGCGCATGGCGACCTCCCATTCGCTGGCCGCCGAATGGTTGATGCCGCGGCTGCCGAGGCTCCTGTCGGAAACCGGCATCGAGCTCGACCTTGTCGTATCGCGCGATCCGGACTGCCTGCGCACACAAATGGCCGACATCGCGCTGTGGGGCGGGCCGACGGCCGACCGGAAGCCGCTGGTCGATGTAATCGCCAATCTCGACGCGGTGCCGGTCATCGCGCCACGGCTGACCGATAATGGCTCAGCGCCCCGAACGCTCGCCGACCTGGCCGAACAGCCGCTGATCGAAGTGCGGGCCAATGCCGGGCTGTGGCGGCACTGGCTGCACAAGGCCGGCTATCGCGGCCCGCCACCCGCGGTCATCGCCAGCTATGATACCAACCAGCTCAAGAATGAAGCGGCGGCTTCCGGGCTGGGCGTGGCGCTGGCGACACCCATGGTCTCGGAGCGCTTCCTGGCCGATGAGCGGCTGGTTGCCTTTGCGCACCTGCGGCTTCCCACCGACCAATGCTATAGCCTTCATTATGCCAGCGCCGATTTGCGCTCGCGGCCCCACGTCCATGTCCTGAGGGAATGGCTCAGCGCCGAGGCCGGCGCATCGGTGACGCGCTATGATCGCTGGTATGCGGCTGGCGCGCCCTGCTAGAATTTGATCCAGCAAGACGCCACCGCATCGATCAACGCGTGGCGTTATATTTCAGCTGATCGTCGGTCAGTTGGAAGCCGACCAGCGCCTCGAAGGTCGCGCGCTGCACCGCCTGGCGAATCTCCGGCGCGGTCAACGGATCAACCGCAGCGTCGTTGTCGCCGGCCTTGCGCTTCTGGGTGAGCTTCTGCTTCACCTCATCGGACAGCGTCGCGGCACTGCGCGCGATGATCGAGCTGCCCTCACCCGTGGCCGAGGCGCGGGTCTGGCCGGCGTCGAAGTGCAGGTTCACGTGCCCGATCCGCTTGGCGATGACGGCGGTGCCACCCCGCACCACGGTGATGAAATAGGGGAGCGTCACATCGCGCGGCGCATCGGCGCGGACGCGGCTGGCGCGGACCTCAAACGTCACGCTGGTGACGATATCATTGGTCGCATCGGCACAGGTTGAACGCACATTGGTCATCGATGCGGTCACGTCGATCGCCGACGCATCGCGGCTGGCCGGCGGATCGAACAGGGTGACGTCACCGGTCGCGGCCGGAATACCGACCGTCGGACAGGCCGAGCGGACCGCGGTGATGCCGACGCCGCCCGTCAGGTCGATGTCGCCCTTTTTGGCACAGCCGCCGACCAGCAACAGCGCAATGACGGGAAGGACGATTTTCGGGGCTGTCACGGGCATACGCACCTTATCACAAGGAAGGGGCCATGACACTCGCATGCCGGCCCCGGAAATGCCGTCACCATAGGAACCGGCTTTCGCCCGCGCAAGCAATCGCGTAGAGCCACGCCACATGAGCATCCCGGAAAAGCCTGCCCTGCAACTGCTGATCGCGGCTCCGCGCGGTTTTTGTGCCGGCGTCGATCGTGCGATCCGCATTGTCGAACTCGCGATCGAGAAGCATGGCACACCGGTCTATGTCCGGCACGAGATCGTCCACAACAAATATGTCGTCGACACGCTGCGCGCCAAGGGCGCGATCTTCGTCGAAGAACTCGACGAGGTTCCCGAAGGCGTGCCGGTGGTGTTCTCCGCGCATGGCGTGCCGAAATCCGTGCCGACCGCAGCACAGGATCGCGGCCTGACCTATCTCGATGCGACGTGCCCATTGGTGTCGAAAGTGCATCGCCAGGCCGAACGGCTCGTTGCGGCGGGCCGGCATATCGTGTTCATCGGCCATGCCGGCCATCCCGAAGTGATCGGTACGTTCGGACAAGTCCCCGAAGGCGCGATGACGCTGATCGAGGATGTCGCCGATGCCGAGAATTTCGCGCCCGCCGACCCGACCAACATCGCCTTTCTGACTCAAACCACCTTGTCGGTCGACGATACGGCCGATGTCGTGGCGACCCTGCAGCGCCGCTTCCCCGCCATCCAGACGCCGCGCCCCGACGACATCTGCTACGCGACGTCGAATCGCCAGGCGGCGGTCAAGTCGATCGCGTCGATGTGCGACGCGATGCTGGTGATCGGCGCCCCCAATTCGTCGAATTCGGTGCGGCTGGTGGAAGTCGCCGAGCGCGAGGGCACGCCGGCGCGGCTGATCCAGCGCGCCGACGATCTCGACTTCGGCTTTCTCGCGGGCGTGACGACACTGGGCATCACCGCGGGCGCCTCGGCTCCCGAGATATTGGTACGCGAACTGGTCGAACGACTGAGCCAGCGTTTCACGATTGACGAGCAGGAAGTCGAAACCAATCGCGAAACCGTCTCGTTCAAGCTCCCCCGCGGCCTCGAAGCGGCCGCCTGAATGGCCGTCTATACGCATGTGTCAGCCGAAGCGCTGACCGGTTTCCTCGCGCGCTATGATCATGGCGAACTCGTCTCGGCCAAGGGCATCGCCGAGGGTGTCGAGAACAGCAACTATATGGTCGATACGACGAGCGGCCGATTTATCCTGACCCTGTACGAGAAGCGTGTGAACGAAGGCGATCTGCCCTTCTTCCTCGCGATGCTCGATCATCTCGCGGAACGCGGCAATCCGGTGCCGCGCGCGCTGACCGACCGGTCAGGCGTCGCGATCCAGCAACTCGAGGGTCGGCCGGCATGCCTGATCGAATTCCTGCCCGGCGTCTCCATATCGCACCCGACACGGGCGCAGGCCGTTGCGGCCGGGGCTGCCATGGGGCGGATGCATGAGTCGCTGACCGACTTCACCGGTGCACGGCCCAATAGCCTTGGCCCGGACGACTGGGCAGTTTTGCTGGCCCGCTGCGGGCGCGATCTCGATACGATCGAGCCAGGCCTGTTCGACCATGTCGATACGGCGCTGGCCCGCGTATTGACCGAATGGCCGCACGATCTGCAACGTGCGGCGATCCATGCCGATCTGTTTCCCGACAATGTCCTGATGCTCGGTGATCAGGTCAGCGGGCTGATCGATTTCTATTTCGCCTGCACCGATATCCGGGCCTGGGACCTGGCGGTAATGCACAGCGCCTGGGCGTTCGATGCGCATGGTATCATGGCCGATCGCGACATCGGGCCGGCACTGGTCGAGGGTTATGCTTCGCGCTTCCCCTTGAGCGATGCCGAACGTGCGGCGCTGCCGGTGCTTGCGCGTGGCGCGTGCATCCGTTTCCTGCTGACGCGCGCCTGGGACTGGCTCAATACGCCCGCCGATGCGCTGGTCACGCGCAAGGATCCGCTGGCCTATCTGCGCCGGCTCAACGCCTATGAGGCAGAAGGCGCGACGCTTTTCGCATGACTGATACCAAGACTGAGATGACGCGAGTCGAGATCGCCACTGATGGCGCGTGCAAGGGCAATCCGGGGCCTGGCGGCTGGGGTGCGCTGATTCGGTCGGGCGGCAAGGAAAAGGAATTGTCCGGCGGCGAGAAGCTGACCACCAATAACCGGATGGAATTGACCGCGGCGATCCGGGGGCTGAACGCGCTGACCCGGCCGTGCCTGGTCACACTGTCGACCGACAGCCGCTATGTGATGGATGGCCTGACCAAATGGATCAAGGGCTGGCAGCGTAATGGCTGGAAGACCGCTGACAAGAAGCCGGTCAAGAATGCCGATCTCTGGCAGGAATTGCTTGACGCCGCCAAGCCGCACCGCATCGAATGGGTATGGGTAAAGGGCCATGCCGGTCACCCCGACAATGAGCGGGCCGACCGGCTGGCAAGCGACGCGGCCGATGCCGCGCGCAAAGGCTAGGCTTTAGCTCTTCAGCTTCAGCTATTGTCTTCGGTCGGCGCGCCCGGGCCGTTCTTCTTGATCGAGTCGATCGCATTCTCGGCGGATGCCTTGCTCGAATAGCCTTCGGTCGAGAACATCACTTCGCTGTTATATTTGAAGCGAACGCGGAATTCGCCAGCCTTGTCCTTATAGATCTCGAACTTGTGCGCCATGGTCATCCTCCATCGTTGGACTAATTCAGGTTAAGCGCAAAAATCCCGTTACGCCAGCGGTCTGAAACGGCCGGGCGCGTACGCCGCAGGATCGATCGCCGCGACGATCGGGTCGGGTGCGCGGCCGAGCAACAGCGCCGCGGCCAGCGCGGCGGCGGCCGGTGCGGTCTGGATGCCGAAACCGCCCTGCCCCGCACACCAGAAAAAGCCCGGCACGACGGGATCGAAACCATAGACCGGCAGCCGGTCGGGCGCGAAGCTGCGCAGCCCGGCCCATTTATGCTCGACCGCCGCGATACGCCAATCGACCACCTGTTCGAATCGGTCGATCGCGATCGCCACATCGAGTTCCTCGGGCGCGACATCGCCCGGGTCGACCAGGGTTTCGTCATGCGGGCTGAGCCAGAGTCTCCCGGCCCCTTCCGGCTTGAAGTAGAAGCGCCCGGCAATATCGGCGACCATCGGCATGTCCGCCGGCGTGACGGCATCGATCCGCAATTGCGCGATGGTGCGGCGATAGGCCTTGATACCGATCGGCGCGACACCGGCGATCGCCGCCACCTGGTCCACCCAGGCGCCGGCGGCATTGACCAGGACGGTCGCGTTGAGCGGCTGCGCGCCTGCCTCGACCTGCCAGCCATCGGCCAGCCGTACGGCGCTGCGCAACGGCGCCGACAGCCTCAGCATGGCCCCCGCCCGCCGTGCGCGAGCGAGAAAATCGCCATGGAGCGCACCGACATCGATATAGTTGGTGCTCGCCTCCAGCACACCCAATGTCCAGTCGGGACGCAGGCCCGGGATCAATCCGGCGGGATCGACCGCGACGAGCGGGACGCTGGTTCCCGCGAACCGGGCCAGCAAGGCCTGGATCGCCGTTTCATCCTCGGCACGGCCGATATGGAGCGATCCGAGCGGATCGAGAAAGCCGCCATCACGAAGCGCGGGGCCGGATGCGGTGGTCAGCGGCTGGATGCCGGGACCGCCATAGGTTTCGGACCAGAAGGCAGCGGATCGCCCGGTCGAATGATAGCCGGGCGTATCCTCGGCCTCGATCAGGACGACCGACGCGTGCGGCGCCACGGCGGCGGCCAGACTCGCACCGGCAATCCCTGCGCCGACAATGGCGATGTCGTAGCGGTCCATGCGCGGTTCGTTTCAGGCCCGGGCGCGCGCCGCGAGGAAGAGGTCGATCTCACCGATCGCGCGATTGCGCACCGCATCGCCCTCGCGCAGCACCTCATGCGACGATTCCCGGCCGAAACGTACCACGCGCACATCGGGCAGCTTGCCCGCAACCTGCAACGCCGCCTTCGGGTTCACCAGCTTGTCGGCCTCCGCGACGATGAGCAATGTCGGCACGGTCATGGTCTTCAATCGCGGGTCGTCGCGCTGGCGCCGGGTCGATTCGAATGCCTGCATCACCCAGCGCCAGCTTGGTGGGCCGAGCAGCAATTCGGGCTTGGTCCGCTGCCAGAAGATTTCGTCATCGTACCGCGCGCGGTCATGAGTCAGCAGCGCCTGGCGCGTCACGGTCGTTGCTGGGCGCTCATTGCCCTTCCACGCCGGTCGCGCCGAATTGCCGACGCCACCGAGGAATTTCGCCATCCGCTCACCCAGCCGCGCGCCAAGCGGGCTGTGCAGGCCAAGCATCGGCGCAACCAGGACCGCCGCATCAGGTTTCGCAACACCCTCGATCATCGCGCGCAGGATCAAATGCCCGCCCATCGAATGGCCCATCAATATCTTCGGGCCGACAGCCGCTTGCTGCCATTCGGCCCAAAAGGCGGCGAAGTCGGCGATATAGGTGCCGAAATCCTCGATATGGCCGACATGAGAATCGGGCGACACCCGCCCCGATCCGCCCTGTCCGCGCCAGTCGAGCGACGTGATCGACCAGCCCTGGGCATGCCAATGCGCGAAAACCTCAAGATATTTTTCGAAAATATCGCCGCGTCCGCCCTCGAATAATATGCTGCCGCGCTTGGTTGCGCCCGCTGCGGGCCAGTCGAAACGGCGGAATTCCCAGCCATCGGGGCCCTGCCAATGGGTGATGCCGGCACCCGGCGGAATCGCGCGGCGATACGATTGAGGTGAATCCATTGGCAATCGTTACTTTTTGGAAAGCCATGCCGTCTAGGGAATTCCCTTATGGGTTGGGGAATTCCGATTGCTTCGCTGCTCGGCGCACTGGCGCTGCTCCTTGTTTCCGCCGGGATCGAGGATTTGCGCCACCGTGAAATCGCCGATTGGAAGAACATCACGATCGCGCTGCTCGCCCCGCTCTGGTGGTGGGTGAACGGCCTCGCGATCTGGCCCGACATGGCGACTCAGATCGGCCTGGCTCTGATCGTGTTCACGCTGTTCTACATCGCGTTCCATTTCGGTCAGATGGGCGGCGGCGACGTCAAGATGATCGGCGCGCTCGCCTTGTGGTTCCCGCTCGTTCCGCTCGCATCGATGCTGATCATCATGTCGCTGGTCGGCGGCGCGCTGACTTTACTGCTGCTGATCGAGCAGCGCGTCCGCAAAAAGCCGGGGTCGCCGGAGATCCCTTACGGCGTCGCGATCGCGATCGCCGCCCTCATTACAGTTCGCGAACCGATTTTTAACCAGTTTCTGTGAATGATTAACGCCGGATCGACCGTGATCCGCGCTCGAAAAGGTCCGAAGCGTTATGGATACCCGTAAGATCGTCCTGCTGGTGGGTGCATTGATCGTCGCCGCCATCACCGCGTTCATGGCGCGCAGCCTGATCACGGGCAGCCCTGCGCCTGTCGCCGGTGCAGCGACGGTGGCCGCGCCGGTCGATGGACCGGAAGTGCTGGTGGCGACGCGCGCATTACCGGTCGGCACCATCCTCGACGCGACGGCGCTGAAGTTTCAGCCCTGGCCCAAGGAGCTGGTCGAGAACGCCTATTACATCAAGGCCGACACCGACCTGAAGGCGTTGCAGGGCACGGTCGTGCGCAATGCGATCACGGCGGGGCAGCCGGTGACGCAAGGCGCGCTGGTCAAGCCCGGCGACCGCGGCTTCCTGGCGGCGGCCCTCGGCGCCGGCATGCGCGCCGTGACCATTCCGATTTCGGTCCAGACCGGCGTTGCCGGCTTCGTGTTCCCGGGCGACCGCATCGACCTGATCCTGACCCAGACAGTTCCCGGTGGTGGCGATGGCCCGCCGCTCAAGGCGTCCGAGACGATCATGCGCAACCTGCGCGTCCTCGCGACGGACCAGCGCACCGACAACACCACCGGCGAAGACGGCAAGACCGTGGTCCGCACCTTTTCCAACGTGACGATCGAGGCGACGCCCAAGATCGCCGAACAGATCGCCGTCGCACAGACGCTGGGCGCGCTGTCGCTGTCGCTGCGTTCGATCGCCGACAATAATTCCGAACTCGAACAGGCGATCGCCAGCGGGGACATCAAGGTCCCGGAAACCGACGATCCCAAGGCCGAGAAGGCGATGATGCTGAAGCTTGCGAGCCAGCCCGCCACCGGCAACAACACATTCGCCGTCGGTGCCGATGTGTCGCGCTTCCAGCGCCGCACCGTGCCCGGCAAGGCCGCAGAAACCAGCATGATGCCGGGAGCGCCGGGGGGCGCGGTGCCGGCGGGGAGTTTTCCGGTCGCCGCCGTGCACGGCCCGGTCGTGCGCGTCGCACGCGGTAACAACGTGACCGAAGTTCCGGTCGGGGGGAAGAAGTAACATGCGTATCGCGCTCACGCCGATCGGCTGGCCGCTGGCCGCCGCTCTTGTCGCGGCAACCGTTGGCGGCGCTTCCGCGCCCGCCCCGGCCCAGACCGCCGCCGCCGCCGCCGCCGCACCCGTGCTGCAGGTCAACACCGGTCGAGGCCGGCTGATCACGCTCGCCCGGCCAATGAGCGACGTGTTCGTCGCCAGCGATTCGATTGCTGACGTACAGGTCCGCTCGGCCACGCAAATCTACGTGTTCGGCAAGACGGCGGGCGAGACCACCATCTCCGCCACCAACAAGGCGGGCGCGGTGGTCTATTCCGCCACGGTCCGGGTCGGCAACAATTTCGATTCGATCCAGCAGATGCTGAACCTCGCCATGCCCGAAGCGCATATCGTGGCGACCCCGATGAACGGCCTGATCCTGCTGACCGGCACCGTCGCCACGCCAGCGGACGGCGCCGAAGCGGAGCGGCTGGTTCAGGCCTTTGTCGGCGACAACACCAAGGTGATCAGCCGCCTGCGCAACGCGACGCCGCTGCAGGTCAATCTGCAGGTCAAGTTCGCCGAGGTCAGCCGCAGTTTCGTCAAGAATATCGGCGTCAATCTGACTACGCGTGACAAGGGTGGCTTCCTGTTCGGGCTCGCCCAGGGTCGTCAGGGATCGATCGCGACCGCGCCGGGCGTTATCGGCAGCGGCACGGTCGACGCCAATGGCGCTCTTCCGGGCCAGACGATCGTGAAATTCCCACCCGCGCTTGGCATGGGTTCCACGATCGGGGCGGCCGGGCGTCTGCTTGGCGTCGATTTGCTCGCATCGCTCGATCTGGGTGAAACGCTCGGACAGGTTTCGACGCTGGCCAATCCGAATTTGACCGCCCTGTCGGGCGAGACCGGCACGTTCCTGGCCGGTGGCGAGATCCCGATCCCGATCAGCCAGGGGCTGGGCGCGGTGTCGGTCGAATATAAGCAATATGGCATCAGCCTGTCCTACACGCCGATCGTGCTCGCGGACGGGCGCATCTCGCTCCGGGTGCGTCCCGAAGTGTCGCAGCTCACCTCGGCGGGCGCGGTGCAGCTGAACGGGACGACCATCCCGGCGATCAGCACGCGGCGCGCGGAAACAACGGTCGAACTCGGTTCCGGCCAGAGCTTCATGATCGCCGGGCTGCTGCAGAACAGCCATGACAACTCGATCGACAAGACCCCGGGCCTGGGCGATGTGCCAGTGCTTGGCGCGCTGTTCCGGTCGAACGGCTTCAAGCGCAACGAGACCGAATTGGTGATCGTGATCACCCCGTATCTGGTCAAGCCGGTCGATGCGAATTCCATCGTCCTGCCGACCGACGGCTATAAGGCGCCGACCGATCTCGGGCGGGTCTTCATGGGCGAGCTCAGCGGCGGCATCACCGGCGGTGACCGACCCAAGCCGCGCATGGCCCCGGATGAAGGGGCGACTCCATCCTTTGGCGCCGCGGCGCCCGTCCTCCCCGCACCCCGCGCCGAGGACCGCCGCGAAGAAAAGGCCCCGCCACCCGCAAAGGCCAAGAAGGGCGCGGCCGTCGCGCCCGGCTTCAGCCTCAACTGACCATGTTCAAACAGCGACGGGCCAAAAATGACCGGCCAAGAAGAGATGAGCCCCAAAGGGATAGAACCATGTTCAAGCGCAGTATCCTGATCGCATCGACCCTCGCTCCGGCCCTGCTGGTGGGGGCGTGCAGCACCGGCACGAAGAACCGTGGTCTCGAATCGGTCCATCAGCCGGTCGTCAGCCGTACCGATCTCGTGTTCGACGCAAGCACCAACGGCAACGGCCTGGCCGACGGCGAGGCACAGCGCCTCGGCGGATGGATGCGATCGCTGCATCTCGGCTATGGCGACCGTGTCGCGATCGACGACCCCAATCCTTCGGGCAATGGCGTTCGCGACGACGTGCAGTCGCAAATCTCCCGCTATGGTCTGTTGCTGTCCGACGATGCTCCGATCACCGGCGCGCCGGTACAGCCGGGCATGGTCCGCGTGGTGGTCAGCCGGATGCGCGCCAAGGTTCCCGGATGCCCCGACTTCAGCCGCGTCAGCCAGCCCGAATTCGAAAGCAACACATCGTCCAACCAGGGCTGCTCGATCAATTCGAACATCGCCGCGATGGTCGCCAACCCGGTCGATCTGGTCCGCGGACAGCCGGGCGCGGACGTCACCGATCCGGCGTCGTCGACCAAGGCGATCGACGCCTATCGCAAGGCACCGATCAGCGTCGGTACCAGCCAGGGTAAAAGCGGCGGGAGCAATTAAGTCATGAACGCACCCTTCAACCCCGGTCGCGTCGGGCACCGCGAACCCTTCGTCGCCTATGTCTGCGACGAGACCACGGCTGAATCGATCCGTCCGGTCGTCGTCGAAATGGGCTGGGCGCCCGAAAAGGTGAACAAGGGCGGGCTGCGCAATGCGGTCCAGTCGCTCTCGGTCTCCGCGAGCCCGCAGATCCTGTTCGTCGATCTGTCCGAATCGGGCGACCCGCTCAACGACATCAACGCGCTCGCCGAAGTGTGCGAGCCCGGCACGGTCGTGATCGCCGCCGGCCAGGTCAATGACGTGCGCCTGTACCGCGACCTGGTGGTCAGCGGGATCCAGGATTACCTGCTGAAGCCACTCAGCCCCGATATGCTGCGCGAGGCCTTCACCCATGCGCAGACCATGCTCAATGCGCCCAAGGTGGCCGATGCCTCGGCCGAACGGCCGCATTGCTCGACCGCGGTGATCGGTGCGCGTGGCGGGGTCGGCGCTTCGACCATCGCCACGTCGGTCGCCTGGGTGCTGAGCGAGAAGGGCAAGCGCAACACGGCGCTGCTCGACCTCGACGTGCATTTCGGCACCGGCGCGCTGACGCTCGACCTGGAGCCGGGCCGCGGCCTGACCGACGCGATCGAGAATCCCAGCCGCATCGACGGCCTGTTCATCGAACGCGCCATGGTCAAGTCGAGCGACACGCTGTCCGTGCTGTCGGCGGAAGCGCCGATCAACTCGCCGGTGCTGACCGACGGCGCCGCCTTCTACCAGTTGCAGGAGGAAATGCGCTCGGCGTTCGAGTGCACCGTGGTCGATCTGCCGCGCAACATGCTGGTGCTCCATCCGCACCTGATCACCGATGTGCAGATCGCCGTCGTGGTAACCGAGCTGACGCTTGCCGCCGCGCGCGATTCGATCCGCATCCTGTCCTGGTTGAAATCGAACGCGCCACAGACTCAGGTCTTCGTCGTCGCCAACCGTGTCCATGCCAACGCGCAGCTCGAGATCAGCCGCAAGGATTTCGAAGGCTCGATCGAACGCCGCATCGATTTCCTGGTCGCCTTCGACCAGAAGATCGCGGCGCAATCGGCCAAGCTCGGCAAGCCATTGGCGGAAGCCGGCAAGGGGTCGAAAACCGTCGCACCGATCGTCGATCTCGCCATGAAGCTGATGGGCGCAGGCGATGCGGCGGCGGAAAATGCCCCGGCCAAGAAAGCGGTCGCCAAGGGCACGTCACTGATGGGCAAGTTCGGCGATTTCAAATCGATGATGCCGAAACGAAAAAAATAAACCGTTGCGGGCCGGTCGATTGACCGGATCGTAACCAAGCGGAGCGCTTGATACCGTCATGGAATTGACGCCAATCATCATGCTGGGCGGGGGCGCCGTGGTCGTCCTGTTGCTCATCGCCTTCGCCTTTTCCGGGCCTTCGGCGGAGCGTGCCCAGGCGCGCCGCCTGTCGACGGTGCGCGCCCGTCACAGCGACTCGACCAATGTCGCGGTCGAAGCGCAGATGCGCCGTATCACCGCCAATCGCGACACGCGGATGGACGGCGTGGCGATGCGCTTCCTGCCGCGCCCCGCCGTGCTGAAGAAGCGTCTGGCAATGACCGGCAAGCCCTGGACGCTCGGCCAATATGGCATGGCGACGGTCGGCATCCTGGTCGTGGTCAGCGCCCTGCTCTGGCTCCAGGGCCTGCCCCTGGCCTTGTCGCTGCTGCTTGGCGTGGTGCTCGGCGCGGGCATCCCTCATATGGTCGTCGGTTTCTTCATCAAGCGCCGCATCGCGCAATTCACCGCCAAGCTGCCCGACGCGATCGAGCTGCTCGTGCGCGGCCTGCGTTCGGGCCTGCCGATCACCGAGACGATCGCGGTGGTCGGCAACGAGGTCCATGGCCCGGTCGGCGTCGAATTCCGCATGGTCACCGACAAGATGAAGATCGGCCGCACGCTCGACGTCGCGTTGCAGGATACCGCCGACCGGCTCGGAACGCCCGAATTCCAGTTCTTCGTCATCTCGATCGCGATTCAGCGCGAGACCGGCGGCAATCTGGCGGAAACACTCGCCAATCTCGCCACGGTGCTGCGCATGCGCGGCCAGATGAAGCTCAAGATCAAGGCGATGTCGTCCGAATCCAAGGCATCCGCCTACATCATCGGATCGCTGCCGTTCATCGTGTTCGGCATGATCTGGATGATCAACGGCAACTATATGCAGACCTTCTTCAAGGACGAGCGACTGATGGTCGCCGGCGGCGGCGGGATGCTGTGGATGGCGATCGGCGCCTTCATCATGGCCAAGATGATCAACTTCGAGATTTAAGGAAGAATACGGGCATCATGGGCGACACGGCTGGACCAACGATCCTCGGGGTCGATGTGATGATGGCGGCGACGCTGCTCGCCGGCGTCGCCGCGTTCGCCGTCATGCTCGCCATCTATGCGGCGACGACGGTGCGCGACCCGATGGTCAAGCGCGTCAAGGCGCTGAACGAACGCCGCGAGCAATTGAAGGCAGGCATCACCGCCTCGACCAAGCGCCGCGCCAAGCTGGTCACCAAGAACCACACCACCGACCGGATCCGGTCGATCCTGTCGTCGCTCCAGGTGCTGCAGGACAGCCAGGTCAAGGCCGCGCAGATCAAGCTGATGCAGGCCGGCATCCGGTCGAAGGAATATGCCGTCGCGGTCATTTTCGGCCGCCTGGTCCTGCCGATCATCTTTGGCGGGCTGATGCTCTATCTCGTCTACGGCACCGACATGTTCGCCGACTACAGCGCGATCAAACGCTATGGCATCGTCGCGGGCACGTTCATCCTGAGCTACAAGGCGCCCGACATCTTCCTCAAGAACAAGATCACCAAGCGTTCCGATGCGATCCGCAAGGGTTTGCCCGATGCGCTCGATCTGCTGGTGATCTGTGCCGAAGCGGGACTGACCGTCGATGCCGCATTCCATCGCGTGTCGCGCGAACTGGGCCGCGCCTATCCCGAGCTGGGCGACGAATTCACCCTGACCGCGATCGAGCTCGGCTTTCTCGCCGAACGCCGCCAGGCGTTCGAGAACCTCGCCATGCGAGTCAAGCTGGACGCCGTCAAAGGCGTGGTGACGACCATGGTGCAGACCGAGAAATACGGCACGCCGCTGGCGTCCGCGCTGCGCGTGCTGTCGGCCGAATTCCGCAATGAGCGCATGATGCGCGCCGAGGAAAAGGCCGCGCGCCTGCCCGCGATCATGACCGTGCCGCTGATCCTGTTCATCCTGCCGACGCTGTTCGTCGTCATTCTCGGCCCGGCGGCATGCTCCATCTCCGACGCGTTCAAGAGCGGGATCTAGGCTCCGCACACGCTTGATCCCGACCGCCTGACTCGTCAGGATCGTTACCGGCGCAACACGCATCGCGCCGGAACTCGTCGGGAATGCTCGTATGCTGTTCACTAGCTTTGGCCAGGTCGTCGTCCTGGTGCTGCTCTTCTTCGGTGGCCTCTGCCTTGGGCTCGGGCTGCATCCGGGCGGCAAGAAATGGCGCAAGCGCCTTTACGCCGAGAGCGAGGCGTACAGCGCCTATCGCCGCAAGGCCGAAGCGAAGATCAGCGAAGGCAGCGCCCGCATTGCCGAGCTCGAACGCGACAATGCCTCGCTCCGGGGTCAGCCGGAGGTGGCGCCCCCCGTCGCCGTGCCGGATCCGCCCTCACCCGCCCTCGCATCAGCCGAGCCAGGGGCCGAACCGGTGGTCGAACCGGATCTGCCAGCGGAAGGTAACCCGGATGACCTTTCGCGCCTGCGCGGCGTGGACGAGCCGCTCCGGGAAAAGCTTGCCGGGCTCGGCGTCACCCGCTTTGCCGATATCGAACAAATGTCGGCCGAGGATGAAATGGCGCTGGAGCAGCGGCTCGGCATCCCCGCCGGCCTGATCACCAGCGAACAATGGCGCGATCAGGCGGCCCTGCTGCGCGCCGGCAAGACCGAGGAGCATGGCGCCCGCTTCGGCGCGGCCTGACGCGTCAGCCGGCCACCGCCGAGCAGCGCGCCGAGCGTCGTGCCGCATCGATCGCGGCGAAACCGGCGCGGTTCTCAATCAGGATGCGGATCAGCGCCACGCCGCGGTCGCCCTCGACGCGCACCACCTCGGCCCCGGCCGGAATCGTCTGGCCGGCACGAGCGATGGCGATGCGCAGCGGCTTGCGCGCGCCCGCCGCATCGTTGCGCACGAACACGGCATTGGTGTTCGCATCGAAGATCGACAACGACCAGTATGGCGCCGCGACCGGTATCGCCTCGACCAGCACCGGGCCGCGCGACACGTCATAGGGGCAGGAGGAATAGGCCAGATCGGGGCTTGGCCGGACGATCGCCCGCGACGCGGCGGTGGCGAGCGGCGTGTGCGTCATCTGGTTGACGCCGCCGATCGACGCGACGCGCTTGACCGCGAGCCACATCAGCACCCGTGGCGTGGCGACCAGAGTCGCTTGCCAGGCGACCAGACCAAGCACGAGCCCGACGAGCAGCGGGAGAGACCAGCGGCGGATCATGCGCAGCCCTCCCGCACGATGCTGGGCAATTGGTCGCGGGTGAAATCGCCCGCGCCGCGATCGGCGGGCAGATAGGCGCGCAGGGTGAGTTCGAACCGACCGGGCCTGCCGGTCGGCAGCCAGTATCCCACCTGCTTGTCGGGCGCGATCGTCACCAGCCACTGCCCCTGCTCCGCCGCCGGCAGCGCAGCGCTGCCGATCGACCAGATATTGGCCGGGTTGGCGACGAGATAGCCTTGCGGATCGTAAAGCGTCAGGCTCCACCATTTGACCGGCAAGGCGCCGCCCATCACGAGGTAGCGACATTTGCCATCGAGCGGGCGGCCGGCATCATCGGTCGCGGCGTTGTAGTAGCGCGTCTCGGTCGCCGGCAGTGCGAGCAGCCCGCGCAACGCCACCACCGCGCGGGTCTTCGCGCTGGCCGCGGCGGTGCCGTAATCCTTGCCGGTGGTCCAGGGCCCGATCGATGTGGCGCTGCCCAGCGCGCCGGCACGCACGCTCCATACCGCACCGCCGGCACCGATCAGGATGCCGGCCACGCCGGTGATCGCATATCTTGCCCATGGCCACATCGCGCTGTCTCCCCCTGCCCTGAGCAGGAGACTGCGCGAAAAGCGGCGGGCAGGCCAGCCTATTTGAGCGCCGCCTGCGCCGCCGCCAGCCGGGCGATCGGCACGCGGTAGGGCGAGGCGCTGACATAATCGAGCCCGATGCTTTCGCAGAACGCGATCGATGCCGGGTCGCCGCCATGCTCGCCGCAAATGCCGAGCTTGATGCCCGGGCGCGCCGCCCTGCCCCGTTCCGCCGCGATCTCGATCAGCTGCCCGACGCCCTCGATATCGAGGCTGACGAACGGGTCCTTGGCGTAGATGCCGCGCTCGACATAAGTGGTCAGGAAGCGCGCCGCGTCGTCGCGGCTCACCCCGAGCGTCGTCTGGGTCAAGTCATTGGTACCAAAGGAAAAGAATTCCCCGATCTCGGCAATCTCGCCCGCCATCAGCGCGGCGCGGGGCAGTTCGATCATCGTGCCGACGAGATACTCGATCGTGCGGCCCTTGTCGGCGAACACCGCCTGCGCGGCCTTGTCGACGACGATCTTCATCAGCTCCAGCTCACGCCGCGTCGCGACCAGCGGGATCATCACTTCGGGGATCGGCGCGTCGCCCGATTTCTCCGCGACTTCGACCGCCGCCTCGAAAATGGCGCGTGCCTGCATCTCGTAGATTTCGGGATAGGTCACGCCGAGCCGGCAGCCGCGATGGCCAAGCATCGGGTTGAATTCATGCAGTTCAGCCGCGCGACGCTTGAGGATCTCGACATCGACCCCGGCGGCCGCCGCGACCTCGGCGAATTCGCTTTCCTCATGCGGCAGGAATTCGTGCAGCGGCGGATCGAGCAAACGGATGGTGACGGGCAGGCCCGCCATCACCTCGAACAGCTGGATGAAGTCGGCGCGCTGTTCGGGCAGGAGCTTGTCCAGCGCGGCGCGGCGGCCCTTCTCATCCTCGGCAAGGATCATCTGGCGCACCGCGGTGATCCGCGCCGCGTCGAAAAACATATGTTCGGTACGGCACAGGCCAATGCCCTCGGCGCCGAATTCGCGTGCGACCCGGGCGTCGAGTGGCGTTTCGGCATTGGCACGGACCTTCAGGCGGCGAACACCATCGGCCCACACCATCAGCGTGCCGAAATCGCCCGACAGTTCGGGCTGCACGGTCGGCACCGCGCCGGCCATCACTTCGCCAGTGGTGCCGTCGATGGTGATCGTGTCGCCCTCGCGTATTTCGCGCCCGGCACTGCCGGTGCCGACGCGCATCACGCCCGCCTTGGCGTCGATCGAGATGGTGCCCGCGCCCGAGACGCAGGGACGCCCCATGCCGCGCGCGACCACCGCCGCATGGCTGGTCATGCCGCCGCGTGCGGTCAGGATGCCCTTGGCGGCGTGCATGCCGTGAATGTCTTCCGGCGACGTCTCGACGCGGATCAGGATCACGCTGTCGCCTGCCGCCGCACGCCGCTCCGCGGTGTCGCTGTCGAACACCGCCGCGCCGCTGGCGGCCCCCGGCGATGCCGGCAGCCCCTTGGTCAGCACATCGCGCACCGCGCTCGGGTCGAGCGTCGGGTGAAGCAATTGATCGAGCGCCTGCGGATCGACCCGCGCCACCGCTTCCTCGCGCGTGATCAGCCCTTCCTCGGCCATATCGACCGCGATCTTCAGCGCAGCCTTGGCGGTGCGCTTGCCCGAACGGGTCTGCAGCATCCACAATTTGCCCTGCTGCACGGTGAATTCGATGTCCTGCATGTCGCGGTAATGCGTCTCCAGCAGGTCGAACACTTTGGCCAGCTCGCCGAACACCGCGGGCATCGCCTCTTCCATCGAGGCCGGCTTGGCATTGGCGGTCTCGCGCGCGGCTTTGGTCAGATATTGCGGCGTGCGGATGCCGGCGACGACATCCTCACCCTGCGCGTTGATCAGGAATTCGCCATAATAAGCGCGGTCGCCCTTGGCCGGGTCACGCGTGAACGCCACGCCCGTCGCGGAGGTATCGCCCATATTGCCGAACACCATCGCCTGCACGTTCACGGCGGTGCCCCAGGCGGCGGGAATGTCGTTGAGGCGGCGATAGACCTTGGCGCGTTCCGACTGCCACGATCCGAACACTGCGCCGACCGCGCCCCAGAGCTGGTCATGCACGTCCTGCGGGAAGGGCTTGTTCCACTGCGCCTCGACCAGCGCCTTATATTCGGCGACCAGCGCCTGCAGGTCCTCGGCGGTCAGTTCGGTGTCGAGATAATAGCCCTTGTCCTCCTTGGCGATCTCGAGCGCTTCCTCGAAGCTGCCATGATCGAGTTCGAGCACCACATCGGCATACATCTGGATGAAGCGGCGATAGCTGTCCCAGGCGAAGCGCGCGTCGCCCGAGGTGGCGGCAAGGCCCTTCACCGTTTCGTCGTTGAGGCCGAGGTTGAGCACCGTGTCCATCATGCCCGGCATCGACGCACGCGCGCCGGAGCGGACCGAGACGAGCAGCGGATCCGACGCATCGCCGAACTTCTTGGTCGTCACGCCCTCGATATGCGCGATGCCGGTGGCGACTTCGTCGCGCAGCGCCGGCGGAAAGGCGCGGCCTTCGTCATAATAGACTTCGCAGAATTCAGTCGAGATGGTGAAGCCGGGCGGCACCGGCAGGCCAATCGAGGCCATTTCGGCGAGGTTCGCGCCCTTGCCGCCGAGCAGATTCTTGTCGCCCTTGCCCCCATCGGAAACCCCGCCGCCGAAGCGGTAGACGTACTGCGTCATTCACTCGTCCCCATTAGATTTGTGCCGGCTGCCGTGAAAAGTGTCAGCCCTCGATCTTCGAAAAATCAGCGACCGAATGGACCGCGTCGCGCACCCGCAAAAGCAGCGCGAGCCGCGCGGCGCGCTTGTCCGGATCGGGATCATTGACCGTCACGTCTTCGAAGAACTGGTCGATCGGCCCTCTCAGGCTCGCCAATGCCGCCATCGCCCCCTCGAAATCCTCCGCCGCCACGGCGTCACGTGCGCGCGGCTCAGCGGAATCGAGCGCGGCGACCAGCGCCCCTTCGGCGGGATCGCGGTCATACGCCACAAGCTTATCCTCGGCGGCGGTAAAGCCTTCCTTCTTGAGGATGTTCGCGGCGCGCTTGTACCCGGCGAGCAGGTTGGCGCCGTCCTCGGTGGTGACGAAGGATTGCAGGGCGTGAACGCGGGCGAGCAGGCGGACGAGATCGTCCTCGCCGCCAAGCGCGAACACCGCGTCGATCAGGTCGTGACGGACGCCGGCTTCACGTTGCTGGACCTTGAGGCGGTCGGCGAAGAAGTCGAGGAGTAGTTGTTGGCCTTTGGCAATTTCTTCTATCATCGCCGCGATGTGAGGCTGATCGACCAAGTTATCTAAATATCGTTCTAGCGCTTCACCGTCGAGATCAACCCCTGCCCGATTAAACGCTTCAATGTCATTTTGCGTTTGCGGTTTGCTGAAAGCCCTCATGCGCTGAGGAACCAGAGTCTTCAAAACCTTACGGTAGAGCAACCGGATCGGCAGACGGTGTTGTCCATCAACGAGGAGTCGGATAACCGCCAAAGCTGCGCGTCGTAGAGCAAACGGATCTCGCGACCCCGATGGCAATTCGTCGGCGCCAAAAAAGGCAATGAGAGTATCCAGCTTATCCGCCAACGACACCGCCACCGTTACCGGCGCAGTCGGCACATCATCGCCCTGCCCGACTGGCTTGTAATGATCGCGGATCGCCTCGGCGACTTCGGCGGGTTCGCCCTGCGCGGCGGCGTAATAGCCGCCCATCAGGCCCTGTAGCTCGGGGAATTCGCCGACCATGCCGGTGACGAGATCGGCCTTGCACAGGCGTGCGGCGCGTTCGGCCATATCGGCAAGCTGCGCCCGTTCCTCCGCCGTCATCCCCGCGAAAGCGGGGATCCCGCTGCCTTGTGCGGTTTCCGACGGCGAAGCAGAAGAAGTAGAAGAAGCGGGATCCCCGCTTTCGCGGGGATGACGGGTGGTCGGATCGGCGCCGACAATGCCTTCCTCGACCAGCCACCTTGCCAGCTTCGCGACGCGGTCGACCTTGTCCGCCACCGTGCCGAGTTTCTCATGGAATATGATGCGGTCGAGCTTCTTCGCCTGCGCCTCGAGCGGCACTTTCAGATCGGTCTCGTAGAAGAATTTCGCGTCCGACAGCCGCGCCGCCAGCACCTTGCGGTTGCCGTCGATGATCTTCGCGCCGCCATCGACCGCGTCGATGTTGGCGGTGCACACGAACGCATTGGCGAGCTTGCCGCCCGCATCGCGGCACACGAAATATTTCTGGTTCACCCGCGCGGTGAGCTGGATCACTTCGGGCGGCACCGCCAGAAACGCTTCGTCGAAGCGGCCGAGCAACGGCACCGGCCATTCGGTCAGCCCGGCATTCTCGGTCAGCAGGCCTTCGTCCTGCACCAGTTCCAGCCCGGCCTTGCGCGCGGCCATGGTCGCGCCGAGCGCAATGATCTGGCGGCGTTCGGCCTGGTCGACAATGACATGCGCATCGCGCAATTGCTCGGCATAGGTCGCCGCGCTGGTGATGGTGATCGCAGCCGGAGCATGAAAGCGGTGGCCGACGGTGGTCGCGCCCGAGGCGATCCCGGCGATCTGGCACGGCACGATCGTCTCGCCGAGCAAGGCGATGATGCCCTGGAGCGGGCGGACCCATTTGAGGCTTTCGGTCGAGGCCGAGGCATCGCCCCAGCGCATCGATTTGGGCCAGGGGAAAGCACGGATGATCGCCGGGATCGCCTCCGCCAGCACATCAGCGGTCGCGCGGCCAGGCTTTTCGACCACGGCGAAATAGATGCCGTCACGGTCGATCAGCTGATCCTGCGTCAGGCCGGTCTTGCGCAGAAAGCCTTCCAGCGCCTGGGGCGGTGCGGAGGTCTTCGGGCCCTTGGTCTCCTCCGACACCGCTTCGGTCTGAAGCGGCAGGTCGCGGGCGATCAAGGTCAGGCGGCGCGGCGTGGCGAGCGTTTCGAGCGCGCCGGCCTTCAGGCCCGCCTTGTCGAGCTCAGCGGCAAACAGCCGCGCGAGATCGTCACGCGCCTTGTCCTGCATGCGCGCCGGAATCTCTTCCGAACGGAGTTCGAGCAGGAAATCGGTCATATTGTGCTCCTCCCCGGAACGGGGAGGGGGACCGCGCGCTTCTTCAGCGCGTGGTGGAGGGGGACCTCCACAAGCGTAACGTCCGAGGCACGCCCCCTCCACCAGCTACGCTGGTCCCCCTCCCCGTTCCGGGGAGGATTTAAGAGAGCCGTCACGCCGCCCACCCGTTCTTGTCCATCCATGCCTGGCAGCTGCCCTTCGCCAGATCGCGCACCCGGCCCATATAGGCCTGGCGTTCCGCGACCGAGATCACGCCGCGCGCCTGCAACAGGTTGAAGACATGGCTCGCCTTGATCGCCTGCTCGTATGCGGGGATCGGCAGTTCATTGGCGAGGCAATTCTCGCATTCCGCCGCCGCCTTGCGGAACAGGTCGAACAGCGTGTCGGTGTCGGCGATCTCGAAATTCCATTTCGACATCTCACGCTCATTTTCGAGGAAGACGTCGCCATAGCTCACCGCCGGCACGTTGCGTCCCTCGGGCACGTCATTGTACGCGAGGTCGTAGATCGAATCCTTGTTCTGCAAATACATGGCGAGGCGTTCGAGCCCATAAGTCAGCTCGCCCGCGACCGGCTTGCAGTCGAACCCGCCCATTTGCTGGAAATAGGTGAACTGAGTCACTTCCATCCCGTCGCACCACACTTCCCAGCCCAGACCCCAGGCGCCGAGCGTGGGCGATTCCCAGTCATCCTCGACAAAGCGGATGTCGTGATGGGTGAAATCGATGCCGATCGCGGCCAGGCTGCCGAGATAGAGTTCCTGCAGGTTGGGCGGGCTTGGCTTCAGAATCACCTGATACTGGTAATAATGCTGCAGCCGGTTGGGATTCTCACCATAGCGACCATCGGTCGGGCGGCGGCATGGCTGCACGAACGCGGCGTTCCACGTATCGGGGCCAAGCGCGCGCAAGGTGGTCGCGGTATGGAAAGTGCCGGCGCCCATTTCCATGTCGTAAGGCTGCAGGATCAGGCAGCCATGATCGCTCCAATAGTCATGGAGCGTCAGGATCATGCGCTGAAAGCTCAGCGGCTTGGTGTCGGGACCAGCGGTCACGCGGCGGAAACCCTTCGCAAGTGCGGGATAAAAAGCGCCGCCGCTTTGGCGCATGGCCTCTTTAGGGTCAACTGGCACGGATCGACCGGTGCGATTGAATCGGCGTGATCATCCCCGCCCCGAAGCGCTTTGGAACAGTGCCGCCAGCGCCGTCATTTTCCCGCAGCTGCGGGAGTTGTTGCGGGAGTTTCCGGGGGAAAATGCTTTTTGAGGGTTCTGCGGGAGGCTGCGGGAAAAGCTGCGGGAGTTTTGATGGATCCGCACGGGAGTTTTTCGCGCGTGCTGCGGGAGTGACGGGAAAAAGCGGGCGTGAGAGTCATGATCGGCTCGGTTCCGGGTCTGGTTGAGTCAAATGGTCGGTCGACTGTTCTTTCTTCGCCGCACACAGGATGCGCGCCGGAGAGCGAGCATGATGCCGCCGGCGAGTGATGTGAATCGAACCGAGTGAAGTGAGGGGAGAGGCCATGGCATGTGGCGCGCCCGAAGCGCCGGTGCGGCGATTGACGGCGGGTCGGCTTTGGGCTTGTTAACCATGATGAACCGGGGGCTGGTCGCGCGTAAGCCGGGCTACGGCGTGGGGGGACGGCGCGGTGCGGCCGGGATGGCCGCCCTGTTGCTGGTCATCGGCGCGCAATCCGCCGCTGCCCGGCATATCCCCTATCCGGCGATCCCCGACACGCCGATCGTCACGTCGCGTCATGCGCCGCCGCGAATCGTCTATCCGAAACTGCCGGCCGACGAGCGCGTCACGCCCGACGATTTCGTTTATGACGACGATGCCGAGGATTTGCCGTCGGCGGCGCAACAGGCAGCGCTGATCGACCGGCTGAAGCTGGCGCAGCTCTCGCAGAATTACCGCCCGCACCCCGCCATCTGGCGGATCGCCGATCACGACACGACGCTGTATCTGTTCGGCACGATCCATGTCCTGCCGCCCGGCTTCGAATGGCGCGACGCCGCGGTCGACCGGATCGCCGCCGAAGCGCAGACCCTGATCGTCGAAGCCGTCGATGACGGTGTTGCGGGGAACGGTCTCGCGGCGATCGACTTGCTCACGGGCGCGCAGCGCAAGGGGCTGCGGCCACCACCGCTTGCCGCGCGCGTCTCGCCCAGCCACCGTGCGGCACTGGCGCGGTTTCGCGCGGCACTGCCGCCCCAGGCGAACAGCATGATGGACGCGCTGCCGACCTGGATCGCGGCGGTCGCGGTGTCGTTCGTGCGCGATTATCGCAGCGGCGAGATACCGGGCCCGGGCGCCGATGACTGGTTCGAGGAGAATTTCCGCGCACGCGGCCGCCCGGTCGAGGAAATCGAAGATGGCGCGCAGGTGATGGCGACTGTGGATGCGATCCCGGAAGCCGATCAGCGCCGGATGCTCGACCGGGCGCTCGACGCGCCGCAACTCTCGCGTGCCGAAATGCGCGCCTCGATCCATGCCTGGGCCAGGGGCGAAGTCGGGCCCGGATCAGCGCTGACCGTCGACCTGCAATCGGTCACCGGGTCGGCGGCGCTGTCGGCGCCCTTGCTCACCGATCGCAACCAGGCCTGGACCGGGGAATTGATCCGGCGGCTGCGGACCGGGCGTGGCACGATATTGTTCGCGGCGGGCGCGGGGCATTTTATCGGGCCGGGATCAGTGATCGACCTGCTCGAGCGGCGGGGCATCAAGGTCACGCGTATCCAGTAGTTCGGGCGTTGCCCGTGACGAACCCGATCCGGCACGACCGCCAATCCCGCGCAGCCAGTCTCCTGGGGCCCAATCTCCGGGGGGCCAGTCTCCTGGGGGGGGGCCTTCATCTGGGAACCTGTCACCCCAACTGCGGCGATAACCTTTTTATGATGATGCTTCCGCTAGGCTTTCGCGCAAGACGCCCCCATCTTCCTCCCGATCCAGCTGTTAAGGACTCGAACTTCATGAAGCGTTTCATCGCCGCGCTGATCGCGGCAATCCTGTCGGCAACATCAGCCTGGGCGCAAACCCCCGCCCCCACCCCGTCGCCCAATCCGACAGCCGCACCCGCCGGGAAGGTCGAGGCGGACCCGGCCTTGTGGGTGGTCAAGGACAAGGACACGACGATCTATCTGTTCGGCACCTTTCATGCGCTGAAGCCCAATCTCAACTGGTTCGACGGCCCGGTGAAAGCCGCGTTCGACGCCAGCGACCAGGTCGTGCTCGAACTCAATATGCCGGAGGCGGCCGAAGCGCAGAAGATCATCATGCCGCTTGCAACCGATACCAGCGGCAAGAAGCTGTCCGACAAGATCCCGCAGGACAAGCGCGCGGCCTATACCGCCGGCATGACCAGGCTTGGCCTGCCGCCCGCCGCGGTCGAGCAATATGAACCCTGGTTCGTCAGCATCATGCTGTCGCAAATGGCCATGCAAAAGGCCGGCTTCAGCGCCGAGAACGGCACCGAGGCGCAGCTGACCAAGGCGGCCAAGGCAGCGGGTAAGCGCCTGTCAGGCTTCGAGACCATGACTCAGCAGCTCGGCTATTTCGATACGCTGCCGGAGGCGGCGCAGGTCGTGTTCCTGATGAGCAGCATCGAGGAAGCCGAGGAATTCGGCCCGAAGATCAATGAAATGCTCGGCTATTGGAGCAAGGGACAGGATGTGAAGCTGGGCGAAATGATGAATGAGGACCTGAAGGATTCGCGCTCGCTGTACGATGTGCTGCTGAAGAATCGCAACCAGCGCTGGGCGACGGTGATCGCCGATCGCATGAAGCAGCCGGGCACGGTGTTCGTCGCGGTCGGCGCGGGCCATCTGGCCGGCCCGGACAGCGTGCAGCGCCAGCTCGCCCGCTACGGACTGAAGGCCACCCGAGTCCTGCATTGATCCGTGGTTTTCCTCCAGGGCACCATCGACTTGGGTGGAATAGCCTTCCTCCGTCCGTTCGGGCTGAGCCCGTCGAAGCCCATGCGCTGCGCGTACCCTTCGACGGGCTCAGGGTGAACGGGGGTGGCTTGCTCCACTCCATTCGATCCGCCCTGAGCTTGTCGAACGGCCGTTCTTCTGCGGCGAGAAAGAACGGGGCTTCGACAGGCCCGGCCCGAACGGGGCGAGGGGATTCTGCCCAATCCCCTGTTGCTCGAACAATGTTGCTCCTGCGATGATGCGGCCCTTGCTGGCAGCGGCGATCGCGCTGCTCGTCACCGCCTGCGACCGGCCCGCCATGATCGAGGCGCGGCCGGCGCTGTGGCGGGTGCAGGATCATGATACGACGATCTGGCTGCTCGGCACGATCCATGTACTGCCGCCCGGGGTGAAATGGGAGACGCCGGCGATCGACCAGGCGATCGATGCGGCCGACATGCTGGTGACCGAAATCCCGGCCCAGCCGCCCGAACAGGCAGCGGCGACCTTTGCCGCCGCCGCCCATGCGGACGGGTTGCCGCCAATCGCCGACCGCGTACCGCCCGGGCAGCGCGACCGGCTGAAGCAGGCGGCGCGCGCTGCCGGCCTGTCGGCCGACACGCTGGGCGGGATGAAGAGCTGGGCCGTGGCGGCGACGCTCAGCGGCGGCGAGAGCCGGGCGATGGGCGCGACGATCGACCATGGCGTCGAAGCCGTGGTCGCACGGCGCTTCGCGGCGGCGGGCAAGCCGCGCCGCGCGCTGGAAACCCAGGCCGGGCAATTGGCGATGTTCGATACCTTGCCCGAAGCGGCGCAGCGCCTGTTGCTGCTGCGCGCGATCGAGCAATCCGATGGCTATCACCGCACGCTTGCCGCCTGGGGCAGCGGCGACACGGCCAGGATCGCCGCGACCTTCGAGCCCGGTTTTCGCGGCGCGCCAGCGCTGGAAACCATTTTGGTCACTGACCGCAACCGGCGCTGGTCGGGCTGGATCGCGCAGCGCATGACCGCACCCGGCACGGTGCTGGTCGCGGTCGGCGCGGGGCATCTGGCGGGCGGCACGTCAGTCGTCGCGATGCTGCGGGCGCGGGGGTTGAAAGTCGAGCGCGTGCAATAGTTGCGTCCCGGTCCGCTCTCCCCTATAGCGCCGCGCTTCCGGTCAGGGTCATCCCTGGAGGCCTGACGCGGAAATGACAACGCACACTCGGAGCAAGAATATGAGCGAACAGCTGACGCTCGCAGCCGAGACGCGTGAACAGGTTGGCAAGGGAGCCTCCCGTTCGCTGCGTCGCGAAGGCCGCGTACCCGCCGTGATCTACGGCAACAAGCAAGATCCCCTGTCGATCCATGTCGAGGAAAAGGCGCTGATGCGCCTCCTGATGACGGGTCACTTCATGAATTCGGTCGTGATGATCGATGCCGGTGGCAAGGCTATCCGCACGCTGCCCAAGGATGTCGCGTTCGACGCCGTGAGCGATCGCCCGGTCCATGTCGACTTCCTGCGCATCGGTGAGCACACCACCGTCCATGTCAACGTCCCCGTCGTGTTCACCGACGAGGAAGAATCGCCCGGCATCAAGAAGGGCAATGGCGTCCTCAACATCGTCAAGCACGAGCTTGAGCTGGTGTGCGACGCGGCCCATATCCCGGACGAGATCACCATCTCGCTCGCCGGCCGCGAGATCGGCGATGCGATCCACATCTCCGACGTGGCACTGCCCAAGGGCGTGACCTCGGCAATCAGCGATCGCGACTTCACCATCGCGACGATCGTCCCGCCGACGGTCCCGACCGCCGCCGACGACGAAGCTGATGCCGCCGTTGCCGAGGCACAGGCCGCCGAGTCCGAAGCTGAAGCCGTTGAGGCCGAAGCCGCCGACGCTGGCGAAGCCGCCGAAGGCGACAAGGCCGAGTAAGCCGACAAACCCTCTCCTTCGCGGGAGAGGATTGAACGAGGGGCAGTGGGATGCCGGTCGAAAAGACCGCTTCCGCTGCCCTTTTTCTTGCCTCCCCCTTTTCCTTGCCTCAGGGAGATCGAATGCAACTCTGGGTCGGCCTTGGAAATCCCGGTGCGCACTATGCGCTCAACCGGCACAATGTCGGCTTCATGGTCGCCGACACGATCGCCGACCTGTACGACTTCGCGCCGATCAAGAAGCAGTTCCAGGGCTGGACCCAGGAAGGCCGGGTCGGGGCTGAGAAGATCCTGCTGCTCAAGCCCGCGACCTTTATGAACGAAAGCGGCCGCAGCGTCGGCGAGGCGCTGCGCTTCTACAAGCTCGACATGGATGCGCTCACGGTCTTTCATGACGAGCTCGATCTCGATCCCTTTCGCGTCAAGGTGAAGACCGGCGGCGGCACTGCTGGGCATAACGGGCTGAAGTCGATCGACCAGCATCTCGGCCCCGATTTCCGCCGCGTGCGCATCGGCATCGGCCATCCCGGCCATAAGGACCGGGTGCACGGCCATGTGCTGGGCAATTATGCCAAGGCGGAAATGGACTCGCTCTCGGACCTGCTCGGCGCAGTGTCAGCCGAGGCGCCATGGCTGGCGAAGGGTGACGATGCGCGCTTCATGAGCGATGTCGCGCTCCGGCTCGCCGACTCATGAGCAGCCGCAGCCTGTTCGCCACCCGCTTGTACGAAGGCGCGCTGGACGATGCCGCCTTTGTCGAGGAACTGGATCATGCCTGCCGCATGCTCAGCGAGGACGACCGCGCCGGGCGCGCCTGGTCGAAGGAGCATGGCTATCGCGGCTATACGTCCTACGCCTCGCTCGACGACCTGCCGCTGCGCGACCCGACCTTTGGCGAGCTGGTCAAACGGCTCAACAAGCATGTCGCCGCCTTTGCCATGGATTGCGCGTTCGATCTGGGCGGGCGCAAGCTCAAGCTCGACAGCCTGTGGGTCAATATCCTGAAACCCGGCGGCACGCATTCGGGCCATATCCACCCGCATTCGGTGGTGTCGGGCACGGTCTATATCGCCGTCCCGCCGGGCGCCGGACCGTTGAAGCTCGAAGACCCGCGCCTGCCGCTGATGATGGCGGCACCGACCCGCGACGAGGATGCGCCGGAGGATCTGCGCAGCTTCGTCTATGTCGCGCCGTCCGACGGCACTGTGCTGCTGTGGGAAAGCTGGCTGCGCCACGAAGTGCCGCCGGGCACCGCCAAGAGCGAGCGGATCAGCATCAGCTTCAATTATCGCTGAGGCCGGCATGCGCCGGAATCGAGCCGCGCACCGGGCAGCGGCCGGGGTCGGCGATGCCGCATTAAGCTACTGATATATAATGAATTATGTGAATTCTCCGTTGTGACGGCGACAGGGAGACATGTTACAGGTGGGCGTAACATATCTCCCGCGATCCGCTCTTTCAGGACCCCGCGCGCGGTCCTGTCGCCGATGGCGATTCAACCATCGCACAGGATCGACCATGGATCGCTTGCCGGGCTTGTATCGGCGCGCTCTTTCTTATGGTCGGAAAACAGAATTGCCGCGGCGCGATGAGCGCAGCGGCCTTGTGCATGACCTACGTTCTGCCGACGTCTGATGGTGCGTTCGCGGCGGGGTTCGCGCGTCGAACCGACTCACAGGTGGGATGCTTCAATCCGGGCGGGAAGGATTGACGGCGTGGCATGGAACGCGCCACGCCGCCCGGCTGCATCAGTTGATGACCCTTTTTGCGCTACCATTGGCAGTTAGCTACTGAACAATGACGGGAGATGAAGTGTAAAAATGGATTTCAAGCGAGCATGCCGGAAACCCTGGTAGACTAGGAACATTTCCCACGGTTGGCGGAACATAGGCATGATCCGGATTAGTCCATGAAAACATTATATTACTGGCTCCACATTTTTCATTCATGGAAAACTGAGCCAAGCGCGTAGCTTCTAGCCTATCTATTTTTCCTGAATTTGCAGATAAATATCTAAAGAATATGGGAACCGTAAATACCTTGCAACTTGTGACACTATCAACCTGAATAACCCCAGGAGTTCCCGACAATACCTTCCCATTTAATATAAATGGGCATCCAGGGTTACCGGGACCACCCGCCCCCGGACCTGGTCCCGTAGGGCCGGTGTTAATTAGTATCCCAACCATCGTTATATTGGTACCAGGCGCTGGAGATACTATGTTCTGAGCCGCCGCAGATGTAACGACCGCAGCCATAAAGACCGGCGCGAGTGCCGAAGCAGCAATCTTCGTGATCATTTTCATTTTCGATATCCTCTTCCTATGCGTGATCGATAACAAATCTCCTTGTAGCGCATTTGCGCCATGCTTGATCATCATACTGGACAGACATTGTGACGCACAAAAACTCGTGCGCAGGCGACTCAGCGATCACCTAACGATGATCGATACTGAAGAAAGAACCATATCTTGCTGAGTCATGAGCGGCTCTTTCGACTCGATCACTTTTACCATTACATGTCAGGCATAATTTGTCGAATCGTCACAATACTGCTCTCGTGGAATCAATATTTATAGTCAATTAACTAGGGAAACAGTTCCGGAGCACCCCTATTATTCATCAGTTACTTATCATCAGGCCGAAGCAAAGCTCATTGACGTGGTGATGATCGACATATCGAAACGACGCCTAAGGGGGACAGCGTCTGCCCATTCAACCTGCCCCCCTCGCCAGGCGAAGCAGTCGACTAGACGGATGTTAAGGCGGATCGTCGCGATTTCAGGTATAGCTACCGTCACCGGGGCCAACGACTCGAACGAGGATTCGGCTATGCAGTTGGACGATCGCGAATATCACGAGCAGCGCGCGCAGGCCGAAACGATCCGTGCCCATCGCGCCCTCGACCCCTCGGTCGCGCGCGTGCACCGGACGCTGGCAAAGATGCACGAGGAGCGCGCCACCGGGATCCCCATCGCCGGCGCGCCCGGCCCTTTGTCTGGTGAGTTGAGACAGTCGATCGTCGCGCTGTAACGCAACACTGGCGCTCGGCGTCCGAACCCCCTATCGCGCGTCACCAACCGCCGGGTGGACCGGCTTCATGACGATCAAGGCGACAAGATGGGTTTTCGGTGCGGTATCGTGGGCTTGCCCAATGTCGGCAAATCGACGCTGTTCAACGCGCTGACCGAAACGGCGGCGGCGCAGGCGGCAAATTATCCCTTCTGCACGATCGAGCCGAATGTCGGTAACGTCGCGGTGCCCGACCCGCGGCTCGACAAGCTCGCGGCGATCGCGGGATCGGCCAAGATCATCGAGACGCAGCTCGGCTTTGTCGACATTGCCGGCCTGGTGCGCGGCGCGTCAAAGGGTGAGGGTCTCGGCAACCAGTTCCTCGGCAATATCCGCGAGGTCGATGCGGTCGTCCATGTGCTGCGTTGCTTTGAGGATGGCGACGTGACTCATGTCGAGGGCAAGGTCGACCCGATCGCCGATGCCGAGACGGTCGAGACCGAGCTGATGCTGTCCGATCTCGAAAGCCTGGAAAAGCGCGTGCCCAATTTCGCCAAGAAGGCGGCGCAGGGCGACAAGGAAGCGAAGATCGCGGTGTCAGTGCTGGGCCAGGCGCTCGAGCTGCTGCGCGAGGGCAAGCCGGCGCGGCTGACCGTGCCGAAGGACGAGGAAGAAGCGCGCGTGTTCGCGCAGGCGCAACTGCTCACCTCCAAGCCGGTCCTGTATGTCTGCAATGTCGATGAAGGCGATGCGGCGAACGGCAATGCGCTGTCGGCGCGCGTGTTCGAAAAGGCCAAGGCCGAGGGTGCGGAAGCGGTGATCGTCTCCGCCGCGATCGAGGCCGAGATCGCGACGATGGCGCCGGAGGAGCGCGGCGAATTCCTGGCCGAGCTGGGCCTGGAGGAAACCGGCCTCGCGCGCGTGATCCGCGCCGGATACTCGCTGCTCCATCTGCTCACCTTCTTCACCGTCGGCCCGAAGGAAGCGCGCGCCTGGACCGTGCATGTCGGCGCCAAGGCGCCACAGGCGGCAGGCGAGATCCACACCGATTTCGAACGCGGCTTCATCCGTGCCGAGACGATCGCGTATGACGATTATGTCGCGCTGGGCGGCGAAAGCGGCGCGCGCGATGCGGGCAAGCTGCGGTCCGAAGGTAAGGAATATGTCGTGCATGACGGCGATGTGATGCTGTTCCGCTTCAATGTGTGAGCGGACGCCATCGCCGGATAATGGCGTCATACGGGTGACGCGGAACTGAAGCAGGAGGCGGTGATGCATTGGACCAGCCGTATCATCGCCGCCCTGCTTTGCGTGGCGCTTCAGGCCTGCGTCACCGCGCCGGCCAACACGCCGGCGCCGCCGGTCGCGGCGGAGGTTCGCGCGCCGGTGACGATCCTGGTATCGATCGACGGCTTCCGGCCGGATTATCTCACGCGCGGCGTGACGCCGGTGCTGTCGAGGCTGGCGGCGGAAGGTGTGACCGCGCCGATGCGGCCGTCCTTCCCGTCCAAGACCTTTCCCAACCATTATACGCTCGTCACCGGGCTGCGTCCGGACCACAACGGCATCGTCGCCAATATGATGGAGGATGCAGCCCGCCCCGGCGAGACATTCACCATGGCGACCGACGACCCGTTCTGGTGGAACCAAGCCGAGCCGCTCTGGGTGACGGCGGACAAGGCGGGGATCCGCACCGCCACGATGTTCTGGCCCGGATCCAATGTGCCGGTCGGTGGCACGCGCGCGGCGAAATGGCCCAATGCCATCACCGGCGGCGCCCGGCCCGATGACTGGCAGCAGTTCAACCAGGCCGTGTCGGGGCATCAGCGCGTCAATGCGGTGATCGACTGGCTGCGCCGCCCGGCCGCGATCCGGCCGCGTTTCGTGACGCTCTATTTCGATACGGTCGATACGGCGGGCCATCTGTACGGCCCCGACGATCCGCGCATCACCAAGGCCGTGGGCGAGATCGACGCGACGATCGGCGAACTGGTCGATGGATTGAAGGCGCTGGGTCAGCCCGCCAATCTGATCATCGTCGCCGATCACGGCATGGCCGCGACCAGCAGCGAGCGCGTGGTGGCGCTCGACAAGGTCGCCGACCCCGCGGACTATCGCATCGTCGAATATGGCCCTTATGCCTCGCTCGCCGCCATTCCGGGGCATGAGGCCGCGCTGGAGCAGCGCTTGCTCGCGCCGCACGCGCATATGCAATGCTGGCGCAAGGCCGACATTCCCGCGCGTTTCGCTTATGGCAGGAACCCGCGCGTGCCGCCCTATCTCTGCCTCGCCGAGACTGGCTGGCTGATCAACAAGAGCGCGCCGACCGAAGCCTCGGGCGGCGGCACCCATGGCTATGACAATGCCGACCCGGCAATGGCCGCGCTGTTCATCGCCAATGGCCCGGCCTTTGCCCGCGGCCATACCCCGCCCGCCTTCGACAATGTCGACATCCAGCCACTGCTTGCCGCCACGCTTGGCATCACGGCGCCAAAGGGTGATGGCAGCCTGGCGACCTGGGATGCGGCGAAGCGCTGAATTCGGCACTTGCGCAAAGCAGGTTTCATTGCGAAACTGATATTATGCAATATTTCGAAGACATCGCCATCGGCACCAAGTCCAGCTTCGGCAGCTATCAGGTCACGCGCGAAGAAGTGGTCGCTTATGCCGAGCGGTTCGACCCGCAACCCTTCCATCTGTCCGACGAGGCAGCGGCGAAGACGCATTTCGGGCGCCTCTCGGCCAGCGGGTGGCACACTTGCGGCATGGTCATGTCGATGGTCGTCGCCAATCTCAAGGCCAACAAACAGGCTGGTCTTGGGTCGCCCGGCGTGGACGAACTGCGCTGGCTGAAGCCGGTCTATCCCGGTGATACGCTGCGCTGCGAGACCGAGGTGCTTGAGAAGCGCGCCTCGCAAAGCCGCCCGGAAATGGGCAGCTTCCGCACCAGGATGACGGTGCTGAACCAGGACGATGTGCCGGTGATGAGCTTTACCTCGATCGGCCTGGTGCAGACGCGGCCGAAGAGCTGAGCGCAACCGGGAAGCCGTTCCAGGGCCTGGCGCCGAACGACATTCCCGTTCGTTTCGAACGAAGTCGGGAAACCATGCGCGGCACTAGTGGCCTGTTTCTCGACTTCGCTCGAAACGAACGGAGAGTGGGGGCTTAGAGCGGCTTCGAGCTGAGTTGATCCACCCCTTCCGTTCGCCCTGAGCTTGTCGAAGCCTGCCCTGAGCGCCTGCCTTAGCAGGCAGTCGAAGGGGGCCGCTCTTCTTCGGCTGCCTTTGCCGCAAGAGAGAACGAGGCTTCGACAAGCTCAGCCCGAACGGGGGAGGGTGATTCCGCGCAACCCGACGCTGCTCTCGAGTCTGCCGATTTAAAGAGAGACGGCCCGATCGACGGGGCTCAGTGCCCCTCGAAGGCGACCAGCGACGTCACCTCGATACCATCGGCGCGCAGCGCGTCAGCGCCGCCCAGATCGGGCAGGTCGACCAGGAACTGCGCCTGCGTGACCACCGCGCCCGCCTTGCGCAGCAACCGTACCGCGGCACGGGCCGTGCCGCCGGTGGCGATCAGGTCGTCGATCAGCAGGATGCGCGCGCCAGGCGCGCAGGCGTCGGCATGGATCGCAATCCGGTCGCTGCCATATTCCAGGGCATAGTCTTCGGCGATCGTCGCGCCGGGCAGCTTGCCGTCCTTGCGGATCAGCAGGACGCCAGCCTTGAGCGGCAGCGCCAGCGCGGCGGCGAAGAGGAAGCCGCGCGCCTCGATCCCCGCGACCAGATCGATCTTGCCGATGGTCGCCGCCGCCATCCGCTCGACGCTTTGGGCCAGGCCATCCGCATCAAGCAAAAGAGTGGTGATGTCGCGGAACATGATCCCCGGCTTCGGAAAGTCGGGGATCGTGCGGATCAGCGCCTTCAGATCATCATTCGCACCGTTTGACACCTCAGTGCTTAACGTTGCGCCAGACATTCTGATACGCACCCCAGGCGAGCACGCAGAAGACCAGCAGGAAGCCGATCACCGCGAAGCCGGTCTGGCGACGGGCCTGCAGCTTGGGTTCGGCGGTCCAGGTCAGGAATGCCGCCACGTCTTCGGCCATCTGCGGGACGGTCGATTTCGTACCATCAAGATAGGACACCTGGCCCTCGGCGGTCAGCGGTGGCGCCATCGCGAGGTTGAGGTTCGCGAAATAGGGATTGTAGTGCAGCCCCGGAGGCGTCTTCGAATCCGGGAACTCCTTGAGCAGCTTTGCCGGCTGATTCTGGAAGCCGGTCAGCAGCGAATAGACATAAGCCGAGCCGTCATGGCGCGCCTTGGTCATCAGCGACAGATCGGGCGGGATCGCATTGTTGTTCGCGGCGCGCGCGGCGACATCATTGGCGAACGGCGACGGGAAGCGATCCGACGGGATACCCTTGCGCGTCGATGCTTCGCCGGTGTCCGGATTGACCGTCGGGATCGTGTCGAAGCCGGCGGCGAAATTCTTCACCTGCGCTTCGTTATAGCCGATGTCCTGAAGGTCGCGGAACGAGACCAGGCGGAGCGAGTGGCACGCCGAGCAGACTTCCTTGTAGACCTGCAGGCCGCGCTGCAGCTGACGGTTGTCATATTTGCCGAACACACCGTCCGAGGCGAGCTTCAGCTCCTTCGGATGAAGGTGGAATTCATGCTCGGCGGTCGCCGCCGGCGGGTCAGTGACCACACCATAAACGGTGCTGCCGAGTGCGAGCAGGAGCACGCCGGCAAAGGCGACCCCGACGAGCAATGCGATGAAGCGAACCATGTCGATATCCCTCTTGTTCGCTTACGCCAGCGCGGACGCGGCTGGGCTGGTGCCGCCATGCTTCGACAACACCGCTTCGGTGATCGAATTGGGCAGCGGCCGCGGCCGTTCGGAACGCGCGATCATCGGCATGATGATCAGGAAGTGGGCGAAATAATAAGCACCGCAGATCTGGCTGAGGATCACATAGATCGGATCAGCCGGCGACCCGCCGCAATAGCCGAGGATCAGGATGTCGAGCATCAGGATCCAGAAGAAAATGCGATAGGTCGGGCGGTAATTGGCCGAGCGCACCGGCGAGCTGTCAAGCCAGGGCAGGAAGAACAGCAGCAGGATCGAGCCGAACATCGCCAGCACGCCCCACAGCTTCGCCGGGATGATGAAGTCCACGGTGAAGGCGCGCAGGATCGCGTAGAACGGCCAGAAATACCATTCGGGCACGATGTGCGCGGGCGTCGAAAGCGGGTTGGCCGGGACATAATTGTCCGGATGGCCGAGATAGTTCGGCGCAAAGAACAGCAGCACGGCGAAGATCAGCAGGAAAATGCCGAGCCCGAAGCCGTCCTTGGCGGTGTAATAAGGATGGAACGGAACCGTATCCTGTTCACCCTTCACCTCGACGCCGGTCGGGTTGCTCGATCCCGGAATATGGATTGCCCAGATGTGCAGGATGATGACGCCCGCAATCACGAACGGCAGCAGGTAATGGAGCGAGAAGAAGCGGTTCAGCGCGGCATCGTCCGGCGCAAAGCCGCCGAGCAGCCAGATGCGGATCGTCTCACCCACCACGGGTATCGCCGAGAAGAAGCCGGTGATGACCTGCGCACCCCAGAAGCTCATCTGCCCCCAGGGGAGCACATAACCCATGAAGGCGGTCGCCATCATGAGCAGGAAGATGACCACGCCGAGCAGCCACACCATCTCTCGCGGCGCCTTGTACGAGCCGTAATAAAGACCGCGAAACATGTGGATATAGACGACGATGAAGAACATCGACGCGCCGTTGGCGTGCGCATAGCGCAACATCCAGCCGCCATTGACGTCGCGCATGATGTGTTCGACCGAATCGAACGCCACGCCGCCATTCGCCGCATAGTGCATGGCGAGGACGATGCCGGTGATGATCTGGATGCCAAGCGCGGCGCCGGCGAGGACGCCGAAGTTCCAGAAATAATTGAGGTTGCGCGGCACGGGATAGCCCGCGCCGACAGCGTTGTAGACGAGACGGGGGAGCGGCAGCCGTTCATCGACCCACTTCATCAGCGGGTTGGTCGGCGCATAATGCTTGGCCCAGGGAAAGCTCATATCTGGATCCTCAACCGACGACGACCGTCGTGTCCGACGAGAAAGTGTAATCCGGCACGTGCAGGTTGCTCGGTGCCGGGCCCTTGCGAATGCGGGCGGCGGTATCATAGGCCGAACCATGGCACGGGCAGAAATAGCCGCCGAACGGGCCCTTGATCTCGCCTTCGCCCGCGCCCAGCGGCACGCAGCCGAGATGGGTGCACACGCCAAGCGTGATCAGCCAGTTCTTGTGGCCTTCCTTGGTGCGCTGGGCCAGCGTCTGCGGGTCGCGCAGCGTCTTGACGTCGACCGCGTCGGCCTCGGCGATTTCCTTCGGCGTCAGATTGCGCACGAACAAAGGCTGCTTGCGGAACGAGGTCTTGATCGCCTGGCCGGGAACGATCTTCGACAGATCGATCTCGGTGGTCGACTGCGCAAGCACGTCGGCCGACGGGTTCATCTGGTTAAGCAGCGGCAGCACGGTAACCGCACCACCGACGCCGATCCAGGCGACCGCCGCGATATTGATGAAGTCACGGCGACGCGGATCATCCACATGTTCGTGGAAAGGAGCCGGGTCTTCCCCGGGCGGCACCGCGGTATCAACAATTGCCATTCACTTGCCCTTGCACTTCTTGACCCGTTCGAACGGCGGCGAGGCGTCGCGCAGAAAGATTGCCCTCAGCCAGCCTGTTCCGTCCCCACGGAGGCTGGCGGCCTGATAGACGCGAGCGGACGGCTTTGCCAACAGCATTTTAGGCTTGTTGCGACAGGGACGACGCTGGATATGCGCGAAACATGCGCATTGCCCTCTATCAACCCGATATCGCCGGCAATGTCGGCACCATTCTGCGCACCGCGGCGTGCCTTGGAGTCGGGGTCGACCTGATCGAACCGATGGGATTCGCATTTTCCGATCGCGCGCTGGGCCGCGCCGGGATGGATTATGTCCCGGCGGCGATGGTGACACGCCATGCCGACTGGGCCGCGTTCGAGGCGCAGGTCGTGGGCAGAATCGTGCTGCTGACGACGCGCGGCGGGATTCGCCTCGACCTGGCGCAATTCGCGCCGGAGGATGTGCTGCTGATGGGATCGGAAGGCAGCGGCGTGCCGGCTGATGTCCATGACCGCGCCGAGTTGGCGGTACGGATCCCGCTCTCGCCCGGCATGCGCTCCTTGAATGTGGCGGTGGCGACGGGCATCGCGCTGGGTGAAGCGTTGCGGCAGACCGGAGGATATCCCGCATGATCGACATGGATGGCGAACAGGCAGAGGCGCGCGGTTGGTTCGAGCGGCTGCGCGATTTGATCTGCGCGGAATTCGAAAGCATCGAGCGCGAGGCGGGATCCGACGCCAGCTTCGAGTATATCGCCTGGGACCGCACCGATCCTTCCGGAGCGCCCGGCGGCGGCGGCGTGCGCGGGGTGATGAAAGGCAAGGTGTTCGAAAAGGTCGGCGTCAACGTCTCGACCGTCGGCGGCACGTTCGAGGGCGATTTCGCCAAATCGATCCATGGCGCGGGCGAGGATCCTAGCTTCTTTGCCACCGGGATCAGTCTGGTCGCTCATATGGCCAACCCGCATGTGCCCGCCGTCCATATGAACACGCGCTTCCTCGCCACCACCAAGCGCTGGTTCGGCGGTGGCGCGGACCTCAATCCCCCCTTGCCGCGCGAGGAAGACACCGCCGATTTCCATGCCACGCTGAAAACCGCCTGCGATGCGCATGATGCAAGCCACTATCCGCGCTTCAAAAAATGGGCGGATGACTATTTCTACATCCCGCACCGCGGCGTGCATCGCGGCGTCGGCGGAATCTTCTACGATCATCTCGAAGGCGATTTCGCCGCCAATTTCGCCTTCACCCAGGATGTCGGGCGCGCCTTTCTCGACATATATCCGCGAATCGTGCGCCGCCGGATGAATGAGCCGTTCGACGATGCGGAAATCGCCGCGATGCGCGCGTGGCGCGGCCGCTATGCCGAATTCAACCTGGTTTATGATCGCGGCACATTGTTCGGGCTGAAGACCGGCGGCAATATCGACGCGATCCTGATGAGCCTGCCGCCGGTCGCAACATGGGCCTGACTGCGGTCCCCGATGGCGAAGTGGCGACGATCGTCACCACGCTGGAGATGCGGCAGCGGCCGCCGGTGCGCCCCATGGCGCCTGCACCCTTTGCGTTGACTCGCTGGCCCGCGCCGGCCAGCGCACGCTATCTCGCGCTATTCCGGCGCGTCGGTGCGCCCTGGCTATGGTTTTCGCGGCTCGTCATGCCGGATGAGGCGCTGCGCCATATCCTCGATGATCCGGCGGTCGAGGTTTACGCCGCGATCGACCGGGCGGGAATCGAGATCGGCATGGTCGAGCTGGATTTCCGATCCGCCGGGCAGTGCGAGCTGAGCTATTTCGGATTGGTCCCCGAACTCGCCGGCAAGGGGCATGGCGGCTGGATGATGGCCACCGCCCTCACCCTCGCGTGGCGCAAAGGCGTCGAGCGGGTCTGGGTCCACACCTGCACGCTGGATCATCCGGCAGCGCTGGGCTTTTATCGGCGCCACGGGTTCGCCCCCATCAAACGCATGATCGAGACGTTCCCCGATCCGCGTCTGACGGGCGCGCTACCGCGAGATTCCGCGCCTCAAATTCCCCTGTTCGAAACCGGCCCCGACGCCAGCCGCCGGTAAAGCGCGACCTGGAACAGCGCGAGCGCCAGCATCGTGGCGGCCATCATCGCGGCGGCGGCGGCATCGACCAGCGCGAGCGCGACCGGGTTCGCCAACTGCGCCGCGTTGAGGCCGCGATCGACCGCGAGGAACAGCGACGCGAGAGTACCACCGCCGAACACAGCCAGGCCCGCCAGGCCCGCAGCGGCCAGGCCATGTCCATGCGTTAACGCCCAGCTTCGTGCGACCGCCCTGCGAATGCTGGGCTTCGGATCGACCACGAGCACCGGTCCCGTCAGCATCATGCGGCCGAACAGATACAGACCCGGCAGGAAGAAAAGCAGGGAAAATTGTGCGGCGCCGAGCGGCACACCAACCAGAATCATCGCCGGCAGATATCGGGGAAACAACCGCATGGCACGTCCAAGGGCGGTACCGAGATCGGGACGGTCGGCACGAAGGTAGAGCAGTTGCAACGCCAATGCGGCGAATTGGACAAGTATCGACGCGAGCAGCGGCCAGCCGCCATATTTCATCATCCAGCTTGCGACCGCCTCGGCCACCACGCGTTGCGCGGCCTCCGTTGCGTTCGGATCGATGACAAGCGGGGGCATTCGCGGCACCAGCAGCAGGATCGCAAAAGATGGGAGGAAGAGGAGCAGTCCCGCCAACCGGGTCAGCAGATCGCGATCCGCCTTCCACATCGCCCATGCGTCGGCGAGCGTGCCCGCCATGATATTTTTCATCAGGACCTGTTTTTCATATGATGGCGCGCCGTCACGCCGATTCGACGATCGATTCCCGCCGATCGCGGACCGCCAGATAGAGCTTGGCGATGAAGGCGGAAAACAACACGATAAAAGCCGTGATGACCGCGCCGACCAGAACCGACGTCAGTACCGTCGCGACGGAAATATCGCCCTTCCCGCCCATTGCCAGCCGCAGGATCGATCCAAAGACAAACTGCGCGGCGATGATCGCCACGCCGGCGACGACGCCGAACAAAATCATCACGCCAATGACCTTCCACGCGATACCACGCGTCAGGACGACCGACCGGCGAAGCGCGCCAATGCCGCGGCGTTCCCAGACGATGACCGGATAGATCAACGCGAGACGGGCCACGAGCCAGCAGACCAGTGCGGTCAGCGCCAGGATATAGAGCGCGATGAAACCGGCAACGCCCGAGGGCAAATCCTGTTCGCTGCCGGCCATCGCCGCCGCGAAATCGAAGCCCGCCAGGCCCATCGCCACACCGATCGGGGCGATCAGCAGCACCGCTGCGAGAACCATCAGCAGCTTGATCCCGACAGCCGACGCCACGCGCTTGTTGGCCATCTGGATCGCCGTCACGCGGCCCGCCGCCGGATCGATCGCAAAAGCGATGATCGCGATCTGCCCCCAGAGCGAGACGATCGCGGCAATGCACCAGATGATGTCGATCACCACCGTCGCCGTCGGCGCTAATCTGGCCAGCGGCTGAAGATTGGATTGCAGCGATTGGGGCAAAAAGATCGCGAACAATGCAATGGGCACGATCGCCGATAAATTGTCGCTCAAAAACTCGGTCGCACGATCCCAGACATTACCCATGTTGACCATGATCAGATGCGACTCCCGGCGCGTCGTTCGCGCTGGTCCCGCTGTTAGCCCAGCCACGTCGCGCTTGCCAATGCTTGCGCGCGCGCATCCGGTGCCCCAATTGCACCATGTGGGTAGCTTTCTCAACGACATCGAATGGCGTGTCGCGCCGCAACCGGTCGATTACGCCGCCGCGCTGACCGATATGGAGGCGCGTGCGCAAGCCGTGGCCGGTGGTTCGGCGCGCGAACTGGCCTGGCTGCTTGAGCATCCGCCGGTCTACACCGCCGGCACCAGCGCCGACCCGGCGGAGCTGATCAATCCACGCTTCCCGGTGATCGATGCCGGGCGCGGCGGTCGCTATACCTATCATGGGCCGGGGCAGCGGATCGGGTATCTGGTGCTCGACCTGAACAAGCGCGGCCGCGATGTGCGGCGCTTCGTCCATGGCCTCGAAGGCTGGGTGATCGACGCGCTTGGCGTGATCGGGATCGAGGCGTTTCGCGCGCCGGGCCGGATCGGCATCTGGACGCTCGATCAGGGACGAGAAGCGAAGATCGGTGCGATCGGGGTGCGGGTGAAGAAGTGGGTCACGATGCACGGCTTCTCCGTGAACCTGTACCCTGATCTGTCACATTTTGGCGGTATCGTCCCGTGCGGACTTGCCGAATTCCCGGTCACGAGCGCCCGAAGCCTCGGAAAACCGACGGATTTTGCAACCTTTGACGCGGCGTTGGCGTTGAGCGCTGAGACGTTCCTTGAAACAGTTTCTTCCTAGCGAGAAAACTGGGCTTGAGGCACACCCGTATTAAGTCTAATGTCCACCACGGTTTGGGTATTAAGGTCTCGAGACCATCCAGATCCATTATCTAGGGAGCTTTCCAAATGCGTGCATTCATCACCAAGGCCATGATCGTTGGCGCCGCACTGGCGGTCTCGGCTTGCGGTCCGACCACCACCACGACCACCGACAACACGCTGGTTACCGATCTGAACGCCACCGAAGGCATGGACACCATGACCTCGGACAACATGACCGCCGTCGACGGCGCAGGTCTCGACAATGGCGCGGCTCTGGCGAACGACACGGCAGTGGCGAACGAAACGGTTGTCACGAACGAAACCGTTACGACGAACGCAAAGTAATCCACCTTCGGGTTGGTATTCGGGGGCCGTCCGGGAAACCGGGCGGCCCTTTTGATTCCACCCGGGCAGTTAGCCCTTGCGGTATCGCGCCCTTTTCGATTCAAGGGCGATATCGGATGGGATGCCATGGTGTTCCGGCACGTCAAGGCGCGTGGAATCATGGTGAAAATGCTTGGGGCACGGGGTAAAAAGTCTTACCCGGTGCCGCCGCGACTGGTGAGAGGTTGGTAATGACATTGGTGCGTACGCTCGTTGCAGCGGTCCTGGCGACCGGCACGCTTGCCGCAACCCCGGCATCGGCGCAGTTCTTCATGGCATCGCGCGATTTCAGCGGTGCGCCGATGCGTGGTGACGAACCGGGGATCGGGATCGAAATGCCCGGCGCGACCGATGCGGAACTCAACGCCTCGCTGGTGTGGAGCCTGCGCGCCGCGCTGAACGTCGCCGCGTTGAGCTGCGAATTCGAACCGACGCTGCTGACCGTGTCGAACTATAATGGCCTGATGCGCGATCATAAGGACGAGCTGGCCAAATCCTACGACACGCTGACCAAATATTTCAAACGCGTCACCAAGACGCCCAAGGCGGCGCAGACCGCGCTCGATCAGTTCGGCACCCGTGTCTATAGCGGTTTTTCGACCGCGACCGCGCAATATGGCTTTTGCCAGACGGCGTCGCGGGTCGGCCGCGACGTACTCTTCACGCCGCGCGGATCACTGGCCGAGGTGGCGAGCAACCGGTTGCGTTCGTTGCACAACAGCCTGGTGCCTTATGGCGAACAACGCTTTCCGCGTGGCATGCGCTTCGATCGCACCATCACCATGCCGCGTTTCGACGCGATATGCTGGGGCAAGAAGAACGAGTGGGTCGTGAAAAAATGCGGGCCGGATGTCCAGTGGGTAACGCGTTACTAAGGACGTCAGCGCAGGCCGAGCAGCTTGTGAGTCTGGATCGTCAGCCGCCAGAGCGGGCGATCCATCACCAGCGCGATCGCCGCGGCGTGATTGGCCGCGGCTTCCGGATTGTCCATCGGCTGCAGCAGGAAATGGTCGAAATCCCAGGCCTCGATCTCCGCCAGATCAGTGCCCGCCTGCGGCCAGACCAGCTTCAGTTCGTCGCCTGAACGTTGAACGACCTGGCTTCCGGCCTTGGGGCTGATGCAGACCCAGTCGATGCCGGGATGAGCCGCCAACGTGCCGTTGCTCTCGATCGCGATCTCGAAATCGCGCGCATGCAGTGCATCGACCAGCGCGTCATCGACCTGCAGCATGGGTTCGCCACCGGTCAGCACGACGAAACGGCTGGCCTCACCTTCACCCCAAAAGTCCAGCGCAGCGGCGGCAAGCGCATCGGCGGTGTCGAATTTGGCGCCACCCAGCCCATCCACACCGACGAAATCCGTGTCGCAGAACTGGCAGACCGCGCTTGCCCGATCCTGTTCGCGCCCCGACCATAAATTGCAGCCGGCAAAGCGCACGAACACCGCACGACGCCCGGCATTGACGCCCTCGCCCTGCAGGGTGAGGAACATCTCCTTAACGGCATAGCTCATCGCAAATGCGCCTTAAGGTGTGACGGCATAGGCGGTTGGATCGGGCAGCCCCGCATCCTGGAAGCCCTTCGAACGCAACCGGCAGGAATCGCACCGTCCGCAATGCAGCCCGCCGGGAGCCGGATCATAGCATGACCAGCTGACCCCGGCATCGAGCCCGAGCCGGGCGGCCTCGCGCACGATATCGGCCTTGGTCATATGCTGCAGCGGTGCGTGGATACGGAACGGCGCGCCTTCGACACCCGCCTTGGTGGCGAGTTCGGCCAATGCCTCGAACGCGGCGACGAATTCGGGGCGGCAATCGGGATAGCCCGAATAATCGAGCGCGTTGACGCCGATATACAAGTCGCGCGCGCCCGCCGCCTCGGCCCAGCCCAGCGCCAGGCTGAGGAAGATCGTATTGCGCGCTGGGACATAAGTGACGGGGATCCCCGTCTCCACGCCGGTTTTCGGCACGTCGATGTCCGCGGTCAGCGCCGATCCGCCAAATGCCGACAGGTCGAGCGGCATGACGATATGGCGTTCGGCGCCAAGCATATGGGCGATGCGCCGTGCCGCGGCGAGTTCGACGTGATGACGCTGGTTATAGTCCATCGACAAGGCGAGCAGGCGATGCCCGTCCTCGCGCGCGCGCGCCGCCGCGACCATCGAATCAAGACCGCCCGAGATCAGGACGACCGCGTAAGTATTTGCAGATGTCATTATTCAACCCGCGCTAAGGCCATTGGCCCGGCACCGCAACCCTGAGCAAAAACTGACCTGAGTGAAAATCGGGCCCGAGCAAAAAAACGGGCCGCCCGTAAGCGACCCAGGGGTGGCTCCTCCAGGAGCCCTCTAGGGAAGAAAGCGTGCCCGTAAATGACACGCTCCTTCTCTAACCCGGCCACGGTAAACAAGTTCTTAATGGCTGCCGCATGCGCCGATGCGCCGTGCTTCATAGCTCATGTCGAACGGCGCGCCATCAGCGATGCCCTGCGTCTGCAGCTTGAATAGCCGGCCGGTTTCGACGGTGATGGTGGTGCGGCCATGCCCGGAGCCGGGGCAGGTATAATTGACGATCGCCGAGTTCGCCGTATTGGCGACGATGAAGCGCGAGCATTGCGCCCTGCCATGTTCGAGCTGGATCAGGACGCGGGGATCGGCCACGCACAAGGCCCGCACGCTGGTCCCGCCGACTTCGCGCAGCTGCCACTGCCCCTGCTCGATCGCATCGAGCGCGACCAGATGTGGTGCGGCCGCAGGCCCCTCGGCAGCAGCGACACCGCCAAGAAACAGCAGCCCGAACACCGCCGGGCGGATCATCGTCGAAACCCGCATCTTTTCAATCCCACCCGTCGAGCGCCGCGACCTACGCGACTCCTGCCGGCACCCTCACATCATTTGGGGAACGCGCCGAAGACTTACAATAACGGTCACGAAACGACATTGATTGTCACAAAACGACATCCGTCACGGCAACAGGGAATTTTTGTGCGCAAAAAGCGCAATCGACCGTGATCATGCCGTCGTCGCCGGCCATCGCACGCTGTTCCTCGACCGGGAATTTGCTCAGCACCTGGGCGATATAGTCGGACGAGCAACGGCAGCCGCGCGACATGGCGACTTCCGACAGCACGCGCACCTCGTCCTCTTCATTGAACAATCGCCAGATCAGCGTTTCGAGCGACAGGGCCGAATCAGCGAGTTCGTCGATGCCCATGGTGCCGCCGAGAATCGCGACATGCTCCCATTCGGGATGGTCGAGCCGCGTGTGGAGGCGCTCGCGGCCCTCCTCGCCCTCAGGCAGATGCTGCAGGAACAGGCCGCCGGCGACATGGCTGTCATCGCCGCGGCGCGTCACGCCCAGCTTGATCAGCGTCGGGATCTGCTCCGACTGGACGAAGTAATTCTGCGCCGCCTCGGCCAGCGTGTCGCCATCAAGCGGCACGATGCCCTGATAGCGCTCGCGCGTCGTCGCCTGGTCGAACGTGATGGCGAGATAACCGGTGCCGAACAGCGCGAACAAGGTCGGCTGCTCAGGGCCCGCGGCAAGCCGTTCCGCGTCGAAATCGACATAACCGCGCAATTCGCCGCCCTTGTAATCGCACACCAGCAGTTTGACGACGCCGCCATCGGTCTGCGCCTGCAGAGTCAGCTGGCCACCGGCATCCTTTAGCGTCGAGCCGATCAGCGCGGCAAGCGTCAGCGCCTCGGCCAGCAACGCCTCGATCGCCGGGGGATAGGCGTGCGCAGCGAGAATCGTGTCGAGCACCGGCCCGAGCCGCACGATGCGGCCGCGCGCATGGCGTTCCGGGATGGTGAAACCGAGCGCGCGGTCGGTGTCGTTGAGTGCAGGGTCTTCCATTGTCGTTCCCACAGCCACTTCCGTTCGTTTCGAGCGAAGTCGGGAAACCATTGCAAGTACGGTGCATGTTTCTCGACTTCGCTCGAAGCGAACGGAAGGAATGAATCTGTTTGTTTCAGCCGACGATGTAGGAATTAACCCGCATCAGACAACTCGCCGATCCCGGTCAGCCGATCTGGCCGAAACACCAGCGCAGGATCGACTTTTGCGCATGAAGCCGGTTCTCCGCCTCTTTCCAGATCACGGATTGCGGCCCATCCATCACTGAATCGGTCACTTCCTCGCCGCGATGCGCGGGCAGGCAGTGGAGGAACACCGCGTCCCGGCTGGCCTGGGCCATCACTGCGTCATTGACCTGATAGGGCCACATCGCCGCAAGCTTGGTCGCGGCATGCTCCTGGCCCATCGAGATCCAGGTATCGGTCACCACGACATCGGCGTCCTTAACGGCCTCCGCCGCCGTCCCGACGATACGCGCCCGCCCCTGTCCCCGCGCAACGTCGCTTTCCGACGGCATGAAGCCCTGCGGGCAGGCCGCGACGACATCGAAATGCATCAGCGCCGCCGCTTCCATGATCGACGCGAGCACATTGTTGCCATCGCCGAGCCACGCCCATTTCAGGCCCGGCAATGGCTTGCCCGCTTCGATCACGGTCAGTAGGTCGGCCATGATCTGGCTGGGATGCGACGCATCGGTCAGGCCGTTGATCACCGGCACGCTGGCATATTCGGCCATCTGCTCGATCTTGGCATGATCGTCGGTGCGGATCATGATCGCGTCGCAATAGCCCGACAGGACGCGCGCGGTGTCAGCGATGGTCTCGCCGCGCCCAAGCTGCGTCGTGCCGGCATCGAGCACGATCGAATGACCGCCCAGCTGGCGCATCGCCATGTCGTAGGACACGCGCGTGCGGGTCGAGTTCTTCTCGAACACCATGCCCAGCACATGGCCGGCAAGCGGCGCATCGGCATCCGCCTTGCCCTTGGGCCAGCCCGGTCGTGCAGCCTTACGGTCGAGCGCGTCGGCGATCATCGCCGCGATCCCGTCGCCCCCGGCATCCGACAGGTCGAGAAAGTGACGGTAGCTCAATCGTCCGCTGCGGGTACATAGACCCGCGCCGCCTCGCTCAGCCGCTCGATGCATTCCGCGATATGGCTCTCATCGATCACCAGCGGCGGCAGGATGCGCACGACATTGTCGCCCGCCGCCACCGTCAGCAGGCCGTGATTGTCGCGGCAATGCGCGACGAAGCGGCGGCTGTCGGACTTGAGCTTGATGCCGAGCATCAGGCCGTGGCCGCGGACATGATCGAACAGATGGTCATGATTGGGCAGCAGTTGTTCGAGCGCCTGGCGCAGCCGCGCGCCCATCGTCTCGACATGCTCAAGGAAACCGGGCTCGAGGATCACGTCGAGCACCGCTTCGCCCGCCGCCATCGCCAGCGGATTGCCGCCATAGGTCGAGCCATGCGTGCCGATCACCATGCCCTTGGCCGCTTCCTCGGTCGCGAGGCACGCGCCGAGCGGGAAGCCGCCGCCAATGCCCTTGGCCGCGGCGATGATGTCCGGCACCACGCCGTACAGTTCGTGCGCGAACAGCTTGCCGGTGCGGCCATAGCCCGCCTGGACCTCATCGAGCACCAGCAACAGGCCGTGATCGTCGCAAGCCTTGCGCAGGCCCTTGAGGAATTCGTCGGTCGCGGGGCGGATACCGCCTTCGCCCTGGATCGGCTCGACCAGGAAGCCGGCGGTATTGTCGTCGATCAGCGCCAGCGCGCCCTCGAGGTCGTTGAAATTGGCGTATTTGAAGCCCGGCAGCAGCGGCTCGAACCCGTCGCGCATCTTCGCCTGGTTGGTCGCGCTGATCGTGCCGAGCGTCCGACCATGGAACGCGGTGTCGAAGGTGATCAGGTCATGGCGTTCGGGATTGCCATTGACGAAGTGGTAGCGGCGCGCGGTCTTGATCGCGCACTCCACCGCTTCGGCACCCGAATTGGTGAAGAATACCGTGTCGGCAAAGCTCGCATCGACCAGCCGCTGCGCGAATTTCTCGCCCTGCGGGCTACCGTACAGGTTCGACACATGCATCAGCGTCGCCGCCTGGTCGGCGATCGCCTTGACCAGTTTCGGATGACCATGACCGAGCGCATTGACCGCGATGCCGCTGGCGAAATCGAGATATTTCTCGCCCCGTTCGCCATAGAGATACACGCCCTCGCCTCGAACCGGCCGCACCCCGCAGCGGGGATAGACGGGCATGAGTGGGGTGATCGGCATGACGGTGCTCCTGAAAAAGCAAAGGGCGACCCGTCCGGTCGCCCGAAGGGCATTTTTAAGCAGGTTGGACCGGGAGCGCAACACCGCGTGCCGATTGAAATTGGTTCACGGCGCGCGCGCGAACTTCGGGCTTAAGCGGGAATGAGCAACCCGGCGATGAAGGCCGTCAGAAACGCTCGGTCGACTCGCTGCGCTGCTTGAGCTTTACCGCGCCATCCCGCACGTCGAATTCATAGGTGAGCAGCTGGACTCGCTCCTCGCGGGGGAGCGAGACGACATAGGAGGTCGAGGTCACGGCCTTGATCTGGGATATGCCGCCCCCGTCAATGCCCGGAAAGCTGGCATGGAGATCGTCGAGAATGATCCGGATCATGCAGGTCGACCGGGCAAGCTGGTCGTTGGCGCAACGCTGTTCCGACATGACGGCATCCTTTTTTGAAGACGATGAGCTGGCGGCCATGACCGGACCCGAACCTGCCATGAGCAGCATGGCGAAGCACGACAGCCGGGGAATTATCGATCGCGATACAGTGATCATGGCAGAGTCTACCTTCCGCGCTTGAGCGTTTTCAGCTCTGTGCCCGCCTCGAACTCGGCAATGTTTCGCGGGTAAATTTGCGACATCACTGCCGCCGTCGGCCGCGTTTTCAGGATTGGGGGTGAATAGACCGGCAAACTGGGCGAGAGCCTGAAAAGCGAGGACGTGGACTGAGCGGCAGCCAGGTCATTGAATGCAGTTATCCAGGGCGCCGCATGCACCACATCGAGGCGCATACCTCCGCCCATCACCGAATTCTTGTCCTCATCGGTCACGCCGTAACAAGGGGTGAGATCAGGGTCTCCCGACGCAGGGCATCCCGGCTTCCCGATGGCGACATGCCCCAGGCCAAGCAAATGCCCCACTTCATGCACATGAGCGCGTTGCATGATTGCCTTGCCCTTGCTGTCGGTTCCTTTCTGGACCAGATTCGTATCCTTGCTGTCGAACAGCCGCGCATTCGATCCGAAAAAACTCTCCGTGGCGGCAAGGCGGACGACATCGATCACGACATGATGCGTGCCGACCGTATCGTCGTTTCCGATCAGCTCGAGCCGACAGAATATATTGGGGATGAAGATCTCCATTCCCTGCCGGAACGCGAAATCGCCCCCCCGATTGTCGAGCCAGAATTTCTTGTCCCAGAATCTCTGCGCTGAATTGCAGAAATTAAGCTTCCAGGCGGCCCAGTCCTTGGGCGTCCATTTGACGGTTTGACGCAGGGTCCGTGACGGGTCGCCAAAGTCGGGATAGCTGCCGGTCTCCGCACCGGCCATCGGGTTGATCTGGCGAAATCCGATACGCAGGGTGAGCGTCAGATCCGCGTTGTTTCGTGATGAGCAGCGGTCCGTGTCGAGCACCGCATCATAACCCGGATATCGCTTGGTAAACTTCACAGGCATCTCCCTATACTCATGGGCGCATGGGCGATCTTATGAGTATAGTTTGAGCGGCACTCAACCCTCACCTTGCCGAGCTTCGACCAGGCCCGCTGGACATACGCCAGTCGGAGGCCGCCGGCTCATTCTCTGGATGATCGGCACGCGCCTAAAACCGCCCCGCAGCGTGCGTATGATTGCTACGAAAGCCGGTTCTGACGAGAAGCAGCCAATAGCTGCAATATTCTCTCGGCCGCGATGCCGGCGCCGTCTTCACCCGCCACTCGCTGCCCGATCCTGGCGGCGGCGGTCGAGAATTCGGGATGGTCGAGAAGCCTCGTTATCAGCAACGCCGCTTCGGCCGCGAAGCGCTGAGGCGTCGTGGAAAGGCCAACACCCATCCGCGTGATGCGGTCGGCGTGATCGAACTGGTCGCCCATGAACGGGACCACCAGTTGCGGCTTCCCGGCCCGAAGCGCCTGGCCGGTCGTCCCGACGCCGCCGTGATGGATGATCGCCGCGGCGTGCGGAAACAGCAGCGAGTGCGGGGCATAATTACACACCATGATGTCATCCGACGGCGTGGCAACGGCTTCGCCGGTCAGCAGCACCGCGCGCATCCCCAGTTCACCGGCAATAGCAGCGCTGCGCTGATAGAAATCGGCCGCCGCGAAGGGAAGGAAGGAGCCGAGCGAGACGATCAGCGGGGGCGGCCCCTTCGCCAGGAAAGCGGCAAGATCGGGAGTGAGCGTTGATGGCGCTCCGTCCGCGCTGTCGAACCATGGGAAGCCGGTCAGCAGTGCCGGCTTGGGCGCCTCGGCAGGGAGCGTGGCCAGTTCCGGCGAATAGGTGCCGAGCGAGAGCGCGGGAGGGGTACCCGGTTCAAGGATCGGCGCCGCGCGCGATCGCGCCAGCCCATGGGCCTCGCGGACCCGATCGACACGCCGGCCATAGCGGCGGCGCATCTCAAGCTTCGCTCCGCCAAGGACAAGGCGATTCCAGCCTGTCCTGATTGGGCCCAGCGGCGGCCTGGCCAGCGCCGTGAATCCAGGCGCCACTGGAGGATCGCTTGGCGAAAACCACGACATGGGTTGCAGGATGGTCGAAACGAACGGGATCGCCAGTCGCTCCGCAACGATCGGCGCGGCAAGAGCGAAAGCCGACCCGACCAGCAGATCTGCCCCCACCGCAATCCGCAACAGCCGGTCGGTGCTGTCGGCAAGCGGCGGCAGCAGTACATGACTGACCAGGAAATGGGTATCGTCGATGACCTTGCGGACGACCGCATCGTCATCAAGACCGGTGGCGCGCCCCACTTCTTCGAATGTCGGCAACAGCGCTTCGGCTTCCACGCCCGCCGCCCGGCATTTTTCGACATGGTCTTGCGGCACGGCGAGGACCACCGACGCTCCACGCGCCTTGAGCGCGAGGGCAATCGCGATGAAAGGGTGAAGATCGCCCAGCGAGCCGATCGTGGCCAGGACGATCTTCGGTGCCGTCATCCACGCTTCCGATCGCATGCGACGATCATCGCGCTAGTTCTGACGATCATCGCGCTAATTCTTCAGCCGCCAGCCGCCCTTGAGCAGCGCATAGCAGAGCAGCCCAAGCGCAATGTCGATCGTCAGGATCACGATGCTGCCGATCCAGACCGGCGAATCGGCCGTGCCGAGAAAGCCGTAGCGAAAGCCCGAGATGATGTAGAAAAACGGGTTGGCGTGGCTGATCGCCTGGAATGTCGGGGCCAGCTTGTCGACCGAATAGAAGGTGCCCGACAACAGGGTCAGCGGACCGACCACAAAATTGGTCACCGCCGCGGCATGGTCGAACTTCTCCGCCCAGATCGAGGTCAGCACACCAAGCAAGGCAAGGAAAGTCGCGCCGAGCAGTCCGAACCACAGGATCGCGATCGGATGATGCGGAAAGACATGCACGCCGGGCCAGAGCAGCATCGCCAGCCAGACGGCAAAGCCGACGAGGAAGGCGCGGGTCACCGCCCCGCCGACCAGTGCCGCGAGCAGTTCGGCGGTCGACAGCGGCGGCATCAGATAATCGACGATCGTGCCCTGGATCTTGCCGACCAGCAGCGAGAAGCTGGCATTGGCGAAGGCGTTGGTCAGCATGCCCATGACAATCAGGCCGGGGGCAAGAAAATCGGCGAAGGCGACCTGAGTGCCGCCGACATGAATCGCGCTGCGGCCGCCCATCGCAACGGTGAAAACGATCAGGTAGAGCAAGGTTTGTATCGCCGGTGCCCAGATCGTCTGGAGCTGCACCTTGAAGAATCGGCGCACCTCCTTGATATAGAGGGTTCGAAGACCGCCCCAATTGACATTCCGGATGACCGGGACACCGGGGGCGTTAACAACCGCCGATTGAAGATGACTGGTTTCTGGGCCGAATGGGGGCTGGCTGCTCATAGCGAACGCGCTAATGACTGCCGCTGCCGCCCGCAAGCCGCCACTGCCAAGATTTGAGGATAAGAGATGAGCTGGACCGACGAGCGTATCGATACGCTGAGGAAGATGTGGGAATCGGGCAGCACCGCGAGCCAGATCGCCGAGGAGCTGGGTGGTGTCAGTCGCAATGCCGTGATCGGCAAGGCGCATCGCCTCGGCCTGCAATCGCGCCCGTCGCCGGTAAAGGCCAATGAGCCCGACGCAAAGGCTGCGGTGGCCGCGCCGGTCGCACCCAGGCCGGCCCCGCCCCCGCCCGCACCCAAGCCGGTCGAGCGAGTCGCGGCACCTGCGCCCGCGCCTGCGCCCGTCGAGATCGAAGAAGAAGACGAGGATGACGATGGCGAGGACGCCGTTGTCGCCAAGCCCGTTGCAGCGCCTCAACCGATCCTGCGCTCGGTCGGCCCCGGCGGCTTTCTCCGTCAGGCCCCTGGCGAGCAGCAGGCGCCGATCACCCCCGCGCCGCCACGCCGCCTGGTTCCAGCCAAGCCGTCGGCCGATATGGCGGGCAAGACCACGTTGCTCGATCTCAACGACAAGATCTGCAAATGGCCGCTCGGCCATCCCGGCGAACCCGATTTCCATTTCTGCGGAGAGAAGGTGAACCCAGGTTTCCCCTATTGCGTCGCGCATTGCGGCCATGCCTATCAGGCACAGCTGCCACGCCGCGACCGTCGTCCGCCGCCGCCCTTGCCGTTCGGTGGCGTGCGCGCGCGCTGAGTCGGCCCGCCAACTACGCGGATTGCGGATTTCAGGTTCGGAACGGACTCGATCCTCTTGCCGATGCGGTAAGAGAATCTTGAAGACCTGACTTTAATGCGCTGTGCCCCGTCCGTAACGCCGGATCAGGCACCTTCCTGACGAGGGTGGCACCCCTCCCCGCCCAAGGGGAGGGGGAATGCGTAATTTACGCAACTCGTCTCCAGCTTCTCTTTTCTCCACGGCAACCTAGACGGACCATTATCCCTTTGTAACACAGGGATAATTGGGAATGACCTTCGCTCGCCTGCTTCGCGCCAAACGCGGCACCTCGGTCGTCGAGTTCGCGTTGATCCTGCCGTTGTTCGCTTGCATGCTGTACGGCATTCTCGGCTACGGCCAATATTTCCTGCTTGCGCACAGCGTCCAGCAACTGGCCAATGACGCCGCGCGCGCAACCGTGGCCGGCGTGAGCGCCACCGAGCGACAGTCGCTCGCCACTGCCAGTGTCGCGGCGTCGCTCCCATCGCTGCCCCAGCTTCGCGCCGACAAGATCACCACGACCACCACCGAAAGCGGGCAGGTCGTGACCGTGCGCGTTCGGTTCGACGCCACCACGGTGCCGATGTTCCGCAATACCATGATCCCGATGCCGGATCCGATGATCGAACGGCGCGCGGTCATTCGTCCAGGAGGGGTTACATGAAGCGTTTCGTCAAAAGCCGCCTTGCTGGGGATCGGCGCGGCGGGGTCGGCCTGATCGCCGCCGCCGCCATCCCGATGGTGCTCGGCTTTGCCGCGTTCGCGGTCGATATCGGATCGGCAACGCTGGAAACGCGCCGGCTCCAGGGATTGGCCGATGCCGCCGCACTGGCCGCCGCCGCCGATCCGCAACAGGCCCAGGCGCTCGCCGAGGCATCGGTCGCGGAAGCCGGCTGGCCGCGCGCGGTGACGGTCGTCACGACACGAGGCAATTATACCAGCGATCCCAGTGTCGCGCCCAGCGCGCGCTTCACACCCAATAACGCGGCGACCGACGCGGTGCGCGTCTCGCTGCAAACGCCTTCGCCGACCTATTTCGCGCGCGCTTTCGGCCAGACCTCGATTCCCATCGCGCGCTCCGCGACCGCTGCGCGCGAGCGGCTCGCCGCATTCAGTGTCGGCAGCCGGCTTGCCTCGCTCAATGGCGGCCTGCTCAATTCCTATTTGTCGGCGCTGACCGGCAGCACCCTGTCATTGTCGGTGATGGATTATAATTCGCTCGCCGGCGTCGACGTCGATCTGTTTTCGACGCTCGATGCGCTTCGCACCACCGCCAACATCAACGCCGCGACGTACCAGGACATCCTCAACGCCCAGGTCACGCGATCACAGCTACTGAGTGCGCTCGCCAGGGCGCTCGACAGCAGCAATGCGAGCGCAGCCGGCGCGATGCGCACCATGGCGGCGCAGGTATCGGGCGGAAGCATCCAGCTCAACACGCTGATCGACCCAGGCACGTTCGGCAACCAGGGGTCCGGCGGCAATGGCCTCGTCAAGGTCGACAGCATGGCATTCGTCACTGCGGCGCTGCAGCTTGCCGCGCCCAGCCGCCAGGTCTCGCTCGACCTTGGTGCGAGCGTGGCCGGGCTGGTCTCGACCAAGGTCATGATCGCGGTCGGCGAACGCCCGGCACAATCGCCCTGGATCACGGTCACGGACAATGGTGCGCCGATCATCCGCACCGCACAGGCCCGCATCTATACCGAAGTGCAGGTCGGCAATCTCTCGCTGCCCCTGATCGGCACATTGGTCGCCATCCGCGTGCCTCTGTTCGTCGAGCTGGCGAGTGCGGAGGCGCGTTTGAGCAGCATCGACTGCTCGACCCAGGCGAGCCGCGGGGTCACGATCGAAGCACGCCCCAATCCCGGCCAGGCCGCCCTTGCCGCGATCGACACCAGTCAATTCGACAATTTCCAGCGCCCGGTGGCGCTCAGCGATGCGCGGATTCTCGATACGCTGCTGCTTGATGTCGATGGTCGCGCGGGCCTTAATCTCGGCCAAGCCGAACCCTGGCAATCGCTGCGCTTCGATAATGCCGCGATCACGGCCGGCACACCGAAGACGGTGTCGAGCAGCAGCGCGGTAGGGGGGATCGCCGCGTCGTTGATGAGCAATGTTACGCTGACGCCGCATCTCCTCGGCCTGCCGCTCCCGCTCGGCGGATTGCTCTCCGCGGTGGGGTCGCAGCTCACGATCCTCGCGCCGATCGTCGATGGGTTGCTCAATACCGTGACCGGCGCACTCGGGGTGCATTATGGCGAGGCCGATGTCCGGGTGACCGGCATGCGCTGCGGCATGGCCAGCCTGGTCGCCTGACGGAAAACGGCCGCCCGCTCGCGCGGACGGCCGTTCCCCATTCCCTATCCGGTCTGCTTAAAAGCGGAACTGCGCGGTAGCGCGAACGCTGTGCCAGCGGAACTGGTCGCCGCTGCGCGCGAAATCGGTTCCGGTGGTATTGGGGGCGAGGATGAACGGGTTGGTCGCTGGCGCCGAACCGGCACCGGCACGAACCCGGTAGTCATCGTCCTTGTACTGATTGTAGAGATATTCGAGCCCGATCGAAAAGTGACGGCCGAGCTTCTGCTCGATACCGCCGCCCGCGACATAGCCCCAGCTGCTGTTCTTGCCGCGCTCAGTGAAGCTGTTCGCGGTGTTGCTGGTGGTGAAGCTATGGTCGAGCTTGGCATAGGCCGGACCACCGGTCGCATAGAAGAGCGTGGTGTTCGCGGCATAGCCGAGACGCAGGCGAACATTGGCGTTGTAGTCGACCTCGCGCGTCATGGTGTAGCTGGCCGGCGTCGTGCTGAACGCCGAAACGCTGTCGCGAACCTGGCTCTTGCCGAATTCGCCAACCACGCCGGCGACAATGTTGCCGAACTGCTTGTCGAAGCCGATCCGCGCCGAATAGCTGATATTGTCCTTGTCGTTGCGGCAGGCGAGATTGGCGGTCGAGGTCGCCGCGCCACCGCAGAAGCCCGGCGAGAAGGCATTGGCGCCACCCGAGGTGGTGACCGGATCGCCGAACTTGCCGTCGAGATTGCGGTCGAACAGGATCGTTTCATTGCCATCATTGGGCTGGGCATCGAAGCCGATCGTCCCACCGACATAGACGCCGTCGAACGGCGCTTTCTCGTTATCCTGGGCGAAAGCCGGGCTGGCGACCGCGAGAGCGGCGGTGCCGGCGGCAAGGGTAAGCATGTACAGGCTGCGCATCGTGTTACTCCAAATGGTGCGTTAGCGAGGGCAGGAACGTTCGCAGTTGCAACATGGACGCGCAGCTCACCTCATTAACGGGGAGTGTGACAAACCAGCCACAGCGGCGGCACGCTTGCCCGAGGGAGTCATGCTCTCCTATAGCGAGGCATGGCCGATGATCTGTTCGCTTCCTCCACTCCCGCCGGGTCCGATTACAACGCTTCGTCGATCGAGGTTCTTGAAGGGCTCGAACCCGTTCGCCGCCGCCCCGGCATGTATATCGGCGGCACCGACGAACGTGCGCTGCACCATCTTGCCGCCGAAGTGCTCGACAATGCGATGGACGAGGCAGTCGCCGGCCATGCGACGCGGATCGAGATCACGCTGGAACCGGGCAACCGGCTGACCATCGTCGATAACGGTCGCGGCATGCCGGTCGATCCGCATCCCAAATTCCCCGACAAATCGGCGCTCGAGGTGATCCTCTCCATGCTCCATTCGGGCGGCAAGTTCGACGGCAAGGCCTATGCGACCTCGGGCGGCCTGCACGGCGTCGGCGTCAGCGTGGTCAACGCGCTGTCGTCCGACACCACGGTCGAAGTCGCCCGCAACAAGACGGTGTACCGTCAGCGCTTCTCGCGCGGCGTGACGCTCGGTCCGCTCGAAGCACTCGGCCCCACGCCCAATCGGCGCGGCACGTCGGTCAGCTTCGTGCCGGATGAAGAGATTTTCGGGCCGGAGATGCATTTCAAGCCGGCACGCCTGCACAAGCTCGCCCGGTCCAAGGCCTATCTCTTTGCCGGGGTCGAGATCCGCTGGAAATGCGCGCCCGAGCTCATCACCGACGACACGCCGCCCGAGGCGGTGTTCCAGTTCCCCGGCGGTCTCGCCGACCATCTGCGCGAACAGGTTGGCGCGCGTGAATGCGCCACGGCGGACTTCTTCGTCGGCACGCAGGATTTCCCCAATGAGCAGGGGCGCGTCGAATGGGCGGTCGCCTGGCCGTTATGGAGCGACGGATCGTATAGCTGGTATTGCAACACCATCCCGACCCCCGACGGCGGGACGCATGAAGCCGGCCTGCGCGCGGCCCTGGTGCGCGGCATTCGCGGCTTTGGCGAGCTGGTCGGGCAGAAAAAGGCCAAGGACATCACCGCCGACGATGTGATGGTCGGCTGTGAGCTGATGCTGTCGGTGTTCATCCGCGAACCGCAATTCCAGAGCCAGACCAAGGACCGGCTGACCTCGCCCGAGGCGGCGTTCCTGGTCGAGAAAGCGGTGCGCGACCATTTCGACCATTATCTCAGCCGCAACATGGAACGCGGCAAGGCGCTGCTCGGCTATGTGCTCGAGCGGATGGACGACCGGCTGCGCCGCAAGGCGGAGCGCGAGGTCAAGCGCAAGACCGCGACGTCCGCGCGCAAGCTGCGCCTGCCGGGCAAGCTGACCGATTGCTCGTCGGACGATCCCAAGGGCACCGAACTGTTCATCGTCGAAGGTGATTCGGCCGGCGGTTCGGCCAAGCAGGCGCGCGATCGCAAGACCCAGGCGATCCTGCCGATTCGCGGCAAGATCCTCAACGTCGCTTCCGCCACCTCGGCCAAGATCGGCGCCAACCAGGAAATCGCCGACCTGATCCAGGCGCTGGGCTGCGGGACGCGCAAGGACTGTATCCCCGACAATCTGCGCTACGAACGCATCGTCATCATGACCGACGCAGACGTCGATGGCGCGCATATCGCCACGCTATTGATGACCTTCTTCTTCCAGGAAATGCCTGAGCTGGTGCGGCGCGGGCACCTCTACCTTGCGCAGCCGCCGCTTTATCGCCTGACCGCCGGCACCAAGTCGCTCTACGCGATGGACGATGCGCACCGCGCCGAGATCGAGGCCGGCGCGTTCAAGAACAAGAAGGTCGATGTCGCGCGCTTCAAAGGCCTTGGTGAGATGAACCCGATGCAGCTGCGCGAAACGACGATGGACCCGAAGACACGCTCGATGCTGCGTATCACCTTGCCGCAGGAATATGAGGAGCGCGCGGTGGTCAAGGATCTGGTCGACCGGCTGATGGGCAACAACCCGGCGCACCGCTTCGCCTTCATCCAGGAAAATGCCGCACGGATCGAGGAAGACGCGATCGACGCGTAAGGCGTCCCCCCTGGCAAGGCAGGCTATTCCCCGCGCATTCGCCGTTGATGGTAGCGCATCCGCACAAGCATGCCCGCCAGCATGTGCAGCACGCCGAGGATGATGAAGACCAGCGGCAGGATCGCCGGCAGCGTCGGCATCGACAGATGGCGGAACAGCGCCAGGCCCAGGCCGGCCAGCGTCAGGATCACGCCCATATACCGAATCGGCCGCGCAATGCCGCGCAGCTCCCCGCGATAAATCGCGCGTCCCTCAGGCGTGCTCAGGTCGGGCAATGGGATCATTTGTTCTTCCACTCGTCGCGTAACAGCCCCCAGATGAAGCTGTCGCGCACGCCGATATGCGTTTCCCATTCGCCGCGCAGATGCCCCTCGCGGGTGAAGCCCAATCGTTCCAGCACGCCATTCGACGCGACATTGTCGGGGTCGGTGTCGGCAAAGACCCGGCGATGGCCTTCCTCAAGGAACAGCAGATTGAGCAGCCGCGTCACCGCCTCATGCGCATAGCCCTGACCCCAGGCGCTGCGCACCAGCATATAGCCGATCTCCGACACGCCCTCGCGGCGCTTGCCCGCGGCGAGCGTGCCGATCGCGCGATCATCGCCCTTCACCGTGATCGCCCAGCCGCGCCAGTCGCCACCCTCAAGCATCGGCCGCAGATAGTCGCGCGTTTCCTCGACGCTCATATGCGGCGCGCTCGACCAGTATCGCATCAGATCGGTGTCGCGATACGCCTCGTATAGCGCCTCGGCATCCTCGATGCGCTGCGGGCGCATCGCCAACCGCTTGCTTTCGAACGCGTCACTCACGCGGTGAGCGCCTCCACCAGCGCCTTGACCTTCTTCTGCCGCCATTGCGGCAGTGGCGCGACCAGCCAATAGCCGAGCCGATACGGCTTGGGTTCGCCGATCGCCACCACGCGCCCCGCCGCGATATCGGCGGCGGCAAGCAGTTCGGGCACCGTCGCGCGGCCCAGCCCTTGTGCGGCGGCGTCAAGCGCAAGGCCCGCGTCACCGACCCGCACCAGGGATGTCTCGGGATCGTTGACGCAACCCGGCCAGGAGATGCGCGTATCGATGCCGCCGCCCGGCCGCTCGATCGTGATCATGCCCTCGGACTCGATCGCCTCGCCCTCATGCTCACCCGGGCCATCGCCCCAGCGGATTGCGAGGTCGAGATTGGCCTCGGTGAAATCGACATCCTCGTCCGCCGAAACGAGCACGAAGCGCAACTCGCCATCGCTGCGCGCAATCTCGGCGAGGCGCGGCATCAGCCATTTCTCGGTCAGGTCTCGCGGCGCTGCGATGGTCAGCGACTTGGAGGTCTGCCCGGCCTGCATGGCACGCACGGCTTCCTCGAACTGCAGGAAGCCATGACGCAACGCCGACAGCCCCGCCTCGCCCTCGGGCGTGAGCTCCAGGCCCTTGGTGGTGCGGCGGAACAGCACGACGCCCAGCGTATCCTCGAGCGCGCGAATCTGCTGCCCGACGGCGGCGGGCGTGACGGCGAGTTCATCGGCCGCGCGCGTGAAGGACAGATGCCGTGCCGCAGCGTCGAGCACGCGCAAGCCGTTGAGGGGAAGATGCGTCCGCTTCATGCCCCGACCGCCGGCGCGAGCAGCGCGAATTTGGGAATGTCGACGTCGAACCCCGACCCATCTTCGCCGATCATGTGATAACTGCCCTGCATCGAGCCGGTCGGCGTCGCCAGCGGGCAGCCCGAGACATAGTCGAAACTGGCGCCCGGCGCGATCAGCGGCTGTTCACCGACCACGCCCTCGCCCTCGACCGAATGGCGCGCGCCGCGCCCGTCGGTGATGACCCAGTGGCGCGTGAGCAGCTGCACCGCCTGTTCGCCCTCATTCTCGATGCGGATATGATAGGCCCAGAACCAGCGGCCGCGCTGCGGTTCGGACTGTTCGGGCAAATAGCTGACCGATACCCGCACGACGACGCCACGCGTCTCCGCAACATTGGGGAACAGTGCTTTCATGCCCGACAGGCCGGTCATAGGCCGACCGCCGTCAGCGCCTGGTCGAGATCGTCGATCACATCCTGTGGGTCTTCCAGACCGACATTGAGGCGCAGCAGATTCTCGGTCACGCCCATCTCGATCCTCTTATCCTCGGCCACGCCCGAATGCGTGGTGGACGACGGGTGCGTCATCAGCGACCGGGAATCGCCGATATTGTTCGAAATGTCGATCAGCGCGAGCGCATCGAGCAGGCCATGCGCCTGCTTGCGTCCGCCCTCGACCTCAAAGGCGAAGATCGGGCCGCAGGCATCCATCTGACTCATCGCCAGATTATGCTGTGGATGGCTCGGCAAGCCGGGATGCAGGACTCGCGGTACGCGCTTCTCGATGAACGCACCGACCTTCATGGCATTTTCGCTCTGGCGATGAATGCGCAGGTCGAGCGTCTCAAGGCCTTTCAGCACCACCCAGGCATTGAAGGCGCTGAGCGTCGGCCCGGTATTGCGCGTGAAGGGCAGCAGCGTGTTGTTGATGAAATCCTCAGTCCCGCACACCGCGCCGGCGAGCACGCGGCCCTGCCCGTCCATCATCTTGGTCGCGCTATAGGCCGTCACGTCGGCGCCGAATTCGAGCGGGCGCTGCAATGCCGGGGTCGCGAACGCATTGTCGACCACGCTGACGATGCCATGCTTGCGCGCAATGTCGCACACGGCTTTCAGATCGACCACGTCCATCGTCGGATTGGCCGGGGTTTCGAAGAAGAAGACCTTGGTATTGGGCTTCACCGCATCGGCGAATTGCTGCGGGTCGCGCGCATCGACGATCGTCACGTCGATACCGAATTTGGGCAGCAGCGTATCGGTCAGCCAGCGGCATGATCCGAACGCGGCACGGCCCGCGACCAGATGGTCGCCGGTCTGCAACTGGCACAACAGGACCGCGGTCATCGCCGCCATGCCCGTCGCCATCGACCGACATGCCTCGGCGCCCTCAAGCAGCGCAATGCGATGTTCGAGCATCTCGACCGTCGGATTCTGCAATCGCGAATAGGTCATGCCGACCTGCTCGCCGGCGAACCGCGCCGCGGCATCGGCCGCGCAGTCATAGGCATAGCCCGAGGTCAGGAAGAGCGCTTCCGACGTCTCGCCGAATTCGGAGCGGGCGGTGCCGCCACGAATGGCCTGAGTCGCGGGGCGCCAGGAGCGGGTGATGTCGCGGTTCTGTCCGGTACGGCGTTTCATGGCGCCGCTTTGCCGGGTGGGATCGCCCCACGTCAATGCCCTGCGTCAATGCCTCCCTTGAAAGCGGGCGACGAAGAAGGGATAGCGGCAGGTGATGCAGACCCCCCCCGCCCCGCCTCGCCCGATTCTGATCGCGAGCGGAATCGGTGCCGCGGCGCAGTTCCTCTTCGCGCTCAACCTGACCCGTCCCAGCACTGTGGTGTTCGACGAGACGCATTATGTCCCGGCGGCGCGCGTGCTGATGAAGCTCGCTTATCCGACCAACACCGAACATCCGCTGCTCGGCAAGGCGCTGATCGCGACCGGCATGACGCTGTTCGGCGACAATGCGCTGGGCTGGCGGATCATGTCGACGATCGCGGCGACCGCGGTGGTGATCGGCGTGTTCGCGATCCTGTGGATGCTGTTTCAACGCACGCGGACCGCGGTGTTCGGCGCGCTGTTCGTGATCCTTAACTTCACCGTCTTCATCCAGGCGCGGATCGGGATGCTCGACGGGTTCATGGCGGCATTCGTCATCCTCGCGATCGTCGCACTGCTGCGCGCGATGCGCAGCCCGCCCGGCAAGGTGATGCGCCGCTGGATATTGGGCAGCATGCTGCTTGGCCTTGCCGTCGCGACCAAATGGGCAGCGGCGCCGTTCGTCGCCTATGCCGCGATCGCCTTCCTGGTCATGCGCCGGCGCGATGCCGCGGCCTGGCCGGGGCTGCGCCCGATCCCCGCCCTGCTGATCCTTGGCGGCGTCAGCATCGCGACCTATTTCCTGACCTTCGCGCCGGCATTTTTCTATGCCGAGGAGCCTATGACGCTCGGTCGGCTGATCCCGTTCCAGCTGCACATGTACGCGCAACAGACTCAGGCCCTGCCCTCGCACCCCTATCAGTCGAGCTGGTGGAGCTGGCCGCTGATGATCCGCCCGATCTGGTATCTCTATGAAAAGGTCGATGGCGCAGTGCGCGGCATATTGCTGCTCGGCAATCCGGCGATCATGTGGGGCGGGCTGGTTGCGGTCGCGGCCTGCCTGGTCATCGGCATACGCGAACGGTCGATCAAATTTTTCGGCGTCGCGGCCTTATGGCTCGGCGCGTATCTGATCTGGGCGATCATCCCGAAATCACTGGGGTTCTTCTATTATTACTACCTGCCGAGCATCTTCCTGTGCATCGCGCTCGCCGCACTGATCGACCATCGGCACGGCAAGTGGCGGCACTGGGGGCTGTCCTGGGACTGGGCCTATCTCGCGCTGGTCACGCTGCTGTTCGTGATGTTCTACCCAATCATCTCGGCCGCCGCGCTGCCCAACGATCAGGCGTTCCTGCACTGGATGTGGCTGTCGAGCTGGCCCTGAGGCGAGCCTTAATATCGCCCCCAGGTGAAACGCGACGACAATGCGTAATTCCACACCGCGCTGACCAGGATTCCGGCCAGCGCCGAAAAGGCCCAGGTATCCGCCCGCGCATCGTACAGGAACGCGGCCACGCCGACATTGGCGACCGCGCCGACCGAGCAGACGACGCAGAAGCTGATCCAGCCGTCGAACAATTCCTTCGCTCCCTTCAAGCGGCTGTCGCGATAGGTCAGCGCGTTATTGAGGAAGAAGTTGAAGGTCATCGCCGCCACCGTGGCGGCGATCGTCGCGCCGATGAAGCTCGTGCCCAGTTCCTTGAACAGCAATCCGAGAACCAGGAAATGCACCCCGGCGCCAAGCGCACCGATGCCGGAGAACATCGCAAACCGCACCGGAATGACTCGCCCGAACATCCGATCATAGATCGCGATCAGATATTCCATCGCCACGACATAATCGAGCTTGCTCTCTCCCTCGGTCCGCACGCGGAAGGTGTAGGGGAGTTCCAGAAACTTCAGCGCCCTGGTGCTTCCCGTCATCAGGTCGAGCAGAATCTTGAAGCCGATCGCATTGAGGTGCGGTGCAAGATCGCGCACGATCTGCGTGCGGATCATGAAGAAGCCGCTCATCGGATCGCTCAGATCGGCTTTCAGCACTTGCCGTGAGAGCTTGGTCGCAAAGGCCGATTTAGCCACCCGGTCACGATCCCAGTCACCTGTGCCGCCGCCATCGACGAAACGTGACCCGATCACCACGTCGAGCGTCTCATCCTTCTGCAACGCGTCGAGCATCTGCGGCAGGATCGTTTCGTCATGCTGCAGGTCGCCGTCGATCACCGCGACCACCGGGGCAGCGGTCGCGCACATGCCCTCGATACAGGCCGAAGACAGGCCGCGCCGGCCGATGCGCTGAATCACCCGCACGCGCCGGTCGGACCGGGCGATCTCGCGCGCTGCCTGCGCCGTACCGTCGGGACTGTTGTCGTCGACGAACACTGCCTCCCAGATACGGCCCTGCAACGCGGCATCCAGCTTGGCGATCAACAAGGGGACATTGCCGACCTCATTGAACGTCGGAATGACCACCGCGAGCTCGAGCAGACCCGTCATGCCAATTCGGCCACCACCGCATCACCCATAGCCCGGGTCGACAGCGTACCGCCCAGGTCGCTGGTCCGCGCGCCCTTGGCCAGCGCGGCGCCGACTGCCGCCTCGATGCGATCGGCGGCCTCGGCCAGGCCAAGCGAGTGGCGCAGCATCATCGCCGCCGACAGGATCGTCGCGCACGGATTGGCCTTGCCCTGCCCGGCAATGTCGGGCGCGCTGCCATGGATCGGCTCATACAGCCCCTTGCCCGCGCTATCGAGCGAGGCGGAGGGCAGCATGCCGATCGATCCGGCGCACATGCTGGCCTGGTCGGACAGGATGTCACCGAACAGATTGCCGGTGACGATCACGTCGAACTGACCGGGATTGCGCACCAGCTGCATGGCGCAATTGTCGACATACATATGGCTGAGCGCGACGTCGGGATAATCGGCCGACACCTCGATCATCACATCGCGCCACAATTGCGAGGTTTCCAGCACATTGGCCTTGTCGACCGAGCAGAGCTTGCCGCTGCGCTTCGCCGCAGTCTGGAAACCGACATGGGCGATGCGAGCGACCTCACTCTCGTCATAGCTCATGATATCATAGCCTTCGCGCTTGCCCGAAGACGTCGTGCGCATGCCCTTCTCGCCGAAATAAACATCGCCGTTGAGCTCGCGCACGATCACCATGTCGATCGCCGCCGCGACCTCGGGCCGAAGCGCGGACGCATCTTCAAGGCCCGGAAAAAGCTTGGCGGGGCGCAAATTGGCGAACAAGGCGAGCTCTTTGCGCAGGCCAAGGATCGCCTGTTCGGGCCGCAGCGCGCGCTCCAGCGCGTCGCACGACGGATCCCCGACCGCACCGAACAGGATCGCATCGGCGCGCTTCGCCAGCGCCAGCGTTTCAGGCGGCAAAGGATGGCCGGTCGCATGATAGGCGGCGCCACCGACCAGCGCCTCTTCGAAGCTCAGATCGAGCGCCAGCGCGTCAAGCACGCGGCGCGCTTCGGCAACGACTTCGGGACCAATTCCGTCACCGGGCAGCAAGGCAATGAGCATAGGTTCTTCCGCTGGTTCGCGTCGCGGCAATGCCCGCCCTCCGTCGCTCACGCAACCGCCCTTTTGAGCCTTTCCACCAGCCGCCCCCGCGCGGCGAGCGTATCGGCGCGACGATCGGTCAGGATGTCCGCTTCCAATGCTTCGCCGGTAATGCTCAGCGCCGCCAGGATATCGCCCCAGCTCGCCTCGCCGCCGCTGCGCAAAATGACCGGCAGGTCGTCGAGTTCGAGGCCGTAGCCAAGCTCGGCCAGCAGCAGCAACTCATAGCGCGCCAGGGCCAGTGCCCAGCCGCGCGCGGCGGGCGCCGCTTCGATCGCACCGATCACCCCGTCAAGTGCCGTATGCAGACGTGGATAGGGTTGCGCCTCGGGCAGCGCGGTTGCGGTCAGCACCGTCACCCATTCGAGCGCCGCCGCAGGCAACGGCTCGGCATAAAGCGGGGCACGACTATGGATCAGCTCGACCGTCAGTCCGGCGAGTTGATCCTCGGTCCGTGCACGCCATTCGCCGAGCACTAAGTTTGCCGGTTGCAGGATCGGGCGAATCCGCCGCGACTTGCCGCCGCGCACATAACCGGGCTGCAGGCCGTGCTCCATGGTCAGCGCGCGCACGATCGCGCCGTGCTCACCATGCTGGCGAACGGCGAGGATCAGGGCTTCGGCACGGAGATGCATGCGGGCGGTGTAGCCGGGGATGCCTGCGACTTCACCCCTTCCCTTTCAGGGGTATTGCGGAAGCGATCGCCTGATGCCGACACAATACACCCAATGGGCATGTTATCGCGCCGGGGTGCCGATGTGCATGCCGAGGGCCGCTTCTATTTCGCGCCGATAATAGAGTTTCCCGCCCTTAACGATGGTCTCGACCTTGCGTATGTCCGAAATATCGCGCGTGGGATCGCCATCGACCAAAATCATGTCGGCGCGCTTGCCGACAGCGATAATCCCGCGATCCTTGTCGATCCCCAAAATCTCTGCCGGCGTGAGGGTCGCAAGTCGTAATATCTCGGCTGGCGGAATCCCTGCCTGAGTATATAATTCCAGCTCGCGGTGAAGCGTGTAGCCGGCAAGAAAATCCGTCCCCGGCATGATTCTCACCCCGGCGCGATGCATCGCGCCGAGCAGGGCCAGCATTGCCGGCATCGCCCCGTGATAGACGGCTTCCTGCCCTTTGGGCGCTTCATAGACTCCGCCAACCAGACCCCGGCGGATTTGCGACGGGAATCGATCCGCCACGCCACGCAACCCTGGAGGTACATCGTCCGGCCTCCCCGCCAGGCGGGTTTCCAGCAACGCCATCGTCGGGTCCAGAACTGTCCCATGACGCTTGAAAAAGGCAATGAGATCCTTCGCTTTTTCGGTCTCGGGGCCATTCTCCGCCGCATGTAGGGCCACTTCGATGAACCGGTTCTTCAATAGCGTCGTTTCCTGAACGCGCGGATAAAGGAAATCGAGCTCGACATAGTTGAAATGCTGGATCTCGTCCGCCCCGGCTTCGACAAACTGGCGCGCCGACATGAAGGCCGGGACATGACCACTCAGCCGCATGCCAAGCTGATGAGCACGCGCGGCGATCGGCCGGATCCATTCCGGCTTCATCGACATATAGGTCTTGATCTGGACATAACCGTGGGCCGCATACCAATCGACCCATTTGAGCGCCTCATCCAGCGACCTGACACGAGTCGGCAGCGGGGCGGCATATGGTCCTTCGCGGTCGATGAAACCCGCTTTGATCACGGTGGGGCCAACCTCCGTACCGTTTTCGAAACGGGCGACGCGTTTGAGGAACAAATCGACGTCATTGCCGATATCGCGCGCACTGGTCACGCCGTTGGCGATGTCCAGCAACCCGTCGACACCGTCGAAATGCGCATGCACGTCCCACATGCCGGGCATCAAAAAATGGCCCCGGGCATCCATCCGCCCAGCAGCGGCATCGACCGGGAAGCTGCCGTCCGGCCCGACCCTCTCGATCCGGCCATCGCGGACAAATACGCTCATCTTTTCCTCGGTCCGCAGAGTCCGCGGATCGAACAGCTTCGCATTATGGATCAGCAAAGGCCCCTTGGGGTCATGGGTCAGTTCTCGCGCCATGCGCGCGTACCAGGCTTCATTATCCTCATCCTGCCCGCGCAGCAGTGCTGACGCGTCCGCACCATGTCCCGCGGCGATCGTGGTCAGGAAAGGACTGGCCAATCCAACCATAGCACCCGCATGGTCGAGCCAGACGGGCAACGGCATGAAGCGCAGCCCACCGATACGATATTGTTTCCATTCGACCGTGCGCCCACCAACCCTGACATGGATGCTGCGCCCTTCCTCCAGCCGAGCCCGGCCGCTGGGAAGAAGCGCCAGTTCACGACCTGGAGTCTTGAGCAAGGCCCGGACCAGTACGCCATAATATTCGGGAACCGGATTGGCCGGCATATAGAATGCGGGAGCCGAAAGGTCGCGGCGATCACGCCCCGCGCCGCTCGACCAGGTTGCGAAGCGGCCATCCCAGCTGAACTTTTCGTCGATCCGGGCACGCATATAGTCATGCCCCATCGCGCTATATTCTACCGGCATGCCGTCCGGGCCGAGCACCCAGCGCGCCGTGATGTCTTCGCCATGGTCGCGATCGGCGTAACGGTAGTGCGCCGCAATCGAATTGTCCGGCCCGTCCGAAACCGCCTGCTCGCCGGCAACGTGATCCTGCGCAAGCACCAGATCGGAGCGTTCCGCAGCGATCGCAGGCAAGCCAATCAGGCTCATCGCGAAACAAAGGATCAACGTGTTGCGCATGCCCAACGCTCCTCCCGATCGCAGCGCCGATAATTGCCACAGGATGCGCGCGGCTCGATATTACGCCCGTCGCAGCTTCTTCGCCAGATTGCCCAGCCCCAGTTTCTGCGTCGCTTTCTTGCCCAGTGCGGTGGCGCGGTCGAAGGTACCCAGCGCGATAATGGTCAACCGATTGGCCAGGCTAGCGCGGAGCAGCAGCAAATCGAGGCACGCCACACCGCCGGTGGCGAACTGGCGTTTGTGCTGCCCCTCGCCCTCGGTGAAGTCGAAGCGCTTCAAATTACCCTCGGCATAAAGATCGCGCATCGCCTCCATATGCAGCACGCTACCTGGCGACAGATCGTTAAAGGCCGGATCATGACCGACATATTCGTACCGCACCGTGCCGTTGGCGATCGGGCAATAGAGATACGCCGCCGGTTCCCCGGCGATATAGAGCAGCCAGCCCCGCGCCGCATCGGCGGCGGCCATCGAGTACATGTGACGCAGAAATGCTGCATCCTCGGGCAGGCCCGATCCGAGCAGCTTTTCCTGATAGGTACGCATCGAGATCCGTCGCGCGACTTCATGAAACACGCTCATATCGTCCGGCGTACGAAAACGCCGCACGTCAAGCACGCCGCCGGAACCGGTCGCGACTTTCTTCGCCTTGCGCTTCATGCCGCTGCGCGCATTCGCCGACATGGTGCCGAGCCAGCCGTCATAGCCGATCGTCAGATCGGCATAATAGCGCGTATAGCGTTGCCGAACGAAGGCGATCATGCCGCTATCGGCCAGCATCATCGCGTCGTGGCTGGCCTCGGGCAACGAGGTGATCTGATAGCCATGCGCGTCGCGGTCGAGCGGCGGCAAGGCGGGAAGCCTCTCCTCCAGCACATCGTCGAGAGCCATCGGCACACGCACCATCCGGCGCTGGATCGACGCCAGCGTCCGTGCGCCGATCTGGAAACGCAGCGGCAACGGTACGGCGGTCACGCGGCGCGCTCCTCGATCATGTTGGACCAGAGCTGTTCGGCGCGGCGCCAGCTGGTGCGCAGCGAATTGGGCCCGAGCGGCGCATCGGCATGATCGAGCGCAAGCATGGGCCGATCCCCGAAATGGACCGTTGGCAAATCGTCGCGACGCGCGTCGAGCATCGTGCACAGTACATCGAAACGGCGGACATGGATCGCATTAGGCCGCGTTCCCTCGCGGTTGGCGAGTTCGAAGCTATGGCTGACGATCGTCAGCGCGGCATGGTTTTCGGCCATGGCATGGTCGAGCGCCGCGACCATCTCGCCGGCGGACAGCGCACAAATCTGGAAATTGCGCAAGGCGCCCGGACGGTCCTCGATCAAGGTGACCGGCACCTCGATCAGCCCCTCACGCACGACCGGCGCGATCTGGCGTACCGGCAGCCCGATCGCACTCGGCCAGGGATGCTCGGCGCCATTATGGCTGCTGTCATAGGCAAAGCCGAGGCTCGCCAGCGCCCTCAGCGTATCGTCATTCGCGCTGTAGCTGCCCGCCCGAAACGCAATCGGATGCGGCGCGCCGGCCGCAATCAGCAATTCGGTGGCGCCGGAAATCAGGTCGCGCTGCTGGGCCTGGGGAAAATCGATCAGCTCGAACCGGCCATGAGTCTTGCCGCCATCCCCCGCCGCCGCGCCGGTCCAGTTGGGATGGAGATGAAGCTGCACTTCCTGCCCGGCATCGATCACCGCACCGACGATCCGCTTCATCGGTTCGAGGCCGAACAGCAGGGCGGGCAGTGGATCGACGAAGAAACACGCTTTCAGATCATGCCGGGCGAGCCGGGCGAGCTGATAGGCAAGACCGACCCCCGCCGGCTCGAGCGAGCGGGCGAAAATCGTCTCGACATCAAGCGACGCCGCGTGATGCCGCCAGGCGAGCTCGGTATCGACGGTGAGGAAGACACTGGTCATGCAACCGATTGCTAACGCGGCGTGGTGAAGATTCTCCCAACGCCGGCCACATGACGGCTCGTCACCTCATGGCTTGATGCCATATTTGGCATAGGTTTCGTCGATCGTCGGCAACATCATCCGCGCGGCGGCAAAATCGGCTTCGCTCGCCTTGGCGTCCCCCATCCGCTTGCGCACCATGCCACGCATATAGATGCTCTCAGGCCGATCCGCGTCGAGATCGAGCGCCGCGTTCAGATCGGTCAGCGCATCGTCAAGACGGTTGAGCCGGAAATACACCATGGCACGACTGTCGAGCGGCTGTTGCGGTGCATCGCTAAGTTCGATCGACTTGGTGCAATCCTTGAGCGCTGTATCAAGCATCGTGTCGAGCGTGCCCTTCAACCAGCAACGGCTGTTGAGCAGCCCGGGGTTGCCGGGGCTTGCGACGATCGCGGCGTCAATCAACTCAATTGCCGCGTCCTTGTCGCCAGCCTCGCCCAATATCTGGGCCTTGGCCTCCATGAACGCGGATTTGTCTTTGCCGCCCTCGGCGATGCGCTCGTCCAACAGGCTGAGCGCGCGATCCTTTTCGCCCCGATCGGAATAAAGCGATGCGAGCTGAGTCACCGCGCTGCTCGATGCCGGATCGATCTTGCGCGCCGCCGTCGCGTCGGCGAGCGCCTTGTCGCGATCGCCGAGCTTGCCGAGCAGCCGCGCACGCCACAGATAGCTGTCGACGCTCGGCTCGATTGCGATCGCCCGCGTGATATCGTCGATCGCCTGGCGCGGTTCGAAGATCTTTTCGAAGAACCACGCGCGGTTGGTATAGGGTTCGGCCTTGCCCGGCTCATCGGCGATTCCCTGCTTGTACAGCGCAAGCGTCGAATCGAATTTGCGCGCGCGTTTGCTGGTCTCCACGATCTGCCACGCGGGCGGCAGGTCGGCCGGCGCCACGACCCGAAGCAAGTGCTGCTTGACCTGAGCAAGCCGCTGGCGCGTCGCCCCGATATCAGCAGCCGGGATCTCCGCTCCACTTTCGATCGTTTTCACCGCCATCGTGATCACGCCATCGGCCAGCGTCGCTGTGCGTTCGACTTTGGTGCCAATCAGCGTGTCGGACAATGTCATATTGCCCTCCAGCGTGTAATTGCGACCGCCATCGGGCAGCGTGATGCGCGACCGCAGGGTGGTGTACAGCGCATCTCCTGTCGAAACCGGGATATCGCGCCACGCTGCGCGTGTGCGATCCGGTGTGAAGGTGAGGTCGGCAATGGTGCTGTCGAGCGTCACGCGATAGCGTTCATTCTCCCGCGTCCAGTCGGGATAGGCCACACCCGATGCGCTCAGCGTCGCGGTCCCCGCCACATCGTCGAAACTCAGACGGCGCGTGATAATGGTGGGCGATGCGACGAGATTCTCGCTCATCTTTTTCGCCATCTCGGTGAATTGATCCTTGCCGGCCTGCGCCGCGCTGGCCTTCATCAACTGCGCGAGCGGCCCACGCATGGTCATAGCGACCTTGAAGGGGGCCGGGAAATTCACGCCCGCTGATTCGTCGAGCTCGATATCCGCCGCGATTTCAGGCCGACCGCTCGGCCGCGTCGGGAGCGGCATCAACCCCGCTCCTGCGACGCGCAGTGGCAAAACATTGCGGAAGCCAGGGGTGTCGCGGATGTCCGCGAACTGCGTGCCCGCCCCGGTGCCGTCGAGCCACAAGCTTTCGCCCGCAATCGTCGCACGCACGAAAACATGATCGAACGCCCCTGGGCTGGGCAACCGGTCCGGCAATGCGTCGCCCAATTGGCTGCTTGCCAGCACCGGTTCGGCTTCGATCCCCATCTGGTGCAGCATGGCGAGCAGCAGCAGCGTCTTCGCCTTGCAGTCGCCGTAACGCAGCGCCCAGGTCTGGGTCGGCGTCTGGGGTATGTAATTGCCACCGTCCATGCCCTTGAACAGATAGCGAATCTTGTCCTGCACCAGCCCCAGTGCGAGCGAGGTCCGCTTCAGCGGGTCGGATTCAGCCGCCATGATCTTCGCGACCTCACCCGCCAGCGGGCTGCCCGGCGCAATCAAACCGTCAGTGGCGTAGAGCGGTGCCATGATCGCCGAGATCGATGCCCAGTCACCAAAGCTGGTCGCCTCCAGCATCGGCGGTTGCCGGAACCGCGCAGGCGCATCACCAGGCATTTCCGGCCGCTTGGTCAGCGGCAACGCGAGGTTGAGCTCGCGATAATCGCCGATCGTCGTCACTTGCGGCTGGATATCGACGGCATTGATGCGCCAATGCATCGGCGCATCCTTCGGCCAGATCAGCCGTGTTCGCCCGAACTGAATTCTGAATGGATCGGTCGGCAGCAGCGCGATCGTCTGGACGTTGCCCCCAAGTGCCTGGTCCTTCTGCTTGATCGAAACGCTCATGTGCAGCACGTCACCGACGCGCAGGCCTTCGACCGCCAGAGTCGCGGTGAGCATCCCGTTGAGCATGCGCTGCTCGAGCTTCTCTTCGCGCTGTATTACCGAGAAACGCTGACCTGCGGCGATCAGATCAATATGCTCGGCGCCCCGGATGATCTCCAGCTTGTGAACGATCAGGTCGCCCTTGTCGGGCTGCCATGGCAGTTTGATCGAGCCAATCTGATCGAGCATCTGAGTCGATGCGACCCGCGCGGCCGTTTCCACATAGGCGGTGACCTGCCCGTCCTTCAGCAATTGTTGACCATCGAGCAACAGGAAGACGGGCGAATCGTCCTTGATCGACGCCGTATCGATCGCTGGCGCCGGCTTCACCCAATCAGGGGCCGGCGCATAGATCGGCTTGTCGCTCGCCTGGGCAGCACTGGCGACCGCGACGAGCGCAGTGAAGAGAATTGGCCGAAACATGATCTTACCCCCGAACGAAGCGTCGGACTCTAATCCAGCGCCGGCGATCGGCAAACGCGAAATCGTCCTTATCGGCTGTGATAGAAATCATAGACTTGTTGCGCGACCGCCGAGGAGACGCCCGGTGCCTGTTGCAGATCCTGCAGGCTCGCATTGCGCACCGCGCGGCCAGTGCCGAAATGCATCAGCAGCGCCTTTTTGCGCGCCGGGCCGATGCCCGGCACCTCGTCGAGCGGCGATGCGCCGATCGCCTTGGCGCGCTTGGCCCGGTGCGCCCCGATCGCGAAGCGGTGCGCTTCGTCGCGCAGCCGCTGGAGATAGAACAGCACCGGCGCATTGACCGGCAGCTGGAATTCGCGCCCGTCGAGCATGTGGAATACCTCGCGTCCGGCGTGGCGGTCCGGTCCCTTGGACACGCCGACCAGGCAGACATCCTCAATGCCCAGTTCCTCCATCACGCCCTTCACCGCATTGAGCTGTCCGCGGCCGCCATCGATCAGCACCAGATCGGGCCAGTCGCCGGCATCGCGATCCGGATCCTCGGCCTGCGCGCGCGCGAAACGGCGACCGAACACCTCACGCATCATCGCGAAATCGTCGCCCGGTTCAGTGTCGGGATTCTTGATGTTGAACTTGCGATACTGGCCCTTGCGGAAGCCCTCCGGCCCGGCGACGACCATCGCGCCCAGCGCATTGGTGCCCTGGATATGGCTGTTGTCGTAGATCTCGATCCGGTCCGGCGGCTCGCCCAGATCGAACAGGTCGGCGACTTCGCGCAGCAGCTTGGCCTGAGTGGTGCTCTCCGCCAGTCGCCGGTCGAGCGCTTCCTCGGCATTGCGCTTGGCCTGGTCGAGCAAGCGGCGGCGCGTGCCGCGTTGCGGCATCGACAGCGTGACCTTGAACCCGGCGGCGGCGCCCAGCGCCTCGCCCAGCAGCGGCGCCTCGGCCAGTTCGCGATCGACGAAGATGGTGCGCGGCGGCGGCACTTCCTCGTAGAATTGCGTCAGGAAGCTGCTCAGCACCTCATCTTCAGGCACGTCATTGGTGTGCGCCGGAAAGAAGCTGCGATGCCCCCAATTCTGCCCGCCGCGAATGAAGAAGGCCTGGATGCCCATCACGCCGTTCTTGCAGGCGAGCGCGAAGATGTCAGCATCGCCCAACCCTTCGGCATTGATTGCCTGCGTCCCCTGAATGAAGGTCAGCGCACGCAGCCGGTCGCGCAGAATCGCGGCGAGTTCGAAATCCATCGCTTCCGCCGCAGCCTGCATCTGGCCGCCAAGCTTGGTCTGTACCTGAGTCGATTTGCCCGCGAGGAACGATTTGGCGTCAGTGACGAGCTCGTCATAGCCCGCCGCGTCGATCCGCCCGACGCACGGCGCGGAGCAGCGCTTGATCTGATAGAGCAGGCACGGCCGGTCGCGGTTCTTGAAGAAACCATCGGTGCAGGAACGCAGCAGGAACAGCTTCTGCAGGGCATTGAGCGTGTTGTTGACCGATCCCGCACTGGCGAAGGGTCCGTAGTAATTGCCCTTGGCGCGCCGCGCGCCGCGATGCTTCTGGATGCGCGGGAAATCATGGTCGGCGCGCAACAGGATGAAGGGGAAGCTCTTATCGTCACGCAGCAGCACATTATAGGCGGGGCGATAACGCTTGATCAGCTGCGCCTCGAGCAGCAGCGCCTCCGCCTCGTTGTTGGTGGTGACGATGGTCATCGAACGAGTCTGCGCGACCATGCGCTGCAGCCTTTTGGGCAAGCGATCGACCTGAGTGTAATTGGTCACGCGATTCTTCAGCGCGCGTGCCTTGCCGACATAGAGCACATCACCGCGCGCATCCTGCATGCGATAGACGCCCGGCCGCGCGGGCAGCGTGGCCAGCACGTTGCGGATCGCGGCCACGCCAGCCTCCAGATCGGGCGCATCGCTGCCCCGGACGGTAAAGGTCGATTTCTCTTCGTTGAAACGGTCTGGGGCGTTGGGCGAGGACATCATTGTCTCATATGGGGTCGCCTCATTTAGGACTCCGGCACGCAGGCAACAACGGCTATATCGACGCACAGAGGGGAATGGCGATGCAGCTTGCGGGAAAGACGGTCCTGGTCACCGGCGGAACGGACGGCATCGGCTTGGCGCTTGCCCGGCGACTGCAGGGCGCCGGATCGACCGTCATCGTGGTCGGGCGCAATGCCGAGCGCCTGATGGCGGCACGCGCGGAAGCCTTCGAGACGCTCGCCGTCGATTTAAGCGGCGAAGCGGGCTGCGCCGATCTGCTCGCCGCCGTCGCCGGTCGCCCGATCGACATATTGGTCAACAATGCCGGCATGGGCGCGGCGTTCGATGTCACCGCCCCGATCGACCTCGACGCGGTCGACCGATCGATCTTCCTCAATCTCAACGCCCCGATCCGGTTGATTGCCGGCATGCTCGATACGCTGCGCGCGCGGCCCGAAGCGATGATCGTCAACGTCACATCGGGCCTGGCACTCGCACCCGCCGCCAAGAGCCCGGTCTATTGCGCGACCAAGGCCGGGCTGCGCAGCTTCACCATGGCGCTGCGCGCGCAACTCGTGGACACCAGGATTCATGTGCTGGAGGTGCTGCCGCCGGTGGTCGAGACACGGATGACCGCCGAGAATACCCATAGCAAGATGCCCGCGCCGGAATGCGCGCGGCAGATCGTCGTCGCGATGGAGAAGGGCCGCGATCAGGCCAATGTCGGCATGACTCGACTGCTCAACACGGTTTACAACATCTCGCCCGCGATCGCGCGGCGCGTGATGCTCCGCTACTGACGCCGCACGCGACGGCAGCAGCGGAGTGGGTCGTAACGTGTCTTACTTGATCGCCGCCAGGTCGGTGCCGACCTTGACCAGCGCTTCGGCGGGGATGGCACCGCCCGACATCGGCTGAACCTGGTTCAGCGACATGCCCTTGAAGCTTTCATACATCGGATGCGCGGTCATTCCGGGCAGGTCGGCATCGAGCACGGCCTTGCCGGCAGGATCCGCCGCGATCGTTTCGATCGGCGTGTCGAGGTTGAACTTGGTCGCAGCCGCGGCCGCTGCTGCGGGGGCAGCCGGCGTCGCAGGCGCCGCGGGAGCGCTCGTCTGGGCGGCAACGGGAGTGGCGGCGGCCAGTACAAGGGCAACGCCGAGGACGACAGACTTCATGAGGGAGCCTCTTTCAATATGAAAGCGGCGCGAATCGCCGCTAATCCGGTGTGTAGCCGGATTAGTAGCAATTCGAAATGCGATGTTTACGCTCGCGTCAGCAAGCGCGTTGACCCCTATGAGTTCAGGGTCAGCCCAGGATCAGTTGAGGCGGCCCAGGCCGGTGATCGTGCGATCAACCAGCGCCTTGTCGGCCTCCGCGCCATGCCGTTCGGCGATGATCGCCGCAGCGGCCTTGGCGGCGGCATCAGCGGCCTTGGCGCGAACCTCGCCGATCGCGGCGCGCTCGGCAGCGGCGATCTTGTCCTCGGCCATCTTGCCGCGACGCGCGACCAGCTCCTGCGCATCGCTTTCCGCCTTGGCGAGCATCAGCTTCGCTTCGGCCTCGGCATGCGCGACGATCGCGGCGGCATCGCCCGCGCTCGCAGCGTTGCGTGCCTTCGCTTCGGCGAGATGCGCCTCAGCCTCGGCCCGCAGCCGGGCGGCCTCGTCGAGATCGGTGCGGATCGCCGCGATCTTCGCATCGAGCATCCCCGCGATCAGCGCCGGGACTTTCTTCCACAGCAGAATCGCGATGACGACGAGCATCGACAGCGCGACATAACCCGGCGCGGCGATGCCGAACGCCGATGGCTCATGATGCAGTTCGACCACGCCGGTCTCCGCCACTGTCGTTACGGGATGCGCCTCAGCCATGCGCCAGTTCCGCCTTTACCTGCTTTTCGATCGATGCACGGTCGACCGCGACGCCCGAAAGCTTCGCGACGATGTCCTGCACCGCATCGACGGTCGATGTCTCGATGTCGGTCATCGCCTGTTGCCGGGCGCCGTCGATCCGAGACGTCGCGGCGGTGATGCGGTCGTTGATCTCCGCATCGCCGGCCTTGACCCGGGTCTCGGCATTGGCGGTCGCCTTTGCCTTGGCTTCGGTCACCGCCTTGAACGCCTGGCTCCGCGCTGACTCCAGACCCGCCTGATAGGCCGTGTCCGATGCCAGCGCGGTGGCGCGCGCCGCCTCCGCCGCAGCGATGTCGCCCGAGATGCGCGCGGTACGATCGTCGATCGTCCGCTCGATCTTGGGCACCATCGCCTTGCCGATCCCGAAATAGATCAGGGCGAATACGATCGCGAGCCAGAACAGCTGCGACGCGTAGATCTCTCCGATCTGGGATAACTGAGGCATTGGAGGCGCTCGCTCTTACTTGACGACGAAGAGGATGAGGATCGCGACGACGAACGCGATCAGGCCGAGCAGCTCGGATGCCGCGAAGCCGATGAACAGGCGGCCCTGCTGGCCGTCTGCTGCGCCCGGATTGCGCAGCGCGCCTTCGAGGAACGAGCCGAACACGTTGCCCACGCCGAGCGCGGCCATGCCCACGCCGATCGCTGCGAGGCCGGCACCGATGTACATTGCACCAAGATCAGTCATTTCAAAGCTCCTTAGATAGTCTTCAAGTGTTGGAATTCGTTGGACTTAGTGCAGATGCACCGCGTCATGGAGATAAAGCGAGGTGAGCAGCGCGAAGACATAAGCCTGAATCGCGCAGACCAGCAATTCGAGTGCGCTGACCCCAACGATCATCACGAAGCTGAGTACGCTGACGACCGGGCCCATCACGCCACCGGCGTTGAGGCCCTGAACGACAAAGCTGCCGAACACTTCGAGCAGGATGTGCCCGGCGGTCATCGCGACGAACAGTCGCAGGCCGAGGCTGAACGGGCGCACCAGGAACGACAGCAGCTCGACCGGCGGGATCAGCCACATCAGCCACAGCGGCGTGCCGTGCGGCACGAACAGCGAGAAGAATTTCAGGCCATGCTTCCACAGGCCGACGACGAGCACGATGCCGAACGACAGGAACGCCAGCACCGCGGTGACGGTGATATGGCTGGTCACCGCGAAAGTGTGCAGGCCAGGCAGGATCGCGAGCGGCAGCACGCCGACCAGGTTGGCGAACAGGATGAAGAAAAAGAGCGAGAAGATGTACGGCGCGAACTTCTTGCCGCCCGACCCGATATTCACCTTCACCATATTGTCGATGAAGCTCACCGCGCCTTCGGCGGCGACCTGCCAGCGGCCGGGGATCAGCTGACGCTTCAGCCCGCCCGACATGAAGACGGCAAGCAGCACGAACACGACGACCATGAACAGCGCCGAGTTGGTGAAGGAGATGTCGTACCCGAACAGCTCAATATGCCGGCCGAGCACGGGCTCGACCATGAACTGTTCCATCGGATCGATTTTGCCGGCGCTCACTCTGCGCGCTCCTTCGAAATACGGAAAATGTTACGGAAGGCCACGACGATGGCCAGCGCGATCAGGATGAGCATCAACCACGGCTTGGTCCCGAACCATTGGTCGAGCGCCCAGCCGAGAATACCACCGCCAAGCGGCGCACCGATCAGCTCGGCGAGCACGCGCGAACCCTGGGCATAGCCCTTGGCCGGCTTCGCCACGCCGACATTGCCGGCACGCGCCTCTTCCGCCGCACGCGCCTTGGCGATGCGGAGATCGAGGTCATCGGTCTGGCGGTCGTCGACCAACGCGAAAGCATCCTGATAAGAAAACGCCGCCGCGCTTGCGCACGGCGACGAGAAACCTGGGAGAACTGTTGCACAGGGCCCCCGTTGCGGCGTCCGTTTAGAAAAGGGGGGGTCCTGAGTCAACCGGTGTGAACGGCGGGGATGATACACCCGTGGCCGGCCCGGCAGACGGCGCGAAGCCCGATTCGAGGCTCGACCTGGACGACGATTGGCGATGCGGCCTGAATCGCCGTCTTGGAAGCGCGTACCAGACGAACGTGGGCGTCCGCCAAAGGCCGGGCCCGTTCCGAGGAGATCCGGATCAAAACCGTCACCGCAATAGGGTCCGCGCCCAGCAGGAGCCCCTCTACCACAATGACGCCATGTCACCGCAATGCTGGCGATATACACTCCGGCGGAGGCACCCGCAGGCCCGTCAGACAATAATATAGAGACGTGCGAGGACAGACAATGTCAGAACTGATCACCATATCCCTGGCGCTCGTTGTATTTGTCTTTTCCTGTGCGCTGGTAATCAATAAAAATGAACTATTAATAGTATCATTCTTTGAACCAAGAGGCGAAATTATCAGTGGCAGCAAATTTGGTATCGCTGTCGGAGACGATAGAAAATCAGTCAATACCAAATTAAAGGCGATCGGCCTTACAATTGACGACATCTCTCGCGATCCAAGGCGCGATCCTCGACAAATATCAAGTCATTATACGCTTTATTCCCACGATACGTCCTGGCGTAAAGGGGTCATTTGTATCGAAATCTCAAAGCAGAGAGTTCGTTCAATCACCTGGAGCTTTAGCGCTTTTGCATCTTAGTCGGGAATGAGCAAACCAACCCGCGTCATAACAGGGCCGAACGACCAGTGAACAGGCCTCGGGCCTGTCCCGGGCAAAGCGCCATCCGGCGATGACAGCCGACCCGGCCGAGCTTGCATGGCTCCACACCGTCTCAATGGGGCGGATGCGCGCTGAGCGTGCGATACTGTTACAATCCACACCTGATGGGCAGTGTCATCATTCTCTCGAGCAACTGACGCGGAACCTTCACAAATCGGCAATCATCCCGTTTTTTATCCTCGCTACAGGCCAGCCTCTCGCCGTTGTGCGGCGCAACAAAATGGCAGGGATGGCTATGACCTTTTTCGACAAGCGAACCTTTTGGCTGAGCGGCGCGGCACTGATGGCACTGGCTTCCGCCACCCCAGCCCTGGCCAAAGACGATATAGCCACCACGGCGACCACGCCGGACGATGGTGCGCCCGTCGCTGCGCCGGATGCGCCCACGGAAGCGGCCGACGATGCGATCATCGTCACCGCGCGCACCACGCGGTCGGTGACTCAAGTCACCAATGTCGAAATCCAGAAGATCCTGCCCGGCGTCTCCCCGCTCAAGGCGATCCAGACCCTGCCCGGGGTGACGTTCCTGACCGCCGATCCGTGGGGCAATAACGAGCAGAATATCTCGCTGTTCATCCACGGCTTCAACGCGCAGCAGCTTGGCTACACGCTCGATGGCGTGCCGCTCGGCGACCAGACCTATGGCAATTACAATGGCCTGTCGCCGCAGCGCGCGATCATTTCGGAGAATGTCGGGCGCGTCACGCTTGCCTCGGGCGCGGGCGATCTCGGTACCGCATCGACGAGCAATCTCGGCGGGACGATCGACACGTTCTCCAGCGATCCGAAAAGCGAAATGGGCGCGACGATCGCGCAAACATTTGGCAGCTATTCCACCTCGCGCACTTTTGTCCGGCTCGACAGCGGCACGTTCGGCAATGGCAACAGCCTGTATGTCTCGGGCCTGCGCCAGGACGCACGGGCATGGGATTTTAACGGCAAGCAGGGCGGGTATCAGGCCAACGCCAAGTTCGTGCATGACGATTCGACCGGCAAGCTGACACTTTACGCCGCCTATTCGGACAAGACCGAACCCAATGAGGATGCGACGGTCATCACGGTCGCCAACCGCGCCACAGCGCCTTATGCGCGCCCGTTCCTCTATCCCGACTTCAAGAGCGCGCTGACCTATTTGTCGTCCGGCGCCTACAAGGCGGCCGGGTCCAATTATCGCAACTACTATAGCGACGCGCAGCGCACCGACTGGCTCGGCTATGCGAAATATGACTGGAACGTCAGCGACAAGGTGACCTTCTCCAACCAGCTTTACTATCACCATGACGATGGCGTCGGCGTGGTCGCCGGGCCGATCGACGTCGCCGGCCTGCCCCAGCTGTTTTCCTTCTATTACCCCGCCGTCGGCAGCCCGACATCGCCGGAAAACCTCGCACGCCTGACTCAGGTATTCGGTGGATCGGGGTTCGCGACCCGCACCACCGAATATCGTATCGATCGTGGTGGCCTGTTGTCGACGTTGCAGGTCGAGCTGGGCAATCACCAGATCGAGATCGGCGGCTGGTACGAGCATCAGAGTTCATCAGCCAAGCGCCGCTGGTACGCGCTGGACGTCAACAACCCGTCCACGCCCTATCAGCGCCCGCGCGACACGCTGGTTCCACTGATCACGCAATATTGGAGCGAAGTGCGCGTCGATGAAATCCAGACGCATATCCAGGATAGCTGGAAGCCGATCCCGACGCTTACCATCCAGGCCGGCTTCAAGAGCACGTTCCAGCGCGCGCGCCAGACGATGAAGGTGCAGCCGATCCCGGGATCCTTCACCGGATCGACCGCACTGCCCAATGGCGAGATCAACACCAGCACCTGGTTCCTGCCGCAGCTCGGCGTGCTGTGGGAAGCGACCAGCCATGTGCAGCTGTTCGCCAATGCGCAAAAGAATATCCGCCAGTTCCAGACCAGCGCGGCAAGCGGCCTGTCACCCTTCGCATTGGGCAGCCAGAAGGCGTTCGACATTTTCCGCGACACAGCGAAGCCCGAAACCAGCTGGACCTATGAAGCCGGCGTGCGGACGCAACAGTCGTTCGGCGGCGGGATCAGCTTTGACGGCCAGATCAGCTATTATCATGTCGATTTCAGCAACCGGCTGCTCTCGGTCAGCCCGACGCCGGTGATCACCTCGATCGTCAGCGGCTCGCCGTTGATCAACAATGTCGGCGGCGTGAAGACCGACGGCGTGGATATCGCCGGCACGCTGCGCGTCGGATCGCATTTCTCGCTCTACAACGCCCTGTCCTACAATGTGTCGAAATATCAGGACGATTATGTCAGCGGCACCGCGACGGTGCCGACCGCAGGCAAGAAAGTGCCCGGGTCGCCGGACTGGCTCTACAAGGTCATCGCCAGCGCGAACTACAGCATTTTCGACGTGCAACTGGTCGGCGATTATATCGGCAAGCGCTACGCCACCTATACCAACGACCTGTCGGTCCCGAGCTATTTCACGCTCGCTGGGCGAGTGGGCGCGGCAATCCCGCTTGGCGACAGCGCGTTCGTGAAGGAGCTGAACATCAGCCTCAACGTCACCAACATCACCGACAAGAAGGCCGCATCGACGCTGAGCATCGGCGCCGCGTCGGGGACGTTCAATCAATTCCCGCTCGCTCCGCGCCAATGGTTCGGGACGATCAGCGCGAAATTCTGATCCCCCAATTCCGATCCACACCAAAAGGGGCCGCGATGCGACTCGCGGCCCCTTCCTTATGGCTCGGCTGAGGACGCGCCGTTACGGGCAGCGCGAGTCGCGTTCGGGCGGCGCGGCGGTGCGCGTTTTCCAACTTCCGTCGGGGCCCATATATTTCTCGCCCGGCTTGGTCTGCGTGATCAGGTTGCAGCCAAAGGTCAGGCCCTGGTCGATCACCGTCACGTTCGCTGCGGCGGCCTTTTGCGTATAGGTCGCCTTGCGCTGGATGTTGATGTTGGCGACCATCGCGCGCAGCTGCGCGTTGCCGGCGCCGACGACACCCAGATAGCCGTCGGGCTGTTCGCCCACTTGCCCGGCATCGCGCGCGGCCTGATAGGCCGGGTCGCGCTGCGCCATCGCAATCGTCGAGACACTGGCGAGCACCAGGCCCGCCGCAATCATGATTTTGTCCATCGTCTTCATCAGAAAATTCCCGGATTGGCCTGGATGGTCGTTTTCGCCTCACCATCGAGACGATAGACGACTTCCTGTTTCACGTTGATATTGAGGTTGATCACGATCGGCTTGTCGGGTGCGCTGACATTCACGCATCCGCCCGCCAGCCCGGTCATCGTCATCACCCCAAGGGTCATCGCAATACTTCGTCTCCAGATCATTGCGTCTGTCATGGCACGGTCCTGCTTTCTTGAGGCTGAATGGCCCCAGGCTGATTGGGGGCCTGTATCGGTGGCGTCACTTGAGGCGGGAGTGCACGCTTCTTCTGTTCCTCGATCAACGCCGGCAGGTTCCGTTCGATCAGCCGTTTCGGATCGTAGAAGGATTGGGCCGAATCGATCAACTGCCGAAACGGCGCGGTGATGCGGACATTGAACACGAAGGGCAGTTTCTGCAGCCGGTCGAACAGGAAATTGCGTTTCGCCCCTTTGCCCTGACCGATGCCGGCAAAGCTCACTTCAGTGATCATTTCGCCGGCAAGTGGCCCGTTCATCACCACGTCGAGTTTGCGGTAGCGCAGCGATTTCAGCATCTGAAAGGCGAGATTGCCCCAGAAACCGACATCCTCCTTGGTCACTTCGCCCAGATAGGCGACCGTCCCGCCGCCGGCGCGCATCGTCAGATGCCCCTTTTCGATTCGGCCGCCGGTCTGGTCGAAGATCATCGGCAGACTGCCGTCAAAGGTGCCGGTAGCATTGAGATTGTCGAAATCGAATTGCTGCAGGAACTCGCCGGCATCCATCGACGTGACTCGGAAGGTCATGCGGCGCTGCTGCGACTCGGTGAAGTCGAGCAGGGTCGGCTCAAGCACGAGCTGCCCCCCGGCCAGCGGCCAGTCCCCGCTTTCCACTTGCACCCGGGTATTGGCGAGCGTGCGAAAGACGATGCGGCCATCATTGACCGGAATGCCGGGATTGATCGTCTTGATCGTCACCACCTGGCCCGGTGCGCTTTCCAGGTTGAGCAAGTCGGTGAAGTGGATTTCCCCGGCGATACCCGTGACCGGACCGAAAGCGGCGGCGAGATCAACATTGGCGGTGCGGAACACGCCATCGCTGGTCACGGCATCGGCATTCCAGCGGATCTGCCCGGTACCGGCCACCGTTCCCTCGACATTGGCGATCACGCCGAAGGTCAGCCGGGTCAGCTCGTCGGGCTGGAACTTGTCGGTGAAGGTCAGGCCGGCAACCGCGAGGTCGGCCTTGCCGGCACCGTCCGACAGGTCATGCGCGATCGCGACGGTGGCGACCTGCACGCCCTTTTCGGGATGGACCAGCGTGCCGGTCGCGGCGATCTTGCCGTCGATCAATGTCAGCACGACATCGCGCGCGGCGAGCGGCTTGAAGCGCGGATCGGGGTCGGCATCGGCAACGCTCATCGCGCCATGCAGGCCAAGCCGTCCACCTTCGAGCGTCCAGTCGCCCGCCGCCGCCGACATCAGCAGCGGCACCTTGCCGATCTGACCACCGCCGCCCGCGAACTGGCCCTTGACGACCTTGCCCTCCAGCCGCCCATCGAGCGTGGCGAAATCGAGCCGTGTCAGCCGTTCCTCGGTGCCGAGCCGCACCGCGAGATCGGTCAGCCCAAAACCGGTATCGCCAAGCGTGACGCGCGATCCCGCCGCCGCCAGGGTGACCGGGGTGTTGCCGAGATTACCCGCCAGACGCGGTGCCGCGATCGTCGCCCCGCCGCTTAGCCGCCCGTCATCGACCCGCACCAGCGCGCCGCCGACCGGACACAGGTGCAAGCTCGCCGGACGCAGCACCAGCCCCGCCACGGCCAGCCGCTGGAACGACAAAGGCGCGCAAGCGGGATTGACCGCGAGCCGCGAGCGGCCATTCCACAACCCGTCGAGGGCGAAGTTCAGTCCATCCACGCGCCCGTCGCCAAGCGGGCCCGACAAGGTCGCCCTGGTCGAAAAGCGCGTATCACCGCCGGGCGTCGCACTGAAGCGCACGGGGGTCAGCGCCAGGCTGGCGCCGTTCGCACCATAAGGCTGACGCAGCGTGGCGACCCCGGTCACCGGTTTGCCCGGCGCCGATTGCGCCAGGCTGGCCGACAGCATCGGGAAGCCGCCCCCGCTGAGATCAAGCTGGCCGGCAATGCGCGCGCCACCCTTTGGCCAGCCATAGGAAATCGCCGCCTTGTCGAACGCGGCCTTCGCCCCGGACGCCGAAGACAGTGCGACTTTCGACACATCGATCCGGCCGGCCGCGCCCTGAATCATGGCCGTGACATCAGTGCGGAAACCGAATGACTTTCCCGCTGCGACCGCTGCCCTCGCCAATTGCGCCACGATCGGCCCGACCGGCGTGCCCTGTCCGGTCGTCCCCAGTCGCTCGACCGGCGCGAGATAGGATTTCGCCACCGCCATTTGCCCGGCGCCGATCGTACCGGTGAAACCGCTCTGCTTCGCAACGCGATAGTCGCCCGCGACGGTCAGCGAGGACCCGCTCGCCGGCGCGCTGGCGAAGCGGCCCGCAGCGAGATCGACACGACCCTTTGTGTCGGCGGCAGTGCCGGCAAAGCCGATCGTGCCACTGACCGATGCCAGCTGCCCGCGCGGATGCCGTACCGTCGCGACCGCCAGCCGAGCCTTGCCGGTCCATTGGTCGAGCGCTTTACTCAGCGCGACGCTGACATCGCTGCCCAGGCCGGCCACACGGGTGTCGCCACAGGAAACCGCCGCGGCGCGCACCGGCCCCGCCAGCGACGGCTTCGCCGCGGCGACCTTGATCTTCATCACTGCCGCCGCCTTGTCGGCAATACAGCCCCCCGCCTCGAGCCGTTCCGACACCATCGCGAGCGAGCCGGCAAAACCATTATCGAGCTTGCCCCGCCCGCTGAGCTTCAACCCAATCAAACCCTGCGGCGTCTCCAGCCGCATGCGGCCATCGGCGACATCCACGCCGATCGCGGGCAGCGCGAACGGCTTGCCGCTCGGCGCCGGCAGCAACCGGTCAAGCGTGCCTATCGAGAGCTTGCCATCGACCAGTTTCCCGCGCAGCCGTACATGTCCGGCGCGCACCATATCGACCGACGCCCCCGAAAAACCGACACTGGTGCCGAGTTCGATCCAGTCCGCCACCAGATCGGGATGAGCGGGATCGCCCAGCACGACATTGGTCAGCCGCTGCCGGTTGAACCCGAGATCGGCGATGGCATAGCGTGCGGGCACATGATGGTCGGCGAGATAGCTGTCGACATAGCTCGACGCGATCGTCTTGCGCTGCGTCCACAGCGCGATCAGCGCGCCAAGCAGGACCAGCGCGATCACCGCGATGATCCGCGCGCCCCTGCCCAGTTTCGGCAAGCGGCGGCGCCGCGGGACGGGCTCCGGTTCGGCGTTCGGCAGATCGTTGAAGTCAGCCGTCACGCCGTTCGATGCTCCTGAATGGCGTCACAACCGCGCCCAGAATAGACGCTTCGCCGTGTCACGCAATTGCGCAGCCGCCGCCAATAGGTAATTCATGGGAAAGATGAGCGTTCCCGACCCCAAGCCGACCGGCCCCGACAAGGCCAAAGATGCGACCGGCCATCGTGCGCGGTTGCGCAAGCGGCTCAACGACCATGGCGGTGACGGCCTGCTTGACCATGAACTGATCGAATATCTGCTCGCGCTGGCCATTCCCCGCAAAGACACCAAGCCGCTGGCCAAGACCCTGCTGGCCGAATTCGGCGGCATCGGTGGCGTGCTCGCGGCGGATGCGACCAGCCTGGCGCGCATTTCCGGCATGGGTGAAAGCGCGATCGCGGCGATCAAGATCGCCAATGCCGCTGCGCTGCGCATGCTCCAGGCCGAGGTCAAGGAGCGCCCGTTGCTCGGCAATTGGCAAGCGCTGATCGATTATCTCCACGCCGATATGGCGCATCACTCGATCGAGCGCGTGCGCGTGCTCCACCTCAATACGCGCAACATGCTGATCCGCGACGAGCTGATGAGCCAGGGATCGATCGACGAGGCCGCAGTCTATGTCCGCGAAGTGATCCGCCGTGCGATCGAACTTGGCTCGGCCGCCATCATTTTGGTTCACAACCACCCAAGTGGCGACCCGACCCCGAGCCGCGCCGATATCGACCTGACCCGCAACATCGTCGAGGCAAGCAAGCGGATGGGCATTGCGGTGCACGACCATATCATCATGGGTACCAGTGGGCATTCAAGTTTGAGGGCGCTGGGGCTGATCTGAGAGAAACGCAGAACGGCCACCATATCCTGGGATATGGCGGCCGCCCCGGAGGGACATTTCCCTGACGCTGGCGGTTAGCCGCCTTGCGACAGGAAGCCCGTCAACTCGGTCTTCGACACCGATTTGCTCTTGTCGGCATCGGCGGATGCGAAGGCCTGGCCGATCCATTTCTTGACCTCGGCGCTTTCCGCCTTGGTCGTCGGATCGCTGGCGGTCTTCAGCGCGACCATCCACGACGCGAACTCGGTTTCGCTGAGCGCACCATTCGAATCCTTGTCATAGGACGGGAATTCGGTGTTCACGACTTGCGCAACCTGTTCCGCCTTGCTCGTGGCGGGGGCCGGTTGCTGGGCAACCGCCTGATCGGCAGGTGTTGCCGCAGGATCGGCCGGTGCAGCCTGCGCTTTGGCAGAATCTTGCGCCGCAGGCGTTCCGGTTGCGGCCTGATCGGTCGCAGCCATCGCATCAGATGCAGTCTGGCCTTCGGCCGGAGTCGGGTTCGTTGCAGTCTGAGTCGTCGGCCGCGAAGTTGTTTGCGCCGATGCTGTAGGATCACCCGCAACCGGCTTATCTTGTGCCAGAGCAGGCACAGTAATAGTCATTGCACCGGCAAGAAGAAGATATTTCAACATGATCTCTCTCCGAATAAATAGTATCGGAATGTTCGATGGCGTTATACATACCCTCGAGAACACTCACATGTATCAACCTCCCACTATCGAGATAGTTCATATTCTCACGATTTGAAGCGTCGGCTCGTCCCTGCTAACGCGCGGTTCATCGCGAGTCCGTTCGCGATTCACGATCAACCGAACTCCGATTTTCAGGAACCGTTGTAATGGTGCCACGCTATTCCCGCCCCGACATGGTCGCACTCTGGACGCCCGAGGCGCGTTTCCGCATCTGGTTCGAGATCGAAGCGCATGCGACCGACGCGCTCGCCGAACTCGGCGTGGTGCCGAAGGAAGCCGCTGCCGCGATCTGGGCCAAGGGCGCATTCGAGGTCGACCGCATCGACGAGATCGAGCGCGAGACCAAGCATGACGTGATCGCTTTCCTGACCAATGTCGCCGAGCATGTCGGCCCCGAAGCGCGCTTCATGCATCAGGGCATGACCAGCTCGGACGTGCTCGACACGTGCCTCGCGGTCCAGCTCGCACGGGCATCGGACATTCTCATCGCCGATATCGATGCGCTGCTGGTGGTGCTGAAGCGCCGTGCGGTCGAGCATAAGCTCACCCCGACGATCGGCCGCAGCCATGGCATCCATGCCGAGCCGGTGACGTTCGGCCTGAAGCTCGCCCAGGCCTATGCCGAGTTCGACCGCAACCGCGCCCGCCTGGTCGCGGCACGCGCCGATATCGCGACGTGCGCGATTTCCGGCGCGGTCGGCACCTTCGCCAATATCGACCCATTCGTCGAAGCGCATGTCGCGGAGAAACTGGGCTTGAGCGTGGAGCCAGTCTCGACTCAAGTCATCCCGCGCGACCGCCACGCGATGTTCTTCGCGACGCTTGGCGTGATCGCCAGCTCGATCGAGCGCCTCGCGACCGAGATCCGCCATCTGCAGCGCACCGAAGTGCTCGAAGCGGAGGAGTATTTCTCGCCCGGGCAGAAGGGTTCATCGGCCATGCCGCACAAGCGCAACCCGGTGCTGACCGAGAATCTCACTGGCCTCGCCCGCATGGTGCGCGGCTTCGTCACGCCCGCGCTTGAGAATGTCGCGCTGTGGCATGAGCGCGACATCAGTCATTCGTCGGTCGAGCGCTATATCGGCCCTGACGCGACGATCACGCTCGACTTCGCGCTCGCGCGGTTGACCGGCGTGATGGACAAGCTGGTCGTCTATCCGGCGCGGATGGAAAAGAACCTCAACAAGATGGGCGGCCTGGTCCATTCGCAGCGCGTGCTGCTGGCGCTCACTCAGGCCGGCGTCAGCCGTGAGGACGCCTATCGTCTGGTCCAGCGCAACGCGATGCGGGTGTGGGAATCGGACGGCGAATTGTCCTTGCAGGAATTGCTCAAGGCCGATCCTGAAGTCACCGCCGCCTTGTCGACCGCCGAAATCGACGACAAATTCGACCTTGGCTATCATCTGAAACATGTAGATACGATCTACGCCCGAGTGTTCGGCAACTGATAACACCCCTTCGCGCCCGACTATGATTGATATATGCTTTGATACATCAATCATTCGGGGCGGGTGAAGGCGATGACGACGATCGGTGCTTCGGTGGGACTTGGCGGCTTCAATGACGGAGCCGATGTCACCATTGTTCAGCATCTGCTCAATGCCTGCATTCTCACACTTGGCTTGCCCAGACTGGTCGAGGACGGCGATTGCGGCAGCGGCACGATCATCGCCATCCAGGCCTATCAGTCGAAAGTCCTGGGCGCGGCGCTGCCCGATGGCCGGATCGATCCCGGCGGCCGGACGTGGAGCGCATTGGCGGCGGGACTATACCCGAAGCCGGCCAAGCCGCCCGCGCCCGTCACCAATGGCAATCCGCTCAGCGGCGCGGCGTGGTGGGACGCCAATCAGGCGACGTTTCCCAACAGCAGCAGGCTTGCCGACCTCGCCTCGCCGTTTCGCGAACGAGTCATTGCCTTCACCACTGCGATGAAGGCCGGTGGGGCGCGGATCAGCGTCGGGTCGACGCTGCGTAATCCGGCACGCGCGAAACTGATGCTCTATTGCTGGGAAGTCGCCAATGGCGAGCGTGCGCCGACTGCAGTGCCGACGATCCCCGGCTGTGCCATCAACTGGGACCATGGCGATCCGGTTAAATCCAGGAAAGCCGCGCGCGAGATGGTAAAAAGGTTCGGCATCGTACGCAAACCGTCGACCGGCCTGTCGCTCCACACCATGGGCCGGGCGATCGATATGACGATCAACTGGACCGGAACGATCACGGTGAAGGATGCAGCGGGCGCCGCCCAACCCATCGGCAAGCCGAACAGTGGCGAGAACAACACAGCGCTGCATGCCGTCGGGGCAAGCTATGGCGTGATCAAATTCGCTTACCTGCCGGCCGATCCGCCGCACTGGTCCGACAACGGACACTGATTCATTGCTTCACCACGCACCCGGCGACGGGGTCCGCTTCGATATCTGGCCATGCGAGTGACGCTGCACGTTCCCCGCCATTCGCGCTTCACAGGAAACCGCTCTCTGGATCGAACGAGATAGCCGAATTCCAGTGATTTCGGATCAACATCATGGCAGCAATCTCCTGATCTGACAGGTCCTGATGCCAGATATTGAACAGGAGTATATCGCGATTGAAGCAAGATGAATTATCTACCGAGTGATAAAAACTCGAATCAAATATTATAACCTGCCCGGAAACATATTGTCTGGCGGCGCCAGCGACATTTATAACAGAAGAACTGTCCATAAGCGGCAGATGGACGGTAGTAACATAGTTGGCGCAATCAGAGTGGCGCTCGATATTCGTACTGGGAGCGAGGCGCGAGAATAGGGCTTCGGTAGCGAGACGCTGCCGCTTGAGGAAAGCTGATGTCACCGGGAAAAGATGGTGCGTTTTCTCGACATCCTTGAACTCTTTTCGAAAATAGACGCAATCCCAGGCCGCACGTGCCGAAGAATCATTGGCCACGACGAGATCGGAGTGATCGGTAACGAGAGCCCGCTCGCCAAAAGCAGAAATCGCTTCGCCCTGAATGGCGGCAAGCTCGTCGATCCCCACAGGGGATTGGAGCGCATCAGCCCCATAATATGGCCCAGCGCCAAGCCCGGGAATGTAAAGGCGCCGGAAGAGCTCCCGGCTTGAGCTGTTTTCGGGCGTGGCTTCACCATCGAGCATGTTGAAAAGATAACGCTCGATTCGATCGAGATGGCTCCATCCCTGCGCGCAGATCCGCGACCAGATGTCCCGGACCATCTCCTCGCCTGGCCGGAGGCGAGACAGGCTCACGGCTTACGCCGCAAGGTCGCGAGCCCGTAAAATATGGAATCCTCATCGATATAGGCGAGCGCGAGAGAGTGAGTGAGGATGCTCAAGCCCGCCCGGGAGCAAGATTCCGTAAAATCACCCAGTTCGTCCCTATGGATGTGAACACCATCGCAATCATAGATTGGATCCTGCTCACGTGAGTGGATCAGTTGCGTAGATACCGCTTGCGGCTTGTAGCCCTTGATGACCGGTTCGTAGGTGATGACGAGCAAGCCGCCCAGGTTCAACAACGAAGCGCAACGCGCGAGCAGCTTGCCGGTATCGCCGACGAATTCCAGAACCCCGATACAAAGAATGAGGTCGAACCGACGAGACAGGGAATTGTCATCCATAATGTCGGCGTGGATTTGTGGAACATCAGGATGACGGTCAGCAGCCACATCCAACATCCTGCGGCTGATATCGAGTACCGTAATGTCGTTACATCCATGCTCCTTGAGCAAGTCGATGTCATATCCCGTGCCAACGCCTATTGCTAACGCCGATCCAAGTCGACCATTCAGCGATGAAAGAATGTTCCCGACATGGCGAGGTATGCTCCACTGCTCGTCGGTAGACGTGGCATCATTGTAAAGAGCGGCGGCGCCATCGAAGTATTTTTCCACCAGATCTGACAAGACACGCACCCCCGCTCAGGTGAACCATTGTATTTCGAAACTCGTATCCCGCGATTCGTAAGATATTCGAACCTTGGAATACCCGTCTGGTCGAAATATATAGCTGTTCAGCCAATGGGTTTGAGGCGCTGCAAAATGATTGGTCAACTTACCGCTGTTTCCTAGATCAGCTTCAAATACGATCATCACGACATTCCATTCGCTCCCATGCGACAATACCAAATCGCAGGTAAAGTCGGAGACTTCCGCTTCACCCAAGACGTAATCGGCGAGCACCATCTTATCGGACCAAGCCCGCGCATCAGAAAGATCATCCTGATAGATTTGCTCGCTATAAGCGCGATCCAGCGAAATCCGCGCCGGACCAGGCTGGAAATTCCCCGCCGCGCTGCCCGCGATCTTCGAGAACACCGTTTCGCGCGCGATCGCGGCGTCAGCCGAGAATGCGGCTTGGGCATAGAGTCCAAGTCTATGCGGAATGATGCGGCGGATGCTTGGATATCGACGTTTGAGATCGTTCGCGATCTCCACGATATTTTCCTCTGGCCCGATCGGGCCGATCGTTTCTGTCACCACCACGTCAGGCGCCGGATCAAGGGCCATATCATAGGAGCGACCCACCATGATTTCGACGGGCGTGGTGCCAATGATGTGCGCCGATAGCGCGGCGAGTTGCGGCAGATACTCCACCGCAGTGACGGAGCGGGCACCCGCATCGACCGCGCTTGCCGCCAGCAAGCCCAGACCGGAACCGATATCCACGACGCTGTCGCCAGGCTGCACGACTTCGTGAATGGCGTCCCGAAACGCCTGGACCCGGACATGATCGTTCAACATCTCAGCATGATGACTCAATTGAACCGGCATCACGATATCCCGTTGCTTATATCTAAATATTGGGCGAAAAAGAATGATAGATGCTTAGTGAGAAATGCTATGATCGGCAAAGTTGTAAAGGAAAATTTGAGACAGCTTATCGCAGCATATAGCCTAACAGTTGGAGGATATACTGCCGCTCAGATATATCCTCTTCTTACAGGATTCGCGATCAATGGCGTTCTTCAAAAGAACTATATTGCCATATTATGGTTATGCCTTTGCCATTTCGTGATGGTCGCGCTTGAGGTGAGCGCCAAGATGATGGACACGCGGGTTTTCACCCGTATCCACACGTCCTTTGCGAGCGACGCCGTCACCGATGCCCATCGACGTGGATTGCCGCCATCGCTCATCGTCGGGCGCGCGACATTGTTGCGTGAATATGTGACATTTCTCGAGCGCGACGTGCCGGCGGCGCTGCTCTCCATCATCAGCCTTACCGTGGCGATCGTTACTCTCTTCTGGCTCGATCCGATGATCGGCGCGGCATGCCTGTTGCTGTTGGTTCCGTCGATCCTCATCAACGGGCGCCTCGCCAAGAGGTCGCAGGCTCTCAATAAAGGCTTGAATGATCGGCTCGAGAAGGAAGCCGGCCTTCTCCAAAGCGATGCGCCGGCGCGCGTTCGACGCCATTTCCAGGCGCTGGCGATGTGGCGCATCAGACTCTCCGACCTCGAAGCCAAATCTTACGGCTCCATCGAGCTGTTCGTGATCATTCTCTTCGGGGTCGCGCTCTGGCGGGTGGCCGGCCAGAATGCGGTCGAGGCCGGGACGATATATGCTATTTTCGCTTATATCTGGCGCTTCGTCACCAGCATGGATCAGGTCCCGCAGATCGTTCAGCAGATCGCCAAGCTGGCGGACATCTCTCGCCGGCTCAAAACCTAGGCCGACCTCGCCGATCGTCGGCAGGCCGGAATCAAGAGCAAGGAATCCAACGACCATCATTCGGCCATCAGCAGATCCAGCACGACCTCATTCACTGGAGGACGGCCTATCGATGGAATGAACAAGGTGGTCCCGAACGTCACTTCGCCCAGCGCCGATGGCAGGTTGCCGATCGCGACCTCCACCGCAACGGACGCAGAATCAATGCCGGCGCCATTACTCTCGATTATTTTGCATCGGTGTTCAGCGGGATAGGCAGCGAGCAGATGCTGTTGCAGCAAGCCGATGGCGTTATCCGCGGAGGGATCATCAATATTCGTCTTGCGCGTTCCTACCGAACATATGTGGTAGATGTAATAATCGAATTCCGGGCATATCCTGTGAGAAAATAGAAGAAGACGGTTTGCGTCTATTATCACCGATCCATATTCAAGCGGATCGCGATCGGCATCGATCATAAGGGTATCGAGGCTGGATATACCGGGAAATACGTCGAAGTCGAAACCCTCAACCTCACTCGCGTCTTTAAGCATATCGGCCAGCGTGACACCGAGCCTTGGATTTCCCTGCTGCACGAAAACCACGTAGTTGTTTTCAGGGAGCAGTCCGACAATTCTCTTTAATACTGCTTCGTAACTTTCATCATCGATGCCGCCATGCGGATAAAGGTCATCGAGAGTAACACGGTTGCGAACACCGGCTTCGTCAAACACCTTATCCAGACTTGGATCGCTATAATAGGCAACACAATCTGCTTCGGCGATCTGCTTCATCCCCTGGCGGGTAAAGTGGAGATCGGGGGAAACGCCAGCACCGATCAAATGAACGCATTTCGACTGAAAGGTCACTATCGTCTCCCCCTATCTCGGATCAGGCAGCCCGCTTCACCGATTTAGGCACCGCAGTTAGCTGACGGACGACACGCGCCTCGATCCCCTTGGGAACGGAGGTGAGCTGACGGACGACGCGCGCCTTGATTTCCTTCGGGACGGACGTCAGTTGCCGGACGACACGCGCTTGAATACTCGACATCATATTCTCCTATTCATAGACACGACATTCGAAGCGAGTCGAATCCCTAAAGAACAACTGCTCCATAAATGAGTATGATACGGAGTAATATGAGTCGTCAATCTCAACTTACCTCAAGATAGAGGCTATTAATCGCCGACTCACAGGAAAATAGTAACCATTATTTGGATTGTAACATATTGTTTCTGTCAATATGAACAACATCCATTATCGATTTATATCGAAACCCGGAGTATTAGCTGTGAGCGGACGAGCGGCGCGCAACGAAGGGCTCGACTCCGAAGCCCTGCGGCAATCAACGGGGATGGAAAATTGACGGTGTAGGGCGGCCCTTTGCCAGGGCGGTCCGCCACACGATGCGGACGGACGTCCTGCAAAAAAGCCGCTCCGGCGCGGATGCATCTCCACCGCAACGATTGCATTTTCTGCACTCGCAACTGTGCGCAACAATGTTGCAGTGCAGCATAAATCTTCTATTTCGGTCCGTGCCGGACTTAACCGGCATTTCGGAGACGACCCATGCGTAGTTTGGAAGCCGTGGTCAGCAGCGTGCTGGCGGTTGCGGCCCAGGCGCTGGTGGTCGGGTTGGTCATCACGACCTTCTGATCCATCGGCCGGACCGCCCCTTCTCAAAGGAAGGGGCGGACACGGCCACGATCTTCATCTCATATTATCCCGCAACCGCTTTCTTCATCTTGTTGAAGAAGCCGGTAGCCTGAGGGTGTTCCTTACCCGTCTCGGTCGCACGGAATTGTTCAAGCAACTCGCGCTGGCGCGACGTCAGGCTGGTCGGCGTCTCGACTTCGATCCGCACGACCAGATCGCCACGACCTCGGCCTTGCAGCACCGGCATGCCGGCGCCACGCTGACGCAGTTCGCGCCCCGACTGAGTGCCCGCCGGAATCTTGATGCTGTGCAAGTCGCCATCGGGCCCGGGAATATGGATCTCGCCGCCCAGTGACGCCGTGGTGAAGCTGATCGGCGCGCGCGCGAACAGCGTCGTGCCCTCCCGCTCGAAGATCGCATGGCGTGCGACATGCAGGAAGATGTACAAATCCCCCGCCGGCGCGCCGCGCGCGCCCGCCTCGCCTTCGCCAGTCAGGCGCACGCGCGTGCCCTCATCGACGCCAGGCGGAATGTTGACGGTCAGCGTCTTGGTCTTTTCGACCCGGCCTTCGCCGTGACAGGCATTGCACGGATCGCTGATCACCTGGCCCTGGCCATGGCAGCTCGGGCAGGCGCGCTCGACGACGAAGAAGCCCTGCTGCGCCCGCACCTTGCCGGCGCCGCCACAAGTCGAGCAATTCTTCGCGCTGGTGCCGGGCTTGGCGCCCGAACCGGAACAGGTATCGCATGCCGCCGAGACATCGACCGTCACATCGGTCGACTTGCCCTGGAACGCATCCTCGAGCGTGATTTCCATGTCATAGCGCAAATCGGCGCCACGCCGTGGTCCGCGCTGGCCGCCACGCTGGCCGCCGCCCATGAATTCGCCGAAGATATTTTCGAAAATATCGCTGAAGGCATTGAAGTCCTGGCCGCCGCCACCGCCGCCCTGGCCGTTGCGAAACGCCGCATGGCCGAAACGATCATAGGCCGCGCGCTTCTGCGGATCCTTGAGGCATTCATACGCCTCGCTGATCGCCTTGAAATGGCCTTCGGAATCCTTGCACCCGGCATTCTTGTCGGGGTGATATTTCATGGCGAGCTTGCGGTACGACGATTTGATCGTCGCATCATCGGCGCCGCGCTCGCATTCGAGCAATTCGTAGAAATCGACTTCGGTGGTCATATCGGGCCCCCGCCCTCCCCATCATGTCTGATCGATCCATCCTGGATTGACCCGACATGACGGGGGGTACGCATCTACTGATTTACGCTTTGTGGCTATCGTCGACTTCCGAGAATTCGGCGTCGACCACATCTTCCGCGGGCGCTTCTTCGGCAGTCGCTTCCGCTGCCGGCGACGCTTCCGCCGCAGCCTGCTTCTCATAGATCGCCTGGCCGAGCTTCATCGCAACCTGGCCAAGCGTGTTGGTCTTTTCCTTCATCGCTTCCGGATCGCCGCTCTCGACCGCAGTCTTGGTCTCCGCGATCGCGGTTTCGATTTCGCCCTTCAGCGTCGCATCGACCTTGTCGCCATGCTCAGCGAGCTGACGCTCGGTCGAATGGATCAGGCTGTCGGCGTTGTTCTTCGCCTCGGCCGCCTCACGGCGCTTCTTGTCGTCCTCGGCGAACTGCTCGGCATCGCGCACCATCTGGTCGATGTCGCGGTCGCTGAGACCACCCGAAGCCTGAATGCGGATCTGCTGCTCCTTGCCGGTGCCCTTGTCGCGCGCCGACACGTTGACGATGCCGTTGGCGTCGATGTCGAACGTGACCTCGATCTGCGGCACGCCGCGTGGTGCGGGCGGGATACCGACCAGGTCGAACTGGCCGAGCATCTTGTTGTCCGCCGCCATTTCGCGCTCACCCTGGAACACGCGAATGGTGACGGCCTGCTGGTTGTCGTCCGCGGTCGAATAGGTCTGCGACTTCTTGGTCGGGATCGTCGTGTTGCGGTCGATCATGCGGGTGAACACGCCACCCAGCGTCTCGATGCCGAGCGACAGCGGCGTCACGTCAAGCAGCAGCACGTCCTTGACGTCGCCCTGCAGCACGCCGGCCTGGATCGCCGCGCCCATCGCCACGACTTCATCCGGGTTGACGCCCGAATGCGGTTCCTTGCCGAAAAAGTCCTTCACGACCTGACGTACCTTGGGCATGCGGGTCATGCCGCCGACCAGAACGACCTCGTCGATCTGCGCCGATTTCACGCCGGCATCGGCCAGCGCCTTGCGGCACGGCTCGAGCGTGCGCTGGATCAGATCATCGACCAGCTTCTCCAGGTCGGCGCGAGTGATCGTCTTGACGAGATGCTTCGGGCCGTTCTGGTCAGCGGTGATGAAGGGCAGATTGACTTCGGTCGTCGCTGCCGACGACAGCTCGATCTTGGCCTTTTCGGCGCCTTCCTTCAGGCGCTGCAGGGCGAGCTTGTCCTTGGTCAGGTCAATGCCTTCGGCCTTTTTGAAATCGTCGGCCAGGAAGCGCAGCAGCTTGTCGTCGAAATCCTCGCCGCCCAGGAAGGTGTCGCCATTGGTCGCCTTCACTTCGAACACGCCGTCGCCGATCTCGAGAATCGAGATGTCGAACGTGCCGCCGCCAAGGTCATAAACCGCGATCGTCTTGTTGCTGTCCTTGTCGAGACCATAGGCAAGCGCCGCCGCGGTCGGCTCGTTGATGATGCGCAGCACTTCGAGGCCGGCGATCTGGCCGGCGTCCTTGGTCGCCTGACGCTGGGCGTCGTTGAAATAGGCCGGAACAGTGATGACCGCTTGAGTCACCGTCTCGCCGAGATAGGCCTCGGCGGTTTCCTTCATCTTCTGCAACGTGAAGGCGCTGATCTGCGACGGCGAATAATCCTTGCCGCCGGCCTGCACCCACGCATCGCCGTTCGCGCCCTTGACGATGGTATAGGGCACCAGCTCGGTGTCCTTCTTGGTCACCGGGTCATCGAAGCGGCGGCCGATCAGGCGCTTCACCGCAAAGATGGTGTTTTCCGGATTCGTCACTGCCTGGCGCTTGGCCGGCTGACCGACCAGCCGCTCGCCGTCCTTGGCGAATGCGACGATCGATGGGGTGGTGCGCGCCCCTTCCGCGTTTTCGATCACCTTGGGCTTGCCGCCTTCCATCACGGAAACGCAGCTGTTGGTCGTGCCCAGATCAATACCGATTACTTTAGCCATTTGGTCCTCTGACCCCCGTCGTTCAAAAAAATGCCTCTCGACCGCGTCCCGATGTTCGAGACACGATACGTTACAGAAGGCGATATAGGGGGGCTTTCGCTTGCCGCAAGATTTTCGCTTGCGTAGTTGGGACATGCATTTCCCGAACTGAGAGAGTCACATGCGCCCCGCCATCCTGCTTTCCGCCGCCGCATTGCTGCTAAGCGCCTGCCAAAAGCCGGCGGAAATCGAAGTCAGCGACAGCTTTGTGCGCCTTGCCGCGGTCAAGGGACAGCCCGCCGCCGCCTACTTCACACTGCGCGGCGGGGCGGAAGATGCCGTCCTGATGAGCGTGGGCAGCACGGTCGCGATCAAAGCCGAGATGCACGAATCGATGAAAGCCGGCGCCGGAATGACGATGAAGCCGATCAGCGACTTGCCGTTGCCGGCCGGGGGCGAGATCAAATTCGCCCCCGGCGGCAAGCATGTCATGCTGTTCGACGTCAATCCGGGAATCAAGCGCGGCAGCCTGGTGCCGCTGACCTTCACCTTCCTCAACGGCCAGCGCGTCGAGCATAAGGCCGTGGCGATCGCGGCAGGCGATTCGGCGCCGGAGTGACAACGCCGGACGCCCGCCGGCCCCTGGCGACGCGCGGGACGGGCCGTTGAACGACCGCCCGCTCACCTCGGGCGAGATCGATCTTGCCCGGTCGGTGTTCGGCGCCGCGATCGACTATGCGCCAGTGCGTATCGCACGGCGCAAATGGGCGTTCTTCCAGCCACGCGAAACGGTGATGGCGCCGACCGGCACGATGCATTTCCACCCCGGGGGCTCGCATTATCGCGACGATTTCGCTGCGGCGTCGTTTGGCGACCAGGGGCTCTTCATCCATGAGATGACGCATATCTGGCAGTATCAGAAGGGCATTTTCCTGCCGCTCAGGCGCCACCCCTTTTGCCGCTATGATTATGCCATCAAGCCCGGACAGCGGTTCGAACGCTATGGCCTGGAGCAGCAGGCGGAAATTGTCCGGCACGCTTTCCTGCTGCGCTGCGGCTGCGCGGTCACCGGCGCGCCATCGCTCGAACAATATCGGTCCATCTTGCCGTTTTCGGATGTCCGATAAGGGCAAGACACAAAATCAAAGCCTGGCATCCTCCCCGGCCGCACATGTGGGCGAATGCGCAATCGGGACGCAGCACCGATATTTGATGCCCATGTTGCGGCAATTTCGGGTTAGCCTTTGCGCAAGGAAAGTTTTGGGGGATGCACCATGACATTGCCGCTGCGACTGTTGCTCATTGCCGTCACGGCGCTGGTAATGACCAGCGAAAGTCATGCTCGTACTCCCGCAACGCCTGCGCCGCAGGTCAGGATCGATACCGGCATGCTGCGCGGCGCCACCATCGATGGCGTGGCGTCGTTCAAGGGCATCCCCTTCGCCGCACCGCCGGTCGGCCCGCTGCGCTGGCGTGCACCTCAACCCGCGCACCGCTGGCCGGGCGTCCGCGATGCCGGCGCTTACGGCCATGATTGCATGCAGACCCCTTTCCCGAGCGATGCCGCGCCGCTTGGGACGCCGCCGGCGGAGGATTGCCTTTATGCCAATGTCTGGAAGCCGGCACGCGCCACGGGCAAATTGCCGGTCATGGTGTGGATCTATGGCGGCGGGTTCCTGAACGGCGGCGCATCGCCACCGACATATTCGGGCGCGGTACTGGCGCGGCAGGGAATCATGGTCGTCAGCTTCAACTATCGCGTCGGTCGCTTCGGCACATTCGCCCATCCGCAATTGACCAAAGTCGACCCCGATCATGGCCTGCTGGCCAATTATGGCTATCTTGATCAGCTGGCGGCGTTGCGCTGGGTCCGGCGCAATATCGCCGCGTTCGGCGGCGACCCGGCGAATGTCACGATCGTCGGCGAAAGCGCCGGGGGCATTTCGGTCCACACGCTGGTCACGTCGCCGCTGGCACGGGGACTGTTCCACAAGGCCATGGCCATGTCCGGCGGTCCGGTCTCGCTGGGTGATTCGACGCTTGCCGCGGCCGAAGCGGTCGGCATCGCCTTTGCGCGGTCGAACGGGATCGCGGCGGATGATCCGCAAGCGCTCATCAAACTCCGGGCGCTGAGCGCCGAACAGGTCACGGACGGTTTGAACATGGTGGCCCTGTTCGCGCCGAAACCCGGGCCGAAGACTTTCTCCAGTCCAATCGTCGACGGCAAGGTCGCGATCGACAGCGTCGTCGCCTATCGCGCCGGCCGCTTTGCCCAGGTGCCGATGATGGTCGGCGCGACCAGCGACGATATTGGCGGGCCGACCGGACCGATGATCGCCGGCGCCAGGAGCATTGCGAACATGCTCTCCGGCACGGGCGTGCCGGTCTATTATTACCGCTTTTCCTATGTCGCGACATCGGTGCCCAACGCGAAGAGCAAAGGCGCGGCGCATGCGACCGACATCCCGTTCTTCTTCGATACGGCGGCGATCAAATATGGCGCGCAAACCAGCCTCACGGACCGCGCCGCCGCCAGGACGGCCAGCAGCTATCTGGTCAATTTCGTGAAACGCGGCGATCCGAACGGTGCCGGCCTGCCTTTATGGCGCGCCTATTCCCGCACCGACAAACAGATGCTCGATCTGGATGCGCGGGGCGGCGCGACGGTGCAGCCGGAGCCCTGAAACCGGGCGGCCGCAACGCCCTTGGTTCAGAGCGCGCCCAGGTCGATCTCGCCGAACCGGTCGAGCGTCTTCGATGCGTCCGCCATCGGATATTTCAGCCCGGTCGCGCAATTGAACAGCACCGCCGTCTCGTCCTCATCGACCAGCCCGAGCCGCAGCGCCTCGCGATAGGCCGCCAGGGTCGCGCCACCCTCGGGGCACATCAGCAACCCGTCCTTCAGCGCCGCATCCTCGACCGCTTGCAGGATCGCCGGATCGCCCACCGCCATCGCGCGTCCGCCGCTTTCGCGCACCGCGCGCAGGATCAGGAAATCGCCGACCGCGCGCGGCACGCGGATCCCCGCCGCAACGGTATGGGCGTCCTCCCAGCGTTCGGCATGTTCCTCGCCCGCTTCGAACGCGCGCACGATCGGCGCGCAGCCCGACGACTGGATCGCGAACATCTTGGGCCGCTCGGAGCCGATCCAGCCCAAAGCTTCCATCTCGGCAAAGGCCTTCCACATGCCGATCAGCCCGGTGCCGCCGCCGGTCGGATAGAAGATCGCGTGGGGCAGCTTCCAACCGAACAGCGCGGCCAGTTCCAGCCCCATCGTCTTCTTGCCTTCGATCCGGTACGGCTCCTTCAGGGTCGAGAAATCGAACCACAGCCCTTCCGCCGCACCCTTGCCGACGATCGCGCCGCAATCGTCGATCAGTCCGTTGACGCGATAGACGCGCGCGCCCTGCGCGGCGATCTCGCGCACATTGATCTCGGGCGTGTCGTCGGGACAAAAAACGATCGTCTCGATCCCGCAACGTGTCGCATAAGCGGCGAGCGCGGCACCAGCATTGCCGTTGGTCGGCATCGCGATCTTCTTGATGCCAAGCGCCTTGGCCATCGCCACCGCCATGACCAGCCCACGCGCCTTGAACGAGCCGGTCGGCAACCGCCCCTCATCCTTGACCAGCACGTTCGGCCCGCCGGACCGTGGTATCGGCACCAGCGGCGTCTCGATCTCGCCCAGGCTGACGATATCGCTGGTGCGCCGCACCGGGAGGAGCTCACGCCAGCGCCACAGATCGGTCGGCCGCGCCGCAATCATCGCGCGCGGCGCAACGGCCCGGATCGACGGCAGATCATAGCGCACCAGCAAGGGACGCCCCGCCCGCGACAGGCCGTGAAGCTGGTCCGCCTCATAATGCTCGCCCGTGAGCGAGCATTCGAGATGCGTGACGAAGGTCGGGCGATCAGTGGTGAGGTTCGGGTTCATTCTGTTCCAGCCGGTTGACGGACAATATCTGCGATGAGCGTCGATAATGCAGCGGGCAGCTCGGTCAAATCCTCGACCGATCGCGAGCGCTTATAAAATTCATCGACCCGATAGTTGATGCCGATCGCCGCGAGAATGATGTCGTCCACGGCCTCAACCTCGGCGATCACCGATTTAACGTGTCGCCAAAGGATCTTGCCGCCGTTCTGCGTGAGCGTTGAGTCGTCGACCGGCGCGCCCTCGGACAAAACAACAAGCAATCTGTTGGGCTCCGGTCGGTCGCGCAGCATGCCGCACGCCCATATGATCGCTTCGCCATCGACATTCTCGCGCAACACATCGGGGTGCAGCATGATCGCCCAATCCTCATCGGCAAAGGGCTCGTCAAAGGGTTTGTAGAGTATGTGCAACAGGGCGCAGAGCCGGCCCGGTCGCTTTGGCTGGCCACCCGCCAACCAATCCTTTCGCGCCCGCCCCCCGCGCCAGCCGACAGTCGAGAAGCCCAGAATGGCCGACGTCGCGCCGAGCTCCCCAAGCTGGCCCGATATCCAGCGCGACGTCGCCGCGGCATGGAGAATCGGATCGCCCCGCATCGACCCGGAATGATCGATCAACAAGCAAATTGCCCACTCATCCGCCGTTACGGAAGAGAAGGCATTACGCAGGATAGGCGCGTGATCGGGTGAAATACCGGATAGAATCCGATCGGCAGAGTCGACCTTTTCCCGCCAAACGGCAGGATCGCGCGAAACCCAGCCCCCTGCGCGATCCGATCCGTCAGCCGTCAAGGCAGAGGGGACATCGCGCGCGCGAAGGCTCAGGTCATGGTCTCTCGTGTAAACACGGTATGGCTCGTCCTGCGGACCGTCCGCCACCGGGATTTGCCGCGAGCCGGATCGGGCGAGGACCCAATAGACAATGCCGGCCGCCGCGAGCGGCACCGCCAGCCTGAGCCAGTCACCCAGATCAAGCCAGCGCGATGTCACCCCGCCTTGGCGACCCCGACCAGCGCCGGCCGCAACAGCCGGTCCTTGATCATGTATCCCGCCTGCATTTCCTGCACGACAGTGCCCGGCTTCTCATCGCTCGGCACTTCGAACATCGCCTGGTGGCGATTGGGATCGAGCGTCTCACCCATCACCGTCATCCTGGTGATGCCGTGGCGCTGGAAAACCGAATCGAGCTCGCGGCCGGTTGCTTCCAGGCCTGCGACCAGGCCCTTCATCTTCTCGTCGTCGCGCAGTTCGGCCGGGATCGCATCGAGCCCGCGCGACAGATTGTCGGCGACCGACAGGAGGTCGCGCGCGAACGCCGTCGCGGCATAGGCGCGGGCATCGACCGCTTCCTTCTCCGCGCGGCGGCGGACATTCTGCGCTTCGGCATGGGCATAGAGCAACGCCGATTTGGCTTCGGCCAGTTCGGCTTCCAGCCTGGCCAGCCGATCCTCTGCAATCGGGTCCGATCCAGCCGGTGCGGCGTCTTCGGCCATGTCGATCGTTGCTGCAGTCTTTTCGTCTTCGATCATGTCTTCGCTTCAATCCTCTGGGCCGCCTCCGGCCTTCAACTCGTCAGCCGCGCCCCATCAACCGTGCCAGGGTCGCGGCGGTAAAATCAACCATTGGCACAACCCGCGCATAGTTCAACCGTGTGGGGCCAATGACCCCCACCACGCCGACGACGCGCCCGTCGAGCCCGCGAAACGGTTTGGCGATGACCGAGGATCCCGACAGCGAGAAGAGTTTATTCTCCGCCCCGATAAAGATCCGCGTCGCGTCCCCCGCGCTTGCGCTGTCGAGCAGATGGGCGATCTCCTGCTTGCCTTCAAGGTCGTCGAGCAAGGTACCGATCCGTTCCAGGTCGGCGGCGGCGGCCGCATCGATCAGCCGCCCCTGCCCGCGCACGATCAGTACCGGGCGACGATCACCGTCCTCGCTCCACACCGCAAGGCCACGCTCGATCAGGGTGCGCGCGACGCTGTCGAGCAAGGCACGCTCCTCGCCGATCTCCCGCTCGATCCGCGCCCGCGCCTGGACCAGGGTCATGCCCGACAGCATCGCGGTCATGTAATTCCCCGCCTCGACCAGGGCGGAGGGAGACACGCCCATCGGCAGGTCGACCACGCGATTCTCGACCGCGCCATCCTCGCTGACCAGCACCGCCAGCGCCTTGTCGGCGGACAGCGGCACAAAACTCATCTGGCGCAGCACCAACTCATGCTTCGGCACCATCACCAACCCGGCACAGGCCGACAGGCCCGACAGCGCGGCGGTGGTCGCGGCGAGCGCTTCCTCGACCGGCCCGACCTGCGACACGCGCGATTCGATCGCGGCGCGTTCCTCGGCCGAGGGTTCGAGCGCGTGCATCATGCCGTCGACGAACAGGCGCAGCCCGATCTCGGTCGGCATCCGCCCCGCACTGGTATGCGGCGCGGCGAGCAAGCCGAGTTCCTCCAGGTCCTGCATCACGTTGCGGATCGAGGCGGGCGACAGGTTCAGGCCCGACAATTGCGCGATCGTCCGCGACCCGATCGGGCTGCCGGTATCGAGATAGCTTTCCACCACCACGCGAAACACGTCGCGGGCGCGGTCGTTGAGATCGCTGATCGGGGGGGCGGACATGCCGGTCATATGGCCCTGGTTTACCGCGACACCAAGATGTCGGGCGCAAGGACGCCCAGCAACATATTCTGCGCGACCAAAATCGGGCCATCTATATCTTCCACCGTCCTCGACACATCACGCCGATAGCTGAGCCGCTGCACGGCGGAGCGATCCGATTGCCAGGAAATCATTATGGACTCGGTGTTTGGGCTACACTCGCGACACCGCTCGATAGATGCGTCTTGCGCAGCGCCACCCGGCCGCAATGGTTCCAGAACGATCTGGAGTCGGCGAAAATCGTACGGAGTCAGAATAAAATAACGGACCTGAGGAACGCCTCCTCGATCGAATCTCATCTCCCCTCTGCCGATATGGTCGAGCGATAACCGGAACTGCCGGCATCCGATATTGTGACGACAGTCAAGCGAGTCGATTTCGATCCGCGCATCGTGGAGACGGTCTGCGGCGATTCCATGGGACGCGGAAGGCGCGCGGTGAACGATCGACATGGGAGCGGGACTGAGCTGGCCAGATGGACGGGACGTTGCGCACCCGGCAAGGAGTGCGATCGAGGCTGAAGAGATAGCCAATAGTTCGATCCAGCCGCTCATTACGTGCCGTCTCTGGCCATTGCGTCGCATGGCTCAACGCTTGCCGATAAAGTTGGCGATCGGCAGCGCCTCGGGGGCCGTTCGCAACGCCTCCGCCATCGCCTGGCCCTTATCCATGGCACAGCCATAATAGAATGAGAGCTTGTCCGTCGCCTCGCCCGCCTTCCATTGTATATCCACGCTCGGCATGTCGGTCGCCATGTCCTTGCAATCGGGCTGACCGGGCATGATGGTGCGCGAGCCTTTGGGCCGGTATGGCGCGAGGGTCTTGGCGAAGGCGGCGAACTGCTCGGGCGTGACCACGAATTTCCGATCGCCGTTGATCGCCGTGTACTGCATGCCTGTGAAAATTCCGGCCCCGTCAGCGGCGACCGTGACGCGATAGACCGGGCAAAGGCCGTAACAGGGCGCGGTTTCGTACACGATGGTCCCGAGTTCGGCGGCCTGCGGCTCGGCCGCCTTGGGAGCCACCGCGCATCCGGCGGGCAGAAGCGCAGCAAGCGCTATGGCTGGCAGGACGGTCGATCGCATCGGCGCTTCCCTTCGCGGTTCGAAACTGCGCACGACACTGGCGCGTTCGAGGCGACCCGTCTAGGTGCCGTGCCGACCCGTTTTTTCTGGAGAATGATTATGCGCCCATCCGGCCGCACCCCCGATCAGATGCGCACGATCACGATCGAACCGCGCTTCACCCGCCATGCCGAGGGATCGGTATTGATCGGCTTCGGCGACACCAAGGTGCTGGTGACGGCCTCGGTCGAGGAGCGCCTGCCGCCATGGATGCGCGGCAAGGGCGAAGGCTGGGTCACGGCGGAATATGGCATGCTGCCGCGCGCCACGCACACGCGCGGCAGCCGCGAAGCGGCCAAGGGCAAGCAATCGGGCCGCACGCAGGAAATCCAGCGCCTGATCGGCCGCAGCCTGCGCGCGGTCACCGACCTGAAGCTGCTCGGCGAACGCCAGATCACGCTCGATTGCGATGTGATCCAGGCCGATGGCGGCACGCGCACCGCATCGATCTCGGGCGCCTGGGTCGCGCTGCGCCTCGCGATCGACGGCCTGATGGCGGAGGGAAAGCTGACCGCCGATCCGCTGACCCAGAAGGTCGCGGCAGTGTCGTGCGGCATCTATCAGGGCACGCCCGTGCTCGACCTAGATTATGACGAGGATTCCAACGCCGACGCCGATGCCAATTTCGTGCTGCTCGAAAACGGCAATATCGCCGAGGCGCAGGCCACCGCCGAAGGCGCGACCTATGATGAGGAAGCCTTGTTGCGTCTGCTGCGTTTGGCACGCATCGGCTGCGCGGACATCTTCGCGGCACAAGCGAAGGCAGTGGCGAAATGAGTGGAGAAGGAAGCGGATCCCAGGCGATCCGCAAGCTCGCCCCCGGCAAGCTGATCATCGCCAGCCACAATGAAGGCAAGATACGCGAGATTCGCGACCTGCTCGGGCCGTACGGCATCGAGCCCGTCTCCGCCGCCGAACTCGACCTGCCCGAGCCGGAGGAAACCGGCACGACCTTCGTCGCCAATGCCGAGTTGAAGGCGCTGCAGGCCGCCGACCTGTCGGGCCTGCCCGCGCTCGCCGACGATAGCGGCCTGTGCGTCGATGCGCTGAACGGCGAACCGGGCATTTTCTCCGCCCGCTGGGCCGGCGAGTCGCGCGATTTCGGGCTGGCGATGCAGCTGGTCAATGATCGGCTCGACGCGCTCGAACCCGACGTCAGCCGTGATGCGCATTTTGTCTGCGCGCTCGCGCTGGCTTGGCCCGATGGCCATGTCGAATGGTTCGAGGGTCGAGTCGAAGGCAGTTTGGTCTGGCCGCCACGCGGGCAGAACGGCTTTGGCTATGACGCGATGTTCCTGCCCGATGGCGGGACCGAAACCTTCGGCGAAATCGCGCCCGATGCAAAACATGCGATCAGCCACCGCGCCGATGCGTTCCGGCAATTGGTGACGGCGGTTCTCTAGAGCAACGTCGGCTTGCGTGGAATCACGCTCCCCGTTCGGGCTGAGCTTGTCGAAGCCCCGTTCTTTCTTGCGGCAAAGGCAGCCGAAGAAGAACGGCCCTTCGACAAGCTCAGGGCGAACGGAAGGAGTGGATCAACTCAGCTCGAAATCGCGCTAGCGAGAGCTCGCTTCCTTGGCTGGCCTCGGGAGTTACACCACGCGCCGATACGCGACGCGCCACATCGCCAGGCCGATGGCGGCGGAGAAGCCGGCCAGCACCAGGCTGGTGGCAATGCCGCTGAGGATGCGGAACAACAAGGTGCGCGCATCGGAAACGGGCATGTCGAACAGCCCGAAGCCATAGGTCTGCCCGCCGAGGAACAAGGCGAAGCCGGCAACCGCGCCGACCGTCGCGGCGGCCACCGGACCGCGCTTGCCGAGCGCATGGCATATCAGCCAGAGCGGCCCGCCGATCGCTATGATCGCCATCGCCGAGATGATCGATCCGACGATGAAGGCGACCACCAGCGGCAGCAATGACCATGATCCGCCGAACAGGACGAGCAGCACCGCGAACAGGCCGCCCATCAGCCCCCCGGTTGCCAGCGCCAGTCCCGCGCGATCCAGTGATGTATCATAGCTCCGCAGCGCAACCTGCTCGACCAAGTCCGTTCTCCCACCGAAACGACTCTTATCATTACGCAACCCGGCGCCCAACCCCGGCTGCGCGTAAACCTGGCACCTGTTATCGCAGCGCCAGGCCTCCGGCCATCCTCAGGCAAGCCATGAGATCGCCGCGCTCCGCCACCGTTTCCCGCTTCGGCGGCGCATAGGGTGCGATCGTTAACGGCTGACCAATTTTCGCGGTCATGAAGCCGCTCGTCCCGGAACAGCGCAGCACTTTTTCCAGCAACCTGGGCGGCGTGTCATAGGCTTCGTAGGATAGCCGGAACGTTCCCCAATGTATCGCGATCGCGCGGCTTGCCCCGAGTCGGCGATAGATTTCGGCGGCATCGATCGGGCCGATATGCGTGTCCGATCGCATTTGCCCGGGCTGAAAGCGAAACGCGCCGATCGGGAGCAGCGCCAGCCGGATCGGACCATAGGTCGCGGCCTGTGCCGGCCATGTCAGATCGCCCGGTCCGGTATCACCGGCAAAGAACAGATTGCCACCGGGCAACGTCACCACGAAGCTCGACCACAAGGCCCGGTTGCGGTCGGTGAACCAGCGGCTGTCCCAATGATGGCTGCGCGTGACGATCACGTCGATGCCGGGCCTGATCGTGATCCGTCCGCCCCAATCCAGCGCCCTGGCGGGCACGCCGACCTGGCCGATGACACTGTCATTGCCCAGGCTGGTGACGATCTGCGGCCGATCGCGGTCCCAGAGTTTCTTCAGCGTCGCCTGATCGAGATGGTCGTAATGATTGTGGCTGATCAGCACGAGATCGATCTTGGGCAAATCGTCGAACGCAATGCCCGGCTCGGTCACGCGCTTCGGCCCCGTGCCGAATGGCCCGGCCGTTCTGCCCCAGATCGGATCGGTCAGGATATTGAGGCCCTGAGTCTGCACCAGCACGGTCGCATGACCGACCCAGGTGGCGACCATCGCATCGCCGGCGACCCGCGCTGCGACCGGCTTTTTATGGACCGCGATATGAGCCGGCCAGGGCGCGCGCCCGTCATTGCCGGTCAGGTAGCGCCAGAGGAATGCCGCCCGGCTGCCGCCACCCGGCGCGCGCAGCACGTCCCGGTCGCCGTCCGGATTGACGAAACGCTGGCCATCGAAATGCGTGCTGACCGGCCCGCGATAATAGATCCGGTCAAGGAAATGCGGCGCGATCGTGATCACCAGGCAAACAGCTACGCAAGCGAACAGCAGGACAACCGCTATGCTGCGCAGAACACGCTTCAGACTCGATGGCGACATCACGCCCCGTCCCATAGCAGAGCGACCGCGGCAAGCGATCGTCTCATGTCAAAGCGAGCCCGCCAGCGCCAGCATCACCCCCGCCCCGACCAGCAACAACCCGATCGCTTCGCTGCGCAGCATGCGTTCACCAAGATAGAAATGCCCGAACGCCATGGTGAAGGCGATTTCGACCTGGCCGACGATCCTGACCAGTGCGACCGGCGCCGATGCGAAGCCGGTGAACCAGCATGCCGATCCTAGCGAGGACATCATGCCCACCTGACCGGCGACGCGCCAATTGGCGAAGACGAGGCGCACCTGATCGCGTTCGCGCCACACGACATAACCGCCCTGGATCAGCGTCTGCAGCGCGACGGTCGCCGCCAGCACAATCAGCGCGGCGCGGATATGGTCGGGGGTCGCCACCTCCATCGTCGCACGGCGAATGCCGATCGTGGTCAGCGCGAAGAAGAATCCCGAGGCGATGCCATAGCGCGCCGCGGGCTGCCCGAGCGAGCGGAGCAGTTCGCCCGCGCCCATCCTTTTGCCCCCGGTCGACAGGATCATCACCCCCGCCACGCCGAACGCGATGCCGAGCCAGACAAGCAAGCTCAACCGGTCGCCGAGCAACAACAGCGACAACAAGGCGCTTTGTACCGCCTCGGTCTTCGAAAAGGCGGTGCCGACCACGAAATTGCGTTCCTCGAACGCCATCAGCAGCAAATTGGTCGCGATGATCTGCGCCAGCCCGCCCGCCGCGCAGAACAGCCAGAACAGGCCACCAATCGCGGGAAAAGCGGCTGGCGCGATCACCCATTGATACAGGGCGACGAAGGCCAGCGCGAAGGGCAGGCCGAAAAGATAACGCACCAGCCCCGCCGCATTGACCGACAGCGACCGGTTCACACGCCGCTGAACCGCTGTCCGCCATGCCTGCAGCATGCCCGCGAACACTGTCGCGGGAAGCCAGATCGGCGCGGTCATCATGCTTGCGGTCGCGCATCCACCGTATCGGCAAGGAAGGCGAGGATCGCCGCTTCGTCATTCGTCACGGTCGAAGACCCGGCGCGGAACAGCATGCCGCCGAACGCCATCAGCCCAAGCGGCACCGCGATAACCGGCCACGCATCGGCCAGCGGCGTTGCGGTGTTGAGCATCACACTGCCGGCAATCAACAGGAACAGGATGAGGGCACCGAACCAGAACCCCAGAAAAATCGTCATGCCGTTCAGCGTGCCGATCCGCCCCTCGATCCGCGTCCCATCCCGATCAGGCGTCATTGTCGCCGTCAACGTGCTGACGAAATTGGTCCGGGCATTGGGCCGGTAATAGAATAAGGTCATGTCGCGTTCGGTGCCTTGCCCGGTAACGCCCGCGACCTTCGCCTGACCGTCGCGACCACCCAATGCCCGCTTCAATTTCTTCGCCAGCGCGACCGGATCGAGCGGCGAGATCAGGACGATCGGGCGGCCCATGCGGCTCAGACCCCCTCGAGCAATCTTTCCCGCGCGATCTTTTCCTTCCACACCAAAGGCGCAAGCGTGTGGACATTCGCCCCGCTCGAATCGACCGCGACCGTGACCGGGAAATCGCTCACGTCGAATTCGTAGATCGCTTCCATGCCGAGATCCGCGAAGCCGACCACTTTCGACCCCTTGATCGCCCGTGCGACGAGATAGGCCGCACCGCCGACCGCCATCAGATAGGCGCTCTTCGCCTCGGCGATCGCCTCGGTCGCGGCGGGTCCGCGCTCCGCCTTGCCGACCATCGCGAGCAGGCCCTGGTCGAGCATCATGCGGGTGAACTTGTCCATCCGGGTCGCGGTGGTGGGACCGGCGGGCCCGACCACTTCCTCGCCGACCGGATCGACCGGGCCGACATAATAGATCACCCGCCCCTTGAACTCGACCGGCAATTCCTCGCCCGCATCGAGCATGTCCTTGATCCGCTTGTGCGCGGCATCGCGCCCGGTGAGCATCTTGCCGTTGAGCAGCAGCCGGTCGCCCTGCTTCCAGCTCTGCACCACTTCGGGGGTCAGCGTGTCGAGATCGACCCGGATCGCCGCCTTGTCGGGCGTCCAGTTCACGTCGGGCCATTCCTCCAGCTTCGGCGCTTCGAGATAGGCCGGACCCGACCCGTCGAGCGTGAAATGCGCATGGCGCGTGGCGGCGCAATTGGGGATCATCGCCACCGGCTTCGACGCGGCATGCGTCGGCCAGTCGAAAATCTTCACATCGAGGATGGTCGACAAGCCGCCCAGGCCCTGCGCGCCGATGCCCAGCGCATTGACCTTGTCGTAAATCTCGATGCGCAGCTTCTCGATATCGTTCTGGGGCCCGCGCTGCTTCAATTGCGCCATGTCGATCGCGCCCATCAGGCTTTGCTTGGCAAGCAGCATCGACTTTTCCGCCGTACCGCCGATACCGATGCCGAGCATGCCGGGCGGGCACCAGCCGGCACCCATTTGCGGCAGCATCTCGAGCACCCAGTCGACGATTGAATCGCTCGGGTTCATCATCTTGAACTTGGACTTGTTCTCGCTGCCGCCGCCCTTGGCCGCGACGTCGACCGAGATTGTGTTGCCCGGCACCATCTCGACGTTCAGCACGCTCGGCGTGTTGTCCTTGGTGTTGCGACGGGTGAAGGCGGGATCGGTGAGGATCGAAGCGCGCAGCTTGTTCTCGGGGTGGAGATAGGCGCGGCGCACGCCGTCATCGACGACGTCCTGCAAGGATCGGTCGCCTTTCTCCAGCCGGCACTCCTGCCCCCATTTGATGAACACCGTGACGATGCCGGTGTCCTGGCAGATCGGGCGATGCCCTTCGGCGCACATCCGGCTGTTGGTCAGGATCTGCGCGATCGCATCCTTCGCTGCCGGGCTTTGCTCAGCCTCATAGGCGACGCCGAGCGCGCGGATATAATCCATCGGATGGTAGTAGCTGATGAACTGCAGCGCGTCGGCAACGCTCTCGATCAGGTCGTCTTCGCGGATAATCACTGTCATGGTCGGTTCCTGGCACTCAATCGCGCTGTCCTTATGCGCAGCATGCCGGGCGGCCAAGTGCCTGCGCGCACCCTTTCATCACCTTTCTCCGCCATCGACACGTCTCGTTAACCATCAACGGCAAGCAAATCCGAATGCCTTGTCGTTATCGACACAGTGATGCACCGGCCGTTCAATCCTGTGTCCGATATTGTCGGAGCGACGACTTCGTTGTGGAGCGACCTGTCGCTCGGCGTGGATGAGGATCGGGCGCTCGACGCGCATCGATTGCAATTCGAACAGGCGGCCACGGCCTGGCCGGCGGCGCTACTCACCCAGATTCTCGCCGCAGCCATGCTGCTCGCCACCGCCATGACCGTCGGGCTCCATGACCTGATCGCACCGATCGCGCTGCGGGGCGGGGCGGTGGTGCTGCTTGGAGTCGTCGCCCTGGCACTGCTCAAGCTGCAGACACCACGCAGCTGGCCGCCGCATATCAAGGTTCGCCTTTCGCTATTCTACGCGATCGGGCTGGGCGCCACCCTGTTCTCGATGCTGTGGATGACGACGCATGTCGCCAACGGCACGTTGCAACTCGCGGGCTTCGTTGCCGTGTTCGGCGCGATCATCGTTACCGCGATGGCGCTGCAGGCGCTGCGTGCCGCGACGCTCGGCTATGCCGCGGCGCTGGTCGCGACCATTGCACTGCACAATGGACTGGGCGTGGTCACCGGCATCGCCGCGGTGTTTCTCGCGTGCCTGACCATCGCGACCAGTGGCCTGGCGCGGCTCGACCGCGCGCAAGCCGAAGCGCGCGACGCAGACACCAATGAAGGCAATCGCGCCCTGCGCCTGGTGCGCGAATTCGAGGATCATCGCAGCGGGTGGTTCTGGCAGACCGACCGTCAGGGCCGCCTCATCTATCTCTCGCCCCAGGTCGCGAATGAAGTGGGCACCGCGGACGATGCGGTGATCGGATCATTGCTCACCGCGGTATTCAAGGTCGATAGCGCGTCCCCCGATTCCGAACGGACCCTGGGCTTCCATCTGTCCTCCCGCACTGCCTTTTCCGGCTATTCGGTGCGTGCCGCGACCGGCGCGACCGAGCGCTGGTGGTCGATTTCGGGCCGCCCGATCCTCGACGAGCTCAACCGCTTCCAGGGCTTTATCGGCAATGGCAGCGACCTGACCGAAAAGCGCAAATCGGAAGCCGAGATCACCCGCCTCGCGCTGTTCGACAGCCTGACCGGCCTCGCCAACCGCCAGCGCATGCGCCTCGCGCTCGACCAGACGCTCGCCCCGCAAGGCGGCGGCTATGGTTCGCCCGCGTTGCTGCTGCTCGATCTCGACCGATTCAAGGCGGTCAACGACACGCTTGGTCACCAGACCGGCGACGCGCTGCTCAAACAGGTCAGCCAGCGCTTGCAACGCTGCGTCGGCGAGGCCGGGCTGGTCGGGCGCCTCGGCGGTGACGAATTCCAGGTCGTGCTGCCGCGCGAGGCCAATCGCGACCGACTCGCCGAACTGGCGCGCGCGATCATCGCCTCGCTGTCGCAGCCCTATTTCATCGACGGATCGTCGATCACCATCGGCTGTTCGATCGGCATCGCCATCGCGCCGGTCGATGGCGAGGATTCCGAGACGCTGGTGCGCAACGCCGATCTCGCGCTTTACGCGGCAAAGGCCGATGGCCGCGGCATCCACCGTTTCTATCGTGAAGAGCTGCTCCACGGCGCACAGAACCGCAAACAGCTCGAGGACGATCTGCGCAACGCGCTGGCGCAGAATGAATTCCATGTCGCCTATCAGCCGGTGGTCAGCACCAGGAGCGAGCGCATCGTCGGCTATGAAGCGTTGCTGCGCTGGGATCACCCCACGCGCGGCGCGATCAGCCCGGCCGACTTCATTCCGGTCGCCGAGGATTGCGGCCTGATCGAGGGGATCGGCGAATGGGTTCTGCGCACCGCCTGTGCCGATGCCGCGACCTGGCCGCGCGACATTCGCGTCGCGGTCAATGTCTCACCGATCCAGTTCGCCAACCCGACCTTGCCCGCCGTGGTAACCAATGCGCTGGCCCGGTCGGGCATTCGCCCTGAACGCCTCGAACTCGAAATCACCGAAGGGGTGTTCCTCAACAACGAGGATGCTTCGTCAGAACAGATGTTCAAAAGCCTGAAGACGATCGGCGTGCGCCTGGCGCTGGACGATTTCGGCACCGGCTATTCCTCGCTCGGCTATCTGAAGAAAGCGCCGTTCGACAAGATCAAGATCGACCAGAGCTTCGTGCGCGGCGCGGCGGTCGCCGGCAACCGCAACGCCGCGATCATCAAGGCGATCGTCACGCTGGCCGATACGCTCGGCATGGAAACCACTGCCGAGGGTGTCGAAGTGCAGGACGAGATCGCACTGATCCGCGAACTGGGCTGCAGCCATATCCAGGGCTATGTCTACGGCAAAGCCGCGCGCGCCTCGGCCGTGCTCGAACAGCTTGCGGCGAAGGGCGGCATGGCCACCGCCACCGGCTACCGCGTCAGCCGGTCACCCCGCACCAAGATGCTGCGCACCGCGCGCGTCTCGACCGAAGGTATCGAAGGCGAGGTTCGCATCCGCAACATGTCCTCGACCGGCGCAATGATCGACGGGATCGAGATCGATGGCGAGGTCGATGGCATCGATTTGCTGATCGAACTGCTCGAAGGTCAGATGTTCCCGGCCAAGCTGCGCTGGGCCGCCGACGGCAAGGCCGGCATCGAATTCGCGCAGCATTTCAACATGGAACGGCTCAACCCTGTCAACCAGACCCCAGCGTTCCGCCGTTCGGGGTCGGGATAATAGTGAGCTGCCGATTTCGCATCTCGGCGGTGAGACTGAAACTCATTCGAGATACGCTTCGATCAATTGCGCCACAGCTTGCGAATGGCTGATAGCGAGATCGTGATCAGCGTCGTCGAACACGTGTAACTGTGCGTTTGGCAATGCAGCCAGCAACTGCTGGCCGACCGACACCGGGCTGATGGGGTCAGCTCCGCCCCACAGCAAAAGACAAGGCGCATTTATTTTGTGGAGATGGGGGCGCAAATCCTCCGTTGGTTCCGTTATCCAGTTGGCCGCTCGCGGGAAATTTCGTGGATAGTTTGCGCGCCAGTCGATCGCGCCGAGATGCTCTGTCGGCAGTCCTGCAGAGGCCACCGTCAGCACAAGGCGTCGCACCAGATCGGGCTTCTGCAGAGCAAGGCGAAGCGCAATATACCCTCCCATCGATTGGGCGATGAGAACCGACGGCACCGTCAACTGTTCGGCAACAAGCGAGACAAGATCTTCGATCGACTGGATTGACGATATTGCCGGTTCATTTCCCAAGCCCGGCCACGAAAAGAATCGCCTTGGTTCGGGGGAGGATATCCTTTCAGCAACCGGGCGCCAGAACGCTGAACTCCCAGCGGCTCCGGGAAGAAAGAATAAGGGCATATTCCATGTCCGATTGAGATAGGGGCCGACCTGTTTCGGGGTGACACGGCGATTTTTGCAAGCTCCCTACCCGTTCGCCAGCGGGAACCAATCCCAGAACGGCTTGCCCTCTTCCCGCGTCCGCGCCACCGACGGCCGTGCCTCGAGCCGTTCGTGATAGGCGGTGACATTGGGAAACCCGTCGAACGGCAGTGCATATTTCGCATAAAGCAACGACGGCGCCGCCGCGCAATCGGCCAGGCTAAACGCGTCACCCGCCGCCCATTCGCGCGTCGCCATCACCGTATCGAGCCAGCCATAGGCCCTGGCCAGCATCTCCCGCGCCTTTCCGACGCCATAGGGATCGGCATTGCCCTCGGGTCGGCGGCGCTCGAACACCACGGTCTGCACCGGGGTCATGACATAATTGTCGAAGCATCGATCCATGAAGCGTGCCTCCAACGCGGCGTCGATGTCCGTCGGAATCAGCGGCGCCGCTCCGGGATGATACTGGTCGAGATACTCAATGATCACGCTGGTCTCCGCCACCGAACGCGCGCCATCGACCAGCAACGGCATGTGCTGAATCGGCCAGAGCGTCGCGAACTCCCTGGCATGGTCGGGCGTGTCCGGCCCGAGCTCGCGATAGTCGAACGCGGTGCCATTCTCATACAGGGCGATCAGCACCTTCTGGCAATAGGACGACAAAGGGTGCGCGTAGATTTTGAGGGTCATGTCTCTCTCCACTTATTTCGTCAGCACGATGTGCATCGCGTTTTCGCCCTGGACCTGCTCAGTCACTTTATAGCCGAGCGCAGGCAAATCGATCCCGGCGAACATCGCTTCGCCACGGCCAAGCACCACCGGCGCCACTGCGTAATGCAGTTCGTCGATCGCCCCGGCCTTCAGATACTGGCGGATCGTCGCCGGTCCGCCGCCGATCCGGATATCGCGGTCGCCCGCCGCTTCCCTCGCCCGCGCGAGCGCTTCGCCGGTCCCCCCGGTCACGAAATGGAAAACGGTGCCGCCATTCATCTCGATCGGCGCCCGGGCATGGTGCGTCAGGACGAATACCGGGCAATGATAAGGCGGCGTATCGCCCCACCAGCCCTTCCAGTCTTCATTCGGCCAGGCCCCGCGGACGGGTCCGAACATGTTGCGGCCGAGGATCCAGGCACCCATTCCGTGCATCGCCCGGGCGGCATAGCCTTCGTCGATGCCGGTCGAGCCGCCTTCCTCACCGAACATCGTACGGAAAGTCCGGGTGCCGAAAGCCCATTCGTGAAGCTCTTTGCCACGGACGCCGAGCGGATTGTCGAGATCCTGATCGGGACCGGCGCCGAAGCCATCCACCGAGACCGAATAGCCGGCAACGCGAACCTTCGCCATTATCCGTCCTTTCCAAACTGATTGCGAATCAAAAGCAGTTGCTTTCTACACAACCGATCCTACATTGCAACCAGTTATGACGATCCATATCGACGTCCCCCGATCGGGCTGCCCGATCAATCTCACGATCCAGGCGCTGGGCGACCGCTGGAGCCTGATCATCATCCGTGACGTGATGTTCGGCAACCGCCGCCATTACCGCGAACTGCTCGTCGCGTCGGAGGAAGGCATCGCGTCGAACATCCTTGCCGATCGGCTCAAGAAACTGGTCGCGGCGGGCTTTCTCATCATCACCGACGACCCCAGCCATAAGCAGAAGCATATCTACAGCCTGACCGAGCCGGCGATTCAGCTTGTGCCTCTGATCGTGCAGCTCGGCGCCTGGGGCCGCCGCCATTTGCCCGTCACGCCGGATCTCGCGATCCGCGCGCAATTGCTCGAAGAGGGCGGGCCGGAGATGTGGGTGGACTTCATGGATGAACTGCGCACCGCGCATCTCGGCACACCGCCAACGGGCCGCCCGAGCGTCGCCGGCCGCCTGCGGGCAGCTTATGAAGCGACGCTCGCCGATTTGGCCGAGACTCCGCCAGCCTGAACGCATAGCATACCCGTAATTCAAAAACGGGAGAGTCGCATGCGCCTGAATAGAGCACGAATCGAGCCGCTATCGGATGCGGAAGCGACCGACGCACAACGGGAAGTCCTCGCGCCGTTCGTCGAGCGCAACTTCGTCCTCAACATCTTCCGCACCATGGCGCGGCATCCTGGCGCGCTCGACCGATTCCTCAAATGGGGCAATTACATCCTCGGCAAGTACAACACGCTGCCCGAACGCGAGCGCGAACTCGCCATATTGCGCACCGGCTTCAATTGCGGCTCGGGCTATGAATGGGCGCAGCATGTCGTGCTCGGCAAGCGCGCCGGCCTGACCGATGACGAGGTCGCGCGGATCAAGGCGGGCAGCGACGCGCCCGGCTGGAGCGAGGCCGATGCCGCGATCCTCGATGCGTGCGACGACCTAACCCGCGACCATTTCATCACCGACGCGCATTGGGCGGAGCTCGGCCGGTATTTCCGCACCGAACAATGCATGGACCTGGTCTATACCGTCGGCCAGTACACTCAGGTGTCGATGCTGCTGAACAGCTTCGGCGTGCAGCTCGACAAGGGCCTGGCGCTCGACCCCGATCTGGACCGCCGCGCATGACCGGCCGGCTGGCGGGCAAGACCGCGATCGTCATCGGCGCCGGACAGACGCCTGGCGACACGATCGGCAATGGCCGTGCAACGGCGATGCTGTTCGCCCGCGAAGGTGCGATGGTGTTCTGCGTCGATCGCACGCTCGAACGGGCGGAGGAAACCGCTGCGCTGATCACCGGTGAAGGCGGCACAGCCCATGCCCATGCCGCCGATATTCGTGACGAGGCGGAATGCGCGGCCCTGATCGCGGCGGGCGTGGCGGCGCTCGGCCGGCTCGACATCCTGCACAATAATGTCGGCGGTGGTGCTGGCGACGCACCGGTCGAAAAGAGCGATCCGGTGCGGTTCGACGCGATCCTGCATCTCAACCTCACCGCGATGATGCAGACGATCAAGCACGCCTTGCCGGTGATGCGCGCGCAAGGGGCCGGCGCGATCGTCAACGTCTCCTCGCTGGCCGCGCTCGCGCCTTCCGGGATCATTGCCTATGAAGTGTCCAAGGCCGGCGTGAACAAGCTCACCACCAGCGTCGCGGCGCTCAATGCCCGGTACCAGATCCGCTGCAACGCGATTCTTCCCGGCCTGATCGACACGCCGATGGCGATCCAGGGCTGGGCCGGCCTGACCGGCGAGGCACAGGCGGAATTGCGCGCCAAGCGCGACGCGCGCGTGCCGATGGGGCGGATGGGCACCGCCTGGGATGTGGCGCATGCCGCGCTATGGCTGGCGTCGGACGATGCGCGCTTCGTGACCGGTGCGCTGCTGCCGGTCGATGGCGGACAGTCGGTGCGGCTGGGTTAGGGTCCGCGAGCCTGAACCTGCGATAACCGCCCGGTTCAGGAACAGGATTCAATCGTGCGCGTATCTTGCCTGCATGCCCGACGTGGCGGGCTGGAAAGGATGTACCCCATGAAAATGCCCAAAATTCTCGTTGCCATCGGCCTCGCGGTCGCGGCGCTGGGCGCGAGCACCGCTGCGGAAGCGCAGCGCTACGATGATCGTGGCGGTTATCATGACCGCTCTGATCGTGGCGACCGTAACTGGCGTGGTGATCGCGGCTGGCGTGGTGACCGTGGCTGGCGTGGTGATCGTGGCTGGCGCGGTGATCGCCGCTGGCGCGGTGATCGCCGCTGGCGCGACGACCGTGGCTGGCGGCGCGACCGCTGGGATCGTGGCCGTCGCTATGGTTGGAACAATGGCTATCGCCGTTGCTGGACCGAGTGGCGCTACGACCATCGCGTGCGCATCTGCCGCTAAGCAAAATGGGGCGGCGACCGGACCGGTCGCCGCCCTTTTTGTCAGCCGGCGCTATTGCCGGTGACCGGCTGAGCCGGGGCAACTGGCGGTTGAGCGGCGGGCTGCGGCGGTGCCGCACCATCTGCCGGTGGCGGCGGCGGGCCGTCACGCCCTTCCGGCCCGCCGTCCGGACCATCATGCCGCGGCCCCCTTGGCCCATGCGGCGGGCCGCCCAGCGTGGTCACCTTGCCGTCGGCCCCGATCAGGAAGGAGGCATGGACGATGCCGTCATGGAAACGGCCCTGGATCGTCACCGTCGCGCCGGTCGCGACGGGGCTATCCGCGCCCATGCCCAATATCCCATGCCGACGCCCCCCATCGATCAACGCCTTGCCGCTGCTGTCCTGCATCACGAACATCGGGCCATAGACTTCGGCCACTTTCCCGCGCAGCGTGATGAGGTTGGTGCTGTCAGTCAGGCCGGAGATCGCCACCGGCTTGATCGGCGCCAGTTCGATCGACGGCCCGTTCACCCTGATCGCGGCCGCCCCTGCGGCAACGCCGACGCCGAGTAGCGCGACGGCAGCCAGCGATGCCTTGAGCGGTAATGTGCGCTTCGTCTTGGTTTCTTCGGTCATTACGGTCACTCCATCTGTGTCGATGGCATCTTCTAGCGAGTCGCGACCGCAGCCCGCTGAACCTTCCCGTTCAGTTTCGGTTTAACGCAGGATCCTAGCCCGCCGATCGAAAGGACGAGAATGCGCATCCTGCTGGTCGAGGACGACACCGCGCTCGCCGACGGCATCGCCCGTGCGCTGCGCGCCGAGAATTTCGCCGTCGATGTCGCGGCGAATGGCGAGGATGGCGCGCATCTTGGCGACACCGGGCTTTACGACGCTGCGGTGCTCGATCTCGGCCTGCCGGTGAAGCCCGGCATTACGGTACTGAAGGAATGGCGCGCGGCGGGCCGGGCGCATCCGGTACTGATCCTCACCGCGCGCGATGGCTGGTCGGACAAGGTCGAGGGGTTCCGTGCCGGGGCCGACGATTATCTGACCAAGCCGTTCCGGGTCGAGGAACTGGTCATGCGGCTGCGTGCGCTGGTCCGCCGCGCGGCGGGCCATGCCGCAAGCATCGTCAGCTGCGGCCCCGTCTCTTTTGATGCACAGACCGGCCAGTTCGAACTCGACGGCCTGCCGCTGCGCCTCACCGCGCTCGAATGGCGCGTGCTGTCGGCATTGATGCTGCGCCGCGACGTGGTGATCGACCGGCTCGACCTGATGGAACGCGTCTATGAAGGCGATGCCGATCCCGATTCCAACTCACTGGAGGTAATCATCGGCCGGCTGCGCAAAAAGATCGGCCGCGACCTGATCGAAACGGTGCGCGGGCGCGGCTACCGGCTGACGGACATGCCGCAATGAGGTTGCTCCCCAGATCGCTTTACGGCCGCCTGCTCGCCACCGCGCTGCTCGCAACGCTGGCCGCGCTTGCCTTCGCCGCGGTCGCGATCGGCGCCGTGCTCGAACGCTTCGTGATGCACGGACTCGATCAGCAGCTCGATGCCCAGATCGCGATCCTCGCCACCGCGGTCGGGCCGGACGGCGCGATCGATCGCGGGCGCATCGCACTCGCCCCGCCCTATGACCGGGCCGATTCCGGCTGGGGATGGCGGATCGACGCACCGGCCGGCACGATCGGCTCTCCCGCCGCACCCGATCCGGGGCCGTTTCAGCTGGAAGAGCCGCCGCGTCACTTGCCTGCTGACCGGAACGATCGCCCGGACGAGCCGCGCCCGCTCCTCTGGCGGGCGGCCGATGGTCGCTCGCACCATGCCCGCGCGCTGACCATTCCCACCTCGGCGGGCATCGTCCGGATTACCGCGTCCGCGCCGCGCGTCATCGTCGAACGCCCGATCCGGGCAGCGATGATCCCGCTGCTTGGCGCGCTCGCCCTGCTGGGCATCGCGCTGGCGCTATCGACGCTGATCCAGCTGCGCATCGGGCTGCGCCCGCTCGGGCGGCTGCGCGAGGCGCTGGCGGCAGTACGACGTGGCAGCGATGCGCGCGTCCCCCCCGACCAGCCGACCGAGCTCGCACCACTGGCGGATGAGATCAACGCCTTGCTCGATGCCAATGAAGCGGCGCTGGCCAATGCGCGCGGCCATGTCGCCAACCTCGCCCATGGGTTGAAGACGCCGCTTGCCACGCTCGCTCTCGCACTGCGCGACCGCGATCCCGACGGGTCGCTCGGCGCACAGCTCGATCGCATCGACCAGGCGGTCCGCCATCATCTCGGCCGCGCCCGCACCGGCACGCCGGGCGGCGCCGCCAGGGTCGCGACGCCGCTGCGCCCGGCGATCGAGGGGCTGGCCGAGGCGCTGGGCCGGATCCATGCCGCCCGGCCCGTCACCGCCGCTATCGCCATCGACCCCGGGCTGTCGGTTGCGCTCGATCCGCAGGATCTCGATGAGCTGGCCGGCAATCTGCTCGACAATGCGTGGCGCTGGGCGTCGGCACGCATCACCGTGAGCGCCGAACGCGCCGCGCAACGGGTCCGGCTGACCATCACCGATGACGGCCCCGGTATTCCCGACACCGAACGCACCGCTGCCATGCAACCGGGGCGCCGCCTCGACGAATCCAGTGACGGCCATGGCTTCGGCCTGTCAATCGCGCGCGAACTGGCCGAGCTTTATGGCGGGTCGCTGATGCTGGATGCTGCGGAAGGCGGTGGCCTGCGCGTTATTGTGACGCTGCCAGCCACCCTCTGAATCCTCCCCCGGGGGAACCGGGAGAGGATTTGAGATTACCCCTGCTCGCTATCGAGATGCGCCATCAACGGCGTCGGATAGCGATCGCCCGCCGCGGCTCCCTTGGGCACGGCGTGCTCGATCGCCGCAAGGTCCGCAGCGCTCAGCACCACGTCCAGCGCGCCAAGCGCCTCGCTCAACCGATCCCGCCGCCGTGCGCCAACCAGCGGCACGATATCCCGCCCCTGCGCCGCGACCCAGGCAATGGCGATCTGCGCCACCGTCGCGCCCTTCGCCGCGGCCACCACCTGCAAGGCATCGACCAGCGCGAGATTGGCATCGACATTCCCCGCCTGGAAGCGCGGGCTCATCGCACGGAAATCGCCCGCTCGGCTGGCGTCCTTCCGCCAATGCCCGCTGATCAGCCCGCGCGACAGCACGCCATAGGCGGTGACCCCGATCCCGAGTTCACGCGTGGTGGGGAAGATCGCCTCTTCCGGCCCGCGCGAGATCAGCGAATATTCGATCTGCAGGTCGCAGATCGGATGCACCGCCGCCGCGCGCCGGATCGTCTCCGCGCCCATTTCGCTGAGCCCGATGTGCCGGACATAGCCAGCCTTCACCATCTCGGCGATCGCGCCGATCGTTTCCTCGATCGGCACATCGGGGTCGAGCCGCGACGGACGGTACACATCGATATACTCGGCGCCGAGCCGTTGCAGCGAGTAAGCGAGGAAATTCTTCACTGCCTCGGGCCGCGCATCATATGTCGACCAGCCACCCGCCGGATCGCGCATCGCGCCGAACTTGACGCTGAGTTGATAGGAATCACGCGACAGGCCCTTCACCGCCTCGCCGATCAGCATCTCATTATGCCCCATGCCGTAGAAATCGCCCGTATCGAGCAGGGTCACGCCCGCATCGAGCGCGGCATGAATCGTCGCGATGCCCTCCGCCCGGTCGGCCGGGCCGTACATGCCCGACATGCCCATGCAGCCGAGCCCGATCGCTGCCGTCGCCGGACCGGTGTTACCTAGATTGCGCTGTTCCATGATCTGTCTCCTCAAAATCTCTTGACCCTTTATATCGCCCCACCGATCGTGCGATAAGCCGATGTTATTGGAACGGCCCGTGCGGAAAGTCGGACAATGACCACACCCAATCTCGACGATATCCGGCTCTTCGCGAGCGTCGCGGAGGCCGGCGGCTTTCGCACCGCCGCGCAGCGCCGCAACGTCTCCGCCTCATCGCTCAGCGATGCGGTGCGGCGGCTGGAGGGTGATCTCGGCGTGCGCCTGCTCAACCGCACCACGCGCAGCGTGACGCCGACCGAGGCGGGGCAGCGCCTGCTCGAACGCCTGCGCCCGGCGCTGGCCGAAATCAGCGATGCGCTCGACGGCCTGGCAATACAGGACGGCCAGCCGAGCGGCACGCTGCGGCTCAATGTGCCGACGGTCGTCGCGCATTACATCCTGCCGCCGATCGTCGCGCGCTTCCTCGCCGCGCATCCCGGCATCCGCATGGAGATCATCGCCGAGGACACGTTTCTCGACGTGCTGGCGCATGGTTTCGACGCCGGCATCCGGTATGAGGAGAGCATCGCCAGGGACATGATCGCGATCCCGATCGGCCCGAAACATCAGCGCTTCGCCGTCGCCGGATCGCCCGCCTATCTCGCCGCGCACGGCGTGCCGAAACATCCCCGCGACCTCGCCGATCATGCCCGGATCGGCCATCGCTTCGCCAGCGGCCATCTCGCGCTGTGGGATTTCGAACGTGGCGGCAAACGCTTCCGCATCACACCCGAGGGGCCGCTGATCTCCTCGTCGCCAGCGATCGGCATGGCTGCGGCACTGGCCGGGCTCGGCCTGATCGCCGGCTTCGCGGACTTTCTCCAGCCCCAGATCGAGCGCGGCGCGCTGCTCGAGGTGCTGAGCGACTGGCAGGAGGATTTCCCCGGCCCCTCGCTTTACTATCACAGCCGCCGCCACATGCCCGCGCCGCTACGGGCGTTCATTGATTTCGTGAAGGCGGGTGGATGAGTGGGCGGTTGCCGCTCTTTTAAAGAAAGCTGATGACCGGCGAGCCAAAGCTCGTGTGCAAGGGACCATGCTGGGCTGCCGAACGCAAATCTGACGGGAGTTCTTCAAGCCGCAGCGTGACGGACGGCCGCGCGACCAACTCATAGGCGTTGAGGCATTGGGATGTCGGCCGGTGAATATCGGTCCAGTCGTAAACGAACAGGCCTTTTTCGCTCAATGCCCTGCAACTGGCGGGATCGGGTACATCGACCAGCAGGATCGCGTCCGCGATATGCGGCAGGCCCAACATCCAGCTTTCCAGATCCGGCAACTCTTCGAACGCCGCGAGCAGCGCATCGGGCATTGGCCCGCTACCCGCCGTGATCATGGCAGCGAGTTGGCCGTCTGGATCACTGGCCAGCCAGACGAAATCGATATGGTGGGGATAGTCCATTCGGCATCGCTAAAGGGCTCGACGTCCGTCTACCATAGCGGATAGCCATCTGGAGAGTCGCATGCCCACCCCCACCGCTCTCGCCTTCGACGTGTTCGGCACGGTGGTCGACTGGCGCACCGGCATCGCGCGCGCGGCCGACGCCTTCTTCGCCACGCTCGGGCATGAAATCGACGGCGCGCAGTTCGCCGACCAGTGGCGCGGCCTCTATCAGCCGGCGATGGAGGAATGCCGCAGCGGACGGCGGCCCTATACCCGGCTCGACATCCTCAATCGCGAGACGCTCGAGGCGCTGCTGGCCCGCCACGACATCGACCCGGCGGGCATCGACGACGTCGCGCTCGACGCGTTCGCCAAGGCCTGGCGCCGGCTCGATCCCTGGCCCGACGCGGTCGCGGGCCTGACGCGGCTGAAGGCCGGCTTCGCGATCGTCACTTTGTCCAACGGCAACACCGCGCTCACGCTGGAAATGTCGCGCCGGGCGCATCTGCCCTGGGACACGATCCTCGGCGCCGAATCGACCGGTCACTACAAGCCGCTGCCCCAGGCCTATCTCGGCACCGCCGACATCCTTGGCATCGCACCGGGCGCGCTGTGCCTGGTCGCCGCGCACCATAGCGACCTCGCCGCCGCGCGCGCCTGCGGCCTGATGACGGCCTATGTCCATCGCCCGATGGAATATGGCGGCCGAATCGCGCCCGACGCGCATCTGGCGCAGGACTGGGACTATCGCGCCGACAGCTTCACCGCGCTCGCCGACGTCCTGGAACGATAGCGCCGACTACCAATCTGGAGCACTTTTCGCGATCTGAATCACCGCCGGATTCCGCTGCGGTTTTTTCGCGAATTTTTTCTCTGTTCCGTATTCGTCCTCTTGCCTTTCGGCAAAGCCAGCTTTGACCACGCGTCGCTACGGTGCGACGGTTCGCCGCCGCTATGAACCGACTCAAAATAGCGACGAACCGAGTCTCTAATTTGTCATTTACCGTCTTGCCACCTGACCAGAATGGGCACAATCTGTAGGGGTTGAGTTCGGGGGCGAACCCAAGAGCTGGTAGAACATCAGTCGCAACACCATATTGCGAGCTTACCCGCACGCGCCATCACGGTGGCGCGAGGGGCAAGATTTGTTCTCCCTGGGTCGCCCGAAAATGGTAGCTTGGGGGTTCGCCCCCGATTCGAACGGAGCGGGAACACCGATCCGGTAAACATGATTTGATCAAGGGCGGCATTCGATGGATTTCAGAGACGGTCAGGAAGCGAGCGTAAACATGGCAACCGACGCGATGGAAGCGACCACGGGCACCACCACCGAGGCGTCCGTTCGCAACAAGGGCCCGGAAAACAAGAGCCCTGACGACAAGGGCCTCGACGACAAGGGCCCCGACGACAAGGGCAAGGGCACCGCCAAGCGCAAGCTCGACGCACGCGGCGATTCGAAGGAAGTGAAGCCGCAGCTCTATCCGGTCGATGTTGATCATTCGCGCGACGCCTTGCTCACCGATTTCGGCAAGGACACGCTGACCGACCGCTATCTGCTGCCGGGCGAGCGCTACCAGGATCTGTTCGTCCGCGTCGCCTCCGCTTATGCCGATGACGCCGCGCATGCGCAGCGCCTGTACGACGCGATCTCGCAGCTGTGGTTCATGCCTGCGACCCCCGTATTGTCGAACGGCGGCACCGGCCGCGGCCTGCCGATCAGCTGCTATCTCAACTCGGTGCCCGACAGCCTCAATGGCATTGTCGACACCTGGAACGAGAATGTCTGGCTCGCCTCGCGCGGCGGCGGCATCGGCACCTATTGGGGCAATGTGCGCGGCATCGGTGAGCCGGTCGGGCTGAACGGCAAGACCAGCGGCATCATTCCGTTCGTGCGCGTGATGGATTCGCTGACCCTCGCGATCAGCCAGGGTTCGCTGCGTCGCGGCTCGGCCGCCTGCTATCTCGACGTCAGCCACCCGGAGATCGAGGAGTTCCTCGAAATCCGCAAGCCGTCGGGCGATTTCAACCGCAAGGCTTTGAACCTGCACCATGGCGTGCTGATCACCGACGAATTCATGGAAGCGGTGCGCGACGGCAAGGAATGGACCCTGCGCAGCCCGAAGGATCAGTCGGAGCGCGGCAAGGTCGATGCGCGCAGCCTGTTCCAGAAGCTGGTCGAGACCCGCCTCGCCACCGGTGAGCCGTACATCGTCTTCTCCGACCATGTGAACAAGGCGATGCCCAAGCATCACCGCGACCTCGGCCTGAAGGTCTCGACCTCGAACCTGTGCTCGGAAATCACCTTGCCGACCGGCAAGGACCATCTCGGCAATGACCGCACCGCGGTCTGCTGCCTGTCCTCGCTCAACCTCGAAACCTGGGACCAGTGGAAGGACCAGAAGGGCTTTATCGAGGACGTCATGCGCTTCCTCGACAATGTGCTGCAGGACTATATCGACCGCGCCGAACCCGGCATGGAACGCGCCGCTTACTCGGCGATGCGCGAACGGTCGGTCGGCCTCGGCGTGATGGGCTATCACAGCTTCCTCCAGGCGCGCGGCCTCGCCTTCGAAGGCGCGATGGCCAAGTCGTGGAACCTGAAGATGTTCAAGCACATCAAGGCGCAGGTCGACGAAGCCTCGATGCAACTCGCGGTCGAACGCGGCCCCTGCCCCGACGCCGCCGACCAGGGCGCGATGGAGCGCTTCAGCTGCAAGATGGCGATCGCGCCGACCGCGTCGATCAGCATCATCTGCGGCGGCACCAGCGCCTGCATCGAGCCGATCCCGGCCAATATCTACACCCACAAGACGCTGTCGGGCAGCTTCTCGATCAAGAACCCGTATCTCGAAAAGCTGCTGATCGAGAAATCGAAGAACAGCGACGCGGTGTGGAACTCGATCCTGGAGCAGGGCGGCAGCGTCCAGCATCTCGACTTCCTCAGCACCGAGGAAAAGGATTGCTACAAGACCAGCTTCGAAATCGACCAGCGCTGGCTGATCGAGCTCGCCGCCGATCGCACGCCCTATATCGACCAGTCGCAGTCGCTGAACCTGTTCATCCCGGCCGATGTGGAGAAATGGGACCTGCTGATGCTCCACTTCCGCGCCTGGGAGCTGGGCATCAAGTCGCTCTATTATCTCCGCTCCAAGTCGATCCAGCGCGCCGGTTTCGCCGGTGGGGTGGAAGCCGACAACACGATCGACCTGCGCGAAATCCAGGTTGAATCGAAGGATTATGATGAGTGCCTCGCCTGCCAGTGAAGGCCGGCTGACGCGCTAACGGGAATAGCGACATGGATCAGAAAACGGGCTGTACGCTGGTGGCGATCATCGCGGGCGCATTGCTGCTGGTGATCGCCCTGTTCGCCTATCCGCAGTACCGCGTCTATTCGCAGCGGCTGGCCGGCGAAGCCGCGCTGGCGGAGGCGCAATCGTCGCGTCAGGTCGCGATCCTGGAAGCACGTGCCAAGAAGGAAAGCGCGATCGCGCTCGCCGAGGCGGAGGTGATCCGGGCGCGCGGCGCAGCGCAGGCCAATGCGATTCTGCAGAACAGCCTGGGTGGTCCGGAAGGCTATCTGCGCTACCTGCAGATCCAGGCGCTGGAATCGAGCCACGCATCGCTGATCTATGTGCCGACCGAGGGCGGCTTGCCCGTCACTGAATCCCGCCGCCTTGCGACGAACGCGCCCGACGCGGGCCGGTGACCATCGCGGCACCCTTGCGCGCCACTGGGTTGGTTTCCGGATCCGAGGTTGGGGCGGCGATGCGTATGCACATCACCGCCCCCGGCGCTGATTCAGGCTTCTTCTTCGAAGCTCACCGCGACATCGGCATTGGCGCTCAGCCGCACCGTATCGTCCTCGACATCGGCGACCAGGCCGCCCGAGATGAAGTGATGATGCCCTTCATGGCTCCCCGCGCCGCTATCGGCCTTGGTCAGCTTGATCCGGTCGCCCTCGACCTTGTCGACGGTGCCGACATGCACGCCGTCGGCGCCGATGACGTCCATATGTTCCTTGACTGCGCTCAGATCGGCCATGCTCGTCGCTCCTTGGTTATGGTTGCCGCGATTGAACGCGTGCCGGCGCGAATGGATGCACGGGAGAGCCGGCCATGCTGATCACCACACCGCGCCTGCGCCTGACCGTCGCACTCGCCCTTGTGGCGACGCTCACCGCCTGCGCGCACCAGATACCCGCCGCAGTCGCGCCCACCGCGCCCGGCTTCCTGCTTGGCCTGTGGCACGGCTTCATCTTCCCGGTCGCCTGGGTCCTGTCGCTCTTCATGCCCGACGTCGCGGTCTATGCCGTGCCCAATAATGGCGGCTGGTATGATTTCGGCTATTTCCTCGGCATCGTCGTGTTCGGCGTCGGCTCGCATCGCGGCTCGCGGCGGATCTATATCGATCGGCGCCGGTCGCGATGACGCTGCAGATCGCCATCATGTACGCGGTCGCGTTGGTCTTCGCCCTGGTCGGCGCGGGTCTGCTGCTCGCGCTGCTGCGGCCCGCCGGCCCGGCCAGAGTCTATGTCTTCCGCATGGTCGGGATCATGGCCGTGGCATTGGGCGTTGTTCTCGCGCTCTCCGCAACCGCGATGTGGCAGTGGGGCACGGAAGCATGACACCGCTCTGGCTCATTGCCGCCCTTTGCATCGGGTTGGGATTAGCGCCACAATTGCTGACCCGCAGTGCGGCCGGTGATCGCCTGTTCGACGATCTGCCCTGGGCTGACAAGGCAGTCCGCATTGGCGCGATCGGCACATTTTGTATTCTCGTTTTCGTCTATTTCATGAACTCAAAAGCGTAAGGACCCGTCCATGTCCCTCACCGAAGCCCGCAAGCAGTACAAGCCATTCGAATATCCCTGGGCATTCGATTTCTGGAAGCGCCAGCAGCAGATCCACTGGATGCCGGAGGAAGTGCCGCTCGGTGAGGATTGCCGCGACTGGGCGCAGAAGCTCAGCGACCATGAGCGCAATCTGCTGACGCAGATCTTCCGCTTCTTCACTCAGGCCGATGTCGAGGTGCAGGATTGCTACCATGAGAAATATGGCCGCATCTTCAAGCCGACCGAGATCAAGATGATGCTCGCCGCCTTCTCCAATATGGAGACGGTGCATATCGCAGCGTACAGCCATCTGCTCGACACGATCGGCATGCCCGAAAGCGAATATGGCGCCTTCCTCGAATACTCCGAGATGAAGGACAAGCACGACTATCTGCAGGGCTTCGGCGTCGATACCGATGAGGACATCGCCAAGACGCTCGCCATGTTCGGCGGCTTCACCGAGGGGCTTCAGCTCTTCGCCAGCTTCGCCATGCTGATGAACTTCCCGCGCTTCAACAAGATGAAGGGCATGGGCCAGATCGTCACCTGGTCGATCCGCGACGAAAGCCTGCACTGCGAAGGCATCATCAAGCTGTTCCACACCTTTGTGAAGGAACGCGATTGCTACACCAAGGCGGTGAAGCAGGACATTCGCGACATGTGCCAGACGACGGTGCATCTCGAGGATAATTTCATCGATCTCGCCTTCGAAATGGGCCCGGTCAACGGCATGACCCCGAAGGAGATCAAGAAGTATATCCGCTACATCGCCGACTGGCGGCTGGGTCAGCTCGGCCTCAAGCCGATCTACATGGTCGACGACCATCCCCTGCCCTGGCTCGCCCCGATGCTGAATGGCGTCGAGCACGCCAATTTCTTCGAACAGCGCGCCACCGAATATTCCAAGGCCGCGACGCGCGGCAACTGGAACGAAGTGTGGGACGGCTTCGACAAGCGTCAAAAGGCAAAGGCCGGGCCGGCGGCGAACGAGGATGCCAATGGTGGGGACGCCGGCGGGGATATGTTCTCGCAGGCTGGCGTGGCGGCGGAGTAAAATCTTGCGCAGGAAGCGATTTCGGTCACTTCCTGCGCATCATTAACGATGCCGAACAAGAACATAGGCACTTTCACAAAAGCGATTTAATCCTCAGCCCAAACTTCTCTCATAAGTTCAATATGCATCATCAAGCGCTCAACAGCTCTCTCAGTGACATCGCCCTGGAAACTGACCTCGGCAACGCAATCTCGAGTTAGCGGAATGCGATAAACGCTATTTGCCTTTGCGCCAGCCTTCGAGATTTCCGAGCGCTTAACCGGTAAATCGGCATCGTGAGTTTCAGATTCGTCTTCTGAAATAACGACTGGGAGATTAGTATCTGCAAACTGAGCGATGAGCTCGACCGTCTTACGAAGCGATGACAAGCAATCTTCCGCACCTCCCTTCGAAAACCCCAGCTCGCGGATCAAGAACGCTCTAACGGGCTCATCGGCAGTAGGAATTCGTTCGTCGAAGCGATCTAAGATAGCGCGAAAAACCTCGGGTTCCCGGGCGGCGATCCGTAGCGCTTCAATTTTTTCCGTGGCTGACGACGGCTCTAAAATCTTCAACGCCAGCTCGCTAACTCGAGTGTTGCCACCGCTGCCTTCAATTAGACCAAACTGACGCACCGCCCCCAGGGCCGTAGAGCTCGCACCACTACGACCACTAAACCCCATCAAACCAAAAGCTATCGAAGCATCAATGGGACTACGGTGCACACCATCGTATATGCGCCGCGCATATGTGACCGCCTCGCTCAGCGGACAGCTGGGAAAACGCGGACTCCGGCTTCGATCGCGGGGATTTAAACTTGCCATTGAACTAGCTCCAAAAGGCCATCGTCAAAGTCTATACGAATATGTGTCTAAAATCTACCGCCGTGAATTCGAGATCATGACCGCCAACGTGACCGCCAACGTGACCGCCAACGTGACCGCCAACGTGACCGCCAACGTGACCGCCAACGTGACCGCCAACGTGACCGCCAACGTGACCGCCAACGTGAAGGCTATGCAACTGCAAATAGCCTAATCGGTGAAGAATATTCTCGAGTTTGGTAAAAAATGCGATTGACCACTGGCCACAGAGTCCCTATGGCGGAATCGCGAAGGGCGGGGTCGCGTTAGCGACCCCGCCCCAACCTGAGAGGATGTTACAGCATTCTCTCAGTGGTGAGACGTATGCCTCGACCGTGCAAGTTAGACATACGTTCTCGTTCGCAGTTTAGCAACTGCAATAGAAGGACGTTTAAAATGACCAATCGTACTTTTCCGTCATACTGGATGTACCGCGACGTTCGCGGCGAATGGCGCTGGACCTATGGCGCCAGCAACGGACGCACTATCGCCGTCAGCAGCGAGAGTTACGTTAAGCGCTCTGATTGTCGTCACGGCATCAGCCTGATGCAGGGCTCAGGCACAAGTACGGTGTTCGTGCCGAACATTGACTCTAACGCAGCTTAGTTGAAATTCATACTAGGGAGGGGGCGTAATCACCGCCCCCTTTTTTTTCAGATGCGCATGCCTGTGTCTAGATGCAGGCAAAAAATCGATTCGGAACAAAGGTGACAGCACGCCAAATTAGACATTGGCGAACGCCGCTAGCCAACCGACCCAGCATCGGAAACTGCCCGAACATCATCGCCGTCTGCACGATCCGGCTGACCACGCGATCCGCCGCGCGGTCATCGTCGGCCGCGATCCAGTCGCGGATCGCCAGCAAATCACCCCGCGCCTGCGGCGTGAAATTACCGTTCAAGCTTGAGGTCGGACCAGATCTGCTCGATTGGAATCATCGTCTTGCGGTCACGGCTTTGCGCCAGCCCCTTTTCGACCTTCGCGCGCTTCCAGTCGGCATAGCCGGTCTCGGTCGCGCCGCCTTCGGCTTCCAGCTCGTCGCGTTCAGGCAAGGTCGGCTTCACGGGTGGAAAATAAGTCATCACATCGCGTAACGCCATAGCGAGCCTTACCCATAGCCAGCAGCCGCACGTTTGTTTGATCCGCGCCACCCGCCATTATATCGCACAAAAGGGACTATGCAGATCGCTCACGGGAAACCGAGCCCAGGCTTGACTGCACCTGACCACGCGACAACCATTCCCCACATGCATTCGCGACTGAACTTCGGACTGAGCGCAGCCATCCTGCTGCTATGGCCCACGGCTGCGGGCGCGCAGGAGGATATATGGTTTCGCATCGTCGATCAGCGTGACCAGCTGATCGGGTGGCAGCACGAGACCATAGCGACCACCCCGAACGGCACCCGGATCACCCGGGAAAGGGACATGGCCTTTCGCGTCGAGGGGCATGATGAAACCCGCTCGCATATCCGCACCGTACGCGAACTTGATGCCCAGGGCAGAGCCACCCGGGTTTTAATCGAGTCAGCGGACGGCAAGAAGCGGCGGCTGCAGGCGGTCTCGGTTCAGGCCAACCCGGCATTGGCCAATGACGGCACGCCCGATCTCGAAAACGCCGCCGAGGTCGCGGGCGATGACGGCCAATCCATCCTGCAGCTGGAGGCAAGGCTGGCGACGACCGACACAGCGCCTCGTCCCGGCGTCGATCCGGTCTCAGGATCAGTATCCGGCACAAGATGGCAGCGGTCCGAGGGAGGGAGTAAGGGCGACCTGATCCTGTCGGCCTGGCGGGACGGGCTGCCCGGTCTGGTCTGGTCGATCAAGCTCGATTACAAGGGCCGCATCGTGCGCGCCGAACAGCCGCTGCCCGGCAACAGCGTGATCCTGCAACGGTCCGATCGGCCGATTGCGCCGCAGGAGTTGAAGGCGCCGACCACGCGCCACCAGATGATCGCGTCGCCCTATGCGATCTCGCCCGCCGCACTGGATGGCCATATTCGCTACCGGTTCGGCTTGCCCGCCATGTTCCACCCGGTTTTGCCCGTGACTGGCGAACAGCGTCTGGCGATCGAGGGCGCCGCGCTGCTGCTCGATATTTGCGCGTCCTGTGGCCCTGGCCTGTCGACCGATCCGTCCAATCTGGCGCGTTGGCGGCGGGCATCGACATGGATCGAAAGCGATGCGCCTGAACTCCGGCGCGCGGTCCGCAGCATCACCACCGCCGCGCAGGACGATATCGGCAAGATGAAGCGGCTTGAGCGCCTCGCGCGCCGCCGCCTGAAGGATGTGGATTTCGACGGCCATTATTCGGCGATGCAATCATGGCGACGCCGCGCGGGCGACTGTACCGAGGACGCCACCCTGCTCGCCGGCCTCGCGCGCGCCGCCGGCATCCCGGCGCGGGTCGCCAGCGGCCTGATCTATTCCCGCGCGCGCTATCATGGCGCCAGGAACGCGTTCATGCCGCACAGCTGGGTGGTCGCTTATGTCGACGGGTCGTGGAAAAGCTTCGATATCTCGTTCGGGAGCTTCGATGCGTCGCATATCGCGCTCGCGATCGGCGATGGCGAACCATGGGCCATCGCCGCGGCGACGCAGATCGCCGGCCTGCTCGACTGGCAGGGAATGACCGAGGTCAGGAAGCGGCCGGCGTCACCGCTGCCGGGGCCATGACCGCCTGATCCGCGCCTTGCGCGGGCGCCGGATCATCATAAGTGACCGGAAGAGCCGGCGCGTCGCTCACGGGCTCGTCCTTCACCCATTGCGCCTGCTTCGGCGCACGCAGGCCGCCGACGATGATGTCCGAGAACTCGGTCGCGTCATCAAGCGCCGCGGCGACTGGCCCCGCCTGCGGCGTCTGCTGCGCAAAGGCCGGTGTGGTCATCGCCGCCATGCCCATCGCCGCCGCGGCCAGGACCGAACGCGCGCTCACCGTATAGCTGACGCAGATTTCCGTCTCGCAGCCGTTCACCAGGGCCTGCCGTTCGCCATCGCTCAGCGCGGTCAAATCATAGACCTCGCGCTTGCACAGCCGGCACAGGCTGCCGTCCATGATGTCGGAAAGATTGCCCTTGTACGGGCACGGGCTCTGGATACGCGGAAACAGGCTCATGGATCGATCTCCCGGCAGGAGCATATCCGATCATGGCCGCATTGCAATTCGCACCGTCCGATCCGGCTGCATCGCGCGTCAGGTCGCCATCTCCCGCGCGCCCGACACCCGGCGCTCCGTCACTGGCTCGATTCACTCCTGCGACAATCGCATGCAGCGTCGCATCATTCGGCATGCCCATAACCACCGGCCCGCTCTTTGACATGACGAGACCCAATGACCATCGTCCATTCCCGGCGATGCATGACGCACGGCACGCGCTCAACCGCATGGCAGTTGCGATATGCTGAACCCCGCAATCCGTCATTCTCCTCCTCGCCGCCGCGCCCCCACAGTCCAACGCTCCAAAGGTTGCCCTGATGAACCCGCTTCTGGACCATATGATCACCATCATGGCGTTCATCCTGCTCGGCCTGGCGGTGGTCCCGTTGCTGCTGGTCGGGCTCGGCGCGCTGGCGAGCTATTTCGACCTCAGGATCGCCCTTCCCATCCTGGCGGTCGCGACCCGCCTGGTGACGCTGCAATGGATCGGTGGCGGCGTGGTGAATGTCCTGGCCGGGCTCGCGCTCGCCGCGCTCGGCGTCTGGGCAGTGCTGCATTTCGACCCGCCCCTGCACCGCGTCCTGGGTGCGGCGCTGGTGCCGTTCGGCCTGTGGCGAGTCCACATGGCGATTGCCCTGCTCCGGCGATGCGCAAAGGACGCTGCGTCATGACGGATTTCCCGGTCAAATTCCCGTGCGGCTCCATCAAAATTCCCGCAGAAATTCCCGCAGAGTCCCGCAGAACGCGCAAAAAAGCATGTTCCCGCAGCAATTCCCGCAACCACGGGAATTTCCCCGCCGCGGCGACAGGCGGATTCATGCCGGCCCCACCCCGGTTACCCTTTGATTCACCTGCGCCGCAACTGCGTCCAGTATCGCTGCCATCATGCACGCATCGAGCATCCACCCACACTCCGACATAACGGCAACCGGTACCGGCGCGGTACACTGGACGCGCAACCGGCAACCCCTTAGCCTTATCCGACGGCGCATCGGACTGACGGCAGCCACCTCGGGGGGAGTGGGATCTTGAACAACGCGCCATCACCGGCACTGCGCGCCGGAAGGATCCGCCACCACATCCTCCGCGCCACGCTCGCCGCCTTGGCTTCATATTTCCTCACACTCGCCCCGCACATGGCGTCGGCGACCGATCAGCGACCGATGACCTTCCGCGTGATCGACGCGCCCGGCTTTCGCGAGGCGAACCGCGCCACGCTCGGCGACGGGGTTGCGATCCTCGCCAGCGGCTCGATCCAGAGCGGCACTGTCGACCGGCTGCGCACGCTGGTCCGCAACCGGGGAATCAAATCCGCGACGATCTATTTCGATTCGAGCGGCGGCCTGATGGACGAAGGAATGGCGCTGGGCCGCATGATCCGCGCGCTGCGCTTCAACACCGATATCGGCCGGCCGACCGGTGACGCGGTCTGCGCCAGCGCCTGTGCCGATGCCTATGCCGGCGGCGTCGGCCGTTTCCTGACCGCGCGCAGCGGCCCGCTCGGCATCCACCAGTTCGCCACGCGCGCCAGGCCGACCAAAGAGACCGAGAAATGGACTCAGCTCGCCAGCGCCGAGTATATTGATTACCTGATCGAGATGGGCGTCGAGCCGCGGCTCTTCTCGCTCGCCAGCATGACCGACGCCAACGATATCAGCTGGCTCTCGCCCGACACCGCACTGCGCCTTCGCCTCGCCAATAATGGCGCCGAACCCGCCATCGCGGAAATCGGCACCGCCGGGATGCGCCCCTATCTGATGGTGCAGCAACGGCATCACGACATGACCAGCCGCGCATTGTTCTTCTGCCCGCAGGGCAGGCTGGCGATGACCGCCGCGCTGATCGTGACACCGGAACGTGCGCGGGCATGGGCGGCGAGACCGACCCAGGCCTATGTCGAGCTTGACGGACGAACGGAAATGCCTGGGGCCGATGGCGCGGAAGCGATCAACGACCGCGTCACCTTCACCCGCGCGATCCCGGCGGAGATGGCCCGGCGCCTGATCGACACGCGCGAGATGGCGATCCGGGTCCGCAGCGGCGACACAGTGCGCGGGCAGACGCTCGATCTGCGCCCGGGCCGCCAGACGATGCGCGATTTCTTCCGGCAATGCCTGCCCGCTGGCCTGCCCGCGTCATCGGCCGATTCCGCCCGCGACCTGGTCGTGACGAGCATCGCGAACAATGGCGACCGCCATTCGATGATGATGATCGACCGCAATTCGATCGTCCGCGCCGGCACCCTGATCCGCGCCCAGGTCTATGGCGCAGCCATTGAGGGCAAGGAACGGATCGCCAGCGTCGCGCTGAGCGAGTTCGATTGCGATGCGCATCGCTCGCGCGATCTCAGCATCGGTTTCCACCAGCTGGACGGCACATTGCTGACGTCGGACAAGCGTGGCTGGGCGAGCGTTGCGCCCGGCAGCGGCGGGGAAACCACCTTGCTCACCGCGTGCGGCAAGCTGCGGCCGGACGGCAAAATGGAGATGGGCGATGAGGATCCGTTCGAGCTGATCCGCCTGTTCGTCGATGTCGGGCAAGGCGATTGGCAACCGCCGCGCAACTAAGGGCCGGGCCGGTCAGCCCTTCTTGTCGTCCTTGCGGTAAGTGTCGTGACACCCGCCACAGGTCTTGCCCACTTCGCCCCACTGCGCAGCGAAGCCGGGCTTGTCACCCGCCTTGGCCAGTGCCGCGAGCTTGCCGGCAGCCTCGGCATAGGCGGCTGCTTTCGCGTCGAACCCGGCACGGTCGGTCCACACATTGGGCAGCGCCTCGGTCGGCGCCACATTGCTGCCCGGCGGGAACATGCCCGGCAGCGCCTTTGCCCAATTGGCCAGCGATCGCGCCGCGAATGCCTGTTTGGTGACGTCACCGCCACTGTCGATCACGGCTTTCATGCCGCCGAAATTGGCCGCGGAGAGCAGGAACGCCGCCTTGCGCCCCGCCAGGATCGCCGCTGGATCGACCGGCACGCTCACCGCCCGCGACGGTGTCGATGCGGCAGGGGCGGTCTGCCCACCCGCATTGGCGCCGGTCGCCGCCGCCAGGACCAGGGCCGAACCCAGGATCGCTATCATTCCGCCGCGCATTGCTCGATCTCCTGCAAGAGTGCGGTGAGGCTATGCCCTCTTTTGCACCCAGGCAATGGCGGATCACAGCCCCAGCGCCGCCTTGATCTCACCCCAGCGCACCAGCTTGAAATTCTGCGCGCGCGGCGCGTTCATGCCGTCCTGCGCAACCATGATGCCGTCGGGAAACGCCGGACCGAAATCGCCCGCGACAATGTCGATCCCGTCGGTCTCCTCGGTGGCGCCGAAACTGCCCGCCGCGATGCGGAACCGGCCGACATAGGCCTCGTCCGACAAGCGATAGACCGCATAGGCATTGTCGCCCTGGCTCGACACCACGACATAGCCATCGGCCACCGCCACTCCTTCGGCATCGGCGACGATCGCCTTGCCATCGGCGGCGGCGATCTTGACCGGCTCGACCGAACCCTCGGGCCGCGCGTCGAAACGCCACAGCCCGACATCTTCCTCCGCGACATAGAGCCGCGCGCTGGCCGGATCGACCGCACAGCCTTCGGATTGCGTGCCAAGTTTCATCGTCCGCACGACCTTTCCTTGCGGCGTCGCGCCGCTGAGGTCGATCGCGATCTGGCGGATCGTCCCGTCCTTCACCACCATGAAAGCGTAAAGCGCGCCCGGCGCGTGATAGAGGCAAATGCCATAAGCCTCGCCGGCCCCCGCCGCGATCTTGCCCAGCGGCGTCAGCTTCGCGGTCGCGCCGTCAAGCGCGAACAGGGCGATCTGCGCATTGGCCAAGTCGTTGCGATCGCTCGCCGCAACGATGATCCGTTCGCCCGTTACCGTCTTCACCTGCGCCAGATCGACATTGTTCACGCGCCCGGCATCGACGAAATCGCGCGACCGCCCGTCCAGGCCATAGACGTACAGCCCGGCCTTCTTGTCGGTGCCGACGATCAGGCTCGCCGCCGGATTGGCCGCATTGCGCCAGATTGCGGGATCGTCCGCCGCATCGGCATTGGCGGTCGCCACCGCCTCGGTCTCACCCGCCGCCTGAACGGTTTTGGCCGGTAACGCATTGGCGATGCGCGTTTCCACCGGCACTTCGGCAGCCGCATTCGCCGTCGCGCACCCACCCAGTAACAAAAGCGCCACTAAAACTGTCACTGAAGTGAAACCAAGACTCCGCGACCATGTCATAATCATTACCTACCTGCGCTGCCGATGGGGTCCGTTGGCATGTCACGCCGCCTCAAGTCAATTTATAATACTAAACGGGGGCCGTCATGGTTTTTACTCGGGCATTGCTTGCTGGATGCGCCTATTCTGCGCTGATGTTACCAATATCTGCGGTAGCACAAGAACATATTGGCGGACCTTCGGCCACAGATGAGCAGCCTGTGGCGGAAAACCAGGAGCAGCAGGCAAGCGACATCATTGTCAACGGCACGATCATCTTCCGCAACCGGACCGAGGACCCCAATCCGGTACTGTCCTATGACCTGGAATATTTCCAGCGCTTCGAACCCGTCTCGGTCGGCGAGATGCTCAAGCGCGTGCCCGGCGTGACCTTCACCTCCGACGTGCTGGAGTATGACGCGGTGCAGTTCCGCGGCCTGCCGCCCGGCTATGCCCAGGTGCTGATCAATGGCCGTCGCGCGCCCGGCGGCGAGGCCGATCGCAGCTTCTTCGTCGACCGCATCCCGGCTGAGCTGGTCGAGAAGATCGAGATCATCCGCTCGCCGCGCGCCGACCAGCCAAGCGAAGGCGTCGCCGGCACGCTTAATATCATCACCAAGGAAGCGGCGACTTTCGAAGGCGGCTTCGCCAAGCTCGGCGCGCTGATCAACAAGGACGGCACCGTCCGCCCGTCGCTCGGCGCCGCCTATGCCGGACGCATCGGCGAGAACACCTCCTATTGGGGCGCACTCAACTATCAGGAGCGTCGCAACGCCAAGAAGAAGGTGTCGCTGCGCTTCAACGATTTCACCACCGGCCCGCGCGATGAGAAGGATCCCGAGTTCAAGGATACCGAGCTGCAGGACGATACGCGCGACGGCAGCGATCTGTCGGGCAGCGCCGAGATCCGCCATGATTTCGGCGGCAAGAGCTTCATCCGCTTGCAGGGCTTCTTCGTCGACACCAACCGCGATGAATTCGAACGCTCGGTCACGTCCAAGGGAAATCCGCTCAAGCTCTCGGAGATCGAAACCCAGCATGAGGACATCAACCAGCAGACCTATGCGATCAACGCCGATGGTGCCTTTGAACTCGCCGGCGGGACGGTGGGCATTGCCGCCAGCTGGTCAGGCTATCGCGAAGATACCGATGTCCGCGTCGACAAGGCCAAGGCCGACAAAAAGGGCGTGATGCCCGGCCTCGTGCTCGACGGCACCGAGAAGCTCAACATCAAGGATGACGAATATACCGGCACCCTCTCCTATGCGATCGGCGGCGACGCACTGCGCTTCAAGGCCGGGATCGATTTGCTCGACAAGACGCGCAATGGCTCCAACCCGTCATTCGACAACAAGGGCGAACTCGAGGCGCTGGCCGGATCGACCTTCAAGATCCGTGAAAAGCGCTACGACCCTTATGCGCGCGTGACCTTCGAGCCCAATGCGCTGCTGACCATCGACGCCGGCGTCCGCTACGAAATCACCCGCCGCAATGTCCGCAGCAACCTGGTCGATGCGGCCACGCTGACCCAAAGCGCGCGCTACAACACCGAATCGCTCAACCCCTCGCTGCATCTTCGTTATGCACCGACCAGCGCCGATCAGTTCCGCGCCTCGATCGCGCGCACGGTCCGCCGCCCGAACTATGACCTGATCACGCCTTATGAGCAGGAAGAAGAACCGGTCGATGAGAATGTCACGCGCGGCAATCCACTGCTGCGCAACGAACGGGCCTGGGGCGTCGATGTCGGTTACGAACGCAAGCTCGGTCGCCAGGGCATTTTCGGCATCAATTTCTTCTACCGCAAGGTGGCCGACGTCATCGAGACGGTCGATACCGGCAGAAAGAACGGCGACGGCCTCGACATTCTCGAACCGCGCAACGTCGGCAGCGGCAAGGTGTGGGGCGCCGAAATCGACTTCTCCGCACCGCTCGACGTGATCGGCTTGCCCGACACCGGCCTGTTCGCCAACTACACCTATCTCGACAGCTCGATCCGCGATCCCTTCACCGGTGAAAAGCGGCGATTCAACAATCAGCCGCACCATGTCTATAACGCCGGCTTCATCCACACGCTGAAGAAACTCAATGCCAGCTTCGGCGCGACGGTATCGGGACGCACCAAGGCGACCGAATCCAATTTCGACGAGACGGTCGACCTGACCTACGACCCCGATCTGGAGGCGTTCGTCGAAAAGCGACTGGGCAAGCATTTCGTGCTGCGCTTCTCGGTGCAGGACATATTGCGTCGCTCGAAGAAGGAGGCGTTCCTCAAATATGACGGCGATTCATACCAGGAAATCCTCAGCAACCGCCGCAACGGCATTGTCGACGAATTCGAACTTGAGCGCGAAAATGCCGGCCCGTTGTACCAAGTGACCCTGCGCGCGGCATTCTGATCCCCAAGGTGGCCGGTGACTGCCCCGCTTGTCGCCTCAGGCGGCCAGGGCGGCCCGCCGGCGTTGCCACAGTCCGCCAATCAGGACGCAGGGAAAGCCGGTCACCGCAACCGCGATCGGATACCAGCGCGGCCCGAGATTGAGCCCAGCGGTCGCGATCACGCCCGCGGTGCCGGCGGCGAGCCCGATCACCGCGAGAATCATGACATGCCGCATCGCATTGCGCGGGGCGAGCCACGCGGTCACATAACCGCCCGCAACGGCGACGACGCAGCGATAGGCCAGCGCGAGCAGATTATGCCACGGATTCCACATCGCGCCGGGGGGAATGATGCCGGTCGCATGCATCGCCTGGTCGGTGACGGTCGATCCGATCACCACCACCGCCAGGCCCGCCACCGTCGCAAGGACGCTGCGGATCACAATCGCTGCTGAACTGGCCATTCTCTCCCCTTCACGCGCTCCGCCCCTGCCGTTCGCGCTGAGCTTGTCGAAGGGCCGTTCTTTCCTCTCCTGACAGGGGAGAAGAAAAGCGATGCTTCGACAAGCTCGGCGCGAACGGCAGGGGGACATGATTCAACCCGACGCCGCGCTGACCAAATGAAGCATGCCATGGATGCGACAACGGGCAACCTGCAAATCGCCCGGCTGTCGATCTTCCCGGTTGACCCTCATCTATGATGCAAATACATCATGCATATGCATCACAAAGATTCGATCGCCGACGCGGCCTGCGCTTGCACCGCACTGCGCAAGGCATCTCGCGCCCTGTCGGGTGTCTATGACGCCGCGCTTGCCGATACCGGCATGACCATCGCGCAATTCTCGATCCTGCGGCATATCTGGCGCGGCGGGCAAGTGCCACTCAGCCGGCTTGCCGAACAACTGGTGATGGACCGCACCTCACTCTACCGCGCACTGACCCCGCTGGAGCGGCACGAATGGGTGTCGATCGCGCCGGCGCCCGAAGGACGCACCAGGATCGCTTCGCTGACCGATGCCGGCCATGCGGCAATGTTGCGCGCGACCGAACCCTGGGAAGCGGCGCAGACGCGTATCCTGGGCGAGTTCGGTGTGGACGACTGGCAAGCGCTGGAGACGATGCTGCGCACTCTCACCGCGATTGCGGGAGACGCACGATGACGACACTCCGCCTGCCCGCGCGCAGCTATGCCTATGTGGTCGTCGCGGTAACCTTCTGCGCCTTGCTCATTTCGGCTGGCCTGCGTTCCGCCCCCGGCGTGCTGATGGTCCCGCTGGAGGTCAATTTCGGCTGGGACCGCGCCACCATCTCCTTTTCGGCGGCGATCGGCCTGCTGCTTTACGGGCTGGTCGGCCCGTTCGCGGCGGCGCTGATGGTATCATTCGGAATCAGGCGCACCATGCTTGCCGGACTCGCGTTGATGTCCGCCTCGACCTTTGCCAGTCTGTGGATGACTCTGCCCTGGCAGTATGTGCTCAGCTGGGGCGTCGTCTCCGGCATCGGCAGCGGCGCGGTCGCCTCGGTACTTGGCGCGGCAGTGGTCAATCGCTGGTTCGCGACACGGCAAGGGCTAGTGATGGGCCTGCTCAGTGCGAGCACCGCGACCGGCGCGCTGGTCTTCCTGCCGCTGCTCGCCTGGCTCGCGCGGGAGGGCGCGTGGCGGCCAGTGGTGATGGCGGTGAGCATCGCCTGTCTCGTGCTGGTCCCACTCGTCGCCTGGATCGTGCCCGAACGCCCCGGCGATGTCGGCACGCGCCGCTTCGGGGAGACCGACGAAAGCGAACCGCCCCCGCCAATGAAACAGGCCGCCTCGCCGATGCTCGCCTTCGCCGCCTTGTTCCGGGCGGCAAAGCAACCGGTATTCTGGCTGTTGTTCGGCACCTTCTTCGTCTGCGGCCTGACCACCAACGGGCTGATCGGCACGCATATGATCGCCTTTTGCGGCGACCATGGCATCGCGCCGATCGCGGCCGCCGGCCTGTTGTCGATGATGGGGCTGTTCGACCTGGTCGGCACCACCGCCTCGGGCTGGCTCACCGATCGCTATGATCCGCGCAAATTGCTCTTCGTCTATTACGGCCTGCGCGGCCTCTCGCTGCTTGCGCTGCCGTTCCTCGATTTCAGCCCGGCGAGCCTGACGATCTTCGCGATCTTCTTCGGCCTCGACTGGATCGCGACCGTGCCGCCGACCGTGAAGCTCGCCAACCTCTCTTTCGGCGAGCGCGAGGCGCCGATCGTGTTCGGCTGGGTGCTGGTCGGCCATCAGCTCGGCGCGGCGACCGCTGCGTTCGGCGCCGGGCTGATCCGCGAACAAACCGGCAGCTACACGCTTGCCTTTCTGATCGCTGGCGCCTTCGCCCTTGCCGCTTCAATGCTGATCATCGGCTGGGGCGTCCGACGCCCGGCGGCGGTGGCGATGGAGTATTCGACTTAGACGAGCGACGCGATTCAACCCGGGGACCGATCGTGGCAGCGTCGCATCCGCCAGCGACCCGACCGGGTTCCGGCGCGCTCTTTCACATCGTAAGAAAAAACCGATGATCGGCGGAACGAACAGGCTATCTGTTCGCCTGTTTCCCGCCTGTTATTTCACCTGTTATCGACCTGTTATCGACCTGTTATTCAATAACAGGTGACCGACCCATAACCGCTTCAAAAACAAGAAAAAACTCTCGCGGAATTTCCAACTTGACCGGCTGGAAAAATTTCCGGCGAAAAACAGGCGAAAACAGGTGCCGGCACGCCCGGCCCGGCTCAGTCGAATCCGCCGTTCAGGAACCGCTCGGCCAGCGAACAATGCATCGCCACGCCCAGGGCCAGGGCATCCTCATGGATCGTCATCTTGGTATTGTGCAGCGGCGGGTTGGTGCGCGCGTCGCTGCCCTCGGGCGCCACGCCGATGAACGCCATCGCGCCGGGCACGTCGCGCAGCACATAGGCGAAATCCTCCGCCCCCATCATCGGCGCCGGCATCACTTGCCATGCCTGCTCGCCACCCAGCGATACCGCACAGGACCGCATCAGCTCGGTCGCGCGCGCATCGTTCATCGTCACCGGATAGCCCGGATCGATGTGCGCGACGCCGATCGCGCCATGCGCCGCGGCGATATTCTCGACGATGCGCACGAACCCCTCGCGCATCGTCGCGCGCGTCCGCTCGGACAAAGTGCGCAGCGTGCCGAGCATCGTCGCTTCGCCGGGAATGATATTATGCGCGCTGCCGGCATTGATCTTGGCGATGGTCAGCACTGCGGGGTCAGTCACCGGGATTTGCCGCGCGATGAAGGTCTGCAGCGCGGTGACGATCTCGCACGCGACCGGGATCGGGTCGATGCAATCATGCGGCATCGCCGCATGGCCGCCGCGCCCGGTGATCGTCGCGGTCAGCGTGTCGGTCGAGGCAAGCAGCGCGCCGGTGCGGCTGACCACCGTGCCCGCCGGGATGTTGGGCGAAATGTGCAGCGCGAAGGCCGCTTCGGGCCGGGGATCGTCGAGCAGCCCGTCCTCGATCATGAAGCGCGCGCCGTGATGGCCTTCCTCGCCCGGCTGGAACATGAACACGATCGTGCCCGGCAAGCTCTCGCGCCGCGCGCACAGCGCCCTGGCCGCGCCGACCAGCATCGCGGTGTGTGCGTCATGGCCACAGGCATGCATCGCCCCGGCGACCTTGCTCGCAAAGGGCAGTCCGGTCTCTTCCTGCATCGGCAGCGCGTCATGGTCGCCGCGCAGCAGCACGGTGCGACCGTTGCTTCCGGCGCCCCGATCGGCCCCGCCGCGCAGGATCGCGACAAAGCCGGTGGTCGATCCACCTTCGCGAATCTCCAGCGGCAGGCCGGCCAGTGCCGCCCTGATCTTGTCTGCGGTGCGCGGACAGTGCAGCCCGATCTCCGGATCGGCATGGATCGCGCGGCGCAGCTCGACCACATCGGCCAGTTCCGCTTCGCCCACGGCGCTCCAGTCGGTGGCGGTATCGCTGGTGAAATCCATCATCTCTTCCTTCATACTCTGCCGGGGTCGCTCAGCGCCCCCTGAACAAGCCGCCCAACACGCCACGCACCAGCCCGCCGACGATGCTCGATCCGGCGCCACGCGAACTGCCGAACACCGCCTTGGACACTTCATTGGCGACCGAACGCCCGACCGCCGACGAAGCGCTGCGCGTCGCCGAGGTGATCGCGCGATTCCAGGGCGAATTGGCCGCCTCGCGCTCGGCCTGTTTCTGCGCTTGCGCCTCAAGTCGCGCCTGGCGATCCGCCTCGCGCTGATCGGCGAGCCGCTGGCGTTCCGCTTCACGCGCCAGCCGCGCATCTTCCTTCGCCTGCACCGCCGCCGCCTTAGCCGCGTCGGTATCGGCCTTGGCTTCAGCCGCGGCGGCGCTTGCCTCGGTTGCCTTGACCGCGAGTAGTTCCTCGGCGGATTCGCGATCGACCAGAGTGTCGTATTTGGTGCCGATCGGATCAGTCTGGATCAGCACGCCGCGCTCGACCGGCGTGACCGGTCCCACGCGGGAGCAAGGCGGCTTGATCAGCGTGCGCTCGACTGGCGATGGCGCCCCGTCGGGCAGCAGCAGCGAAACCAGCGCCTCGCCGACCTTCAGTTCGGTGATCGCGGTCGCGACATTCACGCCGGGATTGGCGCGGAACGTCTCGGCGGCCGACTTGACTGCTGCCTGGTCGCGCGGGGTGAAGGCGCGCAGCGCATGCTGTACGCGGTTGCCAAGCTGTCCGGCCACCGTGTCGGGGATGTCGATCGGGTTCTGGGTGATGAAATAGACCCCGACGCCCTTCGACCGGATCAGCCGCACGACTTGCTCGATCTTCTCGAGCAGCGCCTTGGGTGCGGCATCGAACAGCAGATGCGCTTCGTCGAAGAAGAAGACCAGCTTGGGCTTGTCCGGATCGCCGACCTCGGGGAGGTGCTCGAACAATTCGCTCATCAGCCACAGCAGGAAGGTCGAATAGAGTTTCGGGCTCGCCATCAGCTTGTCGGCGGCGAGGATGTTGACGATCCCCCTGCCCTTGTCGTCGACGCCAATGAAATCGTCCAGGTCGAGCGCGGGCTCGCCGAAGAAATGCTCGCCGCCCTGGCTGCGCAGCTGAAGCAATGACCGCTGGATCGTGCCGACGCTTTGCTTCGAGACATTGCCATATGTGGTGGTCAGCTCGTCCGCGCGCTCGGCGCAATGCGCCAGCATCGCTTGCAGATCGTCAAGGTCGAGCAGCAGCAGGCCATCCTTGTCGGCGACATGGAAGGCAATGGTCAGCACGCCTTCCTGCACTTCGTTCAGGTCCATCAGGCGAGCGAGCAGCAGCGGGCCCATCTCGCTGATCGTGGTGCGGATCGGATGGCCCTGCTCGCCATAGAGATCCCAGAATTGCACGGGATTGTCGGCATAGGCCCAGTCGGTATAGCCGATCTCCTTCGCGCGGGCGGCGAAGATCTCGTGCGTCTTGGTCAGTGCGGAGCCGGCCATGGCCAGGCCCGACAGATCGCCCTTCACGTCGGCGACGAAGCACGGCACGCCGCGCGCGGAGAAGCCTTCGATGATGCCCTGCAGCGTCACGGTCTTGCCGGTGCCGGTCGCGCCGGCGATCAGGCCGTGGCGATTGGCGCGCTTCAGCTCGAGCTGCTGAGGATGCTCGCCGCCGGGGCCGCTGCCGATGAAGATAGGTCCGTCCGTCATGATCGCTCCTCAGCTACGGCAGCGACTATTGCGCGTTTGCCGGTGAGGGGGAAGACGGGATGTCCTCCCCGGGACGTGCCCGGGGAGGAATTTCTCAAGCTCAGTTCTTGATCTTCACCGGAATGAAGTTGGTCTGCCGGCCGCGCGTGACCAGCAGCAACACTTGCGGACGGCCGGCCGTCGATGCCTGTGCGACCTGCGCCGCCAGCTCGGCCGATGTGCGCACCGCCACATTGTTGACCGACTGGATCACATCGCCGCGCTTCAGCTTCTGGCCCGCATCGGTCGCGGGGCTGGCTTGCGCGATAACCACACCCTGGATCGTCGAATCGACACCGATCGACCGCGCAATCTGCGGGGTCAGCGGCACGACGTTCAGACCGAGCGGGGTCGCTGTCGGCGCCTGAACGCCGGGGCTGTCATCCTCATCCGGCAGTCCGTCGTTGCCGCCGCCGGCGATCGCCGCCAGCTGATCTTCGGTCGGCCGGTTGGCTGCCGTTATCGTCAGCTTGACCGGCTTGCCCTGGCGAATCACGTCGAGCCGCGCGAGCTGTCCCGGGGTAACATTGGCGATCAGGTACGACAGCGTCTGATCGGGCGTCACGGCCTTGTCGTTGACGCGGACGACCACGTCGCCGGCCTTCAGGCCGCCCTTGGCCGCAGGGCCCTCGGGCTCGACGCGGGCGATCAGTTCGCCCTGATTCTTCGGCAAGCCCAGTGCGGCGCCGACATTCTCATCGACCGGACCGCCAATGCTCACGCCGATATAGCCGCGCTTGATGGCGCCGCCCTTCATCAGCGTGTTGATGACCGGCTGCGCCTCTTCCGCAGGGATTGCGAAGCCGATGCCGACATTGCCGCCCGTCTCCGACAGGATCTGCGAATTGATGCCGATGACGTTGCCCGACAGGTCGAACATCGGCCCGCCCGAGTTACCGCGGTTGATCGCGGCGTCAGTCTGAATGAAGCGGTCATAGGCGCCACCCGACCCGGTCACCCGGTGCAGCGCCGAAACGATGCCGGCGGTGACGGTGGAGCCGAGCCCGAACGGATTGCCGATCGCCACGACCCAGTCGCCGACGCGCGCCTTGGTCGAATCGCCGAACTTCACGAACGGCAGGTTGGTGCCTTCGATCTTGAGCACCGCGAGATCCGACGCCGGATCGCGGCCGATCAGCTTGGCGACATATTCCTTGCGGTCGGGCATGATCACCTTGATCGATTCGACCGTCGCGCCCTTGGCGCCCGGCGCGATCACGTGATTGTTGGTCACGACATAACCGTCGGGCGAAATGACGAAGCCCGAGCCGAGCGACTGCGCCTCACGCGTGATCGGCGCGCTCTGGCCCTGGCCGCCATTGAACTGGCCGAAGAGATCCCCGAGCGGCGTGCCTTCGAACGGGTTGCCCGAGGCCTGTTGCGTGATCTTCTGCGTCGTCGAAATGTTGACGACAGCGGGCTGGAGCCGCGCGACCATATCGGCAAAGCTCATCGGCGCACCGGGCTTGGGAACAGTCGCCTCGATCGCGCCGGGTTCGTTCTGCGCAGTCTGCGCGGAGGCGGTCGGCTGGAACATCATGGTCGCGGCAGTGCCGCTCAGCAGCAGGGCACCGGTGATGGCGTAAGCGTAACGCACTTGGGTCATTTCCTCTCGATTGCCGGTCGGCAGGATCCCATTTCTGGGATTCCCATTCTGAACGGCGATTGAATATGAACGCGATGAAAGCTTTGGCTTAGCGGCCGCGGCCCTGGAATTCCTTCAGATATGCATTGTTCGGCGACAGGATCAACGACGTCTCCCCCCGCGGTTTGCCGTCGTTATTGACCCCGAAGGTATAACGATAGGACTGCATTGCGCGGTAGAAGTCGTAGAAGTCCGGATCCTTGTTGAACGCTTCGGCATAGATTTTGGCTGCATTGGCGTCGGCTTCTGCGCGAATGATCTGCGCGGTCTTCTGACCTTGCGCGGTAATCGTCGCCACTTCCTGCTGACGCGCCGTTTTCATCCGGTCGAGCGCACTGTTGAGCGGGCTGCCGTCCGGCAAGTCCGCGCGCTTGATCCGGACATCGACGATCTGCACGCCATATTGGGTCGCCTGGCGCTGCAATCCGGCCTGAATATTATCCATCACCTGGCCACGCTCGGGGCTGAGCAAAGCGGCAAAGGGCCGCTTGCCGAGTTCGTTGCGCAGCGCCGAACCCAGCAGCGGGCGCAGCTGATCGCCGACGCGGTCCTCGGTTCCGGCAGTCACCACCATGCGCAGCGGATCGACCACGCGGAAGCGCGCATAGGCATCGACCGAGAGCCGCAACTGGTCGGTCGACAGCACCTGGGTATTGTCGAGATCGACATCGAGCACCCGCTTGTCGACCCAAACCAACCGGTCGATGAACGGTACGCGCGCGATGAGGCCGGCGCCGGTGCGTCCGAAAGGCTGATTGGGCTGCCAGCGATTGATCGTCCGCACCGGATTCTCGAAACGCAGGATCACCGCCTGCTTGGTCTCGGGTACGATCGCGAACGTGCTCGCCGCGAGGATCAGCAGGACCAGCGCGAGGAAGCCAAGGGTAATCGGATTACGGAACAAACGGCTCATTGGCTGCCTCCTGTCGCGGGTGCGGCCTGGGCGGCGGGCGCCGTGGTCTGAGCTTCAGGCAAGCGACGCGTGCCGCCCGGGATCGGCAGATAGGGAACCACGCCCGGCGCCTCGACGATCGTCTTGTCGCTCTTGGCCAGCACACCCTCCATCGTCTCGTAATACATGCGTCGACGCGTCACCTCGGGGGCGAGCTTGTACTGCGCATAGACCTTGTCGAACGAGGTCGCCTCACCCTGGGCGAAGGCCAGTTGCTGCTGCGCATAGCCGCGTGCCAGGTTGATGTTGCCCTGCGCCGCCTGCTGCGCCGCGGAAACGGCCTTGAAATCCTCGGATACGGCGGCAGGCGGCTGCGCCTGCTTGATCGCCACGCCCTGGATACGGATGCCGCTATTATACTCGTTGAGCACGTTCTGCATCAACTCCTGCACCCGGCCTTCGATCGTGCCACGCCCGGCGCCGATCGCTTCATCCAGCGTGGTCGTCGCCATCACCGCGCGCATCGCGCTTTCTGCGGTGGCGCGTACGGTTTCCTGCGGGTTGCGGATCTGGAAGCTATAGTCCTGCGGGTTCGATACGTCCCAACGGACCGAATAGGCCAGATCGATGATGTTCTGGTCGCCGGTCAGCACGAGATTCTCGCCGCCCGATCCTTCGGGGAAATCCTCCAGCCGGATTTTCTGCACATCGACCTTGGTGACCGAGGCGATCGGGTATGGCAGCGTCGGGCGAATGCCGGGCTCAAGCGTGCCGGCATAACGGCCGAACCAGGTGACGACACCACGTTGCTGCGGACCGATCTGATGGAAGCTGGTGAACGCGATCCACAACAGCACGATCAGCCCGGCGCCGATGCCCCATAGCTTGCCCGCACCAGGCGAACCCGGAAAGCGCGGAGCCCCGCCGCCAAAGCCGCCGCCACCACCGCCGCCCTTGGCGCGCTTGAGGAATTCGTCGAGCGCGGTCGGCTTGGGACCGCGCGTGCCGCCAGGAGGCACCGACCAGGGATTGCGCGGGCCGCCGTCGCCGCCTGAGCCGCTCCCGGACCCGCCTCCGGAACCGCCCCCGGAACCGCCATTGTCACCGCCCGACCCGCCCCAAGGGCTTTTCGGTCGATCGGAATTGAGAATAGTGAAACGCTGCAACCAGCCGGAAAGGATCGTCATAACGTCTTTATAGGTGTGTGGCCGCGGAAAAACAGTGGCAAGCGCCCTTAACGCCCCTATCTGACCGACAATGACCCAAGAAGTAGCGCTCGACGCCGCGCTGGCGCCCGTTGCAGGCCCCCGCGCAACCGCCAGAATCGAAGGAGATCGCGCCAGCATCATCCTTAATGTCACTGGCCTGGATCAGCCATCGCGCGATGAGCTGGAACGCCGTGTGCGCGCGGCTGCCGAGGGGGTCGCGGGCGTCGCCACGGTGCGAATCGCCCAGACCAGCCAGCGAATCATCCGCACCCTGATCGCGGTGGCCAGCGGCAAGGGCGGAGTCGGCAAGTCGACCGTCTCGGCCAGCCTGGCGATCGGGCTGCAGCGGCTGGGGCGCAAGGTGGGGCTGGTCGATGCCGATATCTATGGCCCGTCCCAGCCCAAGCTGATGGGCGTCGAAGGATCGAAACCGACCGCGCGCGACAAGGTGCTGCAACCGGTGCCGACCCCTCACGGCGTGCCGATGCTGTCGATGGGCCAGCTCGTCGCGCCCGATCAGGCGATTGCCTGGCGCGGACCGATGATCGCCGGCGCGCTCGGCCAGATGCTCGACGGCAATTGGGCCGCGCAGGACACCCTCGTGATCGACCTGCCCCCCGGTACCGGCGATGTGCAACTGACCATGGTGCAGAAATACCGCCCGACCGGCGCGGTGATCGTCTCCACCCCGCAGGACCTCGCGCTGATCGACGCGCGTCGCGCGATCGACCTGTTCGTCAAGGCAGGCGTGCCGATCATCGGGCTGGTCGAGAATATGGCCGGCTATGCCTGTCCGTCATGCGGTGAAATCTCCGATCCGTTTGGACGTGGCGGCGCCGAAGCGGCGGCAGCGGAGCTGGGCATTCCCTTCCTCGGTCGCATACCGCTCGATATCGCCATCCGGACCGCGTCCGATGCGGGGAACGCAGGCGAAACCACTGCGTTTGCCGAAGTGAGCCAGCGCGTGTTCGACTGGATACCCAAAGGAGGCTGATGTGCCGTTGACCAGCGATGAGGATATCAGGGCCCTGCTCGACGAGACGCGAACCATCGCGCTGATCGGGGCGTCGGACCGGCCGAATCGCCCTTCCTATGGCGTGATGGCGATGCTGCAGGAGCATGGCTACCGCGTCATCCCGATCAATCCGCAGATCACCGGCGAGCATATCCATGGCGAGTTCGTGTTCCGCGAACTGAACCAGCTCGGCGACCCGATCGACATGGTCGACATTTTCCGCAACTCGGCCGCCGCCGGCGAAGCGGTCGACCAGGCGATCGCGGTGGGCGCAAAAGCGGTGTGGATGCAACTCGGCGTGATCAACGAGGAGGCTGCGGCACGGGCCGAGGCGGCTGGACTGAAAGTCGTGATGGATCGTTGCCCGGCGATTGAAATCCCCAGGCTCGGCGTCGCCAGGCGGAGCTGAACCGACAGGATCTGGACGAACCGGCTTGCATCCGTCCCGACGGCGTGCATTCTGCGCGCTGGCCGGAGGCGATGTCATGCTGGGCGTGTTGTTGTTGGTGCTGATCCAGGCAAGCCCCGCCAGTGCGGCGCCCACCGACGCCGCGATCGAGCAGTATCGCGCATTGACCATGGCTGGCCCGCGTTGCGCCGCATCGACCGATCCGGACGAGATACAGGTCTGTGATCGCCGCCGCGCGGATAATTTCCGCGTGCCGCTGATCGAGCCCGATCCGGGTGACCCCAAGAATGAAGGCGTCCCGGCGGAACGCGAACGATTGCTGGCGCGCAGCAACAATTGCGCTGAGAAATCGAGCTTCCTCGTCGGATGCGGCATGGCCGGCGTAACGGTCGGTACTCGCGGCGTGCAACTCGGCGGCGAACGGCCGATCGCGCCATGATTCTGCTGGCGCTCCTGCTCCAGGCGGCCCCCGCTCCCGAAGAGAAGCCCGTCGCGGCCGATGCCCCGCAAAGCTGGTCGATCCTGGTGCCGGTCGCGAACGAACCTTGTCGCCCGGCGGCAAAGGGGGACGACATCCTGGTCTGCGCCGATCCGCTGCCCTCACAGCGTCTGCCATTACCTGATGAAGCCGTCCCCGATGGCCCCCGCCCTTCAAACCCAAACCGCACCGGCGCTGGTGCGCTTGCGGCAAGTACCGCGCCCTGCGCCACGGAAATGCGTGGCTGCACGGTAGGCTTCGGGCCGCCGATCATGCCGATCGTCCAGGGCCTGGTCGGGCTCGCCCAGGGCGCGCTTGCCAGGCATCCCGACAAGTCCGGACGCGTGCCCATCCCACTCGATGATCCAGCCCCGGTCGCCACGCCAGCAATCCCGGGAAAAGCCAGGGAAAAGAACGATGCGACGCAACCAAGCGGCGATTGAAACGATTAGCATGAAGCTTGGGTCGAACTGGAAATTGTCGTGGTCATTCTATCGCTTCTGTTGCTGGCCACCGCTCCCACCACTGCCCTGCCACCACGACATGCCCGCAAACCCGTCATCGTGACGGTCGCCAAGCGCCGTGCCCGGCGTTCGGCCCGGGGACGGCTGCCGATCAGCATTCCTGCCCGGCTGAGCGTCAATGAATGCGCCGGCAGCATCCTGCCGGGCTGCGCGGCGAAGAAGCAATCGCCCTATCGCCTGTCGACCGACCTTGCGGCGATCGGACCTTCGTCCAAGGATCGCGCCGTCAAGATGGACGGCAGCGATTGCGAAGTAATCGGCTCGAAGGTCTGCCTCTCCAGACCAAGACCAGTGCTGCGCGCCGATTTCCTGCCGACCGGTGCGAAATAGACCTCAACCGGCCCGATCAGTTGAGCCCGATCAGTTGAGGATGTGCATCCACATCGGCTGACCGACCAGGCTTTGCGATCCGCGCAGCTTCTCCAGCGCCTGCGCCACGCTGCGCTCCGGCCCTTCATGCGTCACGATCGCGACGAGCACACTGCCATCGGGCATTGCGCCACGCTGGATCAGGCTTTCGATCGATACGCCGGCATCGCGCATCGCCGCGGCGATTTCCGCCAGCACGCCGACCTTGTCGGTCACGGTGAAGCGCACATAGGCGCGCGCGCGCCGATCGCCGCTGTCCGCGGCCTGATGCGCGGCGAGCGCGTCGGCGGGCATCGCGAACGCCGGGCCATATTCGCCCCGCGCGATATCGATCAGGTCAGCGACCACGGCGGACGCGGTCGGGCCGTCACCCGCACCGGCGCCCTGAAACAGCAAGCGGCCGACGAAATTGCCCTCCGCGACCACCGCGTTGGTCGCGCCGGTGACATGGGCGAGCGGATGGCTGACCGGCACGAGATGCGGATGGACGCGCTGGAACAGGCCATGCGGGCCATCCTCGGCGAAACCGAGCAGGCGGATGCGATAGCCGAGCGCCGCGGCCTCGGCGATATCGGCGGCGATGACGTGACGGATGCCGTTCGCCACCACATCGCCAAAGGCCGGCTGCGTGCCGAAGGCGATGCTCGACAGGATCGACAGTTTGTGCGCGGCGTCGATGCCGTCGATGTCGAAGGTCGGGTCGGATTCGGCAAAGCCCAATGCCTGCGCCTCGGCCAGCACTTCGGCGAAGTCGCGGCCCTCGGCCTCCATCTTGGAAAGGATGAAATTGCAGGTGCCGTTGAGAATGCCATAGACGCGCGCGATCTCGTTCGCCGCCGCGCCTTCGCGCAAGCCCTTGATCACCGGAATGCCACCCGCGACCGCCGCTTCGAACTTCAGCGCGGCGCCGGCCTTTTCGGCGGCGCGGGCGAGTTCGAGGCCGTGATGCGCAATCATCGCCTTGTTGGCGGTCACGAAGCCCTTGCCCGCCGCAAGCGTCGAGCGCGCCAACGCCAGCGCGGGACCATCCGAACCACCGATCAGTTCGACCACAACATCGGCATCGTCATGATGCGACAGCGCCGCCGTGTCATCGACCCAGGCAAAGCGCGACAGGTCGACGCCACGATCCTTGGCGCGATCACGCGCGGAAATGGCGACGATCTCGATCGGGCGCCCCGCGCGCCGCGCGATCAGCGCTCCATTCGCATCGATCAGTCGGATCACGCCCCCGCCGACAGTGCCGAGTCCAGCGAGCGCGATGCGTAGCGGTTTGGTCATTTGGGCCACCCTTTCCGGGCGCGGCCTAACCGATCTTTCCGCCAAGGCAAGCCATCGTCGCGCGGCCGGAGCCTTGAGCGCGATATCAGAAGCCTATGCGAGGGCTGGGGAACGCGTGGCGGGAGATATGTTACACCGTAGATGTAACATATCTCCTCTGCCGCCGTCCGGCGAGAATTCCAGTATAGTTCGTTATAAATCAGCTACTTAATATGGATTTTACATCACCAGATACCGGGCAAGCGGAGTTTCGGGAACATCGGCGTTGCCCGGGCGATGGCGCATCCGCGCGGCTGGTATCGCTTCACAAGCGATCTCCGCTCAGCACCGATGGATCGGATCAAGCGATCGATGCCCTAAACGGCGGCCCATGGATCATAGTTGCCGAAGCTCCAGACATTGCCTTCGAAGTCTCGCGCCGAATAACCGCGCCCGCCATAATCCTGGTCGACCGGCTCAAGGAAGATTTCCGCGCCCGCCGCGCGAGCGCGATCGGCATGCGCATCGACATCGGCGACGATCAGGTAGAGCGACATGGTCGCGCCGCCAGCCTGGGCAACGGTGGTGATTCGGCCGCCCTGCGCAAAGGGGCTGTCCACGACCGACGACAGCATGATCATCCGGTCCTGCCAGAGCAGCTGAGCGTGGTGGATGAGGGCCGGGTTCGCATCGTCGGCAAAGACCGCGTGGCGCGTGAAACCGAACGCGTCGCATAAAAAGGCGATCGCACGCGCCGCATCGGCATAGCGCAAATTGGGAATCAGTTCGTGTCGCATGGCAAGCTCCTCGGGTTACCGGGAGGGCCTAGCCGGGCTCTCGCACGGCGTATTGGATCAAACGCACCTCAATGCTCGACCAACCCGCCGCTCTCCCCGAGCAAGCGGGCGACAAATGTGCTGGGCGTAATCCCGGCAAATTCGCGGAATTCGCGGATCAGGTGCGACTGGTCGCAATAGCCGATATCATGCGCCAATCCCGCCCAGTCGGGATCCGGCATGGCGCTGACCATGCGCGTTACGCGGTGGAATCGTAACAGCCGGCGGAAGCTGCGCGGGCCGATGCCGACATTGTCCCGAATCCGGTCGGCCAGATGCTTGCGGCTCCAGCCGACCATATCGGCAACCGTGCGCAAATCGAGATCAGGGCGGTGACTCACCAGCGCCAGGGCATGGTCGTTGATCGCGGCAAGCGGTCGGGTCTCAGCCATGCGCGTCACCAGCGCCGCATCGAGCAACGCGATCCGCGCGTCGCGCGATCGCGCCTCGACCAACTCCATGCCAAGCTGTCGTGCGGCCGGTCCCAGCACCGCGTCGAGCGGCACCACCCGGTCGAGCAGCAAATGCATCGGCACCCCGAGCAACCGCCGCAGCGTGGTGAGCGGCAGGAAGACATGCATGCCGCACTGCGTACCATTCGACCGCGACAGCGCGGGCTGAAGATGAACCCCCGCTACAAAAGCCTCGCCCATGCCGAGCTCGAGGATGTTGCCGTCGCCGCCGATGATGGTGATCGGATCGCCGAGATTGACGATCAGCACCCCTTCGCCATGCGGCAATTCCCGCCGGGCGGTAAAGCCGCCGGTGCGCTCGGTATAATCGCAATAGCCGTTGATCAGCCCGGCGAGCGCCGGTGGCGGCGCGATATGCGCCATGCTCCAGGCATTGACGCCATCGTCATGCACATCGAATCGGGTCAGGCGCGCGCCGGGCACCCCGAACCACTCACTTCTTGACCAGGCCGATCTCGACCAGCCGCTCATGCAGATAATCGTGCGCGGTGATCGGGGTCGGATAGCGATTGGGATGATCGGCATCGACGCAGCCGGGCAGCGTCTCGATCAGGAAATCGGGCGCCGGATGAAGGAAGAACGGCATCGAGTAGCGCGACACGCCACGGCGTTCGGGCGGCGGATTGACCACGCGATGCGTCGTCGAGGGCAGGACGTGATTGGTCAGCCGCTGCAACATGTCGCCGACATTGACCACCATCGCGCCCTCGGGCGGCTTGATCGCGAGCCATTTGCCGTCGCGGTCAAGCAGTTCGAGGCCAGCCTCCTCCGCGCCGAGCAGCAGCGTGATGAGGTTGATGTCCTCATGCGCCCCGGCGCGCACGCCCTCGGCATTGGCGGGAATCGGCGGGTAGTGCAGCAAGCGCAGCACGCTGTTGCCGTCGCCGACGGCATGGTCAAACCAGTTGGGCGCGAGGCCGAGATGGCGGGCGATTGCCGATAACAGCCGGTCCCCGGCACGGTCGAACGCTTCGAACAGTTCGAGAAACACCGGCTTGAACCCCGCCGGCTCGGTCGGCCAGACATTGGGCGACATCTGCGCGGCAAAACGATGCCCGGCGGGCAATTCGCGGCCGACATGCCAGAATTCCTTCAAATCGACCGCGCTCGCGCCTTTGGCGATTTCGGTCTTGAACGGGGTATACCCGCGCGCGCCACCGCCACCGGGTGCATGATAGCTGCGCTTCTCCGCTTCGGGCAGCTCGAACAGCGTCCTGGTTTCGGCCCAGGCGCGTTCGATCAAATCGGCGGGAATGCCGTGATCCGCGATCACCGCGAAGCCGAAGCGTTCGAACGATCCGCCAAGCGCCGCGGCAAAGGCTTTCGGGTCGGCCGCCTCGTCGTTGAGCGAGAGCGCGGGCACCTGAGCGGCGGGAGTATCGAGCATGGCTGTTCGTCCGTATGGGGCTTCAATCGACCTAGATAACAAGCCCAACGCCGAACGAACAGCCTCGCTCCTCAGGCCGGGATACCGAAGCGCTCGATCACGTCATCGAGCGGCACCTGCCCGAGCATGGCGCCCGAGCCTGCAGGGCCTTCGTCATCCTCGATCGCCACAGCGAAGCGGACTGCCGGAAGCGCCTCGATCCGACTGCGCAAGGCCGCCAGTCGCGGATAGTCCGACGAGTCGATCGCCTGGTGGAATTCGGCCCAGCGCGCCACGCCGATCAGCACCAGATCGGCCAAAGTGGGCCGGTCGCCAACCAGGAACGGCGTATCGCCGATCGCCGCCTCAAGCTTCGCGTGACGGTTGGCGACCGCCTGTCGCCCGTAGCGGCGCAACGCCGCCTGCAAGTCCGGGTCGGGCGGGCTCATTTCGAGTGCGGCCCATAACGGGCTGAACGCGCCGGTGAAGCCGCTGTTGATGAAGCCGATCCACTGATGCATGCGATCGGCATCGGGCGTTCCGGCGGCAAAGCTGATCCGGCGGTCTGTATCGCGCGCCTCGAGCCAGGCCGCGATCGCCATGGTCTCAGTCAGTACATGCCCGTCGTCCATGACCAGAACCGGGGTTTCCTGGCGCGGGTTGAGGCGCGCATAGGCGTCATTCTTCATATCGGCGAGCATGTCGACGCGTGTGAGGTGATAGGGCTGGCCGAGCAGTTCGAACGCGGCGACGAGCCCCATCGAGCTTCCCAGCGGGAAGCCATAGACGAGTATCGGGTCCATTGGATTTTCCTGATGATGTAAGCGGGTCGCTGCGCAGCGACGCTTGATCTAGGATCTCTCCGCCCCAAGTAAATTACGCACAATTTTGTAACCAGACGGAGCGCCCATGAAACATGTCGTCTCGCGCTGCCCGATCGCCGGGGCGATGCAAGTCCTGAGCGGCCGCTGGCCGACGCTGCTGCTTTATTATCTGAAAGAGGGCACCAAGCGGTTCAGCGACCTGCAGCGCGACAATCCAACCGTTTCGCATCGCATTCTGGCGCTCGAACTGCGCAAGCTGGAGGCGGCGGGGATCGTGCGCCGTACCGAGCATGACGGCTATCCGCTGCGCGTCGATTATGCGCTGACCGAGGCCGGGTGGCGGCTGGTACCACTGATCGATGCGATCGGCGGCTGGTGGGAAAACCTTCAGGCGGGCAGCGATTTGCCCGCGCCCAAGATTGCGATCGACGCCTGACGCTGCGCCGTGGCGGATTGATCCGCCCCGTTTTCGTGCCAACCGCCTAGTCGCTGAGCAGGATCGTGCCCTTGGCGTGATCGGCGCCCACCGGCGCGAGCTCGAGTTTGAACGGCTTGTCCTTTTCAGTCGTGCCGGTCAGCCCGGTGCCGTCCACCTTGACCTTGAAGCCGGCATCCTTGTTGAGCCGCTGCAGGAACCAGTCCTGCACCGCTTTCGGGGTTCCGGGGCTGTCAAAGCTGATCCGCACCCGGCCGGAATCGGTGCCCCCCTTGCCGCCGTCCTTGGCGTCGACGTTCATCGCCGAGATGGTCGATCCGGGATAGAGTTTCACACCGTTGAGATCGAAATCCCCGGCGTCGAGCTTCATTTTGGGCAGCTTGAGTTTGCCGGAGAAGCCCGGGACGTTGACCGATACCTGCCCATCCTTATCGACCCCGGCGACCATATTGCCGTCAGTGCCGGAGGCGTTGATCGAGATCGTCGTGCCGTCCCCGCCCGAATCGCAGGCAGCCAGAGGTAAAGCGAGAATCAGCGCAGCAGCGAATGTGCGAAGCATGGCGAGCCTCCAGAGTGTTATATCAGAGCAACACACTACAGACCCGCCATGGCATTCGTCAAGCGATCAACCGAGCAGTCGTTCCATGGTCTTTTCGTGCAGCCAGATGTTCATTGTCGCGGTGTCGTCCTGATCGCCGGTATAACCGAGTTCGGTGGCGAGCGTCTTGCGGGCATCGAGACTTGAATCGAGGCCCAGCGCCTTCATCAGATCGACGATCGAGGTCTTGTAGTTGAGTGTTTCACCACGCGCGGCGGCACGGTCGGCCAATACGGCTTCGATCGCTTCGCGCGACGGAGCCGGTTTGGCGGGCGGCGGCGGTGCTGCTTCAACCGGGGCAGCTGCTTCGGCGGGGGCAGCCGGAGCTGGCGCCGCTTCTTCATGACCGAAAATGGCGTCCTTGATTGCGCCGAATATGCTCATGTCCGTCTCCTCCTTGAGGACCGTCAGGGTGGTCCTGCCGGCCTGATACCATAATCATCGGCATGGCGCGCCGGTTCCGTGGGACATAATCGGGGGGTGACCTCCCGTGCCGCATCTGCGAGGGGCATGCGCATGGACGCGACTCAGCCCGGCCCCGAAACGCGCCAGCGCGATACGCCACCACTCGGTTTCCGCGAATTCGTCGCGCTGATCGCGGGCTTGATGGCGCTGACCGCGCTCGGCATCGATTCGATGCTGCCGGCGCTGCCCGCGATCGGCCAGTCGCTCGCCATCGCGACCGACAATGAGCGCCAGTTCATCATTACCGTCTTCCTGATCGGCTTCGGTACCGCGCAACTCGTCCATGGTCCGCTCGCCGATCGCTATGGCCGCAAACCGGTGCTTGGCGTGGCACTCGCCGCCTATGTCATCGCCAATGTGATCGCGGCCTTTTCGGGCAGCTTCATGCTGTTGCTGGTCGCGCGCTTCATCGGCGGAACGGCGATCGCCGCGTCGCGCGTGGTGACCGTCGCTTTGGTACGTGATTGCTATTCGGGCCGGGCGATGGCGCGGGTGATGAGCCTGGCCTTCATCGTCTTCATGGCAGCACCGGTGATCGCGCCGACCTTCGGCCAAGCGGTCTTGCTGGCCGGCAGTTGGCGGCTGATCTTCTGGGGTATCGCCGCAGTCAGTACCGCGATCCTGATCTGGTTCTGGTGGCGGATGCCCGAGACGCTGCACGAGGCGGATCGGATGCCCTTGTCGGCGGCGCGGCTGTTCGGCGGATTCCGTCTGGCGATCACCGATCGCTGGTCGATCGGCTATACGCTCGCCTCGACCGCGCTGCTCGGCGGGCTGTACGGCTATATCAATTCGATCCAGCAAATCCTGTTCGACACCTTCCACCGCCCCGACCTGCTGGTCATCGTCTTCGCGGTGACCGCCGGCACGATGGCGCTCGCCAACCTGCTCAATTCCCGCATCGTGATGCGAGTCGGCACGCGGCGTATTTCGCACACCGCGCTGACCGTCCTGATCCTGCTCGCCGGCACGCATCTGCTGATCGCCTGGGCAGGGTATGAAACGCTGTGGAGCTTCGCGATCCTTCAGGCGCTGATGATGGGCTGTTTCGGCCTCGCCACGGCAAATTTCGGCGCAATGGCGATGGAGAATATGGGTCATATCGCCGGCACTGCCTCCAGCGTGCAGGGATTCATCACCGTCACCGCGGGCGCGCTGCTCGGCGCATTGATCGGGCAGAGCTTCGACGGCTCGACGGTGCCGCTCTATATCGGCTTCTTCTCCGCTGGGTTGGTCGCACTGGCGATCGTCGCGGTGGTCGAGCGCGGACGGCTGTTTCGTCCCAGTTAAGTGTGGCTCGTCGCATGCCGACGGAACTCTGACCCCTGCCCTACCGTTCGCTACTTCAACCGGCTATCATGTCGGACGGGAGACGAGAGATGACTATGGGCGGCTATCAGGTACCGGGCGACGGCACCGGCGACGACGGGTTCGAAGAAGAAGGCTATGACGAAAGTCAGCGCGCCGAAATCCTGGAATTCACGCGCGACGGGCCGAGCGACGGCACGATCCTGACCGACCTGATCCCCGACACCGGCGATGACGAGGAAGACGACGAACTCGAAATGAGCAGCGACGAGGTCGGCGAAGACGATGACGAGGATGTCAGCGACGACGACGATGACGATGAGGACGATCTGCAGGAAGATTTCGAAAGCGGTACCCTGGCTGATGACGACTCGCTCTCCGATGCCGATGATGTGGCACTGAAACCCTGAGGTCATAGCGGCGCGGCGCGGATTGACCGCGCCCGCCTCATCGGTCCAGCATGGCGGTCGCAACAGGAGCATTGCCATGCCCAGCGATCCCCGCGTCGATACCTATATCACCGCTTGCGCACCCTTTGCTCAGCCGATTCTCACCTGGTGCCGCACGCGGTTACATGCCGTGCTGCCCGAGGTTGAGGAGACGATCAAATGGGGCATGCCGAGCTTCATGTACCATGGCAAACCGCTCGCCGGGATGGCAGCGTTCAAGGCGCATGCGAGCTTCGGATTCTGGAAGCGCGAGGCGTTGGCCACCGGACGCGAGGGCGAGGCGATGGGTCAGTTCGGCAAGCTCACCGCGACTGGCGACCTGCCCGATGAGGCCGTCTTCGATGCGTTGATCCGAGAAGCGGCGGCGCTGGTCGATGCGGGCGCCGGCGGGCGGACTCGCGCTGCGCGACCACCCAAGCCTGAAGCGGAGGTGCCACCCGAGCTGGCCGAAGCGCTGGCCGATGACGACTTTGCAGCCGCGACGTTCAATGCTTTTCCGCCAAGCTGCCGCCGTGAATATTGCGAATGGATCGGCGACGCCAAGCGCCCGGAAACCAGGGCGAAACGCACCGCTGAAACGATCGGATGGCTGCGCGAAGGCAAACGCCGCAACTGGAAATATGAGAATTGCTGAACCCTCTTGCGGGCCGGCAAGAGTATGTTACGTTGTAACATCTTTTGTCAGACAGGAGGATGCCATGGCTGCTCGTGCGATAAAATATGGTCCGGCTCGCAGTGAAAATACCGAGCCCTTTTCCGACCTCAACATCACGCCGCTGATCGATGTGCTGCTCGTCCTGCTGGTGATGATGATCCTGACCATCCCGATCATGACGCATAAGGTGCCGGTCGACCTGCCGCAGGGCATTATCACTAACCCCGCTACCGTGACCATCCACCGCATCGATCTCAACGCCAATGGTTCGCTGACCTGGGACGGCGCGCCGATCGCCGATGCGGCGCTGCCCGCGCGGCTGGCCGGATTCATGAAAGAGGACAATGCCCAGTTGCAGATTCGCGCCGCTGCCACCGCGCGCTACGAGCGGTTCGACCAGACGCTGGCGACGATCAAACGCGCCGGCGTGACCCGGCTCGGCTTTGTCGGCAATGAGCGCTACGCCAAGTTTGGCGACCTCTGAAACTTCCGGCCGCAGTTCGACGCATTTGACGGAACTGGGAGGGATTGATCTTCGTTAAGATGATCCCTTCCCAGACTCATGACGAGGTCCGCCATGCGCCCGCTTTTCGTGCTGCCCTTGTTGCTAGCCGGATGCGCGCCCGCAGCCGAACCGCCCGGAAACACCGTCGACATCAATTCGGCGGCCAGCCAGGCGCAAAACAGTATCGACAGCTATGCCGCCAATTCGGTCGATGACGCGTCGAATGTCGCGGCGGATGCACCGGGATCAGTGCCAGCGCCGACGGCCACTCCAGGCAACGCGATCGAGCCGCTCAATCCGCCCGCGCCGGGGGAACCCGGCGGACTGCCCGACGATCGCACACCTGTATCCGAAGCGCCCTTCACCCCCGACAGCGCACAGGGCGCGGCGAATGTCGTGCAAACCTATTATGCCCTGCTCGGCGAGGGGAAATACCGTCAGGCCTGGGCGTTGTGGGGCGATGGCGGCAAGGAATCGGGCATGGGTGCCGATGCCTTTGCCGCGAGCTTCGCCAAATATAGCGAGTATCACGCGAATATCGGCGCACCCGGCGATGTGGATGCCGGCGCAGGCCAGCGCTATGTCACCGTGCCGGTACAAATCTATGGTCGGCTGAAGGCAGGCGCCAAGCCGGTATATATGCTCGGGAGCGTGACCCTGCACCGCGTCGGCGACATCGACGGCGCGACGCCGGCGCAAAAAAGCTGGCATATCAAGAGCGCTGACATCAAGCCGAAACCCTAGGGCCGGATGATCTCCTCCGGCACGCCGGAGACTTAGGGCAATGCCGACGATCCTGCTGCTGGTCGCATCCAACATCTTCATGACCATTGCCTGGTACTGGCATTTGAAAGGTGGGATGGCGAAGCCGTTACTGCTGGTCATCCTGATCAGCTGGGGCATCGCGCTGTTCGAATATTGCCTGGCCGTGCCCGCCAATCGGTTCGGCTATGCCGCCGGTTGGAGTGGCGGACAGTTGAAGGTGACGCAGGAGGCAATCGCGCTCCTCGTCTTCGGCATTTTCATGGTGACGGTGCTGGGCGAACCGGTCGGCTGGCGCCATCTCGGCGCACTGGTTTGCCTGGTCGGTGCGGTCGCATTCCTGTTCGCGGGGAAATAGCCCTAGCCGCCCGATCGCATCGAATTGGCGAGAATCATGAGGTCGCTATTGTTGACCGCGTCGCCCAGCGCATCTTCGCCGCCATTATCGGCGGATACCGGCTTCGCGGCGGGCGCATAGCCCGCGACATCCACCGCAGTCCATAATATGCCGCACGCCCAAAAGAGCGCGGCCCATCGGCTGCGGAAGAGGCGGCTGAACATCATCATGCCGCCTTACGCCTGTACGGTTAACAGGCCGCTCGCACGGGCGGTTAACGCTTGGGGGCCGGATGTTGCCGCCCGGCCCCTGCGCTCAGCGTTCCACGATCAACGCCCCATAGTCAGCGGTTATCGAGTTGCGACCGCACCGCGGCCAGGCCGAGGCGCGTGATGCGATAGGGCTGCCCGCCCATGCTCGCAATCAATGCGCGGCGGCGCAAGCGGCGAAACAGCGCGAGCGAGCAATCCGCCAGGCGGTGTCCTTCACGCGTGAAACAGTCGGTCGCGACGATGCGTTTGCCGTCTTCGTCCCAGCGGTGAACGATGCGTCCACCCTGAGCCAGCGCGTGCAACACGCGCTGTTCGTATTTCGAGATATTCATTGGAAATCATGACCCCGGATCTGGGGTTGGCCCGACGCGGCAATCCACCCGACCGGGAAAGTGCCGGACGGGCGATGCGACGCACGATGCCGATCCACCGGAAGCTATGCTCCGGGTCGGCGATCAGCGGGCGACAATTTCCTTCATGAACCACTCCGGGGTGAACGCGGACCGTATAGAATCTATAGCCGGTGACGGTCAATCGGCGCGCTGCCGGTACTCGCCTCGACCGTACGAGACTGGTTTCCCGCCTCGCGCGCCGCACGCGCGATGCGCTCGGCGGATCGCCTTGCCGCATCAGGCGTTAGCGACACGGCGAGACCGTCCGGTCCGTCGAGCATCACCTCGCCCTGTTCCGCCGTGGCCTCAGTGGGCGTATCGTGAGGAGATTTGCTGGTCACGCTGTTTTCTCCAAACGTTAGAGGCTATTAACGTCAGATCGCGCCATGTGTTCCGGCGCTGGAGGGTTTCATGATCACTCGGTTGTTCCTGCAGACTCATCGCACACCGATCCTGACCGAAGAGGATGCCGGTGCGCTCGAGGCGGCATGTGCCCGCACTCAGGACTTTGCCGCCAAGCGCATTATCGTACGCGAACAGACGCCGCTGACGCAGTGCACATTGCTGCTCAACGGTTTCATCGAACGCTTCAAGGATACCGCCGAAGGGCGTCGCCAGATCCTTGCCATCCATGTGCCGGGCGATTTCGTCGACTTGCACAGCTATCCGCTCAAGCGCCTCGAACATTCGGTCGCGGCACTGACCCCGGTGACGATCGCAACGTTCCCGCATGCCGCGATCCGTGCGCTGACCGAGCGATCGGCGGCGCTGACCGAATTGCTGTGGCGATCGACTCTGGTCGATGCGGCGATCAACCGCGAATGGATCGTCTCGGTCGGCGCCCGCTCCGCCGCCGCGCGGCTCGCGCATCTGTTCTGCGAAATGTTCACCCGCCTTGAACGGATCGGCATGACGCGCGGCCTGGAGTTCGACTTTCCGGTGACGCAGATCGACCTGGCCGATGCGACCGGGCTGACCGCAGTCCATGCCAACCGCATGCTGCGCCAATTGCGCGAACAGGGGCTGGTCGAATTCCGCCAGGGTCTGGTGAAGATCCTCGACTGGGCTGCGTTGAAGGACTTTGCCGGGTTCGATACCGGCTATCTTTTCTTCGATTGATCGCACCCTTTAGCACTCCGGTTACCAGTGCCTGGTTAGGGATATACCCAAAAGAAGGGCGCGCGGGACCATGCGGCACGATCAGGCGTTTCGCCACAGGCCGCCGCGCGTGCGCGATGGAAGTGCCGCGTCATTGTTGCGGCGCAAACGGTTCTGGCGACCCGGTCTGGCCAGCATCGCGATTCTCGACCTTGGTGCGGGGTTTGTGATCGGTCAGGGCATCGACTGGACCGACCGGGCGCGGTTCGAGCGGCTGGTTGCGAGCATGACGGCCGACCCCAGGGCGCCTGCCGTCGTTGGAACCAGACTCGCCCGGTGCCATAATAGCGGCACATGCGCTGCCGCGCGGCCAGATCGCGCGCCGCTCACCCGGATGGCGCAACGCTAAAAAATCCTGTCACTAGGTGTCGCGATTGTGCCACGGTGCGGCATGACGCTTTGCCCCCTCGTCCCCTCGCCGCCGGCTTGTGCCACCACGGCAGCGATCCCAGGCATCCTCCCCATCCTCGCCCCATCTTCTCAAGGGTAATCCTTATGGCCACCGCCCCCGCCACAACCTCAACCACAAGTCGCCCACTCGCCGAGCTCACCATCCGCGGCATCATCCTCGGCGCACTGATCACGATCGTGTTCACCGCGGCCAATGTCTATCTCGGGCTAAAAGTCGGCCTGACTTTCGCAACCTCGATCCCGGCGGCGGTGATCTCGATGGCGGTGCTGCGCTTCTTCAAGAATTCGAACATCCTGGAGAACAACATCGTCCAGACGATCGCCTCGGCGGCAGGCACGCTGGCGGCGATCATCTTCGTGCTGCCCGGCTTGATCCTGGTCGGCTGGTGGACCGGTTTCCCCTATTGGACGACCGTCGCGGTCTGCGCGGTGGGTGGTATTCTCGGCGTGATGTTCTCCGTTCCGCTGCGCCGCGCGCTCGTCACCGGATCGGACCTGCCCTATCCCGAAGGCGTCGCGGCCGCCGAGGTGCTGAAGGTGGGCTCCGGATCCGTCGAGGGCGATGTCGAGAATGCCAAGGGCCTGCGCGTCATCATCCTCGGATCAGCGATTTCGGCCATTTTTGCGCTGCTCGCATCGATGAAGCTGGTCGCGTCCGAAGCGGCGAAGAATTTCAAGATCGGCGGCAGTGCAACCGGCGTTTCGACCAGCTATTCGATGGCGCTGATTGGCGTCGGCCATCTTGTCGGCCTGTCGGTCGGCGCGGCGATGTTCTTCGGGTTGATCATCTCCTGGGCCGGGCTGGTACCGTATCTCACCTCGTTCAACGCCTTTGCCGATCCGGTCGACGCCGTGGTCAACACCGTATTCCGCAGCCAGGTGCGTTTCATCGGCGCGGGCACGATCGGCGTGGCCGCGGTCTGGTCGTTGCTACGTATCATCGGGCCGATCATCGGCGGGCTGCGCTCAGCCATGGCTGCATCGCGCGCGCGCGCCGAGGGTTCCACACTGGAATTGACCGAGCGCGATCTGCCGATCGGTATCGTCGGCGCGTCGATCCTGCTCACCCTGCCGCCGATCGCATGGCTGTTGTGGAGCTTTTCCGCCGGTGGCCCGGTGCATGACTATCCGCTCGCGGTGATCGGCGGCACGTTGCTCTACATCCTGATCGTCGGCATCCTGATCGCTGCGATCTGCGGCTATATGGCCGGGCTGATCGGGGCATCGAATTCGCCGGTTTCGGGCGTCGGCATCCTCGCCGTGCTTGGCGCATCGCTGCTGCTCGTGGCGATCTTCGGCTATTCGACCGACGTCGCGCGCACCAATGCACTGATCGCCTATGCGTTGTTCACCACCGCGATCATCTTTTCGGTCGCGACCATCTCCAACGACAATCTCCAGGATCTGAAGACAGGGCAACTGGTCGGTGCGACGCCGTGGAAACAGCAGGTCGCGTTGGTCATGGGCGTGATCTTCGGTTCGCTGGTCATTCCGTGGGTGCTCGATCTGCTGAAGGACACGCTTGGCTTTGTCGGCATGCCGGGCGCCGGCCCCAATGCGCTGTCCGCCCCGCAGGCGGCATTGATCTCGTCGCTCGCCAAGGGCGTGCTCGGCGGCGACCTCGACTGGAGCCTGATCGCGATCGGCGCCGGGATCGGCGTGGTCGTGATCATCATCGACGAACTGCTCGGTCGCACCGGCAAGATGCGCTTGCCGCCGCTCGCGGTCGGCATGGGCATTTATCTGCCGATGGCGCTCACCTTGCTGATCCCGATCGGCGCGGTGATCGGCCATTTCTACGATCGCTGGGCGAAACGCTCGTCCAATCCCGGATTCGCGGAGCGGCTGGGCACGCTGGCGGCAACCGGGCTGATCGTCGGCGAAAGCCTGTTCGGCGTGGCGTTCGCCGGCATCGTCGCCTGGTTCAATCGCGGATCGCCGCCGCCGATGCCGCCGATCGATGCACCGCTCGCCGTGGTCGGTGCGGGATTCGAGCCGATTGCGATGTATGCCGCGCCGCTGCTCTTCGCGGCGCTGATTGCACTGCTGTACAATCGGACCAAATCGCTGGCGCGGTGACCAGCCCGCCGTCATGCTGAACGTGCGTCAGCATGACGGTACCGGCTAGCGCGTCATCCCCGCCAGCAATTCCTTGATCTGTATGAACGCGAACGCCACCGAGCTGTCGGCCACGCCATAGGGCACGAACAGCGTCTCGCCATGGCGGATCGCCCCGCAGCTATAAACCACATTGGGCACATAGCCCTCACGGTCCTGATCGGCGGCGGCGAGGATCGGCTGGCTGGTGCGACCCAGCACTCTGGACGGATCATCCTTGTCGAGCAGCACCGCGCCGATCGAATATTTACGCATCGCGCCGACGCCATGCGTCAGCAGCAGCCAGCCCTCGTCGAGTTCGATCGGCGGGCCGCAATTGCCGATCTGCACCAGCTCCCAGGGATAATGCGGCTCGAGCAGCTTCTCGCCTTCGTCCCAATGCGTCAGCGTGTCGGATTTGATCAGGAACAGATTCTCACCGTCCTGCCGCCCGATCATCATATATTGGCCGTTCACCTTGCGCGGGAACAGGCCCATCCCCTTGTTGCGCGACGCGGCGCCCGTCATCGGCACCAGGTCGAAGGCGCGGAAGTCGCGCGTACGCAGCAGCTCCGACTGAATCTTCGAGCCATTATAGGCGGTATAGGTGCCCAGCCATTCGACGCTGCCATCTTCATGCGTGAAATGGACCAGACGCAAATCCTCCAGCCCCTTGGACTGGGCGGCGGTGATCGGGAAGATCACTGTGCCCGACAAGGTCGAATCGCGGTGGCGATAAACGGTGATCGGTCCCTCGGGGATCTCTTCCTCGTCCATCCCGACCGCGTCGGTCGCGGTGGCGAAAGGCGGCTCGGGTGCGAGCTTCATCTCGTTCTTCGCGGTGATGATCCCCTCGCGAAAGGCGACCGAGGAGATATGCCCCTCGCCCACCGCGCGTAAGGACATCAGGATGCGCATCGACCCCTTGGGCATGCCCGACTGGTCGAAATGCGGCACCGCGCTGGGGTTCATCAGCGCGGCGGCGGCATAGCTGTACTCGTGGCAGAAATAGGCGCCGATCAACTGACGCTTCTCATCGCCGATCTCAGTGCCGTCGAGGCCGAGCATTTGCTCGATCTCATCATAGCGAGTCATGAACACACGCCGCGTCTGCCAGTGGCGCGCCTCGAAATCCTTCAGCACCGCTTCGAGTTCGGCGCGGGTCTGCGCCGTGTCCATGTCGAGCACTTCGCGCACCAGCCGTTCGGTGCGGTGCCCGCCATTCCCGCCCCAGGCGAGATGGAAGGGCCGCACCACGACGCGCGACGGATCGGCATAGAGCCGCAACGAGTGACGAAAAATATCGACCAAGATCAGCCTCGCGTGCAACGCCCCGCGGCGTCGTTAGCGAGGCTATGCGACGGCGCGGTCCGGTCCTGCCACGCTTTCGCTTGCCTTTGAAAGCCCCGAAATGGCGCAAGAGGCCAATTGCAGCGCCAAAATCGACTCGGCGCCCTGATTCCGGTTCAGACCGGTTGGCATCAGCCCGTCGAAACAGCCGCCATCCTGCGCGGTGGCGAGCGGCAGGTCGAGATCGTTCTGGCCAAGATACCAGCGATACGCCTTCACCGCCTCCTCGACCCAGCGCCGGTCGCCGGTCGCCTTGAATGCGGCGGCACAGGCATCGATCGTCGCCTGCGCCTCGAGCGGCTGCTGGTCGAACGGCAGCGGATCGGCATAAGGTCGCCCGAAACTCTCGGTGCCGATCGCACGGAAGCGCCCCTCCGGCGTGGTTTGCTGCTGCGTGATCCAGTCGAGCGTCGACAGGCCGGTTCGAAGCAGGTCGTCGCGACCGAGCATCATGCCGGCGCGGATCAGCGCCTCGGGCAGACGCGCATTGTCATAGGCCAGGACGATCTCGAACCATTCCCATTCCGGGCGGCGCGTTTCCTCGACCAGAGCCAGCAGGTCGTTGGAGAAACGTTCGAGGATATTGCGCGCAAGACTATGGCCCGGATGCGCGCCGAGCATCGCGGCTGCACCAAGCATCGCAAAGGCCTGCGCCCGCGGACTGCCCAGGTCGAAAGCGAGACTGGCGGTCTCGTCGAACAAACGCACCGCCCAGTCGCGATGCTTTGCCGCGGTCGCGCGCTTCGCGGTGACGCCAAGCGCCCAAAGCGTGCGGCCGTTCGAATCCTCCGACCCTTCATCCTCACACCAGGTGCGATCGAAATTCATGAAGTTGCGGAACCGGCGATGATCCGGGTTCCAGGCATATTGGACGAACGCAGCGTACACCGTCATCCATTTGTCGCGGACCTGCTCGTCCATATCCTCGATCGCGGTCATCAGCATCAGCGCGCGGACATTGTCATCGATGCAATAACCGTGACGGCGATCGGGCACCGACAGGATCGCATGCTGGAGCATGCCGGTCATGTCGCTCATCCGCTCGACCGCGGAGAAATCGGGCGCGAGCGGGGTGAAGATCGACTGAGTCTTGGACAATCGGCGCGGCTTGGCCGCGACCATCGCCTCGATCTCGCGCATCGCGGTCTCCGCCAGCACCGGCCAGATCATGGTCCGGCCGCGCGCATAAGCGCGTTCCGACAGCTTGACGCGATTGCGCTCGCTGCCGAGCAGCGCATTGATCTCGCGCGCAAACGCCGCGCTGTCGCCGAAATCGACCAGCACGCCATGCCCGTCAGCCAGGATTTCGGTGGCATGGACATAGGGGGTAGAGACCACCGCCTTGCCCACGCCGATCGCATAGGACAGCGTGCCCGAGGTGATCTGCGCCGGGTTCACATAGGGCGTGGCATAAATGTCCGACGCCTGCAGATAGTCGATCAACTCATTATGTTCGAGAAAGGCGTCGATGAACTCGACATTGGCGGCAACGCCGAGCTCCTCGGCCAGCGCCTTCAGCCGGTCACGATATTTCTCGCCTTCATGCGCGACGAGATTGGGATGAGTCGCGCCCAGCACCGCGTAGAGCGTGTCGGGGTTGGCCTCGACGATCGCCGGCAAGGCCTCGATCAGTGTCTCGATGCCCTTGTTGGGCGCGAGCAAGCCAAAGGTCAGGACAGTCTCGCGCCCCTCCCAGCCGAACTGCGCCTTCAGCGTATTGGGGTCGACGAAATCGCGATCGGGCACGCCATGCGGAATCATCACGATCGACCGCGGATTCGCGGCATAGACGCGCTCCAGTATCTCACGGCCCTTTTCGGCCATCACGATCACGCGTGCGGCACGGCGTAACAGCCCCTCCATCACGCGACGCTCGTCGGCGCTGGGCTTTTCGAGGATGGTGTGGAGCGTGACGATGACTGGAATCGACACCCGGTCGAGCAAAGCGAGGATATGTTCGCCGGCGGCCCCGCCATAAATGCCATATTCGTGCTGCAGCCAGATCGCCCTGGCGCCGCTCTTCTCAATCGCGCGGGCGGTGTCGAGATAGGCGACCCGCTCCTGCTGCGGGATGCTGCCGGTCACTTCGGGCGGATAATCGTAAAGGCCGGGATGGTCGTCCATGGCATAGACATCGACCTGAAGGTCCGGGTAACGGCCCTTCAACGCGGTAAATGTATCGGTAGTATATGTTGCAAGGCCGCATTTGCGCGGCAGGAAGTTGCCGATCAGGGCAAGGTGATCGATAGACGCTACGACATCCTTTTGGAGCGACATTTCAATCCTTCCGAGTGCGAAAGGGGTCTTTCACCCCATCCATGCCTTCTCCGAACGGCCAGATGTGAATATGGTTGCAGTCATGCTGCAGCGCAACAAGTGAATCTGACTGATTGAAATCAATCTTGACGCCGGATGAACGGATTCCCGGGACGAACTGAAAAATTCAACCCCGGCCGCGATAGCCCGGCACGTCCTGGCTGGGCAGCCACATGCCGGCGGGCGGCTCTCCCGACTGCCAGAACACATCGATCGGGATACCGCCGCGCGGATACCAATAGCCACCGATTCGCAGCCACACCGGCGCCATTTCCGCGAACAGCCGCTCGCCGATGCCGACGGTACAATCCTCATGAAATGCCTGATGATTGCGGAACGCGCCGAGGAACAGCTTCAGCGACTTGGATTCGACGATCGTCGCGCCCGGCGCATAATCGATCACGAGATGCGCGAAATCGGGCTGCGACGTCACCGGGCACAATGAGGTGAATTCGGGCGCGGTGAAGCGCACCAGATAAGGCCGGCCGAGGCGCGGATTGGGCACATAATCAAGCACCGCATCCTCCGGGGAGGCGGGCAGCACGCTGGTCTTGCCGAGATGGGTCGGGGTCATGGTGGCCATATAGGAGCCCGGGAACCGCCCGTCACCCCGTGGCGGATCCCGCCATCGCTATGGGGTCGGCGTTGCCGCTTCCGGCGCCTTGCCTTCCGGGGCCGGTACGACCGGCACCGGTGCCGCAGGCACCATGGTCACGGGTGCCTCCGCTGTCGCGGATACCGGCGCGGGCGGCGGCGTCGCGGGTGCGGCGACCGTCCCGGGCACGCCAGCCGCTGCCGATGTCGCCGTCACGGGCGCAGGCGCGGTCGCCGGTGTGACGGGGTGTTCCGGCAAGCGATGCCCGGACCAGCTCGGGCTGTGAAGGTGATCGATTTCGGCCTTGCGCTTGCGGAGGTAATCATCCCGCGTCGCGGCATAGGGATCGGTGGCCGTATGCAGCACGGTCAGCTTGTCGTCGAAGGTCACCCGATAATCCAGCGCGCTCAGCGTGTTCATCGGCAGGGTGTAATAAAGCTTGTTGAACGGGGTTCCGACGCTGACCGGCAGGATGAGCCGATCGATCGTGATCCCGAAAAGATCGCGCGCCGTGGTCGGCCCGATCAATGGCAGGAAGAAATACGGCCCCGGCTTCACGCCATAATAGCCCAGCGTATTGGCCAGGCTGTTCGGGCGATGCGGGAGCTTGAAGGGACGGCGCTTGGCCATGTCGATCGTTCCGGCAAGCCCGATCGTGGAATTGATCGCAAAGCGGCCCAGCGTCTCGGCCGCTTTTCCCGGCTTCAGCTGCAGCAGGTAATTCAGGAAGACGATCGGTTCCTGCACATGATCGAGGAAATTGTGAATGCCGTTGCGTATCGGCTTGGGAATGGCCTTTTTATAACCGTTGGCGACCGGGCCGACAAAGGCGCGATCGATCGCCTGCACCGCCTTGTAGGATTCGACATTGACCCGTTCGGCCGGATCGCCGGGAGAGCGCCGTCGCGCCGAGACGAGAATATCGTCATCGACCAGGCCGCCGCCGGACACTTGCTGCGCCGCCGGATCCACCGCCGCGTCGGGCGTTGCCGGGTTTTGGGCGGCCGGAGCCACGGGCAAAGCCTCTGGCGGGGTGCCGGCCGCGACCGACGGGGGAGTCGTCGGCGCGGGCGCCGGCTCCAATGTTGGTACAGGGGATTCCGGTGCCGCGACCGGGGCTTGCTGACCGCTCGCCGTTTGGATCACGACTGGCGGGATCGGCGCTTCGACAGCGGACAACGGCAAATTTGCGAACAGCACCACCGCGCCGAATACAGGAACCATTATTTCTTTATCTCCTGCCGCAGACCGGCATATCGCGCTCCTTGGACACGATTCGCTTTCACGAACCCGCCCGCGCGCGACTCAAATATTGGCCGCGAGCCAATGATCAATACTCTAACCTGTAATAAATAGACCAACATCCTTTGGCCAACCCCGGAATCGGTCACCCCGGGAATCGATCGGACTGTCGCGGTTCGCTCAAAACCGTCTGCCGCGCAGCGGTCGCCAAACCATTGCGGTGATTGTGTTTGGACCCTAGTGATCCGCTATCTGCAAGGGAGATGGTAATGGACTCGCTGGTGACGACCGAATGGCTCGCGAACGAACTGGGCGCGAACGACCTGCGTATCGTCGATGCCACCTATGTGCTGGCCGGCGACAAACGCGACCCGGCGGCCGAATATGAAGCAGCGCATATTCCCGGCGCGGTGTTCATGGATCTTGCCGAGCTGGCCGACACCAATACCGACCTGCCCTCGATGCTGCCGCCGCCCGAAAAATTCGCCAGCCGCATGCAGTCGCTCGGCCTGGGCGATGGCAGCCGCGTCGTCCTGTACGACGATTCCCCCTATCACACCGCGGCGCGCGCCTGGTTCATGCTCCGCACCTTCGGCGCGCATGACGTCGCGATCCTCGATGGTGGCCTCGCCAAGTGGAAGGCCGAAGGCCGCGACACGGCGAGCGGCAAGGAGCAGTTGCGCCACCGTCACTTCACCGTCTGGGCCGATGACAAGGGCGTGCGCAATCTGGCCCAGATGAAGGCCAATCTCGACAGCGGCGCGGAGCAGGTGCTCGACGCACGCTCGGCGGCGCGCTTCTCCGGTGCGGAGCCGGATCCGCGTCCGGCGACACATGCCGGCCATATCCCGGGATCAAAGAACCTGCCGCAGGGCGAGCTGTTCAACGCCGACGGCACCTACAAGCAGGGCGACGAGTTGAAGGCCGCGTTCGCGGGCGCCGGGATCGATCTGGCCAAGCCCCTGGTCACCACCTGCGGCTCGGGCATTACCGCCTCGGTGCTCGCCTTTGGTGCGCATCTGCTCGGCAATGAAGCGGCGGTCTATGACGGCAGCTGGTCCGAATGGGGCGCGGACAGCTCGACGCCCAAGGCGACCGGCGCCCAGTGAGCGCAAAAGCGTGACGAAAGAGACAGGCCGCCCGAAAGACGACGCGACCCGCGTCGTTTCCGCCGGGCGGCGCAAGGAATGGACCGGCGGGATCGTCAACCCGCCGGTCTGGCGCGCGTCGACCATACTCTATGATTCGGTCGCGGAGCTGCGCGAACGCGTATCGGATACGCATCACCGGCTGTTCTACGGCCGTCGCGGTACGCCGACGCAATGGGCGCTGGCCGATGCGCTGACCGAGCTCGAACCGGGCGCGGAAGGCACTTTCCTCTATTGCTCGGGCGTCGCGGCGCTCGCGGCAGCCTTGCTCTCGGTGCTGTCGCCCGGCGACGAACTGCTGCTGGTCGACACCGCCTATGACCCGACCCGGTCGATGGCGAACGGCTTGCTCAAGCGCATGGGCATCACGACGCGCTTCTACGACCCGATGATCGGCGCCGGCATCGCCGACCTGATCGGCGACAAGACGCGCGCGATCCTGATGGAAAGCCCCGGCAGCCTGACCTTCGAGGTGCAGGACATTCCCGCGATCGTCGCGGCGGCGAAGGCGCGTGGCGTGACCACCTTGCTCGACAATACCTGGGCCACGCCCCTGCTCTTCCCGGCAATCGCGCACGGCATCGACCTGAGCGTGCTCGCCTGCACCAAATATGTCGTTGGCCATTCCGACGTGATGCTCGGATCGGTCACTGCCGCGCCGGGGCATTTCGGCAGGCTGCGCGACACCAGCCTGCAACTTGGCCAGGTGGCGAGTCCCGACGATTGCTGGCTCGGCTCGCGTGGGCTGCGCACCATGGCGATCCGGCTGAAACAGCATGAGGCCAGCGCGCTGACCATCGCGCGCTGGCTGCAGGAACAGCCCGAGGTCGCGGCAGTGCTGCACCCGGCTTTGCCCGATTGCCCCGGCCACGACTTTTTCGTGCGCGACTTCAAGGGCGCATCGGGCCTGTTCTCCTTCACCCTCGCCGGCGGCAACGAAGCGGCCCGCGCCGCGCTGATCGATGGGCTCGAACTTTTCGGCATCGGCTATAGCTGGGGCGGATTCGAGAGCCTGGCGCTGCCGGTCGATCCGATGCGCTATCGCAGCGTGACCAGGCGCGACGATGATGGGCCGATGGTCCGGCTGCAAATCGGGCTGGAGCATGTCGACGACCTGATCGCCGACCTTTCCGCCGGCCTGGCGCGTTTTCGGACGGCCGCTTCGACCCGCTGAAGCGATGATGGATTAACCCCCGTTCGGTTCCAGCGACGTCGAGTAACAAGCCTAAAACGCTGCTCGAATGCCCGCGACCCATGGGGCAATGCAAGCCGATAGCGCGCCAACCACTGTTGCAACGCAGCAACACAATATTGCTGGATTGTGTCCCCTTGGTAGAATTATGTTGTGCTGCAGCAAATTCTAGCCGACTTTGAGATACCGATCGGGGAAGCGGCGCGGGGAGGATCAATCCTTTCGACAGATGCGCTACCCGGCGGACGCAGGTGTGGAACCAGATCTTAATTGAAAGGGTATCCATGCGCCGTATTTCCATGATCAGCCTTAGTGCGCTGATGATCGCCAACGCCGTCCCGGCGTTCGCCGAGACCAACCCGGCGGCCCCGGAAGCCGTCACCACCGTCGTCGACGAAACCGCGCCGGTCGCCACTCAGGACGCGGCACCCGCCGAAACCGCCGCGCCCGCATCACCCTTCACCATCTCCGCCAATGCGACTCTGGTCAGCGATTATCGCTTCCGCGGCTTTTCGCAGAGCGGCGAGAATGGCGCGATCCAGGGCACGATCAACCTGAACCATGAAAGCGGCTTTTATATCGGCACGTTCGGTTCGAGTGTGGGCTTTGCCGGCCATACCGAAGTCGATCTCTATGGCGGCTACACCAAGACGATCAGCGGCATCACGCTCGACGGCGGCCTGCTCTATTATCTCTATCCCAAGAAGGGCAATGCCGACACCGACTTCTTCGAACCCTATGTGAATGTCAGTGGCACGCTTGGCCCGGTCACGGCGAAGGTCGGCGCGAATTTCGCCTGGGGTGGCCAGGCGGCGCTGGGCGACAAATCGGCCATCTATCTCCACGGCGACCTGACCACGGCGATCCCGAAGACGCCATTCGGCCTCGCCGCGCATATTGGCTATGCCAAAAGCGACGCCTTCCCAGGCGGCATCGACGGAAAGGTGATCGATTATTCGATCGGCGCGACCGCGACCTATAAATCGCTGACCTTCGGCGTGACGTACGTCAACACCGACCAGACCAATTCGACCCGAGGCGGCCTGTATCCCCGCGGCTATAAGGAGAGCATCGGCGCCGATGGCGCGGTGGTGTTCAGCCTGACCGCAGCGATGCCGGCGGCCGGATCGGACACATCGGCCCCGTCGTCGATCAAGATCACCGGCGGCGCGACTCTGGTCAGCGACTATCGCTTCCGTGGTTTCACGCAGAATAACGAGAATGCGGCGATCCAGGGCACGATCAACCTGACGCATGAGAGCGGCTTCTATGTCGGCACCTGGGCATCGAGCATTGGCTTTGCCGGCAATACCGAAGTCGATCTCTACGGCGGCTATTCGAAGACGATCGGCGGCATCACGCTCGACGGCGGCCTGCTCTATTATCTCTATCCCAAGCACGGCAATGCCGACACCGACTATTTCGAGCCCTATGTGAATGTCAGCGGGACGCTCGGCCCGGTGACAGCAAAGGTTGGCGCGAACTATGCCTGGGGCGGCCAGGCAGCGCTTGGCGATAAATCAAGCATCTACTTCCACGGTGATCTCACTGCCGCGATCCCCAAGACGCCGTTCAGCCTGGTCGGCCACCTCGGCTATGCCAAGAGCGACAGCTTCCTGGGCGGCGTGACCGGCGATGTGGTCGATTATTCGGTCGGCGCGACAATGGCGTGGAAGGCGCTGACCTTCGGCGTTTCCTACGTCAACACCAACGAGACAAACGTCCTCAACGCCAAGGAATTGCTCGGCGCGGACGGCGCAGTGATCTTCTCGATCGGCGCGTCCTTCTGATCCTCGCCTCCCCTTTCGCGGATCGCCGGAACTGCCGGCGATTCGTGGAGGGGGAGCCCGATCAGCGATGGAATCCGCTCGCTGCTTCCAAATGTCGGCAAGCCTCGCACCCAGCATCACCCAGGATCGCCAATTTCATCTTAGTATTTGATATAAAACGACATTATGCAGCCTACGGTCGAAACGGCAGCCTGAATAGGCGACATAGGATATGTTACATACCGGTGTAACATATCTCCCCCCGCCTCTTTCAGCACCCCCGTCGCCGGTGGCGATTCAACCATCACTCGGGGTTGGGCATGTCACCCGTGCCGGCGTTACACCGGCGCGCTCTTTCTTATCGTCGGCAAAAAAGGATTGCCCCAGCGCCACCGGCACAATCGCCTCGTGCATGGCCAGCGCCGCTCTGCAAGGATCAGGTACGACGCTCGATACCTTCACCAAGCGGCGCCGCTGATCCGCGCGCGACTCGACGTCGCTCGACGCCAGGCGTCGAGCCAGCCTTTCAGCACTCCATCAGCAGTGACGCCTTACGGCTTGGGCGTAGGCGTGGTCGCGCGTGCATCCTGGCCATCGCCTTCCGGCGCCGCGACGATGTCGCGCGTCGTGCCGGCCTTGTCGACGACTGCCGTGCCGGGATCGCCGACATCGGAACGGATGCCGGCAGCGCTCGAATCGCCGCCCGCCGCATCAAGCGTCGCCGTTTCCGACGCGCTGCGCGCCGCAGAGCCGCCGAACAGCGCGTCGAGCGCCTGGGCATTGGGATTTGCGGTGGAGGTCGGCGCGGTGCCGGGAGCCGGCGGAACCAGCGAGAAATCGGGCGGAATCACCAGGGGCGCCTGACGCGCGACGGCGAATTCGTCGGGACGCGCACGGTTGATCCCGGTCGAGCCGCACCCGGCCAGCATACCCACCAGGCCCAGCCCGGTTGCGATCGACGCCATCTTACGCATTCATATTCTCCACTGGAGCATTTTCCGCGCCCCGAACATTCTTGGTTTTGTCGCGTACCAGAAGCGCGCGCACAAGCAAGACGAGCACGCCTATCGTAATCGCCGCGTCGGCGACATTGAAGACCAAAAAGGGCCGCCACTCGCCGAAATGCAGATCGGCGAAATCGACGACATAGCCAAACCGCACCCGATCGAGGATATTGCCGAGCGCGCCGCCAAGCACGAAGCCAAGCGCGATCTGATCCTGGCGGCTCTTTTCGCGTGTCATCCACACCAGCACACCGACGGCGATCGCCGCGGTCAGGCCGACCAGGCTCCAGCGCATCATCTCGCTATCGGCCGGGAACAGGCCAAGCGACACGCCGACATTGGGCACGAAGCGCAGCGCGAAAAAGGACGTGATCTCCCGCACCGCGCCGAGATGATCGATGCCAAGCGGCCCGGTCACAGCATATTTGGCAAGCTGATCGACGATCAGCACGATGGCGGCGGTGATCAGTCCGGCGGGGCGAAGCGATTTCATGCGGGGACAACCTCTGCACAGCGGGCGCACAGCGTACCGTCTTCCGTCACTTCGGGAAGATGGCGCCAGCAACGGCCGCATTTGTGGAACTCGGTCGGCGTCACCGATACGGTGTCGGCGTGCGTGACTTTCGCCACGATGAACGCCTCGGCCAGCGCAGCGAGCGACATGGCCGATCCGGGCGCCGATTTGGGCACCGTCACTTCGGCTTCAAGGCTCGAGCGGACTTGCTTGTCGCGGCGCAGCGGCTCGATCGCTTCCGTCACCTGGACCCGCAACGCGCGCATATCGCCCCATTTGATCGAGATCGCATCGTCGCCCGGCAAGGCCGGCAGCACTGGCCAGTCGAGGAAATGCACCGAGCCATCGTCGCTCGGATAACGCGACTGCCACACTTCCTCGGCGGTGAAGCACAGGATCGGCGCGGCATAGCGCACCAGCGCGTGGAACAATATGTCGAGCACAGTGCGATAGGCACGCCGCTTCACATCGCCCGGCGCATCGCAATAGAGCGAATCCTTGCGGATATCGAAGAAGAAGGCCGACAGATCCTCCGCCGCGAAATCAGTCAGCAGCCGCAGATAGCGGTTGAATTCGAAATTCGCCGTCGCGGTCTTCAGCTCGACATCGAGCTTGCCGAGCAGATGCAGGACATAAAGCTCGAGCTCGGGCATCTTCGCGACATCGAGCTTCTCGGCGTCGCTGAACCCGTCGAGCGCGCCGAGCAGATAGCGGAACGTATTGCGCAGCTTGCGATAAGCGTCGCTGGTCGTGCCGAGCACTTCCTTGCCGATGCGCACATCCTCGAAATAATCGGTCTGCGCGACCCACATGCGCAGGATATCGGCGCCCGATTCCTGGATGATCTTGAGCGGGTCGACGACGTTGCCAAGGCTCTTGGACATTTTCCGGCCCTGCCCGTCGAGCGCGAAGCCGTGCGTCAGCACCGCGTCATAAGGCGCCCGGCCGCGCGTGCCGGCACTTTCGAGCAGCGACGACTGGAACCAGCCGCGATGCTGGTCCGACCCTTCGAGATACAGGTTGGCGCGGGTGCCCTCACCATAGCGCGCTTCGATCACGAAGGCGTGGGTCGATCCGGAATCGAACCACACGTCGAGGATGTCAGTGATCACCTCATAATCGGCGGCGACATATTTCTCGCCAAGCAGCGCCTGATGGTCGGCGTCGAACCATGCGTCCGCGCCCCCCGTCTTGAATGCTTCGACGATGCGCGCATTGACTGCCAGGTCATTGAGATATTGGCCGGTCTTGCGATCGACATAAAGCGCGATCGGCACGCCCCAGGCACGCTGGCGGCTGATCACCCAGTCGGGGCGCTGCTCGACCATCGCACGGATGCGGTTCTGCGACCGCGCCGGCACCCAGCGCGTGCGCTCGATCGCGTCGAGCGCGATGTTGCGCAGGGTCGGGCCATTGCCCTTGGCGTGACCAAGCACCGGCGCGAAGCCGGCCTCGGCGCCGATCTCGATCGGTGTCGGCGCGGCGTCGGTCTGTTGCGGCTGGTCCATCGGGATGAACCATTGCGGCGTGGCGCGGAAGATCACCTTCGCCTTGGAGCGCCAGCTATGCGGATAGCTGTGCGCGAAATCGTCGCTCGCCGCGAGCAATGCGCCGGCCGCGCGCAGGTCCGAACAGATCGGCCCGTCCGAGGCGACGAACTTCTTGTTGATGACGCTCCCCTGCCCGCCCAGCCACAGCCAGTCGGCGCGGTACATGCCCGCACCATCGACCGCGAACACCGGGTCGATGCCGTATTGCTTGCACAGCAGGAAATCGTCCTCGCCATGATCCGGTGCCATATGGACCAGACCGGTACCGGCATCGGTGGTGACGAAATCGCCGGGCAGGAACGGGCGCGGTTTGGCGAAGAAGCCGCCAAGCGCGTGCATCGGGTGGCGGGCGACGGCGCCGGCTAGTTGCGAGCCCAGCCATTTCTTCACCGGGCCGCCACCTAAGCCATAATCGACACTTTCGACTTGGTTGGAATCGCCCCGTTCATAGCGGCCGATAAACGCGTTAACTAGTTGCTCTGCGACTAAAAAGTTGCCCTTAGATGTTGGCACCAGAACATATTCGATCTCAGGCCCGTAGCTCAGCGCCTGGTTGACCGGGATCGTCCAGGGCGTGGTCGTCCAGATCACCGCGTGCGCGCCGACCAGTTCGGGCGCGCCCGGCGCCTCCACGATCTCGAACGCCACGTCGATCTGAGTCGACACGACATCCTCATATTCGACCTCGGCCTCGGCCAGCGCGGTCTTTTCGACCGGCGACCACATCACTGGCTTGGCGCCGCGATAGAGCTGGCCGCTCTCGGCGAACTTCAGCAATTCGCCGACGATCGCCGCCTCGGCATCGAACTTCATGGTCAGATACGGGTCTTCCCAGTCGCCCATCACGCCGAGCCGCTCGAACTGCGCGCGCTGCACCGCGACCCATTTCTCGGCATAGGCGCGGCATTCGGCGCGGAACTGCGCGACCGGCACCTGGTCCTTGTCGAGCTTCTTGGCGCGGTACGCTTCCTCGACCTTCCATTCGATCGGCAGGCCGTGGCAATCCCAGCCGGGCACATAGGGCGCATCCTTACCGAGCAAGGTTTGGCTGCGGACGATGATGTCCTTCAGCACCTTGTTCATCGCATGGCCCATATGGATGTCGCCATTGGCGTAGGGCGGGCCGTCATGCAGGATGAAGCGCTCACGCCCGGCGCGCTGCTCGCGCAGCCGGTCGTACAGGCCGAGCTTCTCCCACCGCTCCAGAATCGCCGGTTCCCTGGCGGCGAGGCCCGCCTTCATGGGAAAGTCGGTCTTCGGCAGGAAGACGGTATCGCGATAGTCGCGTGCGGTGTCGGAAGGCGTGTCGGTCATAAGTGCTCGGGCATTAGACGAGCGTTTCGCCGGACACAAACAGTTCCCCGGTCTTCACCGAGGAACTAGGACGACAATATCGCTCGGGCCCGTTCGCAATCCGCCGCCATTTGCGCGGTCAGCGCGTCGAGCGAGTCGAACTTCGCTTCAGGCCGCAGATACTCGATCAGCTCGACCTCGATGCACTGGCCGTACAGGTCGCCGGAAAAGTCGAAGAAATAGGGCTCGAGCAATTCCTTGGGCGGATCGAAGGTCGGGCGGATGCCGAGATTCGCCGCACCATTCAGCACGCGGCCATCGGGCAGCCTCCCGCGCACCGCATAGATGCCGTAAGCCGGGCGCAGATAATTGCCCATGTCGACATTGGCGGTCGGATAGCCGATCGTACGGCCGAGCTTGTCGCCATGCTGGACATTGCCCTGGATCGCGAACGGCCGGGTCAGCAGCGCCGCAGCACCGCGCGGGTCGCCCGCCACCAGCAATTCGCGGATTCGGCTCGACGACACGATTTCACCGTGATCCGCCACCGCGCCGACCGTCTCGACCGCAAAGCCGTCGCGGCGGCCGAACCCGGCCAGCACATGCACGTCGCCGCCCTTGTTCTTGCCGAAGGTGAAGTCCTCGCCCGTCACCACGCCACCGACGCCAAGATTGCCGCACAGCCGCTCGGTGACGAACTGTGCCGCGGTCAGCGCGGCGAGCGTCGCATCGAAGCGGAACACGACCATCGCATCCGCGCCGGCCGCGCCGAACAGCCGTTCGCGCTGATCGAGCGTGGTCAGGCGAAAGGGCGCGGCGTCGGAACGGAAATAGCGCACCGGATGCGGATCGAAGGTCGCGACCAAAGCGGGTCGCCCCTGCGCTTTCGCCATCGCCACCGCAGCACCGACCACCGCCTGGTGCCCGCGGTGAAATCCATCGAAATTGCCGAGCGCGACGATGCCGCCACGGAGTTCGGGCGGGATTGTTGCGCTGCCGTCCAGCCGCTGCATGACGCGGGCTATAGGGGCGCGCAGCGAGAGGCGAAAGCCCTTCTTCTCAGTCGCCGCCCCTGAAGGGGAGATCTAAGGAGCAGGCACGATCCCCGCACGCAATACCCTGAGCACATTGCCGCCCATCACCTTGCCGATCTCTTCCGGCGTAAAGCCCTGATCCAGCAGCGCCTGGGTCACCCCGACCAGCTGGCTGACATCAAAACCGGTCGTCACCGCCCCGTCGAAATCCGACCCCAGCCCGACATGGTCGACCCCAACCACATCTCGGACATGCGCGATCGCCAGTGCCACCTGCTTCGGATTGGTGCCGCAGATCGCCGCATCCCAATAGCCGATACCGATCACGCCGCCGGTCGCGGCAATGCCCTTGATCTCGGCATCGGTCAGGTTGCGATTGACCTTGCAGGTCGCCTGCACACCGCCATGGCTCGACACCACCGGGCGCCGGGCGAGCTTGAGGATCTCGGCGACCGTCTCATGGCTGGCATGCGCCACATCGACGATCATGCCGAGCTTTTCCATTCGCGCGATGACCTGGCGACCGAGCGGGGTCAGTCCGCCCTTCTTCTCGCCATGCATCGACCCCGCGACATCATTGTCGAAGAAATGCGCCATGCCCGCCATGCGGAAGCCCGCGCCATAAAGCACATCGAGATTGCCGATCCTGCCTTCCAGATCCTGCAATCCCTCGATCGAGAGCATCCCGCCGACGACTTTCGCACCCCCTGCCCGCGCCGCGAGCAGCGCATCGAGATCGGCAGCGGTGCGGATCACGCGCAGCTGGCCATTCGAGGCGGCGGCATAGCGGTTGAGCTTGGTCGCATGCCAGAGCGAGCGCTGGAGCAGCGAATTCCAGGTCCGCAAAGGCTGCAGGTCAGCAATCACCAGCGAAGTGATATTATCGGTCGCCGCGGAATTGGCGTCGTAATTCTGCCCCTTCGGCGTCTTGGTCACCGAGGAGAAGACCTGCAGCGCGACATTGCCCTCGACCAGTCGCGGCAGATCCACTTGCCCCCGTGCCGAGCGCGTCAACAGGCTGCGCTTCCACAGCAATGTATCGGCGTGCATATCGGCGACCTGCAGCCGCGCATGCAGCGCGCGCGCCGCGGGACTGATCTTCAGCGCGACCGGTTCGACCTTGTTCATGGATCGCTCGACGACCCCGGGAGCGAAGACGAAAAAGGCGATTGCACCCAGAACGATCAGGGCCAGGATGCCCCAGAGCCATTTCTTCATTGCCGCATCCCACCCAAAGCCCGGTCCGTCATGCCGGACCCGTTCCGGCATTCACCGTGCCGAGATTCTCTCGCCAAGGGTATGCGGGAGGGTGGCCTCGGGGACAAGTCGGCACATCCGCTCCCCGCCCACCGGGGAACCGCAACAATCAAAGGTCAGCGCCGTTCGAGCGTCACGAAGCCATATGCTGGCCGCTCGCCCTCCGCGAGGTGATCCTCGCGCGCACTCTCCCGCCAGCCGGTAAAGGCAGGGACAGTGGCATCGCCCTCGGGCGAGAGATGTACTTCGGTCAATTCGACCCGGTCAGCGCGATCGACAAACAGCGCGAATACTTCCGCGCCGCCGATCACCGCCACATCGCCCGCTCCAGCCAGTGCGAGCGCTTCGTCCGGGGTATACGCGACCTCGGCACCCGCCGCCGACCAGTTGCGATCGCGTGTCAGCACGATATGACGGCGGCCCGGCAAAGGGCTGGGGAAGCTTTCGAAGGTCTTGCGGCCCATCACCATCGGCTTACCCATGGTCTGCGCCTTGAAGCGCTTCAGGTCAGCGGGAAGATGCCAGGGCAGTTTGCCGTCGCGGCCGATCACGCCATTATCGGCGCGCGCGAGATGGAGCGTGATCAAACCGCCACCGGCGCCTTGATATGAGCCTGCGCCTCATAACCGATCAGGGCGAAATCCTCATATTCATAAGCATCGATCGCGGCAGGCTTGCGCAGGATTTCGAGCGTCGGCAGCACGCCCGGCGTGCGGCTCAATTGCTCGCGCGCTTGCTCCAGATGGTTGGAATAAAGGTGGCAATCGCCGCCGGTCCAGATGAACTCGCCGACCTCCAGCCCGCATTGCTGCGCCAGCATATGGGTGAGCAGCGCATAGCTGGCGATGTTGAACGGCACGCCGAGGAAGATGTCGGCGCTGCGCTGATAGAGTTGCAGCGACAGCTTGCCATTGGCGACATAGGTCTGGACCAGACAATGGCACGGGCTCAGCGCCATCGCATGCAGGTCGCCGGGATTCCACGCGGTGACAATCTGGCGGCGCGATCCCGGGTCGCGCTTGATCAGCGCGATCAGTTCGGCGATCTGGTCGATATGGCGGCCATCGGCCGTTTCCCAGTCGCGCCATTGCTTGCCATAGACCGGGCCGAGGTCGCCATCTTCATTGGCCCATTCGTCCCAGATGCTGACCTTGCGGTCGCGCAGCCATTGCACATTGGTGTCGCCGCGCAGGAACCACAGCAGCTCGACGATGATCGAGCGCAAATGCAGCTTCTTGGTGGTCAGGACCGGAAAGCCCCTGGCCAGATCGAAGCGCATCTGATGCCCGAACACCGACAACGTGCCGGTGCCGGTGCGGTCCATCTGCTCGGCACCATGGTCGAGCACACGCTGCATCAGATCAAGATAGGGCTGCATCAGTTCGTTGCCGCCGGCGTGGCGGGAGGAGGCGATGAAACCGTAACGCACGGCTTGATCGCCTCAGGCTCGGGGCGCAGGCCCTGAGCGCGGAACACGGCGAGATAGCCGCCGGCCGAGGGCATGTCGTGCATCTCGACCAACGTGTAGCCGATCGCGGCGAATTCGCACTTCAGCAAGCTTGGCGGGGTGCCATGATCCTGGGTGCGGCGCTTGGCATCGACCACCACCACCTCGCCGCCGGGGCGCAGCGACGGACGCATGCGCCACAGGAACTCGTACGGCTCCTCGATCTCATGATACATATGCACCATGAGGATGCGGTCGAAGCTGTTGTCGGGCAGCTTGGGGTTATCCGCATCGCCCAGCCGCACGCTGACATTATCGAGGCGCTCACGCGCGACGCGTTCAGCCAAACCATCACGCACTGCAGCGACGATATCCTCAGCCAGCACGCGGCCGTCCTTGCCGACGCGCTGCGCCAGGCGAATGGTGTAATAACCCTCGCCAGCGCCAATATCAGCAACGGTCATGCCGGGCTTGATACCCGATTTGTCCATCACTTCGCTTGCCTCGTTGAGCCGGTCGCGCGCTTCCTCGGTCGACCAGCGTGACGAGACGATATGCGCGACGGGGCGGTCGGCAGCGGGGAATGGCCCGGCCGTATCGATCGGTTTCTTGACGCGCGGCGGGCCGGGTTCGCAGGCGCCAAGCAAAGCCAGGCCGACGAATCCCGCCAGCAGCATCGCTCGCTTCGCACGCAGGGCGGCGATCGGACGCATCAGTCCACGTCCTCCACCTCGACCGCCTCGCCGGTCACGCGCTGCGACAGCGCCGCTGCCATGAACGCGTCGAGATCACCGTCGAGCACGTCGGACGGGCTGGTCGAGGTCACCCCGGTGCGCAGATCCTTGACCAGCTGATAGGGCTGCAGGACGTAGGAGCGGATCTGGTGGCCCCAGCCGATATCGGTCTTTGCCGCATTCTCCGCATTGGCCACCGCCTCGCGCGCCTGCAATTCACGCTCATAGAGCCGCGCCTTGAGCTGGTTCATCGCCTCGGCCTTGTTCTTGTGCTGCGACCGCTGGTTCTGGCACTGAACGACGATGTTGGTCGGGATGTGGGTGATGCGCACCGCCGAATCGGTGGTGTTGATGTGCTGCCCGCCCGCACCCGACGCGCGATAGGTGTCGATGCGCAGCTCGCTCTCGTTCACCTCGATGTCGATATTGTCGTCGACCACCGGATAGACCCACACGCTGGCGAAACTGGTGTGGCGGCGCGCGGCGCTGTCATACGGGCTGATGCGCACCAGCCGGTGCACGCCGCTCTCGGTCTTGGCATAGCCATAGGCATTCTCGCCCTTGAGCAGGAGCGTCGCCGACTTGATCCCGGCCTGTTCGCCCGAATGCTGGTCGATCAGCTCGACCTTCAGCCCATGACGTTCGCCCCAGCGCGAATACATCCGGCTGAGCATGCCGGCCCAATCCTGGCTCTCGGTCCCGCCGGCACCGGCATTGACTTCGATATAGGTGTCGTTGGCATCGGCCTCTCCGGCAAGCAGCGCCTTGACCTTGTCGCGGTCAGCACGTGCGGCGAGTTCGGCGAGCGCAGTGACGCCTTCGCTCTCCATCTCTGTATCGCCCTCGGCCTCGGCCATTTCGATCAGCTCGGACGTGTCGGCCAGTTCGCTCTCGATCGCGCGCGTCGCGTTGATCGCCTCTTCGAGGCGGCGGCGCTCGCGCATCACGTCCTGGGCTGCCTTGGGGTCGCTCCACAGCGCCTGGTCCTCGACCCGCGCGTTGAGTTCGTCGAGACGGCGGAGTGCACGGTCCCAATCGAGGAACCGGCGTAACAGCGCCAGCGCCTCGTTGATGGTGTCGACATGGGCCTGCGCTTCAGCGCGCATCGGGAGTACTCCGGGTCATATATTGGCCCCGGAACTGCCGGGGCATAATGGGGTGATACAGTGCGGGCGCACTATAATACAGACGGGGCGGACTAGTAGATTCCGCCTTCCCTTTGCAAGAAATCGGTATCCCGGCGCTGATCGCTGCGCTGTTCGGCCTGTGCGGCGCGGGCCTTGACCGCCGCCGCCTGAGCCTGCGCGGCGAGTTCTTCCGGCGATGCGCGTTTGATCGAACGGCGCGGCTCGCTCTCCGGCTTGAACGCTTCCCAGATCATCCCCGCCTTGGGATCGGTGCCCGGCCAGCCGCCGAACACCGGCTTGCCCGAGGCACGGTCAATGCGCACCATGCGGATGCCGGCGGGTGCGCGGAACGGCAGCTTCTCCATCCCGTCATAGGCCTTCAGCGCGAATTGCTTGAAGATCGGCGCGGCGAGCGTGCCGCCCTGCGCATAGCCGCCCATGCTGGTCGGCTTGTCGAAGCCGATATAAAGGCCACCGATGATCTGCGGCGTGCCGCCGATGAACCACACATCGGTCGGGCCGGACGAGGTGCCGGTCTTGCCGAAGATCGGCCGGTCGAGATCGCGCAGCGTCGTCGCGGTGCCGCGCTGAATCACGCCTTCGGTGATATGCACCATCTGATAGGCGGTCATCGCATCGAGCACCTGCTTGCCGCGAATGACCGGGCGCGGCATCGCCTTGCCGTTCCAGTCGGGCGCGTTGCAGCGGTCGCAAGCACGCCAGTTCGCCGGCCAGATCACCTTGCCGTGACGGTCCTGCACAAAGTCGATCAGGGTAGCCGAATGCGCCCGCCCCTGGTTCTCCAGGATCGAATAGGCATTGACCATGCGCATCACGGTGGTCTCACCCGCACCCAATGCAAAGGCGAGATAGGGCGGATATTTGCCCACGCCCATCTGATCCATCAGCCCGACCACCTTGTCCATGCCGGTGGTCGCCGCCGCGCGCACCGTCATCAGGTTGCGCGACTGTTCGATGCCCCAGCGCATGGTGTGTGGCCCCGACCCGGCGCCGCCGCCGAAATTGCGGAAGCATTTCTGCCCCAGCCGCCCGCCCTGATAGACGCAGAACGGCCCGTCGACGATGATCGAGGCCGGGGTCATGCCGTGTTCGAGCGCGGCGGAGTAGACGATCGGTTTGATCGTCGAGCCCGGCTGACGCATCGCCTGAGTCGCGCGGTTGAAGGATTGCAGCCGCGAATCAAACCCGCCCTGCATCGCCAGCACACGTCCGGTCGATGGCTCCATGATCACCATGCCGCCCGAGATTTTGGGGATCGCCCGCAACGCGAAGCTATCGCCTTCGGGCGCAACGGCAACGATGTCGCCGACCTTCAGCGCGGCAAAGGCGGTGCCGCCTTCGCCGCGCACCGGCATTTGCGCACCCCAGCGCGGCAAGGAGCCGGTCCTGCCATTGGCGAAGCCGAGGCCGGCGCTGTCTCCGCTGACCGAGGTCACGATCGCCGCGGTCCAGTCGGCATAGTCGAGGCCGATATTGGTGTTGAGCAGCGCCGGCAGCCACGCATCGTCGGCAAAGTCGACATGGCGGATCGGTCCGTTCCAGCCGCGCCCGCGATCATAGCGCAACAGCCCGTCGCGCAACGCGTCCTGAGCATAGCTCTGCAATTTGTTGTCGAGCGAGGTACGCACCCACAGGCCGCCGGCATAGACGCTGAACGGATTGCGCCCGCCATCCGCCGCCTCACCGAACTTGTCGATCAGTTCGCGCCGGACCTCTTCGACGAAATAACCGCTGACGCGCTCGAACTTCGGCTTCTGCCGCGCGACCGAGCCGATCGGCTGAGTGATCGCATCCTGATATTGCGCCGGCGTAATGAAATCGTTGCGCTGCATTTCGCTCAACACGAAATTACGCCGCTTCAGCGCCTTGGCGGTACTGCGGTCGGGATCGTAATTGGCCGGCCCCTTGGGCAGGATCGCGAGATAGGCGAGCTGCGGCAGACTGAGCTCATCCAGATCCTTGTCGAAATAGGCGTGGCTCGCCGCGGCGACGCCATAGGCGTTCCGGCCGAGGAATATCTGGTTGAGATAAAGCTCCAGGATCTGCTGCTTGGTCAGCGTATCTTCAATGCGATAGGCGAGAATCGCTTCCTTCGCCTTGCGCAGATAGCTGACCTCATTGCCGATCAGCAGGTTCTTGGCGACTTGCTGCGTGATGGTCGAAGCGCCGACCGGGCGGCCCGAATTGCGCAGATTGATCAGGATCGCCGAGGCGATGCCCGGATAATCGACGCCGTGGTGCTCGAAGAAGGTCTTGTCCTCTGCCGCGAGAAACGCACGCACCAGCAGCGGCGGATATTCGTCATAGCTCAGCTCGACGCGGCGTTCGCGCGCATAGCTGTGGATCGGTGTACCATCGATGCCGCGCACATTGGTCGGCAAGGGCGGCTCATAAGCGCGCAGATTCTCGACCGACGGCAAGTCGCGCGCGATCAGCAGCCAGATCAGGAAGATGCCGATCATCGCCAGCCCGGCAAGCACGGCAAGCGCCTTCACCCACCAGCGTGCCCAGGTCCGCCCGAGAAATCCGCGAACACCATCGACATCGCGGCGCAGGCGGAAAGTGACGGAAGGGGATTCGGTCTCGGCCATATAAGCTTTCAGCCTCTAGCAAGTTTGACGCGGCTTGCCAGCGGATGATTGTCACGGCCCGCCGCATTACGCCGAATTGAGGGCAAGAGCGCCCCCCTCCAGACCCTAGGGTCTGGACCCTAGCTTGCCGCTTGCACCCCGGCTAAGCTGTCCCAAGGGCAAGGGGAGCACGCCAGAATATGACGACACGCGCTAAGGGTGACAGGCCGAGCGGGCCCGAGCATTCGCTCGAACGGATGATCTTCTTTTCCGACGCGGTATTCGCGATCGCCATCACCTTGCTGATCATCGAGGTGCATGTCCCCGCTTTGCCGCTGGGATCGCCCGACCAGGCCTATCTCCATGCGCTGAGGCATCTGATGCCGAACTTCTTCGGTTTCGTCGTCAGCTTCTTCGTGATCGGCGCGTTCTGGGCCGCGCATCATCGCATGTTCGGGCTGGCGGCGCATTATTCGGAACGGCTGGTCGGCGCGAATCTGATGGTATTGTGCACCATCGTGTTCCTGCCCTTCGCCACCGCGTTCATGAGCGCCAATAGCGGCTCGCTGGTGCCTTCCGCACTTTATGCCGCGACGCTGCTGCTCACGGGCGTGCTCAATCGGCGGCTGATGTTCATCGTCACCTCCGCGCCCGTCGTCGCCACGGATGTCTCACCCGACATGATCGCCTATGTCCGCGCGCGGAGCGGGACAGTGATCTTCGGGGCGCTGTGCGCGCTGCTGATCGCGTTCATCGACCCGCGCTTCAGCCAGATGGGGTTGCTGACCATCCCGATCTGGCAGCGCCTGTTCCTGCGCCGGGTCGACCGGCAGATCGCACGCAAGGCGGCCACGGCATGAGCCCAGCATGAGCCCGGTATGAGCATCGTCGAGATCCTCGGCGTCGCGGCGAGCGTCAGCCTGCTGGCCGGATGGCGGCTATATCTGTGCGTGTTCGCGGTCGGGGTGGCGATGCGCACCGGATGGGTGCCGTTACCCGATCATCTGATGCAGCTCGACGTGCTGGCCAATCCCTGGGTGCTGGGCGTCGCCGGCCTGCTCGCGGTGATCGAATTCGCCGCCGACAAGGTGATGTGGATCGACAGCGCATGGGACGCGGTCCACACCTTGGTCCGCCCAGTCGGCGGCGCGCTGCTCGCGCTTGCGATCGTCGATCCGAGCCGGCCCGAATGGCAAGTGATCGCGGTGCTGCTTGGCGGGAGCGCCTCGCTGCTGACGCACAGCGCCAAGGCGGGCACACGCGCGGTGGTCAATGCCAGCCCCGAACCGGTAAGCAACATCGTCGTGTCGACCGGCGAGGATGTCGCAACCGGCGGGCTGCTGGTGCTCGCGCTGGCCAACCCGATTGCGGCGGTCGTGATCGCACTGGGAATCCTGGGGGCCTCGGTAGCCGCGCTGGTCGTACTCAAGCGGATGCTGGCGAAGCTGCTCGGGCGGAAGGCAAAGACGGGTTAGATCCTAGCGCCGCTACAAACAACTCTCTCGCGAGCGCACAAAACGGAAGCTGGCTCGCGGTTTGCGATACCACCGCACCAGAGCCGGCGTCACCGGAAGATCGGTCATTACCACGCCCCCGCGAACCCTGTCCCGCAATGTTACGGGACAGGGCGAGGGATCAAAACGCGGCGAGCGACCGATCAGCGGCAGCGCGCGTCGTTCTTGTCGATCGCCTTGCCGGCGACCGCACCGCCGGCCCCGCCAAGCAGAGCGCCGAGCACGCCAGAACCGCCGGGGGCAATGAGGCTGCCGAGCACGCCGCCGGCGATGCCGCCAACGATCAGGCCGGTGGTGCCGTCATTGCGACGGCAATAATAACGACCATCCTGGCCGCGATAGACGCGGTCATTGTTGCTCAGGCGGCGCTCGCGATAGCGGCGATTGTCCTCGCGATAATAGCGCCCGGCATCATAGCCATTATAGGATGGGTCGGGACGGTTGTAGTCATAGCGGCTATAGTCGCTGTAACGGCCATCGGGACGGCCATCGTCGGGACCGACACAGCCGGTGACCATGGTCGCGGCGGCGACAAGACCGATCGTGAGTGCGCGCATTGCTTCTCTCCTCTTGGGTGCAGGGGTAATGCACGAGCGGCGAATTCGTTGCGTTAGCGATTCAGATGATCTGGTCATGACGGTGACGTCGCGTTCGACCAGTTCGGCGCCACCTGTTCCGGCCTGTTAATCGTCGTCATTTTTTCGACCGGAAAAACTGGCTATTCGGCGCGAAATTCACGCCCATTTTCAGCGCCTTGACGGCACCTCACCTGTTATTGCGCAACAGGTGAATAACAGGTGCGAAAACAGGTGGCCCATTCCTGTTTTCGGGAGAAAAACAGATCAGACCGCCTCCCTGACATTTATAACAATGCGAAAGAGCGGGAGCGGCGGCCGTTCGGCCATCGTTCCATGCCGATACTGCAGGATCAGGGATCGGAACTGAATCGAGCAAGATCGGCAATCGCCACGGTTGATCATGCGCTTGCGCAGGTGCAGGCTATGCCGGAGCGGGGGAAAGCGGATGGCCAATCGATATGTCGAACCAAGCACGGCGCGCCACAGCGTCGAACGTATCGACGGCGTGGAGCAGATCCGCGTGCCGGTGCGGCGGCAATGGTACGCGCTGGTGTTCATCGCGGTCTGGCTGATCCTCTGGACGATCGGCGGCATTGCCGCGATGTCCGAACTCGCGCGGCATTTCGAACCGTTCCTGGTCTTCTGGCTCTGTGGCTGGGCGATCGGCTGGCTATTCGCCGCGTTGACGGTCGCGGGGCAGATCGGCGGCAGCGAGGTCATTCGGGTGGTCAATCGGGACCTGGAAGTAAGCAGCGGTGTGGGTCGCGTGCGCCGCACTTGGCGCTATCGCGGTGATGCGATCCACCATCTGGCCAGCCACGACCCAGTCGTCGGCCCTTTCCAGATGGCATCGCAGTTGCAATGGCCAATCTTCTGGCGGCCCCGCATCGGCGCGGTGAAGTTCGATTATGGCGCAAGCAGGATCTTCCTGTCGGCGGGAGTCGACGAACCAGAAGGCCGGATGATCGTCGACTGGATCGCGCGCCGCTTGCCCGCCAGCGCCAGCGCCGGGTCGCAATAGCCGCAGCTTCGCCGGCCCGGCATCTGCTAGCCGATGGTCTTGACCACCTTGCCATCGGCATCCTTGATCAGGGTCTGGCGGACGTCCCAGCGCACCGTGTCGAGACCCGGCACGGAATAGCTGCCGGCGCGCGGGTGAAGCGTTGCGGCGAGCGCCTCCAACGTCGCGTTGGTGAGAGTCAGGCGAAGTTGCTCATTCTCCGCCGCCACGGCGTTCACACCACCTGGTCCGACCAGGATGCGCTTTTCAGCCCCCCTCAGGTGCAGTTCGTTGCCGAACGGCAAACGAAGCCGCAGCAAGGCGAGGATCGCCTCGACATGCCCGGCGCCGACGGTGATCGTGGTGATGTCCGGGCGCAGCAACCGGCTTTGCCGCGACCAGTCAAGCGCGTCGTTGAACAGCATGCCGGTCGAGGAGCCGTCGCGCGCCGACCCGGCGTCGAGCGCGGCACGGATAGCGGGGCGGTCGAGCAACGACGAACGGGATATATCGGTGATCCAGAGCGGCATATGCGGCAGCAGCGTGTCGAGCATCTTGCGCGCATTCCAGCGCTTTCCAGCCGCCTCTTCATCCACGGTCAGCCCGACGAGCTGCATGAAGGCGACCCGGCCATGCGGCGTGTCGATCGGCGGGACTTCCGGATCGAAGACGAAGGCAAGCGAGCCGATCAGCGTATCGCTCCCCAACGCAATGGGACCGTTGAGGTTCATCCAATGCCCGTCATCGAAGACATTGCCGCTCTGAAAGATATAGCGGGCGAGGTTCTGAAGCAGGCTGAACACCCAGGAGGGCGGGTCGGTCTCGCCGGGATCGCAAGCAAGGCGGAAGGTCAGTTCAAGGCCGAAACCACTGATTTGCGGATCATCGGACGCCTTGTCGTAGAGTTCGGACAGGCCATAGCTGACGAAATGCCAGTGCGGCACCGGGTCGAGACGCTTCCAGGCACTGATGCCGTCGAGCGGATCCTTGCCATTGAGCATCCATGGTATGACCGAGCCGACGTGCCTGGGCTCCTGTCCCGGATAGAGCGGCGCGAAGGCGGCGGTGATCGCATCCCATCCGGGGGCGCTATCTTCTGGTTGATCATCGACTGTAGTCATGGCCGGGTTGTGGCATGAAAACCGCAGCGGGGAAGCCCGGAATGGCGTTACCGAGAATCGCAACGGGAACCGCGAATGACGCGCACGCCTATCCGAGCTGATCACGCCGGGCGAACGGCCTGAGCCGGCCGATCTTGCGCGCGTTTGCATGGGGCAGCCGGGTCTCGAAGCGCCGCGCCTCGCGCCGGGCATCGGTGTCGCCCGCCTGCGCAGCGCGACCCATCCAGCGACGATAGCCCTGCAGGTCGCCGCGATTGAAGCAGCTCATGGCGAGATGCTGCGCGGCATAGGCATCGCCCCGGCGCCAGGCGCGACGATAAAGCCCGGCGGCGCTGGAATAATCGCCCGCAGCACCGAGAGCCTCGACGCGATGGGAGCGTGAATACCAGTTTGCCAGCTCGCGCATGGCGTCGATATTCCCGCGAAACGCCAGATGCTGCATGATCGGCAACCAGAGACCGGGTGTGCCGCCCGCGGCGATCTTCAGCGCCCTGCAATAGAGCCGCTCAGTCCTGGCTGTGTCGGATATGCGAATCATCTCCGCCGCCTGACATGGAAAAGGGCGATGTCGCAATTGAGCCCGGCTGCGATGCACCGCCAGGATGTTTCGCAGCCATTCGTTCCTACTGATTATCGAGCGGCCAGCGGGATTGGGTCGCCTTGTCGCCAAGTCCGATCAGATCGTCATTCGGGCTGTTGGCGCGACCGAGGTCGAGGCCGTTTTCGGAGCGGATCGGTTCCTGCCATGACGGCTGATGCGTCACGGGCCCACTATTGTCATAGGCCTGGCTGCGCACCCGCTTCATGCGTCGCCACATCAGCGGCATGGCGATGAAGGGAAATGCGACGCACGCCGCCATTATCAGAAGATCGATTGCCGCACCCATGATCCGCCCTCCCTTGCCCTCATTACCTTAACCCGGATTTGCCGGGCAATCCTGACAGCACCCTCCAGTCACACCGACAGCGACGTCATCGCGACCGGGAAGACCGGCACCGAAACTGCGGGCGGTCCGGGTCTCCCGCGGAGCCCGGCGCCAAGGACCAGGTTAATTGTCCGTCCCGAGGCCGGGCAACGAAAGCGGCCCGACACCGCCGATCGTTGAACGAAAACCGGCATCGAGCAATGCCGTCACCGGAACGACGGCAGATCACCGATGTGATGCTGCCGAGCGGGATGACCCTTGTCGCCCAGTCGCACTCATCCGACGGAACACAGTCCGGTACATATGCGCCTGCGATGTCCGACGGCCCCGGAAGGTCCGACGCCACCGCAGGCTGCCCGACGCACGCCAAGAGAAAGAAGAATGGCGCGTACCGCATCATTGAGTGAGACTGTCATATCAGGCCGCGACTGACAAACACGGGTCTGGCCGCCCGACCGTTCCCGCACTGCCATCTTCCGCGGCAGCGTTGAATCGCTCCCGGAGGCCACCGGCTCACCAGCGGCCTCCGCTCCGATCAGGTGCCGCCGGCCGCCCGCTTTCTGCGGTATTCCAGCGCCGGCATGCCACCCCAGCCCCAATTCTCGGTCGCGACCTCCTCGATGACGACGAACGTCGATTCCAGCGGTTTGTGCAGCACATCGAGCAGCAGCGCGCTGACGCCTGCGATCAATCGCGCTTTCTCTTCGGCGGTGATGGCATCGCGGCCCGGGGCGGACCCCTCGCGCGTGACCTGGATGGTGACGATGGGCATGACTTGCTCCTTCCTGGCGGATCAATGACCGGCGCTCTGCCCGCCATCGACATGGAGAATCTCGCCGGTCACGAAAGCGGCGGATTCGAGATAGAGGATCGCCTCGACGATATCGCGGATTTCGCCCATGCGCTTGACCGGGTGGAGGCCGGCGAGGAATTCATGCGTCTCCGGTGCGTGCATCGGGGTCTTGATCACGCCGGGCGAGACGGCGTTCACGCGGATGCCGCGCGTGGCATATTCGATCGCCAGCGCCTTGGTCGCCGAGTTGAGGCCGCCCTTGGTCAGATTGGCCAGCACGGTGGGAACACCGGCGATCGCCTGATCGGTCAGGCTGGTGGTGATGTTGACGATGTGCCCGGCCTCCTGCTTGAGCATTTCGGCGACGACGCGCTGCGAGATGTGGAACACGCCGGCGACGTTGGTCGCGATCGCCGCGTTGAAATCGTCGAGCGTGTAATCGGTGAATGGCCTGGCGAGGAAAATGCCGGCGCTGTTGACCAATGTGTCGATGCGCCCGAAGCGCGACATGGCTTCGGCGACGACGCGATCGGCGGTGGCGGGATCACCAATGTCGCCCGCGACGGCGAGGATGTCGGGGTCATTGCCCTGCCTGATCGACCGCGACGTCGCCACGACACGGTAATCGCGGTCGCGATAGGCCTTGACCACCGCCGCGCCGATCCCTTGCGATGCGCCGGTGACGATGACTGTTTTCTGTTGGTTGCTCATGATCTGCCTCGATGATGATCCGGTGGCGTGGTTGCCATCGGCTGGCCTTTCGGGCCGGTGACTCTCATCTAGGCTCGACCGGACATCGGCAGAATATTCGACATGCGCAGATCACTCTTCCGTGAATCGGAAGAATGGCATCATGCCTAACCGTGGAAGGCGCTGGCCTCGGCCGACAGCCTGGCGAATTCGGCGCGGAGCCGGGGTGCGGCGAAATCGACGAACGCACGCACCTTCGGAATCAGGTTGCGGCCATTGGGCAAGACGAGATGCACCGGCAGCGGCGGGAATTCGGCATCGCGCAGCACGATGCGCAACGCGCCGTCGAGCACGCGCTCCGCGACGTGATAGGTATAGAGCCGGGTCACGCCATGCCCATCGACCGCCGAGGCCAGCGCGGCCCGGACGCTGTTGACCAGCAGGCGCGGCTTGAAATGGACCGATCGGGCGATCGAGGAACCCGGCGCCGGCGGAAAGACCCAATTGTCATGGCCGAAATGGGTGGTGGTGACGATGCGGTGCCGGGCCAGGTCGCCCGGTTCGACGATGCGAGGATGTTCGGCGAGATAGCGCGGCGACGCGACGATCACCCGCTTCACGTCACCGCCGACGCGGATCGCGACGAGCGACGAATCCGGCAGTTCGCCAACACGCAGCGCGATGTCGATGCCCTCCTCGACCAGATTGGCATGGCGGTCGAGCAGCACCAGATTGACCGAGACGGCGGGAAAGGCCGCGAGATAGGCATCGACGATCGGGCGCAGGATTTCCTCGCCGCTGATCGGCGGCGCGGTAATGGTCAGCGTCCCGCGCGGCGCGGCGCGCTCACCCGCGGCGGACAGATCGGCCTCTTCCAGATCGACCAGGACGCGCCGGCACGCGGCGGCATAACGCTCGCCCGTCTCACTGAGCTTCATCGTCCGGGTGGTGCGATGGAGCAATTCCGCGCCGACATGCGCCTCCAGAAAGGCAATCGCCCGGCTGACCGCGGCCGGCGACCGCCCGAGCCGCCGCCCCGCGCCGGCCAGACTGCCCTCCTCAAGCGCCGCGATGAACACTTTCATCGCCTCGATACGGTCCATGGTCACGCTCCGTCGGGGAGGAATAGGGGGCTTGCGCGGGATGTCGACAGGTGGCCGGGCTGTGCCGGATCCGAATAACCGGCGCGAGCGGTTTGCGCGCCCGGGCGGCAGCAGGGTCGCGGCGCGGACGCCGCGCCAGCCGTCCGGCGGGGAGTATCGAGAACGGCGTCGGCGACGTTACTCGCGCAATAAGATGCGGCATTTCGGATCATTGGCGATGTCATTCAACACATAATTATTATATTGCTCGGAGTATATTTTCATATTTTCAACCTGATCTCGACAAACATATTCGTCTTTATGGGCTATTTGATACATAACCCCAACTGCCGACCCGACACCAGTTAGCTCCAAATTACATATTTGCTTATACTCTTCGATATTTCTATTTATATTCGTCCAAAGCTTGGAATATTTATAATCATGCAAAGAGGTAAACCCTTCAAGGTCACTTTGCACTTCAATCAACATCCTCTTTCCATTGCGGATATGATTCTTGGCATCCTCCGCCGCATTCCACGGCTTTCTCAAATCCAGATATTGTTTTTCATCGAACTGGAATAAAATCGGGCATTTTCTATTAGCCTCCGCGATTTTTTGTTCCGATATTTTGGATGAATCCGCACAAGATACGACAGATGAGGCGGATAAAAATATAATAACCCCATATATTATTTTAATGAATTTCATATTGCCTCCTCAGTACTCTCCACATCATTCACAATTTTCCTGGATAAGCCCCAAATTCAGATGGACAACAAAGCGGGGCCGGAGCCTACTTGTATAGATCGATCGACATTACACGGCGCAATTCGGCCTGCCTTCTCAAGCACCCCCGTTATATTCTGGATAATACTGCTTTAGATTTTTGGCATGATCGCCGCATAATGCTACATAATTTCTGTCTATCATGTAATAAGCTCATTCCGGCGATCCTATGCCATTCATCGCCACGTTGTGTTTTTCATATTTCTCTCATTATTCCGTGAATATATGATATTTCTCTTCCCTTTTTTGACCTGATTACTGGCGTCTTTTGCGGTATTCCAGCCCGGCTTTCGCAAATCCAGATAAATGTTCTCATCAACATATGTAATTTCTGGCACTAAATTTGAGCACGCCGGCTGCTTTTTTCCGCTGGAATTTAATTACTATTGCATGATTCTAAATAAATTCCTGCGCAATAAATCGAAAATACCTTACCTGCCACGCTCATATGCCTCATAAAACGGTCTCCACACTCCATCCATAAGATATGATTTTCTTGGAATAATGTTCATTTCTTTTCTCAACGCATTTTCTACGTATTTTACGCTGTCACCCATCGTATTTGGTAACAAAGTGTCGATAATTACCTTCTGATCTGGCTTGGACATTTTCAGAAATTCGCTCATGTTCGGACGATTTGCCCCCTTCATCTTCGCTGGATCCGAATAACCGAGAATAGAGTGACCAAGTTCGTGCGCGATCGCGATCGCGAAACGGTATACTGCGGGAACATTGTCAGGAAGATCTTTGACCTCTCCCACCTGGCGGAAGTTAAATAATATCGCACTCCCTTCCCCTGACATTGCCTGCGTCTCCCCGACTGGGCTGAGAAATATCTTTTGCTTCACGCCCTTGTACGCCATGTTCATGATCAGCCTTCGACCGACATTGGTTCCGATCAGTATCTTGAGACCTTCCATCAGATTCTTTTGCGCCTCCCGACGAAGAGGATTATCTCTGACGAAATCTCGGGTATTTTCTATCTGGAAATACTGTTTTATAATCTCATCCGTTTTTCCATTTCTAAACAACACTTCCAACTCCTTCCTCTTACGCCCGGAAGGGAGAAAATTATTTTCGATAATGTCATTGTCGAACGGGATCAGGTCCCTCTGGTAAGCCGTATCCTTCGGCCCCAGCCTGATCTTTTTATAATCCTCCGGCGATCTTGCCGACTGAGCATAGATGTTGGCGGCATGTCCGGGTTGTGAATTGCCGGGCGACGGTTGATCGACCCTGGAGTCCAGTGCCTGCACGGGTGGCGGATTGCCGAACACGGCATCGAACTGGGCCTGGTCGACCGGCGTCCCCACATCCAGCCCGGACATGGCCGATTCCGATCGAGGCTCTTCGCTCTTGAACACCGCTGCGTCCTGCAGGCGCGGCGGCGCCATTTCGCCATTCAGCGGATCGGGCATCGGCCTTTGCCAGACCGCCCCCTGTGTCACCGGCCGCCACACGCCCAAAGCGCGCGCCGCACGAGTCAGCGCTTCGTCGATCTCCGTATCGGTCGCCATGCGCTTATCGCCGGTCAGGACCTGCAGGTCAGTCATCATGCGCGAATAGAGCTGCATCCTGATGCGACGCTGCGCCGCGCCGCCATCCGGCGTCACGGATGGCGCAACCGCTTCATCCGACAGGTCGTCCCGCGAAAGCTCGACTGGCTCCGCGTCCGCCCGGTCATCGGCGAGCGGATCCTCGATCGGTGTGAGGGCGTGGTTTTCCGCCGGCGGCAAATCCACTGGCTCGATCGGGTCGGCCGACGGATCATGATCAAATGGTTCCTGCACAATAGCTCCTGCAATCCCATGCGCGGACGCAACCGGCATGTCGCGGGAGGGTCTAGCGGCGAGCCCGAACTGTTGAATCGGCGGGGATGAGAGGGCCGGATCGGCGCGCATTCCGGCCCGAGGCCGCCACTTGTCGGCGGGCGGTTTTCGCTGCCCCATTTTCCCGCAGCTGCGGGAGTTGTTGCGGGAGTTTCCGGGGGAAAATGCTTTTTGAGGGTTCTGCGGGAGTCTGCGGGAAAAGCTGCGGGAGTTTTGATGGATCCGCACGGGAGTTTTTCGCGCGTGTTGCGGGAGTAACGGGAAAATGGTCCCGCCGAATGTCGCATTATTGTTCTGCCAGCCATGAGAAAGAGCGGGGACGGCGTTCCGTCCGGACGCACGCTGCCAGAAGCGGGCGGCGCATTGAATCAGGGCGGCACCGGATTTTGATGCGAAATCCGCGACCGGAGCTTTGCGAGACCTATAGTGCAAAGGTGCGTACAGAACAAGAACATCCGTGAGACACCGCACCGGATGGCGCGCCCTGCGCCACGCCGCCGGCGCGGCATGGATCCTGCGCCAACCGTGGCGGCGGGGAGCGTTCGCGCTTATGGGCGGGGCATGATTGCCGCATCCAGAACGCCATCTTGCCGTCGGGCCGGCCACGCCGCCGCCGGTTCGACACGATCCGCATCGATAGGCGATGCCCTCGCCCCGCCGGTCGCGACGCCAGGGCGGAGGGCATGACGCGCGGGGCGCGCTGCCTGATCGCCGCAACCCTGGCGCTGGCCGCCGCGCCGGCCGTTGCCGGGCCGAACCCGGTCTATACGCCCGTGCCCGGCAGCGCGGAGCGCACCGCGATCGTCAAGACGCTGCACGGTGGTGACGACGACCCGCAATTGCGTTTCACCTTCAAGCAGTTCCGCGTCGTCCATGACGGCCAGCGCGCGATCGCCTATGTCGAGGGCGACGGCGCGGTCGGCGGCTTCCAGTCGATCCTGACGCGCGACGGCAAGGCCGCGTGGCGCAATGTCTGGGGCGAAGGCGATGGCGGCAGCAATAGCTGCGTGGTTGGCGCGCGGCATTATGCCTGGGCGGTGCGGCTGATCACATCCTATCATGTCGCGCCCGACGCGCTGTTTCCGGGCATTGCCGCCCGGGCGCGTGAGTTGAAGCGCATGGCGAAGACCGACCCCGAGTTGCAATGCGTGGGCGATCTGGACGGCGGCGAGCGGTGAGCGCCGCCGGGTCGCATCGGATGGACCGGAATCGGGGCGAAGCGGCGCACCGCTCCGCCCGGCAATTTCAGCAGGGATGGCCGTTGCAGGTCACGTAACCGCCCGCGGGCAGCGGAATGAAATTCGGCTCTTGCCCCTCCGCGCCCTCGGCACACGCATGATATTGTTCGGAGTAGCAGGCGCCTTCCGAACTATAGCCGTCGCGCGCATAGAATTCCGCGCAATAGTTCCGTGCATCGGCCAGGCAAATGGTCGGCTCCTGCACTCTTTGCGCCAAGGCGGCGCCGGCGGAGAGCTGATACAATATCGCCGCCAGAATGGCTGCGCGTGTTCCGAGACCCTTCATGATTTTCTCCTGTCGAGACCAAATGCCGGGGTACCAGAATTGCGGTTTTATGGTGATACTGCAACGACATAAGCCTCCACTTTGGCTCTTGTCCGACCCCGTACCGGGCGACAGGAAGCTCGCGAAACGCGGCAGGCCGTCGCGACCTTCGGCCCGTTCCGGGAACGCCGGATTGTCGCCGCGCTCCATCAGTTTAGGGGTCAAGCAAGCTGTCGCCGCAATTTCAGAATGGTCGAACGAAACGGGCAACGGGCGTCAAATGGTGAAGCCGATATAGGCGATAAGACCTTCGATCGATTCCGGCAGCACGCCCGCTCTTTCCGCCTCGCCGATATGAACGCGCCGCCATCGCTTGCCGGAACGATGAAGGCGAGCGGCAAGGACCGCCTCGGCATTGTGCCGCAGGCAAGCGGTGATCAGCTCCTGACCCCGATCATCAGGCTCGCGGCGGTCGACCGTCACATTGCCATGCTCGTCGGCGACCATGACAAGCCTCTCACCCGATGCGGAGAATACAGGCATCTCCAGCTCATCCGCCCAATGCTCGAGATAGGATCGCGCATCATCGACGTTACGGAAGATCAACACGCCGCCGGGTCGCTCTATGTCGGGAGCGTCATTCACGATGACGACATCGGCAAGCCAGGTTCGAACGGACATCATGTCTCGTAGCAGCTCAGGGGGCGTTCGCGAATGCCGTCATGGTCAAGGGCGGTGGATCAGGTGGACGGGGCGTGCCGATCGATGACCAGGCGTTCGCCGCCATGGCAAACCCGGGGTCAAGGAAACCGTCGCCGCAACTCTAGCGCGGTGGCGCTTCACTGGATTGCGCGGAAGTCTCGCCGGCATCCTTTTTCACGGGCTGTTGCTTCATGACCGCCCGCCAATCCTGCTCGGACTGCTTGCGGCCGAGACGCGGCCATTCATCCCGTGGACCGCAGGCGAAATTGGTCAATGCCTTGCCGGTCGCGCCGTCATCGGCCTTTTCCCATTTGTCGCGACCGGGCGACATCGTATCGTTCGTTGCCTTGAAGTCTGAATCATAGGTGACCCGAACCTGGCGGGCGGCACAGTTGAATTCGACATGCAGCTCCGCGAAGCGCCGCTCAGCAAGCGGACCAGCCATATAATAGACCGCGGTGGTCAAATCGCCCGCCTTGCCGAGTTGATCGCCGTCGAAAAGGATGGTGAGCCCCTCGTCGGACGGAGCGCGCCAGAGATCGGCGGCAACGGCCTGGGTGGCAGTGAGCGACAGCGTGAGTGCCGTGGCGATCTTCAGGAATGTCACGGCGTTACCTTTCCGCGGGGTGCAGGGCGCAACCGGTTCTACGATCAGTGGATTATGTGGAAAACCCGGGCTTTGTCATCCTTCAATGCCGGGCTGCCTCTAAAACGGCCTTGGCGCGTGAAATGGCTCATCAGCCATCATGCTGTATAATTAAGGGATTATTGCACGTGTCACTGTAATCCTGCACGTGTCACCGTAATCCTGTGACCTTATGCCGACTCTGACCCGGCCCCTGGCAACAATCCCTCTCGCCATCGGCGCTTCTCGATCGTGCGGACGTTCGCTTCATCCTTCAGGGTGGGAAGATAGCGAGCAAGAAGGCTTAGCTCAGTGTCATCCTCCGCTCCCTCGAACACGCGCGGATAGATCGCATTGCCATAATTGCGCACGCACTTTTGCGGCGTATCGTCGAGGATCAGGACGCGTTGCAGCGGCCAGCGCTTCTTCACCTTGGCAAGCGGCTTGACGTAGTGAAGATGATCCCAGGGATCGAGCATATAGCCATCATCATAGGGAGACACGCGGCGCAGCGTCGCCTTGCTCCGGCCCCAGACGAAATGCAGCGCCGCCGGGTCGGGGAAAATCCGATCCACCACCGCCCTGACATAGTCGTCCGACGCCGATGACCAGACGGCAAGGTCGAAGTGGCGCGCGCACTCGGCCAGGAAGGCATCGAGATGAGGCCGGCGGTAGACGTGATAGCCATAGACCGAGAAGTCAGCCGGTCGGTCCAGCGGTTTCTCGGTCGCATAGATCAGCGTCTCGTCCAGATCGAGGATCAGGAGCAGCTTTGAGGATTGTGCTGGCGATAACGGCATGGGCTGACGGATTAGCGTAACGCCGTGGTGCTTGTCTTCATGGACCGACATTATGCGGCTCGATCAGCCTCATCGTGATGCGCAGCGGATTGCGGTATTCGGCGAGCCGCGACCGTCATCCCGCGACCGGCCCAATCGCGATCTTTTGACGCACAGTATCGCCTCGGGCAGACCGGCGTCATGCGAACCGCTCTCGATGCCCCGCCCGATATGCTTGACGCCGGCGAGGCCAACTTTGTCGACAAGGTACGAGACTATGGCTGGTTCGCCACGCACGTCACCGCGGAAGAGGGGCATCCGGGCTTCGCATATACGACCGGCTTCTGGTTGACATTGCAGGTGCCGGAAGTGATCGTGTTTTCGCTCAAGAGCGATATCGCGCACGACGTGCTGTGGGACATGTTCCGGGACGCGAAGGCCGGTGCCCGACGGCCAATGGGCACCTCGGTGCCGGATATTTTCGGCAACACGGACGCTTATCTGTTTCCAATCGCCAAAGCGCATTACCCGGATCATCTCGGCTGGAGCCGCTGGTTTTACGGCGGTGACGACTTTCCGTGCGTCCAGCTGGTCTGGCCGGATCGAGCCGCCCTGTTCCCCTGGCAACCGGGCTTTGATGCTCGCTTCAGCGCGGATCAGCCTGATTTGTCGGAGAAGGGGTGGGTGTCTTCGTTGAGTCAGTGATCTTGGGGCTGTTTCTGAAGTGCGCATTCTGTGCGTGACGATGGGAGATTGGCTTTGGAGAGTTGAGTAAACTGTCACCGTAATTCAAAGGGTTGTCGATGATGTGGGGTTGGCGGCTGTTCGCGAACGCCGGATCGTCACCGCGCCCCACTGGTTTGGGGGTTAAGTAAGCTGTCATCGTAATCCTTGACGTAAAAACTGACACGGGAATTACGGTAACGTCGTATAATGCCCAAGATGGATGCATCTCTAGTTGTCGCCCCCTGTCCTTAGCGTCAGCTTGACTGTGGGGAAAAAGGTAATCTGACCACGGGTGGGGACCCGAAGGCTAGAATACCTTTCAGAGGGGAGCCTCATGAAACTATTACCGATACTCGGATTGCTATCGCTTTCCGGCTGCATGACAGCGCCGCTCGATGAGCCGTCCAGTGCGGGCGAAATCAGGGCTCAATACTCCTACATTCCGCTGGATCCTCTTCCCGTCATCGTCCGGAATGCAAAGGGATGCCCGGCGAAGCCTGCGAACACGTCGATTCTAGATGCGCTGCCAGACAACGCTGTACGGATCGCCATCAAGACGATCAGCGGCAAAGCTGGGACAACCCTCGGGCCAGTGGTGCTGGGGACCAGTGGCAATCGCTATCAGGTGACTCTGGACTATATCAACGCCGACACGACGAATATTCGGTTTCTAATCGGCAAGGAAGTGCCGATCGATGACAAGACCACCCGCATCGAGCCTATAGAAGGCAAGCTGGCGCCAACGGACCGGCTTCGAGTGCAGCGGTTGCCCGAGGACGAGTCGCGATTTAGTTCGCAGACGGATGTCATTATTCCAGTCTATGTCGGTGTCGGGCTCCGACTGACGGCCACGGTCGATGTCCTTAAGGGAAATGTCAATCTGTCGAGCCTGGGCGCAATTGCCGCAAGCGTCGAGGGCGAACGCGCGGCGGGTTCGCTTGTGGTTCAAACTCTTGGAATTAACGGCAAGCAGGTTGCGGCGAGCATTCCGTTACCCAGCGAGTTGAACGCCACCACCATTCAGAATGCGATCCAGAGCCTGGGTTCGATCAAAGCGATCATGTATGATGTACAGAATACACGGGTCGTGCCGCGCGTCGTCGGTATATATAACCCACTCCCCACGGACGACCCGAGGATCATTAACGCCATCGTGTCGCAGCTAGCCGCTTCGCATATTCCATGGTCCCCACCGTGCGGGGGGCTGGGAACGACATCCAATCAGAACGGGGTCGTGGATTGAAGTGGATGCATTGCTAGCGTATTCAATTGACATCGTTGTTCTGCTTTAAACCTCAAAGGTCGTCAGATGAACGTTGAGCTATTAAATTCCAAAAGCACCGCCCATGTTTTAAAACACCTCATTTCAAAATATGATGAGATTCATATTGCTGTGGCATGGGGCTATAATGGCGATTTGTCAGATCATCTTTTAATCAATAGTCACAAATTCTCGTCAGTTACCTTTGGACTGAACGGGTTTGCGACATCACCTGATTTAGTGGATCGCTTGATCAATGTGAAAGGTGCCTACATTGCCAAAGCAAAGCCCGGCATTTTTCACCCAAAAATATACTATTTTCAGTCAGATGAGGCAGCAGAAGCTGTTATTGGTAGCGCCAATTTTACAAAAGGCGGCCTGGATCGGAATCTTGAGGCATGTGTTCACTTAGCTGGCGCGGCGAATGACAAGATTTTCCGGCAGCTTCGTGATGAATTGACTGGCTACGAGGTTTTACGCCGATCGGTAACGAAGCCTTTGGCCGAAAGCTATCGCCAGCAGTTTGACGTAGCTGCTGCCAAGCGCGGCCCTCGCGACCCGGTGCTGCCGGACGACAAAGCTGAGTGGAAAAGCATAAGCTCGACACTGGCGACCATGAGTTGGAACACTTTCGCCAGCCAAGCTCGCCTGGATCCGCATCATAATTTCAAAAAGCGAATGAAGCTTCTCCGCGAGATCCAAGGACTGTTCGCGAACGCGAGTTCGTTCGAAGATATGTCTGTCGCCGAATGGAAGGGCGTTGCGGGCGTCCTCGGCAAGCGGGAGCGTCAGGATGCCGAGCTTGATCACCATGATTGGGGATGGTTTGGATCAATGGGAGGGAACGGAGATTTTGCTAGTCGCGTAGGGTCACGGGATGGCCGGCTGTCTGCCGCCGTAGACGCCATACCGCGCAAAGATCCGGTTACACGGGATCATTTCCAGGAATATTGTGATAAGTTCGAACTAACCTTTGCTGACGCTGACCACAAAGGCGACTATGCAACAGCCACTCGCCTTTTAGCGATGAAGAGGCCCGACACCTTTGTTTGCGTCAATGGAAAAAACAAGGCCACTTTAGCAAAGGCGCTAGGCTTCGCCCCCAGCATGCTGAAGCTCAAAAACTATTGGGACCGAGTCATCGAACCCATCCGCATTTCACCTTGGTACAACGCGCCGCGCCCTTCAGGACGCAATCAGGAATTGTGGGACTACCGAGTCGCGATGCTTGATACAATCTACTACGACCAGAACGCCAAATAGGCGAATTACCGCGGATACCAACCTAAAGCGTTTCTCCGTGGCTTCGGAATACCCTTACTAGCTAGGTGCCTCTCTAAAGCAGCTTCATAGTGGGGAGCAAAACCATCCCAGTTCATCGAATAACATGGATGACAGAGCCACAACTGATAGTGCGCGAGCTGATGTCCCTCGTAAACATGCGGTCCCATCTGGTATGGCCTGCCGCAGAGCTCGCAATCAAACATGATCTTTGTGCTCATTTTGCCCTCGCTTCTACTCCGCCGCCACCGTCTCCACACGCCCCCTGCCCTTCGCCAACAACGGCGCCAGATACTGCCCGGTAAATGACCCCTTCGCCTTGGCCACCTGCTCCGGCGTCCCCTCGGCAACGATCTCGCCGCCCTTGACCCCGCCTTCGGGCCCAAGGTCGAGTACCCAGTCGGCGGTCTTGATCACGTCGAGGTTGTGCTCGATCACCACCACCGTATTCCCCTGCTCGACCAGTTGGTGCAGCACTTCGAGCAGCTTGCGCACGTCCTCGAAATGCAGGCCGGTGGTGGGTTCGTCCAGAATGTAGAGCGTCTGGCCGGTCGCGCGGCGTGAGAGTTCCTTGGCGAGCTTGACGCGCTGCGCCTCGCCGCCGGACAGAGTCGTCGCCTGCTGGCCGACCTTGACGTAACCGAGGCCGACCTCCGCCAGCATTGCCATCTTGTCACGGATCGGCGGGACCGCCTTGAAGAATTCGACCGCGTCCTCGACCGTCATGTCGAGCACATCGGCGATTGAGCGACCCTTGAACTTCACCTCCAGCGTTTCGCGATTGTAGCGCGCGCCGTGGCACACGTCGCAGGTGACATAGACGTCGGGCAGGAAGTGCATCTCGATCTTGAGCAGGCCATCGCCCTGGCACGCCTCGCAGCGGCCACCCTTGACGTTGAAGCTGAAGCGGCCGGGTTTGTAGCCGCGCGCCGCGCTTTCGGGCAGGCCGGCGAACCAGTCGCGGATCTGGGTGAAGGCGCCGGTATAGGTTGCCGGGTTGGAGCGCGGGGTGCGGCCGATCGGCGACTGATCGATGTCGATCACCTTGTCGAGATATTGCAGGCCAGTGACCTTGTCATGCTTGCCCGCCAGCACGCGCGCACCGTTGAGCGTGCGCGCGGCGGAGGCATAGAGCGTGTCGATGGTGAAGCTCGACTTGCCCGAGCCCGATACGCCGGTGATGCACGTGAAGGTGCCGAGCGGGATGCTCGCGGTGACGCCGCGCAGATTATTGGCGGTGGCGTTGTGCACGGTCAGCTTCTTGCCATTGCCCTTGCGGCGCTTGGCCGGCACCGGCACTTCGCGCGTGCCGTTGAGATAATCGGCGGTGATGCTGCCTTTAGTCGCGAGCACTTCGGCGAGCGAGCCCTGTGCGACGACTGCGCCGCCATGCACGCCGGCGCCGGGGCCCATGTCGATGACATAATCGGCGGTGCGGATCGCGTCCTCGTCATGTTCGACCACCAGCACGGTGTTGCCGAGATCGCGCAGGCGGCGCAGCGTCTTGAGCAGCATGTCGTTATCGCGTTGGTGCAGGCCGATGCTGGGCTCATCGAGCACATAGAGCACGCCGGACAGGCCCGAGCCGATCTGCGACGCGAGGCGGATGCGCTGGCTTTCGCCGCCCGACAAAGTGCCGCTGGTGCGGTCGAGGTTGAGATAATCGAGCCCGACATTGTTGAGGAAGCCGAGCCGTTCGAGGATTTCCTTCAGGATGCGCTCGGCGATCGCGCGCTGCTGATCAGTCAGGTCGGCGGGGACATTTTCGAACCAGGCGAGCGCATCGACCACCGACAGGCGGGTGACGCTGGAAATGTCGCGCATGCCGATCTTGACCGCCAACGCCTCGGGCTTGAGGCGCGCGCCGTGGCACACTTCGCAGGCGGCGCTGCTTTGATATTTGGACAATTCCTCGCGCATCCATGCGCTCTCGGTCTGGAGCAGGCGGCGGTTGAGATTGCCGATCACGCCCTCGAACGGCTTTTTCACGTCGTACGACTTGCGGCCGTCGACAAAGGTCAGGGTGACCGGCTTGCCGCCGGTGCCGTGGAGGATGATCAGCTTCACTTCGCCGGGCAGATCCTCCCATGGCGTTTCGAGGCTGAAGCCGAATTCGCGCGCCAGACTGCCCAGCACCTGCATGTAATAGGGCGAGGGCGGGTTGGACTTGGCCCAGGGCACGATCGCGCCCTTCTTGAGCGACAGAGCGTGGTTGGGGACGACGAGATCCTCGTCGAACAGCATCTTCTCGCCCAGGCCATCACAGGCCGGGCACGCGCCCTGCGGCGCGTTGAAGGAGAAGAGCCGCGGTTCGATCTCGGCGATGGTGAAGCCGCTGACCGGGCAAGCGAATTTCTCGCTGAACACGATGCGGTTGGCGGGAACGCCGGCGCCTTTCATGGCGCCGCCGTCGAGAGTGGCGACAGCCCCCTCCCCCGTTCGTGCTGAGCTTGTCGAAGCACCGCTCTTCTTTTTACCGGCGGCAGTGGAAGAGGTGGACGGCCCTTCGACAAGCTCAGGGCGAACGGAAGTTTCGGCAATGAACTTCTGGGGAGCTTCCCGAACCCGATCAGAAGCGCCCCGGTTCGACGAGAGCTCCGCGACCGTGGTGTCGACCAGGTCGACATAGGCCAGGCCCTCCGCCAGCTTGAGTGCGGATTCGAAGCTTTCCGCGAGGCGCGTGGCAATGCCGTCGCCCATCACCAGGCGGTCGACCACGACCTCGATGTCATGCTTGTATTTCTTGTCGAGCGCGGGCGCTTCGTCGATCTCGTAAATCTCGCCGTCGATGCGCACGCGGGTGAAGCCGGCTTTCTGCCACTCGGCCAGTTCCTTGCGATATTCGCCCTTGCGGCCCCGCACCACCGGCGCGAGCAGATAGAGCCGCGTCCCCTCCGGCAAAGTCATCACGCGATCGACCATCTGGCTGACGGTCTGCGCGGCGATCGGCAGGCCGGTGGCGGGCGAATAGGGAATGCCGACGCGCGCCCAGAGCAGGCGCATATAGTCGTAGATCTCGGTCACGGTCGCGACGGTCGAGCGCGGGTTGCGGCTGGTGGTCTTCTGCTCGATCGAGATCGCCGGCGACAGGCCCTCGATATGATCGACATCGGGCTTCTGCATCAGTTCGAGGAACTGGCGGGCATAGGCGCTGAGCGACTCGACGTAGCGGCGCTGACCCTCGGCATAGATGGTGTCGAAGGCGAGGCTCGACTTGCCCGAGCCGGACAGGCCGGTGATCACGGTGAGCGTGTCGCGCGGGATGTCGACCGACACGTTCTTGAGGTTGTGCTCGCGCGCGCCGCGGACGGAGATATGAGTCAGCATGCGGCGATATGTTCCATATTTGTTCGGATTGGGCAAGACTTGGCTTTGGCCCGGCTGGATTTCCAATCTGGGAATTTGGCCGCCGTCCCGCAAGGATGGCGTCGATGTGACGGGTCAATGAGCGGGGTTCGGAATTTGGGGAGCGGCGGTACCAATTCTCGCCGGACCGGTCGCGAGCGGCCCGCGCCTGCTGCCTGGGACAAATGCGGATATGATCACTGACGTCGTTCAAGGCACCGACCGAATGGGTGAAGGATGCGGGGTGCAGCTATCGCCGCATGCCGTCGCCCGACGTGGCACGTGGCGACGATCGGCCCGATATCCCCCTGCCCGCCTGCGACGATTATCTCGTGCCCTGAGCGCGATCGCCAGGTGATGGACGGACCAGGATGCTTCGTGTATTATTTCCGCAATACACAATGAAGGATCGGTGATGGCGAAGAAGGACAAGAGCGCGAAAACCGCCAAGGCCGCGAAGCTGCCCAAGCGGATCGCCGGGATCAAGGTGCCCAAGGAACTGCGCAAATCGGGCGCGGCGCTGCTCGAAAAAGCCAATAGCCCGATCGGGCGCGAAGTGATCGCCGCCGGGATTACCGCGGTGGTCGCGGCCGCGGCGCGCAGCCGGGCGGGAAGCAAGGTCGCGGCGAAAGCGGCCGATCCGACGACGCGGGCGGCGCAGGCCGGAGCGCAGGACGCCCGGGAAATCGTCGATGCGATCGGCACCGTGATGCAGCGCCTGTTCGAGAAAAAGGCGGGCTAGGGCTTCGACAGGCTCGACCTGAACGGCTTTGAATTGATCTCGACCGACGCCATCGCACGACAGGCGCTGGTGATGATGCATCCACCGACACGGCAGTTGACAGACGGGGCAGTTGACAAGCGCATCCTTGACCGTCAATAGTTCACTATATGGTGAACTATCAAAATCCACAACTCGACCGCACCTTTGCGGCATTGGTCGATCCGACTCGCCGCGCGATCCTCGCCCGGCTTGAGCAGGATACCGAAGTATCGATCAGTGAACTGGCGCGACCGTTCGCGATCAAATTGCCCGCGGTGATGAAGCATCTCGATGTGCTCGGCGATGCCGGGCTGATCACGCGCACCAAGACGGGACGGACCGTCGCGGTGCGACTGGCGCCCCAACCGATGGAGGAAGCGATGAACTGGCTACGCCGTTACGAGCGCTTCTGGTCGGCGAGTCTCGACCGGCTGGTCACCTATGTCGAAGCGAAGGAGGCCGCCAAGTGACCAGCCTCACGTTGGTACGCCGCATCCGCGCCCGGCCCGAAAGCGTGTTCGAAGCCGTGAGCACGCCCGAGGGGCTGAGCCACTGGTTGGGCCCCGATGCGGGGCCGGTACTGCTCGCCGAAACCGATCTGCGGGTCGGCGGCGCGTTCCGCGTGCGGTTCCGGATGCTCGACGGCACCGAGCACGAAGCGTTCGGCGCCTATCTGGAGGTCGATCCGCCGCGCCGGCTGGCGATGAGCTGGCGGTGGGTAAGCGAAGATCGGGGGGTAAGCGAAGATCGGGGGGTAAGCGAAGATCAGGGAGCTGGCGACGATCCGGAAACGCTGATCGAGATCGACCTGCGCGCGATCCCCGAGGGCACCGAGCTGACCTTCACTCATGCCCTTCTGCCGGACGAGGAGACGCGTGCCAGCCATGAAGCGGGCTGGAACGGATCGTTCGACAAGCTCGAACGGTATTTCCTGCAATCCGGTGGAGCGTGACATGACATCCCATCCCATCGTGTCCGAGGAACAATGGATCGAAGCGATGCGTGCGCTGACCGCCGAAGAAAAGGCGATCACGCAGGCGCAGCAGCGCCTGGCCGAGCAACGCCGCGCGCTGCCCTGGGTGCGGATCGACAAGCCCTATATGTTCGAGGGCGTGGACGGCCCCATGCTCCTCGCCGACCTGTTCGACGGGCGCAGCCAGTTGATCGTGCAGCATTTCATGTTCGGCCGCGACTGGAGCGAAGGCTGCCAGAGCTGTTCCCTGCTCGCCGACCATATCGATGGTGCGCGGCGGCATTTCGAACATAATGATGTCAGCTATGCCGCGGTCTCGCGGGCGTCGATCGAGAAGATCGCGGCGTATCGCCAACGCATGGGCTGGCGGTTCCGCTGGGTATCGTCGGCGCGCAGCGATTTCAATGTCGACCACCATGTCTCGTTCGCGGGCGATCGGTCGGACGGCGTGTTCTACAATTTCGAGCACCGTCCCGATCCGCAGGTCGAGGAAATGCCGGGGTTCAGCATATTCCATCGCGCGCCCGACGGCGCGATCTATCGCACCTATGCCTGTTATGCGCGGGGGTTGGAGAAATTCATCGGCGTGTACGCCTTTCTCGACGTGGTGCCGCATGGCCGCAACGAGACCAAGACCGGCATGATGCACGACTGGCTGAAGCGTCATGACCGTTACGAGAATGACGGCCGGACCCAGCCGGTTTCCGCCGTGATGATCGCCGCCGCCTGAGCCAGGTTCACATCAATGGAGAGCACAACATGACCCCTCATGAATCCGTATCCAAAGAACAATGGACCGAGGCGATGCGCGCATTGGTCATCGAGGAAAAGGCGCTGACACGGCAACGTGACCGTGTCGCCGAACAGCGCCGCGCCCTGCCCTGGGTGAAGGTCGACAAGGAGTATCTATTCCAGGACGCGAGCGGGCCGGTCACATTGGCCGCGCTGTTCGACGGGCGCAGCCAGCTGATCGTCTATCACTTCATGTTCGGCCCCGAATGGGACGAAGGATGCATCGGCTGCTCGCTGATGGCCGACCATGTCGACGGTGCGCGACAGCATTTCGAGCATAATGACGTCAGCTATGTCGCGGTGTCGCGCGGGCCGATCGAAAAGCTGCTGGCCTATCGCACGCGCATGGGCTGGGGTTTTCGCTGGGTCTCCTCGGCGGGCGGCGACTTCAATGCCGATTATCATGTCTCGTTCCCGCACGGCGAACGCGGCGACAGCGTCTTCTATAATTTCGAAACGCGGCCCGACCCCGAGATCGACGAACTTCCCGGAATCAGCGTCTTCTACCGCGCCGAGGATGGCGCGATCTATCACAGCTATTCGTCATATGCCCGGGGCGGCGAGAGTTTCCTGGGCGTCTATGCCTATCTCGACATCCTGCCCAAGGGCCGCAACGAAGCGCGCGGCGGGCAGATGACCGACTGGCTCAAGCGCCACGACCGCTATGAGGATGACGGCCGCACACGGGCCGTCGCCCCCGCACTGGCCGAGACGGCCTGAGCCGATGCTGTGCTGCGGTTTCGTCGCGCTGCTCGCGGCCATGATCCTGGGATTGTGGCGGCGACTGCGCGCGCAACCGCGCATGGTCATGGCCGGACTCACCGCGATGCTCGCGCTGGTACCGATCGTGGCGCTGGCGGCGACCGTACCAGGCGACCAAGGGATGACGCGCGCCGATGTCATCGCGGCCTCACTGCGGTCGATGTGCGGCGCGCATTTCGGCGGAGCGCCTCACTAAAATGCTTCCTGTCCCCGCCGCGTTGGCCGGGGCAGCGTGCATAGCGTTTATGGCGTGTTTCTCGACTTCGCTCGAAACGAACGGAAAGCGGCAGATCCGTTCGGGCCATGGTTCGGGCTTATGAGCTCAGCCCATCCGGTACCCGAGGGGCGCCGCCCAATGCCTTGAACAGGTCGATGGCGGCGAGCAATTCGTCCTGACGCGCGACCAGGGCGGCGTCATTGGTCTGGGTTTCATTGCGCTCGGTATTGATCAGGGTGTCGAGCGGAATCTCCCCCTCGAGGAACTGGACGCGCGCCAGCCGCGAGGCTTCGCGCGCATCGCGGCTGGCGCGATCATAGAGCGCGACACGCCGGTTCGCCTCGCGCAGCCCGGCCAGCGCCTGGTCGCCTTCGCTCAACGCGCGCAGCAAGGCCGCACGGTACAAGGCGACCGCTTCGACCTGAGTGGCGCTTGCCGTTTCATACTGGCCGCGCAGCCGTCCGCCCTGAAAGATCGGCGCGAACAGGCTGGCCCCGGCTGAGAGCGTCACCCCGAACGGTCCGCCGATCGCCGCCGCCTGCACCAGCCCCGATCCCGACAACCGCAGCGAGGGTTTGAACGCGGCGCGCGCTTGCTGCACATCGCCGCGCGCCGCCGAGATGCGCGCTTCAGCGGCGCGGATGTCGGGGCGGCGGAACAGCAGGTCGCCCGGCTGGCCGGCACCGATCGCCGGGGTGGCGAGCGCGCTGAGCGCCAGCGGCCTGGGTTTGAAGCCAGGCGATTCCAGGCCAAGCAGGGCAGCGAGACCAGCGCTGAGCCGCGCCCGCGCCTCGGCCAGCGAGGAATGCTGCGCCTCGAGCCGGGCCAGCTCACCCGATTGCAGCCCGACATCGACACGCGTCGCCACGCCCTCGCGCAGCCGCACATTCAGGATGCGCAGCAACTCGCGCGCATTCGCGCTGTCGCGCTCGGCCACCGCGATGCGGTCCCCCAATGCCGCCCATTGCACCAGCGCGCGTGCGGCATCGGTTTCGACCACCAGCGCGGCGGCATCGCTGTCGAACCCGGCGGCGGCGACCCGATCACGCGCCGCGCGCTTGCCGGCGCGCGCGCCGCCGAACAGGTCGAGATCATAGGCCACATCAAGCCCGGCCTGACCGACGCTGTAGCTGTAGAGCGCGGTATTGGAATTGTCGGTGCGCGTCGCGGTGGCGCCGGCGCTGGCGCCGATCGTCGGGAGCAGCGCCGCACCGGCGATGCGCGCTTGCCCGCGCAACTGCGCGACGCGCGCGCGCGCGGCCTCGATCGTCGGATTGGCGGCGCGCGCGCGCGCAACCAGATCGGCCATGTCGGGCGTGCCGAAGCGCTGCCAGAAATCTTCGCCCGGCGCCTCGTCCGCCCGGGCAAGCTCCGAATCGTTCAACGACTCGCCCCACGACTCGGAGGAGATCCGCGCAGGCTCGGGAACCTGAATCGACGGCCCCATACAGGCCGAAGGCATAATAGCGAGCAAGATCAGGGGCTGGAGTCGCATGATGACATGGTAACCGTGCCATGTTGCGATACGGTAAAGATTGTCGATTTCGTCCCGTATTGATACCGATTCGTAAAAATACGCAGTTAATATTTCGTTATTTCAATAGCTTACGATTTCCCTAAGAATCTCGACCATGCCTGAGATGTCATGTTGAAACTCGAACGCCGCAGCGGCATTCAAGTTGCCGGGACCATAACTCGAGTAACAGGAGCTTGATTATGCGCACTCTCAACGAAGAAGAGCTGAATAACGTTTCCGGTGGTCTTGGTGGTCTGGTTGGCGGTGTTCTCGCCTTGCTGTTCGGCTCGCCGCGGCGCTGCGATCCGAAACCCCGCCGCCACTGCTGATCATTCGGAATTCGGCCCGATCCTGAACCAGGTTCGGACAGCAAATACGCAAGGGGCCGGGGTAGCAATGCCGCGGCCCTTTCGCTGTCCCCTGATCCGGCTGCCCTGACGTGATTAACGTCATCCTCAGAATTGGGTCTTAGATCCGGCCGCTGACGGGACCGCGTCGAAGGACAGTATGACGAGTACGTTGTTCCGAACCGAGGTCATCGAGGCGCAACGCCAGCGCCTGACCGGCACAGTCATCGCCGCGAGCCCGCCGGGCGCGCGCATTTATGGCACTCTCCTCGCGATCGCCTTCGCGCTGCTTGTCGCGGTGCTGCTGTTCGGCAGCTTCGCGACGCGCGAAAGCGTGAAGGGGCTGGTCGCGCCCGACCTCGGCATTGCCCGCGTCTATCCGCCCGGCGCAGTCGAAGTGCGCGCGATCCATGTCAGCGAGGGCGAGCGCGTCACCGCCGGAACCCCCCTGGTCACGGTCGCGGTGACCCAGGGCCGCGATGCCGGTGGCGAAGGCGTGGCCGGGCAGATCCGCGAGATCGACCGCCAGGATGGCGAACTGGCGCGGCAGCAGGCGCTGGCCGCCGAACTCGGCACCGCCGAGACTGGTGGCCTTGGCCAGCAACGGACCGGAATGGCCGCCGAGATCGCCTCGCTGCAACGCCAGCGCACGCTGGCCGCCGGGCAAGCCGATCTGGCGGAGTCGGGCAGCGCCCGCGCGGCGCGCTTGCTGCGCGAGCAAGCCGGCACCAAACGGCAAGTCGAAGAAGCGCGCGCCGCGGCCTTGTCGCGCCGTGCCGAGGTCGAGGCGCTCGACCAGCAAATCATCACTCAGCGCGAGGCGCTGCGCCGCATCGGCACCGACATCGCGCAACGCCGGTTGGGCAGCGCGCGCAGCGGCGCGGAGCTTGCCGCGCAACGTGCCGACCTGGCCGGACGGCGCGCGGCATTGATGCGGCTCGACCGGCTCGAGCTGACCGCACCGGTCGCCGGCGAAATCAGCGGCCTCAACGCCGAAATCGGCCAGCGCGTCAGCCCGGACAGTTCGCTGCTGACGCTGATCCCCTCTGGCAGCCGGATGGAAGTGTGGCTCTACATCACCAGCCGCGCCGCCGGCCGGGTGCGCGTCGGGCAGCAAGTGCGCTTGTTGTTCGATGCCTTTCCCTATCAGAAATTCGGCTCGGGCCTGGGCAATGTCGTCGCGATATCGGCAACGCCGACCGATCCCGCGCTGATCGATCCGGGGCTGAAGATCACCGATCCGGTGTACCGCGTGCGCGTGCGGGTCGACCGCGTGGTCGGACCGCAAGCGGCCGCTGGCCTTGGCCAGCTCCGTCCCGGCATGACACTGAATGCCGATCTGGTGCTCGAACAGCGCAAATTGTGGGAAGTGTTCCTCGATCCGATCCTGCGGGCGCTGCGTCGATGAGTGGCGTCGAATGGCCCTGGTCGCGCCGCATCCGACCGATATTGCAATCCGAGGTCAATGAATGCGGGCTGGCGTGCCTGGCGATGGCCGCCGCCAATGCCGGGCACCGCGTCGATCTGGCCGGCTTGCGCCGCCTGTATCCGATCTCGTCACAGGGCATGACTCTGGCCGAGCTGATGCGCATCGCCGGCGCGATCGAACTGTCGCCGCGCGCGGTCCGGCTGGAGATCGAGGAGCTGGGCGAGCTGCAGTTGCCCGCGATCCTGCACTGGGACCTTAGTCATTTCGTGCTGCTGGAGCGTGTGTCGGGGAACAAGGTCACGATTCTCGACCCCGCCGCCGGCCGCCGCATCCTCTCCGTGACAGAAGTCTCACGCCATTTCACCGGGGTCGCGCTGGAGTTGACGCCAAGCCCGGACTTCACCCCGATCGTCGCCCGGTCGGCGCTCAGGATCAGCGACCTGTGGACGCGGATCAGCCGGCTGCGCGGCGCGATGGCGCAAGTGGTCGGCTTGTCGCTGCTGTTGCAGGTCACCGTCCTTGCCCTGCCCTTCTGCCAGCAGATCATCGTCGACGAAGCGATCGGGCAAGGCGACACCAGCCTCGTGCTGCTGATCGCGATCGGGTTCGGCTTCGTCTATCTGCTCAATGTGCTGGTCCAGGCGCTGCGCTCCTGGGTGGTGCTGACATTGGGGGAATCGATCTCGTTCCAGCTTGCCGGCAATCTCGTCCGGCATCTGATCCATTTGCCGGTGTCGTTCTTCGAACGGCGCCATGTCGGCGACCTGTTGTCGCGGACTCAGTCGATCAAGCCGATCCAGGAATTGCTCACCCAGGGCGTGGTCAATGTCGCGATCGACGCGCTGCTCGCGCTGACCACGCTGATCGTCATGCTGCTGATCAGCCCGCTGCTCGCGCTGGTCGTGCTGATCACCTCCGCGCTTTATGCGTTGATCAGCGTATTGCTCTTCCCGCAATGGCGCGCGCGTTCCGAGGAGGAGATCGTCGCCCGCGCCAAGCAGGAAACGCATTTGCTCGAGACGATGCGCTCGGTCCGCGCGATCAAGCTGCACGGCATGGAAACGATGCGCGAGGCCGGCTGGCGCAACCTTTATGCCGATGTCGTGTCGGCGAGCTATCGTGCGGATCGTACCGGAATCCAGCTGACCCTGGCCGAGAATCTGCTGTTCAACCTGCAATTGCTGCTGGTCCTCGCCTTTGCCGCCAACATGGTGATCGCGGGCACGATGACGATCGGCCTGATGTTCGCTTTCCTGTCCTACCGCACCAGTTTCGCGACCAGCGCGTCGCAACTGGTGCATCGCGTGCAGGACTGGCGGATGATCGGCCTGCACCTCGACCGGCTGGCCGATATCGTATCGGAAAAGCAGGAACAGATCGGCCTGGCGCCGCCCCGCCCCAATGAACTGCGTCCGCCCGCGATCCGGGTGGAACGGCTGAGCTTCGCTTATTCGCCGACCGATCCGCCGATCCTGCACGACGTGTCGTTCGATGTGCCCGCAGGCAGCTATCTGGCGATCGTCGGCCGCTCGGGATCGGGCAAGACGACGTTGCTGCGCTTGTTGCTCGGCCTGTTGACGCCGACATCGGGGCAGATCCTGATCGACGGCATCCCACTCGGCCCGGCGACGATCGCCGCATGGCGGTCGCGGGTCGGCGCGGTGCTGCAGGATGATGCGATGCTGCAAGGCACGATCGCTGACAATATCGCCTTTTTCGATCCGCAAGCCGACATGGAGGACGTCATATCCTGTGCGCAGTTCGCGCGGATCCATGACGAAATCATGCACATGCCGATGCAGTATCACAGCTTTATCGGCGACATGGGCGGTGCGCTGTCGGCGGGCCAGCGCCAGCGACTGCTGCTCGCACGCGCGATGTACCGTAGCCCCGACGCGGTGTTCCTCGACGAGGGCACCGCCAATCTCGACGAAGCGAACGAGATGGCGGTGGCGGAAAGCTTCGCCCGGCTGCACCGCACGCGCATCGTCATCGCGCATCGCCCTGCGCTGATCGAGCATGCCGTGCAGGTGATCGAGCTGGATCAGGGCGGCGTGACGATCCGCAGCACCAGCCCGACGCGTCTGCAGGGCGTCGCCTGACGCGCCGCGTGGCCCGGGCGTTTCAGCAAATGCCTAAGCGCCTGCGGGTCCCGCCAGCCGGCGCGTCAACATGCGCCCGAACAACAGCACCAGCAGCGCCCCCATCAGCGAAATGCCGGCATTGAGCAGCCAGAACGCGCCCGGCGTCATCCTCTCATACAAGGTGCCGACCCAGCCCATGATGATATTCCCGACGAACAGCGACAGATAAGCGCAACCCATCATCGTCGCATTCACGCCGGGTGGCGCAGCGCGCGACATCAGCGCCAGGCTGGGCGGCCAGTAATAGACGAACGCGATGCCGATCAGCACAAAAGCGCCAAACGGGATGAGCGCGCTCGTGGTGCCTGCACCGGCCAGCATCCCCGCCACCGCCATCGTACCGGCCGCGATCGCGGCGATCACCGCGCCGATGCCGATCTTGGTCAGGTCGCTCGATTCACGCCCGCGCCGTGCCGCGCGCGCCCAGAGCCAGATCAGCGGCGCCACCACGATCACGCTGGATAAGGCATCGACCGAATTGAACCAGGGCGCCGGGATATGGCCGAGGGGGGTGGCCAGGTCGGCATGGCGATCAATCCATATCATGCCGACATTGAAGAACTGGAAATAAGTGATGGTCTGGAACACCGTGATACCCATCACGGCCACGAGCAGCAGCACGGTGCGCCATTCGGCACCGGTCAGCGGCGCTGCCGCCGCGCGGTCGCGCCGGCGTGGGCGCTGGTCGGGCAAATAGCGCTGCCCCGCCAGATAGGTGACGGTCGCGAGCAGCATCAGCACCCCGGCCGTGCCGAAGCCGATATGCCAGCCATAGGCCTGTGCCAGCCCGCCACACACCAGCGGCCCGAGCACCGCACCGATATTGATCGCCATGCTGAAGATGGTGAAGGCGCGCGTTCGCCGCGATTCATCATTTGCCGGATAGAGATGCCCGATCTGCGCCGAGATATTGCCCTTGAGACAGCCCGACCCGAGGATCAGCAGCAGCAAGGCAAGCAGGAAGCTGTGGTCGAACGCCATGGCGAAATGCCCCGCGCTCATCAGCAACGCACCGATCACCACGGTCCGCTTGGCGCCAAGCAGCCGGTCGGCGATCCATCCACCCAGGACCGGCGTGAAATAAACCAGGCCCGAATAGAAACCGAAGGTCTGCGATGCGAGCCCCTGGGGCGATAAAGGGCCGAGCACGGCTTCGAGCGCGCTGCGATAGGCTGCCAGTCCCGCGACCTGTTCGACATGGCCGGGCTGGAACAGCTGCTGCGCCATGTACAGCACGACCAAAGCGGTCATGCCGTAATAGGAAAACCGCTCCCACGCCTCAGTGAAGGCAAGATAGGCCAGACCCTTGGGGTGACCGAGGAAGGAGCGGTCGGCAGTGATGATGGGGTCGGCGTCCGGCATGATATCCGCTGTCGTCGCCATGGCCGTCCCGTCTCCTCGAACCTCGAAAAAGCCTAGCGCACTCCAGGCGCGGCGCCAGCGGTTTCTCCGGAACCCCGCTCGATCAGCCACATCGCATCGGTCACGGCAACAGCGGGCGATGCCAGCACCACCGATGTGGCGATCTGGCGCGGCGACACCGTCCAATAGGCTGCGAGCAGTCGGGCCTTGCTGTCCTCGGGCACGAGCTGAAAGCCATGCTGCTGATAGAAGCGGATCGCCCATGTCGCCGCCAGCCATGTGCCGACCAGCAGCGGGCGCTCGCTCGCGGCGCGCAACTGCTCGATCAATATATGGCCGATGCCATGCCCCTGCCAGGCTGGCTGGACATAGGCGTGACGGATCAGATCGACATTGCGGACGCGTTGAATGCCCATCACCCCGACCAGCGCACCCCGGATTTCGCATCCGATAAAGCCGACCCCCGCCGCCAGTTCGTCATGCAACTCGCCCTCCGACATATAGGGTTCGTGCCAGCAATCCGCCGGGATGACCCCATGATAGGCTTTGGCCGCCGCATTGATGATCGACAATAATGCGCCCGCGTCATCGTGATCGCAGGGTCGGATGATCCGCTCGTTCTGATCGGGTGTTGGCATCGTCTGAATTCCTTCTTCGTGTCACGCGAAGAACAGCAGAGCGGGGTGCCGTGGGTCTTGGACGAAATTGCAGACGGGTCAGCGCGCAGCCTCGGCATAGGCGCCCGGCGTCGCGCCGTACCGGCGGACGAAGCTGCGGTTGAAGTGGCTCTGATCGGCAAAGCCGGCGCCCGCGGCCGCGTCGGCCAGCGGCGCCCCGTCCACAATCATGCGGCGGGCGAGCTCGAGGCGACGCTGAACGACATAGGCATGCGGGGTCAGTCCGGTCAGGCGGGCAAAGCCGCGCAGCGTCTGGAACCGGCTACCGCCCGCGTCCTGCGCAAGTTCCTCAAGCGGATGCGGGGCGGCAGGATCGTCGTCGATCCGCGTCCGGACGCGCATCAGGCCGGAGGGCGGGGAAGACGTTAAGGTGCGCGTCTCACCGATATGTCCGGCGAGGAGCAGAATGAGCGCTTCGGCGGCGTCAGCCGCATCGCTCCGGCCGTCGGTCTGCGCTGCATAAGCGAGGTTGAAACGGCGGACCAGCGCAGGCCCGGTCAGGACCGGCCGGGTGAATTCGAAATCCGCCGCCCCACCTTTGCCATCTTCGCCGATATCGGCGGCGATCGCCGCCACGGTCGGACGGGCCAGATACAACATCCTCCAGGCACGGCCTGCACCGATCGGAGCGCCATCATGGACTTCGCCGGGATTGACGGTGATGATGTCGCCTGCCTCGGCTTCCACCGCGCCGCGTCCGCTCCAGGACCGCTGCGCACCGGCGACAATCAGGCCGATGCCATAATCGTCATGTGTGTGGCGCGCAAAGCTCTGCCGCGATCGCGCCTCCACCGCCATGATCTGCCGGTTTGCGCAGCGGATCATGGTGAAGGCGTTGCGGTTCATCGGCCGAGCATGCACCCCGACCCGCTCTGTCGCCAGTGGCATCTGCTCCGCGCGTGCCCCGTCAGAAGCGATAACCGAGCGTGCCAATGACGTTGCGGCGATAGCCGGCGCCACAAGCCGAGCGCACCGAACAGGACGCGTAGTACTCATTGTCGAACAAATTGGTCGCGTTGACCGCAAGCGACCAGCGGCCCTTGTCGAATGCGACCAGCGCATCGGCCACGGTGAAGCCGGGCGTCGTCAGCCGCTCGACCGCGCCGCTCGTCACGATGTCGTTGAAGATCACCGCCTCGGTCGACGGTCCGACATAGCGTACGCCAGCACCGATCCTGACCAACATGTCGTCGCTCAGCGCGAAGCTCTTCTCGCCCCAGGCCGAGGCCTGGTCACGCGGTACCGCCGAAATCGGCAGGCCGACCGCGAGCGGATCGGCGCTGCGGCCGAGCTTCGCCGCGACATGGCTGTACGAAGCGGTCACGGTGACGTTGCGCGCGACCGTACGCGAGGCTTCGATCTCGAACCCGCGCGATTTCACTTCGCCCTGCTGAATCTGGTTGTTGCCGTTCAGCGGATCGGTTTCGAGCCGGTTGGTGCCGAGAATGTCGAACGCGGACAGGGCGACAAGCGTGCCGGCATCGGGTTGCCACTTTACCCCGGCCTCATATTGCCGGCCACGCTGCGGCTGGAAGCGTTTGCCGTAATAGTTGAGGCCGATCGTCGGCTGGAACGATTCCGAATAGCTGACATAGGGCGAGATCGTCTCGCCGAGTTTGACGATCAGGCCGGCGCGGAAGCTGGTCGCCTTGTCGACTTGCCGGTCGTCATCGACGGACGAGGTCGCGCGGTCGTGCCGCACGCCCAGCGCCAGGATGATGCGACCGGCATAGTTGATCTGGTCCTGCGCGTAGAAGCCGAGCTGGGTGTCGACCCCATAATGGGCCGGCGCGAAACTGCCCTCGGGTATATTGCCATACACCGGGGCATAAATGTCGATCGGGTCTGCGGCAGCGTCGAGAAAGGCGCTTTTCAGCGTCGAACGCTGGTAATCGATGCCGAACAGCAGTTTGTGCGTGAACGCGCCAGTCGTGAAATCCGCCCGCAGATTATTGTCGGTGGTGAACACCGTCAGCCGCGCCTTCGCGTCGGAGCGGACGCGCGGATAGAGGCGGTGGTCGGGATCGAGAAACGGATCGACCGCGCCGGTGTAGAAGTCGCCCTGGACATTGGCGTTGTACGTATCGGAATGATTGTAGCGCACGGCGCTGGTAAAGGTCAGCGCATCGCTCAGCCGGTGCGTGCCGAGCAGCGAGATGCTATATTGTTCGCTGTTATAGGCATTCAGCCCCGGCTCCCCGAGATAGGTGCCGAAACGCAATTTGCGTCCCGGCGGCGCGAGCAATGTCGCGCCCAGCGGCAGGAAGGTGGAGATCGAGGCGGCACGGTCGCGCTGGTACAGCCCCTCCAGCACGATGTCGGTGCGATCGTCGGGCCGGTAGCGCAGCGAGGGCGCGATGAAGATCCGGTCGTCCTTGCCGAAATCATTCTGATTGTCGGCGTCGCGCACCACCCCGACCAGCCGCGCGGCGACCGTGCCGGCGCGGTCGAGCGGCCCGGTCAGGTCGAGCTGCACTTGCTTGCGGTCGAAGCTGCCATATTGCACCGCGATCTCGCCGCCGGTCTCGAACTGTGGGCGCTTGGTGATGCTGTTGACGATTCCGCCCGCTGCGCCCTGGCCGTACAATACTGAGGACGGGCCGCGCAGCACTTCGATCCGGTCGAGATTATAGGCCTCGATTCGCGAGGTGTAGAAACTCGTCGGCTGGCGCATCCCGTCGATATAGGATTGCGCGTCGAAACCGCCGCGCCCGGTGACATAGTCGAAGCGATAATCCGCACCATTGGGTTCGGTGCGTACGCCCGGCGTGTAGCGCAACGCTTCCTGCACGCCGGTCGCACCGCGCGCGGCGATCTGGTCGGCGGTGATGACGCTGATCGCCTGTGGGACATCGACGATTGCGGTATCGGTCTTGGTTGCGGTGGTCGCGCGCGTTGCGGTGATGAAGATGTCGTCGCTGTCCGCGCTGCTTTCCTCCGCCGGCCGGTCGATCGACTGTGCCGACAACTGTGCCGACACCTGTGCGGATTGGGGCATGGCGGCCAGCAAGATGGTCGCCGCGAACGGGAGCCTGATCAATCTCGTCATGTGTTTTTTCCGCTGAATCCCGAACCGCAGGGCGGGCTATATGATGCAATAACGATTATCAATAGCAACTCTCTGGCCGCCGATTCATGATTGCGATCAATTCTCATTAGCGATAGAGGCTCGCCCGAATAAGGGGATCGCAATGACATTCAATAAAATTCTTGGGCTGTCCGGCATCGCGCTGATCGCATTGTCGAGCGGTACGGCATGGGCAGCCGACGACGTGAAGGATGCCGACCAGCGCGATGACATCATCGTCACCGGCGAGCGTGCGAAGCAGGAGTCGGGTGCCGGTACCAAGACCGCCACGCCGCTGATCGAGACACCGCAGCCGATCACGATCCTGACCGAAGAGACGTTCCGGGCACAGGGCGCGATCAACATCAGCGATACGGTGCGCTATGCCGCCGGGATCACGGCCAACCCCTATGGCCGCGATACGCGCGTCGACAGTTTTGTCATTCGCGGCATTGATGCGCTGCAGTTCCGCGACGGCATGCGCGACATCTTCGGCTCCTATGTCAGCGCCACGTCGGATCCGTATAATTTCTCGCGCGTGGAGGTGGTGCGTGGACCGGCCTCGGTGCTGTTCGGCCAGGGGTCGATCGGCGGCATCGTCAACCTTGTGTCGAAGGCCCCTGAGTTCAGGACACGCGGTGAGATCGCGGCGGTCTATGGCAGCGACAATCGCAAGGAACTGCTCGCCGACATCAACGGCCCGATCAGCGACGGGCTGGCCGCACGGCTGGTCGCGCGGGTGCGCGATGCCGATACTTTCATCCGCCATGTGCGCGACGATCGCGTGATGATCGCGCCGTCGCTGCGCTGGGAACCCGGTGCCGATACGGACATCACGCTGCTGGGTCTGTATCAGGACGACCATGGCGGCTCGACACCGCAATTCCTGCCGATCGTCGGCACGCTGTTCGACAATCCCGGCAACCCGCGCCTGCCGCGCACCCTGTTCGTCGGCAAGCCGGGACACGACCGCTACGATGGCCGGTTGCTGCAGGGCACCGCAATGATCAAGCAACGCATCACCGACCAGATCGAATTGAACCTGAAGGCGCGCTATATCGACAGCAACGTGAGCTACTTCACGCACTACACCAACAGCTACACCAACCCGACCGACCCCTATCTGGCGGGCAGCAAGGGGCGGTTGATCCAGCTCTACAGCGACGACAAGCTGGCGACGCTGAACGTCTTCAGCACCGACAATAATGTCCAGATCAAGTTCAACACGGGCGCCGGGGTCAGCCATCTGCTGCTCGCGGGCGTGGACTATAGCTGGAACCGCTTTACCGAGCGCTACGGGTCTGGGCGTGATATAGTCGATCTTTACAACATCGATTATGCCGCGCTGTCCGTTCCGGTGATCGATCCCGTGGCGGCGCGACAGTCGCAAAAGCAGCTTGGCATTTATGTCCAGGACCAGATCCGTTTCGCCGATCGCGTCTCGGTGGTGCTGGGCGCGCGGCGCGATCATGTGACCAGCCCCGGCTCGCCATCCGCCAATGCCACCACGTTCCGCGCCGGCATCATCGGCGAGATCGGTGCCGGCATCTCGCCCTTTTTCAGCTACACCGAAAGCTTCCAGCCGATCGCGGGGTTCACCGTCGATCATTCGGCGTTCAAGCCCCAGAAGGGCGCTCAATATGAGATCGGTGCGAAATGGCAGCCCGATGCCTTCACGCTGGTCACCGTTACCGGCTTTCATATCAGGGAGAGCAACCGCCCGATCGCCGATCCGCTCAACCCACTCAGGCAGACCCAGTCGGGCGAACTCACCACCAAAGGGTTCGAGATCGAGGCAACCCGCAGCTTGCCGGGCAATTACGAGGTGTCGGTCAATTATGGCTATAACGAGCTCGAGACACGGGACTCGCCCTATTTCGACTATTACCCGCGTCACAACGCATCGATCTGGGGCATGAAGACGCTGCCGCTGGGCGATGCCATGTCGCTGCGACTGGGCGCTGGCGTTCGCTACACCGGTAATCGCAAGTCAGTCGGTTCGAAATGGACGATCGTGACGGGTGACAACACGCTGGTCGATGCGCTGGCCGAACTCGAATGGAGCAAGTGGCGCTTGTCGGTAAACGCCACGAACCTGTTCAACAGAGCGTATTTCGCCTCCTGCCTGTCGCGGGGCGATTGCTTCATCGGCGCACCGCGCAGCGTGATGGCCACGCTGGCCTATCGTTTCTGAAGCGGGTGAGCGGCGTGGCCGCCTGGAGTTTGATCCAGCAAGACGGCACCGGGCCGGTGCCGAGCCTCAGTGCAGCTGGATCAAACTCTAGCGGTCGCCGCTTGCCAAAGCCCTGACCATCTCCGCCGTCGCATCGTCGGCGGGGAAGAAGGTCTCCAGCGTCAATTCCGACAGGGTCACGTCCTGCGCCGTGCCGAACACCGTCGTGGTGCTGAGGAAACTCAGCACCCGGTCGCCCATCAGCAGCTTCATCGGCACCGCGATTCCGCCCAGATCCTGCGGCTTGGCATCGGCCATCGGCGGCGCGGGATAGCTTTCCAGTTCGGCGACCAGATCGTCGAGCCCGGAATCGCTTGCCGCCTGGGCCTGGCGCTTCAAACGCGAGATCAGATGGTGGCGCCACTCCGCCAGATTGACGATCTGCGCCGCCAGCCCGTCGGGATGCAGCGCGAGGCGCATGACATTGGGCACCCCCGCGAGCAGCGCGGGCGACACCGTCGCGAGCAGCGGCGCGACGCCGCGGTTCGCCGCGATCAGGTTCCAGCACCGGTCGACCACCAGAGCGGGCCAGGGCTCATGCCCGGCGAGGATCAGATCGACCGCGCGGCGCGCGCCGGCCATTTCCGGGTCGTCGAGCGAGCGCTCGCCGAACAGGGGCGCGAAGCCGGCGGCGGTGAGCAACAGGTTGCGCTCGCGCATCGGCATCTCGAGCTGTTCGGACAGGCGCAGCACCATCTCGCGGCTCGGGCGGGCGCGGCCGGTTTCGAGGAAGCTCAGATGGCGCGCGGAAATCTCCGTATCGAGCGCGAGATCGAGCTGGCTCATACGCCGCTTCTGGCGCCATTCGCGCAACTGATCCCCGACATTTCGTGCAGCAACCGCCATGGTCTTTCTCCTCTGTGCCGACCCTAGGCCCGGCACTCGATCTCCGGCCATTACCTGTCAGGTAATCGACGCAACTACCTCGGTCAGCAAAAAGGCCCGTGTCAACAACGGAGGTAATCATGACCGACACGACCCTATCGACCGTCCGCCGCATCCTTGGCCTTGATGCACTCACCTGCCTGCTCGCCGGTGCGGTGATGAGCCTTGGCGCCGGCATGCTTGCCGAACCGACCGGCCTTCACCCGACCCTGTTGCTGGTCGCCGGATGCAGCCTGTTCCCGGTCGCCGCGCTGTTCGCCTGGATGGCGAAGACCAGCCTGCTGAATGCGCCGCTCGTGCTGCTGGCGGTGGTCGGCAACATCGCCTGGGTCGCGGCGAGCATCGCCGTCGTGATGCTGACCGAACCGACCGCGTTCGGCACGGCCTTTGTGCTTGCCCAAGCGCTGGTCGTGGCGGGCCTTGCGTGGCTCGAGTTCAAGACGCGGCCCGGGGTTCGTGCAACCGCCACCGCCTGATACAGGGCTGGCAACAGGGATGGCGGCTCCATGCGGGGCCGCCATTGCCTTATTCCACGCCCGACGCCAGCCAGCCGCGATAATGGATCACCGGCCCGATCAGCGGCAGCGCGATCGGCACGTCGAAATGAAAGCGGCTCTCCGCCGCCCATTCCCGCGCGACCGTGCGCGGCGCAAGCGACAAGGGCAATGGAATCCGCCAGATCGACCAATGCCGCATGATCATGGTCAGGCCCTGCTCATCCCCGGGCAGATCGAAATGGAAGCGCAACGGCCCGAAACGCTCGACGATCCGATCCCCTTCCTCGCCGAGATTGCTGTGAAAGGCCTGCCCCGAAAAGGTCCGTGTCCAACGCTCCACGCCCTGCTCTTCGCGGAATCCGACATGCAATTCATGCTCGCCCGCCCTGGGAAATCCCATCAGCGCCCCGACCAGCCGCGCCAGCGGATGCGTGCCACGCTCGACCGTCGCGCGCCCCTGTGCGCCGCCGTCACGTAGCACCTCGTGCATCCGGCGCACCTCGTCCGGCAGTCGGGCGAAGGCGTCACCCATCACCCGTTGATAGAGCGGCGCCGGCTGCGCGATCTGTCGCGTCTCGTGGCGGATCGCCATGGGGGCAAAGACCGGCTCGAAATCCGCCAGCGCCAGCATCGGTCCCGCATCGCGCGCGCCGGGCGCCAGTTCCTTCGCCACGATCCGCTCGGCGAGCAATGCGGCGGCGAGCGTCGGGATTTCGGGGCCATCGCCGGCGCTCGCGATCAGCGTCCAGCGCCGCTCGACCCGCTTGCCGCCGGCCAGGCCGAACAGCCGCACCACCATCCCCGACCGGTCCGATCCCCAGCCTGCCATCCGCCGCTGCAGCGGCAACAGCCACGACGCCAGCCCCGACAGCGACCTGATCCAGCGCCACCGCACCAGCCAGCTCGCCAGCCACAGCGTCGCATTCTGCACCGCCAGTTCGGTCCCGGCGCGGAAAATGACCGCCGGTTTGCCCGGCAACCGGTCGGGCAGCAGATCGAGATCGGGTATATCGGCCAGCGCGACCAGCCGCCGCCCCAGGGTCGTGCCGTCATCGAGCACGAAACGTTCGCTGCCCATTTCCTGCCAGCCAAAGGCGCGCGCCCAACGCTGGCCACGCCATAGCGTCAGCGGTTTGCCGGCATAGCTCAGAATCGCGGCGGCGACCGATGCGCCCGCCGCCGCGCGATTGGACGCGCTGATCGCCATCTCGATCGACATGATTTGCTCCATGCCCGTCGCGAGATCGCGGACCACCGCACTGGACAGAGCAGGCACGCTCGACGCGCCCGACACGGCGACCACCCCGGCCTGCCGCGCCGCCGCATCGAGCGTTCCGATCCCAACGACAAAGGCGCGGCCATCGGCCAGGTCGAGATAATCGATCCCGGCGGTGATGCACGCCTCGACCACATGATAGCCGCTGGTCTGGAACGGCCCGGCGGCATCGATCAGCAAGTCGGGCCGATGCTCCGCCAGTATCGCGGCAAGATCGCCATCGCGGTCCGCCTCGACCGGGCTGCAATTGGGCATCGTGCTGCAGAACGCGGCAGCCTTGTCGACATGCCGGCCCGCGACAAGCACCTTATGCCCCCGTATGGACAGTCGTCGCGACAGCCGCGCGCCGAACCCGCCATAGCCGCCCAGAATCAGCACGACGCTCACAGCACGCGGTTCCGATCCGCGGGCGAAGGCAGCCAGCATGTCTCGCGCTGGCCGAACCAGCGATAGCGGTTGCGCGCGACCAGCCGGTAGATCGGGTCGCGGATGACATGCGGCACGAGGCGCAGCACGACGGCGGCGCGCCACGGCCAGCCACACCCCGACCAGATCGCGATCACCGCATCGGAATTCATCGACACCCGGTCGCCATCGACCAGGATCAGCGTTTCGGGCTGTGTCGGATCGATGCCGTGCGCGCGGTACAACGCGTCGCCGACCGGCCCCTGCATCGAGGCGAGCCGGAAATGATGCCGACGGTCATGGCGCAGCACGAACCGGGCATTGGCCGCGCACAGCACGCACAGGGCATCGAACACGATGATCGGACCGTCCCGGGTGATCGTCGCAAGGTCGGCAGGCTGCATCCGGGTGTTAAGCCCGTGACCGGCGCGGCTGTCCAGACATGTTCCGCGCGCGACATTGGACCGATGGCGAAGATGGCGTTCCGGCCCTACGATGCGCCCATGATCACGCTACGCCGCTACCAGCCGGCTGACCTGGAGTCGCTATACGCCATTTCGCTGGCCACGGGCGAAGCGGGATCGGACGCATCGCACCTCTATGCCGACAAGCGGTTGATCGGCCTCATCTATTCAGCGCCATACGCAGTGCTGAAGCCGGACTTGGCGCTGGTCGCGGAAGATGATCAGGGCATCGCCGGATATGCCCTCGGCGTGCCGGACACGCGGTCCTGGGAGGATCATCTGGAGCAAGCCTGGTGGCCGGCGTTGCGGTTGCGCTATCCCGATCCCGGGCCGACGCCGCAGGAAGGATGGAGCGCCGACCAGCGCCGCCAGTTCATGATCCATCACCCCGGACGAACGCCACAAGAGATTGTCGCCGCTTTCCCGGCACATCTGCACCTGAATTTGCTGCCCCGATCGCAGGGACGCGGACATGGCGCCGCCCTGCTGGATGCATGGCTGACTGAAGCTGGCTCCGACGGCGTGGACGCCATCCATGTCGGCGTCAATCGAGGCAATTCACGCGCGGTCCGGTTCTGGCGGAAGGCGGGCTTCGCAGACATCACGCCGCCGGAGAGCGTCGATTCCCGGACGATCTGGATGGGCAGGCGCCAGGACAGCTAAAGCGTCGAGCGCAGTATCGGACGCCCGCATGGCGGCTGGGGCCATGCACCAAGCCAGTGCACCGGCCGGGCAACGGCAATCCTGTTCTCGACACGAAGAAAGAGCGCGGCGGCATTGGGGCACTTCGCGTTCGAGTCAGGCGGCATTGAGTGGATTTCCCACCGTCATCGCCACGAAAGTGGGGATCCCGCTTCTTTTTCTAGCTTCGGAGCAAGGCAGCGGGATCCCGGCTTTCGCGGGGATGACAGTAGCGGCTCAACCAGATGCTACGTCGCGCTCTGTCAAAGCGCCCCGGCCCGAGGGCACCACGCCTATCCCTTGGCCAGTTGCTCATATGCCACGCGCTGCAACGCGACCGCTTCGCTCGGCGAGATGCCCAGTTCGTCCGCGGCGCGTTCCTTGTCGCCAAGCGTGCGTGGGTCGATGCCAGTGATCTTTCCGAACACCATCAGCGCCTCGAGATAATAGCCATAGGTGCTGCCGTGATACTGGTCATAAGTCCACAGATCGACCTGGCCGAAGGGCTTGCCGTCATAGGGATTGGGGTCGGCCACGCCCTCGCCCATCGCGCGGGTCCAGGCTTCACCGACCGGGATTACGCCGTCGATGTCGCGCGACGATCGTTTCGCCAGATCCGACGCCGCGCGCAGGTCGGCGGTCATCACGGTGACCGGCTTGCCCAGCCACGGGCTCTTTTTCTTGTACACCATGTCGGCGCGCGCCCAGGTCGCGATCAGTTCGACATCGACCGCCGGATTGGCGGCGGTGAACATCGCGGCAAGCAGCCCGGCATTGGCGACATGCACTCGCGGATCGCCCGGTGCGTCGCGGTCGAGCACGCTATGGCCCTGCAGGATGACCACGTCCCACGCCCGGTTGAGCAGTGCGCGCTTGGTCTGGAAATGGCGGTCGAGGCCCTGGCCACCGATCGTCTCCAGGCTGACGGCGTAGTTCAACCCGGCCTGTTCGGTGAAGGTCTTGAACAGCGCCGGCATGCCGCCGACGCGTTCATTGTTGAGGTCGGTCACCGCGTCGCCGCGGTAATAATGCACCGCCGAATGGCCACCATAGGTAAAGCTGTTACCGACGAACAGGATCGTGCGCGGTTTTTGCTGTGCGGCGGCGGGCGCGACGCCTGCCTCCAGCACCGCCAATGCCAGACCCGCCTTCAGCAACAGCTTGATCATCATGTCGTCCCTTTAGAATCGCTTGCCGATAGTGACATAAAGCTGGCGGCCATAGGGGCTGTAAAGCGACCCCAGATAGCCGTCCGCCGTGATCGGCGGCTGTTTATCGAACAGGTTGCGCGCACCGAGCCGGATGCGCGTGCCGTCCAGCGCGCCGCCCTTGAAGCGATATTGCGCGTACAGATTGAACGTCGTCTGACCGTCGACGACATAGGGGTTGCCCTTATTGTCGAGGAAGCTGGTGTCGTAGACCGAGCTGATCAGATTGGCGAAGCCGCCGACCTGGATCTGATCGAGCGTCCAGGTCAGCGACCCGGTCACGCGCCATTTCGGCTTGCCGCGCACCTGGATCAGATCGCTCGCATCGGTCAGCGGGGTGGCGACATTGATGTCGCCCGCCGCACGCGCATCGAACAGCGCCTGTACCGACGGCGGCGTGTCGCGCGAATATTTGGTCAGCCGCGCGGCGTTGATCGACAGGTCGAAATCGCCGATCCCGGTCTTCTTGACGTTGTAGAGCAGCGCGAGATCGATGCCCTGCACCGTTTGCGGCAACAGATTGACGAACTGATCGCGAATCTGCGTCACGGCGCCCGCCGGGGTCAGGCCGGTGCCGTTGAAAAATGTCATGTCGTCGGCATTCGGTGCAGCGCGGATCACATTGGGATTGCTCGATCCCTTCATGCGCAGGAGATAATCGAGCACCAGTGCGTTCTGTGTGCCGAACTGGCCGACAATGCCGACCTGGCTGATCGACCAGAAATCGGCAGTCAGCGTCAGCTTGCCGAAGCGGCGCGGCCACAGCTTTGGCTCAAGGACGGTACCGACGCTCCAGTTGGTGCTGTTCTCGGGCTTCAGATCGGGATTGCCGCTGACGAAGATCGAAAAGCTGACGGTGCGCTGGCAGCCGGGAAAATCCGGAATACGGGGCTTGGGCACCGCGCGCAGATCGGCTTCGCAACGATAGGAATCGATGGCCGATCCGAGCCGTGAATATTGCTCCGTCTTGGTCTGTTCGAGGTTCGGCGCGCGGAAGCCCTTGGACCAGGAACCGCGCAGCCGGATCCCGTCGACCAGATCCCAGGCCGCAGCGATCTTCGGCTTCGCGACCGATCCGAAGTCGCTGTAATGCTCATAACGCCCGGCGAGTTGTACGTCGAAGCGGCGGACCAGCGGGATGTTCATGTCCGGGCCGACGACCGGCACCGCCAGCTCGGCAAAGCCGGAGAGCACGGTGCGGGCGCCCTGTGTGCTCGGCGTCGGGCTGACTGCGGCGACGTTGCTGAGCGAGGTTTCGCCGGTCACCGAATCCTTGAAGACAATGTTGCCGTTGAGGTTGGCGTCGCGCTCGTCGCGCTGGGTTTCGTGTCGCGCCTCGACCCCGAAGGCGATACCCAGATCGCCGCCGGGCAAGCGGAGCAGGTCGGGCCGCGACAGTTTGAAATCGGCCAGGCTGAGCGTGGTGGTCGATTGCCGGCGCAGCTTGAACTTGATTGCGTCGATCGCCGCCTGCGACGAGGGGTTGCAGTCGCCGATGGTCGGCGTCTTCGAGCAGCCGCCATTGAACGGGTTGTACGCATCGGGCGTGGACAGTGCGAGGCTGCGCTGCAGCGCGGTCATGTCGATCGCGTCCGAGCGGTCGGTCGCCTGCGCCTTGGAATAGAGCACGGCGGTGTCGAAATCGAAGCTGCCGATCCTGCCCTTCAGCCCGCCGAGGAAGCGTGCCTGCCAATTCTTCACATCGACATATTGCGGCCCGGTATCGACGAAGCGATAGGTCGATAGCCGCACCGGAAGCCCCGCGATCGGTACGTTGGTCAGGCCGGGGATGCGGTTCGGATTGAGCGTGCCATTGGCGAAGGTCACCGGACCGAACGGATTCCAGTAATTGCTCGCCGGGACGACGATCGCGTTGAGATTGATCGTCGGCGGCTGGATCGCGTGCGTCTCGGCCTGGTAATAGCCGATCTCGGTATAGGCGGTGACGGTATCGCTGATGTCGATATGTGCGGTCAGGAAGCTGTTGTAGCGCTGAATGCTCGGCGAGACGGTGGTGCCGATCGCGCCGTCGAACCGCTCCTCGCGCAGCGCCCCCGCGGTCGCGCGCGTGCCTGAGCCATAACAGGTGTCGGCATTGACCGCGACCAGGCAACCCGGGCTGGTGATCGACTGGGTATGGAATGCACCGGCCAGGCTGGTGAGCGACGTTGCGCCCGCCTTGATCGTGCCCGGGCCGCCAACGACCGCGAAATTGGCCCAGGGCGACTGCGTCGCGCGCCCGTCCGAGCCGAGGTTGGGAGCGAATCTGGGATCGTCCGCGAAATAGGAGCGCAGGTCGGCGGTCGCGGTATAGGGCTGATCCTCGGCGAGCTGCGCGGTGCGCCTGGTATAATCGACGAACAGCGAGATGTTGCCGCGCCCGTCAGCGAAATTGGTGCCGCCGAACGCGGTCACCTCATATTCCTTGCGGTGCGTACCCTCGGCATATTGATAGCGGCCATCGACCGTCAGGCCCTGGAAATCGGTCTTGGTCACGGTGTTGACGACGCCGGCAACCGCATCCGCGCCATAGATGGCGGCGGCGCCGTCGCGCAGGATTTCGAGCCGCTCGATACCCGCGACGGGAAGCGCGTTGGAATTATAGCCAAGCACGGGAACATTGCCCTCGCCGGCCTGGCTGGACGGATGCTGCACCAGGCGGCGACCGTTGAGCAGCACCAATGTGTTGCCGGTGCCAAGGTTGCGCAAATTGATCGAATTGACGTCGCCGCGCGCGGCATTGCTGGTCTGCGGGTTGTTCGACGGATTGAAGCTGACATCGCCCATTTGCGGGATCGAGCGGATCAAATCGTCGCCCGACAGCGCGCCGGTCGCATCGATCTCCTTCGCGCTGACCACCGTCACCGGCAATGCCGCGGTTGAGCTGGCGCCCTTGATCTGCGAGCCGACCACGACGATGTCGCCCTCGGGCTGCGGTGTCGCCGCGTCGTCCGGGAGGGTCTCCGGCGCTGCCGCTTGCGCACTGTTCTCGATCGGCTGCGGCGGCGCCTCCTGTGCAAAGGCGATGCCCGAAATGGTCAGCGCAATCAGCCCTGTTCCCGCGCGAAGCGCGGCACGAAGCCCCCTGGTCATATATATCCTCCCCGGTCGATTATGGTTTTTCGGTCATGATTCCGCTGTCGTCGCCGAGTTTTGGGGCGACGAAATTTGAGGACATGAGATCGGTGGTCCCACGGTTGGCGAGCGTCGCGGTCAGCTGGTCGCGGTCGAGCGCATTTTCCCAGCGCGCGACGACGATCGTCGCGACGGCATTGCCCATGAAATTGGTCAGGCTGCGGCATTCGCTCATGAAGCGGTCGACGCCGAGGATCAGCGCCATGCCAGCGACCGGCACCGATGGCACGATCGACAGCGTTGCGGCGAGCGTGATGAAGCCCGCGCCGGTCACGCCGGCCGCGCCCTTGGACGACAGCATCGCCACGCCGAGCAGCGCCAGTTCCTGCCCCAAGGTCAGGTCGACATTGCACGCCTGCGCGATGAACAGGGCGGCCAGCGTCATATAGATGTTGGTGCCGTCGAGATTGAACGAATAGCCGGTCGGCACGACCAGCCCGACCACCGCCTTGTCGCAGCCGGCGCGTTCCAGCTTCTCCATCAGACTGGGCAAGGCGGCCTCGGACGATGACGTACCGAGCACGAGCAGCAGTTCGGCCTTGAGATAGGCGATCAGCTTGAGGATCGAAAAGCCGTGCAGCCGCGCGACCGCGCCGAGCACCACCAGCACGAAGAACAGCGACGTCAGATAGAAGGTCGCGACCAGCGCACCGAGATTGACCAGGCTGCCGACGCCATATTTGCCGATGGTGAAGGCGATCGCGCCGAACGCACCGATCGGCGCGACACGCATCAGCACGGAGACCAGCTTGAACACCACGATCGCGGTGCGCTCGACCAGGTCGAGCACCGGATCCGCCGGCCGTCCGACCAGCAGCAGCGAAACGCCGAACAGGATCGCGACGAACAGGGTCTGCAGGATCGATCCCTCGGTCAGCGCCGAGACCAGGGTCGTCGGCACGATCGCCATCACGAACCCGGTGAAGCTCGTCTCGGCTGCCTGATGGCTGTAATCGGCGACGGCAGCGCTGTGCAGCGTCGCGGGGTCGATATTCATCCCCGCGCCCGGCTGGACGAGATTGGCCACGATCAGCCCGACGATCAGCGCCAGGGTGGAGAAGAACAGGAAATAGCCGAACGCCTTGCCGGCGATGCGTCCGACGGTCGACAGCTCGCGCATTCCGGCAATGCCGCTGACCACGGTCAGGAAGATCACCGGCGCGATGACCATCTTGACCAGCTTGATGAAGAAATCGCCGAGCGGCTTCAATGCCTCGCCGGTCGCGGGCCAGAAATGGCCGACGACGACACCTGCCGCGATCGCCACCAGCACCTGGACGTACAGGTGCGTGTAGATCGGCTTGCGGCTGTCGGTGCCGGGCAACGCTGTGGTGGCTGTGACTTTCATGGATCCCCTCTTGCGGCGCGGCTTGTGCGCCGGGCCTCTTGTAGCTGGACCCTCGCCGGCTATCCTAATCGGGCAACCGGGCCATGCCAGCGATCCGACGTATCGGGACAAGCTGTTGATAATTATCGATTATCATTCCACCATACGGCAATCGAGGCCCGGGTTCTGTGCGATAATACGCACAGTATTTTTCGACATGTGTGATATGCCGCTCAAGTGAATCGCTTCCGTGCTCGCTTGACCCTGGCCCTTGTTCTGCTGCTCGCCGGCATCGCCGCGCTGGTGCTGGTCAGCGGGCGCTGGGCGCTGGGCGAGGCGGACCGCAGCACCGATGGCGCGGCGCGCCAGACAGCCAGCGCGCAGGCCGGGCTGCTCGCCAGCGAACTGCAGAAGTTCCGGCTGCTGCCGCTGGTCCTGATCGACTATCCCGATGTCGCAGCAGTGCTCGATGGCGGCGACGCGGCGGCGCAGTCGCGGCTCAACGGCACGCTCGAATTGCTGGCCGGCCGCACCGATGCCCAGGCGATCTATGTCATCGACGCGCACGGCCGCACGCTTGCGTCGAGCAATGCGCGGCTGCCGACCAGTTTTGTCGGGCAGAATTACGCCTTCCGGCCCTATTTCAGGGACGCGATGCGCACCGGCGGATCGGAATTGTTCGCGCTCGGCACGGTCAGCGGCCGCCCCGGCCTGTATCTCGCGCGCCGCGTCGACCGGGGCGCGCGCGCGCTTGGCACGGTGGTGGTCAAGGTCGAATTCGACCGGCTCGAACAGGCCTGGGCGCGCGCCGGCGGCATCAGCTTCGTGACCGATGCGCATGGCGTGATCCTGATCACCAGCCGCGCCGACTGGCGCTTCCGCACCACCCATGATCTTGACGCCGCGACGCTGGCCGATGCGCGCCGCACCTTGCAGTTCGGCGCGAAACCGCCGATTCCCGCTCCCCTGACACTGGCTGGACCCTCGGCAACCATTGCGCTGGGCAATCGCGCGGCGCGGTACCGCGTCGCGACAGAAGTCGCCGCGCTGACCGGCGCGCATCTGGTCCGGCTCGAACCGCTTGAACCGGCGCTTGCCGCGGCCACGACGCGGGCGCGATTATGGGGCGCGGCGATCCTGTTGCTGGTCGGGCTCGCCGCCGGTTTCTTCATTCGCGCCGCCGATACGCGGCGCTTGCAGAATGAAGCGCGCGCCGCGCTGGAAAAGGAAGTCGCGTACCGCACCGTCGAATTGCGCGACGCCAATGCCCGGCTGACGGTCGAATCGCACGAGCGGATCGAGGCCGATCGCCGCTTCCGCGCCGCGCGCGAGGAACTGGCCCAGGCCAACCGTCTCGGCTCGCTCGGTCAGATCACTGCCGGCGTCGCGCACGAAATCAACCAGCCGGTCGCCGCGATCCGCACCTTTGCCGAAAACGCCATGCGTTTCCTCGATCGCGGCGCCTCCGACACCGCACGCGGCAATCTCGACCAGATCGTCGGCCTCACCGCGCGCATCGGCACGATCACCGCCGAACTCCGCTCCTTCGCGCGGCGGCGCACACCGACGACCGGTGCGGTGCCGATCGGATCAGTGATTGACGGCGCCTTGCTGCTGATCGGCGAACGCGCGCGCGGCGTGATCACTGTCGATTTGCCCGTTCCCTTACGCGAAACTGCCGTGGTCGGTGACCGGGTGCGGCTCGAACAGGTGCTGATCAATTTGCTGCAGAACGCGCTCGACGCGGTCGAGGGCCAGGCGGCGCGCCAGGTCGCGATCCGCGTCAGCGGCGATGAGATGGTCCAGGTGGCGGTCGCCGACACGGGCGCCGGCGTGGATCCGGCGATCGCCGATGCGCTGTTCACCCCCTTCACCTCGGCCAAGCCCGAGGGACTGGGTCTCGGCCTCGCCATCGCCCGCGATATCGCGCGTGAGTTCGGCGGTGATGTCGCGCTTGCGCCCTCGCCTTCGTCCGGCGGCGCCATTTTCCTGTTCACCCTGAGGCGCGCCTGATGTTCGACACCAGCACTTCGGTCATCTTCGTCGAGGATGACGACCAGCTCCGTCTCGCCACGGTGCAGGCGCTCGACCTGGCCGGGTTCGACGTACGGCCTTTTGCAAACGCGCCCGATGCGCTGGCCGCGATCACCAAGGAATTCGCCGGTGTCGTCGTGTCGGATATCCGCATGCCGAGGATGGACGGGCTGCAACTGCTCGATCATGTCCGGGCGCTCGACGCCGACATCCCGGTGATCCTGGTCACCGGGCATGGCGATGTGACCATGGCGGTATCGGCGCTGCACAATGGCGCGTTCGATTTCCTGATCAAACCGTTCGCCGCCGATCATTTGACCGCCAGCGTCACCCGGGCACTCGAGCGGCGCCAATTGGTGATCGACAATCGCCGGCTGCGCGCCGCGGCGGCGGAGAGCGACAGCGACGGTCCGTTGATCGGCGAGAGCGCGCCGATGGTCAGCTTGCGCGCGACGATCCGCCAGCTCGCCCAGGCCGATGTCGATGTGCTGGTCGAAGGCGAAACCGGCACCGGCAAGGAACTGGTCGCGCTGATGCTGCACCGGCTTGGTCCACGGCGCGGACGGCCCTTCGTCGCGGTCGATTGCGCCGCGCTGCCCGAGGCACTGGCCGAGACCGAATTGTTCGGCCATGCCGCCGACAGTGTCGCGCACACGCGGCTACCGCGCGCCGGCCGCATCGCCGCATCGAATGGCGGCACGCTGTTGCTTGACGAAATCGACAGCATGTCGCCGGCAATCCAGGCCAAGCTGCTGCGCGTGCTTGAGGAACGCGAGGTCCTGCCGGTCGGTGCTGATCGTCCCCAGCCGGTCGACCTGCGCGTCGTCGCGACGAGCAAGCGCAACCTGGCCGAGGCAGTGGCGGACGGCGCTTTCCGCGCCGATCTATTCTATCGTCTCAACGTCCTGCGCTTGCGCGTGCCGCCGCTCCGCGAGCGCGCCGGCGATGTCCTCGCGCTGTTCGCGACATTCGTCGAGGAATTCCGCCAGCGCCTCGATGCCGCCGATGTCGTGCTCGACGATGCGCTGCGGCGCAAATTGCAAAGCCATGACTGGCCCGGCAATGTCCGAGAGCTGCGCAACTTCGCGCTGGAAACGGTGCTCGGACTGAAAGCGCCGGACGATGCCGTGCCGCTTCAGCCCGGCGCCGACCTGCCCACCCGCGTCACTCAGTTCGAAGCCAAGGCGATCGAGGATGCGCTGCGTGCCAGCGGCGGCAGCGTGGCCCGGGCGCTGACCCTCCTCGGCATTCCACGCAAGACCTTCTACGACAAGATCACCCGCCACGGCATCGATCTCGCCGCGTTCCGGGGCACCTAAGCTTCCGCGTTCCAGTCCATCACTTCGGTCGCGCCAATCCACAACGAACGCGACCCGCGCGCGTCGCGCTCGACGCGCAGGCGCAACCCCCAGCCGCGGATCGTGTCGATCGGATCACTCGCGCCCAGCGCGGCGAATTTGCGCCGGATGCGGAACACCAGCACTTCGCACGTGTCGCCGCCCGCGCCATGGTCGACCAGCACCTGGCGAATGTCCGCCCAACGCGCGCGTTCGCGCTTGATCAGATGCGCGACGATCACCGCCTCCATCGGCGAGAGCGGCACGCGCCGCCCGTTCCAGCAAATCTCGATCGGGTCGAACGTCGCGGTCAGCGCGCCGCGCTTGATCAGCGGACGGCGGCTTTCCTCGGCGGCTGATGGCGATGACGGCATACGCACTTCCTCACTCATGGATTGGAAATCGGAATGGCGCTGCGTCCGGACTCACGTCCGCGACCCGGTATTCCGCACCGCATATCCGTTTTGCCATTCGAATCGCTTCCGTACTGACTACGCCCGTAATCATCATGACTACGCATGTAGTCAATTGCCTGAATGCTCAATGAATGCAGCCCGACCCTTTGGCCGCACGTGTCGGCGGAGCGGAAGGCGGCGGGGCGGAAAGCGGCGGGGCGGAAAGCGGCGGGGCTTGTCCAATGGCCGGCACGGGATGCGATGCGGTCCATGCCGTGATAGTAATCGTGCACGCTTGCGCCCCGATCCGCGACGTCGCGAACAGCATCGAGACGCAGGTGAACGGCATAAAAGGTTCCAATGGCACGCTGGGGCCGACCAACGTCACGCACGCCCGTTTTCCCTGAACCGGCCGCTCGCTACGATGGACTATGGACATGATGACTGACGCCTTTGTCGCGGAGACGGAAAGCACCCGGCTGGTGCGCCGCACCACGACATGGTTCATCCTGCTTTTCTGGTTCGCCCAGGTCACCATGCTGACCATCCTGCGCCATCTCAATCTGGGCGAAGAGGAGAAGCTGGCCTTTCTGTTGCCCCGGCTGTGCGTGACGCTGATCGGCGTCGGCATTTCCTTCGTCATCGCCGATCGGCTGCGGCGGCTGGCAGGGCGGTCGATGCGGGTGAAGATCGGTACCGCGGCGCTGCTGGCGCTGATCGGGTGCCTGATCCATGGCGGCGCCAATATCGCGCTGTTCCGGCTGCTGGTCGAAGGATCCTATAGCGAGACCTTCGATGCCGGCATGTTCCTTGGCGCGCTGCTGCAATGGTTCTGGGCTTATGCCGCGCTCTGCGCGCTGTTGCTCGCCATCACCTCCAGCCTCGAACTGGCCGACCGCGAACGCCGCATCGCGCATTTGCAACGCGTCGCACACACCGCGCAGTTGCGCGCGCTGCGCTATCAACTCAATCCGCACTTCATGTTCAACACGCTCAATTCGATCGCCTCGCTGATCTCCCGGCGTGACGCGGAGACGGCCGAGCTGATGGTCGAGAATCTCGCCGATTTCCTGCGCGCGGGCCTGTCGCTCGACCCGCAGGAGGATATCCCGCTGGCGCGCGAGATCGAGCTGCAATCGCTTTACCTCGCGATTGAGACGCTGCGCTTCCCCGACCGGCTCAAGGTCGAGATCGATATGTCCCCCGACACGGCGGGCGCACTGGTGCCCGGCCTGATCACTCAGCCGCTGGTCGAGAATGTCGTGCGCCATGCCGTCGCATTGAGCGTCGAACCGGTCAGGCTGCACATCGTGGCGCGGCGGGCGGGCAACCGCCTGCACATCAGCGTGCATAACAGCGCGGCGAAAGGCGGCACCGCCTCGGCCAGCAAGGGTACCGGGGTCGGCCTGGCCAATGTTACCGACCGGCTGCGCGCGCAGTTCGACACCGATTGTGCTATCAGCAGCGGACGGGATGAGGATGGGGGATTTCTGGTCATGATCGACATTCCCTTTTCGACCGCAGGGTGACGCCGGTCATTCGCCTGTTGCTGTGCGATGACGAACTGCTGGCGGTCCAGCGGTTGCAGGACCTGCTCGAACGGATTGACGGGGTGGAGATCATCGGTACCGCCGCCAGCGGCACGGCGGCGCTGGCCGATATCGCGGCGCTCGCGCCCGATGCCGTGCTGCTCGATATCGAAATGCCCGCGCTTGACGGGTTCGATGTGGTCGAGGAGCTCGCGCGGACGGGGGAAGCCGCGCCGCTGATCGTGTTCGTCACGGCTTACCCGCATTTCGCCGCCTCGGCATTCGAAACCGGTGCGACCGATTTCCTGACCAAGCCGATCCGGCTCGGCCGGTTGCAGACCGCGATCGACCGCATCCGCCGCTCGATCGAAGACCGCAGTGCGCAGTCCCGGCTCCAGGATCTTGCCGGACAGCTCGACGCCTTGCGCCGCGAACGCGCCGGGGACCTCACCGAACCGCGTCACCTCTGGGTACAGCGTCGCGGGGAGACGGTGCGGGTCGACCTCGACCGGGTCGACTGGGTCGCAGCGGAGGGTGAATATGTCCGCCTCTATCTCGGCGACGCCAATTACCTTCATCGGGAATCGCTGACGGCGATCCTCGAACAGCTCGATGCGCAACGCTTCACGCGCATCCACCGATCGTGCATCGTCAATCGCGACCGCATCGCCTCGGTTCGCCGCTTGCCGACGGGCAGTTACCAGCTCACCACCGATACCGGAAACCGCTTGCCGGTCGGGCGCAGCTATCGCCGGGCCGTGCGCGAAATGATCGCGAACGGCAGGATCATATCATGCTGAACCGGCGGGACGATTGAGCCCGGCGGTGCCGCATCACGACGGTCGCCCGATGGCGGAATGGTCGTGACGCTCGCGCTCGTTCCGCGCCGCAAGCCTGTCTGGCTAGCGGTCGTTTTGCTCCCCCTGTTCGCTGCGAACGATGCGCCAGTCGGCGACTTCTTCGGTGTCCGCGCGCTCTGGCAATCGGCCCGCGACATCGCCGCGACGCGGGCCGCCGATCGTGCCGCGGCGTTCGACCGGGCGATCCTGGCATCGCCCGGCAATAATGGCCTGCTCCTGTCCGCGATCGGCGCGGCGTTGCACGCGCATGACCGGGCCCGGCTGCGCACCCTGCTCGCGCGCTTCGTCGCGCAGGGCGGCACGCTCTCCGCCAAGGGGACGACAGCGATCACGGACGAACTCGGCGCATTGGCCGGCGATCCGCTGGTCGCCGCGCTTGCCGCCAACGACACGCCGGTCGCGCGCGGCAGCGTTGCGGCGAGACTGCCGGCGACGATCCGGCTGGTCGAAGGGATCGCTCATGATCCTCGCGCTCACGCGACCTATGTGTCGAGCGTCGTCGGCCGCGCGATTTACCGTATCGACGGCGCCGGGCGAGCGCGGCAATTCCGGCGGGTTCCCGCCGGTCTCGGCGCGCCGATGGCCTTGGCGATCGATCCGCCGCGCAAGCTGCTCTGGGCGGCGCTCGATCCCGGAGCGCCCGGCGCATCGGGCAAGGGCGGGGTACTGAAACTGTCGCTCGACGGGCCCGGTCGGCAGCTGATTCCGGGACCGACCGGCGACGCCATCAGCCTTGGCGACATTGCACCTGGGCCGGACGGCGGCATCTTCGCCGCCGACAGCCGCGGCGGCGGCGTCTATCGCTGCCGGCCCGGCTGCACCCGGCTCGAAGTCGTGCTCGCGCCGGGCGTGCTGCGCAGTCCGCAAGGCATGGTCGCATCGGCCGACGGACGGCGACTCTATGTCGCCGATTATGCCTATGGCCTGGCGGTGGTCGACCTCGCGACCGGGACAGCGCGACCCGTGCGCACCGCGCCGGGCGTGGCGCTCGACGGCCTGGACGGCCTCACCGCCTGGGGTGGCCGGATCGTCGCGGTGCAGAATGGCTGGCGCCCCGCCCGGCTGATCGCGATCACCCTCGACCCCGCCGGGACCCGCGCGGTCGCGGCAGGACTCCTCGCCCGCGCCGGCCCGTTGCGCGATCCGACTCAGGTGACCATCGCCCATGGCGCCATGCTGGTCGTCGCCAATGCGCAATGGGATTTGTACGAGGATTCGAAGACACCCGCCACCGTACGGCAGGCACCGACCGAGCTGCTGCGCATTCCGCTCTGACGGACGGAGCAGATGCTCTCTTGCCCGCCGATGGGGCGAATGCCGAAATCGGTCGATTTCGGCAACGTCCCCGCGTCAGGCAACGCCCATCTCACCTTGGCGCCGCGCCTCTGTTCAGCTCAAGCCGGTAACCCCATCATCAGGCGCAAGCGACGCGCACAGGCGCGCAGTGCCGTGGCGTCCTGCCGCGCCTTGGCGATCGACATCGCGCCAGTGAACATCGCCACCACGGTATCGGCCAGCCCCAATGCATCGCCGGCGACGAAATCGGCATGTCCCGCCCGTTCGTCACGGTCGAGGCGTGCGGCGATCGCATCCTGCCAGGCGCGATATTCGCCTTCGACCGCCCGGCGCAGCCCGTCATCGGCAAGCGACAGTTCAAGCGCCAGATTGCCCAGCGGGCACCCCGACACCGATCCCTGCCGGTCGAGCGCGTCGGCGGTTTCCTCGAAGACCGCAACCACGCCTTCGGCCCCTGACGCCGCGCCATCGACCGCCGCGATCCAGGTCTCGGCAATCTCACCCGAGACACGCTCGGCGACGACGGCCAGCGCAAGATCCTTCTTGGTGGGAAAGTGATGATAAAGCGCGCCCCCGGTCACTGCCGCCGCGCGCACCACATCATGCATGCTGGTCGCGCCATAACCCTGCGCCTGGAATGCGCAGGCCGCTGCGTCGATCACGCGCTTGCGCATCCCTGCCGGGTCGTTCTTGCGAAATTTCGCCCGTTCCGCGCGCGCCATTCGTGCCTCCTGACTTCGCACCGCGGATAGCATCATTGACAAAACCGGACAACCGGTCTGTTATGGCAATATCAGACAGGGAGTATGCGAGTCGTGGGTCAGGACGAGACAATGACGAAGGGCGCAAAGGGCTTCGATTTCCTCCACGGTCAGTGGCGGGTCACACACCGCAAGCTGACGGCCAGGCTCTCCGGGGCGCGGGACTGGTTCGACTTTCCCGGCACGCTTCGGGTCGATCCGGTACTGAATGGCCTGGGCAATATCGATATCAACGACCTCGACGATCCCGGCGGCGCGTATTGCGCGCATTCGCTCCGGTTGTTCGACGCGCCGACGAATTCATGGTCGATCTGGTGGATCGACCGGCGCTCGCCCGCGATCGATCCGCCGGTGGTCGGCGGGTTCACGGGGCGCAAGGGGGTTTTCTTCGGCGACGATCTCTTCGCCGGCAAACCGATCCGGGTGCGCACCACCTATGAGCCAATCGACGAGGCGCACGCCGAATGGACTCAGGCCTTTTCGGCCGACGGCGGAACCAGTTGGGAGGTCAACTGGATCATGGCGTTCCACCGCTCATGATCACGACACCCTTATCGCGCAGGAGAATGATCGGCATGACCATGACCGGACTCGCAGCCCTGGGCAGCGGCGCCATCGCCGCCGGCCCGCCCGAAACGCAACCCGTGATCGAGGTGCGCCAGTACAAGATCGTCAAGGGCCGCCGCGACGCCATGATCGCACTGTTCGAGCGCGAATTCATCGATAGCCAGGAAGCGCTCGGCATACGGATCATCGGGCAGTTTCGCGATCTCGACGATCCGGATCGCTTCACCTGGGTCCGCGAATTTACCAGCATGACGGCGCGCGCAACCGCGCTCAACGCCTTCTATTTCGGACCCCATTGGCAAGCGCATCGCGATGAAGCCAATGCGCTGCTCGACGACAATGACAATGTCCTGCTGCTGCATCCGGCTGCGCCCGATCTCGGGTTCGGCCCGCAAGCCCGATCGGCGGTGGCGGGAGGCCCGGGCGAGCTGGTGGTCGCAACGATCCATTATCTGTGGAAAGACGCCGATGAGGGTTTCGCGCGTTTCTTTCACGATCGGATGCGGCCGGCGCTGATCGCGGCGGGACTGCCGATACTCTCCGCTTATGTCCCCGAACGCGCGCCGAACAATTTCCCGCGCCTGCCGGTGCGGCAAAGCGAGAAACTGTTCGTCTGGTTCACCCGCGTTGCCGACAGTGCCGCTTATCACCGGGCAATGACGGCGGTGCGGGCCGACGCGACGATCGGCCCGGCGCTCGCTGACTACGAGGAACGTGCGCCGCAGATCCTGCGGCTGGCGCCCACGCCGCGTTCGGCGTTGCGCTGATCGGATGCATTGCCCCGGCCCGCCGGCGGGCTAAGCTGGCGGGATGGACATCGGCACATTCCGCATCGCCCGAGTGATCGCCATGATCGGCGCGGCGCTCTTGTCGTTCGCAGCGCCGATCGCCCCGGCACAGGATCTGATCCCCGATCAGCCCCCCGTCCCTGCCCCGCCGCCCTGCCGCATGGTCGGCGATGTCCCGAGCGCGGCCGGCATGGTGCAATTCATCCGCATCGACCCCGCCGCCGCCACGCGCATGGCGGAGATCGGACTCGACCGCGCAGGCATTTTCGCGCGCATGGCCGAGACATCGATCCCCGAAACCATGGGCTGCTGGGCGATGCCGGCGGGCAATTTCGACAGCCAGCTGATCTCGGTCGGCATGGCGCAGTGGAATTTCGGCACCGGCAGCCTGCAGCCGGTGTTGCAGCGATGGCGCGACGGCTTTGGCTCGACCGGACGCTTCAAACAGACGCTGAAGGCGCTGGCGCCGACCTATGGCAAATTGCTCTTTTCGAAGGCGTGCCGCGCGGTGCCGGTGGGCGACACGTGCCGCGCCGCGATCCTTGCCGCGGAGGATGCGACCGGGCGGCTGAACCCGGTGCTGACCGCCGAGCTGGCTGCGATCTTCGAGAGCGACGCCATGCTGCAAGTGCAGGCGGACACCTATATCGACTTGCTCGACGCGGTGCGGCTCGATCTGCTGCGCGTCTTCCCGACCGGGCCGATGACTCTGCGCAAAGTGCGCTGGGCGATCGACACGCGCGTGCAACAGGGCTTCCTGCCCGGCGACGAGGATGTCGCACGGCTGCGCGCCAAACTGTCTGTCATGCCCGAGGCCGAACGCTGGCCGCGGCTGCGCGCGATCATCGCCTGGTACAAGGCGCTGGCCGAGACGATCGATCAGGATGGCGTGGCGCGTGACCATGGCTGGAACGTGCAGCGCTGGAACTGCCTGATCGATGCGACCGCGATCGATGCCGAACAATATGAGTTGCTCAGCCTGACATTCCTGCGCAGCCGCACCGCGATCGGCAATAGTGGCCGCTGGCAGGCGCTGACGTTCGAGCGCCGCGCGAAGATCATCCTTGGCGTCGGCAGCGTCAGCGGCAAGCGCGACGGCGATTGCCCACTTCAGCCGCCAGCCTCGTAACGTCCCCGATGCCGGTCAGAGCAGCCTGACCAGCGCGGTCGCCGACACCGCAACTGCCATCGCCAGCAGCGACGAGCGCCGGATCAGCATCGCGACCGTCGCGGCGCTGACACCCACGGCCAGCGCCACGTCCCCGGCCAGGACCACCGGCACCACGAACGCGGCAAGCGTACAGGTCGCGAGATGGTCGAGCAGCCGCCGCACGGAATCGGGCACCTGGTTCGTCGCGACCAGCCACGCGCCCAGGATGCGCGTGGCATAGGTGGCGAGCGCCATCATGCCGATCGCCAGGGCCGACATCTCAGCGCCGGGCATCGAGCGCATAGCCGAATATCGCGCCGATCAGCGCCGCCACGATGATCGCCCAATGCGTCGGCATGACGAGCGAAAGCCCGGCCGCCGCGCCACCCGCGACGATCCAGGGCGGCACGTCGCGTGGCCCTTTCGCGGCAGCGATCAGCACGCAGACGAAAAAGGCCGGCATCAACGCATCGACCCCGAACTGGCGCGGATCGCCGATCGCCGCACCGGCGAACGCACCAACCAGAGTCCCCGCGACCCAGCTCAGCCAGAGCAGCAAGCCGCCGCCAAGCAAATGGCCAAGGTCGCGTTCGCCGCCGATAATCGCCTGCCGGGTCGAGGCCCAATTGGCGTCGCTGAGCACCGCCAGCACAGCATAGCGCCGCACCGGCGGGGCGGCGCCGAGATAGTCTCCCAGCGTCGCGCCGAGCACGACGTGGCGGCCGTTGATCGCCAGCGTGGTCATCAGGATCGCGAGCCAGGGCAGCGGATAATGCCATAAATCGAGCACGGCATATTGCGCCGCCCCGGCAAAGACCAACCCGCTCATCGCCGCCGCGGTCACCGGCGTGAAGCCGGCTTCGACCGCCGCCGCGCCGAAGCCGATGCCGAACACCGCAACGGCGATCGCCGCGGCGAACAGATCGCGAAACCCGCGACCGACACCGGCAAGGGACAAGCTGGTTGGCGCATCGGGCATGGCGCCATCCTTATCGCCGCGCGCGTGGCGGGCAAGTGACGCGAATGCCAATGCGCTCAACATCGCGCCAATCGTTGAGATTGGCATGATCTTCGGCCATAAGATGATGATGCCAGAAAAACCCTCTTCCCATCCGCCCCATTCAGTCGCCGTCCTGGCCTATCAGGGCCTGTGTCTGTTCGAATATGCGACCGCGCTGGAGGTGCTGAGCAACCGCCGCTCGACCGAGGGCGAACTGCTTTATGCGGTGGCCAGCTTCTCGCTCGAAGGCGCGGCGATCATGACCGATCGCGGCGTGCCCCTCACCGTCCCCGCGGCGGACCAGGTATTTTACGACGCGCAGACCATCATCGTGCCCGGATGGCGCATGGGACCGGTCCCGGACCAGATCGCCGCCGCGCTGGCCATGGCGCATCGGCGCGGCGCGCGCATCGTGTCGATCTGCACCGGCGCGTTCGTGCTCGCGGCGGCGGGGCTGATCGATGAGCGGCGCGCGACGACGCATTGGCGATTCGCCGAGCAATTGGCGCGCGACCATCCACGCGTCGCGGTCGATGCGATGGCGCTGTATATCGACCAGGGCAGCATCGTCACATCGGCCGGCTCGTCGGCCGGGATCGACATGCTGCTCCATCTCATGCGCCGCGATTTCGGGCCGGCCGCCTGCAACGCCGCGGCCCGGGCGATGGTCGTGCCGCCACACCGCGAAGGCGGACAGGCGCAATATGCCGAGACCCCGGTGCCCGATGTCCATCACAAGGCATTCTCGAACGTGATCGAACAATTGCGCCGCGACCCGGCCGGCGACCACCGGATCGAAACCCTTGCCGGGCTGGCCGCGATGAGCCCGCGCACCTTCTTCCGCAAATTCCGCGCGGCGACCGGGCACACACCCTATGACTGGATCCTGATCGAGCGCATCCGGCTGGCCAAGGCGATGCTGGCGGAAGGCGATTTGCCGGTCGAGCGCATCGCCGAGCGCGCCGGCTTCGCTGCCGCCGACACGTTCCGGCACCATTTCCGCCGCGTCGTCGGCACCACGCCAAGCCAGTTTCGCGCCGCGTTCCGGCACGACGGAGAATGGCCTCAGGCAGCCGAGTGATTGGCGTGATCTGCCGTTCCTTTGGCGCTGCCGACGCTCGTCACAGCCGGCCGATCGCCGGACAAGCAGGCGTCAACCAGCGGAGGGCGTCTGCGATGATTGCGAGAATCTGGAAGGGCGCGGTGCCGACCGCGAAGGCAGCCGATTATCTCAACCTGATGCGTTCGGTCTCACTGCCCGACTATCGCGCGGTCAGGGGCAATGCCGGCGCGTGGTGCCTCCACCGGCAGGAGGGCGAGTTCACCCAAATCACCATGCTTACCTTCTGGACCGACATGGCAGCGATCGCACGCTTTGCCGGGAGCGATCCTGAAGTGGCGAAATATTATCCGTTCGACCCGGATTTCCTGATCGAGATGACGCCGGGCGTCGACCATCATGAAATATTGCAGGCCTGACTCAATGCGCGCGTCGCAAGATGGCACAGGCGCCCGATCACCCTCCTAAAATAATTGTCGCAGCCCGACAATTTTGTGGTTAATGGAGCATCACCGGTTCCACCGGCACCTCTGGGGGGGGATATCATGAATATATTTGGCAAGCGCCTATTGGTCGCCGCGTTCGCGCTATTGGCGAGCTCTTTGATTTACGCCACGCCGGCAGCGGCGCAGGCGACGCGGACCTGGATTTCCGGTGTCGGCGACGACGTCAATCCTTGCAGCCGCACCGCGCCGTGCAAGACCTTTGCCGGCGCGATCTCGAAGACCGCCGCGGGCGGTGAGATCAACTGCCTCGATCCGGGCGGCTTCGGCACGGTCACGATCACCAAGTCGATCTCGATCATCTGCGAGAACAACCCGGAGGGCGGCATTACCGCGTCGGGCGTCAATGGCTTCATCATCAACGGCACCAATGTCAGCGTGGTGATCGCCGGCATCGACCTCGAGGGTCTGGGCAACACCGCGGTCGGTTCGGGCACCAACGGCATCACGTTCCTGAATGGCGCGTCGCTGGTCGTGCGCAACATGAAGATCCGCGCCTTCCGCAACGGTTACGGCATCAATTTCGCGCCCAATTCCAACGCGCAGCTGTTCGTCGAGAACACGATCATCTCGGATAGCGGCAGTGCATCGACGGTCACGACCGGCGGCATCAACGTGGCGCCGGCCACCGGGGTGACGGCCCGGATCGCGATCGTCAATTCGCAGATCGTCAACAATCTCAACGTCGGCCTGCGGATCGATACCACCGGCATCGTCGGGTCGCAGATCGTCGCGTCGATCAATAATACGCAATTGATCAACAACGGAAGCGGCCTGCTGATCAAGACGCCGGCGAGCACCGGCACGGCGGATTTCACGCTGACCGATTCGAACATCACTCAGAACACCGGCTATGGCATGATCATCAACGGCGCAGCCACCACGGCGCGCGTCGGAAACACCACGATCACCAATAACGGCACGGGGATCATGCTGCTCAGTTCGGCAATCGTGAAGAGCTATGGTGACAATCGCCTCGACGGAAACACGACCGCCGACGGAGCCTTCTCCTCGACCCTGCCCAAAAAATAGACCTGCCTCGACAATCGACTGGGCCGCGTATGCACTTTGGGGTGCGTGCGCGGCCCTTGTTGATAAAGGGGCCAACATTGTTCGTTCGCCTCAGGCAGAGATGATACGACGCCCCGGGCGGTGTCGGCCGCTTCGAAAACGACCCGGATCAAGTCGGAGATCATTGCTCAACAGCTACTCCCGGGACGACGGCAACCGGCTCTCCGGACGGTGATGGATTATCCGACCTCAGCTGATCCCGAAAACCGGCATTCTTCCATAACTTCGACAGCATAAGACTCTCGTCCGGCACAAGGCTGGGCCAATCGAAGTCGCTGGCCATAGAGCATCAGCATCCGTCCCGCCGGACCCGCGGCGCGGTGCGGCGGATGAACTCCGGTCGAGCTGTGACGTCGCGGCCGTCGGTCAGGACGACGCCGACGATTCCATTCAAGCGGGCGTGTCGTCCGGTTCAAGCAAGCCGCCGGCCAGAGCCTGGGCGACAAAGGCATTGACGTCGTCCGCCACAGTCGCGCGCGGCGCGGCATGGCGCGCGGCGAGCGTGTCGATGATCGCGCCAACGCTGTCGCCCCGGGCAATGCTGCGCCATATCTCCGACGCGACCGGATTGAGGCCATGGTATTTTTCGTCGCGCAGATCGAACAGCACGAGTTCGCCTTCGACATCCTGCCAGACGATGCGATCGGATGGTGTCGGCGACAAATGGCTTACTCCGTCAGGGGTCGGGAACCCGCCGATATTGCGCAAAGCACGGGCCATGGATAGCCGGATCCGCCCGCGATCACCGAACGATCTATCGCGCTGCGCCCCATGCCCGCATGAAGGTGTCGATCGCCGCCTCGATATCCTGCGCGACGCTGCCCGGATTGCGAAAACCTTCGATCCCCAGCAGCATTTCCTGAAAACACCCCGACTTGCACATCGACGCGAATTGCCGCGCGGCAGTCATCGGGTCACCCGAACGCAACCGGCCATCCGCCATTGCCGTTCCGATATAGGCGGCGAGCCGCGCCCGCCCACGTTGCGGCCCGCGTTCGTAGAACATCGCACCAAGTTCGGGGAAACGCTGTGCTTCGCCCATCACGATACGGTGCAGCGCGACGATCGGCTCGGACAGGATCGTCGCCATCATCGCGGTCGAGAAACGGCGGAGCGTCGGTTCGATCGGTTCGGTGGGGTCGAGATCGATCATCCACACGCTGCTATACTGGTCGACGATATCATCGACCACCGCGGCGAACAGATCCTGCTTGGACGGAAAATAGGACCAGAGCGTGGTTTTCGACCCCCCGACCGCCGAGGCGATCGTCGACATGGCCGTCTGGCCATAGCCCTCGGCGAAAAAGGCGTCGCGCGCCGCATCGACAAAGGCCTGGCGCCGTTGCGCGCGGCCGTCCGGCTGCTTCGCGGCGGTGGCGGGATCGACCACGACAAAGGCCGAACCATGCACATCCTCATCGCTTGACCGCACGAGTTGGCCGCTGGAGGTGTGGGTAATACTATCTGGTATCATTTTGATTGACAGCCGTAACGAACAGGATCAGGGGCGAATGATACCAGATAGTATCAGGCCTGACCATGCGTCGATTCTCCGTTTCCTTTTCGGCGTGCTCCGTCACGCTGGCTGCCGTGCTCCTCGCCGGCTGCGCGACCGTGCCCGACCTCGGCGCGACGCCCGAACCGCGCGCCGCCGCGACGCTCGACTCGACGCAGACGTTGCGCTCCACCACCGCCGGCACGACGCAGGCCTGGCCGGAGGCGGCCTGGTGGACGGCGTTCGGCGATCCCCAGCTCGATGGGTTGATCGACGAAGCGCTGAAATCCTCGCCCGACGTGACGGCGGCGGTGGCGCGGATCAACGCCGCCGATGCGCTGGCGCGGCAGACGGGCGCGGCATTGCTGCCCGGGCTGAGCGTCGACGGCACGGTCGGCGGCAACCAGCAAAGCAAGAATCTCGGCATCCCACCGCAATTCGTGCCCGACGGCATCCAGGATACCGGTCGGTTGACCGCGACCGCGTCGTTCGACCTCGACCTGTGGGGCAAGAACCGCGCCGCGCTGGCCGCCGCGACCTCCGAGGCGAATGCGGCGCGGGTCGATGCCGATCAGGCGCGGCTGATGCTCGCCACCAATGTCGCCGCCGCTTATGCCGAGCTGGCGCAATATCATGCCGAGCGCGATGTCGCGGTCGAGGCCTTGCGCGTGCGCGGTGCGACCGCGACCCTGACCGCGCAGCGCGTGGCGGTCGGCGTCGATGCATTGGGCAGCCAGCGCCAGGCGGATTCGCGCGTGCCGGCGGCGCGCGCCGATATCGCCGCGCTCGACGAAGCGATCGCGCTGACTCGCAACCGGCTGGCCGCCCTGATCGGGGCGGGCCCGGATCGCGGACTGGCCATCGCCCGGCCGACCCTCGCCGCCGGCGCGGTCGGCGTGCCCGACTCCGCCGGGATCGACCTGATCGGACGCCGACCCGATATCGTGGCGGCACGGCTGCGTGCCGAAGCGGCGGCCAAGCGGATCAAGGTCGCAAAGGCCGATTTCTATCCCAATATCAATCTGTCGGCGGTGGTCGGGCTGCAATCGCTCGGGCTCGGGCGGCTGATCGCGGGCAATTCGAGCTATGGCTCGGCCGGGCCGGCGTTCAGTCTGCCGATCTTCGACGGCGGACGCATCCGCGGCCGTTATGTCCAGGCGCGCGCCAATTATGACGTCGCGGTCGCGCAATATGACAGCACGCTGATCGCGGCATTGCACGAAGCGGCCGATGCCGTGGCCAGCCGCAACGCGCTCGACCACAGGTTGTCCGAACAGAAGCAGGCGCTGACCGCCGCCGCCGATGCGAGCCGCATCGCCGCGCTACGCTACAAGGGCGGGCTGTCGACCTTGCTGCCCGTCCTCACCGCTGATGATTTCGAACTCTCCACCCGGCGCGCCGTCGTCGATCTCGAAGCGCGCCGCGTCGCGCTCGATATCGCACTGATCCGCGCGCTCGGCGGGGGCTACAACAAGACACCCGAAATTGCAGGGGGAACGAAGTAATGGCCGACGCAGAAGCGCAGCCGACCGCAACCGAAGTCGAAATCGCGCCGCCGACCGCCGGCAAGCGCCGGAAGTTGCTGACCATCCTCGGCATCGTCGTGGTGGCGATCGCGGTGATCTGGGGCCTGTGGTATTTCCTGACTCAGGCCGGGCGCGTGCACACGGACAACGCCTATGTCGGCGCGGATTCGGCGCAAGTCACTTCGCTCGTCTCGGGCGCGGTGACCGAAGTCCGCGTCGGCGGGACGCAAGCGGTGAAGAAGGGCGACATTCTGGTCGTGATCGACGACGCCGATGCCAGGATCGACGTCGCCACCGCCGAAGCCGCGCTGCGCCAGGCACAGCAGAAATTCGGCCAGTCCTTTGCGCAGGCCGATTCCGCCCGCGCCAAGGTCCAGTCGCGCGCTGCCGAGATCGCCCAGGCGCGCGCGCGGCTGATCGACGCCAATGCGACGCTCGAACGGACCCGGATCGATTTCGGCCGCCGGCAGCAGCTGGTCGGCAGCGGCGCGGCCTCGGCCGAGGAACTGAGTAGCGCCCGCGCCGCCTATGACAGCGCGCGTGCGGCACGCGACCTGGCCAATGCCGGTGTCGCCTCGGCCATCGCCACGCAGAATTCGGCCGGCGGCGACGCAGCGGCGAGCGAAGCGCTGGTGCGCGGCACAACGATCGAAACCAACCCGGATGTGGCGAGCGCGCGGGCGCGGCTCGACAAGGCGCGGCTCGATCTTTCGCGCACCGTGATCCGGGCGCCGGTCGATGGCATCGTCACCAACCGCCAGGTGCAGATCGGCCAGCGCATCGCGGCCGGTGCCCCGATCATGACATTGGTCCCGATCGCCACCGCCTATGTCGACGCCAATTTCAAGGAGAGCCAGCTGCGCCATGTGAAAATCGGCCAGCCGGTCGAAATGACCTCCGACTTTTATGGCGGCAATGTGGTGTATCACGGCACGGTCACCGGCTTCGCCGGCGGCACCGGCGCGGCTTTCTCGCTGATCCCGGCGCAGAACGCGACCGGCAACTGGGTCAAGGTGGTGCAGCGCCTGCCGGTGCGCGTGACGATCGATCCGAAGGACCTCAGCGCGCATCCCTTGCGCGTCGGCCTGACGATGGATGCGGTCATCGACACCCGCGGCAAATAACATGGCCGGCAGTGAGATGACGGGCAGCGAGATGACCGCGGCCGAACCGACGCCACTGGCCGGCGGGAAGCTGTTGCTGGCGGGGATCGCGCTCGCGCTGGCCAATTTCGTCGTCGTGCTCGACGTGACCATCGCCAATGTCTCGGTGCCGCATATCGCCGGCGGGCTGGCGATTTCACCGACGCAAGGGACGTGGGTGATCACGTCCTATTCGGTCGCCGACGCGATCAGCGTACCGCTGACCGGCTGGCTCGCCGCGCGCTTCGGCACGGTGCGCTGGTTCATCATGTCGCTGCTTGGCTTCGGCTTCTTCTCGATGATGTGCGGCCTGTCGGGCAGCCTTGAGATGCTGGTCGTCTTCCGCATCCTGCAAGGGCTGTCGGGCGGCCCGCTGATGCCGCTGTCGCAAAGCCTGTTGCTGCGCGTCTTCCCCAGAAAGATGGCGGGCGCGGCGATGGGGCTGTGGGCGATGACCACGGTCTGCGCCCCCGTCGCGGGGCCGATCCTGGGCGGGCTGATCAGCGACAATTGGTCCTGGCCGTGGATCTTCTTCATCAACCTGCCGGTCGTTGCGCTGTGCATCTTCGTCGTCACCCGCCTGATCACGCCGTTCGAGACCAAAAAGGCCAAGGTCGGCATCGACATCGTCGGGCTGGTCCTGCTGGTGGTGTGGGTCGGCGCGTTCCAGCTGATGCTCGACACCGGGCGCGAACATGACTGGTTCTCCTCGCCCTTCGTCGTCGCGATGGCGATTATCGCCGGGATCGGCTTTCCCGCCTTCGTCATCTGGGAACTGGGCGAAAAGAACCCGATCGTCGACATCAAGGTGTTCCGGCATCGCGGCTTTGCCGTCGGCACGGTCGCGGTGGCGCTGGGCTTCGGCGCGTTCTTCGCCTCGGTCGTGCTGACGCCGTTATGGCTGCAATCGGTGGTCGGTTATACCGCGACCGAGGCCGGCTATGCGACCGCGTTCGTCGGCGTCTTCGCGGTGCTGATGTCGCCGATCGCCGCACGGCTGATCGGCAAGGTCGACCTTCGCATCACTGTCTGTGCGGGGATCACCTGGCTCGCGGTGATGTCGCTGCTGCGCGCCGGGTGGAGCACCGATTCCGATTTCTGGACGCTGTCGATGCCGCAATTGCTGCAGGGGATCGGCATGCCCTTCTTCTTCATCGGCCTGACCGCGCTGGCGCTGTCGGCGGTGAAACCGAGCGAGACGACCTCGGCGGCGGGCATCATGAGCTTCGTGCGCACGCTGTGCGGCGCGGTCGGCACGGCGATGGCCACCACCGCCTGGGACAATGCGTCACGAGTCAGCCGCTCCGACATGGTGCCCTCGCTCAATGGCGTCGGCGAGACCATGGCGACGATGGAGGCACGCGGCCTGACCACCGAGCAGGCGCGCGGCGCGGTCGACCGGCTGGTCGATGCGCAGGCCTCGACGATCGGCGCGACGCATGTCTTCACCCTCGCCTTTGTGATCTTCGTGATCGCCGCAGCGGCTGTGTGGCTCGCGCCCAAGCCCAAGGCCGGCGTCGGAATGGGCGCGGCGCACTAGGTCCCGCAGCCCGCTGTTCCCCGGCGACCAGCCCCCCGCCGGGGAACAGCCCTTTTCATCGCAATGCCCCCCAGCGAACGTCGCGCGATGTCGGGCGGCCAGCTTGCCTATAACGATAAGCTATGGAACCCTGAACGCTTGGTGCTGGATTCGCCATGGCCGTCGCAGGGATGGTGCGTCCCGATCAGGAAATCAGGGGATCTCTCGGCATGGCAGCGCTTGCTTCACAACGCATCACCGGGCGCACCGCGCGGCCCGCACCCTATCGCAGGACTCCAATGGCGCGCTGTGGCTGGTTGTCGCTTGCCGCACTGCTCGCAACCCCGGCCAGTGCCGATCCGGGAGCATCGAGCCGGATCGCGGCGGCGCTTGCCGTCCCCTCCCCAACCGCCGCGCCGGGCTGTGCGGTCGGCATTTTCCGCGCCGGCAAGACGGCGGAGCTGGTCAATGCCGGGGCCGCCGATGTCGCGGCGGGCCGCGCGATCGGTTCGGACACGCAATTCTACGCTGCCTCGGTCTCCAAGCAATTCACCGCGATCGCGCTGATGCAGCTCGTCGTCGCGGGCAAGGTTTCGCTGACCGAAGATATCCGCCGATACATCCCCGAACTGCCCGATTACGGCACCACCGTCACCGTGCAGATGCTGCTCAACATGTCCGGGGGCATCCGCGATTCACTCGCGCTGCTTGCGCTCGAAGGCAATCTCGACATCTCCACACCCCGCCGCGCCGACGCTCTTGCCGGCGTGCTGCGGCAGAAGGACACCAATTTCACGCCCGGCACTCAATATGATTATACCAATGGCGGCTATCTGCTGCTGTCGGAGATCGTCGAGCGCGTCTCGAAGCAATCGTTTGAGCACTATGTCAACACGCAGGTGCTGAAACCGTTGGGCATGACGCGCAGCTTCATGATGCTGGGCAAGCGCACCACCGATGCCGACGCCAGCCGCGGCTATGTCGCCGCCGACGGCAAGATCACGCCGGCCGACGCCTATCCGCTGTTTGGCGGGTCCGGCGGACTCATCACCACGGTGAACGATCTGGCGAAATGGGATCATGACATCGATTCCGGCCACATGGTGTGGACGCCCGAAATCACCCGGCTGATGACCACACCCGGCACATTCACCAATGGTGCGCCGGTGGTGCGATCGGGCCGTGGCATCGCTTATGGCAATGGGCTGATCATTGGGCCGCACTGGTTCCACCACACCGGCGGGGCTGCGGGGTTCAGGACGCTTTATGGCCGCTTGCCGGAAAAGCGCATCGGCATCGCCTTGCTGTGCAACAATGGTGCGATCGACCCGGCGAAACAGGCCGGCGAGGTGATCGCCGCGCTCAATGAGGGGCTGCCGGCCATTGCCGAGCCCTCGACCGACGGCTCGGCGCTGAGTGGCCGCTATCGCAACCCGAATATCGCCGCGACCTATGTCATCGACGTCAGGGGCGACACGATCGATCTGACGGTCGAGACCGCCAAGGGCGGCAAGACCGGGCCGATCGCGCTCAAGCGCAATGACGAAGGCGCCTTCCGCGGCGGCCTGTTCAACATAACGCCGGACGACGACGCGCGCGGCTTCGTGCTGCGCATGTCGCGCATCACGCTCCATTTCGACCGGACGCAATGACGCGCGTCGCGCCGGACCATCGATTCAAACGCACCGCCGTTCATGCCAGCACAGCGCCGCGACAGGTCCCTCCATGGGCCGCCGCCGCTCTTTGACATGACTGGAAATATCACGCGGCTGCCACCTGCCGTTCGAGCGCGGAACAGCGTCCGGTTTCATGCTGTTATGATGCTGTTTCCATGCTGTTTCCATGCTGTTATTCAATAACAGCATTTTGGCCCGCAAGCCGTTGAAAAGCTGCCGGTATTTCGGGCCGAAAATCCAACTTAACAGCATCGGAAAAATTACCGCCGGAAAACAGCATGAAACAGCAAGCGGTGTCGAGCCTGCGGCACGCCTGTTCCGGCATCGACAGGCGCCTATTACCCACCTGTTATTCACCTGTTCCTGACCTGTTATTCGATAACAGGTGAACCAGGACCAAGCCATTGAAGATCAACCGGAAAATCGCCTGAAAAATCCAACGGAACAGGAAGGAAAAAATCTGCGCCGATTATCAGGTCAAAACAGGTCAAATTGTCGATCAGTCTCCAGCAAGGCTCTTTGCCGCCGGGGGCGTGATCTACTTCACCGCGATCGCCTCGCCCGGCCCGGCTGGTTCGTCTGATTTGCCACGCCTGGCGGCGATGCCGACATCGATATTATCCAGTCCCCGCACAAGAATGTAGATCAGGCCAAGCAGGCTGATCAGCCATGGGATGCCACCGGCCTGCGGCGAGGATGGATATCCCGCAATGCCGACAATGGCGACCAGCACCTCGAGCACGCCGTATCCGACCCGCGCATATTTGCGAAACAGGAAGAGCAGCCCCCCGTGGCAACGCCGACAAGGGTAAGGGATATTCGATCTGTCCTGCTCGGTTTCGATATTGCCGCCAGCAGCGCGGCGACGATTTTGTCGGCATAGAAATACAAGAAGAGGCTAAGTGCGGCAACGATCACGAAACCCAGCGCGACAAAGGCGATCAGCCGTGCCAGGCGCTTCGCTTTCGCCGGATCGGGCCTGACGCGATCGCGCAGAAAGGTGATCACCCCGCGCGACGTCGCCTCGGAAAGCCAGGCGGATCCCAGCGCGCTCGCCAGCGCGATGATGAGAATTTCGTCCATGCGTACAGCCCCCTGCCCTTCAGGGGCTCTACCAAGCCATGCTGGTCGTGTCAGGAAAACTATGGGGCCTATATACGTGTATGACCCATCCTGGTGATACAGTCGCTTATCGGCTGTGGCGGTGAGCGATCATCATCAGGGGGATGAAGCCCGTCAGCCAAAATAAGGGAAACGGAATCCAGTCGGCATCATTCAAGCCAAGCGCGTCGAGCACCGCTTTGCCGCCGAACGATCCGGCGAGGATGAAAGTCACGAACCCGAAAAGCACCAGCCAGCCTTTCCAGTGGACGGGAGTGTAGCCCCAGAGGATCCTGTAGAACCAAATTTCGCGCTCGCCCTCCATGCAATGACGCTACCACGAAAAAGTCCGGCCGGTTAGGCCGGGTCCTGCCTAGTTCTTGAAATATTCGCGGACGGAATCGAGCCCTTTGCGGATGATCTTGAAGCCGCCGGGAACGTCCCCATTCATCGGGCGGATCACCGCCATGCGGTGATGGCGGTACGCCCGGGTGATCGGCAACCGGCTTCCCCGGCAGCCGCCGGGGAAGCGCCAGTTCGGTTCCTACATTGCCGCGGTCACGTCGACCGGCTTCATGCGGGGCACCAGGATATGGATCAGTGCCAGCGCGATCAGGTACACGCTGCCGGCGACCGCGAAGATCAGCGTGTAGCTGCCGGTGGTCTGCAGCACATAGCCGACGAACTTCGCCATCATCATGCCGCCGATCGCACCGGCCGTCCCGCCAATGCCGACCACCGACCCCACCGCCGCGCGCGGGAACATGTCCGACGGCAGGGTGTAGAGATTGGCCGACCAGGCCTGATGCGCGGCGGTGGCCAGGCCGATGATCGCGACCGCCGCCCACAGGCTGGCGACATATTGCGCGAAGAAGATCGGCGTCACCAGGATCGCGCAGGCAAGCATGGTCAGCTTGCGCGCGCGATTGGCCGGCAGGCCGCGCTTCATCATCTTCGACGAGGCCCAGCCGCCGGCGACGCTGCCAAAGTCGGAGATCAGGTAGATCACCACCAGCGGCGGACCAAAGGTGAGCAGGTCGAGGCCATAAGCCTTGCCGAGGAAATCGGGGGTCCAGAACAGGAAGAGCCACCAGATCGGATCAGTCATGAACTTGCCCAACGCAAAGGCCCAAGTCTGGCGATAGCGCAGCAGCTTCAGCCAGCCGATCTTCTCGACCGGATCGACCGGATCGCTTTCGATATGGGCCAGTTCGGCGGCGCCGACCTTGGTGCTTTCACGCGGGCGGCGATACAGCGCGATCCACGCGACGAGCCAGATCAGGCTGGCCGCGCCGGTGATGATGAACGCCATGCGCCAGCCATAGGCGATGGTGATGACCGGCACGAGCAAGGGGGTCAGCACGGCGCCGATATTGGCGCCGGCGTTGAACACGCCGGTGGCGAAGGCGCGTTCCTTGGCCGGAAACCATTCCGACACCGCCTTGATGCCTGCCGGGAAATTGCCGGATTCGCCGATCCCCAGCACGAAGCGCGCCATGGAGAATTGCGCCGCGCTCGACACGAAGCCGCACAGCGTATGGCCTGCGGTCCAGATCACGAAGGCGATCGAATAGCCGACCCGCGCACCAAGCCGGTCGATGATCCAGCCGAAACTGAGGTAGCCGATCGCATAGGCCGCCTGGAAATAGAAGATCACGTCGGCAAAGGTCGTTTCGGACCAGCCGAGATCGCCCGAGATGGTCGATTTAAGCACCCCGATCATTTGCCGGTCGACATAATTGATCGCCGTCGCGGCGAACAACAGGCCGCAGATCAGCCAGCGATAGCGGCCGATCCGTTCGGCGGCGTTCTCGACCACTGTATCGCGCGTCGCCATTATCTCTCTCCCGGATGATGCGTGCCGTTCTGTGCGGCGATGGTGCAGCCGACCGACAATCTCGTGCCGAAATGCGCCTCGACCCGGTCACCCGTCGCGACCGGATGGACGCCGGTCACGGCGCCGGTCGAAATCCATTGTCCCGGCTCGAGCGGCAAGCCGCGCCGCGCCGCCAGCGCGGCGATGAAGCGCACCGCGCCCCAGGGCCCGTCGAGCATCGTCGCGGTCGTCGCACAACCGACCTCCACGCCATTGATCGACAGCATGACCGGGATCGCATCGAGATCGGCATCCTGCCAGCCCGGCACTTCGGCGCCGACCAGCAAGCCGTTGTTATTGCCGAAATCCGATACCGTCACCGCCGGCCCCAGGTCGTTGATCGTGGGCAGCGGCGAACTGGCGATTTCGATGCCGATCGCGACACGGTCGACCAATGCGCGTGCTTCGGCGATCGTCCAGTCGGTCCTGGCCGGGTCGGGCCGGGTGCCGATACGCAGGAGGAACTCCGCCTCGGCGGCGGCAAAGCCGCCATCGATCACGGCCATCGTCACCGCATCGTCGTCATGCGTGATGATGCTGTCGGTGAAGATCGGCCCGGCGAGCCGCTCGGCGCCAAGCCGGTCGGATGCCGGCGCGTGAATTCGCCCGACCTTCCACCCGCCGACCGTATCGCCACGCAGATCGATGGCGATGCGCTGGATCTCATAGGCATCCTCGAGCGATTGCGGCTGCACGCCCGGATAATCGGCGAGCGGCCGCGCATCGCGGCGCGCGGCGACGAAACGCGCCGCGGTCGCGTGCGGCCCATCCTGAAACGTTACCGTGCCGCCTGATAAAGTGTCGCGAGTCATGCCGTCCTTCCATGATATATGCTGTCGCCGGACTCGAATTGTCTTCCGGCAAATGTCTCGGTCAGGCCCGTGGCGGGCCACAACAGGGGCTGACGGATCGGGAAATTGCGTACCACTTCCGCCACGGTCGGATCCGCATCAAGCGATTGCCACAAGGTCAGCCAGTCGGCCCGCCCCAGCGCCTCGCCGCCGAACAACAGACTTGGCTGGCGTACCGGCAGGTCGTCGAAATATTCGACATCCTTCGCATAGGGCCAGCGTGCCTTGTCGCGAATGAACGGCGCCATGAAGCCGATCGCCTTGCCGATCCCGCGCCCATCGGCCGTGGCGAAGCGCCACAGGTCATTGTCGCGCGACAACAGGCGGCAGGCACCGGCAAGCACGTCGAGGTTGAACAGCGAATAGCTGTACGGCTTGGTCCGGGCGAGCTCGAGCGGCTGGCTGCCGTCGGGCGCGATCTGGTGCGGGATGATCGTTTCGATCAACCGCTTGCGCACCGCATCGATCACTGGCGTGTCGCCAACCAGCGACGCGAAGGCCGCGGCCTGGAGCAGCCAGCAGGTGCCGTGATTGTTGGTCTGGTCGCGCTCCTCCCGGCCCGCCGGCGAGGTGGTCAGCCAGGCGAGATAGTCGCGGAACCAGCCCTCGACGCCGGCGCGGATCGCCACATACCCCGGCGCCCCGGTGCGACGGAGCAGCTCCGCACCGCGCGCGACCTCGACGATCTGCAGCGTGTCGATGATGCCGATGGCGCGCCCGCTATTGACGCCGATGATCGCCTGGGCATGCGCCAGACTGGGCGCCATGCGCGTCGCCGGATCGACGAACCAGGCCTTGAGATGCGCCACCGCGTGCTGCGCGTAACGCGAATCCTTCGACAACGCCCAGGCGGCAGCCAGCGCGGGCATCTCGACCCCGAAGCGGATCAGCGCATCGCGGTGGCCGTCGAATTTGGTCGGATTGGAGAAGCCGTCACGGCGCACATAGGGCCCCGAGGGATTGGCGGGATCGGGCCACCAATAATCGCCCTCGGAATAATAATCGTGGCGGGTCCCCGGACTGCGCGGCGCGGGAATGGCGGCGATCGTGCGCGGTGCGTGCGCGAGGAATGCCGACCCGGCGCGCATCACGCGCGTCCGCTCGATCGCGGCCAGATCGACCGGCGCGGACGCGGCGCCCGCCCTGCCCGCCGCCGCGTTCGACAAGACCAGGCACGCCGTGCCGATCAGCAGGTCGCGCCGCCCGATCATGCCGCGTTTCCCGCATCGCACGGTGTCGGGCGGCCTGCCGCGAACGCCCATTGCGTGTGCCAGCGCAGCGGATGGCCGGGCGACACGCGCGTGCTGGGGAACGCGGCGATCCAGGGGCTATCGGGGAAATGCTGCGGTTCGAGCGCGATGCCGCCATGGCGCGCCAGCGGCCGGCCCGCGGCATCCCTGTCGGTGCCGTCGAGCGCGTTGGCGGTATAGACCTGCATGCCGGGTTCGGTGGTCGAGACGGTCAGCATGCGACCGGACGTCGCGTCACTCAGCTGCGCCGTGCCGCCGCGATCGAGCACCAGCATATGATCGAGCCCTTCGGCGATCAGCGGCTCGGTGGAGTGCAGCGACGGGCCGAGCGGCCTTGCCTTGACGAAGTCGAGCGGCCCCCTGGCGACCAGTGGCAAAACACCGGTCGGCAAGCGCCGCGTGTCGGTGGCGACCCAGCGCCGCGCATCGACCGCCAGGCTATGACACGCAACGCTGCCGCCACCCGTCAGGTTGAAATAGCTGTGATTGGTCAGGTTCGCGACGGTCGGCCGATCCGCTGTCGCGGAAATGTCGAGGGTCAGGACATTGGCGTCGCGCGCCAGGCTGTAGCGCGCGGTCACATCGAGCGCGCCGGGGAAGCCCTGCTCGCCGGCCTTGCTGTGATGGACCAGTGCGACTCCGACCGCCCGGCGCGTCTCGAAAGCCCGGCCGCGCCACACCGCATGGTCGAAGCCCGGATCGCCGCCATGCAATGTCACGCCCAGGGCATTGGCGGCGAGCGGATAGGTCTTGCCGTCGACCAGCGCCGCGCCGCGCAACCGCCCGGCATAGCGACCGACGATCGCGCCATAACGGCGGCGGCTGGCGACGAATCCCGCCAGATCGCCGGGCGCAAGCACGACATTCTCAGCCTTGCCCGCCCGGTCCGGCACGCTGATCCGCGCGATCGCCGCACCGTAATCGATGATCTCGACCGTCATGCCGCGCGCATTGGTCAGCGTGTGGCGCTGCACCGCGCGGCCATCGGCGAGCGTGCCATACAGCGCGGTCGAGACGGTAGCGCGCGGCGCCGCCGCACCGGTCAGCAGACCGAGCATCGGCACAAGCACCAGCAGCAATCGTTTCCGGGGAGGAAAGCGGCGTTTCGTCATCACCGTGTGTCGGTACGATAGAATAAAGCGAGCGTGCCTTCGCCCGAACGCGGATAGCGCCCCGGCCCCCAGGCCCAGTCGGCACGAGTCAGCAGCGCGTCCAGCTCGCCCGCCGGCCAGCGCATTTCCTTGTAGCGCCAGGCTGCCGGCTGGCCGCGATAGGCACTGAGAAAATCGGTCGCCTTGCGCAGGCCCCGCCCCTTGTCGTCGGCATAGTTCCACAGATCGAGATCGAGACAGGCCGCGATCTCCGCCACGTCATAGGCCGGCTCAAGCGCATAGATCGAATAATGGAAGCTGCGCGTCCGGGTCAGTTCGGCCGGCAGCGAGCCGGAGGGATCGAACTGCACCGCGATGCGGCGCCTGGGGAAGTCCTCCACCGTCTTCCGCGCAATCTCCGGGCGGCGCGCGAACAGCGCATAGTGGGTGAGCTGCGCATCGAACCACATGCCGTGATTGTTCTTCGCCGCCTGCTCCTCACGGCCCGTGGGGCTTTTCAGCATCCAGTCGATATAGCGGCCGAACCACGCCTCCAGCGCCTTGTTCTCCGCGTCGCTCAGCGCGCCCGATGGACCGATCAGTCCGACCGCGTCGATCACTGGCTGAAATGCGCTGGTATCGAGCACGCCTTCGGCCCGGCCATTCTCCCGGCCCGGCACCGCCTGGGCGAATGTCGCATTGGGGTTCATCGCCGTCGCGGGATCGAGGAACCAGGTGCGGATGACCTGCGCGGCCTTGTCGGCATATTTGCGCTCGCCGCTATAATAATAAGCAAGCGACAGCGTCTCGGCATCGCTGCTCATCCGCCCGATCGCGGTGCGGTCGTACGATCTGGTGTCGCGCTTCGGATTCACTTCGCCGTCGCGGCGGATATAGGGGCCGGAGGGATTGGCCGGATCGGGCCACCAATAGGGGGCGATGCTGAGATAATCGTGGCGGTCGCCGGACAGGGGAATGGTGGTCTTGTCCATCACCGATCCGGGCTTGCGCTTCAGTGCGACGTCGGCCCGCTCGATCAGCGCGGCATAGGCTTTCGCCACCACCGGGTCGCTGTCGCGCGCCGCCTTGATCGCGAGCAGCTGGTCGGGCTTGAGATAGAAAGTGCGGCGTCCGCCGAATGCCGCGGCATATCCTTCCTCCGCGCGGCACACCGATGGCTTGGCGGGTGCACGCAAGGAAAAATCCGCCGCTGCCGAAGGAACCCCTCCGACAGCGGCGAAAACGGCAAGAGCGGGGAGAAGACTCGCCCTGCCGACCGGGTTCACATGCGCACCCGGAAACCGAGGAAATATTGCGGCCCGCTGTTGCTGACCTCGGCGATGCTGTCGTACCCGCCCTTGTAGAACACGTCCTTGGTGCCCGTGACGTTGAGCGCCTGCGCTTTCAGCTGGATGTTCCTGGTCAGATTATACTGTGCCGAAAGGTTGATATAATCCGCCCCGCGCACCTCGCGATTGGTGCCGCCATTGGGTTTGAAATAGGATGAGCGGTAGCGATAGGACGCGCGCAGCGACGCACCCCATTTCTCGAAATAGACCGAGCCGCTGGCGGTGAATTTCGACAGCCCGATCAGGTTCGACGGATCGAGTTCGTTCGCCAGCGTCGAGGTGTCGGGGAATTCGAAATCGGCAAAGGCGCGGTTCGCCGACGCGGTGACGCCGAACCCGTCGAGCGGCGACGGTAGCCAGGTGAAAGCGTGGTTCGCCGTCACTTCGACGCCATAGAGATGGCGTGTATTGAGGTCGTTGGCAGGGGCGACGGGGTTGATGATCAGGTTCCGTGTCTCGCGCGGACCGGGAGGGCTGCCCGGTATCTGCGTTTGCGTCGTCACCGTGATCGGCGTCGGGATCGGCGTCGATGCGCCGATGACAGCGCCGGTCACCCATTTGTAATAGCCGGCAACCGCCAGCAGCGTGTCCTTCGACGCATAGAGTTCGATCGAGGCGTCCGCATTCCACGCGCGCAACGGTTTCAGGTTCGGATTGCCCGTGGTGGCGTTGAGGACGATGTTGTCGGCGCCGGGAACGGAGCTCGTTTGCGGCGTGATCGTGATCCCCGCACCGAAGCTCTCGATTCCCGAACGCGCAATCGCGCGATAGCCGGCAAGACGCAGCTTCACCTTGTCGGTCAGATCAAAGGCGATGTTCGCGCTGGGCAGCAGATATTGGTAGCGCCCCTTTGCGGTGTTCGATGACACGGTGCCGAGCGAATCCGTCGCCACGACGTAATTGTCGGCATTGGGATCGATGGTGATCAGATATGGCTGACGATAGCCGATCGAGGTAATGTCGGTGCGGACATACCGCAGACCGATATTGCCGCTAAAGGGTATGCTGCCGGCATTCGAGCGGAAGTTCGCCATTGCGTATGCGGCGTAGATCCGCTCCCGCACATTGATGTCGCTCGGGTCGCGGCCATCGGCGGGATAGGCCAGCGCATCGTCGCTGCCGGCAAAGGCCCGGAACAGGCAATCATTATCGAACGTCGCCCAATTGGTCAGGTTGGTGCCCTGTCCGGACATGTAGGACGTGGTGGTGAAGGGTGCGCGGCAATTCTGATTGGCCGCGGTGATGCGTGCCGCGACATCGGGGGCGAGGCCGGGAATGACGTTGAGATCGGAGTTGCGGGCATTGTCGTTGGTGCGATCATGGTTGGACACCCGCGCACCGACTTTGACGGAGGTCAGAAAGCCGTCGAGTTCGCGCGCCGCGTCGAACCGGCCGGCCCAGATCTCGTCCTTGCGATCGGTGACGAAGCGGTTGCGCGCATATACCGAACTATTGCCGACCGAGAGGAAATTGGCCGGGTTGGTCACGTCGAAATTCTCGAACGTGACGTTCGGCACGACATTGTCGCCGACATAGGTCAGCGTATAGCCGACGCGACCGGTCGAGCGCATGCGCGTCGCCTTTTGCGTCTCGGTGCGACGCGAGCGCGAATAGGAACCATCGGCGCTGATCGTCCAGCGATCGGGCGTCCAGGTGAAGCTCAGTCCACCACCGAGATACTCCTCGTTGCGCTGGCGCTTCTCGAGCTGGTTCTCGATATTCGAATTGCCGCGATAACTGATCAGCGCGCCTTTCGAATAGCCGTTGCTGCCAGTGCCGATGATCAGCGGCTGGACGCCGCGCAGCCCTTCGGCGATCGACAGGACGTTGCGGTCCTCCAGGCTGTCGCGCTTGGAATATTGCCCGTCGAAGGAGATTTCGAGATCAGGCGACGGACGCCATTGCAACGCGCCGATGATCGCATCACGCACCTCGGCGGTCTTCTGGGTGCGGAAACTGCGCGAGGAATTGGCGTAATAGTTCTGCCCGCGCGTTTCGCCAACGGTCGTGCCGGAAACGACACGCGGGCCGGTCCCGCTCGCGCAATTCTGATTCGACCCGGCCGCTGTCTGGTTACCCGACAAAACGAACGGGTTGTTGGCTGAGGTATTGCACAGCTGGAAGCTCGAATTGGCGTTGTAATAATCCTCCGGCGCGCTGGTGTCCTGGCGCTGATAACCGATGCTGATGCCGATATCGCCGATGCCGGTCTTGAACACGTCATTGTAGGAGATGTTCGCGCGGTAACCGATGCCGCTATGCTGATAGACGTCATTGTCCTTGGGCTGATAATCGGCACGGAACTCGGCCTGGATACGGCGCTTGCCATAGTCGAGCGGCTTCAGGCTGCGCAGCTCGATCACGCCGCCGACGCCGCCTTCCAGGAAGTCGGCCTGCTGCGTCTTGTAGACCAGCACGCCATTGACCAGTTCGGAGGGGAATTGCTGAAACGCGACCGAGCGGTCGGGGCCGGCGGTAGACACTTCGCGCCCATTGAAGGTCGAGAAGCTGAGCGTCGGCCCAAGCCCCCGCACCGACAGTTCATTGGCATTGCCCTTGAAGCGATCGGCCGTCACTCCGGTGATACGCTCGAGCGTATCGCCAACCGAATTGTCCGGGGTCGCGCCGATCTCGTCACTGACCAGGCCATCGACGATTACTGAGGAATCGCGCTTCAGACTGATCGACGAACGCTGCGTGGCGCGGGCGCCCGTGACGATGATGTCGTCATTGGTCCCTTCCTCCGCAGCGATGTCGGCGGTGTCGGCCGGCGGAATGGGTTGGTCCTGAATTGGATCGGGGACCGGATCAGTCGCTGCGCCCGCGAGCAGTACTTCAGTGCCAAGCGTCGACCCCAGGTCGGCAGCCGATGCGGTGAGTGGCGACACGCCGATTCCGGCGACCGAGGCCAGCAGGATCGCGCGTATCATATGACGGCGCCTCGTCGTGTCGGTCATGTAATCCTCCCCATTTCGTCAGCGCCCCGGTGCGCCTACGACCCGATTGTCACCGGTGTCATTGATGGGTGAAACTAGTCGCGTCATGAGCAGTGTCAATCCCGATTTCGAGAGTTGTATGACAATGTCCAGCTTGACGTGAGAGTTTTGGGAGATGATCCGCTCGCGGAATCCACGGTTTTCCCGCACCGGACGAGCGTGTTGAACGGGCCTGTCGGGGCGCGATAAGGCTCGGCATCGATCGGCGTCACGGCACAGTCGCCCAGCCCTTGCGTCGCGAATCCCGACACCTCGCCCGAGCCGAATCGAATCCAGGTCCCGTGCTGCGTCGCCCCGCGCGAGAAGCTGGCGAATTCCAGATCGATCCGCGCGATCCCGACCAAGGGTTTGGCGGTGATCGTGTCGCTGCGCGTGATCTCGCCCGGCGCCAGCACATAGCGCGTCACGATCGTCACGCGCGGGTCGGCCTTGGCGTTGGGTGCGCCCATCAGGTCGAGCGCGTCCTGACGCCAGCTCACCTCGGTCACTGCACCGCGACGCTTGACCGTTACGCCCTTGAAGTAAGCAAGCGGCATCAGCACGCTGCCGTCGCTGAGCGTGATGCGCGGCACGAGATGGGGATAAGCCGCGTCGGCCGATCCCTGCAGCATGCCCGGCGAGAAGGGCACCGGAAAATAGGGGTTGTGCATATGCTGCCCCTCGGCGCCATTGATGATCGGCAAGCCGATGACCTGCCCGCCGTCGCGCACCGTGACCAGCGCACGGTCATGATCGCCACGCGCGAACCAGGTGGTGGTGATGCGCGGCAGCGCCTTCAGCCAACGGGCATAATCGGCACTTGCCGGTGCCTTGCCGCGATAGCCAAGGCTGTTCCAGATCGCGTCGGTGTAGAGATACTGGCGCGCGAGGCTGAGATTCTCGCCGAAGATGCGATGCTTGCCGCGATAGGCGTCAGTGCGCCGGCCTTGCCCCCACATATCGACCGATCCACTGGCCGGATCGACCCAGAAATCCATATAGCGCGCGGCAATCCGGCTGGAGAAAGCATAGGCCATACGCTCCTCCTGCGGCCTCAGCACTTTCAGCCGTGCGGCGGCGGTCAGCACTTCGAGGAACGCGGTTTCGCCATAGGGGCCAATGCTGCGGCCATATTCGAACCCTTCGCCCTCCAGATTGAAACGCGGCAGCATCAGGTCGATCGAACGCCGTAGCCAGCCTTTGACCTCAGCCGTCGGGGTCATGCCGGTTTCGACCAGCCGCTGGGCGATCTCGCCGATCAGCAGCACGCTGTAACGGTCGAAGCGGCCTTCACCCTCGGTCTCGTCGGCAAAGCCATATTTGCCCGAATAACGACGATAATGATCGAGCGTCTTGGCCAGTAGCGCATCGCTGCCGCTGGCATCTTCCCAGCCAAGCAGGAAGCGCAGCCGCGCGACGCTGAACGCGACGCCGAAATAATTGTTGGGCAGGTCGATCAGCGTCAAATTGGGCCGCACGAAGCGATGCCAGTCGAGCTTCACACGCAATTTGGCGAGTGTCGCGGGCCGCACCGCGCGGTCGAGCAACCCGGCTTCCTTCAGCTGGTGCAGCGCCGACATGTAATAATACATGCCCCAGGTGTCGTTGGTATCGTCGACCGTCAGATCGGCGATGTCGGCAAAATCGGCGAGACGCTGCGCGAGGCGCGGATCGTCCTTGGGCAATTCGAGCAGCCGGTAGGACATGGCGATGGCGATCTTGCCGGGCAGGAACTTGTCGCCACTTTCGAAGACCTTGACCCCGCCCAGGGTCATGGCGCGCTTCTCCTTCAGCAGCTGCGCGAGCAGTTCTTCAAGCTGCGGCATCAGGCGCCTATCGACCGTGTCGTGCATTGGCGGCGCGGTGAGATAGGTCGGGCCATGCGGCTGATCCGCCCAGCGATCCGGACTGGGTGCTGGAGCCGCCGCGACCAACATCGGCAAGGCGAGCGCCATCAAAAATGCCTGGCGCATCACCGTTTCCCCTCACGCCGCGCGAGATCGGCCATCGCGCTGCCCGCGAGCAGGAAAGCGCCGACACCATAATATTGCGTATCGTCCTTCGCGACCTTGTCGGGCCGGTCGCTGACCTGCTGCACCCAGCCGAGCTTGCCGTCGGGTTGCACCGCGCGCTGCAGCGCCGCCCACCCCTTGATCGCCGCAGGGCGATAGATTTTGCGGTCGAGCACGCCGCTATCGACGCCCCACGCAAAGGCATAAGTGAAGAAGCCGGTGCCGCTCGATTCGGGCGGTGTATCGGCGCCATTGTCGAGCAGCGAGGGCGCCCAATAGCCATCGGCCTTTTGCAGCGTGACGAGCCGCGCCGCCATGTCGCGGAACAGGTCGATATAATAGGCACGCCTGGGATCATTCGTATCGAGCACCTGGATGATGCGCACCAGGCCGGCCATCACCCAGCCATTGCCACGGCTCCAGAACAGCTTGCGCCCGGCCGGGTCGCGCCGGTCGAAGAAGCGGCTGTCGCGGAAGAACAGGTGCTCGCCCTTGTCGAAGAGATAATCGGTGGTGGCGCGGAACTCCTCATGCGCGAAGCTGGCGTAGCGCTGGTCGCCGGTCGCGCGCGCCATGCGCAACAGGGTAGGCGGCGCCATGAACAGCGCATCGCACCAGCACCAGCGCTGCGTGCACGGCGGATCACCACTGCCCGGCGGACCCAGGACAAAAGCCAGATCGCCAGTCGGACGATTGGCGAAGACCTTTTCGAAATAGGCCTGGGCCGGCGCGATCGCCGCTGCCCCCGCGCCATGTTTCGCATCCCATAACCAGGCTTGGGCGATCAGTTGGTCATCGGCATGGAAGGGCTTGTCGCCCAGCCGCCATTGCTCCTTCCGGCCAAGATCGAGCAGCGCCTTGGCATAGACCGGCTTGGGACTACGGTCGGCAAGTTCGGTCAGCGCGGCCCAGAAGGTCGCCTGCTGCCAGTCGCGCGGGTCGCGCACGCTCTTCGCTGCGGCCGGCATGTGATCGAAGGTGTCGAGATGCGCGAGTTGCCAGTCGGCGACACGCTGGGTGGCGGCAAGGATCGCCGCGCGTTGCGGCATGGCGGGTTCGGCCGGAGTCGCGGCCGCTGCAACAAGGGCAATCGGCGCGAGAGCGATCATGGACATACGGCTTTTCCCTTTATCTCGACGATCGCGACCGACGACAAAGTCAGCCGCATCGTGTTGGCGGTGGTGAGCACGAACGGCGCGCTCACCTTGGACAGATCGGCGCCGACCAGGCAGCCAAACGGTATCGTCAGGGTCTGCCATCCGCGCCCGGCAAGCGCGGCGAGCGATCTGGTCGCATCGAGCTTACCGGTGCAGCCCGCGCCGCAGTGCAATTCGAGCGCCACCGAGCCGGCAGGCGCAGTACCGACCCGTAGCGCAATCGCCAGCGCGAGCGGACCGGTACGGGCCAGATCGACAGGGCGCGGATTGGCGATCAGCACAGCGCCGCGCCCATGACCGCTCCAGCTGACCTCGCGCGCATCCTCCTGCCGGTCGCGGTCGACCGGGCGGATGGCGATCGAGCCATTGTCGGCGGTACCGGTGACAAGCTGCGGGCTGTCGTTCGCCCCATCGATCTGCAGCGCGCGCGGCATGGTCGCACGACCGGCATCGAACAATGGGCCGGTCGGCCTGGCAAGCGCGGACAGGTCGATGCCGGAATCCTCCGACAGCGGCGCGGCCGGGCGGCGATCGGCGAGTGTCAGGCCATAACCATAGGGGTAAAGCGGCGCATAGGTCGCATCGCCGACATTGAGCGGCGACTGCGTCGCTTTCGCCGGCCAGGAGAAGGACAGCTTGCCGCGAAACTCCTGCTTGCCGAACAGCATGTCGGCGACACCACCGCCCTCCGATCCCGGCAGCCATGCCGCGACGAACGCGTCGGCGACATTGATATGGCGATTGACCCAAAGCGGACGCCCGGAAAGGAACACCGCAACCACCGGCACGCCTTGCGCTTTTAACCGCCTCATCACGCCAAGCGCGTCGCGATTGTCGTCGAACAGCAAGTCGGCGCGGTCACCCTGGAATTCGGCATAAGGGTCTTCGCCGAACACCATGATCGCGACATCGGGCTTCACCTTATACTGCCCGTCGATCGCCAGCTCGGCGGTCCCGCCGCCGCCCGCAACGGCGTCGCGCACCCCGGCCCAGATTGATTGCGCGCCGGGGAAATATTCGGGTTTGGTGCCGGTACCCTGCCAGGTCAGCGTCCAGCCGCCCGATTGCTTGGCGACATCATTCGCGCCATCCCCCGCCACGAGGATGCGTGCCGACGCCTTGAGCGGCAGCACGCCCTGATTCTTGAGCAGCACCAGCGATTCTCGCACCGCCTGGCGCGCGATGGCGCGATGTTCGGGCGATCCGAGCAGATCATATTTTCCCGCCAGCTGCCGGGTCGATGGCGGCCCGGCCTCGAACAATCCGGCACGCAGCTTGACGCGCAGGATGCGCCGCACGGCATCGTCGAGCCGCGCCATCGGCAAGGCGCCCGAACGCGCCGCGGCAAGCGTGCTGGCGTAGAGCGCGCGCCAGCTATTCGGCGCCATGAACATGTCGAGCCCCGCCTTCATCGAAGCGGGACAATCAGTCGCGGTGCAGCCGGTCACCTTGGCATGGCCGTCCCAGTCACCGACCACCAGCCCGTCGAAACCCCAGCGGCGCTTGAGCACACCGGTCAGCAGATCGGAATTGCCGTGCATCTTGGCGCCGTTCCAGCTGGAGAAGGACGCCATGACCGATTGCACCCCGGCATTGAGCGCGGCGATATAACCGGGGGCATGAAGACGAATCAGATCGGCTTCGGAAATCTGCGCATCGCCGCGGTCGCGGCCATTCAGCGTGCCGCCATCGGCAAGGAAATGCTTGGCAGTGGCGATGACATGCGCGCCCTTGAGCCAGTCGGCGCTTCCGCGCTTGCCTTGCAAGCCTTCGACATAAGTGGTGGCATAGTCGGCGACGATCGCAGGGTCCTCGGAGAAGCTCTCATAAGTCCGGCCCCAACGATCGTCGCGCGCCACCGCGATCGTCGGGGCGAAAGTCCAGTCGAGCCCGGTCACGCGCAGCTCGGCGGCGGTCGCCGCACCGATTCGCCCGATCAGCGCAGAATCCCGCGCGGCGCCCAGGCCGATATTATGCGGGAACAGCGTCGCGCCGACGATGTTGTTATGGCCATGCACGGCGTCGCTGCCCCACATCACCGGAATGCGCGGCAAATCGCCCTGCGGGCGCATCGATGCGGCATAATAGGCATCGGCGGCGGCAACCCAGGCCGAGGCGGGGCCGAATTCGTCGCCACCGGGCGAGGAACTGCCGCCATTGAGCACCGAGCCGAGATGATAGGTCGCGACATCCTCCGACGTGACGCTGCCGATATCGCCCTGAATCGTCTGGCCGACTTTCTGGTCGAGCGACATGCGCGCGAGAATCGACTCGATGCGTTTTTCGATCGCTGGATCCACGGGCGGCGGCGTCACGACCGCCGGCCACTGATTCGGGTGCACGATCGCCGCATCTTGCGCGGCGCTGACCACTGGCACGACGAGCGCAAGCGCCGCTGCACAGCCGGCCACGGACTTCCAGACCATCCTACATCCTCCCACCGGCGAGCAATTTTATGACACCGGTAACAAAACACTTTTCCTTTTTCGCTGGCTCTGTCAATAAAGTTGTACGACAACTATCGCAACAGCTCGAAAAAACGAGATGGAAGGGAGGCCGATGCCGAAGATCAGGAATGCCCGGGTCATCGTCACATGCCCCGGCCGCAATTTCGTCACCCTGAAGATCGAGACGGATCAGGGCGTTTACGGCATTGGCGATGCGACGCTCAACGGCCGCGAACTTTCGGTGGCGAGCTATCTCA
>NZ_JSXI01000064.1 GCF_000803065.1 Sphingomonas sp. ERG5
TGCCTTTAGTACGGTATCGACGATGGCGTCGGCGTCGAGGCCGGCTTCGGCATATTGGGTATCGGGCTTGTCCTGGTCCTGGAAGATGTCGGGCAGGCGCATGGTGCGGATCTTGAGCCCGGCATCGACCAACCCGGTATCGCTGGCGAGCGTCAGCACATGCGCGCCGAGACCGCCGACCGCGCCCTCCTCGATCGTCACCGCGACCTCATGCGTGGTGAGCAGCTTGCGGATCAGCGCCTCGTCGAGCGGCTTGGCGAAGCGCAGATCGGCAACCGTCGTGCTCAGCCCCTTCGCATCAAGCGCATCGGCCGCCTTGAGCGCCTCCGCAAGGCGCGTACCGAGCGACAGGATCGCCACCTTCTTGCCCTCGCGCACGATCCGGCCCTTGCCGATCTCGAGCAGTTCCGGAACCATGGGCAGCGCGACCCCGGTGCCGTTGCCACGCGGATAGCGCACCGCGATCGGCCCGCTGTCGTGCATCGCGCAGGTGTGCGTCATATGCACCAGTTCGGCCTCATCCGCTGCCGCCATCACCACAAAATTGGGCAGCGTCGCAAGATAGGTCACATCGAAGCTGCCGGCATGCGTCGCACCATCGGCGCCGACCAGCCCGGCACGGTCGATCGCAAAGCGCACCGGCAGGTTCTGGATCGCCACATCGTGCACCACCTGGTCATAAGCGCGCTGCAGGAACGTCGAATAGATCGCGCAGAAGGGCCGCATACCCTGCGCGGCGAGACCCGCCGCAAAGGTCACCGCATGCTGTTCGGCAATGCCGACATCGAAGAAGCGCTCGGGATAGGCCGCCGCGAACTTGTCCAGCCCCGTCCCCGACGGCATCGCCGCGGTGATCGCGCAGATGCGCGGGTCGCTCGCGGCCGCTGCGACCAGCGCGTCGCCAAAGACATTCTGGTACGCCGGCGGCCCGGGCGGCGCCTTGGCCTGGGCACCGGTGATCACATCGAACTTCTGCACACCGTGATATTTGTCCGCCGCCGCCTCGGCCGGGCCATAGCCCTTGCCCTTCTTGGTCACGACATGGACCAGGATCGGCCCTTCCGCCGCGTCGCGGACATTCTCCAGCACCGGGATCAGGTGATCGAGATTATGCCCGTCGATCGGACCGACATAATAAAAGCCCAGTTCCTCGAACAAGGTCCCGCCGGTCGCCATGCCGCGCGCGAACTCCTCGGCCTTTTCCGCCGCCTGATGGACGCGGCGCGACAGCTTGCGGGTCAGCTTCTTGGCCAGGCTCCTGAGACCCAGATACTCGCTCGACGACACCATCCGCGCCAGATACGCCGACAATCCGCCGACCGGCGGCGCGATCGACATGTCATTGTCGTTGAGGATCACGATCAGCCGGTTGCCCGCGCGCGCCGCGTTGTTCATCGCTTCATACGCCATGCCCGCGCTCATCGCGCCGTCGCCGATCACCGCGATCCCCTTGCCCGGCTCGTCCTTGATCTTGTTCGCAATCGCAAAGCCAAGCGCCGAGGAGATCGAAGTCGAGCTGTGCGCCGCGCCGAACGGATCATATTCGCTCTCGCTGCGCTTGGTGAACCCTGACAGCCCCCCACCCATGCGCAACGTGCGAATCCGATCACGCCGTCCGGTCAGGATCTTGTGCGGATAGCATTGATGACCAACGTCCCACACCAGCCGGTCGCGCGGCGTGTCGAACACATAATGGATCGCGACGGTCAGCTCGACCACCCCCAACCCCGAGCCAAGATGCCCGCCAGTCGTACCAACCGCGGAAATCGTCTCCGCGCGCAGTTCGTCGGCAAGCTGCCGCAACTGGGCCACCGGGAGTCTGCGAAGATCCGCAGGATTATGTACCGTATCGAGCAACGG
>NZ_JSXI01000065.1 GCF_000803065.1 Sphingomonas sp. ERG5
CACCCGGCCCTTACGGGATGTGGTGGGTGATTTGTATCCCGCTTTTTCCACACCCCTCCCAAAAAGGGAGGAGTGTGGACGAGCAGGAGCTTATCGGGCTTCGGCGAAACGCTTCAGCGCTGCCATGAACACTTCAGGCTGATCGAGCATCGCGAAATGTGCGGCATCGCCGATATCGACATAGCCGACATTCGGCGCGGCTTTGAAGCTTTCCATATTGAACGGGAAACCTGTCAGGAAAATTCGCTTGGTCGGCGCTATATGGCCATCAGGGCGCATGCTATGTGCAGCTTGGATTCGGGCGGGGCCGTTTCCGGATACAAGAGGGGTTTTATGCTTGGTCTCATTCTGTTGATGGCTTCGGCTCCCGCGACATTCCTCGACGTGAAGCTGAAGGGTGGACCCTATACTGCCTCAATGCTGCGCGGCACGCCGCTCGATCGCCAGGATAATCCCCTTTATGGGGTAACGGCGGTCGATATTCTGGTCGATCCGGCCGGCCGCCCTTCTAGCTGCAATGTGATTACTCAGATGAAGGTCACGCCGTTGGGCAATTGGGTTTGCGGCCAGTTGCTTCGGAATGGCCGCTTTTATCCGGCGAACGATCAGAGCGGACGACCAATATATGGTGTTTTCACCTTTTGGTTCCGTCAAAACCTTTATGACACGCTTGCGAGCATTCCCGATCGCAGCACTTTCTGGGTGCCGGTGAATGCCTTGCCCGCTGGTGTTGGCAATCCTCGCGCTGAAGTCCGTTATCTCGTCGGCGTGGAAGGGAAAACAGAAGGCTGCGAAGTCTCTGCGACCAGCAAATCGGCCGTTCTCGACAAGCACGCATGCGACGCGACGCGCGCAATGGATTTCTTCCCCATCGCCGACAAAAGGGGAGTTCCGCTGCGCACCGTTCGCACGCGCACCATTGGTTTCAAGGTTCGGAACTGAGAACGCGTCCGTAACAGGGCATGGCCCCGTCGTGTTGAACTCTCAGTCAGTGACTCGCCGTCACAGCGCCCGACCCGATCAGATGACGTATTCGACCGTCGTCATCTGCGACTGCGCCGCACGCGCCGCACCGCGTTTGGCGACCAGCACATCGTGCAATTCCTTCACCGCGTCGCTGCCCGCGGTCTTGAATGCGAAGGGCAGCCAGGCGTGGATCATGCAGCCAAGTCCGCCGCATACCATGCGGAAACCGAAGCGCGACGCGACCCCGAAATGCTCGCCGAAACTCTCACCGACCGACTCCGGGTGATCAAGAAACAGGCGGCGAAACATGGGCGATCCTCTTCGTTGCGGATGGTCGTCTTCTAACATGACTGGCGCTGGCTGTCAGCCTCTGCCGGCAATTCGTGCCAGCATTTCGGCGGCGAGCAGGCTCAGCGTGTCGTCGCGCGCGCCCATGACGACGATACGATCGCCGGCTCGCGCCTGATCGACGAGTGCCGCCGCGGCTTCCGCGCGGTCTGCGATATGCAGCGCGTTCCTGCCACGCGCCACGACGTCCGCGATGATGTCCGCGCTGGTCACTTCGCGAACCACCGTGCCGCCCTGATAGACCGGGTCGGGCAGCATGAGCAGGTCATCGGCGTGCAATTTGTCCGCGAACATCGCAACGAGTTCCGACCGCATCACCTTCAAAGGGCCATAGCCATGCGGCTGGAACAGGATCAGCAGTCGCCCGGGAAAGGTGTGCAGCGTGTCGAGCGTGGCGGCGATCTTGTCCGGGTTGTGCCCGAAATCGTCGATCACCGCGATGCCGCTCGCTTCGCCGACCAGCTCGAAGCGGCGCTTCAGGCCCGCGAACCCCTCGATCGTCGTAATCGCCTCGGTCAGCGGCACGCCCGCCGCGACGCTCGCGCCGATCGCGGCCAGCGCGTTGGAGACATTGTGCCGCCCCGGAACCGACAGCCGGACCTTATGTCGCGTATCGGCGGTGATCAGGTCGAACATGATCGCAAAGGGTTCGGGCGCAAGATTTTCCGCCATCAGGTCGGCTGGCGCATCGACCGCGAAAGTCGTGATGCGTGCCGGATCGAGCGTTGCGGCCAGCTCCGCCGTCTCGGCATCGCCGATATTGACCAGCGTGGTTGCCGCCTTGCCGGCAAAGTCGCCGAACAGGGTGCGCAATTCCTCGAGCGATTTATGGTCCAGGCTGACATTGTTGAGCACCGCGATCCGCGGGTGATAAAGCGCGATCGATCCGTCACTTTCGTCGACTTCGCTGACGAATGTCGGGCCGCTTCCGACCAAAGCACTGGCGAACGGCGCATCAGGCCGCACGAAATTCTTCATCACCGCGCCGTTCATCACTGTCGGGTCGCGGCCGCAGGCATGCAGGATCCAGCCGATCATCCCGGTGACGGTCGATTTGCCGCTGGTTCCGGCAACCCCGATCGGCAACTCGCTCGCATTGAACAGGCTGGCGAGCAGTTCCGCGCGGCTCATCCGTGGCGCGCCGACGCGGTCGGCCGCGACGATGTCAGCGACCGTTGCTTCCACGGCGGCGGAGGCGACGACGATCTGATCGGCCGACATGATCCCGCTGCCGTCCTGCGGGAACAAGGCGACGCCCTTGGCGCGCAGGTCGGCGAATTTGGCGGGAAGCCGCGCCTGGTCGAGCGTGCGGTCCGATCCGGCGACGGTCGCACCGCGCCCGGCAAGGATCATCGCCAGCGGCATCATGCCGCTGCCGCCGATCCCGACGAAGAAGTAGGATTTGCCGTTATGCATCGCGTCGCGCTATCGGCAATTTGTGTGCAAGGGGCAAGTTGTGGAAGAGAGCCGGAATAGCTCATGCGGATAGGCGTTGTCGCCCCGGCGGGGCGGATCGATGAAGTGGTGGCGGCGCGCGCGATGGCCTTCGCGGCGATCGCCTATCCGTCGGTCGACCTGATCTTCCACCCGCAATGCTATCGCACCGATGGCGGCCATTTCGCCGGTCCGGATTCGGCGCGCGCCGCCGCTTTCCTCGAATATGCCAATGATCCGACGATCGATGCCTTGTGGTTCGCGCGGGGCGGCTATGGCTCGAACCGCATCCTTGCCGACGTGATCCCCAATCTCGGCCCCGCCGCCAAGACCAAAAGCTATGCCGGCTTTTCCGACATGGGTTTCATCCTTGGCGCACTCTATGCGCGGCGCATCGGCAAGCCGGTCCATGCGCCGATGGTCTCAAGCATCAACAACAGCAATGGCGGTGACGCGGTGATCGCGCGGACGCTCAGCTGGCTGGTCGACAAGGATCGCCGCTGGCTTGAGCCGAGCCTCGGCAAGCAGCCGACCGTCGCGTTCAACCTGTCGATCCTCAATAATCTGCTCGGCACGCAATGGATGCCCGACCTGACCGATCATGTGCTGATGATCGAGGAAGTGTCGGAGGCGCTGTACCGCGTCGATCGCATGCTGTTCCAGATGGCCAATGCGACGCAGCTGAAGGGCATCGCCGGCGTCCGCCTCGGCGCGATCAGCGATGTGACACCCAACACGCCGGAATTCGCCGAGAGCCCGCAGCAGATGATCGAGCGCTGGTGCAAGGATATGAAGGTGCCGTTCCTGGGGCCGGCCGATATCGGGCATGTGCGGACCAACAAGGTGGTGCCGTTCGGATTGGTATAAGGGGCGACGATGCGGACGATGACGGTCGCAATCGGGGCTGTGGGCCTGCTGGTCCTTGCTGGTTCGAGTGCTGCTGCCGGACCGGCTTTGCCCAAGGGGGCCTATATTCTGTCGGGGTCGGCTGTCCCGAAAATACTGCGGCAATGCTCACGTCGTGCGCCGAAGGCCGGAGAGGACAGTTGGCAGCCCCGGGCCGCCAACATCCGCGAGCTGGAGGCTGCACTTCCCGGAGAGTTGCGCAAGCGAAGCCCCGGCGAGTCTTCGCGTTGGCAGAACCTGCTTCGCGACTGGCGGCGGCAATATGTCGGCATCGTTCGCGGAGAACGCCGCTATATCTATGGCAGTTTCGCGCAGGACGATTCTTCGGGCAGCGCCTTCGACTGGCAGCGGGAGCCCATGCAGGTCTGCGATGGCGGTGCCAGCTTTTTCGGGGTCGAATATGATATTGCGAGCCGTCGCTTCACCCATCTCGCGTTCAATGGGCCTTATTAGGGTCCGGTGACCGGTTCGGTCGACAGCTCGGAGAGCCGGTCGAGCAACTCCGCGGCCAGGCCGAGTATCGCCCGCTCGGCCGGGGTGAGGCGTTCGGCCATCGCCTCCGCCAGCCAGATATTCTGCCGGTGTGCATCGCGCCGCATCAGATCGGCGCCCGATACGGTGATCTCGATCTCGATCTGGCGCCGGTCCTTGTCGCTTTGACGCCGGGTGATAAATCCCAAACCGTCGAGGTCGGCGATGATCCGGGTGAGCGATTGCGGCTGCAGCTGTTCGAGCGCGGCGAGGTCGGTCGCGGTCAAGGGCCCGCCGGCGCGCAATAGCCTGCCCAAAAGGCTCAGCTTGGCGGCGCTGACACCATGGTCGGCGCGCAGGCTCCGCATGCGCCGCATGATATCGGACAGGCTGCGCCGGATCGGATTAGCCGCACCGTACAGATCGGGAAGGGCATCTTTACTCATGCGCCGTACCGTTTGAATCCATTCCATGCATTGGCAAGGCCTCCCTGAAGCCCCCGGCAGATGGTGATCGGCCGATCCCGTTCATAGGGCATCGCCAGCGGCACGCCGAAGGTCCCGGCCACCTGGATGCTTCGGCACAGGCGCCGCCAGCGTTCCGGATCGCCGTTGACGACGATGATGACGCTGCCGTCATAGCCGCGTGGGCCCCAGAGGAAATACTGATTGTCGCCGCTGATTGCCGGTGGCAAGCCAAGGGAGCGTCCATGAATGTCGATCGCGGCGGCCTCGCCATAATTGTTCGCGAAGATCGCGGTGTGTTCGCGTTCGGTCGGCGGGAGCGATCGATAGACGCCCGCCACTTGCTGTGCGAGCGCGCGCCAGCCGAGTTCGTCGGAGAAGACCTGAGTCAAAGGCGCACCGATCGCTGCCTTCTCATCGGGCGCTGGACGCAAATGACTGTGCTCGAGCAGGCGAAACAGGTGAGGCGGATCGAGCAGCGGGAAGATGATCGGTGCGACGAGCGCGAAATTGGCAATGGCCGCCGCCATCCAGATGCCGGCCACCCAGCGCCACAACTGCGCGCAGACCGCCGCGCCCACCACGAACATGCTCGGATAGGCCGCGAACAGATAATAATCCTTGCCGCCGGTGGCGAGGTTGATCGCGGTGGCGCCGACGAATGCGATCGACAGGAAGCGGACCGGCTTCAACCGCTCAGACACGAAGGGTGCGACGATCCCGGCCACCCATAAAGGTGCCAGCACCAGGTTGAGCGCCAGTATCTGCCCGATCTCGAACCGCACCGGGCCGCCGGTGATCACACCCTGAGTATGGTGGGCGATGATGGCGAGGAAGGGCCAGCCATTGACCGCCTGCCAGATCAGGCTCGGCGCAGCGACCGCCACCGCGATCAGCGCCGCTGCCCAAGTCTCGCGCCAGCTCAGCAGCCGGCGGGCGGGTGTTGCCAGCACCCCAAGGGCGAGCGGCGCCAGCCACATCACGATGCCGTATTTCGCCTGCATCGAAAGACCGGCAATCAGCCCGGCCCAAAGCAGCGCGCGCCGATCTTCGCGAAGGACGGCGCGGGTGATCAGATAGGCGCACCCCGTCCAGGCGATCGGCTCGAAGGTCGCGGTGGTCAGCAGGGTGGTCACGCCGGCGAGCCCCGGCGCCGAAGCGGCGGCGATCGCGGCAATCACCGCTGCGGTCCGATTGCCCCCGATCAGCCGGGCGAAAGCGGCACAAAGCGGAATCAGCGCCACGGCGGCGATTACTGCCGGCAAGCGGAGCAGCCAGACGCTGGGGCCGAACAGCTGCGTCGCCGCGGCGATCAGCGGGACGAGCGGTGGCTGATCGGCATAGCCGAACGCGGGGTGCCGGCCGCAGGCAAGGAAATAGAGCTCGTTGCGCATCATGTCGTAGCGCCCCGCCGTCGCGAGATGCAGCACCGCCGTGACGGCGATCGCCAGCCAGATCAGCGCGCGGTCGGAAGATGGCAGGCGCCATGACGCCGGTAATTGGAATGACATGGGCGGCTCCTCGCGAGGAAGTGATTCGATACGCTATTGCGTACTAAATATCATAAAACTTGCCAAGTGACACTGAATTATATGTACTTATCCACTGGCGATGGGTATGGAGATTCCGTTGGTTTAATACGCTATGGCGCACTAAATTGACCAATGCCCAGGCGTCGCAAAAACTGCAGGGAGGTCATCGTCATGTCCGGACAACAGCGGCTGGTGAATGAGAATATGCCCGGGGCGATCTTTCGGGGCTGTTCCCTCGCGCGAGCGACATTCGACGATGTCGATCTGTCGGAAAGTGCCTTCTCGGACATCAGTTTCCGCAACGCGCGCTTCACAAACGTCAATCTGGCGGGCGTGGTGATCGACGACGCCAATATCGAGGGATTGACGATTTTCGGTCACGATGTCGCGGCGCTGATCCGGGCGGAGCGGGCGCGTGAGAACTCCGATCAGGGTACCAGATAACCGCGGACCCGATCGGGATCAGTTCCTTGGCTTAAGGCTGATCAATGGTATTTCTGCGTCTTGACCGCGAAATTCCTGCATGACGTCAAAGCAGCAGGCGGCTCTGATTCTGTCCGGGGAAATCATCGGTTCACTATGGTTCCGATAATCCCGGCATCGGCGAGTCTTCGCTCGCCGATGCCGCCGCCGCACGCTAGGTATGCGTTCGGGACCATTCGGGGGCAACCAGATGCGAACACCATTTAATCCGCTTCAGGCGGCAATTCTGAAGGCGTTGACCGAGGCGCTGTTTTACGGCGTCGATATGCGCATCACGTCCGATCAGGTCGTCGCCAATCTGCAGCACCAGTTCGGCATGTTCGAAGGTAACAAGCCGAAGGAGATCGGCCTCAGCCTCTATCTGGTCTGCCTGGTGCTGGGCGGCCCGTTCTTCCTGCTGTTCAGTCCCGAATGGCGCGCGCAGCGCGTGACGAAGCGCCTTGCGCGGTCGCAGAACAACCTGATGCAGGATCTCGCACGTATCCGGGGCGTCATCTATGCCGGCTATTACGGCCATTGGGAAGGTGCGGCCGAAGAGGATAATGATCATAACCCGGTGTTGAACGCGATCGGCTTCGAATTGCCGCACCAGCGCACCCGTGGGACCGGCGAGGTGCCGATCAGCCTCTTTCCCGGGCGCGATCTCGCGCATGACGATGTGCTCGCGCCGGAAGAGGCTCCCGACACGGCCGGGGTCATCGTCATCGGTTCGGGCGCTGGCGGCGCCGTTGCCGCGGCCAATCTCGCACAGCATCATGACGTGCTGGTGATCGAGGCCGGCGCGCATTATCCATCCTCCGCGATCACGCATGAGGAACGCCGCATGACCGCACGGCTGTTCGTCGATGGCGGGCTGCAGACCAGTCGCGACCACGACATCGTCATTTTCCAGGGGCATTGCGTCGGCGGTTCGACCGTCATCAACAACGGTATCGCATTGCGCGTGAAGCAGGTCGGGATGACGCATCCGCAGGCCAACGACGTGTTCGCCAGCTGGGCCGCGCTCGGCGCGCCGGTCGATGCGGCGCGCTTCGATGCGGCCTATCATGCAGTCGAAAAGCGGCTCGGCGTCGAACCGATCGATCAGAAAAGCGGTCGCAACAATGGCACGCATCTGCTCAACGGCTGGGCGGCGCATGCCGCCGCGAGCAGCGATCCGATGGACGCGGCATCGCCGGCGCTGTGGTTCAGCAAGAATTACGGGCCGCGCGAAATCAATGCCGATTGCGCCTATTGCGGCTATTGCAACACCGGCTGCCCCTATGGCCGCAAACAGGGCATGGCGCAGTCCTTCCTGCTTGATGCCCGGGCGGCGGGCGCGCGCATCCTGATGCAGACGACGGTCGAGAAGATCGTCTGGGGTGAGCCGGATCTCGACGGGCGGCGCGTCGCGACGGGCGTCGAGGTGCTGCAATCGGACGGCAGCCGTCGCACCATCAGGGCGACGAAGGGCGTCGTCGTCGCGGCCGGCACGATGGCGTCGAGCCGGATTCTCGACAAGAGCGGTATCGAGGGCACTGGGGAGGGCATCTCGCTCAACATCGCCTGCCCGGTGGTCGCGCTGATGCCCGGCACGATGCGCGCCTGGGACGAGGACCAGATGGCGACGTATGTCGATCGCGGCGACTTTCTGCTCGAATCGCATTTCCAGCCGCCGATGAGCATGTCGACATTGATGCCGGGATGGTTCACCGATCATGCCGGACGCATGCTCAACTATAGCCGCCTGGCGTCCGCCGGCATCCTGTTTCCCGCCGACCGGCAGGGCCGGCTGATCGGCGGTAAGCTTCATTTCAAGCTGCGCGATGATGTCGAGCTGCCGCTGCTGCGGCGCGCGCTCGCCACGCTCACCCGGGTGCATTTCGCTGCCGGGGCCAAGGAAGTCTATCCGGCGCTCACGCGCGGGCCGATCTTGCGCAAAGGTGACGATATCGACCTGTTCTACGAACGGGGCATCCGCGAAGCCGACGATGTCACGCTTTCAAGTTCGCACCCGCAGGGCGGCAATGGCCGCAACGCCGATCCCGAAAAAGGCGTGATCGATTTGGATTGCCGCGTCCACGGCACCACCAATGTGCTGGTCACTGACGCCAGCACCTTCACCAGCTGCATCCGCGTCAATGCCCAACTCACCACCATGGCGATGGCGCATTATGCGACCGCCGGGAATCCGTTCGCCTAGACGCCCCGTCCGTCCGTGGTCAGCCCTCGCACGCGCTCCACGGTGCATGTGCGAGTTTTGCGGCGAGATAGTCGATCAGCACTTGCACGCGCAGCGGCCGTAACGGGCTTGGCGGCATGACCAGATGGAGTCCGAGCGCTTTGGCCGACCAGCCGGGCAGCCCGATCTCCAGCTCGTGGTCGCGCAACGCGCGCCATACCAGGAATTCCGGCTGGAGCGCCAGGCCCTGCCCCGCGATCAGCACCGGGTTCAGCATGTCCGCATTGTCGGTCCAGATACGCACCGGCGGTTCGACCGCCTCGTCGCCGAATTGCGGATGGCTGAACCGCCACACGCCGCGCTCCGTGCTGCCCGTATAGGCGAGAGCGGCATGAGTCATGAGCTCGGCGGGATGCGTCGGCCGGCCATGCGCGTCGAAATAGCTGGGCGATCCGACCAGCAGGATGCGCACCGCACAGAGCCGCCGCGACAGCAAGGACGAATCCTCCAGGCTGGCAATCCGCAATGCCAGGTCGAAGCCTTCGGCGATCAGGTCGACACGGCGGTCGCTGAGCGCGAGATCGAGCGTGATTTCCGGATAGGCTGCGAGAAATTCGGGCAAGGCCGCACCGAGATAGGCAGTGCCGAACGATAGCGGTGCGCTGACCCGGATCCGGCCGCGCGGCACTTTGGACTGGTCCGCCGCCTCGTCCTCCACCGCTTCGCCTTCGCTCAGGATGCGCGTGGCCCGCGCCAGCGAGGCACGCCCGCTTTCGGTCAACGACAGCCGGCGCGAGGTGCGTGCGAACAGCGCCAGGCCGAGGCGCGCCTCGAGCCGCCCGATCGCCTTGGAGACAGTCGGGTTGGACAGGCCAAGCTCGCGCGCTGCGCCGGAAAAGGAGCCGAGTTCGGCGACCTTCGCAAAGATCGCCCAGGCTTCGAGGTCAGGAAGTCGTCTTGTCATTTTCGGCAATGATGTGATGCCAACGTTTCTATTTCGTCAAGTCCCTTCGCGCCGCATCTAGGGACATCGGAGCAGCGACGCTCCACAGGAGACAGATGATGATCGATCGCAGGCCCTTCGCGAAACTTGGTGGCGCCAACCATGGCTGGCTCGACGCCAAGCATCATTTCTCGTTCGCCGGTTATCACGATCCGAAGCGGATGGGCTGGGGCCCGATCCGCGTGTGGAATGACGATACCATCGCCGCCGGCACCGGTTTTCCGCCGCATCCGCATTCGGACATGGAGATCATCACCTATGTCCGTGAAGGTGCGATCACGCACCAGGACAGCCTGGGCAATATCGGCCGTACCGAAGCGGGTGATGTTCAGGTGATGAGCGCCGGATCCGGTGTGCGCCATTCGGAATATAACCGCGAGGCGGGCATCACCCGCATCTTCCAGATCTGGATCGAACCCGAGACGCGCGGCGAGGCTCCTTCCTGGGGCGCGAAACCCTTTCCCCGCGATGGTCGCTCGGGTCAGTTCGTGACACTGGCCAGCGGCTTTGCCGAGGATGTCGACGCGCTGCCGATCCGGACCGACGCGCGTATCGTTGGCGCGACGCTGAAGGCCGGCGAAACCGCCGAATATCCGCTGGGCGCGGGGCGTCACGCCTATCTCGTGCCCGCCACCGGGTCAGTCGAGGTCAACGGCATCCGCATCGATGCCCGCGATGGCGCGGCGATCAGCGATGAGAGCGTATTGCGCGTCACCGCGATCGAGGATGCTGAAATCGTCTTGGTCGACGCGGCCTGATCCTTTCCTTGTCGGCTTACCCACCAACCATCGCTCACAGGAGATTTTCCATGACCACCATCACAACTCGCGACGGCACCGAGATTTTCTACAAGGATTGGGGTCCCAGGGACGCGCAGCCGATCATGTTCCATCACGGCTGGCCGCTCAGCTCGGACGATTGGGACGGGCAGATGATGTTCTTCCTCGATCAGGGCTATCGCGTCATCGCACATGACCGCCGCGGTCATGGCCGCTCGACTCAGGCCGCGACCGGTCATGACATGGACACCTATGTCGCTGACGTCGTCGCGCTGACCGACGCGCTCGACCTGAAGAATGCGATCCATATCGGCCACTCGACCGGCGGCGGCGAAGTGGCGCGCTATGTTGCCCAGGCAAAGCCCGGTCGCGTCGCCAGGGCGGTGCTGGTCAGCGCGGTCGCACCGCTGATGGTCAAGACCGATGGCAATCCGAACGGGGTGCCAATGGAAGTCTTTGACGGTGTCCGCGAACAGACCGCGACCAATCGCGCGCAATTCTATCTCGACTTCACTTTGCCCTTCTATGGCTACAACCGTGAGGGTGCCGATGTGAAGGAAGGCGTACGGCGGAATTGGTGGCGGCAGGGCATGATGGGCGGGGTGTTGGCGCATTATCACGGCATCGCCGCTTTTTCGGAAACCGACTTCACCGAGGATTTGAAGAAGATCGCCGTGCCCACTTTGGTCATGCACGGCGAAGATGATCAAGTCGTGCCGTTCGCCAATGCCGGAGCCTTGTCGGCGCAGATCGTGCCCGGCGCGGTGCTGAAATCCTATCCCGGCTATCCGCACGGCATGCCGACCACGCATGCCGATCAGATCAACGCCGACCTCCTCGCCTTCATCAAGGGCTGAGCCGGCCTCCTCGATGAAAACGCGTGGGCGCTGGCCGTCCCACGCGTTTCGCGTTCCTGCGGGTATCGAGCGAGGAAGATGCACCCCTTCCATTCGTTTCTCGACTTCGCCCGAAACGAGCGGAAGGGGTCGATTTTCGTTCAGATCTTTATCGCCCTAAATCAGGCGCTCGGCCTCCAGCTCCCATAATGCCGGGTCGGATACGCGTCTGTGACGTGTGCGCAGACGGCTTTCGGCCAGAGCCAGGCGATCGACGGCACGGTCGAGCTCGGCTTCCGGCAAGGTGAAGGTCAGGCGCACGAAACGTTCGAACGCGCCGTTCACGCCGAAGCGCGGGCCAGGCGCGATGCGCAGCGACAGGCTTTGCGTCATGGCGGCCAGCGCGGATGCCTCGGGCCGCGGCATTTCGGCCCAAAGCGTGAAGCCGCCCGCCGGTACCGGCACGCGCCAATGCGGCAACGCATCGGCGAGCCGTGCGACCAGATGATCCCGGCGGCGGCGCAGCTCGGCCCAATCTTCGTTGCTCTCGAGGCTGCCGCCCTTGATGCTGCCGTCAAGCAAGGCCGCGACCGCCAGCTGATCCATCACCGGCGTCGCCGCATCGAGCGTTGCCCGGATGCGGCCAAGCGCGACGATTGTCTGAGGGTCGGCGCGCAGCCAGCCGATGCGCAGGCCGCCCCAGAAGCGTTTGCTTGCCGATCCGATGCTGATCACTGTGTCGCCATGCGGGTCATGCACCGCCACCGGCGACGGCGGTGGGGAACCGAGTGTGATCGCCGCTGTCGTCTCGTCGATCACCAGCGGCGTGTGGGTTGCCCGTGCCGCGCGTACCAGCGCGGCGCGCGTATCCGGGTCCATGACGCGGCCGGTGGGGTTGTGGAAATCGGCCACGATATAGGCGAAGCGCGGCCCGGTCTGGCGAAAGGCGGCATGGATCGCATCGATATCCCAACCGGCCGCGGGCAACCCGACCGGCACCGCGACGCAGCTATGCTTGAGGATCGCGGCGATCGCGTTGTGATAGGTCGGATGATCGACGATGATGCGGTCCCCCGGCCCGGCGAGCAGCCGCAGCAACAAGGCGAGGCCATGCTGTGCGCCGCTGGTGACGAGGATCTGATCGGGCGTGGTCGGGCAGCCGCGTGCGGCATAATCGGCCGCGATCGCCTGACGCAGGCGCGGAATGCCGAGCGCTTCGTAGCCAAGGCCGGAAAGGAAGGCCGGCAACTGGCCCAATGCCTGTTCATAGGCGTGCCAGATGGTCTGCGGGGCAGGGAGCGCGGCACTGGTCCAGTCGATAAAGTCCGGGCCTTGCTCCTCTGGCAATTCTTCGGCGGTGCGCGTCATGCCCTGCCCCAGGCCGGGAAGCCGCGTGACGCTGCCTGACCCCTGTCGGCTCAGCAGATAGCCTTCGTCGCGCAGCAGGTCGAAGGCGGCGGCGACGGTGGTGCGGCTGAGGCCCAGCGCCCGCGCCAGGTCGCGCTCTCCCGCAAAGCGGACGCCAAGGCCGATGCGGCCATCGAGAATCAGCAGCCGCAAGGCCCGGGCAAGCTGGCGATAGGCCGGGCCACCACCGTCGTTGCCGCGCCCCTCGCTGCGCCATGCACCGAGCTGGCGGGCAACCGAGGTCGGGCTGAGTGAGCTGACATCCATAAGGGCCAATATCTTTGGATTGGCCCTAAAAAACAATGCCTATTGTCATTATCGGCTTGGTTTATGATGAAACAACGCCTGTTCCAGCTCCTCTGGGGCCTTTCGCTTTACGGCTTCGCGATGGCGCTGATGCTGCGCGCCAATCTCGGGCTCGATCCGTGGGACGTGCTGCATCAGGGACTGGCGCCGCGGATCGGGCTCAGCTTCGGCATGACCGTCAATGCGATCGGGCTGCTCGTACTGCTGTTGTGGATTCCGCTGCGGCAGCGGCCGGGGATCGGTACGGTGCTCAACATTCTGATCATCGGCACGGTGGTGGATCTGTCGCTGCTGGTCCTGCCGACGCCGGATGGCTATGCCGCGCGCTTCGCCTTTCTGATCGCGGGGATCGGGCTGAACGGCATTGCGGGCGGCGCCTATATCGGCGCGGGCCTTGGCGCGGGACCACGCGACGGCCTCATGACCGCCATCGCGGGCCGGACGAACTGGCCGATCAAGATCGTCCGGACCGCGATCGAGCTGACCGTATTGGCCGCTGGCTGGCTGATGGGTGGCACGGTCGGTATCGGCACCGTGCTTTACGCGGTGACGATCGGCTGGGTGGTACATTACGCGATCCCGTTTTTTACCCTGCGCGGTGCCGACGCTTCACCAAAGCCGGCCTTTCAGGCGGAGCCGTAAAGCATCGCGCCGTGAGGTGAGGCGCATTGCGTGTCTGCCTTGTGGACGCCATTACCACTCAAAATGGCCCGATGAAGACCAGACGGAGAGCAGTTATGCGGCGATATTGCGTTTGGACGATCTGTGCCCTGACTGGCGCGGCGATCTCGGGAAACTTGGTCGCGCAGACTGGGACCACGCAGACTGGGACCACGCAGACTGGGACCACGCAGACTGGGACCACGCCAACGATGACCGCGCCCTTGTCGCAGGGACTCTATCGTTTGCCATATGATACGGGGACGCAGGTCTCCGTGTTTGATGACGCGGCGACGCATCGCCCGCTGAGACGGGTGGACCTGACGGGCGAACCGCGCTCGGGCCGCACGCATCATATCGTTGCCGCCGCTGCCGGCACGGTCATGGCGATCCAGGACAGTTATTCGGAGCAGCAGAGCGGTCGGGCCGCCAAGGATTGCCGCAACAATTATCTGTGGATCGCGCATGCGAATGGCGAATGGACGCTTTATGGGCACATGCGCACGGGAACCAGCAGTGGCAAGGCGCGCCTCAAGGTCGGCGACCGTGTAAAGGCCGGGCAGTATCTGGGTGACGAGGGCAGTGTGGGCTGCGCGATGCTGTCGCATTTACATTTCGAGATCGCGGTACCCCCCAAAGACGTCCCGATAGATGCCGGCGGCTTCGTCAACGACAATGTGGACAGCGTACGCAATCGTGTGCCGCGGTTTTGCGTTCCCAACTCGGCATCGGTTCGCAAAGGCGCGACATACACAGCCAGGCCCTGCGCCTGATCAGCGGCAGGCATCCGTTGTCGCGGAACGGTCAGGCTGGCCGATCATGGTGGTTTGGACAGCGATCGGGCTGAGCGCCTTGCCCACGGTGCGGATTGAATGTGCCGTCCCGCCTGACGATCCGGGCATGGTCCCGTTGGGGGATGCGATGCTCGCCTAGGACAAATTCGAGCCACCATTCGCCGTTCGTTTCGAGCGAAGTCGAGAAACCATGGATAGCGCTTATGGCCTGTTTCTCGACTTCGCTCGAAACAAACGGAAGTAGCAGGTGCTGCTCGACGCCTTGGAGTGTCTGAGAACGTGCCGTTCGCTCCCGCCTAGGGACGGGCGCCATCGACATTCCGACTGTTGGCAAATGCCGATTTGGCGTCGCTCAACAGTGTCGCGAGCGCTCCGGCATCATACCATCGCCCGCCTGCCATGACGCCAAGCGGATGCCGCAGCGTGTCGAGTTGGTCGAGCGGATTGACCCTGCTCAACACCAGATCGGCGCGCCCTCCTGTCGCGATCACCCCGAAGCGTGGTTCGCCGAGCGTGCGGGCGACGAACGCGCCTGCATTCCGTGTCGCGCTCGACAATGCCTGGAATCGTGTCAGGCCCGCTCTCTCGAGCTCCGCCAGGTCATCGTGCAGCGAAAATCCCGCACCGACACACGGAACGGTCGGCGCATCGGTACCGGCCAGCAGTTCGACGTCGGCATCGGCCATCGCCTTCACCATCTGCTGCAGGAACGTGTATCTCGCGCGCAAGTCGGCGGTCTTGCGGACATAGCCGCTGCGCGCCCATGCCAGTCGGTCGGCGGGCGATACGAAGCCGGCGTTGGGTGCGGAAAGGCACGCCGCGACCCGCTCGGGATGGCCAATCACGCGCATGATGCTGCCATAGGTGACAAGGTCGGCACCCACCGCCACGCCGTGGCTACGCACCAGCGCGACGGCATCAGGGATGCGGCTCACCGGTGGAGCGGCGTCGGTCTGTTCGGCGCCTGGCCGAGAGAAGAAGGTATAGAAGAACTCCTCGGCATGCGCGACGAGCAACTGCCCCTGGTCGATCTGCGATGCGATCCCGACCCTGGTCACGCCATGCCCGACCACCGGCATGGCTTGCCGCCGCGCTTCCACGGCGACGGCGGTGAAGACGTCGGGCGCCAGATTGTTATATACCTTGATGAAGCGATAGCCGTTGGTCTTCGCCAGCCCGACCACCGCGCGGGCTTCGGCCGGCGTGGTCGCGGTGAAATGGCCGAACGCGGGCGATCCATCGATGACAAAGGCATTGAACACTTGCGGGCCCGGAATCGCGCCGTTGGCCGCTGCCGGCGATGTCTGGCCGACAAAGCTGGCGCGTGCGTCGCCCATATTGGCGATCGTGGTGACGCCGTTGGCAAGATAGACTGCCAGGTCGTCGCGCGTGTCCGAATGGACGTGCATGTCGGTGAGTCCCGGGGAGAGCCACAGCCGGCGCTCCCCGTCGATGATCGTCGCGTCCCTGGGCACGGCGAGCTTGTCGCCGACCGTCACGATGCGGTCGCCGTCGACGATCACGGTCTGATCGCGCAGCACGCGCTCGCGGTCCATTGGCACGACATTGACATGGACGAACGCGATCTCCCGTGCGGTGGCGGGGAGAGCGATGATTGAGAGGATGAGAGCAGCAAGAAGTCGAATCGGACGGGTCATGGTTGAGGCTATAACGAGGCCGGGCTCGCGGCCAGTCATCTCAATCGTCTGCCACCGCCATCCGGCGCTGGTGCCGGAATATCGGCGGAGTCCCTAAGGCCCATAAGCGGCGGTAATTCTTCCGCGAGAAAATCGATCAGGGCGCGAACCGCCGGAAGTTGTCCGCGCCGGTGCAGTGTGAGCATGGTAATCGCAGCACCGCCCGCGCTCCATTCCGGCAAAATCCGCACCAGGCTTCCCTGTTCGAGGTGAGACTGGCAGAGACTGTGCGGCAAACGTGCGATGCCCAGGCCGGCGATTGCCGCCGCGACCAGCGCTGCGGGTTCGTCGGCGGCGAAGCGAAGCGCTGGTCGCACCTCGACGGCATTTCCCGCCGGCCCCTGCAACCGCCACACTTCCGTCAGGATAGCGGGCCCGGTCAAAAGCCCGTCATGGACGGCGAGATCCGCCGGCTGAACCGGTGTTCCCCGGCGCTTGAGATAACCCGGCGATGCCACTAGCAATATTGGGGCGAATCCCAATCGGCGCTGGATCAGTTCGGAATCCGGCAGGGGTGCATAGTGAGCGCGAACTGCGATATCGAAACCCTCCTGCACCAGATCGACTGGTCTGTTGGTCACATGCAGGGCGATTGCGACCTTGGGGTATGCGAGGCCAAATCGCGGAAGAGCCTGTACCAGTGCGACCTGCGCGGTTGTCATGGATGCCGTAAGACGGACCGTTCCGCTGGGTTCGGATAGATATCCCTGCGCCAGATCCTGGGCCGCCTCGGCCTGCGCAAGCATGGCGGCGGCGTGCCGATAGACCTGCTCCCCGATCTCGGTCACGACGAAGTTCCGCGAGTTGCGTTGGATGAGGCGGACGCCAAGTTGTTGCTCAAGCGCGGCGACCCTTTTGCTGAGGGTCGATTTGGGTGCGCCGATCGCGCGCGCTGCTTCGGAAAAGCCCTTCCGCTCCACCACCTGTGCGAACCAGTAGAGATCGTTGAGATTGGGCATGCGATCCATCGTTCACCTATAGAGACGATGTGTCCATTTTAGGCGGATTGTCGCGGTGTCGTCCACATTCCACTTGGGTGCGTATCGGCGTTACTGGAGGCAAAGATGCGATCTGAAGACCACAAAGCGATCAAACGGGTTCTGGAGACCTATGTCGAAGCCTGGGGGCGCCATGATCTCGACGCCTGGGCCGCGCTGTTTTCGGAGATGTGTGATTTCGTCACCTGGAGCGGGGTCTGGTGGCACTCGAGAGCGGAGAATCGGGCCGGTCACGGTGCAATCCCGGACTCGATCATCGCCCAGATGGCGAACTACCGCCTGACGGTGTCCGCCATTCGCCCGCTGTCATCGGATACCGCGCTTGTGCATGCCTTTTGGGACTGGCCGGCATTTGAATTGCCCGGCGGCGGGCCGGAAGATCGCACCGGCATCATCACCATGGTCCTGGCACGGAGTGACGATCATTGGCTGATCCGAGCGTCGCACAATACGCGCATCTCCTGATCGGTTTTCAGCGGTGCGATTGCGATGGCCGCCGCCATCCCAGCGACTGACTTGGCCAGCCGATGCGCACCAATACTCCGTCGGGATCGCTCAAGGCGAATTCGTACATGCCCCATGGTTTGTCGCTCGGGGCCTCGATCTCGACGATCTCGCCGGTAAAGCGTGCTGCGATCGCATCGACATCGGGGGTGTAGAGATAAAGGCCGAACGGATTGCGCCCCGGCACAACCCAGCCCTCGACCGCCTTGGTCAGGTGCAAAGTGCCACCCTTGCCGTCGGCGAGGATGCGGTAATCGTCATGCTCATGCGGCTCCGGCGCGGTGAAACCAAGCCGCGCGTAAAAAGCTTCGGAAAGGTCGAGATCGTTGCACGGTACGATTGCGGTGAGACTCGGCGTCGGCATGGTGGGCTCCACTTCCTTTTCCTTACATCTGCTTCACGGCCCCAAACATACAGGGCGCTCCATGGGTTCAATCCGATGCACTCGTGCTGAGCGGAGATTGCATGGGTGAAGCCATATCAGCGTGACGACGTCAGATCGAACCAATAGCGTTCGTTCTGGGCAGGATTTTGATATAAATATTTGATATATTGTGAAAATTATTCGAACCTCTCGCCGAAACGCGGCGTAGAATATGTTACATTCCGGTGTAACATATCTCCCGCCGTCCCCTCAGCCTTGTCGCCGATGGTGATTCAACCATGACACGGGAAAGCGCATGTCATTTCTTGCCGGACTTATATCCGGTGCGCTCTTTCATCGGGTTGAAAACCAGAAGTACCATGGCACTATATGCGCAAATGGATCGCGGATGATCCGAGTCATGCAGGCGCCTGTTGTTGCGCTTCATGCTCTGGCGTCCTCAAGTACGAGCCGCTATATCGTCCTTATGCACCGCGCGATCATCTCTCGCATGACTACCACCTCCCCGGTTTTCCGGGGGGATCTCGGCTTGCGCGTCACCCGCTGACGTTGCCGCGCCGAGGATCTCACCCGGGAACGGGTGAGCCGGCGTCTCTCTTCCGTTCCTGAAAACCACCCACGACGCTTTTCCAAAGCCTCGCGGGTGTGCATAAGCCCGCCAAATCGACAGGAACTTTTCGAATGAACGACATGCTCTCGATCACGCTGCCCGATGGCTCGGTCCGTGCAGTGCCGCTCGGCACCACGCCGGCGGATATCGCCGCGGCGATCGGGCCCGGCTTGGCTAAGGCGGCGATCGCGGCGCGCGTCGATGGCGAGCTGCGCGACATCATGCGCCCGTTCGAGGGCGATGCGAAGCTCGCTCTGGTCACGTCGAAGGATGAGACGGATGCGCTCGAACTCGCGCGCCATGACTATGCGCATGTGCTGGCCGAAGCGGTGCAGTCGCTCTTTCCGGGCACGCAGATCACCTTCGGCCCGTCGACCGATGACGGCTTCTATTATGATTTCGCGCCGAAGGATCGGCAGTTCACTGACGAGGATCTGCCCGCGATCGAGGCCGAGATGCGCAAGGTCATCGCGCGGGACGAGCCGCTGATTCGCGAAGTGTGGAGCCGTGCCGATCTGATCGCACGCTGGCAGCAGCAGGGCGAGAGCTTCAAGGCGGAATGGGCCGCGGAATTGCCCGAGGGCGAGGAACTGACGGTGTACCGCGCCGGCAAGGGTGAAGGCGCCTGGCTCGATATGTGCCGTGGCCCGCATCTCGCTTCGACGGGGAAGCTCGACCCGCAAGCATTCAAGCTGACGCGCGTATCGGGTGCCTATTGGCGTGGCGACCAGAATAACGCGATGCTGTCGCGCATCTATGGCACGGGCTGGCTCAACAAGAAGCAGCTCGATGCACATCTCGTGCGCATCGAGGAAGCGGCCAAGCGCGACCATCGCAAGATCGGCCAGGAAATGGACCTGTTCCATCTTCAGAGCGAAGCGCAGGGCTCGGTCTTCTGGCATCCCAAGGGCTATATGCTGTGGCGTCAGCTCGAGGCCTATATGCGCCGCCGACTCGATGCGGCGGGCTATCAGGAAGTGAAGACGCCGCAGCTGATGGACGCGCGCCAATGGGAGGCGTCGGGTCATTGGGGCAAGTATCGCGAGAATATGTTCGTCGTGCCCGACGAAGTGCCCAATACCGAGGATGAGGGTCCGGTGCTGACGGGCGAGGGCGACCTGATGGCGCTCAAGCCGATGAATTGCCCGGCGCACGTGCTGATCTTCCGCCAAGGGATCAAATCCTATCGCGATCTGCCCTTGCGTCTCGCCGAATTCGGCTGCTGCCACCGCAACGAGCCGCACGGCGCGCTGCATGGCATCATGCGCGTGCGCCAGTTCACGCAGGACGATGCGCATATCTTCTGCCGCGAGGATCAGATTGTCGAGGAAGTGCGGCTGTTCTGCGACTTGCTCGATGTCGTGTACAAGGATCTCGGCTTCGACAGCTATGCGATCAAGCTCGCGCTGCGTCCCGAAAAGCGCTTCGGCACTGAGGAGATGTGGGACAAGGCCGAGGCCAATCTGCGCGATGCGGTCGCTCAGGCGGGCCGTGCCGGGCCGGAATATGGCTGGGAGGAATTGCCGGGTGAGGGCGCCTTTTATTCACCCAAGCTCGAATTCCATCTGACCGACGCGATCGGTCGGACCTGGCAGTGCGGCACGATCCAGCTCGATTATGTCCTGCCCGAGCGACTCGATGCCTCTTATGTCGGCGCGGATGGCGAGCGCCATCGTCCGGTGATGCTGCACCGTGCGATCCTAGGCACGTTCGAACGCTTTCTCGGCATCCTGATCGAGCATCATGCCGGGCGCTTCCCGATGTGGCTCGCGCCGGTCCAGGCGGTGGTCGCGACGATCGTGTCAGACGCTGACGATTATGCGCAGGAAGTGGTTGCGGCGCTGACCGCGGCGGGCCTGCGCGTCGAGACCGATCTGCGCAACGAGAAGATCAACTACAAGGTGCGCGAGCACAGCCTGGCAAAGGTTCCCAACCTGCTCGTCATCGGCAAGCGCGAGGCGGAGGAACGCACCGTCGCGCTGCGTCCGCTTGGCGTCGATGCACGGCAGGAGGTGCTTGGTCTCGATGTGCTGGTCGAACGGCTGAAAGCGCAAGCCTCGCCGCCTGATCTGATCTGATCTCCCAACGCTTCCCCCGAATTGGGGGGAGGCGTTGGCGACCTCTAGTCCCGCCGCAGCAGACACATGACGGTGATCAGCGGTGGGCCGAGGAACAGGCCGTCGCGCCGCAGCGCCGCTATGATCATCGGGTCGCGGCGCCGGAATGTCGCGGCGCGTTCGGCGCGCCAGTCGCGCAGGCCCACGTCATCGGCGGCGTGGCGGCAATCATTCTCCCCGATCAGTAATATCCGGTCGGCCGCGACGCCCGGCGCATAACGCGGGAGCGCCTCAACTTCGGGCACCAGGGTCAGAAAGCGTCCGGTGCGCGGGGCGACCGCGACAATGCCCTGCGCGGCAGCGATCCACGCCGGGGCAATCATCGCCTCGGCGCGCAAATCGGCGCGGTCATACGCCACGCTCAGGGCTTTGCCGATGAGTAGCAGCGCCGCGACCGATACGAGCAATGTCCGGGCCGGCAAGCCGCGTGCGGCGAACACGCCGAAATACACGCAGAAGAGCGCGATGATCGCCAGATACATGCGCGGCCGGGGCGCAATGGCGAAACCATAGGTCAGCCCACCGAACAGCAATGCTGCACCGACCGCCAGCGCCAGCAGCAATTTGCCGTCCTGTTCCCCAATCAGCGCGCGCCAGTTCAGCACGGCGAACAATGTCCCGCACGCCAGGGTCAGCGCGATCGACGGATCGACCACCAGGTTGAGCAGTCCGTCGATTGTCCAATGCACCGAAATGCCGTTGGCGTGGAGCCACCCGCCGATGAAATTCGGGTTGAACAGCGGGCTGCGGCTGGTGTCGACGCCGGGCAGCAAGTCCGATGACGGCATATGGCTATGCGCCAGCGACAGCCGCCATGGCAGCAATGGATCCCCGGCAGATAGCCAGTACAGGATCGCTTCGCCCAGATTGGGAATCAGCACGCCGGCGATCAGCGGCAGCGTCCATCCGCGCCACTGCTTCATCGCGACAAGGCCGATCACGACGATCGGCACCATGACCAGCGATGTCGGCCGCGCCTGGATCGCGAGGCCAAGCATCCCCCCCGCCAGCACCACCAGCCGCCGCTTGCCGCTCGCGCTGGCCGATTGCAGGCACAGCAAGGCCGCCAGTACGAAGGTGAGTTCGGGGATGTCGATATTCACCTCGGGGAGGCGCATCGCGAACGCGGGGGTGCAGACAAGCGCAAGCCCCGCCAGCAGTGCCTCGACGCGGCCGAACTGGCGCTGCACCAAGGTCACGAACAGCGCGATCGCGCTCAAGCTATAGGCGAGTGGTGCAATCGACAGCGACGCCTGGCTTTCACCGAACAGCGCCAGGCTGATCCCGGTCGGGAAGACGATCGGATAGCGGCGCCACCAATGATCGACCGGCAGGCAGAAGCCGTGATCGGCCACGCATCGCGCCGCCAGCAGATAATGATAATCGTCGCCATCGCCGCCAAGATAGGCGACCGGCACGATCGCCAGCAGCAGGAGCGCGAAAAGAACGACTGTCGCGACCGGCGACGCGGTAACGAGCACACGCCAATCGACCGGTCGGCGGCCTGAAAAGGGGAGTGAAATCGAGCGCGTCATGCCCGCCACCGCTTAGTGGCGGGCGGCTAAGATTGGTTTAATCCGCATGTACCATGCGAAAAGTGCATGTTGTGTGCGGCGTGCCTTTCAATCCGCGCGCGAAAGCTCTACATGGGCCGCTCTATTTTTGTCAGGAGCAACACCTATACGTCCCCCCATGACCCGGCAGGCGCCACCGATGAACGGCCCCCGCTTCAACGAATTCATCCAGTCGCCCAAGGTCCGCGTGATCGATCAGGACGGCGAGAATCTCGGCGTAATGTATACCCGGGAAGCGATGGAACAGGCGCAGAGCGTCGGCCTCGACCTGGTCGAAGTGTCGCCCAACGCTGATCCGCCCGTCGCCAAATTCCTCGATGTCGGCAAGTTCAAGTACGAGGCGCAGAAAAAGGCCAACCTCGCACGCAAGTCGCAAAAGACGCAGGAGATCAAGGAGATCAAGATGCGTCCGAATATCGACGACCATGACTACGACACCAAGATGAAGAAGGTCGCCGAGTTCATCGGCGAAGGCGACAAGGTGAAGATCACCCTGCGCTTCCGTGGCCGCGAACTGAGCCATGGCCAGCTTGGCATGGCGCTGCTCCAGCGCGTCCAGGCCGATGTCGTCGAGACCGCCAAGGTCGAGGCCTATCCGCGCATGGAAGGCCGGCAGATGCTGATGGTGCTCGCACCGAAGTGATTTGATGCGCGTTGCCGCCGGGTCGATCATGTCCCCGGCGGCAGCACGACACCGTCGTCTCGCATCCGGCGACCGCGCAGCTCGTATCCCTCGCCTTGCGAATATCCCCGACGATCTGATTGCGGACGTAGGAGTGCCGTGCCAAATTGCTCGCTATCCTCTTGCAGTGGGTGACCGCGATCTATGAGCGCGCGAGCCACCATCGTCCCGTTGCTGTTGATCCTTTCTTTGGCAGGGTGCGGATTGATGCCGGCACCCGTCCAGGAGGGTTGCTACAGGTTCGACGACGGCACTCCGCTTTTCAAGATTGTCGGAAAGCAGGGCTTCATGCTGCAGAGGGGCCAAGTGAAGTCATTCAGGATAGGAGGATGGCACGAGCTATCGCGAAAATCTGTGGAGATAACGCCGGGCTTCGTTCTCCCAGGGTCGCCTGAGGGTGATCCTCAACGCGGGTATACTCGGCTAATACCAACAATCTCATATTCGCGGTTTGCATTCGATCCAAGGCGCAATGCTTTCATGGTTCCCGTCGCCGCCTTTGGTGAGGACGAAGTAAAGCTCGGTGCCCGCTGCTGACACGAAATGTTATTGGGCGTGCCGTTCTGAAACCCCTTTCTGTAGTCGATCATCGACCGCGCCATTGTCTGTGGAAGATTGATTAGGACAATCTGGTCGGTGGCCTGTCACGTGAACAAAGGCAGCAACCGGCCCCGGATACGATCGAGCACCGTCGTACCTTCCAGATCGGGCTCGAACGACAGCCCCGTGATGGTTTCGAACGCCTCGGCATAGACGGCGGACGTGCCCAGTACGAGATCCTCGGGGATTTCTGGAATGGCTTCACGATAGGGATCGCAGCGTTCGGCGACCCAAGCGCGGACGAAATCCTTGTCGAAGCTGTCGGGCCGCTCGCCATTTGCGAAACGCTGCTCATAGCTCGCCTGCTTCCAGTAGCGGCTGCTGTCGGGGGTATGGATCTCGTCGGCGAGGACGATCCTGCCGTCCGGATCGAGGCCGAACTCATATTTGGTATCCGCCAGGATCAGGCCACGGTCCTGCGCCAGCGTCTGGCCGTGCGCGAACAGCGCGAGGGCAGTGGCGCTGAGTTCCTCCCACTGCGTCGTGGTGAGGAGCCCGCGCTCGAAAATATCCGCCGGGCTCAGCGGCTCATCATGGCCGCCATCGAATTCCTTGCTGGTCGGCGTGATGATCGGATGCGGCAATCGCTCATTGTCGCGCAATCCATCCGGCAATGACATGCCATACATGGCGCGCTGACCATTTTTGTAGAGCGTCAGGATCGAGGTGCCCGTCGTCCCCGCCAGATAGCCGCGCACGACGATCTCGACGGGCAGAATGTCGAGGCGGCGGCAGAGCAGGACGTTGGGGTCCGGATAATCCAGGACATGGTTGCGGCAAATGTGCGCCGTCTGCTCGAACCAGAAGCGTGCCGTCTGAGTCAGCAACTGGCCCTTGAAAGGGACGGTGCACAGGATTTGATCGAAGGCGCTGAGACGATCGCTGGCGATAATGACGCGGCGGCCATCGGCAAGATCGTAATTGTCGCGCACCTTGCCACGATAATGGTGCGGCAATTCTGCGATCGTGGCGTCGTTCAGCGTTCGGGTCGCGTAGCTGGCGAAATCGTGAAACGGCATGCGGGCAACCTCTGATCGATGACTCAGGCGCTCCTAACCCGAGTTCGCTGCTCTGTCAGAGTTGAATTTGCAAAACTCGCGCTGCTGCGGCAGATGCTGCTTGCGCGCCGGTCATACGCATTCGGCGCATAAGGGCGTCAATCTCCTCGCTCACCAAGCAGGCTCCATTTGCGCCTGCAAAGATTGCAGGCGCAAATCCGTGGCTTGCAAAACGATCTTACCATTGCCGTAGCGTCAAATGCTGATCGCGCCTGCACAAACTGCATGTGTGACCTGCGATTGTTCCCGATGCGGCCCTAAGTCGCGGAAATCCGGCCCTTTCGGACTGGACGCCGGCCGGATTGCGCTTCAGAGCGCCCCTCCAACTATAAAAAATTCAGTCAGGAGAGTACCCCGATGCGCAAATCCGCGTTGCTGTTGTCCGTCGCTGCCATTGCCTTTGCCGCCCCTGCCTTCGCGCAGGATGCCGCGACCCCCCAACAGGAAGCGCCAAGCGCATCGCAGGAAGCCGCTCCAGCGGACGCCGCCGCCGATAACAGCGAGCAGGGCGACATCCTCATCACCGCAACGCGCCGTAGCGAGCGCTTGTCCGACGTGCCGATCGCCGTGTCGGCGGTCAGCCAGGAAGCATTGCAGAATTCGGGTGCCAACGACATTCGCCAGCTCAGCCAGCTTGCCCCGTCGCTGCTCGTTTCCTCGACCGGTAGCGAGGCCAATGCCTCGGCGCGCATCCGCGGTATCGGCACGGTCGGCGACAATCCCGGCCTGGAAAGCTCGGTCGCGGTATTCATCGACGGCGTTTATCGCAGCCGTACCGGCTCCGGCCTCAACGATCTCGGCGAGGTCGACCGGATCGAAATCCTGCGCGGGCCGCAAGGCACGCTGTCGGGTCGCAACGCATCGGCCGGCACGATCAACATCATCACCAAGTCGCCCGACATGAACAAGCTCGGCGGCTATGCCGAGGCGACTTACGGCAACTACAACAATGTCCGCGTCGCCGGTGCTGTCACCGGTCCGATCACCGAGACACTCGGTTTCCGCATCGACGGCGTCTATAATCGCCGCGACGGTTTCTATTACGACGTCACCAACAAGACCGACTATAACAACCGCAACCGCTATTTCGTGCGCGGTCAGCTGCTGTTCGAGCCGAGCTCGGACCTGACCGTCCGCTTGCTCGCCGACTATACCCGCCGCAACGAGAAATGCTGCGGCGCGGTCTATGTCGACCTGCGTCAGAAGGTCGATCCTACCCCGGGCGTGCCGGGCGACTATGCGATTTCGCCGAACAATCCGATCGTCGATATTATGAAGAGCATGGGCGCCGTCTTCCCCAGCGCCGGTGATCCCTATAACCGCCGCATCGCCAATACGCCCGGCCGGGCCTATAGCAACGTGACCAAGGATTATGGCGGCTCGGCGCAGATCGACTATAATCTCGGTGGCGCGTCGCTGACCTCGATCACCGCGTACCGCGAATACAAGTCGGACGGCGCGTCCGACATCGATTACGGCAATCTCGACATCGGCTATCGTCCCGACGACGGCAACAATTACCGCCGGTTCCGCACCTTTACGCAGGAAGTTCGGCTGAACGGCGAGGCGCTGGGCGGTAAGCTCAACTGGCTGGTCGGCGGCTATTATTCGCGCGAAGATCTGCAGGTCGTCGACAATCTGCGCTTCGGCTCGCAGTTCGGCGCCTTCGCTGCCTGTCGCGCCGTGGCGAGCATCAACCCATCGGCCGCACTGCGCGATCCGACCGCCGCCGGCTGCCTCAGCCCGATCGGCATCGGCGCGGTCAACGGTGCCCTGGGTGCCGCTGCCCCGATCGTGATCGGTGCTCTTAACCGACTGAGCACGCTGAACAATCTGGGTAGCACGCGTGACGTCTATAATCAGAACAGCCAGAACTACGCATTCTTCACGCACAACATCTTCAAGATCACCGATCGGCTGAGCATCACCGGCGGTCTGCGCTACACGCATGAGCGGAAGAATTTCGACGCGACCTTCCACAACAACAACACGGTCTGCGCCGCACAACAGGCCGCGCTGGCACCGTATCTGACCAATGCGCAACTCGCCAGCACCGCTGCTGCCCTGTTGACGCTGAGCTGCACGGGCAACTCCAGCTCGACGCTCGACGGCAAGACGATCAATGATCGTTTGAGTGAAGGTGAATTCACCGGCACCGCGGTGATCTCGTACAAGCCGATCGACGACCTGCTGGTCTATGGCTCCTACTCGCGCGGTTACAAGGCAGGTGGCTACAATCTTGATCGGTCGGATCTGGGTCTCGCCTATCTGCCGAGCACGACGGCGTCGCCCAATGCTGCGCAGCTGCGCTTCGATCCGGAAACGGTCAATGCGTATGAGATCGGCTTCAAGTACAAGTCGCGCCAGTTCACCCTGAACGTCGCCGGCTTCCGTCAGGAATTCAGCAACTTCCAGCTGAACACCTTCAACGGCACCAACTATGTCGTGCAGAATATCGGCTCGTGCAGCAAGAGTCTGAACGGCGCCGACCGCGATGCCAGCGCCACCACCGGCGCCTGCAACAGCAAAGTGAAATATGGCGTCCTGTCACAGGGCGTCGAAGTCGAGGCGGGCCTCTATCCGGCCCGCAACGTTGCGGTGAACCTGGGCTACACCTTCACCGACACCAAATATCAGAAGAACCTGGTCGGCAGCGAAGCCGGCGAGGCGCTGGATCCCGCCCTGTTCCTGCTGTCGGGCCAGCAACTCTCCAACGCGCCACGCCATGTCGTGACCGCGTCGGCAAGCTGGACCCCGGACATCGGCGACAGCGGGTTGAGCGCTCTGTTCTATGTCGATGGCCGCTTGACCAGCGACTACAACACCGGGTCCGACCTGTTCGTCGAGAAGGAACAGGACGGTTTCTTCCTGGTCAATGCCCGTATCGGCCTGCGCGGCAAGAACAAGAGCTGGAGCATCGAGGCCTGGGCGCAGAACCTGTTCGACACGCAATACACCCAGGTCGCGTTCAACGCACCGTTCCAGGGCGCCGGATCGATTGGTCAGGTGAAGGCCTTTGGCGGCGTCGGCAACCAGGTTTTCTCGGCTTTCCTCGCCGAGCCACGCACTTATGGCCTGACGCTGCGCACGCGCTTCTGATCGTCTGATTTCGTCACGTACAACGGCCCGTCCCCTTATCGGGGGCGGGCCGTTGTCGTTGCGAGTCCTCGTGATCGATCAGCTGTCGGCTGGCGCCATGTCCTGACCTTGCCGGTACATGCGCTCCGGCTTCATGCCGGCCGACTGGCCGCCATCGATCGGTAGAACCGCGCCGGTGACGAAGCTGCTGTGATCCGATCCAAGCCAGAGCACCGCGTCGGCGACTTCCCCGACCGTGCCCAGCCGGCGCATCGGCGTGGCAAGCGCCGCCTGGCGCTGCGCCTGTTCGCCGGCCGCTTCGAGATGATGAGTCAGAATCGGACCGGGCGCGAGCACGTTCACGCGCACGCCGCGATCGGCATAATCGAGCGCCGCAACCTTGCTGAGTGCGATGATGCCCGCCTTGCCGGTGACATAGCCCGCCAGATTGGCGACCCCCTGGACGCCGGCAAGCGACGCCATATTGATGATCGAACCGCCGCCGTTCGCGAGCATTGCCGGCACCTGATACTTCATGCCGAGGAAAGTGCCGCGGATATTGACGCGGATCGCACGATCGAAATCGGCGGCGCTCATCTCGGCGAGCGGGCGGGGCATCGAGGCGTCGGTCGCATTGTTGAAGGCGATGTCGAGGCGTCCGAATCTTTCGATCGTTCGGCCGACCAGATGATCGACCGATGCCTCTTCTCCGGCGTCGACGGAGTGGAAATCGACCTGATGTCCCTCGGTTTCGATTGCGAGCGCCACGCGCCGCAGCGCATCGTCGTCGCGTGCCGCAAGCATCACTTTCGCCCCAGCTCGCGCCAGCGCTATGGCTGTTTCCGCACCAATCCCCCGGCTTGCGCCAATCAGCAGCGCAACCTTGCCGCCAAGCGGGCCGGGCCAGCGGTTTTCAGATGATTTGACCATGTCATATTCCCTTGAAGCGATGAACTAGCGCTGGCGGATCGGGCTTTGGCATGTCGCGCCGACCTTCCAAGAATCAATATACTATATGTATAGTGAACTTGAGGCCCGACGCCAAGGGGGATTCCGATCCTGCCATGGTGGGACGCTTGGTCCCGACAGGCCATGATCATGCTCAACGGGAATGGCCGGGATCGTTTTTATCGCCTCGGGGATTGCATCGCCGAGCCTAAACGGGAAGAAATGCGAACATTCTGAGATCAGGGGAATTCTTTGTGACCGTTAGGCTCCTTGCGCTTGCCTTTGCCGCTGGCATCGTTTTCGCTCCTGCAGCGCGCGCCGCACAAGATGCTCCCGCCCGCGACAAGGCGGCGCCCGCATCCAACGCCGACAAGATGAAGAACGAGGCGGAGGCCGCCTGGGCTAACGCGCCGGTCGCCGAAGCCGAAACGACGCATCGCGACGCCGTTACCATTGATGGCCGCCGCTATGGCTATACCGCCTCGGCCGGGACTCTGACGATCCGCGATATCGAAGGAAAGCCGACTGCCTCGATGTTTTATACCGCTTATACCCTTGACGGCGTGAAGCCGGGGACCAGGCGGCCGATCACTTTTCTCTATAATGGTGGACCGGGCAGCCCGTCCTTCTGGCTGCGCATGGGATCGTTCGCGCCGATCCGCCTCCGTACCACCAGCCCCGAATTCATCCGGCCCGCGCCCTATGATGTCGCGCCCAACCCGGATTCACTGCTCGACAAGACCGATCTCGTTTTTCTCGACGCGATCGGCACCGGCTATTCGCGTCCGCTCGGCGACATGAAGCCCGCCCAGTTCTACGGCGTCGATGAGGATGTCGATGCCTTTGCCAAGGGCATCATGCGCTACGTCACCAAATATGGCCGCTGGATGAGTCCGAAATTCCTGCTCGGCGAGAGCTATGGGACATTGCGGTCGGGTGCGCTCGCCTATCAGTTGCAGGATCGCGGCATGGCGTTGAACGGCGTCGTGCTGCTGTCGTCGATCATGAATTACGGCTATCGCCAGCCGGGGCTCGATCAGGTTTATCTGAATTACCTGCCCAGCTATGCCGCCACCGCCTGGTATCACAACCGGCTGCAGAACCGGCCGGCGGACGTTGCCACGATCGTCGCCCAGGCGCGCGATTTCGCCACGGGGCCCTATATGTCCGCGCTCGCCAAGGGCCAGTCGATCTCGGATGCGGAGCGCGATCAGGTCGCCAATCAGATGAGCCAGTTGATCGGCCTGTCCCCCAAATTCATCAAACGCGCCAATCTTCGGATCGATCTGCCGCGGTTCCAGAAGGAATTGCTGCGCGACGAGGCGCGTACCGTCGGCCGGTTCGATTCACGCTACACCGGCATCGACACCGATGCCGCGGGCGAACGGCCGGAGACGGACGCGTCGTCCGATGCGATCTCGGGTGCGTATATCGCCTCTTTCAATGACTATCTCGTGACCACGCTCGGCTACAAGACCGACTTGCCTTATCGCTTGTCTGCACGCGATGCGGCGGGTTTCACCTGGAACTGGAAACATGATGCGCCGGGCCGCGGCCAGGGGCAGAGCCAGAATAATCCCAATACCGCCATCGACCTGGCGGCCGCGATGCGGGCCAATCCGTATCTGAAAGTGCTGTCGATGAATGGCTATTACGACATGGCGACGCCGTTCTTCGGGACCGAGAACGATTTGGGCCATATGATGCTCGAACGGGCCCAGCAGGCCAATCTGCAATTCACTTATTACCCGGCCGGTCACATGACCTATCTCAATCCGGATGCGTTGCACCGGATGAAAGGCGATCTGGCGCGCTGGTACGATGACGCGGTTAGTGACGCGCGTTCCGCAACGCCGCCTGTCCCGCCAGCATCGGGCCAGACCGCGAACTAGCCTTGCTTCTATCGTCCGGAACCGCCGTCCGGTCCTGAGGCGGCCTTTGGTCTGAACGCCAGGTCGATCGGGCGCATGACACCATCCGGCCTGATCCTGACGCGGAGCAGCCCTTGCTGTTTCGGATCGGCCAGTTGCTGCGACAGGGCGATCGCCCGGGCCTGCGACGTGTACAATATGCCGCTGTCCAGGCCGCGCACCTCGCGCCGCGTACCCAGCGCCGCGCGGACGATGATGGCGCAGTCGTGCCCCGCTGGCTGGTCCGGGCTTCGTGATACGGTATCGACGGCGCGCACGCCGGTGATGTTCGGTGCGACGCCTTCGACGCACAATTCGCTGGGAAAATAGTCCTCGAATATCGCGCGGGCGCCGTCCTGCCGGTTCGCGGACGCGGCCACCGGCCAGTCATAGCGATAACGGATATAATGCCCACGCAGCAGGTCCCGCGGATCATAGCCCCGGATCGGGATCAGCCACTCCTGTCCCTGTTGCGCCAGCCAATACGTGCTGGCCCAGCTATAGCCCAGCGCGGCCAGTGGCAGCAGCAGCGCGGCTGCCAGACAGAGGCGGTGCGAAACGGCCCTGATCATGCCTCTGACTCCCGCGGCGGCGCGTAACGCCGGGAAATTCTCACGGTTGCCCAGGCGACGAGTATCGCAACGAGCCCCGAGCCGATGAGGCTGACGCCGCTTCCCAGCAGATCATCACTAAGTTCGAACGACAGAATGATGATCCGCACGGCGACCAGACCGATGGCGCACTGAAACGTCCAGCGCCAGCCAGCATAGAGCGCGCCGCCGGCCACGGCGCCCCATAGTGCCAGGAAGAAGAAGGCCGGGATCCACGGACCATGGGCCGCCCCGCCCAGATCGTGCACCATCGCCAGAACGAAATGCAGCACTGCGGCGATACCCAGAATGGCAGCGGTGGCTTCCCCGGATCGAGTGCGGCGGGCGAGATAGACCACGCCCGCCGCGCCGGCCAGAAACAGGCTCTGGATGACGCTGCTGCCAGTCATATAATCCGATCGGCTGCCCCATCCGCGCGTGATGATGATCACGCTCAGCGCGGTCAGGATGGTGACCACGGCCAGTTGCTCGATCAGTCGCCAGAACATCGGCCGTGCGCTGCGGCCGCGCATCACCGCCGCGAGCGCCGCAACCACCATTGGCGGGCTGGCGATCAGGCCCCAATACAGAATTGGATGGGCGGGTTGCAGGCCGGCGGTACCGTCGAAGAATCCCAAATGGCCATATTCATCGGCATGCGACCAGGCGGTACCCAGCACGCCCGCCATCCACAGTGCGGCAACCGGCCAGCCTCGCCCGAACAGCAGCAGCAAGGGCGAGAAGATCACCAGCCAGACGAGCAATGGCTGCCACAGCGGGGAACTGGTCTGATAGACTTGGCCGACATGCGCAAAGAATGTCAGCCCGAGCACGGCGGCGACGAACAACATGGCATCGCCGAAATAGTCGCTTTCTCCCGTCGCTTTGGGCAGACGCCACCAGAGCAGCGCGCCCATTGCGACCATCAGCGCGAAATGGAGTCCAAGCCGGACTTCCCCGGGGATCGCATCCCAGTTGGACGCCACGACGGAGACGATCCCCAGGCCGATCGCCAGCGCACCCAGACCGACCATCGCCCATACCCCAAGGGGGCGCTTGTGCTCGCTCTCCCAGGCCTGGATCCGCGCGACGGTATCGACGTCGATCAGGCCCGCCTGTTGCCACGCCTTGAGTTTCCGCTCCGACATAGCCCCCCTGGAAAAATATTCCGGACGCAACCTAACCCGGGCGTGATGTATGACAATCAAATTGTTTTTCGCGCTATCCCGCGTGGCGATCAACTGGCGCGGATCGGCCGCGTGATGCCGCGAGAATTGCCGTTTCAGGCCGAAATTGGGGCCGTTTGGGACCTTTCTAGACCGATCGGTATCTTTTTCTGATAGGGAAGCCTTGTTGACCCTTGCAATTGCGTGTTGCGCTGCGACATAGGCTGCGCGAGCAATCTGACGGCTCCGGGAGTCGCCGCCAGTCTGCCCCAGTCTGGTTGAGGTATTCCCGTGATCGGTATCGTCAGAGTCGCGCTGTCGCGCCCACTTACCTTCATCGTGATGGCGATCCTGATCGCGATCGTCGGCATACTCTCGGCTATTCGCACGCCGGTCGATATCTTCCCCAATATCCGCGTGCCGGTGATCGCGATCGCCTGGAATTATAGCGGCCTGTCGCCCGGCGACATGAGCGGGCGGATCATCACGCCGTTCGAACGCGTGCTGACCACCACGGTCAACGACATCGACCATATCGAAAGCCAGTCGATGCCCGGCATCGGCGTGGTGAAAATCTATTTCCAGCCCGGCGCCGACATCCGCACCGCGACTGCGCAGGTAACCAGCATATCGCAGTCGGTGCTGCGTCAGCTGCCGCCGGGGATCACCCCGCCGCTGATCCTCAACTACAACGCCTCGACCGTGCCGATCCTGCAGCTTGCCTTGTCGGGCAAGGGGCTGTCGGAAGGCAAGCTGTTCGATCTTGCGCAAAATCAGATCCGTCCCCCGCTGGTCACCGTGCCGGGCGCGGCGATTCCCTATCCGTCCGGCGGGCGCCAGCGTCAGGTACAGATCGATCTCGATCCCCAGGCGCTTCAGTCCAAGGGCTTGTCGGCGCAGGATGTCGGCAACGCGATTGCCGCGCAGAATCAGATCAACCCGGCCGGCTTCGCCAAGATCGGCAGCTTCCAGTATAATATTCGCCTCAACAACGCGCCCGGGACGATCGACGAACTCAACGCCTTGCCGGTCAAGGTGGTGAACGGCGCGACCATCTATATGCGCGACGTGGCCCATGTCCGCGACGGCAGCGCCCCGCAGACCAATATCGTCCATGTCGACGGATCGCGGTCGGTGCTGATGACGATCCTCAAGAACGGCGCGACCTCGACGCTGGCGATCGTGCAGGGGATCAAGGACGCCTTGCCGGCCATCCAGGAAACGCTGCCGCCCGAACTCAAGATCGTGCCGATCGGCGACCAGTCGCTGTTCGTGAAGGCCGCGGTGTCCGGGGTGGTCAAGGAAGGCGCGATCGCCGCGGCCCTGACCAGCCTGATGATCCTGCTGTTCCTCGGGTCGTGGCGCTCGACCGTGATCATCGCGATCTCGATCCCGCTCGCGATCCTCGCCGCGATCATTGCGCTGTCGGCGACCGGTCAGACTCTCAACGTGATGACGCTCGGCGGTCTCAGCCTGGCGGTCGGCATCCTGGTCGATGATGCGACGGTGACGATCGAAAATATCAACTGGCACCTCGAACAGGGCAAGGGCGTCACTCAGTCGATTCTCGACGGCGCCGCGCAGATCGTCACGCCGGCGTTCGTTTCGCTGCTGTGCATCTGTATCGTGTTCGTACCGATGTTCTTCCTGCCCGGTGTTGCCGGATTCCTATTCGTGCCGCTCGCGCTGGCGGTGGTCTTTGCGATGATCGCGTCGTTCATCCTGTCGCGTACCCTGGTGCCGACCATGGCGATGTATCTGCTTCGCCCACATGCCGGCGATGTGCATGCGGCGGGCACACCCCAGTCGCGCAATCCGCTGGTCCGGTTCCAGCGCGGGTTCGAGGCGCGCTTCGAGCGCCTCCGGCTTGGCTATGGCCGGCTGCTCGAGCGCGCGCTGGCGACCGGTCGGCCGTTCCTGCTCGGCTTCCTCGCCGTTGTCGGCCTGTCCTTCCTGCTGGTGCCGTTCCTGGGCGAGAATTTCTTCCCCAGCGTCGATGCCGGGCAGATCACATTGCATGTCCGCGCGCCGGTCGGCAGCCGGATCGAGGATACCTCAGCGACGTTCGACCGGATCGCGGGCCGCATCCGTCAGGTTATCCCGGCCAAGGAGCTGGTCTCGGTGGTCGACAATATCGGCTTGCCGGTCAGCTCGATCAACACGACCTACAATAACTCCGGCACGATCGGCCCGCAGGACGGCGACATATTGATCCAGCTGTCGGAAGGCCACAAGCCGACCGCGGACTATATCCGCCAGCTGCGCGAGACGCTGCCGGGCGCGTTCCCGGGCACGACCTTCTCGTTCCTGCCCGCCGACATCACCAGCCAGATCCTCAATTTCGGCGCGCCTGCGCCGATCGATATCCAGATCACGGGCAAGGATCAGGCAGGGAATTATGCCTATGCGCGGACCATCCTGCGCAAGGTCGCGGCGATCCCGGGTGTGGCGGATTCGCGCATCCAGCAATCGGCGCGCTATCCCGAACTGAGCGTCAATATCGACCGCAGCCGGATCGGTGGGCTCGGCCTGACCGAGCGCGACGTGACCAACAGCGTCGCCTCGTCGCTGGCCGGGACGTCGCAGACCGCGCCGGTCTTCTATCTCAACCCGGAAAACGGCGTGTCCTATTCGGTTGTCGCGCAGACCCCCGAATACCGCATTGGCTCGATCAGCGACCTATCCAATATCCCGGTCACTGGCGCTAATGCGGGCAGCGCGGCGCAAGTGCTGGGCGGGATCGGCTCGATCGCGCGCTCGACCTCGCCGGCGGTCGTCTCGCACTATAACATCCAGGGCGCGATCGACATCTACGCCACCCCCAATGGCCGCGACCTCGGCGCGATCGCCGGCGATATCAAGCACGTCCTGGCCGAGCTCAAGGCCAGCGCGCCCAAGGGCACGACCGTGACGCTGCGCGGGCAATATGCGACGATGAACAGCGCCTTTTCCGGCCTGTTCTTCGGGCTGATCGGTGCGATCGTGCTGATCTATCTGCTTATCGTGGTGAACTTTCAAAGCTGGCTCGACCCGTTCGTGATCATCACCGCGCTGCCCGGCGCGCTCGCCGGGATCATCTGGATATTGTTCCTCACCGGCACGACGCTGTCGGTGCCGGCGCTGACCGGCGCGATCATGTGCATGGGCGTGGCGACGGCGAATTCGATCCTGGTGGTCAGTTTCGCGCGCGAGCGGCTGGCGGAGCTGGGTGACTCGACCAAGGCGGCACTGGAGGCCGGCATGACCCGGTTCCGCCCAGTGCTGATGACCGCATTGGCGATGGTCATCGGCATGTTGCCGATGGCGCTGGGCCTGGGCGAGGGCGGTGAGCAGAACGCGCCGCTCGGCCGCGCCGTGATCGGCGGGCTGATCGTCGCGACCATCGCCACGCTGATGTTCGTGCCGGTGATCTTCAGCATCGTCCACCGCAAGCATGCCGGGAAAAGCGCGCCGCTCGCTCAAGGCTCGGAGAGCCCGAATTTGGAGGAAGTCCATGCCTGAACCCGCTTCCGGTTCGTTGAAGAAAGTCGGGATCGCCGCGGCGGTCGTCGCGGTCGGTCTTGCCGGGCTGGGCATCTTCATGCGCAGCCATTCCGATGCGCAACTCGCCAACTGGACCACCGCCCAGGCGACGCCGATCGTCACGGTGATCCAGGCCAAGGGAGCGGGCGCAAGCGACGCGCTGACGTTGCCGGGCAATGTCCAGGCGTTCAACAGCGCGCCGATCTACGCCCGGACCAATGGCTATGTCCGGCGCTGGTTCGTCGATATCGGCGATTCGGTGCGCGCTGGGCAGACGCTTGCCATTCTCGATGCACCCGAAGTCGATCAGCAGGTCGAGGCGGCACGCGCCGACCTGCAGACCGCTCGCGCCAACCGTGCGCTCGCTGCTTCCACGGCGACGCGCTGGCGCGACTTGCTGGCCAAGGATGCGGTGTCGAAGCAGGAGACCGACGAGAAGTTCGGCGACCTCGCCGCCAAATCGGCGATCGCCAATGCGGCGTCGGCCAATGTCCGGCGGCTCGGAGCGTTGCAGGGCTTTACCCGCCTGACCGCGCCTTTCTCCGGTACGGTCACCAGCCGCTCGACTCAGATCGGCGCGCTGGTCACCTCCGGCACGGCCGCTTCGACGCCGCTGTTCACCGTGGCCGATGTCAGCCGCATGCGCATCTATGTCCGGATACCCCAGGCCTTTTCGGGCCAGATTCATCAGGGCATGCATGCGAGCCTGACCGTGCCGGAATTTCCGGGGCGCGATTTCGATGTGACGCTGACGCGCAGCGCCGGTGCGGTCGATCCGCAATCGGGCACCGTGCTGGTCGAACTGCAGACCGCCAATGACGACCGCGCGCTGAAGCCGGGCGCCTATGCGCAAGTCAAGTTCCCGGTCGGCGGCGGTGCCACGGCTGGGTTGCGGCTGCCGTCGAGTGCGCTGATGATCGGTGCGAAGGGGACGCAAGTCGCAGTGGTCGGCGCCGATGGCAAGGCGCAGCTCAAGACCATCACCATCGGCCGCGACGATGGCGACAGCGTGTCGATCAGCGCCGGCCTGACTGCCGCCGACCGCGTGATCGACAGCCCGCCGGACTCGCTCCAGAGCGGCGATCCGGTGCGCATCACCACCACCCCCCAGCCCGGTGCAGGAGCGACCCGTGCACCGCGCTAGGACTGGGCTGACGGCGGTCATCGCAGCAGCGCTGACGGGCTGTTCGCTCGCCCCGCCCTACAGCGTGCCGCCGGCGCCGACCGCGCCGTCCTATAAGGAGCTCGGCAAGTGGCAGCCGGCCGAGGTCGGCGTCGCGCCCGGTCCGTGGTGGAGCGCGTTCGGTGATACCGTGCTGGACGGGCTCGAGGCGCGGATCGAAAGCGGCAATCCCAACCTCGCCGTGGCGGTCGCGCGTTACGACCAGGCGCGGGGACAGCTTCGCGAAGCTCAGGCTGCGCAATTGCCCAGCCTCGACGCCAGCGCGAGCGCCGATCGCGCGCGAGTCTCGGGCGGGCGTCCCTTGAGCAGCAACGGCGCCGCGACCTATACCGATCTGCGTCTCGGCGGCTCGCTTGCCTATGAGATCGATCTGTTCGGCCGCGTCCGCAACACGGTGCGCGCCAATGCCGCCGAGGCAGAGGCGAGCGCGCAGGATGTCGCCGCCGTGCGGCTTGGGCTGCAGGCGACGCTGGCTGATTATTACTTCCAGATGCGCGGGCTCGATGCGCGCGCGGTCCTGCTGCGCCAGACGGTCGAGGCATTCGAGCGCGCGTTTGAGCTGACCGACACGCGGCACAGCGGCGGGATCGCATCGGGCATCGACGTCAGCCGCTCGGCAGCCTTGCTGTCGAGCGCGCGGGCGGAGCTGTCGGCAGTGGCGGGTGACCGCGCCGCGTTCGAACACGCCATCGCCGCGCTGGTCGGGGAGTCGCCGTCAAACTTCTCGATCCCCATTGCCGATGTGCAGCGCCAGCCGCCGACCATTGCGGTCGGCATCCCCTCGACCCTGTTGCAGCGCCGCCCCGATGTGGTCGCCGCCGAGCGCCGCGTCGCCGCCGCCAATGCGCGGATCGGCGTTGCCCGCGCTGCGCAATTCCCGTCGCTGACGCTGGGCGGCGCCGGCGGGTTCGAGGCGGGCAATAGCGACATTCTCAGCGCCTCGAATGGCTTCTGGGCGCTTGGGCCGCTCTCGGCTGCGCTGTCGATCTTCGACGGCGGCGCGCGGCGTGCGCGGGTACGGATCAGCCGCGCGCAATATGACGAGGCTGCCGCCAGCTATCGCTCGACCGTGCTCGCCGCCTTTCGCGAGGTCGAGGACGACCTTGCCCGCGCGCACAGCCTCGCCGCGCAGGAGCAGGACCAGCAAGCCGCGACCCGCGCCGCCGAACGCACCCGCGACCTGGCGCTGATCCGCTATCGCGACGGTGCGTCGGACTATCTCGAAGTCGTCACCGCGCAGACTGCGGCGCTCGACGCGCAGCGGTCGTTGCTCGAGGTGCAGAGCCGTCGGCTGCAGATCGCGGTCGACACGGTTCGCGCGATTGGTGGTACAGACGGCGCCGGCACGGCGGCGGGTTAGACCCGATCGATATTCCCGTTGTTCCGGACCGTGGAGGTCGAACAGCGCAGAGCTTATCCTTGCCACGATATGGGCAGCGAGGGCGAAGAGCGCCTGATCATCCAGTCATGTCAAAGAGCGGGGCGGAACACCGGTAAATGTCCTCTCCGCCGCCCCGTTGACATGACTTGCGCCCAGCTTGAATCGGCATCGCCCGCCATGTCGTTCAGGCGGAATGTCGATCCGGTCTTAGTCCGGTGTCAGGCCGGCAAGCGATGCATGGCGCAGAGCTTGTTGCCTGCGGGGTCACGTATATAGGCAAGGTAAAGCTTACCGAAACTGCCCTGGCGAATGCCGGGCGGATCTTCGCACGATGCCCCTCCCGCAGCGACGCCGGCGGCATGCCAGGCATCGGCTTCCTCGGGCGACTTGGCGGCGAAGCCGATCGTGCCGCCGTTGGCGAAGCAAGCGGGCTCGCCATTAATGGGTTTGGAGATCGAGAAGATGCCGGTTGCGGTCACATAGAAGACGCGGCCCTTCTCATCGAGCCGGCCCGGCGGGATGCCCAGAGTCGCCAGTGTCGTGTCGTAGAAGCTCTTCGATTCATCGACATTGTTCGCGCCGACCATGATATGACTGAACATCCGATATTCACTCCCTGGTTATTCTTGCCGGGTTCATTGCAGAAGGCTGGCGCCGCTGTCGACCGCTGATCCGGTCAGGCCGCGACCGGCGGCTCCCACAATTCAATCGCATTGCCTTCGGGATCATGGATGCGCGCAAACTGGCCGGTGGACGGGGCGTTCCATTCGGGTTTGGTGATGATGTCCACGCCTGCCGCGCGCAGTTGTGCGAGCAGTGAATCGAGATCGCGGACGCGCAGATTGAGCATGAATTGCTTGTCGGCGGCGAAATAGTCGGTCGCTTGCTGGAACGGTGCGAACACCACCGGGCCGCCTTCGGTCTGCCACGACCATTGATCGGGCGTTGCACCCTCGGTCGCGACGCAGCCCGCGCCAATGCCGAGATGATCGCGGTACCAGGCGGACAATGCGTCCGGATCCTGTGCGCGAAAGAACAGGCCACCAATTCCCAATACCGGCATCTCTTGTCTCCCGTTACGTCGCCTCGATCGTCTCCTGACCTGCCGCGGCGTCAAGCAGGCGGCGCTCGATCGTCTTCAGCCGTGGCCCGCCGGCGATCTTGTCGCCGAGCAGGTCGGTCAGATAGAAAGTGTCCACCGCGCGCTCGCCATAGGTCGCGACGTGCGACGAGTGAATCGTCACCTTCGACTGGAACAATGTGTAAGCGAGCTGGTGCAGCAGCGCCGGCCGGTCGCGCGCATTGACCTCGACCACGGTGAAGCGGTTCGAAGCCTTGTTGTCGATCAGCACGTTGGGCACGATCTCGAATGCCTCGGCGCGGGTGCGGGGCAGGGGCTTGGCCATCAGCCGGTCGAGCATCTTGCCGCGATTGGCCAGCGCATCCTCGATCGCGGTCTGCAGCCGCTCGAGCTGCCCGGCATCGTCGAACGGGCGGCCAAAGGGATCCTGGACGAGGAAATTGTCCAGCGCCATGCCGTCGCGCGTGGTGTGGATGCGCGCGTCGATGATGTTGCCGCCCGCGACATGGATCGCCCCGGCGATGCGGTAGAACAGCCCGGGATGGTCGGCGGCATAGACGGTGACCAGGGTCGCGCCGCGTTCGGGATAGACCTGCGCGGCGATCGACAGCTGTGCGCCGCCCGCCGCCTCGATCAGCCGGGCATTGCGCGCCAGCACATCCTCGGGCTCGGCGACCCAATAGGGTTCGGGCAAACGCTTCACCAGCCGGGCGAAGGTCGCATCGTCCCAGCCAAGCGCCGCCTGCAGCGTTTCCTGCTTGGCGGCGATGCGGTCGGCGCGGCCCTTTTGCTTATGGCCGAGGCGCAGCACTTCTTCGGCGGATTCGTACAGGTCGGACAGCAATTGCCGCTTCCAGCCATTCCACACGCCCGGCCCGACCGCGCGGATATCGACCACGGTCAGCGCGAGCAGCATTCGGAGGCGTTCGGGGCTTTGCACCGCTTCGGCGAAGTCGAGAATGGTCTTGAAATCCGACAGGTCGCGCTTGAACGCCGTCGCCGACATCAGCAGATGCGCGCGGACCAGCCAGGCGACGGTCTCGGTCTCGGCCGGGGTCAGTCCGAAGCGCGGACAGAGCCGGTGCGCGACTTCGGCGCCGAGCACCGAATGATCGCCGCCGCGGCCCTTGGCGATGTCGTGCAGCAGCACCGCGACATAGAGCGCGCGGCGCGACACGATCTGCTTCATGATCGCGGTGGAGAGCGGGTGATCCTCATTGAGTTCGCCATGCTCGATCTTGGACAAGAGCCCGATCGCGCGGATGGTGTGCTCGTCGACGGTATAGTGATGATACATGTCGAACTGCATCTGCGCGACGACGCGGCCGAAATCGGGCACGAAACGCCCGAACACGCCCGCCTCGTTCATCCAGCGCAGCACCGTTTCGGGATCGCGCGGGGAGGTCAGCACGTCGAGGAAGTACGCGTTGGCGTCGGGATCCTTGCGGATGTCGTCGGCCAGCTTCGCATCGCGCGCGGCGGCGCGCATCGCCAGCGGGTGAATCTCCAGCCCATGCTTGTCGGCCAGCGCGAACATCTCGATCAGCCGCACCGGCTTCTTCGCCAGGAAATCGTCCGACGGCAAGGTGATGCGCCCGCGTTCGAGCCGGAAGCCGTTGAGCTTGCTCGGATGGCGGCGGAGCGTCGGCAGACCGAAGCGCCGGCCGCGCGCGGCGAATTTCTCGTCGAGATGCGCGAGGAAGACGCCCGTGAGGTTGCCGACCGTCTTCGCCTGCAGGAAGTAATATTGCATGAAGCGCTCGACGCTCGACTTGCCCGGGCGGTCGGCGAAGCGCAGCCGCTCGGCAATCTCGCGCTGCAGGTCGAAGGTCAGTCGGTCCTCGGCGCGGCCGGCGATGCTGTGCAGCTGGCAGCGGACCGCCCAGAGGAAATTCTCCGCGCGGTGGAACTGGCGATATTCGTCGGCGGTCAGCAGCCCGGTATCGACCAGCTCGGCCGAGCTTTGCACATTATAAGCGTATTTGCCGATCCAGAAGAGCGTGTGGAGATCGCGCAGGCCGCCCTTGCCCTCCTTCACATTGGGTTCGACGACATAGCGCGTGTCGCCCATTTTCTTGTGCCGCACGTCACGCTCGGCAAGCTTGTCGGCGATGAAGGCGCGCGCGGTATCGGTCTGCACCTCGACCTTGAAGCGGCGCGCGGCTTCTTCGTAGAGCGCGGTATCGCCCCACACATAGCGCGCCTCGAGCAAGGCGGTGCGGATGGTGATGTCGCTCTTGGCCTGGCGCACCATTTCATCGAGCGAACGGCTGCTGTGACCGACCTTCAGGCCGAGGTCCCACAGCGCATAGAGCATGGTCTCGATCACCTGCTCGCTCCACCCGGTCTGTTTCCAGGGGGTGAGGAAGCCGATGTCGATGTCCGAATGCGGCGCCATCTCACCGCGCCCATAACCGCCGACCGCGATCAGGGTGAGCCGTTCGGACGCCGTCGCATTGTTGACCGGATAGAGCCGTGTGACGGTGAAGTCGTAGAGCAGGCGCAGCAGCTGGTCGGTCAGGAACGCCTGTGCCGCAGCGGCCTCCAGCCCGCGCGAGGGATGGTCGACCAGCCGGCGGGCGATCTCGGCCCGTCCGGCGTCGAGCGCGGCCTTGAGCTGCACCGAAGCGGCGCGGCGCAGCGCGACCTTGTCGTCGCCCTCCAATGCGGCAAGCGTATCGGCAAGCACGCGGCGATCGATGATCGCGCGGCGCTGAGGCAGGGAGTCGAAGCGGCCGGTCATGCCGATCAGATACCGGGTTCGGGGTGCCGCGTCACGGGGATGGCGGCGACGGTTGTTTTGGACGCAGAAAGCGGGATGACCGCAGCGCGATCCCGTGCTTGAAGCAAGTCATGACAACAGCATTCCATCCGCTCGACCGCCCGGTGTGGCACAGCCTGACCAGCCGCCAGGCGCATCTCGCTTTGGGCGATGCGCGAGCGTGGCGCTTCATGCCCGAGGTCAATCTGTTCGGCGCGGCGGCCGAGGACAGGCCGGAAAACCTCGCCGCGCTCGCGGCGCTGCTGCCGGCGGACGGGACGCTCGGCCTGGTCGAAGCGAACGAGGTCGCGCTGCCGCCCGGCGCGGTGGTGCGGTCGCGCGCGATCATTAACCAGATGGTGCTGACCAGCCTGTCCAAAGCCGGTGCGCCGGTCGAGTTCGTGCCGCTGAGCGATGCCGACGCGCCCGAGATGCTCGCGCTGGCGACGCTGACCGCGCCCGGGCCATTCTTTGCGCAGACCAACCGGCTGGGCGATTTCATTGGCGTGAAACAGGACGGCAAGCTGATCGCGATGGCCGGCGAGCGCATGAAGCCGACCGGCTTTACCGAGGTCAGCGCGGTGTGCACCCATCCCGACCATCGCGGACAGGGTTATGCCCGCGCGCTGATGCAGGTGGTGATCGAGCGCATCCTCGCACGGGGCGATGCGGCGTTCCTGCATGTCTATCCGGGCAACACCGGTGCGATCGGCCTGTACGAGGCGCTGGGTTTCAGGTTGCGACATGCGATGACCTATACGGTGCTGGAACGGGGCTAGCGACTGGTGGCGATGGGCAGCGTCACCGACACCTCATGCGATGGAACCGGGGCGAGCAGGAAGACCGCCGCGCTGATCAGTCCCAACGCCCCCCACGCATATTTGCGCTGACGCAGATCGACCACGGATCGGGCGATACAATAGATGCCGGCCACGAGCGCCGCGATGGTCCAGATCAGCAGCATGATCATTTGGTGTCCCTCGCCAGCGCCTTCAGCTTGTACAACACATCCAGCGCTTCGCGCGGAGTGAGGGCGTCGACGTCGATCGTCTCGACCTCCGCGCGGATCGCATCGCCTTCCTCCTCCACGGCTTCGGCGGCCGCGGCGAACAGCGGCAGATCGTCGAGCCCGGCGGCAAGGCCGCCGGTCTTGGCGCGGCCCGCCTCCAGCTTGGCCAGCACGGCTTTCGCGCGTGCGATCGTTACCGGCGGCAGGCCCGCCAGACGCGCGACCGCCAGGCCGTAGCTGCGGTCCGCCGGACCTTCGCTGACTTCGTGCAGCAGCACCAGTTCGCCTTTCCATTCGCGTGCGCGGACATGGTGAAGCGTCAGCGCGTCGCAGCGTTCGGCGAGGCGGGTCAGTTCGTGATAATGCGTCGCGAACAGGCAGCGGCAGCGATTATCCTCATGGATCGCCTCGACCACCGCCCAGGCGATGGCGAGGCCGTCATAGGTGCTGGTGCCGCGCCCGACCTCATCGAGGATGACGAAGCTGTGCGGGGTGGCCTGAGCGAGGATCGCGGCGGTCTCGACCATTTCGACCATGAAGGTCGAGCGGCCGCGCGCGAGATTGTCCGATGCGCCGACGCGGCTGAACAGGCGGTCGACCAGGCCAAGCCTGGCTGAGGTCGCGGGGACATAGCTGCCGGCCTGGGCCAGCACCGCGATCAGCGCATTCTGGCGCAGGAAAGTCGATTTACCGCCCATGTTCGGACCCGTCACCAGCCAGAGGCGCGAGTCCTCCGACAAGCGGCAGTCATTGGCGACGAAGCGCTCGCCGCGCTTGGCCAGCGCATCCTCGACCACCGGATGGCGCCCGCCCTCGATCTCGAAACAGGCATGGTCGGCGAGCGTCGGGCGAGTCCAGCCGCCCTCGCTGGCGCGCTCGGCGAGGCCCGATGCGACGTCGAAGCGGGCGAGCGCATCGGCGGTCGCGGCGATCGCTTCACGCTTGTCGAGCGCGGCCCGGGTCAGATCCTCAAGATGCGCCGCCTCCGCCGCCAGTGCGTGCGCGCCGGCTTGGGTGACCTTGAGCGCGACCTCATGCAGTTCGGGCGCGTTGAAGCGCACCGCGCCGGCCATGGTCTGGCGATGCGTGAAGCCGCTGTCGGGTTTCATCAGCGCATCGGCGACGCGCGCGGGCACTTCGATATGATAGCCGAGCACGCCATTATGGCGGATCTTCAACTGGGCGATGCCGGTGCGCGCGCGGTAATCGGCCTCCAGCGCGGCGATGGCGCGGCGGCCACCGGCACCGGCGTCACGCAGATCGTCGAGCGCCGCGTCGTAACCGGGCGCGATATAACCGCCATCCGACGCGTCGATCGGCGGCGAGGGCACCAGCGCGCGATTGAGCAGATCGATCAGCGCGCCATGACCGCGCAGTTGCGGGGCGAGCGCGGCGAGCAGGGCGGGGGGCTCGGCAACGCGGTCGAGCCGTTCGCCCAGCCGCCACGCGCCATCGAGACCGTCGCGGAGCTGGCCGAGATCGCGCGGGGAGCCGCGTCCCGCCGCGAGCCGGCCGATCGCGCGGCCGATATCGGGGAGGCTGCGCAGCGTGGCGCGCAGTTGTTCGCGAAGGCCGCCTTCGTCGCACAGCAAGTGCACCAGGTTGAGCCGCGCCTCGATCCCGCTCCGCTCCATCAGCGGCGCACCGATATCGGCGGCGAGCAGCCGCGCGCCGGCCCCGGTGACGGTGCGGTCGACCGCGTCGAGCAAGCTCCCCTTGCGCGCGCCGCTCGTGGTCTGAGTCAGCTCGAGGCTTTCGCGCGTCGCGGCGTCGATCGCCATTTGCTGCGCGGCCTGTCGCAGGCGCGGCGGGCGCAGAAAGGGTAGCGATCCCTTGGCAGTATGGTCGAGATAAGCGATCAGCCCGCCCGCCGCGGCGAGGCCGGCGCGGCTGAATTGGCCGAAGCCGTCAAGCGTGGCCACGCCGAACAATTCCTTCAGCCGCACCTCGCCGCGCGCGCTGTCGAACTCGGTTTTGGGGCGCAGCATGGTCGCGGCTTCGTCGAACGCGGTCGCTTCGGAAGCGATGGTCTCGGCCGGGGCGAGGCGGGCGAGTTCGGCACCGAGGCCCGCCAGATCGGCCTCGATCAGTTCGAAACGGCCAGTCGAGACATCGGCGGCGGCGATGGCGACGCCACCCGCCGCTTCGCCGATCGCGACGCACCAATTGGCGGTGCGCGCGTCGAGCAACGCTTCCTCGGTCAGCGTGCCTGCCGTGACGACGCGGACGATGGCGCGGCCGACCAGGGTCTTGCCGCCGCGCTTCTTGGCTTCCGCCGGGCTTTCGGTCTGTTCGGCGATGGCGACGCGGTGGCCGGCCTTGATCAACCGCGCGAGATAGCCTTCGGCCGAATGCGCCGGCACGCCGCACATCGGGATGGCGACGCCGTCATGTTCGCCGCGCGCGGTGAGCGCGATGTCGAGACAGGCGGCGGCGATCTTCGCATCGTCGAAGAACATCTCGAAGAAATCGCCCATGCGGTAGAATAGCAGGCAATCCTGCGCATCGGCCTTGAGCGCGAGATATTGCGCCATCATCGGGGTGGGCGCGCTGGTTGGGGTCTGGGCGGAGGTCGAGCGAGCAGAGGCCATGGACAGGCGGTTAGCGGGAAATTCCCGAATCGTCATGCCGGAGTTGGGGGTACGCGACGGCGCGCGGACCGGTGGCGCCGCACACCTGTTTTGACCTGTTATCGCCTGTATTTCGGGATTTATTTTTTCGGACCTGTTCGGGGTGTGAGTCCCGGAGAAACTATCATTGTAAATCAACGGTTTGGGTGGAGTTTCACCTGTTATCGAATAACAGGTGAAAACAGGTGGCATAACAGGTGGGCTGAACCCCGGAACACGAGCGGGTCGATTCAACAGGTCGCGATTTGCTGATTGAGAAGCGCTGGAATGAGCCATGACCGGGGCAGTGACATGAACGAGTGGATTGTAGAATCGAGAGCGGAAGACGGCGTGACCGACGCGGCAAGGGAGGGCGTACCGATCGTCGCGGCGCGGGCGACCAAGGGGCGCTTCATCAAGGGCAAATCGGGCAACCCGGCGGGCCGGCCGCGCCTGCGCGGCGCGACGGGGCGCAAGGGCGACCGGTTGCCCGGATCGGATCTGCCGACGCGCGCGATGATCCTGGAGGAGGCCTATCGGCGAGTCAGTGCGTGCGACGGCAGTATCGTCGGCCGGGAGGAGGCCGAGATGCCGGCCAACCGTGCGGTGTTTCGCGCCATGACCATGGCGGCGGTCCAGGGCAACAGGCTGGCGCAGCGGCAATGGACCAGCCTCGTGCAACGGGCGGAGGAAGCGCAGAAACAGGAGCAGGTCGCGCTGTTCCGGGCGCTGGAGCAGGATGGGGTCGAGACGCGCTATTCGCTGCGGCTGGGCGATTATGTGCCGGTCGGTGACTTTGACGATGAGATACTGGCCGATCTGGACAAGGGGATCTCGATCGTGCGGGCGCTGCGCAATGGCGACGATGGTTCGACGGGCGGTGCGGCATGATCGACGCGTTTTCCCCTGCGGACCGGCACGCATCCGACACTGAAAATCCGGCGGCGGCGACGCTGGCGCGCATCCATGCCAGGGCGGCGATCGGGGTGCTGGCGCAGACGATGACCAGCAGGGTGGCCAGCGACCATGCGCGCGTCGCAGCGGGGCGCGCGCTGCTCGATCAAGGTTTTGGCCGGCCGGAGCCGGATGTCGGCAATCAGGAAAAGGGTGAGAGCTTCGCCGAAATACTGGCGGCCGCACGGCAGCGGGTGATCGACTATAAAGCGCTTTATGGCGATACCTGACCCGGGACGGTTGGGGTGGCGCTGGATGGTGGGGCGGGGCAATGC
>NZ_JSXI01000066.1 GCF_000803065.1 Sphingomonas sp. ERG5
CGCTTCCCACCCTCCCCGTCCAGCCCGCACCGCCAGCGGCAAAGGGCAATAAATGCGGCGTGTTCGGCGCGATCTTGCTGGTGGTCATTGCGGTTGCTGTGACGGTGGTGACCGCAGGTGCTGCTGCAGCCGCTCTCAGCCCAACGATTACAAGCATTGGTGCGGGTATCTCCGCATTGGCGGCCGGATCTGCCGGGCTTGGTGTAACAATCGCCGCTGGCGCAATCGGCGGAGCGCTTGGTTCGATTGTCAGTCAGGGAGTGGGCGTTGCAACCGGCATCCAAGAGAAGTTCAATTGGAAGGGCGTGGCTCTCGGCGCGCTATCCGGTGCGGTCGGTGGAGGCGTGGCCAAGCTGGGCTTGTTTGCCGACATTGGCAGCAAATTTGCCACCGGCGCGCTAAACGGCGCGCTGAGTAGCGCAGTCACGCAAGGCATAGGCGTTGCCACCGGACTCCAATCGAAGTTCGACTGGACTGGCGTAGCGGCAGCCGGAATCGGTGGCGGCGTCGGGGCTTGGGCTGGGGGCAAGTTGGGTGCCACTTCGCTGACGGACAGGTCTTTCTCCAACATCGCTGCAAACCTCGGCGCGAGCGCTGCGGGTGGTTTTGCTAATGCTGCAACCCGCAGCCTCATCAGCGGCACCGATTTCGGCGACAATCTTATGGCTGCCCTGCCCGATGTGATTGGCAGTACAATCGGTAACCTCGTGGCGGGGGGGATTAGCGGAGGGCATGAAGCTCGGATCAAGCGATTGTTGGATAGTCCCGATCAAGAGGTTCGCGACAAGGGAATTCGTATGTTGCAGCAGGACGACGCAAAATTCGTCGCTGCCGAAGACAAACGACTGGCAAAACAGCAAGAGGCTGCTTTTTCCAGTGGTGACCTGGACACCGCAGACTTCATAGGGGAGCAGCGCAACGATCTGACAACGAACTCGGCGGTAGTGGGCATAAGGGTAGCGTCGCGCGCGGGTATCATCAGGTTCGGTGTTGAGCGCGCTTCACAGATGACTTTGGGCGAAACAATCGGTGCATCGAGCAAAGCTCTGCCGCTTTCCGATCTTCGTCTGCCGGTTCCTGCTTCGGATGCCCCCAAATCGGATTCGGTCGATGGTGATATTGTCGTCACGGCTCGGAAATTAGGAGAGGTAACAGCGGACTCCACGATCGGTCGTGTTGTTGTCAATTCATTGGATTACACGAAGGCAAAATACGATGGCTATCGCGCCACTTACGGGCCGATTGTTGATGTGGGAGTGGCGGGCGTAAAGGCACTGTTGAGTGGTGGCATTGCTCCCGTTGTTCAATATGGGGCAAATAAAGGCGTTGAATCTGCGTTACCGCAACTCCCAACCAAGTATCTCCGGCCAATTGCTGAAGTCGCGAGTGAGGCTGGTAAATTTATCGGTCAGGGCGGTGGCGGCATTCTTCTCGGAACGGACCGGCAACAGGTCAATCAAACCGACAGTGGTGGCGTCCTGTTCGGTATTGAAAAGTTGATTGGAATCAGTGCAGTAGGAATTTCTGGGCTGGCGTTGAAAATCTATCGGGGGACACCAGCGAAGCTGGCGCCATATAGCGAACAGGGAGGGCATCATCCGGCATCGCAAGCAGCATTTAGAGGGGCGGAGGGCTACGATGGCAAGGCAGCGTTATCTGTATCCGAAGCCGAATTGCGGCGCCTAGGTGTCCAACATAAAGATATTACTAAGTATCAGAGCCAGCTCTACCGCGCTTTTGCAAAGGACAATAACACGATAACCTGGGGTGATGTTAGACGCATAGAAGCTCAGTCGCTTATCTCAGCGGGTATGAAACCAAGCACTGCGCGAGCAACCGTCAGAGCGGCAATCCAACAGCTCAAGGCCTCTGGTGTTTCAGGCCCTACGCGCATTCCTTATGGAGGTAATTGAAAATGAGTGAGGCAGAAGTTGATGAATTCGCGGAAAACCTGATCAAAACAGTAAGGGATCGCGCCATCAATTCATTTGATGGGATACTAGAAAAGAATATGAGAAGCGAAACAACGAGAAGATATGTTCAAGAATTTGGAGAAAAACTTGAATCTTCTATATTCAATGTTATTCCTGACGTAGTTGATACTACTATATTCTATCTGTTGAATGCGATAGACAATGGCGATTTAAGGTTATTATATAAGAACGCGGAGGGCGAAGTCGTTGATCTTGACGCCAAGGGCTTCGGCGAAATGGCCGGGCGCTATGTGGAGGAAGATGCGGAAGGATGGCGCCAGAGATTTTCACGATCAAGAATTTTATGACTTTGGAAATGCGATCGAAGCATGGTTCGCCTGATTTGTCGACGTAATCGTCATACTCGCTGCGGCGCGGCTCGTTGCACATTTGCCCCTAAGGGGCTTAGCTTTTGACCTGCGTCATCGGCGACGCCGGGCAAAATCCCCGTCGAGGAACGCCGCAAGCATCGCCGGGACGCGTTCGGTCAGCGGTTCCTCGCTCTGATAAGCCTCTGCATACGCCGCAGCATAGTGCTGGAGCCGCTGATGCAGGTCCGGCATGATGCTGATCGCCAGTTTGACCGGTATGCGTTCTGGCAGTTTTGCCAATCGCACCTCTGCCATCACCAATTCCCCTCATGTGAGGGTACGAGGATCAGGTCTTTGTGAACGACAAGGCGCACAGCGGCGCCAGGCCGGACCGAGATGGTCGGCTGGATATTGAGATTTCGTTGCGTGATCTAATCGCCGGCGCGCGACACATTGCCTTGCGTTGAGCGTCGGATCGACTGCATGAGCTCGCCGTCAGCCGGCCATAAAGACCGTCGAGCGCATAGGCGCCGAGGCGAGACCGCTCGGCGCGGGCCAGACGACGCCTTTGACCTCGGGTATGACGGCAATTTTCTCATGTGCCAGCTGCGCAGCAAGCCACTCCCCTGCCCTGCTGCGTTCAGTCACATCGTCGATCCGGCACCCGCCTATCGCCGGTATCTGCACCAAGGCCCAGCGCGCGCTGCAAACCACTTGTCGAAGATCCTCGACGAGCGGGAGTCGCCGTAGGCCGTTTCAGGATCGCCAACAGGGGCGACACCGGCATCCGTCCAGCACCCCAGCGATCGGCCCGATGATTTTCTAGAAGCGGCGCGAAGCCGAGATTGAGAAGGAGCGCGGGTACAAGGGCGTGTACTGGCGGTTCTTCCGCACAGAAAATGGATTGCCGAAGGCGAAGGTATCCGCACTCGAGTTGAGTATGTTGTCGATGTCGAAGCGGAACGTCAGCTTGTCGCGCTCAGCCGAGATGCCGACCCGGCCAACGACACGGGCAGGCATCCGCCGATCAAGGCCTGCCTCAAAACTCAGGCGAGAGGTGCCGACGAGGTTGACCGACAAGCCCGGCGTGATGCGCCAATCCCCAAAAGTCATGTCGCGCGTCAGGGCAAGGCGCGCCGATACATCCGGTACCACGGGCAGACGCAGACGCCGTGGTAGTGCGCTGCCGTTCGGAGCGCGGTTGAGCCGCGGGCGCTGCCAGAGGGCGCCCGCCTGCAACCGCCACCCGTCGGACAGTCGCCAGTCAGCCGACAGTTCCGTGCCGACGACCGTCGCGCGACCGACATTATGCGTGGCGGTCAGGCCATTGGCTTGTAAATAATCGGACTGGATCTTGGTCCAGTTCGTCTTGAACAGACTGAAGTCGAGGCTCAGGCGCCCATTGTCGAGCTTAACGCGTCCGCCCAGATCGATGCTACGCACCTCGTCACCGGTATAGCGACGCGTTGTGGCATTGCTGAAATCGAGACCGCCAGGCCGGAACGCGGTGGCGAAGCGTGCGAAGAGCAACTGATCCGGAGAGATCTCGTACGATAGGGAAGCGTTGGGCGTGATGCCGAACAATGTCTTCGCCCGGGTCACCAGATTCATATAGTCGAAGTGATCATTCCTGATGCCCGCCCGAAAACCGCGCAGGCCGACGCCGACCCGCAACCGGGGAGCCAGCGGATACGAACCGTCGGCGAAGATTGCGGCTTCCGTAACGCGCCGGTCTTCCGAAAAGAGCCCCTTCAACGTCCCATCGCCCGACAACAAATTGCCGTACGCCTCGATCCGCGCCAACAGAAACGAGGCGCCAGCGACCCAGACGAAGCGACTGTCCGGCGCCGAACTGATACGGATTTCCTGATCGAAGACGCCGTGTTTTCCCCCACCGAAATAAGTCTTGGGCACCACGACGCCCGGCGTCGCCGGAGAGGCAGAGGCGTCATAGGTGGCGCGCTGTACCTGCCAAGTCCCGCTCGTTGTAATCGTTAGCCCGAGCGACCCGATCGATCCGGTGATCGTGCCCTGGAAGACCTGTATCCTGTCGAAGCGCGGCTCGCGGATCGGCAGGTCGCGCGAGCGGTCCTTGCCGGGGCGATCGACATATTGGCTGTCTCGCGTATCGATCGATTGCTCCATCGCACTCAGATCGATCATCCAACCGTCAAAGGGCACGATGCGCACTGCAACCCGGCCGCCCAGCGTTAGCGACCGATTCAGATCGCGACCACCCTTCACATCGTTGATCCATCCAGGATCCGCAGCCGCATAGCCGACAACCCGCACCGCGACATGGTCACTGACCAGCGGCAGGTTGATCACGCCTTCGGCTTGCCCGCCAACACCGCCACCGGAGATTGCCGAGAAACCAAGGCTGCTCGCTCCCTCGACACGGTCGAGTACCGGGCGGTTGGTGACGATGCGATAGACGCCGCCAAGAGCCCCAGTGCCATAGAGCGGCCCCTGCGGTCCTTTCAGCACTTCCACTCGCGCGACATCGACCAGCCGCAAGCCCGGTTCGGGCGCGTCATAGGTCACCCGCGCATCATCGAGCTGGACGCTGACCGTCGACTGGCTGAATCCGTTGAAGGGACTATCGGCGATGCCGCGAATGAACAGCCGGTTGCGTCCCGGGCCGATATTGGTAAGCGTGAGCCCCATGGTCGCGCGCGCCACATCGCGCGCTATTGTGCCGATTCCGAGCAGGCTTGCGCTGCCGGGCACATAGACCGCGATCGGTGCCGCCACGCTCGACAGCATCTCGGACTGTTTCCGCCCGGTAACGACGATGTCCTCGGCGGGGAGAACGACAGGTTTCGGGGCCGCGATGCTCTTGCCGGCATGGTTGCGCCTTACGATACGATATTCGCGCGGACCGATGCGAACGGCCCGCAACTCGACCGAGCGCAGCATCCGGTCGAGCGCATCGCGCACCGTCATGTCGCCACGCAACGCGCTGATCGCGCGTCGTGGCATCGGACCGTCAAAAGTTACCGAGATTCCGGTCTGCGCCGACAGCGTAGCAAGCGCATCCGCGACATCGACTGCGCCGATATCGAGCCGGTATCTGATGTCGCGCGCCTGGGCCGGATTGACGCCCAGCGCAGCGCTAGCGACCAGCGCTGTCGCCAAGACGTATCGCATCGCTATCCGTTCATGTTTTCAGGCCGGTCAGTCCATCAAGCACAGCCATCACGGCCTCGCGATCACCCCGGGCGATCACGCCAGAAAAGCGGCGGTGTGCAGCGGCCGGGTCGATCACTTTGCCCGAATAGCGGTCGGGAGGCCGAATGCGCAATCCTTTTAAGCCAGCCGTCCGGGAACGGAAACGGCGCGCCGGATCACTGGGATTTCCGACCCGCTTGGCGGCATCCAATGAGCTGATCCAGGTCCGTCCGATCGCGAGCGTGTCCGGGTCTTCTCGCTGAATATAGCCGCTGCGCGCCGGCCAGACCTGGAGGGCGCGATCGCTGGGAAAGACGTCACGCGATTATCTGCGCGTCCGGTTTCAGGACCCGACCAGGGTCGCACCACTTAAGGCGGCGCTGTTCCCAGCCCCTGATGGCCTGACGGCCGAGTTGGTCTGTATCCCGCCTTCCTCGCCTGAGAATAACGACCATCGCGATTCGCGTGCGGATGCGGCTGCCGAATGCAGGGCTGGTGCGACGGTAAGGGGCTTTGCGGAAAGCGCTCTTGCATACCGCAGAGCCTTGTTGAGGAGTTGATCAATCGAACCTGGACCATGGCGCTGGGCAAGCTCCGATATGGCTGCCACGATCGTCACCCATAAAAGAGCGTGGAGCAGAGCGGCGGGCACTGGATGGATGGTGAAATGCTCTTCGACGAACGCGGTCGAGCGCAGATTGACGACGATCAGCGCAAGGCCAATGAAGATGCTTGCCCCGCCGGCCTGTCTTTTGGGCGGTACGCCCAAGGCCATACCGAGCCAGGGCAGCATCAGGCAAAGGGCCGCACTTTGAATCTTGGACAAAAACGCTGCCGTTGCCGGTGCCGGCACACCCGGACGAGCCGCTTCCTGATTGATGCGCGGCAGGAGGTTGGCCGCCGACACGCGGTCAAGCCGCTCCGCTTCGGTCGCTGTCGCTCCGCGTCCCCGTTCCGGTGCCAGTCTCATGTGATAGCGGGCGAAGGCCAGCGTGTCGTAGCCACCGCCGGGGCGTGGGTGAATCAATACGCCATTGCGCAATGTGAGGATGATTGCACCCGATGGATCGCGGCTCGCTGTGGCGGTGGGGGCTGAAGCGACGTCGCCGCCACGTCGAATCATTACGTTGTTCAGCGTACCGCGCGCGCGACCGGCCGACGGGTCGGTGACGAAAGTCGTGTGAGCGTCGACCGCGACGAGATCGCGCAGCGGCATGCCATGGACACCAGCGCTGATCTCGCCCAGCAGCTGATCGAACGCATGTTCACCGATCGGCTGCAGGTCCATCCGGATGGCGAGTTGAGCACCCGCTGACCCCAGGGCCAAGGCCATCGGCAAAGCCATGACACGGGTCGGCCGAAGACCGATACTGGTGAAGATTTGCCATTCACCATTGACGCTGAGGCGCCGCACTGCGAGCGCCATCGACAGGTAGGTGGCGACCGGAATCGCGATACCGAGATATTCAGGGACAAGCGCGGTCAGCATATAGGCGAGCAGCGTAAACGGCGTATCCGTTTCAACGATTGCCGCGCTCAACCGCGAGATGTTTTCGAGTGACAGCATGGCGACCAAGGTCAGCAACACCGCAACATAGCCGCCCATCAAATGACGCAGGATATAGCGATCCATTATCGTTATAACGGGGCGCTTCATTCAGGCTGCCCGGCATTTTGATGCCGCGTGTGCGCCATATAGGTCGAACAACTGATCGAAATGCTGGTCCATCGTGCGGACCGGATAGGCTGCTCCATATTCACCGGGCGCTATTGCGTGGCGCGCGAAATCGACGATCGAGTTGCGCAGCGCGCTGCCATCGGCGGCGGCAAAATGGCGGCTCGCTCCTTGCGTCACGTGATCGGCGGCACCGCCTCGATCGGGAACGATGATTGGTAGCCCGCTGGCCCGCGCTTCCGCCGCGACCATGCAGAACGTCTCCGCCTCGCAACCATGGATCAGCGCATCGGCGCTCGCCATGGTGGCGGCGAGCAGGTGCCGTTCGCGGATCGGCGCGCCAACCATGATATGTGGTGACCCGGCAGCATGGGCGACGAGTGCTCGGCGCGCGCGCCCGTCGCCGATCAACACCAGCCCGATCGGAATTTCGGCACCGGCGGATTGAACCGCGTCGATAACCATGCCCCAGCGCTTCTCGGCCGAATAGCGGCCGACACCGAGCATCAGCGTTGCGTCGGAGTCCAGTCCGCATAACGCCAGCATCCGGCGACGAAGCTCAAGATCGCGATGAGCTGGTGAGAAGATGCCTGGTTCCACGCCCATCGCGATCGTCGTTGCGCGCTGCAAGCCGCCGGCAACCAGACGGTTGGTCAGATTGGCGCTGGCGCTGATCACATGGTTGAACCGGGCATCAAGGCGTCGAAGGTGTTGCCAGAAGCGGTCGAAGTGATGGTCGATCGTCGCGATGTCGGCGAGGCGACCAAACCAGCGATAGGCATAAGCGGCGAGAGGATCGGCATGCATGACGAGTGAGCGTGGCGCGGAGCCTTCCCACCGTGCCACCATCGAGGCACTCGACCATGGCGAGGACGCCTCGACAAAGTCGGGTCGCCAGTGGTCGAGCGCGCGGTGCAGCGCCGGCTCGTTCGCAAAATATCGGTAGCGGCGGTCGAGCGCCAATTGCGGCGATGCGATCGTCGCGAGGATTTGGCCCGGGCCGAGCTCGATCACTTCGTCGCGGGCCCCTGGGGCGATAACGACCATCTCATGTCCGGCGATGCTCGCTGCCGCAAACTTGCGGTCGATATAGGTCTTAACGCCGCCGCCATGGGCCGTGTAGAACGCGCAGACGTCGACAATCCTCATTTGGCGCCGCGATTGATCGTCATTGATCGTGCTCCTTCACCGGGAAGACGACAGGCGACGGGAATACCGCAGCCGCACGTCCCATCGGTCGATGCGGCGCGCGAACTTTACCTGTGATTTTCGGCCGCTTGCCTGCTTCGCCGAAGCGAGGCACAGCCTCGCCAGGCTTATGAAGAAACCTGTCGTTCAACCCAAAGCGTCCGGACTGGCGCAAATCTATGGGGACCTGCGCCCCGAATTGTTCCGATTCCTCGTGGCCCGGGTTGGCGACCGCATTGAAGCAGAGGATTTGCTGCAGGAACTATGGGTGCGTGTGCATGCGGCCAACGCCGGACCGTTAAGCAACGGACGTGCCTATCTTTATCGTGCGGCGCAAAATCTGGTGCTCGACCGCGCTCGGGCAGAGCGCCGGCGCGCGCAACGCGATACCGAATGGGCGGCAGGGCAACGGATAGACCTGGGCGGCGGCGAGCCAGCTGATGCTCGCCCTAATGCCGAGACGGCGATGCTCGCGCACGAGGAGGCGGCCGCGCTAGCTACCGCGATCCGCGCTCTGCCGGAGAGCGCCGGTCGCGCGTTTCGCATGCATAAGATCGAGGGCTTGCCTCACGTCGAAATCGCGGCGCGGCTCGGCATCAGCCGAAGCGGCGTTGAAAAGCACATCGCGCTGGCGATGGCGCATCTGCGCCGCGCATTGAAGGACTGAGGTATGGCCGAGCGGCGACGTCTCATCAACGAACAGGCGGGGCAGTTTGGAAGCTGCGCGCCGATGGATGCGAAATGAGGGACGATTTTGATCCGATCGATGAAGTAGCGGCAGGTTGGCATCTGTCGCTCAACGACGATAATATGGACTGGACCGGCTTTACCGAATGGCTGGAGGCAGATCCGCGTCATCGTCAAGCTTATGATGCAATCGCCCTGCTCGACGAACGGATCGACCATGCGCGGCCGGCTTTGCAGCCGTTGCTGTCTTTGGATGACGTGCAATTGCCGCCCCACCGTCGGCGCGTCGCCGGCTGGAGCGCGCTGGCGGCATCGCTTGTCGCGGTGGTTGCGATCGGCGTCACCTCATTATCCGGGATTTCGGAAGGTCCCGCAGGTTCGACCCGCCTAGTTGCATATCGGGCAACCGCGGGCGAGGAGCGTGCCGTGAAGCTCGCCGACGGTTCGACCGCCAGGTTAGCGCCGGGGAGCGTGCTCAACGTGGCTGCTTCGCGCGATGTGCCGCTAGCGCTGGAAGGACGCGCGACGTTCGATGTGGTGCACGACCCGGCTCATCCGCTCGTGATACGGGCGGGTGCGTACGAGATTCGTGATGTGGGCACCAGGTTCGAGGTGATGTCCGATGCCGGGATGCTACGTGTTGCCGTATCGGAAGGACAGGTCAGCGTCAGATTGCGGGGTGCGGTAGGCGCAGCCGAGGTGATGGCGGGCCATGTGCTGACGGTATCGGGGGTAAATGCGACCGGCGATCTGCGGCGGTTGAGCCCAGCATCAGGCACGGCACTACCGGGCGGCCCGATGGTGTACGACGAGGTCCCGCTCGGATTGGTGGTTGCCGACATATCCCGCTATGCGGGCCAGCGGATCGAGATTGATCCAGCGCTCGCCGGACGCCGCTTTTCCGGGGTCATCGCGTCCGGCAAGCGGGATGCGATGATCGCGACGCTCGAGCAATTGACTGGGCTGCATGCACGGAAGAACGGCAACGCGATACGTCTGGGCATCGGCGCTGCCCGCTAGCGCAGCGCTCGGGTCACCGCCAGCGCACGCCCGCGAAATATCGCGGCTAAGCTTCGACGATGGATTGGACCGGCGAATGGGGGGTATGTCATCGGTCGCGTGGGATTGACGGCCAACGTGCGACAGGGCTCATTGCATCTCTACATCGACGATCTGTTCGACGGCCAGCCCGGCACTTTCGCCTTCGGCAATCCGTTCTCGATCCGCAGTGTGCCACAATATACGCCATACGCCCGCTCGGCCACGGGGCATGACGCTGTCTGCCTCGCATCGCTTTTGAACTTTAATTTGTCGGCATCGCTGCGGATTGGCAGTCGGGCGGCGTCAGACGAGTGATGACATACCCTCCGCCCAGACGACTGCTGCTGTCAATTCATGACGTGTCTCCGCGGCACGAAAGCGAGATCGACCAGTTGTACGATCAACTGGCCGATAATGGCGGCGACAAGATCGCCATGCTTGTCGTTCCCAATTTCTGGGGGCGCGCGCCGATCGAGCGAGGGTCCCCCTTCGCCACGCGGCTCCGGCGTTGGTCCGAGGCCGGGGTCGAGATGTTTCTGCACGGATCGATCCACCGCGACGATGTGCGTCACCGATCGCGGTTCGCGCGATTCAAGGCCAATCACATGACCGCCGGCGAAGGCGAATTTCTTGGTCTGGATGCAGCTGAAGCCGGGCGTCGTATCGCCGATGGCCGCGCGCTGATCGAGGATGTGACCGGCCGGCCGGTCGCCGGGTTCGTCGCGCCGGCTTGGCTGTATGGGCGAGGTGCGCACGAGGCACTTGCATCCGCCCGGATCGGGCTAGCCGAGGATCATTGGAAAGTATGGGACGCGATGGATGGTCGGGTGCTGGCGCGTTCGCCGGTGATTACCTGGGCGAGCCGCACGCCCGGACGCATGGCCTCATCCTTGGCGGTCGCCGCGGTTGCGCGCACCGTGCCCACACCTCGCGTCATGCGGCTTGCTGTCCATCCCGACGATACCTCGGAAGCGGCGATCCTGCGCAGTATCTCGTCGACGATCGCGGCGCTGAGCCGTAACCGCATGGTCAGCCGCTATACCGATTTGATCGAGGACGCGGCGCGCATGGGCTGAAGTTACTGGTCTCCAAAGCGGCGGATCATGTGCCCGTCGTTGGACGACATCCGAAAATGTCGGCCCCACGCCGCCACCATCCATAACAAGCCGACAGAGGCCATCTTGTTCCAATCAGCAGTTCCCGCCTTGGCCAACTCATCGATCTCCGCTTCGACGGGTCTCGATCCGCTGCTCGAACGATCGACGTCGCCGTTCCGGGACCGTCTCACTGCATGGCTGGGCATCGCGCTTTCCGTAACCGTTCTCGCCGTGGTCCTCTACCAGTTCAAGGACGTCGAGTTCGCCAGCTTGACCACGGTACCGCGCACGCCGTTCTTCTGGACGGTGCTTGTGGCATCCTATTTGCTCTCGCCTGCGTCCGAATGGCTAATCTACCGGAAGATCTGGCGATTGCCGTTTGCGGGCATCATTCCGTTGATGCGCAAGCAGGTCGCGAACGAAATCGTGCTTGGTTATTCCGGGGAAGCGCATTTCTACTTTTGGGCACGCCGTCATGCGGGCATTACCGGTTCACCGTTCGGTGCGATCAAGGACGTTTCAGTCATGTCCGCCGTCGCCGGCAATCTCACGACCCTGGCGATGATGCTCGTTATGGCGCCCGCTCTTGCCGCAATTATCACTGGGACATTGGCGCGAACTTTTGTCGTTTCGGTCGCCATCGTCGTCTTCACCTCACTGATGATGTTCGCTTTGCGACATAAGCTGTTTTCGCTGCCGGACCGGGATTTGCGCATGATTTTTGCGGTGCAACTGCTCCGTGTCGTCATTTCCCTGGTGTTGATCGCGATCCTATGGAGCCTGATGTTGCCCGGAGTGAAGATTGGTGAGTGGGTGGCGTTGGCTGCCATGCGCATGATGGTATCCCGCTTGCCGCTGCTTCCCAATAAGGAGGTGATGTTCGCGGGCCTGACCATGGTGCTGCTTGGGCGCAATACCGATGTCGCGGTGATGACCGCCTTGATTGCTAGTCTGACCCTCGGACTGCATCTCGCCGTCGGGGCGATAACAGGTGCTGGCGCATTCATTGGGCGACAGGCGTGAGATGATCGACTGAATCTTATCGACTGCTCGTAAGTCGCTTTCTGATCCGATTTGCGCCGAGTTGTGTGCGGCAACCTAGCTGCGATTTTTCGGCGGTAGTTTGTGGTTGGCAACGTGAGGTTTCGATCCGCGGCGGCGTCTCTCCATCACAAGAGGCTGGGATGAGACCATGTCGGAAAATCACGACGATACCTTGTTGCGTCTAGACCGCTACGCTTCCTTCTTGGAGCAGGGAGAACGCCCGCCCGTGTGGAGCGTGATCCTGCCGTTTTTCAATGAACAGGGCTTTCTCGCAACGACGCTGCGCAGTCTCGCGCGGCAGACCGTCCCGGTCATGATCATTCTGGTCGACAATGGCAGTACAGATGGCAGCGCTCTCCTGGCGTGGCGTGAATGCCACCGACACGGTTTGCCATTCAGGCTGATCAGCGAACCTCAGCCCGGCAAGGTTGCCGCTCTGGCAACAGGACTACGACAGGTTGTGACCCGCTTCGTCGCAACCTGCGACGCCGATACATGGTACCCGCCGGACTATCTTGCCCAAGCCGGTGCCTTGCTGGCGCGTCCTGATTGTGCGGTCGCTGGAGCATATTATGTTCCACCAGGCGCCAGCGCGGCACGGCGACTGGTCGGCGCGATCCATATTCTGACGGCGGCGCAGGTATTCCCGGCGCTTTGCCACGCCGGCGGGGCCGGACAAGCGTTCGACGTCGCCAAGTTGCGCGCGGTCGGCGGTTTCGACCCAGGCCGGTGGAATTTCGTGCTCGAAGACCACGAAATAATTCATCGCACCAGGCGGTTGGGAGAGACCCGTTACAGCGCGAACTTTTGGTGTTCGCCGTCGCCGCGAAAGCGCGATCGCGCTTCGGTCAAATGGACCGCGCTCGAACAACTCCATTATTACCGCCACATCGCGCATCGTGGTGACTGGTTTTTCTATGAATTCCTGGCGCCACGTCTCGCCGCACGCAGGCTCACCAGCGAGCATCTGCGCGAGCGCTCCCTTCAACCGACCCAGGGAGCGATCGATGCGACGCCTCATACTATGCGCGGATGATTTCGGCATGTCGCGGGAGATCAGCGAGACGATCGCTGCACTCGCCGCCGATAATAAGCTTAATGCGACGTCGTGTATGTCTATTCACCCCGGCTGGGCTGTCGACGCGGCGCTTCTTGAGCCCTTGTCCGACAGAATGCAGATCGGGCTTCATCTCACCTTCACGGATGAGCGGCCTTTGACGCCTATGACCGGGACATCGCCGGACGGGAAGTTACTCGGAATCGATCCACTTATCTTCAACGCGATCTCCGGCCGTCTCGCACTCGAGGAAATCAAGGCTGAGGTTGCCGCGCAATTCGCCCGGTTCGTGAGATATGCCGGTCGTGCGCCTGATTTCGTCGATGGCCATCAACACGCGCATCTGTTGCCGGGCATTCGATCGATCGTGCTGGACGCGACAGCGCTCTGGGCACCTCAGGCGTGGGTGCGGAACTGTTACGACCATTGGTCAGCGATCGCGGCACGCCCGTTTCGCGCAAAGGCGGTCGAAGGCTGGCTCTTTTCGCTAGGACTCGCGCGTGCCGCCCGGCGCAGGGGGTTGCGCTGCAACGACAGCTTTGCCGGATATTACGCGTTTGAAGGTGACTATGCTGCGGTTTTTCCGACTTTTCTCGCGAAGGCCGGCACTGCCCATCTGGTGATGTGCCATCCGGGCGAGGGCTTTATCGCGGGCGACAGGATCGCGGCAGCGCGCGTCGTTGAGGCGGAAGCGTTGCGCGCGATGCAGGTCGCCGACCTGGCGGCGGCACATGGCCTAGCCTTTCCTTTGTGACGTCGATCCCAGCCGGACAAAGCGAATTAGACATCGTCTCGTCGGTGGCCGCTGCAAGAGAAGGTCTTGGCGGCCACCCCGGGCGCGCGTCGGACTCCAAGTTCCAAGCCGCATCGGCTGGCGCGCTGCTCATCGTCTGTCTCCTGCTCCGCGCCGGTGACTTCGGCAATCCCGTCATCCATGTCGATGAGCAATATTACCTGCTCGTCGGCGATCGCATGCTTCGCGGTGCTCTCCCTTACATCGATATTTGGGACAGGAAGCCGATCGGCCTATTTACTATTTTTGCGGGAATCCGCCTGCTGCCCGGCAACGGCATCGTCGCGTACCAGCTCGCGGCGACGCTGTTCGCCGCCGCAACGAGCTGGCTGGTGCAGCGCGCGGCGCTGCGGATCGGCGCGGGGCGAGCGGGGGCTCTAGCAGCAGCCGTCATTTACCTTGTGTGGTTACCCCTATTCAGCGGAGGCGCCGGCCAGTCCCCGGTATTCTATAATCTGTTCATGACCGGGGCGGCGCTGTTAACGCTGCGTCTGCCGCAATTCGCGCGGGACCGCGCGGTGTCCGCCATCGTGGTCAACGGCATGCTCGCCTGTCTTCTCGCGGGGGTCGCGATACAGGTCAAATATACCCCTGCCGTCGAGGGGGCATTTTTCGGCATCGTTCATATTCACTATCTGTGCCGGGCTGGCGCGAGACCGGTCAAGGTCGTCGCCTCCGCACTGGTCTGGCTGCTTCTCGGCCTGGTGCCCACCCTAGCGGCAATCGCGATTTATGCAGAGAAGGGCGCCGGGCCGTTGCAAGCTTTCTGGTTTGCGAACTTCGGCTCCATCCTGCTTCGGGCAGGATATAGCTATCCGGCGGAAATCATCACAGGCCGGCTTGCCGGCACCATCGCCAAACTCCTGCCACTGGCGATCTGCGGCATGCTTGCTCTGCGCCATCGCCCGCTTTCCGATGCGATGAAGATCTGCCTGGGTTGGGCCATTGCAGCCGTGGCCGGCTATGGTGTGCTTGGTACCTATTTCGACCATTACGCGCTGCCGCTGATCGCGCCGCTGGCTATTCTCGCGGCCTGCACGCCCGTATCGCAACAGCGCTATCTGATCGCCGCGCTCGGTGCCGGTCTGGCGCTTCTAGCGATTGAAACCGCTTTGGAACCAGCAGGAGATGCGGCCGGCGCTTACGCTGTCGCAGCGACTGTCCATGCCAATAGCGGAAGGGGCTGTCCCTACGTCTTTATTGGCGACGCCATCACCTATCAGCTCGCCGACTCCTGTCTACCGACGCCCTATGCGTTTCCGTCCATGCTCGGTTATGCTCCCGAGCAAGGCGCGCTCGGCATCGACCCCGCGGTGGAGGTCCGGCGCGTACTCGCCGTTCGACCTCCGGTCATCGTTACGGCAACTCAGCCGCTCGCCGCTTGGAACACGATCGATCGGGCGTTGGTGGCCGGCGCGCTCACGCGAGAATATCGTCTCGTTTTCACCGCGCCACGAGGCGACTATCGGACGCTGGTGTATCTGCGCCGCGACCTGCCATTTCATCGCGTGCGGAAAGTGCACTGACGGCGTTTGGCGATGTTACCAGTCCGGTCGGCGTGAAAGCCGGCCCTCGCCATGGTTCATAACGATCCGGATACGCGACATAACTTCCGAACCGCTTTGTGGATCGAGCTCGCTGCTGTGTAAGGTATCGAGATCCTCGCCCGCCCGGTTCGCCAGCCTGAGAGGACGCGCCGCAGGACGACAGCACAGACATTAGGCCATTCCAACAGGGTCATCGCGAGTGTCGATCGGCAGCGCGTGATATGGCAATCGACCTGAAGAAGGGTCGCCACGCGGCCGCTACAATACTGATTGCTCGCGCCCGCACTGCGCGGCGAACCTAAAGTTAGGTCTGTCAAAGCTCTTGGACTCCAACCACAATCCAACGGGTCAGCGTTGTGTCATGATTTGTGCCAAATTTCTCTTGACCCGGCAAATTGAACAAACCAGAATCACGAAATCCGCAGATTTCTGGGGCTTTCAGGGATGCACCGGTTCAAACGGATGAGAGAGTACGGTTTCCTAAACCGTAGGCCGCGTGTTCGAATCTCGCCGGGCGCACCACCCTAAATCCTCGTGATTTGGCCCCCTCCGCGCTATCATGATGGCGAGCCACTTTGCGGGCTCAGGCGGGACCTGAACAGAATTGGCTGAGTCCTCAATCGCCGCTCGATGAGCGTCATGCCAACGCAAGCGGGATTCTCTTGGCGAGACTCACATGTCCGCCACCCTATCAAAGACCAAGCTTGCGCAGGATCGAGATGTGGAGCTCGGCCGGTACTGCGGCCAGTGGGTACGCGGTGTCGGCTGCCTTGGCCGATCAGCAGAGCCGAAATTGCCGAACTTCAGGTCGAGCTAACAATCTTTCATGCATTATGTCGGTTTTGTGAAACGCTTTCGTCTTCCCAGTGAAGGCCTGCGACGACGGATCGCCGGGTTACACAGGGGGTTCATATGATGCGATTTGGGAGCGTAATCGGAGCTTGCACGGCGATTTTCGCGTCAGCAGGCGTCTCGGCGCAGACGACAGTGCCAACGCAATCCGCTTCAGCCGGCGCGCCGGCTGCCGAAAACGAGGACAGCGACATCGTCGTGACGGGATCGCGCATTGATCGCGCATTCGATTCCCCGACACCGACCTTGCAGGTCACCGCTGCCGACCTCAGCATTGGCGCCCGAACCAACGTGGCTGCAGCGCTCAACGATTTGCCGCAGTTTCGCGCCACCACCTCGCCGCAGACCACCGGCACGAACACCAGCGCAGGCCAGGCACCGATCGATCTGCGCGGCCTCGGCATTAACCGCACGCTGGTGCTGCTCAACGGTCGTCGCCTCTCGAGTGACAATGATCTCAACGCCATCCCGACCGTGCTGATCAAGAATGTCGATATCGTGACGGGCGGCGCGTCGGCCGCCTGGGGATCGGGCGCTGTTGCCGGTGTCGTCAACATCACGCTCGACAGCAAGTTCACCGGCGTGAAGCTCGGCGCACAGGCCGGCATTTCGAGCTATGGCGACGCGGCCGAGCATCGCTTCGAAGCGGCAGCCGGGACACCCTTCGCCGATGGGCGCGGCCATTTCATCATCGGCGGCGAATATCTGAACAACAATGGCGTCATTCCAAAGGTCAGCCGCCCCAATGCCGGCCGCTGGGCAGCGATCTCGAACGGTAAGGGCGCCTTCGTACTGACGCCCGACGTCGGCTTCTCCAACGCGGCTTACGGCGGAATCATCCTGTCGGGCGCGCTGTCAGGCAAGGGCTTCAATCCCGATGGAACGCTGCGTCCGATCAATTATGGCGTGGTCAGCGGCACCAACATGATCGGCGGCGAAGGCCCGTCGAACGATGATCTCAGCCCACTCGTCACCCCGCAGCGCCGCTACAGCATGGTCGCCCAAGCGACCTTCGATCTGATGGACAATCTGACCGTGACCGGGGAACTGCGGCGCTCGCGGATGTGGAACAACTATATCTGGTTTGGCGACCACAACCGCGGCAATTTGACGATCAAGTCGGACAATGCGTTTCTGCGGCCGGAAGTCCGCGCGGCGCTGGCCGCCGCCGGACAGACCAGCTTCACCTTTGGCCGCTTCAATTCGGACCTGTCCTACTCGACGATCGACTTCGAGCGGAAGAACACGCAAGCCACGCTCGCAATCGACGGAAAGTCGGGCGACGGCCGCTGGCGTTATGGCGCTTATTACAGCCGCGGCCAGTTCGATAACAACATCGACACACCAGGCTTTCTGCTGACCAGCAACTATGCACAGGCGGTCGATTCAATCATCAGCCCTACCACGGGCCAGCCGATCTGCCGCATCGCGCTGACCAACCCCACCACCAATTGCGTGCCGGTCAGCCTGTTCGGCCTTGGCGCGCCGTCACAGGCGGCGATCGACTATGTGACCGGCACGCCCCAGTCGCGCTCACGCACCACGTTGGACACGGCGGGCGCGAGCCTGAGGGGCGAGCCATTCGATCTGTGGGCCGGGCCGGTTTCGATCGCGGTCGGCGCGGAATGGCGCAAGGAGGCAATCGATGCCCGTGTCGGCGCGCTCGATCTCGCCAAAGCGTTCACCACGTTCAGCTTCTCGCCGCTCAAAGGAAGTTTCACCGTCAAGGAGGCTTTCGCCGAGGTGCTGGTTCCGCTGGTACGCGACGTGACGCTGCTCAAAAAGCTTGAGTTCAACGGCGCAGCCCGCATCTCGGACTATAACACGACTGGTTCGATCTGGTCCTGGAAACTGGGGATGACCAACGAATTCTTCCCCGGGGTGAAGGGCCGTGTCACGCGCTCGCGCGACATCCGGTCAGCGAACCTGAGTGAATTATACACTCAGTCGACCACCGGGTATAACACCCTGACCGACCCGGTGACCAACACCAGCGTCTATGTGCTGTCAAACGGCGGCGGCAATCCCGATCTAAGGCCGGAAACCGCCGATACCTTCACCGCCGGGCTGGTTCTGTCGCCCATCTCGCGCCTCAATCTGACGCTCGATTATTATGACATCCGTATCAAGGATGTGATCACGACCATCGCCGCGCAAGACCTGGTGACGCGCTGCTACAATGGCAACCAGGCAATGTGCGCCCGGGTCGAGCGCAACGCAGCGGGCACCATCGTCCGAACCGTCTCGACCTTCCTGAACCTGGCTGAATACCAGACCGACGGGATCGATGCCGAGCTGAGCTATGTCCTGCCAGTCCGCGGCATTTCATCGGCACCGGGCAATGTAACCTTCCGCGTGCTCGGCACCTGGGTCAACAATCTCAAGACCGACGATGGCGTGAGCAAGATCGATTATGTGAAATCGCAGGGTTACTCTTTCGGTCTGGGCGTTCCCGAATGGCGCGTAAATACCAGCATCGGTTATCAGGACGAAACCTTCGGCGCGATGCTGCGTGCACGGTATCTTTCGGCCGGCAATTACAACAGCACCGTGAACCTCGTGAATAACCGGATTCCAGCCTACACCTATTTCGATCTTCAACTGAGCACCCGTGTTCCCGTGTCTCACGGGCCGCAAATGGAGTTCTACCTCAACGCGTCGAACCTGTTCGACAAGGATCCCCCGGTCAGCGCGCTCTACTCGCCCTATTACGACGTGGTCGGGCGCTACATCACCGTGGGCGCGCGAGTGCGCCTCTGACCATCAGCCTGTTGAAGATTCGCCGCCGGCCGGCCTGTACCGCGCCGGCGGTTTCCAGCTTTCGGGAGACGGTACATGATTGCACGTCACATTTTCGCTACTTCCCTGGTGATGGTCGCCACGCCTGTGCTGGCCGACACCCCGAAATCCATCGTTCCCAAGCCCGCCGCAATCGTCATCGACGGACCTCCGCCGGTAAGCGAAGCGTTGACGGCTGAAACGCGCCCCTATCTCGAGGCGCGTAAGGCTGTGTTCCAGGGCTGGAACGCCGCGGATCGATCGATTCTGGTCAAAACACGCTTCGGCAGCACCGATCAGTTGCACGTCGTCGCGACGCCACAGGCGATGCGACGGCAGGTCAGTTTCGAACAGGAGCCGATACTGGCCGGTTTTCGCGCGCCCGGCAGCGATGGCACGCTGGTAGTCCAGAAGGATGTCGGTGGCGCCGAATTCTTTCAACTGTACCGCCTTGAGCACGGCCGCCTCGTGCTGCTCACCGACGGCAAGAGCCGGAACTGGTTTGGCGCATGGAGCCCGGATGGCCGCTTGATCGGCTATACATCGACACGACGCAACGGCACCGATTCCGATATCTATGTCATGGACCCGCGCAAGCCGGGGAGCGACCGGCTGGTCGCCCAGGTCGATGGCGGCGGCTGGAGCGTTGCTGACTTTTCAGCGGACAGGAAGACCGCGCTCATTCTCAATCGCAAGTCGATCAACAACGCGATCGTCTATGAACTCGACCTCGCAAGCGGCAAGCTCCAGGCAATTGCGGGCGCAAAGAAGCCGGCATCCTATGTGGCGCCGCGCTATGCGGCTGACGGCAAGATATGGGTGACCTCGGATGTCGCATCCGACTTCCTGCAGCTCGGCACGCTTGATCGCGCCGGCCAGTTTGCGCCCAAGTCCACAGAGCCGAAATGGGATGTCAGCGATTACGCGATCGCGCCCGACGGCAGCTTCATCGCCTATGCGATCAATGAAGCCGGCATCAGCCGCTTGCGCGTGATGGACGTCTCAACCGGGGTCACGCGCCCGGTAGCCGGCCTGCCTGCCGGCGTGATCCCCTATAGCATCGGTTCCGCGATCGCGATCGCCCCCTGGGGCGCGATCGGGCTCAGCATATCATCGGCGCGCGTCGCCGGGGATGTCTTCTCGGTTGATCCTGCGACGCTGGCCGTGACCCGATGGACCGAAAGCGAGACGGGCGGGCTCGATGCTGCGGCCAATGTCGACCCCGAACTGGTCGAGGTGAAGAGCTTCGATGGCGAAACGGTTTCGGGCTTTCTCTATCGGCCCGATCCGACACGCTTCCCCGGTCGCCGTCCGTTGGTCGTCGATATTCATGGCGGCCCTGAAGGTCAGTCGCGGCCCGACTATCGGGGAGCGGACAATTATCTGCTCAACGATCTGGGCATCGCCCTGTTCTACCCCAATGTCCGCGGCTCGACCGGGTTCGGCAAGCGCTTCGTCAATCTCGATAATGGCCCCGACCTGCGCGAGAATTCGGTCAAGGATATCGGCGCGATGCTGGACGCGCTGGGCAAGGACAACACGCTCGACCCTAGCCGCTTCGCGGTCTCCGGCATGTCCTATGGCGGCTATATGTGCTACGCTTCGGCGGTCCATTACAGCCCGCGGATCAAGAGCGCGAGTTGCTATGTCGGCATCTCCAACTTCGTGACTTTCCTCGAAAGCACCCAATCCTATCGGCGCGATCTTCGCCGTGTCGAATATGGCGACGAGCGCGACCCGAAACAGCGCGCCAAGCTGATCGCGATCTCGCCGCTCACCAGCGTCGACAAGATCAGCGTGCCGATCCTGATCGCCACCGGCGGCAATGATCCGCGCGTCCCCGCGTCCGAGGCCGAGCAGATCATCAAGGCGATCCGCGCCAAGGGCGGCACCGCCTGGCATGTGCTCGCGCAGAATGAGGGGCATGGCTTTCACAAGAAAGAGAATGAGGACTATTATTTCTGGAGCCAGATCCAGTTCTGGAAGCAGACGCTGCTCGGCGACGGGGCGCGATGATCGTCGACCGCGCGCTTCGGCGCGCGTGCTTCGCAGTGAGCCTGATACTGATGGCGCCGCTGTACGCGGCGGGCGGACGATCGCCCGCCGTGATCGTCGATCACCATGTACATGTTCACTCTCCGGCGATCCTGCCCATCCTGTCCGCATATTGCGCGAGCCCGGGCAGGACCAGCAAATGCGACCCCGATTTCTCCAGCCCATTGACGGCAGATGATCTGCTGCGGGCGATGGATGCCGCGGGCATCAAGCGCGCGCGGGTGATGTCGACCGCCTATTTGGCGGAAAGCCCGTTCATGACGCCCCCTGCCCCGGATCATGTGGCGATCATGCGCGCGGCGAACGATTTCACCGTCGCGCTGGCCCGTGCCCATCCCGACCGGCTTGACGCCTATATCGGCGTCAATCCGATCACATCGACCGCGCTGCCGGAAATCGAACGCTGGCGCGACAACCACCATGTCGCCGGTCTCAAACTGCATCTCGCCAATGCGCGCTTCGACTATCACCGGCCCGATCAGGTGATGATGCTGGCGGCAGTATTTCGGGCTACGGCATCCGCGCATCTCCGGATCATGGTCCATATGCGCAATCAGGCCGCCGGCTATGGCGCAGAGGAAGCCCGGATTTTTCTAAGGGACGTGTTGCCGGCCGCGCGCGGCACGAACGTACAGATCGCGCATGCCGCTGGCTGGGGCGGTATCGACCGCCCCACTCTCGCGGCACTGGGCGTCTTCGCCGACGCCTGCGAACGGGATCGAGCGATGTGCGCCAATCTCCGTTTCGACCTCGTCGCGATCAAACCCGGCACGGTATCGAACGAAGACAGGGCGGCGCTCGTCGCCCTGATGCGCAAAATTGGCCTGAGCCATTTCGTGCCCGCTTCCGACTGGCCGTTCGCGCGCGACCTGGGTGCCTATTATGCCGCGTTCGAGACGCTTCCGCTGACGAGCGCCGAATGGCGGCAGATCGCCAGCAACATCGCCCCCTGAAGACAGGGCCCGGCACCAGGCATCCCCCTTCCAACACAAATAATGTCGGATTTGGGCAGCGGGATCGTCTACGATATGTGTGGGGAACGCGATGAGCCAATTGAGCGAGATGTTACGGCATGTTCGGGCCACCTTGCGACGCCGCGGCGTCGCCGATCAGGACGCCGACGATCTGGTGCAGCAAGCCTTTTTGAAGGTGGGGCACTACGAACAAAAGCATGCGGTGCGGTCGCAGGAAGCTATGCTCGTCAAGGTTGCCGTCAACCTCTCGATTGATGAGGGGCGTCGGGAGCGCCGCGCGCCGTTTTCAACCGGGAATGTTTTCTCGATCGCGGATGCCGCTCCCGGCCCGGAACAGGTGTTGCAGTCCCAGGCGCGGCTGAAACACGCCGCCGCCGGCCTGGATCAATTGCCCGAACGGACACGCCGCATCCTGCTTCGTCGGAGACTCGACGGCGCAAATTATGCGACGATCGCTAGAGAAGAAGGGATGTCGGTCCCCGCCGTAGAAAAACAGGTCGCCCGAGCGACCATGGAGATGATGACTTGGATGGAGCAATGGTGATGCGAGGAAAGGAGGAGCGAGCGCGATTGAACGCGGAAGCGTCCGCCTGGCTCGCCCGAGTACATGGTCCTCATGGCGCGGAAGCTGATGTACCGTTGCAGGACTGGCTCAGGGAAGATCCCGCGCATCAGGAGGCGTTCGAACGCGCCGTCGACTTATGGGAACTCTTGCCCGGAGCAGCCGCCATCTCCGATTCCACTATAGAATCCCCGACGCCAAGGCGGTTTATGCCGCTGGCGATCGCCGCGTCGATACTGGCGGTCGCTGCCACGGGCGCAATGACGGTCTATCTCAACCAGGCCCCGGTCTTCGACACCGGCACCGGCGAACAGCGCACAGCGACCTTGAAGGACGGCAGCAGGATTGCGCTCAATACCGACAGTCATGTCACGGTGAATTTCGCCAGTGATAAACGGCAAGTCTCGCTCGACCGGGGCGAAGCGATGTTCGACGTGGCCCATGATGCAGCGAGGCCGTTCATCGTCACCGCTGGCGACGAACAGATCAAGGCGCTAGGCACAAGCTTCGTCGTCCGGCGTGACGGTGATCGCGTGCGCGTTACCCTGCTCCGCGGCAAGGTCGAGGTTACCCGCAAGGGCGAGCGCCGCCAATTGCTGGCCGTGCTCGCGCCGGGCGAGCGCGTGTCCGCAGTCCCGCAGGCGCCGCCGGTCCTTGATCGCCCGGCGCTTGACGCCGTCACCGCCTGGCGTCGCGGGGAGATCGTGTTTCGTGATACCCCCTTGTCCGACGCCGTTGCCGAGGTGAACCGCTATGGACAGGCGCGGGTGATGGTGAATGATGCTCGTCTGGGAGCCATTCCCATTTCGGGCGTATTCGCAACGGATAATGCGGCGGAATTTGCCGCCGCCGTGGCGCAACTCCACGGATTACGGGTGCGACGAGAAGGCGAAGCATTGCTTTTGACGCTGTAAGCCAGTCTCGGCACCATCAATGGTTTGTCGCAAGTTTCGTGGCGCTGACCGATCGGAGCTATGGGACGAGACGAGGGCGGCGCATGATTCATGGGGGCAAATTGATATGGCTGTCTGTGCTTGCCTGTGCGACGGCCTCCGTCGCCAGAGCGGAGACCGCGCCGAGCTTTCGCTTTTCGCTGCCGCGTCAGGATCTATCCCGGTCGCTCGAGGCAGTGGGGACCATCACGCGTTCGAACATCATCTTCGCCCCGGCGGCCATCAAGGACCGCACGGCCCCGGCGCTGACAGGCAGCTATAGCGTCCCCGAAGCACTCCGCCGCCTCCTGAAAGGCTCCGGTCTTGGCTTCAGCGTTACCACGGGCGGTTCCTATATCATCTCCCGTCGTACGAGTGACCGGCCTCCCCCCACCCCTCCCGTCTACACAAAACCGCCGGCGGCGGGGTTGGAAGAGACCGAACCGATCATCGTCACCGCGTCGCGCATCGATGCGCCGGGCTTCCAGGCCCCGACCCCGACATCACATGTGACCAGAGAGAATCTGAGCATCGGCGCGCGGTCGAACGTCGCCGCCGCGTTGAACGATCTGCCGCAATTTCGCGGGACCATTTCGCCGCAAACGTCGGGCACCAATACCAGCGCCGGCATGGCACCGGTTGACCTTCGCGGCCTGGGGATCAATCGCACGCTGGTGCTGCTGGATGGACGGCGCTTCTCCAGCGAGAATGACCTCAACACGGTACCCACCGTGTTGATCAAATCGGTCGACATCGTCACGGGCGGTGCGTCGGCAGCCTGGGGCTCCGGGGCGGTGGCGGGCGTGGTCAATATCGTGCTCGATGAGGATATCAGCGGACTCAAACTCGGCGCGCGGACGGGTATTTCGTCACGGGGCGATGCAGCGGAACAACGCTTTGAAGGCGCCGCTGGTGCGGCATTTGCCGATGGTCGCGGGCGCGTCACGATCGGTGCCGAATATCTCGACAATCGCGGAGTCATGCCCAAGACTTCGCGCTCAACGGTGGGGCGATGGGCCATCGTTTCGGCGGGAAACGGCAATTTCATGATCGCGCCGGACGTGGGGCTTGCAAATGCCGCCCATGGCGGATTGATCCTGAGCGGCGTGTTCGCGGGCAAAGCCTTCAATCCCGACGGATCGCTGCGCGATTTTCGATATGGGACGGTCATCGGCACCGACATGATCGGCGGGGAAGGCCCATCGAACGATGGCATCAGCGCGCTCGTCACGCCCCAGCGCCGATACAGCGCGCTCGGCCGTATCAGCTTCGCACCCAGCGACAGCATCAAGATCACGGCAGAACTGCGCCGCTCGCGCATGTGGAACAACTATATCTGGTTTGGCGATCACAACCGGGGCAATATCAATATCTCGCAGGACAACGCCTTTCTGTCGCCCGCGATCAGCGAACAACTGCTTGCGGCCGGTCAATCCAGCTTCAGAATGGGAAGGTTCAATTCCGACTTCCCCTTTCCCCGGATCGATTTCGAACGTGTGACGACACAAGGAACGATCGCGTTGCGGGGGACGATCGGCACCGGCTGGCGCTGGAGTGGTTATTACAGCCATGGCGAGTATCGGAATGACATCGATACACCCGGCTTCGTGATCGGAACCAATTTCAACCAGGCGGTCGATGCGGTGCGTGATCCGGCGACCGGTCAACCGATCTGCCGCGTCAAACTCACAGATCCGTCCAGCGCCTGCATACCCATTAATCTGTTCGGCGAAGGCGCACCGTCACCGGAAGCCCTGGCCTATATCACGGGCACGCCACGTCAGCGCGCCACGACCAAATTGGATGTCGGCGGGCTGAGCCTTCGTGGCGAACCCGTCACGCTCTGGGCCGGACCGATCTCGATTGCAGCGGGGATAGAGGCGCGGCGGGAATCGATCCGACAAGCGGTCGGCGCGCTCGATCTGGTCAGGGCGTTCCGGTTGTTCAACTTCGCCCCGATCTCAGGCAGTTTCACGGTCAAGGAAGCCTTTGGTGAAATCCTCGTCCCGTTGGTTCGGGACCGTCCGTTGCTGAGAAAGCTGGAGCTCAACGCGGCAGCACGCCTGTCAGACTATAATACGACCGGCCCAATCTGGTCATGGAAGCTGGGCGTGGTAAATGAACTCTTCCCAGGTTTTCGCGCCCGCTTCACGCGCTCGCGCGACATCCGGTCGGCCAATCTTCAGGAACTCTACACGCAACTCACCACGGGCTATAATACGATCGTCGACCCGGTTAAGAATATCAGCGTCTATGTGCTCGCCAACACCGGCGGCAACCCGAATCTGAGGCCCGAGACCGCTGCCACTCTTACCGCCGGCTTCCACTATGCACCGCCCGCGATCCCCGGCTTTCATCTGTCGCTCGACTATTACAAGGTCCGCATCGACAATGTCATCACGACGATCCCGGCACAGGATCTGGTCGTGCGCTGCTTCAACCATAATCAGGCGCTGTGCGCCTATGTCGAGCGCGACACCAACGGCAATCTCACGCGCACGATCTCGCCCTATCTGAACCTTGCCCAATACCGGACCAACGGGATCGACGCCGATCTCTCTCAGACGCTTCCGCTGAGCACGTTCTCCGACCTATCTGGCACGCTCATCTTTCGCGTGCTGGCCAGTTGGGTCGATAGCCTCACAACCGATGACGGTGTCAGCAAGATCGAATATGTTCGCTCACAAGGAAACTCCTTCAGCCTGGGCGTTCCCAAATGGCGGATCAATGGCAGCGTCGGTTATGATAGCGAAGACTTCGGCGCTCTGTTGCGCGCCCGCCACATCTCTTCGGGCAATTACAATTCCACGGTGCGGCTGCTCAACAATCATATCCCGGCCTATACCTATATCGATCTTTCCGCACGGACACGTGTCGCCGCTGGACCGCGAACGAGGATGGAGATTTATGCCAACATCACAAATCTCTTCGACAAACAGGCACCTGACGGATCGCTCTATTCGCCCTTCTACGATGTCGTTGGCCGATACTTTTCCATGGGAGCGCGGCTCGCCTTCTGAACGCTCGGAGCGCTCCTCGGCCCGGGTCGACCGTTATCGCGCAGCAGGAGGTAATCATGCGCTCGGCTCTCTTTTCCGATGGACCCGAATCATCTTCGCCGCTAGCGGGCGTGCCCTCTTTCCACAGGAGTATCCCCGATGAACAATACCGACCTCACCGACAAGATTGCCGCCGCCCATGACCTGACCAAGGCCGACGCCAAGAAGCTGATCGACGGCGTATTTGGCGCGATTGCCGATGCGGCCGCCGGCGGCGAGGAAGTATCGCTGAACGGCTTCGGCAAGTTCAAGGTCAAGGAGAGTCCGGCGCGGGAGGGCCGCAATCCGGCGACCGGCGCAACCATCCAGATCGCGGCATCGAAGAAGCTCGGCTTTTCCGCCGCCAAGGCGCTCAAGGATAAGCTCAACGGCTAATCGACAGCGATAAACCGGGGTGCTCCTTGAGTGAGGAGCACCCTTGCATTGCTCTTCTCATCCAGCAGCGGCGAGGCCCAATCCAACTGACAGGCTAGCCTGATCACCAGGGGGTAGGATCTGAACGGTTCTCCAAAGCCCCATTTCCACGCAGAAAGCTGGAAACAACGCGGCCAGAGACTGCAGAACCGCTGGGTTGCCCTCTAGACATGCGGTTGGTGCCACCCATCATTTCGACCAGGCTTGGCCGATTCAGGTCAAGATCGATCGCTTTGAGGCGATCAGCAGCCCTACAACTGACACGGCGAGACACTCCCCTGCTTTGTCGGCACGCACCGTCGATCAGCAGAATAGCGATCGCTGCCCTGAACATTACGGCTTTCTCAGCGATTCTCGCCATATTGCGGAAAAGCCTCAAGATAACATATAGTTCCGATCCTCTAACTCGCCGCGCTCCGCGAGCTTGAATTTATATAATAGTTAAATTACTCCCGCGCTCACGGAGGACAATATGAGCAATGTGCTTGAACATACCGAAGCCCATGTCGCCACAATCACATTGAACCGGCCGGAAAGGCACAACGCGCTTAACCAAGCCATGATCGAGCATCTTCGCGCAGCGCTGAACCAAGCGATGAACGACAATGACGTCCGCGCCATTATCCTCACCGGAACGGGTAGTCGTGCGTTCTGCGCTGGCCAAGACCTGGTCGATACGCTCGAGATGCAGGAGATAGCGGCGCGCGCAATCGTGGACGAGCTTCAGGACATCACCCGCCTTATCCTGTACGGGGACAAGATCGTGATCGGTGCCGTCAACGGCTGTGCGGTCGGCAGCGGGTTTGAGCTGGCGATGAATTGCGACCTTTCGATATGGTCGTCCACCGCAGGAGCATTTCTCCCTGAACTCGCGCTGGGTTTGGGTGCCTCCGGCGCATCGACCTGGCTCCTCCCCCATCTGGTTGGCTGGCACCGAGCCAATGCCCTGTTTTTGCTCGGAGAATGGCAGACAGCGCAAGCACTGCACACCATTGGCCTGGCCCATGCGGTTGTTTCCGGAGAGGATTTGAGAGACGAAACCTTCCGGCTCGCGACCCGCATTGCCGACCTGCCCCGAGAAGCCGCGTCCGCGCTCAAGCGCGCCAGAATCGCTCCTCATTGTGCCGCAATCGAGGATGCCCTTTGGAGGGAGGCCGAAAATCTGGTCAATCGCATGACGGATCCGGACACGCACAGGCGCATGCGGTGCCATTCCTCCGCCCTGAGCCGGAGACACCATTCATCAATATCGTCACATCTGCGAGAATCTTTATGAAAGCAGCACCGATACCTAGCGTCGAAGCGGAATGGACAGCCAGCGCGGCAGGGCACGAGCTGAATCCACCGCAGCGACGGCTTCGGCAATGATCCCTTCTTGAACAACGCGAAGTCCGCCAAGCGCCGAGGGCGTGAGTCGCAATCACACCCGATGCCATTCGTTTCACTTTCAGCTCAGCAGTCAGCGCGCCAATGCTAGAAAATGACTTTTTTCTAATGGCCTACGAGCCTCTCCCTGCGACCATTCCACGGGGTTGAATTTAACTATTAGTTAAATTACCTATCCATGCTCATGGAGGACAGTATGAGCCATCTGAGCAAGAACGATGCCCCCGCGATTGAGACTTACGGGCTGGGCAAGCGATTTGGAGGACAATGGGCGGTCGATGCGATCGACCTGCGGGTCGAGCCGGGTGAGATTTACGGGTTTTTGGGCTGCAACGGCGCAGGGAAAACCACTGCGATCCGCCTTATCCTGGGGCTGTTGCGCCCGACCTGCGGTATCGTACGGGTCTTCAACCATGACGTGGTGCGCGATCGGCGCGGTGCGGCGCGACATACAGGCTCGCTGCTCGATGCGCGCGCGACCTATGATCATCTGAGCGGGCGGGAAAATCTCGACTGTACGCGGCGCTTGCTTGGGCTTTCGGCGAAGGAAATCGACCGGGTGCTCGAGATCGTCGACATGTCCGCCGACGCCAATCGCCGAATGGCGCACTATTCGCTGGGCATGCGCCAGCGGCTGGGTCTTGCCCGCGCATTGCTGGGAGAACCCCGATTGCTGGTGCTCGATGAACCAATGAACGGCCTTGATCCCGATGGCATCCGCGATATGCGCGCCGCCATATCCCATCTGCCGGAACGAAGCGGTGTCACAGTGTTTCTCTCAAGCCATCTGTTGTCGGAGGTCGAGCAGGTCGCCACCCATATCGGCCTGATGCATGATGGCAGGCTTGTTCGGCAGGGCCCGATCGGCGAACTGCTGGGTCAGGCTTCACCTGAGCTCTTTCTGCGAACCGGCGACGTACCGAGAGCCTTACGGATTCTGCATGACGCTGGGTATTCGGCCACACCTGACGGGGACGGCGTGCGAGTGGACGTCTGTGGTAGCGATGCGGAAGCCGCGGTGATTAATCGCGGCCTCATAGAATCCGGACTGGAGGTGGCGGAGTTGGCTATCCGCGGTCGCACGCTCGAGACGCTGTACATGCAGACACGGCATGATCGAAAGGAGGCAGCGTGATGCTCACTGCCCTGTTCGTCGAATTCCGCAAACTCAAGGGTTCGCTGGCCTTGGTCCTGTGCCTTATCGCACCCGCTCTCGTCGCCATTCTCATGGCCCTGATCTGCTTGCGTCAGCCGGCGATGAGTTGGACCCTGGTGCTGACCGAAACGACCGGTCTCTGGTCCTTCTTCGTATTGCCCATGACGGTTACCGCGCTCAGTATCCTTCTCGCCCAGATCGAACACGCGCCGCGCGCCTGGGACCATATCCTCGCCTTGCCCATTCCGCGCTGGCATCTGTTCGCCGCGAAATCAGCGATGATGATCATCCTGATTGCGGTCATGTCGATATTGCTGGCGGTGGACGTCCGCATTGCAGGCGCATTGCTCGCCTTCTGGGATCCAGCAAGGGCTGCCACGGGCGGCTTCTCGTGGGAACTCGCCGCAAGGCTGCTGGGCAACATCTGGATGACCTCATGGTTCATGGGGATGCTCCAGCTCTGGGTTGCATTGTGTTTCCGGAGCTTCGTCGTCCCATTGACGCTCGGTCTTGGAGGCACGTTCGTAGCGGTTGCAACCTTTGGCGGACACGAAGCGATGTTTGTGCCATGGGCGATGCCGGTGAGCCTGCTCACCAAGGATGTGGCGCGCGCGGCGCTGGCGATACAGATGGGATTGCTGGGCGGTATGTTGACCTTTGCAATGATGCTGATTCATCTCAGCCGACGGGAGATCTGAGCTATGCCCGGTTCATCTGGCGCTGAACTCGAGCTTGTCCGTTTCCAGCGCCGGAATCGCCAGTTCTTCATCGGGACGACCGTGGTCATTCTCGGGATCACCGCGATCATGGGGGTGACGCTTGTCGCGATGATCCTCAAGGGTCACATTCTGCAGGCCTACACGATTAAACGCCTGGCCCTGATCTGGTCACCAGCCCTTTTCTATCTGTGGGCACTGTGGACGCTCAGGGGCATATTCGGCGCGCTTGCGCGGGGTGGGATCAGCTTCCAACCAATCATAACCAGCGCACTTGCCAAGGTCGGCTGGGCGCTGCTCCTCGGCGCGCTCGCATCGCTTGTTATGGGCCCGATCCAATTGTCGGTGCTCGAACATCATGTGACCGGCTGGTTCGCGACCTTCAATGTCCCCGTACTGACATTGGGCGTGGTCGGACTGGCGCTCATTGTGTTGGCGCGCATGCTCCGCCGGGCCGCGCGGATCGAAGCCGTTCTCGGAGATTTTGTCTGAATGCCAATCCGGGTAACGCTCGATGCGGTGCTGAATGCGCGAGGCGTCACCGCCAAGGCCATTGCCGAGCGCATTGGCATCAGCGAGACGCAATTATCGCTGTTTCGCTCCGGCAAGGTGCGCGGGCTACGCTTCACGACACTTTCCAAGCTGTGTCTCGTGCTCGATTGCGACGCGGGCGAGCTTCTCTCCTATCAACGCGATGAGAGTGATCTGCTGACCCCAGGCGATGACGATGGTTGAAGCGCATCTCCGCCTCACGCCTTGCAAGGGGCTCCTCGCGCTCCCCACTCTAAAGTTATCGGTAATCGCCGCGCTGGCTGCTGCCGCCTCGCCGGTCGTGGCCGCGCCCGTCGCTCAGGTGGACAGTGTCTTTGAGCGGTTCAGCAATCCGCGCGCTCCAGGCTGCGCCGTGGCGGTCGACCAGGGCGGGGCTACGGTATTCCAGAAGGGCTATGGTGCTGCCAATCTAGCCTTTGACATACCCATCAGCCCCGACACCGCGTTCGACATTGCCTCGACCACCAAGCAATTCACCGCCGCCGCCATCCTCCTCCTTGCGGAGGATGGCAAACTGTCGCTGGACGACGACGTCCATAAATATCTGCCGGAGCTTGCCGATTATGGCCGGTCGATCACGATCCGGCAGATGCTCAATCACACCAGTGGCCTGAGGGACTTCGTCACGCTGCTGATGTTCGCCGATGTCGACTTCGATGACGTCGTGACACCGGCTCAAGCGATGCAGATGCTAGCCCAGCAGAAAGCCCTCGACTTCATGCCAGGCGAGCGGCGCCAGTACAGCAATTCCGGCTACTTCCTTGCTGGCCAGATCGTCGAGCGGGTGTCGGGCCAATCGCTGCGCGATTTTGCGCAGCAGCGATTGTTCGGCCCCTTGGGCATGACCCGGACAGTTTATAACGACCGGCACAATGCGTGGCTGCCCCAGCGCGCTTCCGGCTATACGCCTGACGAAACCGACGGAGCTGTCTGGCGGCTGAGTGAGCCCAACTGGGAAGTCATCGGAGATGGTGGGATCGTTACGACCGTCGGCGACTTACTGATCTGGAACCGCAACTTCCGGACCCATATTGTCGGCGGCCCGCGCTTCTCGGCGCAGATGGAGCAGGTCGGCATTCTCAACAGCGGCGCCAGCTCCAACTATTCCCTAGGTCTGATGGTTGACGATCATGACGGCCAACCGATGGTGCATCATGGCGGATCCTGGGGCGGATATCGCGCCGAGCTTATTCGATTCCCCAAACGCGACCTGTCCGTGGCGGTGCTATGCAACAGTGCCTCAGCCGATGCCAGCGCATTGGCGATCAGAGTCGCCGACCTCTGGCTCGACACGAAGAAAATCACCAAACCGGCTGCGCACGAAAGGCCCCGGTCTGTGGTGGCGCCGGCGGATCGAACCACGCTGGCCGGCTGGGTGGGCGTCTATCGCAATGCTGATAGCGGCAGCCTGCGCACCGTGGAACTCAAGGGCGGGCACCTGGAAATCCTGGCCTTTGGCGGACGCTATGCGTTGACGCCCCGCCCGAGCGGCGTTTTCGAGCTTGTCGACGGACCATTCGAAGCGGATTTCAGCTTCGCGAAGCCCCTGCAGGCACCCGCCATGCTGACACAGTCGGCGATGGAACGAACCGTGACGTTCCAGGCCATCGATCTCGCGCACCCAACGACTTCGCAGATCGCGGGCTATGCAGGTGACTATGATTGCCCCGAGCTTGGCGTAACCTACCGCATCAGAGCCAAGAACGGCGTTTTGAGCCGCACCGATCCTCGCGGCAATGCTTGGACCTTCGATGCCCTGGACCAAGACGCTTTCGGATATGGCAATCTGACGCTTCATTTCACCCGCGATGCAGCCCAGCATATCATCGGGGCAACGCTTGACATCGGGCGGGTACGTAATCTTGCATGCAAGCGTCTCTAGGATCCAAACTCATCAAGTTGTGACTGTATCAAAATGGGCGTACAATCCGGCCGGTAGCTACGAGAGTGCGGGACTTTCGCTGCGCGTCTCCTACAATCGCCCTAGCGACTCCCTCACATCGCGCCAGAATCGCGGCAACCACCTGTACCGCAACCATGCTGGCAAACTCACTTTCCCGCGCGCCGTTCGCGACGAGGATTGCGGGAACGGCCCTTGGTAGAGTCGGTCCGGCGCCGGCGAGCCAGAAATGTTCCGGCACGCGTGGCGGGCGCAGGCACGGCAGCAAGGCTCGCCCTGGCGGCGATGCCTGTCGCCAGGAACGTCCGCCGATAAATGGGTACGCCCGCTCAACAGACCTTGATCACAAGCGACTGCGAATACCGAAAAAGAAGGAACGGCCCGAATATTCGTAGAAATTCGGCACATTCTCATAGGTGTTGAAGCGCTTGATCGCCGAACCGAGCAGATTTGAACCCTGCGCGTAGATCGACAGATTGTCAGTCAAATCATAGGACAGGCTGGCCGACATTTCGTGATAGGCGTTTTCCTTGACCGGCAGATACCCTAGATTGCCCGACTGCGCATAAGTGTAGCGCGACTGGTAACTGTACGAGACCTGCGCGCCGATACCATGCTTCTCGTAGAACAACTTGGTGTTGGCCGAGAAAGGGATCGCGCCGGGCAGGCCGGTCGTGACATTGCCCGAGGTCGCGCGCGAATGATTGTAAGTCAGGTTCGCCTGGACGCCGAAGCCATTGTCGAGGAAATACTGACCGCCGACCTCCAGGCCGTACACCTTGGCGCTGTCGCCATTGATCACCTGATATTCGACGAAGTTGAACGTCTGTTGCTGGTTGGCGGGCTGTGCCGTGGGCTTGATCACGACATCGACGGGCACGGTCGAGACGAAATTGGTGATGTGCTTGTAAAAGGCGGCGGCCGTCAGCGCGAGGCGATTCGAGGGATAATATTCGAACGACACGTCGAACTGGTCGGCACTGGTCGGCTTCAAATTGGGATTGCCGGCATCGTAGATGATGAATGTGCCGGACTGTGCCGAGGTCGCGTCCTTGGCCGGCGACAGTTCACCGAAGCTCGGCCGCGAGATCGCCTTCGACGCGGCTAGCCGGACGCGGAAGCCATCTGTGATATCATAGGCGAAATTGACCGCCGGCAGGAGGCGCAGATAATCGCCGCCGCCATTGATCGCATCGACCGGGTTGAAGTTCACGTCATTGTCCTGCGTGCCGACACGCGGGATGATGCTGGCGATGCTGGCACCATAGCCGGTCGAGGAGACCTTGGTCGACACCAGACGCAAGCCGATGTCGCCGCGCCAGCGCGGACCGGCCAGGTTGAACTGCACATAGCCCGCCCAGGTCCGCTCCTTGATCAGATAGGAGGCGGGAAGGTCGGGCTGAATGACCTGAGTCGAAAAGCCGGCGGGATAGGGCGACAATGCGCAGCCCGGAATCGGCGTGCCGGTCGCATCGAGGCAGGAATTGGGATCGAGGATCGCCGGATTGTTGTCCGCACGGGGCAGCGCGGCCAGATAGGTATCGATGTCGAAATAGGGGAAATTGCGCGGGAAATTGCCCGGCAGCTTGGACAGGATATTGCCATTGCTCGGCCGTACCACCGACGCGCCCAGCTGGCCGAAAGTGAAGGGATAACCGCAATAATTGCACGACGTGGTGTATTGGTTGTCGATCGTCTCCACCGCCTTGCGGCGATCGGTCCAGGCACCACCGAAGGTGATCGACTTGAAGGTATCATTGTCGACTTCATAGGTCAGGTCGAGCTTCGCGCCTTGCGTGCGATCTTCGATATTCTGGCCCTGGATACCGATATAGTGCGCGCGGAAATCGTCATTGGTCGCTTGGCCGAGCGTACGCCCGCCGGGGATCGTGATGGCGAGGTCCGGGATGCCGCCATCACGCGCGGCGAAGACTGCAGATGCGCCGGGAATGCCGGCCACGACGAAGCGGTTTTGCCCACCCGTATTGTCGCGCGCCTTGCCGTAATAACCGTCGATCGCAACCTTCAAACGGGCGGTCGGCTGCCAATCGATATGGCCGCCGAGCTGATAGGTCTGGCTGTTGCGCGGCTCGTCAGTGGTCAGCACTTCACTGACAAGGTTGTTGATCTTGAAGCCGGTGACGACGTTGTTGGAATCGACCTTGATCGATGCCGGATCCCAGCGCAGCGAACCGTCATCGCCCAACGGGTTGAGATAGTTGGACGAACGATAATTGTGCTGCCTGACCTTATACCGGCTGTAGATGCCGTCGATCGTCAGCTCGAAATTGCTGGACGGCTTCCACTGGAACGCGCCCGCCGCGCCGATCCGCTCGCGCTCACCCTGCACGGTACCGACGCTGTAATAATCGGGCCAGATATAGGCCGGACCATTGGCGTCGGGATTGATCCGACCATCCCGGTTGAAATCGACGCCATAGGCTGCTTCCGTCCCGTCGGTGATCGAATATTCGCCGAGATTGTCAGTGCGGAACTTGTACTTGTTGTAGCTCGCGCCAACCATCACGCCCATCGTGTCGTCGGCGAAGGTTTTGCTGACCACGCCGGTGATCTTGTAGCCGCCCTTGTCGACGAAATCATTATACTGGCCCTCCACCGAAGCGGAGGCGTGCAGCCCGGTGCGGTCGAGCGGGCGCGCGGTGCGCAGGTTGATGTTGCCGCCGATGCTGCCCTCCAGTTCCGACGAGCGCACGGCTTTCTGCACTTCCGCGCCGGAAATGATTTCCGACGGCAGCACGTCGAAGGCAAACGAACGATCGGTGCCGTCGGTCGGCAGGATGCGCCCGTTCAGCGTGGTAATGGCGAAATTCTCGCCGAGCCCGCGCACCGTGATCGAGCGGCCTTCACCGCGACCGTCGCGGCCAACGGTCACACCCGGAATATTGGCCAGCGCCTCGGCGACGTTGCGGTTGGGGAACTTGCCGAGCTCTTCGGCGGAAATGGCATCGACGATCGTATCGGCATTGCGCTTCGCCTGGATCGACCGCAACAGGCTGCCGCGCACACCGCGCACGATGATGTCGGGGCCGACACTATTGTCCGACGCGCCGGAGCCGCCAGTCTCCTGTGCGGAATCGGGCAGCACCGTCGCGGGATCGGTTTCGGCGGTGGAGGATTTGGCGTCGTCGGCTTGCGCCACCGCGGTGGATGCCGTCAGCAACGCCGCCGCACTGACCCCGGTAAGCACCACATCCCGCCAAATGCGTCGTCGCGTCATAGCCATTCCCCTTGGTCGCTGCACAATCTCCATTCCCGAGTGGATTCGTGCGATTTATTGCGATTTGGTATCGCGATCGTAGCGAAACTGTCAAATAGAAAAGAAACGAAACTTGTTAGTTTGTTGTGCGAGCGATTTTAGGCTGATAAGCAAATGCGGAACAGGAGGAGCCCATATGTCCGTCACTCGGGACACCAGCGGCCGGAGACAGCAAATCAGTGCCTTGGTACGTGAACGCGGTAGCGTGCAGGTGGTGCCGCTGGCCGAGCGCTTCGGTGTATCGATGCAGACGATCCGGAAGGATCTGCATTATCTGGCAAAGCGCGGCATCGCCGAACGATCCTATGGCGGAGCGATTGCCGCCGACGCGGTCAATGTCGCTGCCGAACCCCCGGTCGAGGCCAAGCGCGTGATCAATGTCAATGAAAAGGCGCGGATCGGCGCGCTGGCAGCCGCAATGGTGATGCCGGGTGATTCGATCGTGCTCGATTCGGGCACCACCGCACTGCAGATCGCGTTACACCTGACCGATATCGACGATGTCACCGTGCTGACCAATGACCTGGACATTCTATGCGCGCTGGCGGGCAAGGATCGGATCAACGTCGTGATGCTGGGCGGCGCGCTGCGGCGGCGCAACCGCGCCTTTTATGGCGCGCAGACCGAGAGCGCGCTTGACGATCTGCATGTCGACAAGCTGTTCCTTGGTGTGGACGGGTTCGATATCGAGCGCGGCATCACCACCCATTTCGAACCCGAAGCGGTGCTCAACCGAAAGATGGTCAAGGCGGCCGGGCAAGTGATCGCGGTGAGTGATCACTCCAAGTTCGGCCGCGTCTGCCTGCACCGCATCATGAACGTCGCCGAGATCGACGATCTCGTCACCAATGCCGCCGACGCCGGCATGCAGGCCGCCGCCGACCGGCTGGGCTTCCGCCTTCACATCGCCTGACCCTCACCCCTTCAGTTTGAAAAAGCGCTGGGCATTCTTCCAATAGATCTTGTCGATCACCGCGCGGGGCAAATCCAGCCCTTTGGCATCGGCATTGATCGCATCGACCCGCTGGCTGAGCGGCGTCGCAAGATAGCGCCAGTCCGCGCGCCACACCTGGTCGGCCTCCTTGACGAAATCGCCTTTGGCGGGCGGGTTCTGCGCGCGAGCGGCAGGATCGGGCGGGCTGTCGGTCAGGTCGGTGCCGTACAGGATGCGATCCTGATATTTGACGAAGAAGGCGCGCACCTTGGCGATATCTGCGTTAGATTGGACTTGCAGGTTGGACATCCGTGCCGCGAGATCCACCACCGTGTTGGGATAGCGATCAAAGAACCGCGCCAGTTCGTCCACGCTCCATTCGAGGCTCGCCATATGCGCGCCGTCAAAGGCAAGCCTGGGATGGCGGGCAACGAACCGATCGCGCGCCGCCATCAGCGCCTCGTAGCTCGGCTCCTTGGGGTGGAGATACATGTAATATTCGGGATGTTCCTTGAAATAGGAGCGGTCATTCTCGGTCGTCATCTGGTCAAGCGGTAGCCAGCAATTCTTCGGCTCGGCCTGGTGCGCGATCAGCGGCACGCCGCGTTTCTCGATATGCGCCATCACGCCGCCGAAGCGCGGATCGTCGAGGAACACGCGCCTCCCCTGCGCATCGGTGGCGACCATGCCGATATTCTTCCACACCTTCACGGCCACCGCGCCGCGCGCAAACGCATCATCCAGCGCACGGTTGGTGCGCTCGGTCCAGCCCGGCGTCCCGAAGCCCTGCATCGACAGCGTGGTGGCAAAGTGGAAGCGCCTGGCATCGCTCGCCCGCATCTGATGCGCGACCGCCGCCTGCTCCGACACCAGCGGGAAATCGGGATAGTCGACATTGATCGACAGCAGCTCGATGCCGTCGCGCCGTGCCACCTCCAGGAAGCGTGGATCGTTGACATTGGCATGGACGTGCGCGTCGAACTTGGCGACCTGTGCGAAATCCGCCTCGCTATAACCCGGCGCCGGCGCCGCCGCGCCGATCAGCAACACCGATGTCGTCAACACCATGGCGATCCTCAATGAACGCATTCCCCAACCCCTGAATCAAACTAAACGAAAGAAAACGATCAATTAAATTGCGAATATGGTTTGCGCCGACCCTGCGGTTCGTGCAACATCTTTCTTAGACGGTCGCCCATTTCAGCAATCGACCGATATCAGGGGAGCCCATCGCCATGCTGTCCAACCTCGTTGATCGCCGCGCGATGCTCGGCCGTTTGATGGCAGGTGCGGCCCTGGCCTCTGGCCCCGCGCTGACCACGTGCGCCTGGGCCGCAGCGCCGGCGGGCGTGACACTCTCCGATGGCACGCTGACGATCGAATTCGACGCCGCGATGCAGTCCCGCGTGTCGTTTGGCGGCAAGCCGGTAACGCCGATGGCGGCCGGCGAGGCCTTGTTCCTCGCGGATCATCGCGCGCTCGATCGCTTCCTGCTGCTCGACCATAAGGAGACGTCGGCATCCGGGCCGCATGGCCCAGGCCGCCGGCACCGGTTGCGCGCCACTGCCGGCGGCGCAGTGGAGCAGTTGCTCGATGTCACGTTCCTCGATCATTATCCCGGCCTCGCATTGTACGAACTACGCTATCGCAACACCGGCGCGGCACCGCTGGCGATCGCCGGCTGGCGCACCGCGACGCATGACCTGCTGAGCCATCCGGCAGGTGCGTGGAGCTTCGCCGGCGCATCCTATCCCGATCGCCGCGACTGGGTGCAGAAGATCGCGCCCGGGTTCGAGCAGCGCAATTTCATGGGCATGAACGGCTCCGATTATGGCGGCGGCACACCGGTCGCCGTGGTGTGGCGCCGCGATGCCGGCCTGGCGGTCGGCCATATCGAGACGGTGCCGCGGCTGATTTCGCTGCCGGTCGCGGCGCAACCGGACGGAACGCGCATCGGCCTGTCGGGCGACGAGCCGACCCTGCTTGCTCCCGGCGCCACACTGACCCTGCCGACTGCCTTTCTGATGGCGCATGGCGGCGATCATTTCCGCCCGCTCGACGCCTATCGCCGCATCATGGCTGAGCGCGGTCTCGCTGCGCCGGTCATCCCCGACTCCAGCTATGGCCCGATCTGGTGCGCCTGGGGCTATGAGCGCAATTTCACCCCCGAACAGGTGTACGGCACACTGCCCAAGGCGAAGGAACTGGGCTTCGAGTGGGCCGTGCTCGACGATGGCTGGCAGACGTCCGAGGGCGACTGGAAGCTCGATCGCAAGAAATTTCCGCGCGGCGATGCCGATATGAAAGCGTTCGCCGACCGCATCAAGGCCGATGGCATGCGCCCGCGCCTGTGGTTCGCGCCGCTGGCGATCGATCCCGGCACCGACATCCTGCGCGACCATGCCGACATGCTGATCCTCGATCGCGACGGCGCGGCACAGAATGTCAGCTGGTGGAACGCCTTCACCATGTGCCCGGCCTATCCGCCGACGATCGACTTCTTCCGCGCGCAGGTGCGCCGCATCATCGGCGATTGGGGTTTCGAGGGACTGAAACTCGATGGGCAGCACCTGAACGGCGTCGCGCCCTGCTACAATCCCGCACACAACCATGCCCGGCCGGAGGAATCGTTCGAGAAGCTGCAGGATTTCTGGAAGGCGATCTATGACGAGGCGATGGCGATCAACCCGCAGGCGGTGATCGAGCTCTGCCCGTGCGGCGACAGCTTCGCCTTCCATAATATTCCGGCGATGAACAATACGCCGGCGTCCGACCCCACTTCGTCATGGCAGGTCCGCTCAAAAGGCAAGACGTTCAAGGCACTGATGGGCCCGTCCGCGCCGTTTTCCGGCGACCATGTCGAACTGAGCGACGGCCGCGACGATTTCGCCTCCACCTATGGGATCGGCGCGATCCCCTCGACCAAATTCACCTGGCCGAAGGATGTGCCCAATCCCGCCGAACCGCTGCCGCCCGGCGGCTTCGTGCTGACCGCGGAGAAGGAAGCGTTGTGGCGTAAATGGATCGATCTGTACCACGCCAACATGCTGCCGAAGGGGCGCTATCTCGGCGGTCTCTATGATATCGGCTTCGACAGGCCGGAGGCGCATGCAATCGACTGCGACGGCGCGCTGCACTACGCCTTTTATGCCAATACATGGGATGGACCGCTGACCCTGCGCGGCCTCAGCGCTGGACGCTACACGCTGACCGACAGTTTTACCGGCAGCCCGCTCGGCACCGCCACCGCGGCGAACAATAGCATTCGGGCCAAATTCCAGCGCTTCCTGCTCGTCCGCGCAACGCCCGCAGCGGGAGGCAAGGCATGACCGGAGCGGCCGCGCCGACGAGCCGCGCCTGGCTGATCAATGCGCTGGTCACCGTCATTCTCTGGGGCGTATGGGGCGCCTTTTCCGGCCTGTCCCCGCAGCATGGCTTTCCCGAAACCCTGGTCTATTGCGTCTGGGCGCTGACCATGATTCCGCCCGCGCTGGTGGTGCTCGGGCTGGCGGGCTGGAAGCTCGACACGTCGCCGCGCGCGATCGGCTATGGCCTGGCGATCGGGTTGCTTGGTGCGGGCGGGCAGATGGTGCTGTTCTACGCCGTCGCGCGCGGGCCGGCCTATCTCATCTTCCCGATCATCTCGCTGTCGCCGATCGTGACGATCACCCTGTCGTTCGTACTGATGCGCGAACGCACCGGGCGGCTCGGCGCGCTCGGTATCCTGCTCGCGCTGCTCGCGCTGCCGACCTTCGACTTTGCGCCGGGCAGCGGCGGCGGCGCTTCATCGGCATGGCTCATACCGGCGATGATCGTGATGCTGTGCTGGGGCGTGCAGGCCTATTTCATGAAGGCGGCCAACCACGTCATGTCGGGCGAAAGCATCTTCGTCTACATGATGCTGTCCGGGTTGGTGCTGATCCCGGTCGCCTGGGCGATGACCGACTTCGCGCGGCCGATCAACTGGGGACTGGACGGCCCGTGGTTCGCCGCGCTGATCCAGCTGCTCAACGCGATTGGCGCGCTGACCCTGGTGTTCGCGTTTCGCTACGGCAAGGCGATCATCGTCGCCCCGCTTGCCAATGCCGGCGCACCACTCGCCACCGCGCTGCTCTCGCTGGTCATTCTCGGCGTGGTGCCGGGGCCGCTCAAGACCGTCGGTATCCTGCTCGCGCTTGTCGCATCGCTGCTGCTGGCGATCGAGCCCGATGCCAAAGACCCGAAAACAATCGCCGAAACAAAATAGTTTCGTTATATTTCGTTTCGTTGTTTTTTCGTCGATGACACGATATAGGCGTTCCCCGAAGGAGCCGATGTGCAAGCGATTCTAGAAATGGTGCTGCGGCACAAGGCGGGCGAGCGGATCGGCGTGACGTCGGTCTGCTCGGCGCACCCGCTGGTGATCGAGGCGACGCTGCGCCACGCGCTCGTTACCGGCCAGCCGATCGCCTTGATAGAGGCCACGTCCAACCAGGTGAATCAGGACGGCGGTTATACCGGCATGGTGCCCGCCGATTATCGCGATTTCGTCCACGCGATCGCCGCCAGGGTCAGCTTCCCACTGGACCGCCTGGTGCTTGGCGGCGACCATCTCGGCCCCAATGCGTGGACATCCGCGCCGGCCGCCGAAGCGCTGGACAAGGCCGAGGTGATGATTGCGGATTATGTCCGCGCCGGCTTCCGCAAGATCCATCTCGATTGTTCTATGAGTTGCGCCGACGATCCCGTCCCCCTGCCCGAGCGGACCATCGCCGAGCGCGCGGCACGCCTGTGCCGTGCGGCCGAGGATGCGTTTCATGGCGATGCCGCCGACGCGCCGGTCTATGTGATCGGCACCGAAGTGCCCGTTCCGGGCGGCGCAGCCGAGGATCTGGAGGAGCTGGCGGTCACCACGCCCGCAGCGGCGATTGCCACGGTCGACATGCACCGCGACCTGTTTCGCGCCTCGGGCCTGGAGCGCGCCTGGGACCGGGTGATTGCCACCGTCGTGCAACCCGGGGTTGAATTCGATCATGACAAGGTGGTCGATTATCGCCCCGAGCGCGCCACCGCGCTCAGCCATGCGATCGAACCGGTCGAGCATCTCGTGTTCGAGGCGCACTCCACCGATTACCAGACGCCCGGGGCGCTCGCTGCCTTGGTCCGCGATCATTATGCGATCCTGAAGGTCGGCCCCGGCGTCACTTTCGCACTGCGTGAAGCGCTCTGGGCGCTTGATGCGATCGAGGCGGAGACAATTCCCGCCGCCGACCGCGCTGCGTTGCGTGCCGTCACCTTGTCGCGCATGCACGCCGAGCCGAAGCATTGGCGCAAATATTACCACGCCACCGGCGCCGCGCTCGATTTCCAGCTGCAATACAGCCTGTCGGATCGCATCCGCTATTACTGGCCCGATGCGGAGATTGCCGCCGCGCAGGAAAGACTGTTCGCCAATCTGCGCCGAACGCCGCCGCCGCTCGCCCTGGTCAGCCAGTATCTGCCGCTCGCTTATGCTGCGGCCCGCGCCGGCCAGGCGACACTCGACCCTGCCGAGTTCGTCATGGCGCATATCGCCGCCACGCTCGACGCCTATCATGGAGCTTGCTTTCCCCATGCCTGAACCCCTGCTCGCCCCTGAGACCCTTGGCGTCGACACGTCCTGGACTCGCCGCGAAATCCACCAGCAGCCCGAAACGCTGCGCGCTACTCAGGCATTGCTGCGCGACCGCCAGGCCGAGATCGAGGCATTCATTGCCCCGTTGATCGCCCGGCCCGAACTGCGCATCATCCTGACCGGTGCCGGCACGTCGGCATTCATCGGCGAGTGCCTCGCGCCCTGGCTGTCGGGCATGCTGGGTCGGCCGGTCGAAGCGATCGCCACCACCGACATCGTCAGCACGCCGTCGCTGTACCTGCGCGCTGACGCACCGACGCTGCTGGTCTCGTTCGGTCGTTCGGGGAGTAGCCCGGAAAGCCTCGCCGCGGTCGACCTGGTCGATGCGATCATTTGCGAGGCCTATCACCTGATCGTGACGTGCAACGCCGAGGGCGAACTGGCGCAGCGCACCAGCGGCAACACTCGTGTCGTCGTGCTGCCGGAAGCGACGCACGATCGCGGTTTCGCCATGACCTCCAGCTTCAGCGCGATGATGCTGGCGGCACTATCGATCCTTGGCGGCATCGCTGCGCTCGATACGCGCGGACCGGCCATTGCCGCGACGGTGGGCGACGTGCTTACGCGATGCGAACCGTTGGTCGCCAGCCTGGCAATGCGCGGGTTCAAGCGCGTCGTCTATCTCGGCAGCAGTGTGTTCAAGGGGCTCGCGCGCGAAGCGGCGCTCAAGCTGATGGAGCTGAGCGACGGCGCGGTCGTCACCGCGTTCGACACAGCGCTGGGCTTTCGCCACGGGCCCAAGACGATCGTCAACGCCGACACGCTGGTGGTGGTGTTCGTGTCGAACGATCCGCTCACGCGCCGCTACGATCTCGACATCATCGAGGAACTGCGCAGCGACGGCCGTTGCGGCGCGCTGGCGGTGATCTCCGCCCAGCCTGGCGACGGTGCGAACATCGCGATCGCCGGCATGGCCGACGCGGTCGATGCCGATCTGCTGTTCCCATTCATCGTCCCAGCGCAACTGTTCGGCCTGCATGTCTCGCTCGCGCTGGGCCTCACCCCCGACCGCCCCAATGCCAGCGGCACCGTCAACCGCATCGTTCAGGGCGTGCGGATCTACGCCGCACACATATGAACGATCGCACATATTTCCTGGGCGTCGACGGCGGCGGCACCAAAACCGAATTCGTCTGCATCGACGCTGGCGGCTCGACAGTCGCGCGTGCCGTGACGGGCACGACCTATCATCTCGAGGTCGGAATGGACGAGGCGGTGTCGCGGCTCGAACAGGGCATCGCCGCAATCTGCAGTGAGTTCGGCATCTCGCCCGATGCGCTCAGCTTCGTCTTTTTCGGCCTGCCTGCCTATGGCGAGGACAGCGTGATCGATCCGCAGCTTCACGCCGCCTGTGGGCGTCTGCTCGGCCATGACCGCTACGCCTGCGGCAACGACATGGTGTGCGGCTGGGCCGGGTCGCTCGGCTGCCGGGACGGGATCAACATCGTCGCCGGCACCGGCTCGATCGCCTATGGGGAGCGAGAGGGCAAAGTGGCGCGCGCGGGCGGTTGGGGCGAGATATTCGGTGACGAAGGCTCAGCCTATTGGATCGCAATCCAGGGGCTCGCGCTGTTCGCACGCATGAGCGACGGCCGTGCGGACAAAGACTTGTTGCATGGTCGGATCGTCGAAGCTCTGTCGCTCGGCGACGATCTTGACCTGTGTCAGCGCATCATGGGGCCAGCGGCGATGAACCGCAGCGAGATCGCCGCCCTCGCCGGCCTGGTGTCACGCGCCGCAGTCGATGGTGACGCCGGGGCTAACGCAATTCTGTTGGCAGCTGCCAATGAACTCGCGGCGCTGGCCATCGGCTTGCGCAAAATTTTATGTTTTTCGCCTGACGAGCGGGTTCCGCTGTCCTGGTCGGGTGGCGTGCTGTTGCAGGAGCCGTTAGTCCGCAACGCGTTCGCGAGGATCATCAGCGACACCGGGCTCTTCGCGCTGGCCGAGCCACTTCACGCACCGGGATATGGTGCTGCCCTGTATGCCCGGCGGCTGGCGCACACCAGCGGCAGCTGACGCGGTCGGAGCAAGCGAACGGCAGTTGTGGCCCGAAAAAGCGGCCGGTCGGCTTGCGGCTAATCCCTGCCATCGAAGAATAGCGCGTTAGCCAGGGTCCAGCCGCCAGCTTTACCGCTTTCGCCAGAACAGGACTGCTGCCGATGCAGCAGTCCTGTTCCCCGGAGTGCTGCGTTCCCACCAGCCGAGCGCTGCGCCGACCGCATGCACAATCTCCGAATTGAACCAAAATGGCGACAGTTCCTGCACTTAGGCCCGATGGCACATCGCTTGCTTATCTCACCGCGACGAACACCGGCGCAGCTGCGCCGCCATTGAGCGGGGGATTCCTCTTTGTTGTACTTCTCGAACCGAAAGCCCGTCCGATTGGCCTCGCATGCCAGTGCGCTGGCATTGGTGCTCGCCGCACCCTTGTTCGCGTCGCCGGCTTTTGCAGCACCAGCCACGACCAAGCCGGAAGGCGAGCCCGAAGGCAATGAAGGCGCCCTCCCCACCGAAAGCGCGGACATCGTCGTCACGGCCCAGCGACGCGAGGAGCGGCTGCAGAACGTACCGACCGCAATCACCGCGCTCAGCAGCGATACGTTCACCGTCGGTGGCATCGGCCGCTCAGCGAACGAAGTGCTCAATCTCGTGCCCAACGCGTCGGCCGGGACGCAGCAGCATGGCCGGCCGCGCTGGTGGATCCGCGGCGTCGGTGCGGGCCAGCAGCAGCTCGACCTGGCCAATCCGGTCGGCTTCTATCTCGACGATGTCTATATCAGCAATGCCAGCGCCACCGGCCTGCCGCTGTTCGATATCGAGCGGGTCGAAGTGCTGCGCGGACCGCAGGGCACGTTGTGGGGCAAGAACACCACCGGCGGCGCGATCAACGTGATCTCCAAGCGCCCCTCGCTCACCGGCGGCAAGGACGATAATTACGTCAAGCTCGACTATGGCAGCTATGACAGCAAGATCGCCGAAGGCGGAGTCGGCGCGGTGCTGGTGCCGGACGTGCTGGCGACCCGCATCTCCTTCCATGTCGACGATCGCGACGGACGCTACACCAATTTGTTCACGGGCGAGAAGGCGAACGGCGTCACCGACAATGTCCTGCGCGGGCAGCTCCTGTTCGCGCCTTCGGCCAATTTCGAGGCGCTGCTCAGCCTGCATTACCGCAACTACAAGACCGACGGCGCCTATTGGACGACCGCCAGCTATGCCGCCGATGGCGTGCTCCGCAATGGCTATGCCCCGTCGACCGACAAGGATGAGATCAGCATCAATGCCCCGGAATATAGCCGTAACACCCAGCTGGGCGGCTCGCTGCATCTCGACTGGTCGATCGGCGATCTCTCGCTGACCTCAATCACCGGCTATGAACGCTTCAAGACGCGTGGTGCGGGCGACAGCGACTATACCCCCCTCGAAATCTCGCGTTCCTATACCCAGGCGCGCAGCCGGCAATGGACCCAGGAACTGCGCCTCACCTCGCCCCAGGCCGACCGGCTGAACTGGATCCTGGGCCTGTATTATTTCAACGAGAAGATCGTCTCGAACGCTTATTCGGCGACGCTGCCCGCCGGGTCGGTGCCGGCCTTGTCGGGCGGCACGGCCCTCCAAGCTTACAGCCTCACCGCCTATAATCACAAAGCGGAGAGCGGGGCCGCATTCGGCAGCGCAACGTTCAACTTCACCGATGCGCTGAAGCTGACGCTGGGTGCGCGCTGGACGCGCGAGACCAAGACGCTCGATTTCGACCGCAGCGCCTCGCCCAATCCCGCCTCTGCTTCATGGAGCAATTATGCGCGCTGGTGGGATTCCTACACCGGCAGCTTCGGCGGCGCGGGCACCTTTTCCGGCAATTTCAGCAAGACCTGGGACGCCTTCACCTATGACGTGACTCCGTCATGGACCATTGCGCGCGATCAGCTGCTCTATTTCAAATTCTCGCACGGCGTGAAATCGGGCGGGTTCAATACCGCGGCGACATTGTCCGCCGCATTGGCCGCGGTCGCGCCCGAGAAGCTCGACGCGTTCGAGCTGGGCTATAAATCGCAATGGTTCGATCGCCGCCTCACCTTCAACGCGACGTTGTTCCACTATGGCTATGACGATGTGCAGATCAACGTGGTCGGCCCCAATCCCGGCGCGGTCGGCGGCGCCACGGTCTCCTATCTGCAGAACGCCAAGAAGGCGCATGTCAACGGCGCGGAGATCGAGCTGGAGGCGCGCCCGATCGAGCGGCTGACGCTGAGCGGCGCGGTTGGCATTCTCGACACCAAATATGACGAGCTGCAGGTCGTGAACGGCGGCCTCAATCTGTCCGGTGCGCGGTTCGTGCGCGCGCCGAAGCTGACGCTGAACGGCAGCGCAACCTACACCATTCCACTGGGCGGGAGCGGCAAGGTCGATCTGGCGGCGGACGCGCGCTACACCTCGCTGCAATATTACTACATCACGCCGCAGGACACGGTCCACCGCCCGATCCTGACCCAGCCGGGCTATACCATCGCCAATGCGCGGATCAGCTATACCCCGACCAACGATCGCTTCACGCTGTCGGCTTATGTGAATAATTTCCTCGACACCGACTATCGCAACCACTCGCTGCCGCAGGGGATCAATGGCGACACGGTGAGCTGGGCCGACCCGCGCACCTATGGCGCATCGCTGATCGTGCGATTCTAGCCGGGAGCAGCCGGATTTCGCGGGCGATGTGCTGGCTGTTCTTCGCGAAACTGCTTTTTGTTGGCTGTTATGTTGGATTCTTCTTGGTAATTCCCTATTATCTTTCAATAATTTACTTGAAGATGACTGTTCCGGAATAACAGCCAGCATAACAGCCACCGAACAGCCAGGTATCAGCCAACGAACAGCGATGGCCGCTGGCTGTTCTCCGCCGGATTCACCGGTCGAAAATTCGACAATCTTCAACTTGAGAAAGAGCGCGGCGAGACGCGCGGGGGCGCCCCGTCCGGCCCGCATTGTCACGCGTCACGCCGGTGTTGAATCGGCAGAAGCGGGCCTTTCCGAGGCTCGAAAAGGACGATGACATTGCCTCCCCCAAACTTCCCGCGACCAAAGATACGAACCAACAACGCAACCAGGCTGGGCGGTGCGGATGGTCGACGCCAGCCGCGGAGCTGATGGGGCATATAGACAAACGCGCGGAGGCAGCCTCAAATATTGGTGCTGGTCGGGATCAGGCTAGGCTGGAGGAAGGGATAGGGGAACATGCGGCCTGCGTTGCGCGCCACGATCTGCTCCTCGACCTGCGCCAGCGCTGCCTGAAAGCGCTGCAGGGGGCCTTCCGATCCGATCACTGCCGGATCCTGGAACCATTGCGGATAGGGAAACGACCGGCAACGATAGTCGCCCAGCGGCCGGTAGTAGAGCGAGCCGAGCAGATAGAGCGTATTGAGCTGTTCCAGCGCCAGCGAAACCGGCGGCATCATCGCCAGCCAGCCGGCCTTGTCGTTCCCCGCCTGTGCGTTGGGAGAAGCAGCCCAGCCAGCGCCCGTCACCGCGGGCGCGAAGTCCATGATCGCGCGCTGCGGGAAGTTGACCGCCGCATGTTGCGCGCTCGCGGTGAAGATCACCATCGTACAGACATCGACGAGCGCATGGCGCGTGGTGATTGCCGGGAAGCCGGATACCTGCCCCTCGCCTGCGATCGATACCGCCCACGCGGCGAGCTCGGTATCGCCGGTCACCGCCGCGTCATCGGCATAATAGAGCGCGACATAGCCATCCGCCCATTCGCGGATCGCCTGCCAGACGAGCAGCGCGTCGTCGCGATAGGCGTAGTCGGGCAGCAGCGTCTTGTCCGCGACCTTGCGCGCGACCAGATCGACCGGCAGCATCGACCGCGAAAAGTCGAAAGCCAGGCGATCGTCCGCCGCGGCGAGCTGGCTGGAGGCGATCGTGCCGCCGAAGATGTGGTCGATCGGCCCGTTGGCGGCAATGAGCGAGGTGGCGGCAGCGTTGTTGATGAACAACGTGCCTTCGAAATGCGGCAGCAACAGTGCCCAGATCGGATGCATCTCGGCAAGATGGCGTTGCGTCGCAACGGCAACTGCCTCGATCACGAGGTGCGTGCGCGCGAGGTGCGCGAACAATTCGTGGTAATTGCCGTCGGCGACCTGCACGATCTGCTTGGCCATTTCCCAGCCCCATCGCATGTCCGCACGCGGCGTGGGCAGGAATATCGGATTTTCCAGCGGATCCTGACCGCATTGAATCGCCACCGGCACCAGCGAGCTCCCGCCGGGCGGCACCGCAAACAGCGCCAGCGGCCGATAGACGAATTTCGCTTTGCCTTCCCAGACTCCGGGCTGGAGCGCCTCAAGCTCGTGATAGTCGCAGATGTAGATCCGCCCTTGGGCGAGCGCGGCGTCCAGCGTGTCGCCGTTGACGACCGATGCATATTGCGCCGCACCCAACGGAAAGTTCGCCGGCAAGGCGGAAATGCCTGCGATCATCCCGGCATTGGGTCCTGCCGTGCGCAACCGCGCGAAAGCGGTGTCGTCGATAAATTGCCAGGCGATGCCGGGTAGCGCGATCGTGGCAAACAGATCCCGATAGCTTTCGAGCGATCGCAGCGCGCGCGACCCGATCGCCAACCGCTCGGCATCGCTCAATTCGATCATCGCGCGCAGGCTGGCGACATGATCCCTGAGCGTGGCGAACAGGGCCTCTTCTTCAACTGCCTCGATCAGCAGATGGATCTCTCCGGCAATCGAGCCGCCGCCTTTGGCCAGCTTGGCCTTGATCGCCGCGACCGAACTCTCGATCTTCGCGCATTCCGCCAGCATCGCCGCAATCTCGATCTCAGGGATCACGATCTCGCCGCGGCCAATTGCCGCCAGTTTCACTGCGATCTCGTTGCGCGCGATGTCCAGGCCGATGCCGATCAGCAGCATCCACCATTCGAGCGTGGGCGTCTCGTTCGACGGCAACGCCGCGACCAGCGGGACACCGGGCAGCGTCGGCACGTCCGTAGTCCATTGATAGGTCCCACACGTCGCCTGGAGCTGTGCGGCGCGTGCAGCCTGTTGCGCCGGGGTGTCGTTCTGCGGAAGACTGGGATCAAGGGGGGCACGCTGCATCGATTGGCTCCTGTCGGGCATTGCCGTCGCAGGGCTTGCTAGTCCGGGATGGTTAACAAGGTTTTTAGCACAGGAGCTTCGTACCGATCTGGCAACAATTCTTCCTCACGTTAACCAAAGAGTGAGATCACGCCGATACGCCCTTGGCCCATGATGAAATTGGTCCAGCAGCTCCGTATTCGACTGTTTCCGCCACTGCCGGAAGCGATCCGCGACGAATTCGTGCTGATGACGGCCGCGCAGCTCCAGGTGCAATCCAGGATGTTGTTCCTGGCATTGTTCCTGACGGTGCCTACTGCCGCTTATGCCTATTCGGCTGGCGCCCCGTGGTTCGTTCGCTTCGGGTTGCCGGCGATCATGGGCGGCGCCTGCTTCGCCGGGTTCCTCTCGTTGAGCCGCGACCTCAAAATTTCGACGAGCGTGCGCCGCGCGCGCAAGCTGATCCGGCAATCGACCTGGTCGTCGAGCGCGCTGGCATTGGTGTGCAGCGCGTGGTGCGTGGTGAGCTGGCTCGGTGCGCCTGCCGATACCAAGATCTATTATCCGCTGATTCTGTCGATGGGCGCATTGTCGACCGCCTATTGCCTTTCCAGTGTCCGCAGCGCCGCGCTGCTCAATCTCGCGATCGACATGCTGCCGATCTCCGCACTGTTGCTCACATCGGGCAACCGGCTCGATCTTGCCGCCGGCGTCAGCATGGCCGTCGCGACCTTCTTCCTGTTGCGCATGATTGTGCTGCGTCACCGGGATCTCGTCAGCCTGCTCGAACTCAAGCGGCAGATGCGCGTACAGGCCAGCACCGACCCCTTGACCGGTCTGCTCAATCGGCGCGCATTCGACCTGCAGGTCGAGGCAGAGCACGCAACGGCCGAAAAGAGTGGACAGGTCTTTTCAATCGCGCTGATCGACCTGAATGGCTTCAAGCCGATCAACGACAGCTATGGTCATGCGACCGGCGACCAGTTGCTCTGCGAAGTGGCCCGACGCCTGCTCGATGCATGCGGGCAGGAAGGCCAAGTGGCGCGGATGGGTGGTGACGAGTTCGCCGTGCTGGTTCCGGCACGATCGACGATCAAGCGTGACGTGATTGCCGATCGGTTGCTCGGCGCATTGGCGCGTCCCTGCGATATAGGCGGGCATCGCATCCCGGTCAGCGCCGGTTTGGGCGTGGCGCATTGGCCCAAGGACGCAAGCGTAATTTCGGGCCTGTTCGAAGCAGCCGACCATGCGCTCTACGCTGCCAAGGGAATCCAGATAGTGCCCAACGCGAACGCCACGGGCTCCACCGGTCGGGTACAACCGATCAGGGCCGCATAAGAACAGCGATGCCAGGCCGATCGCCATCGGCGCGCTCGAAAGCCACGACACCTTGCCGCCGAGCAGCCGCTTACGAACCAGTTGAACGAAAGGCAGATTTCGGGATCGCCTGCCGATCTCCTAAACGGCTGAAATCAGGGCGCATAGCCGTCCCGTACAGCCCGCATTGCCCGCGGTTAATCCGCAGAGGCGACCACCCCACAGCGCGATCCTGGACACACTCGCCGGCATCCGATCCCGCGCCGCCGCCTTGACTCGCCCACACCCGCTGTCACGCTTGCCGGGCTATCCGGGGGGACAGAATCATGAGCGCGAACACGGCCGACATCAGCATCGCCAACGACTTTGACAGCGATGCGATCGTCACCTTGTTCCATACCAGCGATCATTTCGGCGCCCAGCGCGCACAATGGCGGGTCGCAGCCGGCGAAACCGCGGGAGCGCTGGCCGCGATGTTCCGGCCCGGCCTGTTCGCCGACGATCGCTGGACGGTGATGGTGCTGGTGACCCATGGCAGCCACGCCGGGCTGTACATCAATGCCGGCGGCGCGGCGGGCGGCATGGGGATCAAGTCCCGGCTCGAGGCAGAGGACGCCGACGTCATATTCCGCGTCGGCCCCGATCGGTTCGACCTGCAGCGCGGCGCGAGTGACGCGATGACCCGGCTGACCCCGGCGGCGCCCAAGCCGGTCAGTCATGTCTTCGTGCTGATGCTCGAGAATCGCTCGTTCGACCATATCTTCGCCTTTTCGGGCATTCCCGGGCTCCACGTCGCGACGACCGCCAATTTCAACATGGCCGGCGACACGAAATTTTCGGTCACCAGGGGCGCACCGCTGCGCATGAGCACCGATCCGGGGCATGAATTCTGCGACGTGCTCGAACAGGTCACCGGCCAGCCCTCCGACCAGCCGGGCGAGCCGCCCGCGCCGGCGAAACATCCCAAGGCGCCCCCACTCGAGACCTGCCAGGTCCCGACTTATCCGCCGATGACCAACAGCGGCTTTGCGCAATGCTATGCCACCGGGTTCAGCGAATATCCTTATCAGCGGCCCGACCCGGCACGGGTCGGCGACATCATGGCGTGTTTCGACACTCCACGGCAATTGCCGGTCACCTATGCCATCGCCACCCAATCATCGGTGTGCGACCATTGGCACGCGTCGCTGCCCGGCCCGACCTGGCCCAATCGCTTCTTCGTCCATGGCGCGTCATCGTCGGGGCTCGACGACAGCCCGATCCACCACGGCAATGCGGTGTGGGAATTCTGGAAGGGATTCCGGTACAGGAACGGATCGATCTACGACCGGCTTGCCGAGCATGCGATTCCGTATCGTTTCTATCATGACAGCGATCTGCTCGGGTACAGCCTATACAGCGACGAACCACAGCTGGGCTCGCCGCTCGGCTGCATCCCACAGGCCGGATCGCTGCATGGCGTGTCGATCCTCGATTTCCACGGGCTCGACCGCTTCGCCGCCGATCTGCAGCAGCCCTATCCTTATCCCTATACGTTCATTGAACCCAATTATGGCGACTTCAACACCTATGCCGGCGGGTCGTCGCAGCATCCGATGGACGATGTCTATGGCGGCGAACGGCTGCTCGCCGCAGTGGTCGAGGCGATCCAGCAATCGCCCTGGTGGCAATCGAGCGTGCTGATCGTCTGCTATGACGAGCATGGCGGCTTTTATGATTCAGTGCTCGCGCCCAATGCGGTCCCGCCGGGCGATCATCCCGATTACGGGCTCAACCAGCATCAGTTCGATTTCTCGAAGCTCGGCGTGCGCGTGCCGGCGATGATCGTGTCGCCACTGGCCGATGCTGGAGTCGATCACACGACCTATGACCATGCATCGGTGTGCAAGTTCGTCGAGGAATTATGGGGCCTCGACCCGCTGACCGACCGCGACCGCCACGCCAGGTCGCCATTGCCGGCGCTGCGCGACACGCCGCGCGACCTGCACATCGACTTGCCCCATCCGATGCCGCCGGCGAGCCGTCCGGCGGTCGACCGCGCCGACCGGCCGCTGCCGCGTTCGGGCAATGTGGTCGGATCGCTGTCGGTCGTGCGCAAGATCGAGGCCGAACTCGCCGCGCGTTTCCCGGCCGCAATGGCACAGGCCGCAACCGCGCGGCCGCCATTGCTAGAGACGTTCGCCGATGCCGAAGCGCATGCGGCGAACGTGATGGCGAAGGTTCGGCTGGCAAAGCAATTGATCGCGAAATAGCGCCGGCTTCGTCCCATGGAGGTCGGCGAGGCGCCCGCGGCGGAAACGACTCGGGCGGCTTTCGGCCATTGTTTGGGGATGAGGGGTCGCCTACTGGCCTTGAAACATACGCATGGCAGGTGATCGTGATGGGTGAGTTGGCGCGCAAGTATCGCGACCGGGTCGTGCAGATCCTGGACCGGATTGTCTCGGAACAGACTGCGGCATTCGATGCTGCGCGCGATGCGATCGTGGCGGCTCTCGCGGCGGATCGCTTGATATACACCACGGGAAGCGGGCATTCGCATCTGATCCCGGCCGAAGCTTTTTTCCGGGCCGGCGGGATCGCGGCGATTCAGCCCATTTTCGATCCCGCGCTGATGCTGCACATCAGCGCATCGCAATCCTCTTTGGCTGAACGCGAGGTCGGGCGAGCGGACACAATCATCGCCGAGTACGACATCGGCCCAGGGGATGTCGTCTTCATCGCCTCAAATTCAGGGCGCAACGCTTACTCGATCGAGATGGCGATGGCCGCCAAAGCCCGCGGCGCGACGACGATTGCCTTGACCTCGATGCAGCACACTCAGCAGGTGTCTTCCCGTCACCCCTCGGGCAAACGGCTCTTCGAACTCACCGATATCGTCCTGGATAATGGCGCTGCGTATGGAGATGCTTCGCTTCAGGTCGGGCCGAATGGTCTGGCGATGGCGCCGACTTCGACGATCTCCGGCGCCTTCATCATCAATGCCGTCATCGCCGAAGCGGTCGAGGTTCTGGCGAACCGTGGCTTTCCCGTCGATGTCTATCTGAGTTCGAACGGCCAAGGCGGCGAAACGGCTGGTGAGGCCATCATTCAGCGCTGGCAGACGAGAATTAAGGGACTTTGAACTCCCGACCCGGCTGCTTTTAGTGCTCGAAAAAATGGGTCGATGGCTGTCGATGGGCCTCCCGTAGCCATGAGCCGCCGTTACTCGGCGGCGTGCAGCAATGCCTCCGCCTGGCGGCCCAGCAACGGCAGCACTTCCTCGCCGATGCGATAGGCTTCTTCCAGATGCGGCGTGCCGGCGAGGATGAAGGCATCGGTGCCGCGCGCGATCAGTTCGTCGAGCTTTGCCGCGCATTGTTCATAGCTGCCGACGATACCCAGCGCCGGACCGCCGCGCAGCAGGTTGAAGCCACCCCATAGATTGGGCGCGATGATCAGTTCGTCATAGCGCCGCGCCTCGCTGGGTTTCAGCGCCTGCTGGCGCGCCGCGCCGACCGAATCCGTCGGGCCGCCCCGCCCCTGCGCGCGGCGTTCTTCGGTCAGATTCTCGAAGCCGGCGCGAATGTCGCGCCAGGCCTCCTTCTCGGTCGCGCGTGCGACGAGATCGACGCGCACGGCGCATTTCTGTTCGCGGCCCAGCGCGGCGGTGCGTTCCTTCACGCGCGCGAACTTATCGGTCAGCTGGTCGAACGGCTCGAGCCAGGAGAGATAATAATCGGCATGTTTCGAGGCCGACTGGAGCGCCGCATCGGATGAGCCGGAGAACCAGATCTCCGGAATTTCCTCCGCCGCCAGCAGCGGCGAGAGGCCGCCATCCGCGACCTGGTAGAAGCGGCCGTCATAGGAGAAGCCCCCGCCCCTCCACACGCCCTTGAACACATCGAGGAATTCCGTGGTGCGGCCATAGCGATCGTCATGGCTGAAGCTGTCGCCCCACCAGAGCTGCGCCGGCCCGCCGCCGCCGGTGATGATGTTGAACACGGTGCGCCCGCCGGTCGCGCGCTGCAGGCTCGCCGCCATGCGCGCGGCATGCACCGGATTGAGGAAACCGGGCTGGAACGCGATCATGAAGCGGAAGCTGCTCGTCTCGCGCGCCAGCAGCGGCGAGATCACCCAGGGATCATCGGTATTGGGAAAGGACGGGATGAGCCCGCCGATAAAGCCCGCGCTCTCCGCTGCTTTCGCGATCTCCGCGAGATGGTCGATATAGCGAAAGCCATCATCCTCGCCGTAGCGGTCGAGGCCCGGCGCGACATTGTGCGCGCCGAGCGGCGACCAGTCGCCGCGGTCATAGGCACTGTGGCGGATGCTGCCATGGCAGCCATGGGTCGGCAGTCGCCAGTAGAAATCGATCGTCATGGGAACCTCTCAGGCAGCGGCGCGCGCGGTTTCGGTCAGCGCGCGGAAGCGGGGAAGCACATGCTGGCCAATGCGATAGGCTTCCTCGAGCGAGGACGGCGCACCCAGCACGATATGGGTGAGGCCAAGGCCGGCGAGCTCGGCCAGCCGTGCGGCGACCGAGTCATAATCGCCGATGATCGCTGGCGCGGCGACGCCGGCGCGTGCCGCATCCTGCCGAGCCTCATCGTCGGTCTCGCGCGCAACGAGCTGCTGGATCACGCCAGTGTCGACCGAGCGGCCTTGCGCCGACGCCAGCGCTTCCAGCTGCGCGATCCGGCCGCGCAGTGTCGCGACCGACGCAGCGCCGAACAGATGCACATCGGCGGCTCGCGCCGACAGCGCCAACGCGACTTCATCCTCGCCCTGAAGGAACACGCGCGGAAAGGCCACGCGATTGAGCGGCGCCTCGAAGCCCCCGCCCTGCACTTCGAAATGCGTACCGGTGAAGGAGAATGGCCGGGTACCGTGCACGCCGCGCGCGACGGTCAGGAATTCTTCGATCTGGTCCACGAGTTGGTCGTCCGGCACGTGATCGCCGTCGCTGGCGCGTATGGCCGCATCGGCCGGCGGCGCGATCGCCCAGCCGAGCCGGCCATGGGCCAGTCGCTGGAAGCTCACGGCCTGTTTCGCGGCATAGACTGCCGAGCCGACCGAGGTGGGGAATTCCGGGATCAGTGCGAGCCGGGGCACTTCGCGCGCGATCGCCGCCGCCACGGTCCGGCTGTCGTCGGAGTCCGGGCGATAGGGGAAGAAGACGCCATCGAACGCGGTCTGGGCCGCCGCCTGGGCGATCTGGGCATAATAATCATAGCGGTTGATCGCGCGCGTCCGCACATCACGGAAGAGGGTCGGCGTTCGCGGCCGCGCGCCGATTTCGGAGCGCGTCGCGGCGTCTGTGACGTCGATCTGCCAATAGCTGTAAATGGTCATGCGGCGTTCCTTTCGCCGGTAAAGGCGGACAGCCCGAGCCGTCCGGCGAACACCGTCTGATCGATCGGCCGCCGCCCGTTCGGGCTTTCGGCGGCGTGAAAATCGGCATGAAGCGTGTCGATCCCGGCCTGCCGGCCGATCGCGACGATCGCCTCGATGCTATAATCCTCCGGAACCTCGAGCCGCTCGCGCGCGGCGATGCGGTCGAACCCGCCGATCCCATGGGTATGCCAGCCGAGCAGCAGCGCCTGATGCGCGAAATTGGTCCAGGCCGCCCCGGCATCGAAACTGCGCGAGCCATTCTCCACCACGGCGCCTTGCCGCTCGACCCAGAAAGCGGAGAGAATGACGACCAGCGCCGATGCCTGCCCTGCCCAGAGCCGATTGCGCGGCGCGAGCAACTCGACAAATTCCTGCCAATGCGCATCGCCATGCCGCGCGACCAGGAAGCGCCAGGGCTGGACATTGGATGCGGAGGGCGCCCAGCGCGCCGCCTCGAACGCGCTGAGCAGTACGTCGTCAGGCACCGGCTCCGCGGTGAAGCTGCGCGGTGACCAGCGATCGACGAACAGGGGCGCGACGGGATGATCGGGCTGGCGCGGCATCAGCGTTCCTCCCGGCCGGGCAAGCGCACCAGATTGGCCGGCGCGCTTGGCGATGCGGTCAGTTCGGCGAGGATCTCGTCCTTCAGCCGGTGAAGCAGCGGCGCGGCGCGGTCGCGTGGGTGCGGCAGATCGACATCGACGATGCGGCGAATGCGTCCGGGATTGGGCGCCATCACCACCACGCGGTCGCCGAGATACAGCGCCTCCTCCACATCATGCGTGACCATCAGCATAGTCGAGCGCTGAGTCATCCAGATGCGCTGCAATTCATTCTGCACATGCACCCGGGTCAACGCATCGAGCGCGCCGAGCGGTTCGTCGAGCAGCAGCAATTTTGGTTCGGTCACCAGCGCGCGGGCGATCGCCGCTCGTTGCGCCATGCCGCCCGAAAGCTGGTGTGGATAGGCAGTTTCGAAGCCCTTCAAATTCACCAGCGCGATATGATCAGCGACGATCTGCGCGCGCCGCGCCCTGGGCGTGTCGGTGTTGAGCAGGGCCAGTTCGATATTCTGTTCCAGCGTCATCCAGGGGAATAGCCGGTGGTCCTGGAATACGATGCCGCGATCGAGGCTGGTGGTGGCGACGCGCTCGCCGTCGAGGCGGATCTCGCCATGATATTCATCGTCCAGCCCGACGATCAGCCGCAACAAGGTCGATTTGCCGCAGCCGGACGCACCGACGATGCTGACGAATTCGCCGGGCTTCACGGTCAGGTTGATGCCCTCAAGCACCGGCATCGGCGCGCCGCCGATGGTGAAGCTCTTGTGCAGGTCGCTGATCGACAGCGCGCCATGCGCGGCGATGGCGTTGTGCGGCGAAAATTGCGGCCGGGCTTCCGGGATCATGCCGGTCTCCTGATCAAAGGGATATGGCCTGCCAGCGCAGCAGATAGCGGCGCAGGCGCAGGAACAAATGGTTGATGACAAAGCCGAGGATCGCGGTGGCGATGATCGCGACCAGGATCACGTCGAGCCGCTGCTGAGTCTGGGCCAGTTGCATGGTCACGCCGAGCCCGCCGCCGGTGCCGAGCAATATCTCGGTCGCGATCGAAGTGATCCAGGCAAAGGCGAGCCCTTGCGTCACGCCGGTCAGGATCAGCGGCATGGCGGCGGGCAGCAGGATCAGACGAAAGCGCTGCAGCGCGGTGAAGCCATAGACTCGCCCGACATCGAGATAGCGTCCCTCGACATGCGCCACGCCCTCATAGCTGTTGAGCATGGTCGGGAAGAAAGCGGAGAGGCTCACCACGATCAGCTCCGATCCCTGGCCGGTGCCGAACCACAGCCCGATCAGCGGCAGCCAGCCGATCATCGGCACTTGCCGGATCGAATGGAGCAATGGCCCGAGCACCCGGTCAAGCGACCGCCAGATCGCCATGGCGACGCCGGTGGCAATGCCGAGCGTGCCACCGATCACCAGGCCGGTCAGGCTGCGCGACAGGGTCGACACCATGTCGGACAGGAGTGAGCCATTCTCGCTTAGCTCGACGAACGTGGCGCCAATCGATCCGAGCGGTGCGAAGGCGAGCGCGCGTGCGTCGCCGGATGTCGCCTGCAGCTGCCACCAGATCAGGAACAGCGCCGGGACTATCAGACCGATCGCGATGCGGCGCCATGGCCGGGAGAGTAGCGCATTCATGCCGTTTTCCAGCGCGTCGCGCGGCGTTCGACCGCCTTGGCGCCGCGATCCAGCGCAAAGCCGATCAGCCCGCTCACCACCACGCCAGCCAGCACCACATCGATGCGGAACAGCTGGCGGCCCATTTCCATCATCTGGCCGATGCCGCTGTCCGCCGCGAGCAGTTCCGCCGCGACCAGCACCACCCAGGCGCGGGTCAGCGCAATGCGCAGGCCGGTGAGCACCGACGGCACGGTCGCCGGGATCAGAATCCGCCAGATGAGGTCGGGCAGCCGCGTACGATAGACCCGCGCCACATCGAACCACGCCTTGGGCACGCCGCGTACGCCGTCAAAGGTCGCCAGCGCGACCGGGAAGAAAGTCGCAAGCGCGACGATCGCGATCTTGAACGGCTCATCGATGCCGAGAAAGATCACCAGCATCGGCACGAAAGCGATCACCGGCACTTGCCACAATGCGAGGAAGAACGGCGCCAGCGCGGCTTCGGCCAGCCGCGACAGCGCGATCGCCGCGCCGAAGATCAGCCCGGCGATCGCACCGATCGCAAAGCCGGCGGTCAGGCGGAACAGGCTCTCGCCGATATGGCGCTCAAGCTCCCCGCTCACCGCGAGCGACCAGAGCGCGCGCGCCACGTCGCTTGGCGGCACCAGCACCTGCGCGGGAAACCGGCCGCTGAGGCAGGCCAATTGCCACAGCGCAAGCAGTGCGGCCGGTGCAAACAGTGAAGCGAGCCGGGACTGCCCAGCCCGGCGATGAGCCGGCGGCAGAACGGGAAACGCCGTCCCGGCCATCAGGAGCGCGCCGCCGGAGCCGGCCCGGGCTTGTCTGCCGCCGCGTTGCTTGGCGTCCAGAACCCGTCGAGCTTCAGATTGCGCAGCGCCTGGGTCACGAAGCGATCGTCGAGCAGCTTACCGGCATCGACCTGGCTGCGCACCAGCCCGCGATCAAAGGCATAGGCCGCGACCGAGCGGTAATGGCCCGCGACATCGGCATTGAAGAGCGGCGAGAAACGCTCGCGCCAGGTGATATTGGATTCGGCATAATCCCTGGCGATGATCGCCTCGGGCATGGTCCCGCGTGCGGCGTCGTGAATCACTGCCGGACGATTTTCCTCCCGCGCCGACCAGGCCGCCGCGCGGACATAAGCATCCACCACCAGCTGAGTCAGCGCCGGATTACCGTCGACGAAATCGCCGCGGCCGAACAGTTCCGCGCGCATCTTCCAGTCGGCCGGCGCCTGCTTGGTCGACCAGATCACCCGGCCCATGCCCTTTTGCTCAAGCAGTAATCCGTCAGAGAGCAGGAAAGTCGCATCGACATTGCCCGACGCCAGCGCTGCCGGGGTCGCAGCGGGATTGATGTTGACGATGGTGAAGTCGCTGAGTTTCAGCCCATTGGCATCGAGCAGTTTCGAAAAGGGCAGCTCCCATGGCCGACCGCGATGCAGCGCGATACGCTTGCCTTTCAGATCGGCGATGCTCCCGGCGGCAAGGCCGTTGCGCACCACCAGATAGCTGTTCTGCCCCTGCCCGATCGGCGCCACGAGCTTCAGCGGCACCCCGCCCGACACGGCAATGATCGCGGGGAAATCGCCATAGGAGGCAAAGTCGATACGCTTGCCGGAAAAGCCCTCATTGATCAGCGGCCCGCCGACTGCCGTCGGGACCGGGGTAAAGGCGAGCTGTACCCCCTGCTTGGCGAGTTGCTCCTTGAGCCAGCCCTGCTCGATCACCACGCCGGTCAGGCCATTATAGGTCTGCCCACCCTGATAGGGATAGGCGATGCCGGCGATCGTCACGGTCCGGGCGCCGCCGGCGCTTGCCGGGCCTCGAAACTGGAACAGGATCAAGCCGGCGAGCAGGACCAGCACGACAACGCCGATCGCCCAGCGGGCCCATGATGTCGGATTTCCGGACTTTGCACTCGCCACGTCGTGAAGCTCCTTTGTCGTGGCGCGATGCACTTCGCGTGCCAAGCGCCGCGCGTTAGAGGGGGAGCGTGAGGACGGGCCGGACGCGCGGTTCGCACTGCGCAATTTCGCGCAGTGGACCGTCCGCAACTGCGCGAAATGCAGCGGTGATCCGCACTGCAACCGCATGAAATGCCCATGGTGCGACTTGGCACGTCGTTTGCTGATACCGTAACAAACCATGCGTCCGCTCCTGCGAGCAGGGCGCTCTGAGGCAGGAGATGAGCCGAATGTCCGGACGCCGCGCGACACCGGCCCAAGACCAGCCCGACTGTATCTGGCTCACCCGCTGCCCGGTTCCCGCCGCGTCGGGCGTCGCCTGGGCATTGGGCTGGATGAGCGAAGAGTTCGGGCGCGACGGGATCGCCACCAAGCGCGTGCGTGAGGCCGGGCTCAACCTTGTCGCGTCCGACCCCGAACGGCAGGCGCAATATCTGTTTCGCGAGGGCGGCAATATCCAGGCACTCGCCGCCCGCGCGCTGGGCGCACCGACACGCGTGATCGGCCTGACCTGGATCGACGAGCGCCAGGCGATCATGGTCCGGCCGGACACGCGCGTGCTGGAACCAGCCGACCTGCACGGCCTGCGCTTCGCGCTGCCCGGCTTCGCGCGCACGCGCGGGGAAAGCATTGCCCGCGGCATGGCACTCCACGGCATCAAGAGCGCGCTGGCGCTGGGCGGGCTCGACCTGGAGGATGTCAGGCTGGTCGATGTCCCCGCCCCGCCAGTGGAGCAACCAAGCGCGCAGGGCATGCGCCGGCTATGGCTCGGGCTGGAATGGCTCGCCGCCGGACGAGTCGATGCGGTCTATGTGAAGGGCGCGGCGGCGGCCGAGACCGCGGCGCGGCTCGGGCTGTCGGTGGCGATCGATCTCGACGCCTATCCCAGCCGGCTCGCGCGAGTGAATAACGGCACGCCGCGGCCGATCACGGTGCATGAGCATATGATCGAGCATCATTTCAACCTGGTGGTGCGCTTCCTCGAACAGACGCTACGCGCCGCCGACTGGGCCTCGACCAATCTGGCGGAACTGAAGCACATTCTGGCGCATGAAACGCTCGCCGGGATCGCCGCGGTCGAGGCGACTTATCGCGACGATTTCCATCGCTCACTCCATCCCGACCTCTCCGCCGACCGCGTCGAGATGCTGCGTTCCCAGGCTAACTTCCTGTGGCTACACGGCTTCCTCGATGCGCGTGTGGATGTCGGGCAATGGATCGACACCCGCCCGCTCGACGCCGCGCTGCGCCGCCGCGCCGGGGTCCGGGCGGAGTCGGTGATCACCTCGGATAGCTGAGCTAGGTCGCGCCATTGAATTCCTACTTAACCGATAGGAGTATTGCTGCTATCCTGCCGGTCTGATCGGGAGGAACCCATGGTCGCAATCCCGCACGACGATATCGCAGAGCGGATCGACGTCGGACTCTCAGCAACGAGGCACCCTGGGGGGCGCTCCGTGCTGTCGTTCGACTCCGACAAACATCATGCGGTGGGGGCTCGCGCCCGCGCCTTCATCTTCTCTGACCCGCGCTCGCGCGCGCTGGTGCCGCTGATCGAGCGAACCGCGCCGAGTGAGGCGAACATCCTGGTGATCGGCGAGATCGGCACCGGCAAGGAACTGGTCGCACGCTATGTCCATTCGCTCAGCGACCGCGCGCAGGGGCCGTTCCTCGCGGTCAATTGCGGCGCCTTTTCGGAAACGCTGATCGAGGGCGAGCTGTTCGGCTATGAGCGGGGCGCTTATACCGGCGCCCATGCCGCCCGCGCCGGCTGGTTCGAGGCTGCGAATGGCGGGACCCTGTTCCTCGACGAGCTGGGTGATCTGCCTCTCTCGCTGCAGGTGAAATTGCTGCGCGTGCTGCAGGAGCGCGAAGTGGTACGGCTCGGGTCGCGCACGCCGATCCCGCTCGATGTCCGCGTGATCGCCGCCACCAATGTCGACCTGCATCATGCAGTGGCGACCGGCGCGTTCCGCCCGGACCTGTTCTATCGGCTTCAGGTGGTGACATTGCCGCTGTTGCCGCTGCGCGAGCGGCGCGCCGACATCCTGCCGCTCGCGCGCCATTTCCTTCAGGTTTACGGCGACAAGATCCAGCCGCGGCGGCTCGACCTCAGCTCGGCGGCCGAAGAGGCGCTGTATCATTATGGCTGGCCGGGCAATATCCGCGAGCTGGAGAATGCGATCTACCGCGCCACTTTGGTCAATCAGGACGGGCTGATCCAGATCGAGGATCTCGGACTGCCGACCGGCCAGGGCATTGCATTCTATCCGCCTGCCCTAGCCGCGGATGACAATCAGGATAAGGCCGATGTTGTGCCGACCCTGGCGGGCACCGCACTGGAGGAAATCGTCCGCCCGCTCGTCGCCAGGCTGCTCGATGGCGATCATCATGCGATGCTCGACCGGCTGGTCAGCGCCGTGGTGACCGAGACGTTCCATCTGTGCGGCTCCAATCAGATCAAGACCGCCGCAGCGCTTGGCATCACGCGCAATGTGGTGCGGACTCATCTCAAGAATTTCGGCCTGATCTGATCCGAATCGAACCAGGTTCGCTGAAAACTCAGCACGGATTCTGCTGAATATCGCGCAATACAGGCGGCCTGCGCACGCCCCATTGCCCATCGCCCCTTCACGGGTCGTCTGGCACGCCCCTTGCTGATCTTCCGGCACGTAAACGCCGCGAGGAAAGACCAGCATGGCAACAACGCTCGACCGTTCCCCAGCAGCAGACACTCTTCCCGCCGAGATCTGGTTCACGCGCTGCCCGGTGCCGACCGCGACCGGCATTGCCTATAAGCTCGGCTGGCTGAGCGAAGCCTTCGCCGCCGACGGCATCGCACTGCGTACATTGCAGGAATCCGGCTCCGAACTTGGCCGGCATCATTACGACCACCGCCTGCCGACGCTGATCCGCGAGGGCGGCAACATGCTGTCGATCGCGGCGCGCGCGCAGGGCGAGCCGACCCGGCTGGTCGGCCTGACCTGGATCGAGGAAAGCCAGCTGATCCTCACCCGTCCCGATACCGGCATCCGCAGCGCGGCCGACCTGAAAGGCCGCCGCCTCGCCCTGCCCGGCTGGAGCCGCAACGACATTCCCGCGCATGTCCGCGGCACCAGCATCGCACGCGGCATGTCATTGCACGGCTATAAGGGCGTGCTCGCCTCGGCCGGCCTGTCGTTCGACGATGTCGAGCTGGTGGAAGTGGCGGATCGGCTGCGCAACATCGGCGGCAGCGGGCGCGATCTCGGCCCTCGCCGCAGCGGGCTCGGTCGGCTCTGGCCGATCGAGGCGCTGGTCGCGGGCAAGGTCGATGCGATCTACGTCAAAGGCGCGTCCGCACTCGACGGTGCGCGCGCGGCGGGGCTGGTGGTCGCGGTCGATCTCGACGCCCTGCCCGATCGCCGCTTCCGCGTGAACAACGGCACGCCGCGACCGATCACGGTCCACCAGAGCCTGATCGACGATCATTTCGACCTGCTGGTGCGTTTCCTCGCCGTGACGCTGCGCGCCGCCGACCATGTCGCGGCGGAGCCTGGCAGGCTGCGCCAGATCCTGGAATTCGAAACCGAAGGCAGCCCGGAAGCGGTCGATCGGGCCTATGGCCGGCTGCATGAAGGGCTGCACCCGACGCTCGATACCGAGCGGCTCGAACTGCTCGATCAGCAGAAGAAATTCCTCTTCACCTACGGCTTTCTCGACGCGGATTTCGCGCTCGAGGACTGGGTCGATCGCCGCCCGCTCGACGCAGCACTGGCACTCAACGCCAGCCAGAATTCCCCCGCCCTCGCATAAAGGAATCATCGCCATGTCCGAACTGCCCGGCCTTTCGTCCGCCGCCATCGCCTTCATCGTCGAGGCCGAAAAGGAAACCTCCCGTGCTTTCCGCCTGCTGCGCGAAACGCGCACCATCTCGCCGAGCGGTACCTTGTTCTACGGCGTCCGCATTCCTGGCGAGGACAAGCTCGTCACGCTGAACTATCAGGGCTTCTGGCAGGAAGATCCGGACAAGCCCAAGATCGGCGTGATCGATTTCGACGGCAACAGCTATTGGAGCAATCCTCCCGGCGGCACCGCGCGCTATGTGAAGCTGTTCCGCACGCATCCCGAGGTGCAGGCGGTCAGCCATGTTCATACGCCGCACCTCGGCGCCTATTCGCAGGCGCACAGCACGCTCCCCTTGCTCTATGTGCCGAACCGCCGCTTCCGCTTCACCGCCGAACTGCCAGTCTATATCAACCGCCGCCAGCCCGAAGTCGATTTCATTCTCGATTCTATCGCGAACGACCGCCAGGTGCCCGGCATCATCGAAGCCAATGGCGGTGCGACGATCTGGAGCTGGAAGGGCATTCGCGACCTGACCGATACGATCGTGCTGCTCGAGGAAGGCGCTCAGTTCCAGATTCTCGGCGAAGCACTTGGCGGGTCGAAGCCCTTCGGTCCAGGCGTGCTGCAGCAGCAATGGCGGATGAGCAAGCTCGTCCCGGCCGACACCTATGTCGAGGATGACGGCACGATCCGCGACGAGACCCCGGCTGCGCAGGCCGCGGAGTAAGGCCTGTGACCAGCAGCAAGCGGCAACTCGCGCTCGGCGTCTTCCTGACGCGCCATGGGCATCATCCCGGCGCCTGGCGCCAGCCGGGCTCCGCGAAGAGCGGCCGGCCCGATTTCAACTATTGGGCCGACCTGGTGCGCACCGCCGAGCGCGGCAAGCTCGACACCGCCTTCTTCGCCGATTTCGCCGGGCAGAGCGGCGACAGCACCAAGGGGATCGAGCGTCGCCACGCCTTTCTCGATTTCGAGCCGCTGACGCTCACCGCAGCGCTGGCCAGCGTCACCAGCCGGATCGGCCTGGTGGCGACGGTGAACACCAATTTCGAGCAACCCTATGCGCTTGCCCGCCGCTTTGCCTCGCTCGATCATATCAGCGGCGGCAGGATCGGCTGGAACATCGTCTCCTCGCTCGCGGATGGCGCGGCGAAGAGCTTCGGCGTCGATCAGCCGCTGAGCCATGCCGACCGTTATGAACGTGCCGCGGAGTTCGTCGATGTCGCCCGCGCACTGTGGGACAGCTGGGAAGACGATGCGTTCGAACATGCCGACCGGGAAAGCGGCATTTATCTCAATTCAAACCATGTCCATCCGGTCAAGCATCAGGGCAAGCATTTCCGGATCAGCACCGTGCTCGACACGGCGCGGCCGATCCAGGGCCACCCGGTCTTCGTCCAGGCGGGCAATTCCGAGGTCGGCCGCGACTTCGCGGCCAAATATGCCGAGATGATCTATGCCGCGGCGCAGTTCATCGAGGAAGCGCAGAGCTTCTATGCCGATGTGAAGGGCCGCATGGCGCGCCATGGCCGCGACCCCGACACGCTGAAGGTCATGCCCGGCCTGTCGTTCGCGATCGGCAGCAGCAGGCAGGAAGCCCAGGACAAGTTCGCCGCGCTGGAATCGGCGGTCGATTTCTCCGGCGAGCTCAACCTGATGGGCCAGGACGTGAGCGGCTATCCGCTGGATGGCCCCCTGCCCGACCTGCCCGAACCGGAGAATGGCAAGGGCCGCTGGCGGCAGCTTACCGCGCTCGCGCAGCGCGAGAATTTGACCATTCGCCAGCTTTTCCTGCGCTTCAACGCGGTACGCGGCCACCGCGTCGCGATCGGCACGCCATCCGACATTGCCGATCAGATTCAGGACTGGTTCGAGCGAGATGCGGCGGACGGCTTCAACCTGATCCCGCCACTGCTGCCCAGTTCGCTGACCGAGTTCGTCGACCTGGTGGTGCCGGAGCTGCAGCGGCGCGGCCTGTTTCGCACGGAGTATGACAGCACGACGCTGCGTGGGCATCTCCATCTGCCGCGCCCGCAAATCCTGCAACAAACGAATGATGTCGCTGTCACCGTACCTGTCCTCGATCCCGTCGCCTGACGAAGGAAGCATTGCCATGTCCAATACGCTCGACACGCTCTGGTACACCCGCTGCCCGGTCCCGACCGGCCTTGGCATCGCGCTTCAACAAGGCTGGCTGGAGGACGCGTTCCGCGCTCAGGGCACCAAGGTCGCCTCGCTGCTTGAATCCAACGACTTCGCCACGCGCGAATCGCACTTCAGCCATACGGTGCAGAATTCGGTGCGCCATGGCGGCAATATCCCCGCGATCAGCGCCAGGGCACGCGGCCGCGATACGCGCGTCATCGGTCTGTCCTGGGCGGACGAGACGCAGTTGATCCTGACCACGCCGGAGTCCGGCATCGAGAGCGTGCGCGACCTGAAAGGGCGCCGTTTCGGCCTACCCAACTGGAAGAATGTCGAAATCGACTTCACGCGCGCGCAGGCGATCCGCGGCCTGGAGAATGCGCTGAGTCTCGAGGGACTGAACGTCGCCGATGTCGAGCTGGTCGATCAGGACATCGAGAGCCATTACAGCGACCAGTCCGCCGAGAATGTGAACGGTACGCTGGCCTATCGCGGGCGCTCCACCAGCCGCGCCCGCGCCAACAATCTGGAGGTCGTCGCGCTGCTGCGCGGCGAGGTCGATGCGATCTTCCTCAAGGGCGTGCATGGCGCGCAAGTCGCCAACCAGTTCGGGCTGACCACGGTGATCGACACCGGCGCGCATCCGGAACCCCTGATTCGCGCCAATAACGGCACACCGCGAACGCTGGCGGTGGACGGTAATCTGCTCGACAATCATTTCGATGCGGCGGTCACCATCGTGGAACAGGTGCTGCGCGCCGAAGCATGGGCTCAGGATCACGCCTCCGACGTCCGCCGCTATCTCGCCCGCGAGACCAATTCGAGCGAATATTGGGTATCGATCGCTTATGGTGACGATGCCCAGACCCGGCTCAGGACAGATCTCGCCGAGCAATCGCTCACCGCGCTTCAGGACTTCACCAATTTCCTGCATCGCTGGAACTTCATCCCGCAGAGCTTCGATGTCAGCGAATGGACCGATTTCCGCCCGCTCGAAGCCGCATTATCGACACGCATCGCAGTGTGATTCCATCCCGCCTCGTAAGAGGATATCCCCACGGTCGAAACGCACATGGATTCCCCTCAAGCCAGGGAATACCGCACCCAGGCACCTAGGCTGCCGCCGGGAGTCAGGCGCGCGGAGCAGATAGATAATTGCCTGGATATACCGACAAACAGGCTGCTCTGCGTCGTCGCGACAAATTTCCGCAGCCTTCAAGGAGCGGCCGTTCCGCAATCCTTGAGGGCAGCGATTTCCTAAACCATAGGCCGCACGTTCGAATCTCGCTGAGACGCATCCCTGAGACTTCGCAATTCGTGCCTTTGGCTATCGATTGAATTGAAAGTCTCAAAGCCAAAGGTTCACCTGGAGTCGACCATGTTCGACCATGTTGGGCCGCTCCCGTGTCACAATCTGTGAGCCGATTTGAGCACATGGCCGCGAACCTTGTTGCTCAGACTGATCCTCTTTCTGCAGCGGATGGAGGATCACACTCTTCCTCCGCCCCCGCGCCGCCGAGAGCCGATCCGAAAGCGCAACGCTGCGATCCGGGCGCCGACGCACCTGGAACGGATGCTCACAGGCCGCAGCCATGCAGCGCTTTCGCCCACCTCATTACCAGGAGTCCAGGATAATCCTTATTAATCACCTTGAAATGCACCCCTTATCGAGTGGTCATCAGTCAATATATCCAATTTGGATCCTTTTGACTATATTTATTCCAGATCAGACGAGTAGTCTGACGACATCTTCGGAGCATCTGCACAACGTAACCATCTTATTAGGGATCTTATGCCCGTTATAATTCCCATCTATACATGACCTACGCTGCGAGTTTCTTGCTGAGATAAAAATAGAATTTTGCCGGATTCCGGCATTGGAGAGGCGGGCGGAAACAAATGGGGCGGCCTTTTATTCACATCAATTTCGCCGCGGAGGATGCCGGCGGATCGGATGTCGGGCTTGCGCATGCCGGCAACATTTCCTGCTGCGCCGATTGGCATAGGGTTCATGAATTGCGCGAACGCTATGATGCGATCGCGGTCGGTGGACGTACCTGGAATCTCGATCGACCCCGGCTCACTGTCCGCGCCGAGCGGCTGGGTCGCGAGCCGCGCCGCCAGCCGAGCCGGGTAGTCTTTGCAGGCTCGCACCCCTGTGACATCCCCCCCGGCGCGCGCGCCTTCGTCGTGAGTTCGCACAAGGGCGTCGATCACGATGTGGTGACGCTGACGATGGCCAGCCACGATCTGCAGGAACCGCTCGCGTCGCTCCACGAGCACGGGATCGAGAGCCTGCTGGTCGAAGGCGGGCCCATGCTGCTTCGTTCGTTCCTCCGCCAGGGTCTGGCCGATGCGATGACGGTGTTCGTGCGCGCAGGCACCGCCGAGGCGGCCGACCGTGGCGTCCGCGACAGCCTGGGCGCGCTTCCGGACGATTTCCGCGTCAGGGCCTTTGGCGAGGGCTTCCTGCTTGAAGCAGGTCGCATCGAAGCGGTGGCTGTGTCGTGACACAGCGCGCGGCCGGGCGCTTCGTGATCTTCGCCGCGCCGCGGACGGGAAGCAACCTGCTGTGCGGCCTGCTCAACGCGCACCCCGACATTCTGTGTCACCATGGGCTGTTCAACCCCGGCGGCGTCCATCGCGCTCGCGACCGGCGCGGCGCATTTGGTAGCGTTGCCGAACGCGACAACGATCCTCTGACCTTCCTCGACCGAGTTTGGAATTCGAACCGCGATGCGCGCGCCATCGGCTTCAAGATCAACCTCGGCGAGAATCCCGATGCCGTCGAGATACTCCTCAACGACCGTTCAGTCCGCAAACTGTTGCTCCGCCGCCGCAACCGCTTGCGCACCTATGTCTCGGAGAAGATCGCGACCCGCACTGGCGTCTGGGAGAGTTACGACCCATCCCCCGACGCCGCGCTTCCCGCGATCCGCGTCGCAGCCGACGATCTCCTGCGGCATGTCGACCGCAACGCCACCTGGTACGCCGGGCTGGAGGCTAAGCTCCTGGCCGCTGGGCAAGACTGGCTCGATGCCGATTATGAAGCGCTCGCCGATCCGCACCAGATCGCGCGGATTCTCGCCTTTCTCGGCGTCGAGGGCCGCGCGTCACTCGCCCCGACGTGTCACAAACGCGGCCCGGTCAATCTCGGCGTCGTGGTCACCAATCTCGACGAACTCGCCGACGCGCTCGCCGGCACGCCGCTAAGCGAAGATCTTGCCGGCAAGGATCTGCGCGACCTGCGCTCCCCGCTCCTCACATCATAGGTGCCGCCGATGCTCGATCCTCGCCCTGCCACGATTGCCGCCGAAAGTTTCACGCGCCATCGCGGCCCGGTGACGTCGGTCGCCGCCGTCCCCGGACGCGCGGCGGTCGTCGCGGCCGCCTATGACGGCGCGGTCTCGTTGTTCGATCTCGACACCGGCAGCGTCGAATTGCTCGGCTATCACCGCCACCTCGCCAACCATGTCACCGTCAACGTCGCGGGGACTTATGCAGCGTCATCATCGTCGGACTATGACATCCATATCTGGGACCTGCATGAGCGGCTGCGGGTGCGGGTGCTGCGCGGGCACAGCGACGATGTCGAATGCTTTACCTTCGTCGATGCCGAGACCGGCCTTTCCGCCTCGCGTGACCGACGGATCATCGTCTGGGACCTCGCCACCGGCGCGATCCGGCGCGTGATCGAAGGACATGAGAAGGATGTGCTTTCGGTTACCCACCACGACGGCCTGATCTATTCCTCGGGCGACGACATGACGCTGCGGCAATGGGACCTCGCAAGCGGCGCGCTGCTGCGCACCTGGGGTCCGTTCGAAACCGAGACCGACACATGCGCGGTCGATGTCCTCAACCACCGCGTTGTTCTCGGCTGCGACGATGGCGTGATCCGCATCTTCGACAGCCGCGACGGCAGCGCGGTCGGCCAGATCGACGCGCATGGGTCCGGAATCAAGAAAGTCGCGATTTCACCCGTCACCGGCGACATATTGTCCTGCGCCTATGACCAGAAGATCATCGTCTGGGACGCGCAGGGTTTCGCGCGAAAAATCGCGCTCGAAGGGCATGACGCTAAGTGGGAGCGCTCGTTCGGCTGGTCGCCCGATGGTGCGACGATTCTCGCAGGAACCTTCGACGGCACGGTGGTGCAATGGGACGCCATCACGGGAAAGCTGCTGGCCGAATTTGGCGGTGAGCCGGGCGACCATGGCAATGCCTGCTTCAACGACGCCGCTGGCGCGGCGGACGGCAGCGTCGCGCTGGTCGCGGACGACGGGCTGGTGCGACTGGTCCGCCTCACTGATCGCGACGCACGGCTGACCGCCTGCGTCGCGCCACGCGGCGGTCGCGTGCTGATGAACGCAGTGACGCGTGACCCCACCACAGACCGCATCCTCGCCGGCGCGCATGATCACCGGCTCCACATCTTCGCCGGCCCGAACCTCGAAACCGTCGCCCAAATGCCGCTGGGACAAGGGCCGATCAACTCGATCCGGGTCGCGCACTGCGCCGGGCATGAAGGCGCCGCTTTCGCTGCCTGCTATAGCGGCGCGATCGTCCGGATTTCGCCCGACGGGCAGGACGTAAGCGTCCACGCGCTTCATGACGGCGCGGTCAAGGCATTGCGGCTGCATCCGCACGATCCATTGGGGGTAAGTTGCAGCGCCGATGGCGGGCTGCTTTCCTGGACGCTCTCCGGTGAGATCGTCCACCGCTTCGCCGGCCATACCGCGATCGTCGACGATGTCGATATCGCACCCGCCGGTGACCGAATTGCCAGCGCGTCTCGCGACTTCACACTCAACATCTACGACCTCGCCGATGCGCGGCTCACACATTCGATCGAACTCGGTCGCCGTTCGCCCAAGTCGCTGTGCTTCTGGGACGACCGGACGGTGATCGTCGGTGATTACTGGGGAGCACTGGTCAAGATCGACCTCGAGACCGGCCGGCTGGTGCGCCGGACGATCGCCACGAACGGGCTCAGCTCGCTCTCACGCTGCGGCGATGCGTTGATCGTAACTTCCTATGACGGCGGTGCCTATCGCGTATCAGTCGAAAATCTCACTGTCGAGAACAGTTACCATGCAATGATACAGCGAATTGATTCAGGAAAACCCTGAACATACTCCGATTATCAATTGAATTTATTCAACATTATATAATTTGTCACTACTACATTCCAGATC